>NZ_JBSWXQ010000034.1:0-201 GCF_056160685.1 Croceivirga sp. ABH4_376 | reverse complement strand
CCATCATCGAGCCGCAAGAGGCCTATACCGTTACCTTGAACAGCACTACCAATCCATTGGTACCCATCAATAATGCGACAGCAAACGGTATCATCAATGATGATGACAGCACCGGTACGGAAGGGCTTTCCATTGTACAGACCGATGTTATCGTGACCGAAGGTGTGGGCGTTACCGCTACTTTTGATGTGACCCTTACCG
>NZ_JBSWXQ010000033.1:0-211 GCF_056160685.1 Croceivirga sp. ABH4_376 | reverse complement strand
GATGGCGAGGTACAACAAATCGTGGTTTCTATTTTGGATGATGCCATCATCGAGCCACAAGAGGCCTATACCGTTACCTTGAACAGCACTACCAATCCGTTGGTACCAATCAATAATGCTACAGCAAACGGTATTATCAATGATGATGACAGTACCGGTACGGAAGGGCTTTCCATTGTACAGACCGATGTTATCGTGACCGAAGGTGTGG
>NZ_JBSWXQ010000032.1:0-220 GCF_056160685.1 Croceivirga sp. ABH4_376 | reverse complement strand
TAGTGCTGTTCAAGGTAACGGTATAGGCCTCTTGTGGCTCGATGATGGCATCATCCAAAATAGAAACCACGATTTGTTGTACCTCGCCATCATTACCAACGAAGGAAATAGTACCATTGGTTATCGGCGTAAAGTCAGTTGCGGTTGCCGAACCAAAAGCGGTAGAGAAATCCACGTCGAAACCAGAAGCATACGCCCCGGTAAGGGTCACATCAAAAGT
>NZ_JBSWXQ010000031.1:0-223 GCF_056160685.1 Croceivirga sp. ABH4_376 | reverse complement strand
ATGACGGCGAGCCGGACAACACGTACACGGGAGTGGACACGGACAATGACGGATTGGACGATGGCTACGAGGGAAGCGACGTTAACGACGGCTATGACGTAAACGATGAGATAGAGGACCCTGCGAACGATCTACCGGATACCGATGGAACGGAGGACGTTAACTACCGTGATTTGGACGATGACGGGGACGGAATAGACACCCCTGACGAAGATGCGAACGG
>NZ_JBSWXQ010000030.1:0-237 GCF_056160685.1 Croceivirga sp. ABH4_376 | reverse complement strand
TTGTAGTGCGTTTTTATTTGTTTTTAAGCCCATAAATTATAAATCCAACCGCTAGAACTATGAGTCCAAATGAGTTTAAAAGTCCGCCAATAGTGGAATAATTATCATTATTTACTCCGTAAAGTTGAAATCCAACTCCTATTATGAGTATTACTAATCCAATGATTGAAACTATTAATGAGATTTTTCCTGCTTTTTTCTTGTCCATAATATTTCTTTGAGTTTATCATTCTAAAC
>NZ_JBSWXQ010000029.1:0-243 GCF_056160685.1 Croceivirga sp. ABH4_376 | reverse complement strand
CATCGTCCAAATCACGGTAGTTAACGTCCTCCGTACCATCCGTATCCGGTAAATCGGTCGCTGGGTCTTCTATCTCATCGTTTACGTCATAGCCGTCGTTCAAGTCACTTCCCTCGTAGCCATCGTCCAATCCGTCATTGTCCGTGTCAACCCCCGTGTACGTGTTGTCCGGCTCCCCATCATAATCAAAGTCGTGCCCCTCGTTACTGTCCGGTACCAAATCGTCATCGCTATCCTCATCTA
>NZ_JBSWXQ010000028.1:0-309 GCF_056160685.1 Croceivirga sp. ABH4_376 | reverse complement strand
TAATCGTTCCATTGGTGATAGGCGTAAAGTCAGTGGCGGTTGCCGAACCAAAAGCGGTAGAGAAATCCACGTCGAAACCAGAAGCATACGCTCCGGTAAGGGTAACATCAAAAGTAGCGGTAACGCCCACGCCTTCCGTAACGATAACATCGGTCTGTACAATGGACAAACCTTCCGTACCGGTGCTATCATCATCATTGATAATACCATTTGCGGTAGCATTATTGATGGGTACCAACGGATTGGTAGTGCTGTTCAAGGTAACGGTATAGGCCTCTTGCGGCTCGATGATGGCATCATCCAAAATAG
>NZ_JBSWXQ010000027.1:0-336 GCF_056160685.1 Croceivirga sp. ABH4_376 | reverse complement strand
CTTGAGGACCTGTTAAATCCGAAGTCGTAAAGCTGGTACCGTCCGTATAATTTAAAGTAAACGTACCGTCATTATTATCTACTGTCGAAGCGATACCGTTTCCGTCTGCACCATCTGCGCCATCATTACCTGCTGGGCCTTGTGGTCCGGCTGGACCCTGTGGACCTACTGCACCATCAGCGCCATCATTACCTGCTGGGCCTTGTGGACCCGCTGGACCCTGTGGACCTACTGCACCGTCCGCACCATCATTACCTGCTGGGCCTTGAGCACCTTGAGGACCTGTTAAATCCGAAGTCGTAAAGCTGGTACCGTCCGTATAATTTAAAGTAAACG
>NZ_JBSWXQ010000026.1:0-374 GCF_056160685.1 Croceivirga sp. ABH4_376 | reverse complement strand
CGTATCGCCTTCACAGATAACTAAAGAACCATTAGTACCTGCATCAGGTGCCGCTTGTTCGGTTACCACGATTTGTGCCGTTGCATCGGTGGTACAGGGTGATGTAGCCGCAACGGTATAGGTATAGGTGCCAGCCCCTGCCAAAGCGGGAGACCAAGTACCTCCAGTATCCGGGGTACCACCAAGTTGTGCAAAGAGTTGTGAAGCGGTTACCGTATCTCCCTCACAAATGATTAGGCTACCGTTAGTACCTGCATCCGGTGCCGCTTGTTCGGTTACCACAATTTGAGCCGTAGCATCGGTGCCACAAGGTGCCATAGCCGCAACGGTGTAGGTATAGGTGCCAGCGCCTGCCAAAGCGGGAGACCATGTAC
>NZ_JBSWXQ010000025.1:0-418 GCF_056160685.1 Croceivirga sp. ABH4_376 | reverse complement strand
GGCAACCAACGGATGGCTACGTTCCGCCAAGTGGTGAGGATACGGACAACGATGGATTGGACGATGCTTACGAGGGAACTGGAAACGAGGGCATCACCCCCGAGGACACGGACCAAGACGGTACTCCTGATTATCTGGACGATGACAGCGACAATGATTTGGTACCGGACAGTAACGAGGGGCACGACTTTGATTATGATGGGGAGCCGGACAACACCTACACGGGGGTTGACACGGACAATGACGGATTGGACGATGGCTACGAGGGAAGCGACGTTAACGACGGCTATGACGTTAACGATGAGATAGAGGACCCAGCGACCGATTTACCGGATACCGATGGAACGGAGGACGTTAACTACCGTGATTTGGACGATGACGGGGACGGAATAGACACCCCTGACGAAGATGCGAACGG
>NZ_JBSWXQ010000024.1:0-562 GCF_056160685.1 Croceivirga sp. ABH4_376 | reverse complement strand
TCCAAGTATTACCAGAAACGGTAGCCGTAGTAGTCACGGTGTTGGTACCATCGGAGAAGGTAACGGTCACGGTCTGTCCGTCCTCTACATCAGTAGTGGTACCGGAGATGGTCACGTCACCATCCTCACTTGCATTTACGATGTTATCGCCTTCTATAGGTAAATCAATATCTATAGTCGGTATTGTATTGTCCAAGGTAACCGGGTCGTTATCGGTTGCCGGGTTACCTGCTACGTCCGTAACATCGGCGGTCACCGTAATAGTACCGTTGTCCAAACCTGAGATATCGGCATCTGTTGCCGTCCACGTGTTACTGGTCACGGTAGCCGTAGTGGTAACGGTGTTGGTCCCATCGGAGAAGGTAACGGTCACGGTCTGCCCGTCCTCCACATCGGTAGTGGTACCGGAAATGGTCACGTCACCATCCTCACTTGCATTTACGATGTTATCGCCTTCTATAGGCAAATCGATATCGATGGTCGGTAGGGTATTGTCCAAAGTAATCGGGTCGTTATCGGTGGCCGGGTTGCCGGCTACGTCGGTAACATCGGCGGTCACGGT
>NZ_JBSWXQ010000023.1:0-645 GCF_056160685.1 Croceivirga sp. ABH4_376 | reverse complement strand
GGAGTATGATTGTCCTGTTGGCGGATCACAATTAGAATGGGGCACGCATGATTGGCCCGATGGTAGTCCAGAGGACGATTTGTCATCTACGGGAACCACTATTATAGATGGTAATACGATTACATCTGATAATACGGGTACGGATTTTGCTTTGATACCTAATTATTATGCAGAATATGGTTTTGTGGTCGGTAAATATGGACTAAAGATAAATGCCCTTGAAGATGAACTCTCTAATGGCTCATTTCGATATCGGATTGGTTTTGAACGTCCGGTGACCAATCTTTCATTTACAGTTGCCGATATTGATGCTCATGATGGATCAGGATCTTATACTGGTATATATACTGATCAAATCAGGGTTACGGCATCAGTTGATGGGGTTATAATTCCTTTGGTTGCGGGAATAGATTATACTGTTGTAGACCCTACTGTAGTCGCGGATTTAGGGGGCGGTTCTTTTGAAGGGTTGCGATTGGTTCCTAATGCCAGCAATACTACAGAAAGTGACGTTGTATTTAATTTAAGTTTTGCTGTAGACGATATATTTATAGAGTGGACCAATTCTATTTCTACAACAACTGCTTTAGGTACCGTGATTTTAATAGATGATTTAAGTTGGGACTGTAGTTATAAGGATACGGA
>NZ_JBSWXQ010000022.1:0-748 GCF_056160685.1 Croceivirga sp. ABH4_376 | reverse complement strand
CTGGACATCGACAGTGACGACGATGGTATTCCTGACAATATAGAGGGGCAACCAACGGATGGCTACGTTCCGCCAAGTGGTGAGGATACGGACAACGATGGATTGGACGATGCTTACGAGGGAACTGGAAACGAGGGTATCACCCCCGAGGACACGGACCAAGACGGTACACCAGACTATGTAGATGAGGATAGCGATGACGATTTGGTACCGGACAGTAACGAGGGGCACGACTTTGATTATGATGGGGAGCCGGACAACACGTACACGGGAGTGGACACGGACAATGACGGATTGGACGATGGCTACGAGGGAAGCGACGTTAACGACGGTTATGACGTAAACGATGAGATAGAAGACCCAGCGACCGATTTACCGGATACGGATGGTACGGAGGACGTTAACTACCGTGATTTGGACGATGACGGGGACGGAATAGACACCCCTGACGAAGATGCGAACGGAGATGGCGACCCTACCAATGACGATACGGACCAGGACGGTACCCCGGATTATTTGGACCCTGACAACGGCCCTGATACCGACGGTGACGGCGTTCCAGATGTTGTTGATTTAGATGATGACAACGATGGAATCCTGGATACCGTGGAAGGGGATGGTACTATAGATTCGGACAACGATGGCAGACCGGATAGCCTGGACATCGACAGTGACGACGATGGTATTCCTGACAATATAGAGGGGCAACCAACGGATGGCTACGTTCCGCCAAGTGGTGAGGATACGG
>NZ_JBSWXQ010000021.1:0-843 GCF_056160685.1 Croceivirga sp. ABH4_376 | reverse complement strand
CGTAGATGACAAATCGTCCTCTGGACTACCATCGGGCCAATCATGCGTGCCCCATTCTAATTGTGATCCGCCAACAGGACAATCATACTCCTCAACATCCAATAAACCATCGTTATCGTCATCTTCGTCCGTTCCGTTCAATACCAAATCACCGTCGCTGTCCTCGTCCGTAAAATAGGGATTGGTACCATTAATTAACTCTTCGCCATTGGTAACCCCATCACCATCACAATCCCCAGCCTGCCAAATGGCATTCGTACTATCATATCCCGTATACCCTTCAGCTTGTGTTGGGTCACAGGGACTGTTTTCATCCGTTCCGTTGTTGATTTCAACATCATCCGTTATTCCATCTCCATCGGTGTCCCCTGATGCTAAATATGGGTCTGTACCGTTGGTAGCCTCTTCGCCATTGGTAACTCCGTCCAGATCACAATCCGCTGCCTGCCAAATGGCATTGGTGCCATCGTAGCCCGTATACCCTGCAGCCTGTGCCGGGTCACAAGGTTCGCTCTCATCCGTTCCGTTGTTGATTTCAACATCGTCAATGATACCATCTCCATCGGTATCGCCAGAAGCTAAATAAGGGTCTGTACCGTTGGTAGCCTCTTCGCCATTGGTAACACTATCACCATCACAATCCGCTGCCTGCCAAATAGCATTGGTGCCATCGTAACCCGTATACCCTGCAGCTTGTGCCGGGTCGCAAGGACCCAGTGGGTCCGTGGTATCCGTAACCTCTTGTCCGTCCTGTATACCGTCCCCATCCGTATCCGGGTTCAAAGGGTCCGTGGCCTCTATTGCTTCTTCCCCATTGGTCAAACCATCACCATCATCATCACA
>NZ_JBSWXQ010000020.1:0-972 GCF_056160685.1 Croceivirga sp. ABH4_376 | reverse complement strand
CTATTTTGGATGATGCCATAATCGAGCCGCAAGAGGCCTATACCGTTACCTTGAACAGCACTACCAATCCGTTGGTACCCATCAATAATGCGACAGCAAACGGTATTATCAATGATGATGACAGTACCGGTACGGAAGGTTTGTCCATTGTACAGACCGATGTTATCGTGACCGAAGGTGTGGGTGTAACCGCTACTTTTGATGTGACCCTTACCGGGGCCTATGCTGCTGGTTTCGATGTGGATTTCTCTACCGCTTTTGGTTCGGCCACCGCAACTGACTTTACGCCTATCACCAATGGAACTATTTCTTTCGTTGGTAATGACGGCGAAGTGCAGCAAATCGTGGTTTCCATCTTGGATGATGCCATAATCGAGCCGCAAGAAGCGTATACCGTTACCTTGAACAGCACTACCAATCCGTTGGTACCCATCAATAATGCGACAGCAAATGGTATCATCAATGATGATGATAGCACCGGTACGGAAGGGCTTTCCATTGTACAGACCGATGTTATCGTTACGGAAGGTGTGGGCGTTACCGCTACTTTTGATGTTACCCTTACCGGGGCGTATGCTTCTGGTTTCGATGTGGATTTCTCTACCGCTTTTGGTTCGGCAACCGCAACTGACTTTACGCCGATAACCAATGGAACTATTTCTTTCGTTGGTAATGATGGCGAAGTACAACAAATCGTAGTTTCCATCTTGGATGATGCCATCATCGAGCCGCAAGAAGCCTATACCGTTACCTTGAACAGCACTACCAATCCGTTGGCGCCTATAAACAATGCCACCGCAAATGGTATCATCAATGATGATGACAGTACCGGTACGGAAGGTCTTTCCATTGTACAGACCGATGTTATCGTTACCGAAGGCGTGGGCGTTACCGCTACTTTTGATGTGACCCTTACCGGGGCGTATGCTTCTGGTTTCGACGTGGATTTCTCTACCGCTTTTGGTTCGGCAA
>NZ_JBSWXQ010000019.1:0-1203 GCF_056160685.1 Croceivirga sp. ABH4_376 | reverse complement strand
CTTAAGTTTAATTCTTGTTATTTTAAAGTAATAAACCAGAAAGAAAAAAAGCGTAGAATAAGGTTAATATACACCGAGAAACCTAGATTTCGTCAACATTGATAATCCCTACGCTTTACTACTTAGAATTCGTTCAGTTTTATGAGACCTAGATCTCGCTTTCAAGTTGTGGAATACCCAGTAGCTTTTTCTTTCCAATTCATTTATCCATGATTAAAAATAAAGATTTTGTTGGTATCGATGTTAGTAAGGATACCTTGGATGTTTACGATGGAAGCACTTTTCATCAAATCAAAAACAGTTACAGCGGTTTTAAAAAGTTGATGAAGCTTAGTGGAGAGCAATCACAATTCGTAATGGAGGCCACGGGCTATTATCATTATAAGTTGGCCTATTTTCTTTTAGAAAACGGTAGGGCGGTTTCTGTAGAAAATCCCTTAAAGGTAAAACGTTTTATCCAGATGCAACTTAGTAAGGTAAAGACCGATAAGAGCGATGCCAAACAACTTTTTGAATACGGAAGAAGCCAGAATCCCGCTTTATGGAAGGGAGAAAGCAGCTCGCAGCAAGAATGTCTGCAAATAGTTCGTTTACTCGCCACTTACACTAAACAGACCACCCAATTAAAGAACAAGCTTCATGGCGAAGCGGTTTTAGGAAACCCATCAAAATTGGTTGTCAACTCGTTAAGAAGACAATTGCGCCATACCGAAAAGGAGATTGAAAAACTAGAAAGTGTATTGGAAGAAAAGGTAAGACAGGACAACGCAAAGGAACTTACCTTACTTAAATCAATTCCTGGAATAGGTAATAAATCGGCTTTGTTGCTCTTGGTCTTCACTGACGGTTTTAGGCGTTTCGATACAGCAAGTGAACTGTGCAGTTACGCTGGTCTAACACCAACGACCAGGGAATCCGGTTCAAGTATCAAGGGAAGGCCGAGAATAAGCAAAATGGGGAATCCCAAACTGAGAAAACTATTGTTCATGTGTAGCTTTAATGCCTGTAAATACAATAGGGCCTGTAAGGCAATTTATGACCGATTGGTAGCCAAAGGCAAAAGCAAGAAGTTGGCTTTAATCGCGGTTTGTAATAAATTACTCAAACAAGCTTTTGGCGTTGTAAAAAATGGACTTCCCTATGATGAGAACTTTGTGTCAATTTTAAGCTAAAAAAGCTTGTTTTTCACCTCAGTTCTTTGTT
>NZ_JBSWXQ010000018.1:0-1207 GCF_056160685.1 Croceivirga sp. ABH4_376 | reverse complement strand
AACAAAGAACTGAGTTAAAAAACAAGTTCTTTTAGTTCAATTTCGACACATATTTCTCATCATAAGGAATTCCGGATTTTGCAATGGCAAAAGCCTGTTTTAAAAGCTTGTTGCATACCGCTATCAGGGCAAGTTTTTTGCTTTTTCCCTTAGCTACGATTCGTTCATAGATTGCTTTGCATTGTTTGTTGTACTTACAAGCAGAAAAAGCGCATAAAAATAAAAGATTTCGAAGTTTTCTATTTCCAACCTTACTTATCCTGCTCCTACCCCTGACACTACTTCCCGAACGCCTTATTGTTGGTGTGATACCTGCATAATTGCATAGTTGGGCCGCAGTTTCAAACTTGGTAAATCCTTCGGTAAGTACAATCAAAAGAGCAGCCGTTTTATCGCCTAGACCAGGTATGCTCTTTAAGTTGCTCAACTGTTGTTGTTGGCTCTTTTTTACCAGAGACATCAATCTTTCCTGTAAACCGGAGAGTTGCTTGTCCAATTCAGCCAATGATTTTTTTAAAGAGTTATAGACTGTCTTTGATGGTATACCCAGTACTTTTTCACCGTGCAACTTATTCTTTAGTTGTGTGCGCTGTTTCAAGTATATGTCCATTAATGCCAATAGTTGGAGACTCTCTGATTGTTCAGCTCCTTTACCATCATATAGAGGTACTTGATTCACTTGTGCATAGTCACATATGGCTCTGGCATCGCTCTTATCTGTCTTGACCTTGCTTAATTTCATTTGAACAAAGCGTTTGACCGATAAAGGATTGACTACCGAAACATGGATGCCTTGATCATATAAAAACTGTGCCAATAAATAGTGGTAATAGCCCGTGGCCTCCATGACCACCAAGGCTTCCGTATTTATTGACTTTAGAAATAACTTAAAACCTTTTAGGCTATTGTCGTATTGATGATGGTTACCGTTGGTATCCATAACATCAAATACATCTTTACTGATATCTACTCCATGAATTTCTTTATATTTATCCATAAGAAAATGTTTTGGGAAAGGACATACCACTACCAATTCAACAACTTGAAAACGAGATCTAGGTCTCACAGAACTGAACGAATTCTTAGTGGAAAAGAGAGGGGGTCATCAATGTTGACGGAATCGATAGTTCCTATGGCTATATTGACCTTATTCCTCTCTTTTGTTCTTTCTTATTATTACATCAATTTAAAAAGAATCAAACTTAAG
>NZ_JBSWXQ010000017.1:0-1881 GCF_056160685.1 Croceivirga sp. ABH4_376 | reverse complement strand
GAAATCTAGGTTTCTCGGTGTATATTAACCTTATTCTACGCTTTTTTTCTTTCTGGTTTATTACTTTAAAATAACAAGAATTAAACTTAAGCGGTGTATAATTAATTGCGGTCGAATTCCTTAAACGGAATCCTTTACAATCAATTATCTTTAGAGTCAGGCGGACATTTTCCGTTGGAAAAGTCCGCAACTAATCATACACGTACCGTTATAAATAACCCGCACTTAAAAAAGTAGGGTTAGGTTTGTTACCTTCCCTTTTTTGCTTTTAGCGTGTTAGTCGGACTTTTCAATGCGCAGTAGAACGTTTATCAGAAAAGCAAAAAAAAGCTGTCTTTTTACGTTTAAGTCTAACCAAAACCAAAGGTTCGGGTCTTAAAGTAGAGTTTGGCTTGTTACCGTCCTTTTTGCCGCCTGTCCGCAAGGGTGACGCAAGGTGGACGTGGACGGATTGATTAATGCGGCAAAACTCCAAGGCTTTAATTTTACTATCATGCCAAGGGTTTGAGCCGCCCTGCAGGCAATTTATAACAAGATGTATAGCTAATTGCGGTCGAATTTCCAGACGGAAATTCAACCTTAATTTCCTATATTTATTCCCAACCGTATGGTACGCGCTTTTTTGGGCGCAACTTGCCATACATTTACCGTTATAAATAACACGCACTTAAAAAAGTAGTGTTAGGTCTGTTACCTTCCCTTTTTTGCTTTTAGCGTGCTAGTCGGACGCTGTAATGCGTAGTATAACGTTTATCAGAAAAGCAAAAAAGAGCTTTCTTTTTAAGCTTCAGTCTTACCAAAACCAAAGGTTTGGGTCTTAAAATAGAGTTTGGCTTGTTGCCGTCCTTTTTGCCGCCGGTGCGCAAGGGTTACCCAAGGTGGACGTGGACGGATTGATTAATACGGCAAAACTCCAAGGCTTTTATTTTACTATCGTGCCAAGGGTTTGATTCGCCCTGCAGGCAATTTATAACAAGATGTATAGCTAATTGCGGTCGAATTTCCAGACGGAAATTCAACCTTAATTTACTATATTTATTCCCAACCGTATGGTACGCGCTTTTTTGGGCGCAACTTGCCATACATTTACCGTTAGCACCAATTTGAACACAAACTTATGAGAAAACTATTTTTTGCAATTGGAATTTTAATTTCAATAAACTGTTGGAGTCAAACAACTGAAAAACTCTATTACAAAGATGTAGTGGATAATTGCATTGAAGATTTAAATAAACAAATAAATCAAGCTTGGAAAGACAAAGAAAATGATAAGGCAAGAGCATTATTTGACTCTCTTGTAAATAACTGTATTAAGGGGAAGTATTTATCGAATTACGATTTTAAAACAATAAAAAAGAATACAATTAGCACAGATAAAATCGATAAACCTATTGTGCTCTTGACTTCAGCAACTTGGTGTGGACCGTGTTGGGGAGAAATTCCCACATTAAATAAGTTAGCTCAAAAATATGATGGAGAAATTGAATTTATAGTTCTCTTTTGGAACAAAAAGAAGGATTTGAAAAAAATGGCTTCTAAATATGACAAAAGAATCCATTTAATTCCATCTGAATCTGAACCTATTGACAAATCATCGATAATGATTAGCGGCTTCAATCATAAACTGGACTATCCAGCAGCTTATCTGATTGACAAAAACAAAAAAATTCTCGATTTAACAAGAGGAGCTGCGTTTCCAACAAAGGATATGGGTTGGGACAAAGTGAATGAAATAAATGAGAAAAAATTGACTGAATTTATTAAACCAATAACTGAATAAAAACTGGTGCTAACAAAGAACTGAGTTAAAAAACAAGTTCTTTTAGTTCAATTTCGACACATATTTCTCATCATAAGGAATTCCGGATTTTGCAATGGCAA
>NZ_JBSWXQ010000016.1:0-3015 GCF_056160685.1 Croceivirga sp. ABH4_376 | reverse complement strand
ATACCACCAGTGGTCTTGCGGCTACTGACGTACAAGCTGCAATAGATGAAATCAACGCTGCTGCAGGAACAGTGGCGTTGGTAGACAATGGCGATGGCACGTATGAATTTACAGATGCATCGGGAACAACGACTACAATCAGCGATACGAGTTTAAGTACGGTTGCCGATAACGGAGACGGAACGTACACCTATACGGACGAAGCTGGCAACACTCAGACTATCGATACCAGAGCATCCAGCAACCCATATGATAATACCACCAGTGGTCTTGCGGCTACTGACGTACAAGCTGCAATAGATGAAATCAACGCTGCTGCAGGAACAGTGGCGTTGGTAGACAATGGTGATGGCACGTATGAATTTACGGATGCATCGGGAACAACGACTACTATAAGCGATACAAGCATTAGTACATTAGTTAACAATGGTGATGGAACATACACCTATACAGATGAAACGGGGACAGCACAAACTTTCGATTTTGTTAGTAACGATGCAAACAACGACATCACTGTTGGTAGTGACGGAGGTTTGTATTTGAATGTTGCTTCGGTAAGTATTGCAGAAACTAATACCAATATTGCAGATAATGGTAACGGTACGTTTACCTACACCAACGAAAATGGTGTTGCGCAAACAATAGCAAAAGGAGACCTAACCAATAATGGCGATGGGACGTTTACATATGATAATGGAAATGGTACACCTGTAACATTTATTGGTACTGACGACCAAACAGCAACTGAGGTAGCTATCACCGATGCAGCAGGTAACTTTGTCGCTAACAACGTTGAAGAGGCTTTAGCGGAATTAGCTACAAATAGTACAGACGACCAGGACTTAGGTCAAGGAGCAGGTGGTGTGGCCAATGAAAGCGTAGAATTAACCATCACAGATGGAGCAAGTACCACCATAGATATTCGTGATGCGGATTCAAATCCGTTGAATGAGATACAGAATTTAAGTGAAGTATTGGCCGACGGAAATGACGGTGGAGGAGCGGCTATTACTAATATTGCCGACCCAACCAACGCTCAAGATGCTGCAACTAAAGCATATGTAGATGCTTTAGACGGTACAGACGACCAAGACTTAGGTCAAGGAGCTGGTGGTGTAGCCAATGAAAGTGTAGAATTAACGATTACGGATGGTGCAAGCACAACCATAGATATTCGTGATGCGGATTCAAATCCGTTGAACGAGATACAGAATTTAAGTGAAGTATTGGCCGACGGAAATGACGGTGGAGGAGCGGCTATTACCAATATTGCCGACCCAACCAACGCTCAAGATGCTGCAACTAAAGCATATGTAGATGCTTTAGACGGTACAGACGACCAAGACTTAGGTCAGGGAGCTGGTGGTGTAGCCAATGAAAGTGTAGAATTAACGATTACAGATGGTGCAAGTACCACCATAGACATTCGTGATGCGGATTCAAATCCGTTGAATGAGATACAAACTGTTGCTTCAGCAGACGGTTCGGTTACGGTAGTAAGAACTGGTGATGATTTTGATTTATCGGTAGACACAACTACAACTGTAGCCAATGCTAGTAGCGGAAATGAATTGACCACTACGGTAAATGGTGTTACAGGAGCACCAGTAGATATCATCAATAGCAATACAGTAACATTAAATGGTAGTAACGAATTAGTTAATACGGTAAATGGCGAAGCTTCAACAGGATTAGATTTGACTCCTGCGATACAGGCAAATCAAACCACTACTTCAGTTGTAGCGGGTAATGGTGTATCGGTAACTCCAAGTACAACAGGAAATAATACGGCTTATACAGTTGCTGTTGACGAAGCCGCAATAGCAGATGGAACAATTTCTTCTTCAGATTTAACAGTTACCGGTGGAGCAAACGCAACCTTTGAGGATGTTACCTTAGAAATTGCGGCAGGAGCTGTAGGTACTGCAGAGCTTGCAGATGATGCAGTTGCATTAGAAAAATTAGCGAACGGTACCGCAAATGGACAAGTAATGCAGTGGGATGGTACGGAATGGACCTTAGTAGATTTAGGTTCTGTGACCGTAACAGAGAATGATGGTGTTATAGGTAACGAAGTGGTAGGACCCACAGACGGTACATTGGTACGTTCAGGGGCTGGCTCTACGGTAAGTCCGTACACATTAGATGTAGCAGCAGACGGTATTACAAGCAATGAAATTGCAACGGGAGCTGTAAATACGGACGAATTAGCAGATAGCGCGGTTACCTTAGGTAAACTTGCGGATGGTGCTAATGCGGGAGATATGATACAATGGAATGGTACTTCTTGGGAGTATATAGATCCAAGTACTTTGATTCCTGCTAATAACGATAATGACGCGTCGAACGAGTTACAAGATTTGTCCTTGACAGGAGATAATTTAACGCTTAGCGATGATCCAACGGCAACACCTATCGATTTATCGGATTACAGGGAAACCGTTGTAGGCGCTAATGATATTACGGTTACCGATGATGGTAATGGAAACTTTACGGTAGATTATGTAGACGGCGATAACGATGATCAGAACGAAATTGAATTACCAACGGGAGGTGCTAATGGGCAAGTATTAAGCACAGATGGAAGTGGTAATTATAGTTGGGTGAATCCAGACTCAGGCCCACAGGGTCCAGCCGGTCCACAAGGTCCAGCAGGTAATGATGGCGCAGACGGTGCAGTAGGCCCACAGGGTCCGGCGGGTGCTAATGGTGCTGACGGTGCAGATGGCGCAGATGGAAACGGAATTGCTTCTACAGTAGATAATAATGACGGTACGTTTACTTTAAATTATACGGATGGTACCAGCTTTACTACTTCAGATTTAACAGGTCCTCAAGGCCCAGCAGGTAATGATGGCGCAGACGGTGCGGTAGGTCCACAAGGTCCAGCAGGCAATGATGGTGCAGACGGTGCAGATGGAAATGGAATTGCTTCCACAGTAGATAATAATGACGGTACGTTTACTTTAAATTATACGGACGGTACCAGCTTCACTACTTCAGATTTAACAGGTC
>NZ_JBSWXQ010000015.1:2500-5700 GCF_056160685.1 Croceivirga sp. ABH4_376 | reverse complement strand
GGAAATGGTGTTACATTTGCAGCCCGAAAAACAACAAAGGGTTTGTTTTAGGGGATAGTTCTAAAGCTCATTGACATACTGTTTTTTTTAGGTTCGAGGCTTGAAAAAAAATAATCAAAAAAGCATTGTGTAATTAAAAAAGACGTTTTACATTTGCAGCCCGAAAAACACCAAGTGTGTTTAAGGGGAAAGTTCATGTAAAGTATGTTTTTTGTTTCGCTAAGATGTTTTGAAATTTTTTTCAAAAAAAGCTTGCCAGATAAAAAAACAGTTGTAAATTTGCAGCCGCTTAACCAACGAGGTTGGCGGGACGAGACCGAGGAGAGTGATTGATATTAAGGAGTAGGAATCGGTTTCAAGGACAAAAAGTTCATTGGACATATTGACAAAACGACAGCGTAAAGAGAATTACCATTTTGACGTCAAGGAACTTGGGGTTCGTGGGGTATCGCGAGATATTTAACGAACAACGATGGAGAGTTTGATCCTGGCTCAGGATGAACGCTAGCGGCAGGCCTAACACATGCAAGTCGAGGGGTAACAGGAAAAAGCTTGCTTTTTTGCTGACGACCGGCGCACGGGTGCGGAACGCGTATGGAACCTGCCCCTATCAGGGGAATAGCCTTTAGAAATGAAGATTAATGCCCCATAGCAACAGTTTATCGCATGATTTACTGTTTAAAGAACTTCGGATAGGGATGGCCATGCGTATCATTAGCTAGTTGGTGAGGTAACGGCTCACCAAAGCAACGATGATTAGGGGCCCTGAGAGGGGGATCCCCCACACTGGTACTGAGACACGGACCAGACTCCTACGGGAGGCAGCAGTGAGGAATATTGGACAATGGCCGAAAGGTTGATCCAGCCATGCCGCGTGCAGGATGACGGCCCTATGGGTTGTAAACTGCTTTTATACGGGAAGAAACCACCCTACGTGTAGGGTGCTGACGGTACCGTAAGAATAAGGACCGGCTAACTCCGTGCCAGCAGCCGCGGTAATACGGAGGGTCCGAGCGTTATCCGGAATCATTGGGTTTAAAGGGTCCGTAGGCGGGCCAATAAGTCAGGGGTGAAAGGCCACAGCTCAACTGTGGGACTGCCCTTGATACTGTTGGTCTTGAGTTATAGTGGGGTTGCCGGAACATGTGGTGTAGCGGTGAAATGCATAGATATCACATAGAACACCGATCGCGAAGGCAGGTGACCAACTATATACTGACGCTGATGGACGAAAGCGTGGGGAGCGAACGGGATTAGATACCCCGGTAGTCCACGCCGTAAACGATGGATACTAGCTGTAGGGTTTTCGGACTCTGTGGCCAAGCGAAAGTGATAAGTATCCCACCTGGGGAGTACGTTCGCAAGAATGAAACTCAAAGGAATTGACGGGGGCCCGCACAAGCGGTGGAGCATGTGGTTTAATTCGATGATACGCGAGGAACCTTACCAGGGCTTAAATGTAGATTGCATGGAGCAGAGACGCTCCTTTCTTCGGACCATCTACAAGGTGCTGCATGGTTGTCGTCAGCTCGTGCCGTGAGGTGTCAGGTTAAGTCCTATAACGAGCGCAACCCCTGCCGTTAGTTGCCAGCATGTAAAGATGGGGACTCTAACGGGACTGCCGGTGCAAACCGTGAGGAAGGTGGGGACGACGTCAAATCATCACGGCCCTTACGTCCTGGGCCACACACGTGCTACAATGGCCGGTACAGAGGGAAGCCACCCCGCAAGGGGGCGCGGATCTACAAAGCCGGTCACAGTTCGGATCGGGGTCTGCAACTCGACCCCGTGAAGCTGGAATCGCTAGTAATCGGATATCAGCCATGATCCGGTGAATACGTTCCCGGGCCTTGTACACACCGCCCGTCAAGCCATGGAAGCCGGGAGTGCCTGAAGTCCGTCACCGTAAGGAGCGGCCTAGGGCAAAATCGGTAACTAGGGCTAAGTCGTAACAAGGTAGCCGTACCGGAAGGTGCGGCTGGAACACCTCCTTTCTAGAGACGATTGGCCCCACGGCCCCGTACTTTGGCGAAGGAAGGTAGTTTTCTTTAAGTTTTCGTTTTGTTTTTTGTCCATAACTATATTGTGGTCAATTATTGGACCTAAGAAGTCTCATAGCTCAGCTGGTTAGAGCGCTACACTGATAATGTAGAGGTCGGCAGTTCGAGTCTGCCTGAGACTACGAGTCGCGAGACTAAAAAGCGCGAAGTTCTGGGTTGATGCCCGAAAAAATATTGGACAAAGGAAATTCTGGAAGTTGGGTATGTAGTTATGTACTAACTACTAACTACTCATTACTAACTACTAGTTATGGGGAATTAGCTCAGCTGGCTAGAGCGCCTGCCTTGCACGCAGGAGGTCATCGGTTCGACTCCGATATTCTCCACGATATCCCTGGAATGATTTGGGATAAAAAGTTCATTGACATATTGGGACGGAGCACGGTACGTTAAGTATCGATGCGAAGTCAAAAGAAGAAACTTGAAAGCAAATAGTAGTAGAATACGAGAGTAGGATACAAAAAATAGTAAAGATTACGAGGGGCACTTTAATAAGTAAAGTGCGACAAGCTAAGCAAGGGCGTATGGGGGATGCCTAGGCTACCCAGAGGCGATGAAGGACGTGATAAGCTGCGAAAAGCCGCGGGGAACTGCACATGAGTGTTGATCCGCGGATATCCGAATGGGGCAACCCGCTATGTTGAAGGCATAGCATCGAAAGAGGCCAACCCGCTGAACTGAAACATCTAAGTAGGCGGAGGAAAAGAAAACAAGAGTGATTCCGATAGTAGTGGCGAGCGAAATCGGACCAGCCCAAACCAATGTTGTTCCGGCAATATTGGGGTTGTAGGACCACGACATTCTTTGCGTAACGAACTAGAACATGTTGGAAAGCATGGCCAGAGACGGTGATAGCCCGGTATAGGTAAGGCGCGTTAAAGATAGTGGTATCCTGAGTAGGACGGGGCACGTGAAACCCTGTTTGAATCCGGCGGGACCATCCGCCAAGGCTAAATACTCCTGGGAGACCGATAGTGTACCAGTACCGTGAGGGAAAGGTGAAAAGAACCCTGAACAAGGGAGTGAAATAGACCCTGAAACCATACGCCTACAAGCGGTCGGAGCCATTCGTGGTGACGGCGTGCCTTTTGCATAATGAGCCTACGAGTTACTTTTACTGGCAAGGTTAAGCACTTCAGG
>NZ_JBSWXQ010000014.1:0-10397 GCF_056160685.1 Croceivirga sp. ABH4_376 | reverse complement strand
CGATGCTTACGAGGGATCCGGAAACGAGGGTATCACCCCTGAGGACACGGACCAAGACGGTACACCAGACTATGTAGATGAGGATAGCGATAACGATTTGGTACCGGACAGTAACGAGGGGCACGACTTTGATTATGATGGGGAGCCGGACAACACCTATACGGGGGTTGACACTGACAATGACGGATTGGACGATGGCTACGAGGGAAGTGACGTTAACGACGGTTATGACGTAAACGATGAGATAGAAGACCCATCGACCGATTTACCGGATACGGATGGTACGGAAGACGTGAACTACCGTGACCTGGACGATGACGGGGACGGAATAGACACCCCTGACGAAGATGCGAACGGAGATGGCGACCCTACCAATGATGATTGGGATAATGATGGTACTCCAGATTATTTAGATCCAGATTTGGAACCAGTTACGGTTGATCCAGAGAAAATTGAGGTAAATCAGTTGCTTACCCCAAATGGTGATGATAAAAATGAATTTTTGTTCATTAGAAACGTAGATAAAGCAGTTAACAACAATCTGCAAATTTATAATAGATGGGGAGTGTTGGTTTATGATGGTAAAAACTATAATAACATTAACAACACATTTGATGGGCGTTCTAGAGGGCGTTCTACGTTAAGTGCAAATGATTACTTGCCAGCGGGTATTTATTACTACATATTTGAGTATGATCATGCAGATTCTGGAGAACATGTTGTGGATAGCAGTTATTTATACATTAGCAAATAATATGGAAACGAAATTTAAAATGAGGAATATAATTATAGGGTTAATATTTGCTGTTGTTTCAATGCATTCTATTAGTGCACAACAAGATGCGCAGTATACGCAGTACATGTTCAATACCTTAACGGTAAATCCAGCCTATGCAGGATCAAGAGGCCAGCTTACCGCTGCAGCTCTGTATAGATCACAATGGGTTGGTTTAGAAGGTGCGCCAGAAACTTTTACGTTAAACCTGCATTCACCTATTAGAAATAGTAGAATAGGCTACGGTATTTCCTTGGTAAACGATAATATAGGAGATGGTACGGTGCAAGAGACTTACTTAGATGCTACTATTTCATATACCATAGATGTTGCTAGAGATGCTAAATTATCTTTTGGTTTAAAAGGTGGCGGAAATATGTTGAGTTTAGACTTTCAGAAATTGAGAAATTTTGATGAGGAAGTTGTTGCCCAAGATAATATAGACAACCAGTTTTCACCAAATTTTGGGCTTGGCGTTTACTATCATACAGATAAGTTTTATGCAGGTTTATCTGCACCAAATATTCTAGAAACAGAATATTTTGATAACGATAATACAGATGCCAATTCAGTAAATTTTTTAGCAACAGAACGTATAAACTTTTATTTCATAACAGGGTATGTTTTTGATTTAAATGGTAATTTAAAGTTTAAACCTGCCTTATTGACCAAAGCCGTTGGAGGCGCCCCTTTACAGGTAGATGTTTCTGCGAATTTTTTATTCAATGATAGATTCAGTTTTGGAGCCGCTTATCGGTGGGACGCCGCTTTAAGTGCATTGGCAGGATTTCAAATTACGGATCAACTAATGTTGGGGTTAGCATACGATAAGGAAACCACGGACCTTGGTACTAGAAGGTTTAATGATGGGTCTTTTGAAATTTTTCTCCGATTTGAATTGTTAAAACGTTTTCAACGAACTATAAGTCCTCGTTTCTTCTAAAAAAAAGCTGGTATGATTTCTAAAAGAATAATTTCTCTTAGCATTTGTTTACTTGCTATATGGGGTATAACTGCACAAGAAAAGGCGCTGGAGAAGGCCAATCAAAAATACGATGAGTATTCCTTTAGCCCGGCAATCGATATTTATAAAAAAGTTTTAGATAAAGGGTTTACCTCACCAGACTTGTTAAAAAGATTGGGTAATGCCTACTATTTTAATGCAAGGTATTCTGAAGCAGCGGATATTTATGAAAAATTGGTTGCTGAATATGAGGCTGCCGATACCGTTATTACGGCAGGCTATTATTTTAGATATGCACAATCTTTAAAAACGTTAGAGAAGTATGCAGAGTCTGAAGCTATAATGGAAAAGTTTGCTGCAAAAGCTTCTTCAAGTTCTATAAGAAAAGCCTTAGAATCTGATTATATAGCTAAGATTGAAGAAAATTCTGGAAGATACACCTTAGCGTCATTTCCGTATAATTCTAAATATTCAGATTTTGCACCTGCATTTTACAAACAAGGTTTAATCTTTTCATCAGATAGGGATACCGGTAATTTGGCTAGATACAGGCATACATGGAACGCCAAGGATTTTTTGGATTTGTATCAGGTAGATTCAAGCAAGATGGTTAGTAAGGTACCGGGTGAAATAAATACTAAGTTTCATGAGTCAACATCAATTGTTACAAAAGATGGAGAAACAATGTATTTTACCAGAAATAATTTTGCGGATGGTAAACGGGTAAAAAGTAGTGAAGGTACCACCAATTTAAAAATATACCAGGCAAGTTTAGTAAATGGTGAATGGACAGATATAACGGAGTTACCTTTTAATAGCGATGAGTATTCAGTAGCGCATCCAATGCTTAGTCCGGATGAAAAGCAATTGTATTTTGCCTCAGATATGCCCGGTACCAGAGGGGCTTCGGATATTTGGAAAGTTAGAATTGTAGGAGACGGCACGTTTAGCAGTCCTGTGAACTTAGGCGTTAATATTAATACGGAAGCAAGGGAAACTTTCCCTTTTATCGCTAAAAATGATGTGCTTTACTTTTCATCAGACGGTCACCCGGGTTTAGGAGGTTTAGATGTTTTTGCAACAAAAATTGCGTTTCAAGAGTATGATCAACCAATTGTTAATGTAGGTAGGCCAATTAATAGTAAGTTCGATGATTTCTCTTATATCATTGATGACGTTTCCAAAAAAGGGTACTTTTCTTCCAATAGGCTTGAAGGCAGTATGGGAGATGATGATATTTATGCGTTTACAGAGGATATTGCACTTCAATTAGATTGCTTACAAGAAGTTACAGGTACGGTTAGAGACCGTATTTCAAATGAAATATTGATAGGGGCTACCGTAAAGCTTATTGGCGAAGACAACACGGAATTAGCCACTGCCATTACAGATAACCAAGGAAAATACTTTTTAACTTTAGATTGTTCCAAGGGTAATTTTGTTAGGGCATTAATGGAAGGTTACGTGCCTGCAGAAGAATTTTTACCTTCTAGTTATGGTAAACCAAGGATTGTAGATTTTTATTTAGAAAGAGACTTAGTAACTGGCGGTTTTGGAGACGATTTAGCTAAACTGTTACAGCTAAGTACCATCTATTTTGATTTAAATAAATACAACATAAGACCAGATGCAGAAATTGAAATACAAAAAGTAATAGCTGCAATGGAAAAGTATCCTAGTTTACGTCTTAAGGTTAATGCCCACACGGATAGTAGGGGTAGGGACGAATACAATCTATGGTTATCTCAAAAAAGAGCGGAAGCTACGGTAGATTATATGGTTTCTAAGGGTATCTCTAGAGATAGGCTCCAAGGAGAAGGATATGGAGAAAAATTACTGCTTAATAATTGTGATGATGGAGTGTATTGTACCAAAACCCAGCATCAATTAAATAGACGATCAGAGTTTATTATAATGGAGTAATTAACAAAAACATATTTTTAAAAAACGACCTGTAGGGTCGTTTTTTTTTGTTTGGATTTTTATTTCACTTCAATCTTACCTTATTTGATTGTTAATATTAGCCCGTTTACAACAAATATTCTTAACAAAAGATTTGCATAACTACTTTTGAAAGTTGATAGATACCCCCCTAATCTATGATTGATTTTAAAAGAGTTATAGTTTTATTGCCATTAGCACTTATTGTTTTTGCTAGTTATGGTCAAGAAACCTTTTTAGATAGATTTAACAATACTTCCTATTCCAATAACGATGGTTCGCAAAATTTTTCCTCTAATTGGATAGAACAAAGCGATGGCGGTAGTTCGCCTTTTGGGGGTAGAATCACTATATCTAACAATCAACTTAGATTCAGAAATACTGATAACCGATGGATTTATAGGTTTGTTCCGTTGGCTGGAGCAACATCTGCTTCCTTGTCCTTGGATTACAATGCTAATTCGGCCGGTGGTGAAGCAATAGACGTTTTTATTTATAATGCGGATACCAATGGTTGGAACTTCATTCAAAGAATTAATGGGGGTACAGGTACTGTAACCTATAATTTAACCGCAGCAGAGATAGCCTCTAACCCTGCAGTTATTTTTTATCCGGCGGATACCAATTGGCAAGGGAGTGATACTATCTTTATAGACAATGTCCAATTTACCGCTACTTACCAACCAGAACTTAGAGTACAAGATGTAACTGTAAATGAAGATGATGGTACCGCTACTTTTACCGTTGAACATATTGGGGGTAATGCAACAGGCCCGTTTACCGTTAACTATGCAACTAGAGATGGCTCTGCAATAGCAGGTCAAGATTATACAACAACAACTGGTTCTATTAATTTTAGTGGTAATGTTGGTGATGATGATACCTTTTCTGTGCCTATACTTGACGATATTATTTTTGAAGGGGATGAGGCATTTGAAGTATACTTCACCTCTGTTACTAATGCTGGGGTAGATATTACGGATACGGCTAATGGAATAATTTTAGCGAATGACGCATTAATTATGTCAGATGGGGATTCGGCAGATTCTTGTGATGATATATTTTTAGATTCTGGTGGTGTAAATCAATATGCGGATAACTTGGATATTGAATATACCATTTGTCCTGATAATAGCGATAATTATTTGGAATTGGATTTTACACAATTTGATGTAATTCCAGGTGACTTATTATATATCTACGACGGCGATGACACAGATGCGGATTTAATAGGCGCTTATGACAACGATAACATTCCCACACAAATCTTCGCGACCAATGAAGATGGATGTTTAACTTTTAGATTTGTGTCTGACAATAATACCACCGGTAACGGTTGGCAGGCTAATGTTTCTTGTTCGCCACCAGGGCCAAAAATAGCTGTGGAAGATGTTTACATAGATGAAGACGCTGGTACAGCCGTATTTACAGTAACGCATGTAAGAGAACGTCACGGTAGAAATACGTTTTTTGGATTTTTTCACACGCCTTTTACAGTTGATTATACTGTAACCGACGGTACTGCAACTAATGGTGCAGACTATGTCGCCGTAAATGGGACACTTACCTTCAATGGTAGGGTAGGTAATGTACAAACCTTTTCAGTGCCTATAGTTGATGATGGTATTCCAGAGTTGGTAGAATATTTTACTGTTGGGTTCACAGACGCAACAGCACAATATGCAACGGTAGATTATAGTGATACGGCAAGGGGGTATATCAATTCTCAAATTTTAGCGAATGACCCTCTAACCTTGTTTCAAGAATTTGATGGCTATTATGATTACGTTACCACGGGTGGAACTTTGCGTACTAACGATAATAATACAGATGCTTGTAGTATAACTACATCTTCTTCTAATACGTTAATTGCTCCCATACCAAATACAGGAACGGTGGTTAGGGCTTATTTATATTGGGCACATTCTAGTACTACGGTAGACGGAACGGTTACTTTTGAAGGCCAGACTGTAAATGCCAATTATCAATACCAAACCACGCTAACCAATAGAAACTTTTTTGGCTATGTTAGTGACGTAACAAGCATTGTTCAAGGTATAGCAGACCCATCTACCAATGTATATGATTTTTCAGATTTAGATGTAGACAACACTGGCGACTATTGTTCTACGGCTACAGTTTTGGGAGGATGGTCGCTGTTTGTGTTTTATGAGGACCCTAATTTACCTGCGGTAAATATTAATTTGTATCAGGGATTTGATGGTCTAAGCAATGAGGGTACTTCGTTTACCTTAGACAGTTTTTATGCTATTGCTGGTGCGGGAGCTAAAGCTTCTTTTTTATCTTGGGAAGGTGATGCTACTTTGGATGGCAATAGTTCTGGAACAACAAATCCTAATGGAGAAAGCTTAACTGTTACAAACGAAGCCAATCAAACATTTAATTTATCTGGAGATGGTGGCCAAACCGGCAATAATGCCTACAATTCAACTATGTATGATAATACGGTTACTCCAGATTATAATGATACTGCTACCTATGGGGTAGATTTAGATACCTATGATATTTCAACTTACATATCACCAGGAGACTCTCAAGTAACTGCAAACGTTAATGTGGGGCAAGATTTTCTAATTTCTGCTGCTGTAATTTTAAAGGTGCCCTCTAACCTAATTGCAGGTACTGTTTTTGAGGACGTTAACTATCCTGGAGGTGTTGGTAGGAACATGACTAACGCCAATGGTGTTGGTGTTTTAGGAGCTATTGTGGAATTATATGAGGACGATGGTGATTTTGTACGAAGAACCAATACAAACGCTAACGGAGATTATAGTTTTGGAGGTATGGCAGATGGTGATTACTATATAAAAGTAGTAAACCCTACGGTACGTTCTACAAGGCCAAATGGTATTAATTGTACAGAATGCTATCCTGTACAAACCTATAGAAGTTTTGGTAATGCTACCATCAATAATGAAGTTCTTGATGAAATTGGTGGGGCCAACCCCGCAGCCAACACAGATTCTGCCTTAGGTGTTTTTCAAGATTCACAGAGTTTATCTGCAGTAAGTATTGCAAGTAGTGGTGTGGCTAATATCGATTTTGGTTTCAACTTTAATACTATTGTAAACACCAATGAGTCGGGCCAAGGTTCTTTGGAGCAATTCATTATCAATAGTAATAACTTAGGAGAAGCAGGTTTAGATATAGCAGCGAATAGTATTTTTGACCCCGCAGCGGAAGAGGATACTTCCATATTTATGATTCCCCCTACGGGTGACCCCCTAGGTAGAACAGCAGACGCCAACTACCAGGGTGGAGGCTTTTTTGATATTTTTATTAATAACAACACTAATCTTACAGATGTTACCGGAACAAATACCATAATAGATGGTAGAACACAAACCGCTTATTCTGGGGATTCCAATACCGGCGTACTGGGTTCGGGTGGTACAGGAGTTGGGGTTAGCAACACGCTATTACCTACTTATGAACGACCAGAGATTCAAATCCATAGAAACGGGGGCGATTTACTAGACCTTAATGGTACTAATGTTACTGTAAGGAATGTCTCGGTTTATGCCAATAATAATGCTGCAATACGCGTAAGAGGTGGTAGTGCAACTATTTCAAACAACGTACTTGGTGTTAATGCAATTGGTGCGCAAGCAGGTAATATAGACTATGGCGTAGAGCAAACTGCTGGTACGGCAACGATTACCTCAAATTATATTTCTAGAAATTCAGATGCTGGAATCTATATTAATGGTGGCACAGCAAGTAACATCAACCTAAACCACCTTATTTCCAACGGTACAACGGCATGTAATGGCAACATTTTAGTAAACAACGGTAACGCAATTACGATAGCTCAAAATTTATTGGAAAATCCTGGTGCAGCTAATGTTGAGTTGTCTGGGGTAGATGGCGTTATGTTATTAGAAAATACTATTACTGGAGCTGGCCAAAATGGGGGTAATTGTGGTGCCTCCCTAAAGGCCATGGGTGTACTAATTGATGGAACGGGAAATACGGTAAGTCAAAATCGAATTTATACCAATGGCGAAGCGGGTATCGTGGTAAGCAATGGCACCGATAACACCTTAACTCAAAATTCAATTTTTGCCAATGGTACTATTAATCCTAGTTTGGGAATCGACTTAAATGCAGATGAAATTACCTTAAATGACAATGCAGATGCTGATACGGGTCCTAATAATTTAACCAACTTTCCTTTAATCACAGCGGCTTATATTGCTGGCAACGAAATGGTTATAAAAGGATGGGCCAGACCTAATGTGCAAATGGAATTTTTCTTTACGGATGTAAATGAGGGCACCGCGACAGCTGGGGATAATCAATTGGGTACTTCTCAGGATTATGGAGAAGGTCAAATTTACATTGGAACCGTACAAGAAGGTGGGGCACAAGATTTAGATGCCACAACCGCAGGGTATACAGATACAGACGGTAATACAGACAATACCAATCGGTTTCATGTTAGGATTCCATTACCACCAGATACAGAACTGGGAGATATAATAACAGCAACCGCTACGGAGGGTAGTGCAACTTCGGAATTCTCTCCAAGGTCAATTCTAAAAGTAGCTACAGTAATTACAAATCGTAGAATTACCTATCGGGTTAATCAATAAGAAAATAGTCAATTAGCAAGACCTATGAATTCTTACTAGGGTTCATAGGTCTTGTTATTTCTGGGCTAATCGATAAACGACCCATTAAGAAAATTTTAACCTCAGTTTTTATAGGGTATACTTTGTTAAAATGCTGTTACACAACAATTATTTTAAGCTGAATCCTTTTTATACAATTTTTGCATTAAACATAAAATGCCCCAAATCAAGGTTTTTCAAAAAGCATAACGGGTAAACCTTGAGTATTTTAAACACAAACCTATAATGTACAAAAGAAACTACCCCAAAAGAAAGTCTTTATTACCAGTATTACTTTTTTTATTTACTGGTTTTGTATTTGCGCAAACCACGGTTACATTACAAGATCAATGTAATTGTGAGGTGCTAAGTGGAACTGATGTTTCCGCTCCAGGTGTGGCAACACCTGCTGGCGCAGATGTAGGTGATATTTATGTTAATACCAATACCGGCACCATTTATTTCTGGGATGGGGATTCCTGGGAACTTACATCTTCTGATGATCAACAATTACAAAATTTTACTTTTGATAATTCTACTGGTGAGTTATCCCTTTCTTTAGAAAATGGGGGTACGGCTACGGTGGTATTACCAATAGAAACAGTTACTACATTAACAGATACCCTTGGGGCGGGAAATACTATTGGTGAGTATACTAATGAAAATGGAGATGTTGTTACAATTTTAGAAACAATTACCACCATACAAGATAATGGCGATGGTAACATAACTTTCGTAAACGAAGCAGGTACAAGCATTACGGTAGCTAAATCAGCGATTACCGATTTGGGTGGCGGACTTTATCAGTTCACCAATGGGAACGGAACGGATGTTACTTTAGATACCAGAGCATCAAGCAACCCATATGATAATACGACTAGTGGATTAGCTGCTACGGATGTACAAGCTGCAATAGATGAAATCAACGCTGCTGCAGGAACAGTTGCCTTGGTAGACAATGGCGATGGCACGTATGAATTCACGGATGCATCGGGAACAACGACTACAATCAGCGATACAAGTTTAAGTACGGTTGCCGATAACGGAGACGGTACGTATACCTATACTGACGAAGCTGGTAACACTCAGACTATCGATACCAGAGCATCCAGCAACCCATATGATAATACGACCAGTGGATTAGCCGCTACGGATGTACAAGCTGCAATAGATGAAATCAACGCTGCTGCAGGAACAGTGGCATTGGTAGACAATGGTGATGGCACGTATGAATTTACAGATGCATCGGGAACAACGACTACGATCAGCGATACAAGTTTAAGTACGGTTGCCGATAATGGAGACGGAACGTACACGTACACGGACGAAGCTGGCAACACTCAGACTATCGACACCAGAGCATCCAGCAACCCATACGATAATACCACCAGTGGTTTGGCCGCTACGGATGTACAAGCTGCAATAGATGAAATCAACGCTGCTGCAGGAACAGTTGCCTTGGTAGACAATGGTGATGGCACGTATGAATTTACAGATGCATCGGGAACAACGACTACCATAAGCGATACAAGTTTAAGTACGGTTGCCGATAACGGAGACGGTACGTATACCTATACTGACGAAGCTGGTAACACTCAGACTATCGATACCAGAGCATCCAGCAATCCTTACGATAATACCACCAGTGGATTAGCGGCTACGGATGTACAAGCTGCAATAGATGAAATCAACGCTGCCGCGGGAACAGTTGCCTTGGTAGACAATGGCGATGGCACCTATGAATTTACAGATGCATCAGGAGCTACAACTACCATAAGCGATACAAGTTTAAGTACAGTTGCCGATAACGGAGACGGAACGTACACGTACACGGACGAAGCTGGTAACAATCAGACTATCGACACCAGAGCATCCAGCAACCCATACGATAATACCACCAGTGGTTTGGCCGCTACGGATGTACAAGCTGCAATAGATGAAATCAACGCTGCCGCAGGAACAGTTGCCTTGGTAGACAATGGTGATGGCACCTATGAATTTACAGATGCATCGGGAGCTACAACTACCATAAGCGATACGAGTTTAAGTACGGTTGCCGATAACGGAGACGGAACCTACACCT
>NZ_JBSWXQ010000013.1:0-24788 GCF_056160685.1 Croceivirga sp. ABH4_376 | reverse complement strand
CGTCCAAGTCTAAGTTGGCCGGAACACCTGTCAAATCGGCCCAAGCACCAGAAAAATCATCGGTACTGTCCAAATCTAAGTTGGCTGGAACACCAGTCAAATCGGCCCATGCTCCAGAAAAATCATCGGTAGCATCGGTATCCAGATTAGCTGGAATACCAGTAATATTAGCCCATGCAGGCGCAATGGTAGAATTATCTGCTGCAATCGTTGTGCCTGTAATGGTAATTCCTGCTCCAGCGGAGTAGGTAGTGTCATCGTCACCATCGGCTAGACCTACAGGGATATTGGCCAAGTCACCAAAGTCACCTGAGAAATCATCGGTGCTATCCAAATCTAAGTTAGCTGGTATGCCAGTCAAATCGGCCCAAGCCCCAGAGAAATCATCCGTCGCATCTAAGTCTAAGTTGGCCGGAACACCTGTCAAATCACTCCATGCTCCAGAAAAGTCATCGGTACTATCCAAATCTAGGTTAGCCGGAACGCCTGTCAAATCAGCCCATGCTCCAGAAAAGTCATCGGTGGAATCCAAGTCTAAGTTGGTTGGAATTCCTGTTAAATCAGCCCACGCTCCAGAAAAGTCATCGGTGCTATCCAAGTCTAGATTGGCAGGAACGCCTATCAAATCACTCCACGCTCCAGAAAAGTCATCGGTGGAGTCGGTATCCAGATTAGCGGGTAAACCAGTGATGTTGCTCCAAACCGGTGCAATTGCGCTGTTATCCACTGCAAATGCGGTTCCCGTTAAGCTTAAACCTGCCCCAGCAGAGTAGGTGGTATCGTCATCACCATCGGCTAGACCTAGAGGAACATTGGTTAAGTCTCCAAAGTCACCTGAGAAATCATCGGTACTGTCCAAATCTAAGTTGGCCGGAACACCTGTCAAATCAGCCCAAGCACCAGAAAAATCATCTGTGTTATCTAAATCTAAGTTGGCCGGGACATCGGTTAGGTCGTTAAAACTTCCAGAGAAACTTAAAGTGGGAATATCAATTATGGTGGTTTCACCTAATTCGTTCGTATAAGTATATTGTGTAGGACCAGTAGCGGTTAACGTACTTACCGTTTCTGGCTGACCGTAAAAGGTTGTGCTTACACCGTTTGCATCTAAAAAGGTAAATGTGCCGTTGCCGTTATCCGTCAATGCGCTTGAACCGCTATTGGCCTTACACAAGTTGGCCCAGGCCGTACCGTTATAAAAATACACGCATTGGGTGTCTGTATTATAGACCAAGGCACCATTTAATGGAAAAATGGCATTCATTTGCTGATTGGTTACACGAGTAAGAACCAGGGCTTTATTGGTACTCTCTAACTCTAAAAGTGAGGCCGGGTTAATGGCGTTCACATCTGCTCCTATTTTTACTTGAGCTGTTGCCAATTGGTAGCAGGTAAAAAATAGAAAACCTAATAGTAGTCTTTTGGATGGGGAAATCATTATTGTGCTAATTTTCCCGCAAAATAGATTTAACTAAAAATTAAGAAGAAAATATGTTGTAATAAACTAAGAAAAGGACTACAAAAATATTAAATTCTGTGGTGTAGTTTATTTTGGAAAACCCGGATATGAGAAGATGTTTAAGATTAGTCCTTTAAATAAAAGAAGCCTTGATAGTTTAAATCTTGCTGAGGCAAACTAACCGTGTAATAGTAAATTCCGGCCGGTAAGCCTTTATCCCTACCAATAACAAAGTTGTCTATATTAGAGAACCCTGCAAATTCATTGGTGTAGTTTTCTTGGTAAAAAACCCGTTGTCCAAAACGGTTGTAAATGTAGACTTCATTGGGTGCTGTAGGATCCAACGCATCAAAAATTAAAACATCGTTTATGCCGTCTGCATTGGGCGAAACAAAATAATTGCCCAAGGTTGGGTTGTTTACCGCAAAAGTATCTGTTGGTAGGGGTACGGTACCAAAGGTTAGGGCTGCATAATCATTTGGTACAAATGTTTCCGAGGTTAAAAAACCTTGGTCTACATCTCCGCTTAACGCACTATTGCCAATAATGACCCATTGCGCATTTGCCTTGGACCAACCTACTAAAATAATATCGTCTACGCTATTGGCCAGATTAAACAATTCACTACGCGTATTCCAGTTTACGGTAACCCTAGAGGGTTGTGTACCCGTAAGTACCCAAAATTCCCTTTCGCTGATTTCTCCTATATCCCTTATTTTTTCTTGGGTGTCAAAGGTTTCCTCAATAGAAAATGGATTGCTAGGATTTTGAAACAGGTATTTACAACTAGCAAAAGCATTGGTGTTCTCAGAGGTTAGGGTTAGTGGGCGTAACATACTAACATCCCCTACCGGAAAGGAAAAAATACGTTTGTTGGTAATGGCCGCTATACCAGATACCTTTCTTAAATCGTCCTCACCGGTAAAAAAGGCGTTGTCCATAAAATTAAGGAAAACAGCGTTATTGTTTAAGGAACTTAAGAGGTTACCGGCAATAAAGTTTGCATTGTTGTTTATGTTTATGGTGTTGCCTAAAAATACACCACCTGGCGCAAATAGTTCCAAATCATAAAGGGTGGGGTTACTATTGCCTAGCACCTGAACGGGATTGTCTCCGTAAAAACCGACCAAGCCTTGCTCTGCAACAAATGGAGCCGTGTTGATCCAATTGGTATGGAAGCCTATAGCACCATTATCATGTAATTGAAAACCGCCACTATTAAATAGCGCGTCTTGAGCCGTTGCTACACTGCTTAATGCAAAAAACGATATGTAAAGTAGTTTTTTCATTAGTTGATTTGCTGCCAGTTGGTACCATCGCTTTGTAATTGTGTTACTCCTACAGGAATATTGGTAACTAATGTGGGATTACCATCACTGTCAATGAATCCATTAATACCAGGATTGAAACCTAATGTGATTGGATTTTTTATAATATATATTCTACCTGTCGCACTACCAGCTGAAGGTAGGGTGATATCATGGTTCCCTGTTAAAATAATAGTATGGTGAATTTCAGTAAGTGTTAAGTTGCCGCTTGTTGTTATAATCGAAGTAGCAAAAGACCCGCCTGAATGTAGTGTGGAAGTTGGATTAGTGGTCCCAACACCAACATTTTGGTTATCATCAATTCTTAAGGCTTCTATATCATTTGTTGAAAAACCTAATATTCCAGATGGATCGGCTAAGAACATTCCAGTGTCTCCATTATTTGCGAATCTATACGATGGTACACCTGCAGTTCCATTGGAGTTTTTGATACCTTGTAATCTAGATACACCATCAACAGTAAATTTTTGATTTTCTGTTTGCTCATATGGTGTTCCCAAATATAATTTTTCATTAGTATTATCCCAGAAGAGTTGTGCATTGTTTTCCGTTGGAGTACCATCAGTATCTGCAAAGAAGATTGACCCTGTAGTACCTGAAATATTATTGTTTCCAAGAGCGACGTCTATACCATTTAGGTGGCTTAGAACATTAGTTCCCCCAACTGGAGTATAATTTACATTGGCAGCTCCAATAACAGGAACTTCATCCGCGTTTTGGTCGTCTTGGTCGATAGCAGCAGTTAAGGTTGCCAAGGGGATTTTTACTTCGGTTCCATCACTATTAGTTAGGATAAAATCAGTTCCATCTTCTGTTAAGCTGGATACCGTGGTGTTGTTATCGATACCAGAATTTAAATCCGCCAATGCAATTCTAACTTCATTCCCGTCACTATCTTCCAGTATTAGGTCGGTTCCATCTTCTGTGAGTGAAACATTTGTTGTGTTTGTGTCCGTGTCAATTGCAGTGGATAAGGTAGTTAATGGAATTTTAACTTCGTTACCATCACTATCTGTCAATATAAAATCTGTACCATCTTCTGATAATGTTGATACTGTTGTATTAGTATCTGTATCGATAGCAGCGGATAAATTGGTCAAAGGAATTCTAACTTCATTCCCGTCACTATCTTCAAGTATTAGGTCGGTCCCGTCTTCGGTGAGCGATACATTTGTTGTGTTTGTGTCCGTGTCAATTGCAGTGGATAAAGTGCTCAAAGGAATTTTTACTTCGGTTCCATCACTATCTGTCAATATAAAATCAGTACCATCTTCTGTTAAGGTTGATACCGTGGTGTTGTTATCGATGCCAGAATTTAAATTCGCCAATGCAATTCTAACTTCATTCCCGTCACTATCTTCAAGTATTAAATCGGTTCCATCTTCTGTGAGTGAAACATTTGTTGTGTTTGTGTCCGTGTCAATTGCGGTAGATAAAGTAGTTAATGGAATTTTAACTTCGTTACCATCACTATCTGTCAATATAAAATCAGTACCATCTTCTGTCAATGTTGATACTGTTGTATTAGTGTCTGTATCAATAGCAGTGGATAAAGTGGTCAAAGGAATTTTTACTTCGGTTCCATCACTATCTGTTAGGATAAAATCAGTTCCATCTTCTGTTAAGCTGGATACCGTGGTGTTGTTATCGATACCAGAATTTAAATCCGCCAATGCAATTCTAACTTCATTCCCGTCACTATCTTCCAGTATTAGGTCGGTTCCATCTTCTGTGAGTGAAACATTTGTTGTGTTTGTGTCCGTGTCAATTGCAGTGGATAAGGTAGTTAATGGAATTTTAACTTCGTTACCATCACTATCTGTCAATATAAAATCAGAACCATCTTCTGTTATTGTAGAAACCGTCGTATTAGTGTCGATGCCAGAATTTAAATCCGCCAATGCAATTCTAACTTCATTCCCGTCACTATCTTCCAGTATTAGGTCGGTCCCATCTTCTGTGAGTGAAACATTTGTTGTGTTTGTGTCCGTGTCAATTGCAGTGGATAAAGTGCTCAAAGGAATTTTAACCTCGTTACCATCACTATCTGTCAATATAAAATCAGTACCATCTTCTGTTAATGTAGAAACAGTCGTATTAGTGTCGATACCTGAATTTAAATTCACCAATGCAATTCTAACTTCATTCCCGTCACTATCTTCCAATATTAGGTCGGTCCCATCTTCGGTAAGTGAAACATTTGTTGTATTTGTATCTCCCAATATTGGAGTAAGGTCAACACCACTTCCTCCTGAGATGTTAAGTGTATTACCTGTAAGACTCAGGTTTTGCTCATCGGTATTTGCCAAACCGTTTAAATTAACCGTACCGTTAAAGCCACCGCCTGTACCTGTGAAGTCTAAAATGTTTCCAGCTGTTAAGCTAACAGCAGATACCACACCATCTGCACCGCTAAAACTTCCTATTTCTGATTGCAACTCTTCCAAAGCAGCTTGTACATTGGTGCTAGTAAGGTCTGCAGTAGCCGTAACGTTTACTTCAGCAGCATTTTGGTTATCCAAATATGGTGAAAGGTCAATTGGAGTGCCACCATTTTGCAATGTCAGTTGATTTCCCGTTTCTAACGTTAGTTGTTGATTATCACTTCCTGAGTTATTAAAGGCGGCTAAACTTACGGTTGTGGTGTTTCCGGATTCAGTCAATACTAAGTTGTTACCCTGTATTTCGGCATTTGTCAAGGTTTCATTTTCATTATCCGTATCCTCATCTATGGTAATATGGTTGTTAATAGCAGTGCTATTTGTATTAATCGCTGCTGTGTTGGCTCCAATATCTGCGGTGTTGGTGCTTATGTTGCCCGTGTTGGTGTTAATGGCAGTTTCATTTGTGGTAATGGCATCGCTTAAAGGGGTATCGTCATAAAAAGCTCCATTGCTATTGCTTAAGGCATTGTTGGCATCTGGGCTTACAATATTGGCATTGGTAATGTAGCCGGCATCGTTATCAAAATCCAAGAGGGTTACCTCGTTGTAATCTATCTCATCATCCCTAATGGCATTGTCTTGCATTTGCAAAACACCAACAGAATTTGGGGCAAGTTTTATTTGGGTTACAGAGCCGTTCTGCAGGTCTACCCCGTTTACCGTACCGTCTACAATCTGATCACCGGTAATTTCTTTTACTTCAAAGTTATAATTGTCGCCCGTTTGGGTAATGGTAATGGTCTCGTTAAAATTTTCTACGGCATTGGCGCTAAAACTTTGGTTAATGCCACCGGCTAAAGAAACGGTTACGGTATTGCCATCACTGTCCGTTAAAATCAATTCTGAATCTACCAGCTCCAAACTAACATTGGTCGTATTTTCTTCGTTACACAGATTTTGCCACTGGTTGCCATCATAATGAAAAACACAGTCCTCATCCGTGTTGTAGATTAACGCGCCTTTTAGCGGAAAAATAACATTCATCTGGGCGGTGGTAACACGGGATATGACCAATGCCCTAGAGGTGCTTTCTAATTCCAAAATGGAAGCGTTATCTAAATTTTGCGGATTGTTACCAATTTTAACCTGGGCTTGTAGGCCAAACGCGGTTAAGCATAAAACTGCAGTTGCAACAAATGGGATTTTCATAGTTTGGGTGTTCTAAAATGCCAAACAACAAAAATAGCTTTCTACAGATATCCTCCTAATTTTATCCGTTTAAATGCATTGCTGTGGGTTAAATTACAAGCTTACGCCGGCTATTATATCTGTTTCTAATGCCGTAATTTAGTAGAATTAACAAAAGTTTAGTGGCCTGTTGTTTTTAAATAATGGGACAATAGGTTTTCTTTAACCAGTAAAAATTAGTTATGTTCAAAAATTACCTCTTAGTTGTTTTAGTAGTATTGACCACCACGGTTGGGTTGGCACAAGACCGGCAATGGTTGCGTGGGCAAGTGTTGTACAGGGGTAGTAACGTAGTTAATGAGAACGTAATTAATACCAACAGCCAAAAGGCTACCATAACGGACGAAGATGGTAGGTTTATGATTGAGGTTAAAGAGGGAGACCAGTTGGTCTTTACCGCCGTAAATTACCAATTGCGAGTGGTAGATATTACCCAAGCTATTTTAGAAAACAAACGCCTGGTGGTAGAGGTAGAGGAAAAGGTGACCGAGCTGGATGAGGTGGTAGTAGGGCCAGAGAACCAATCTAAATTCTTAGCGGTAAAGAACGAAAAGTTCAAGGAGTTTAGTTATGATATTGACCGTACTACGGAGGTAGAAAATATTGCCCAGTCCCAAACCGAACGGGGCATGAAAGATGGCCTTAATTTTGTAAACATATTTAAAGCCATTTTTAGCGCTAAAGACCAAACTACTGGCGAAGTGCCCAATTTTAAAATGAGTGAGGTGTTAAGACAGGTTTATGATGATGAATTTTTTGTGGTAGACCTAGGTCTGCAACAAGAGAACATCAATGCTTTTTTGGTGTATTGTGATGAAAAAGTGCCTAGTCGCTCCTTGTTAAAGAAAGAGAATGAATTTCAGCTTATCGACTTTTTGGTTACCCAGAGCAAAAACTTTAAGAGCGAGCTGGATAAGCGCTAGTTTGTTCCTGTTTTTTTGTTTTGGTAACACTTTTGGTCAGCAAAAGTCTTTAAAAGGAAAGGTTGCCGCGGCAGGGGAGGATGTTACTGGGGTTACCATACAAAACCTCACCACCCAAAAAGCCACCATTACAGATTTTGATGGTAATTTTTCTATTGCCGTTTCTGTTAACGATACCCTGGTTTTTTCTGCCGTACAATTACAGCGTAAAATAATTCCCGTAAATGCGGTTTTGCTCAATAGTTCTTTTGTTACCATTACCATGGAACCCTTTGTAAACGAGTTAAAAGAAGTAGTGGTACAACCTTATGGGTTAAGCGGTGATATTGCTGCAGACCTAAATCGCATACAAGTGCAAAAAGAGGTGTCCGCAACCAGTTTGGGGTTGCCCAATGCCGGCAAAGCCTTGCCCTCGCAAAGTAAACGGTTGTTGTACGAAGCTACCTCTGGTGGTGCCGGTATACCGTTAAATCCAATTCTAAATTGGATCAGTGGTAGAACAAAACGCTTAAAGGAACGGGTTGCCATAGATGAACAGTACCGCCGTACGCAACGGGTACAACAATTCTATGTAGATAGTATATTTGAACATCAATTTAAAATACCCAAAGCGCGCGTAAACGACTTTATGTATTTCTGCGAGGTAGACCCTTTGTTTCAGCAATTAGTAACCAATAAAGACCAATTAAAGCTATGGGCCTATATGCAACGTAAAAGTAAATTGTACAGAGAAAACAATGGTTTGGAATAAAGCTTGCAAGGTGTAGTTTAGATAATTAAGAAGAATGAAAAAATTAATAAAAAGAATAAGATTGCCCCTCTTATTGCTTGTTGCGATTAGCGGAATGTCTTTTGCACATAAATTTTATGTAAGTGTAACCAACGTAAATTATGCAAAAGAGGCTAAAGCATTGCAAGTTACCACTCGAATTTTTATTGATGATTTGGACGATTTAATGATGGCCCGTTACGGCGTGGCAACTAAGTTGGCAACCAAGAACGAAGCAAAAGTTGCAGATACCTACATAGAAAAATACCTAAAAACCAAAGTTTCTTTTGAACTAGATGGAGAGGTAAAACCAATTACGTTCATTGGTAAAAAATACGATGCCGATGTGGTAATCTGCTATTTAGAAGTGCCTAATGTAATCTTAGAAGAATATGAAAATTTAACGGTAACCAATGAGATACTAACGGACTTGTACGATGAGCAAAAGAATCTGGTCCACGTAAAATGGAACGGAAATAAAAAGAGTTTTGTACTTATAAAATCAGATATTAAAGGAATGTTAAAACTCTGATGTCTTCTAGCGTACTGCTCAAAAAATGGTATTTTTCAAACTTAAAACTGACAAGAAATGAATAAACTCAAGTATGGTTTTGCAAGCCTTATGTTTTTGTTTGCAGGCGTAGCCCTAGCGCAAGAACAAGAGGCCAAGCAAGAGCGTGAACCCGGCCATTATAACCAAAGCCGATTTAAACAACTTTATGAGGAGTTTTCTACTCCTAATTCTTACCGTTCAGCATCTGGTGCTCCTGGTCCTGCCTACTACCAACAACAGGCAGATTACAAAATGGACATTACCTTAGATGATAAGAACGCCAAAATCTATGGTGAAGAAACCATAACGTACACCAACAATTCTCCAGACAATTTAGAGTTTCTTTGGGTGCAACTAGACCAAAACGTAAGAGCAAAAGATTCTAAGTCGCCTTTACGTAACGGTAACGGTGTAAATTTTGCGTACACCGCAGGTAATTTTGCCGAAACATTTGTAACCGAACCTTTTGACGGTGGTTTCAATATAGAATGGGTAAAAGATGCTAATGGTAAGCCATTGTCTTATACCATTAACCAAACTATGATGCGCGTTAACATACCGCAAGCCTTGAAGAGCGGTGAGCAAATTAGTTTTAGCATTAAGTGGTGGTACAACATTCCGGATCACACGGTAAACCGTGCGCGTTCTGGATATGAGTATTTTCCAAAAGATGGTAACCGTGCCTACGTAATAGCCCAGTTCTTTCCAAGAATGGCCGTATACTCAGACGTAGAAGGTTGGCAAAACCATCAATTCTGGGGTAGTGGTGAGTTTGCTTTGCCATTTGGTAATTACGAAGTAAATATTACCGTGCCAGAAGACCACGTTGTAGATGCAACAGGTGTACTTCAAAATAGAAAAGATGTTTTTACAAAAGACATGATGAAGCGTTACAACCAAGCTAAAAAATCGTATGATGAGCCAGTTGTAATCGTTACCCAAGAAGAGGTAGAGGCAAAAGAAAAAAGCTTTGCAGAAAAAACAAAAACTTGGTCGTTTAAAACAGAACCCGGTAAAATGGTGCGCGATTTCGGTTTTGCTACTTCCAGAAAATTCATCTGGGACATGCAAGCCGTTAAAGTAGGTGGTAAAGATGTAATGGCGGTATCCATGTATCCAAAAGAAGGAAATCCGCTTTGGGAAGATTTTTCTACAAAGGCTGTTGTACAGACATTACATACGTATTCTAAGCACACGTTTGATTACCCGTACCACAAAGCAATTTCCGTACATGCCAAAAACCAGGGTATGGAATACCCTATGATTTGTTGGAACTACGGCAGGCCAAATGAAGATGGTACCTATTCCGATAGAACTAAATACGGAATGATTAGTGTGATTATACACGAAGTAGGGCATAACTTTTTCCCAATGATCGTTAATTCTGACGAGCGCCAGTGGGGATGGATGGACGAAGGTCTAGATACCTTTATGCAATACTTAACAGAACAAGAATATGGTAAAAACTATCCAGAAGACGTATCGCCAAATGAGAATTACCCTTCTAGAAGAGGTGCTCCAGAAAAGATAGTTCCTTACATGGCGGGAGACCAAAGTTATATTGCGCCAATTATGTCTAACCCAGAAAACGTTTACCAACTTGGTGCTAATGCTTATGGTAAACCAGCAACCGCCTTAAACATATTAAGGGAAACGGTAATGGGTAAAGAACTATTTGACCATGCTTTTAAGACCTATGCACAACGTTGGATGTTTAAACACCCAACTCCAGAAGATTTCTTTAGAACAATGGAAGATGCTTCTGCAGTAGATTTAGATTGGTTCTGGAGAGGATGGTTCTACACTACGGATTATGTAGATATAGGTGTAGGCGAAGTGAAGAAATATTTTGTTAGTGGTGATGTTACTACGCAAATGAAAGAGTACATGGCCGCTAGAAATATTACCGAATCTGATTTACCACCATTGGTGTACTTGGTAGAAGAAGGTAGTGCAGACTATACAGATGCCATGAAAGGTAAGGCACCTTCTGAGTCTTCTAAAACTTTAAAAGAGTTTATGATGGATAACATGACGGCAGAAGAGCGTGCCCAAGTAAAAGAGCCTAAATATTTTTATGAAGTTACTTTTACTAAGCCAGGTGGTATTCCAATGCCATTGATTGTAGAGTATACCTATGCAGACGGTACTAAAGAAAATGTTACGTACCCGCCAGAAATCTGGAGAAAGAACGATAAGGAAGTTAAGCGTGTAATGTCTACCCAAAAAGAATTGGTAGGTATTGTTGTAGATCCAAAGGCAGAAACTGCGGATATAGATACTACCAATAACGCTTGGCCAATGAAGGATGAAAAGTCTGACTTTGACCAATTCAAAGAAAAGGTTAGGGGAGAGTAAGCCCTCAGTAACTAAAATTAACAAAAGGCCCAATATTTTCATTGGGCCTTTTTATTTATAGAAACCTTGTTCTCTTTATATTTGTACCATGTATATGTTATTTATAAGCGGCGCGGAAATATTCTTTATCATGTTTATTGTGGTAATGGTATTTGGAGCCGATAAAATTCCGGGGATTGCAAAGGGGCTGGGCAAAGGAATGCGCCAGCTACGAGATGCTACGGACGATATTAAGCGCGAAATTCAGAAAAGTGCGGAGAATCATGGTATGGACCAAGATTTTACCAAAGACATAAAAAAGGAAATAGACGAAGTAAAAAAGAACGTAGAAGAAGTTACGGGGTCTATAAAAAGAACCGGCAGATAAACCTATGCTAGAAAAGATACTGCAATGGGACAGAGATATGTTTGTTTACCTTAACGGCCTTGGGGTAGATGAGTATGATGGTTTTTGGTCTACCGTTACAGATATTAAAACTTGGATTCCATTGTTTCTATTCTTTTTTGTCTTAATGTTTTTAAAGTATGATAAAAAAGAGGCACTACTTAAAACAGCTACTGTTTTATTATTGGTGTTGTTTATTACTACTATTACAGATTTAACCAAGGAAACCGTGGCTAGGTTGCGTCCAAATAATGACGAGCAAATAAATACCTTGATTAGAATACTACGCTCCCCATCAGATTTTAGTTTTTTTAGTGGTCACGCATCTAGCTCGTTTGCAATAACAACCTTGGTCTTTTTATTTCTTAGAAAATTCTATAACTGGGCGGTTTTGTTTTTTATTTGGCCTATACTTTTTTGTTTAAGTAGAATATTTGTTGGTGTACATTTTCCTATAGATATAATGGTAGGTGCTTTGGTAGGTGCCTTTTCCGGTTGGTTGTTCTATACCGTTCATAACGCCTTACTTAACTCGGCTCAGCGTAAGGCCATCTCTAATAGATAATAATACCGTTTCTACCCTTGGGTCGGTAGCCAATTTTTTGTTGTAGGCTAACAATGCGGCGGTGGCTTTATCAGATTTTTGTAAAGGTTCTACCACTTTTCCAGACCAAAGTACATTATCAGAAAGTATAACACTACCTGGTCTGCACTTTTTTAATACCGCCTCAAAATAATTGTCATATTGCTTCTTTTCAGCATCTATAAATATTAAATCAAAGGTGCCTTCTAAATGTGGTATAATATCCAATGCATCGCCAATGTGTTGGGTTATTTTAGATGCGTTTCCACTTTTGGTGTAATACTTATGCTGTATTTCGTTTAATTCTTCGTTTATATCTATAGTATGTAAATGGCCGTTTGCCTGTAAACCTTCGGCTAAACAAATAGCAGAATAGCCCGTATATGTGCCAATTTCTAAAATGTTTTTTGGTGCTATTAGTTTGGATAATAGGCTTAGAACCCTTCCTTGATAGTGGCCGGTGAGCATTCTGGGTTGTATTACTTTAAGATGTGTTTCTCTTCTTAACTCTTGTAATACTTCAGGTTCTGGTGCAGAATTGGCTGCAATATAATTTTCCAATAATGGAGATAGAAAATGCATGTTTCGGTTTTGGCAAAATTAGCCAAATAAGGGTTAATTTTAGACAATGGAAAATGTTATTCTTAGAGACGCTACACTACAAGACCTTACTATCTTAAAACAGTTTGAGCAAGAATTAATTGAGGCGGAACGTCCTTATGATGTTACCATAAAACCAGACCCTATTTCTTATTATGATTTAGAGGAGTATATTAAAAGAGAAGATGTAAAGGTAATGGTAGCAGAACTAGATGGGCAAGTTATAGCCTCTGGTTATGCATTGCCCAAAAAGGCACGTCATTATTTGGACCATGAAAATTACGCTTACTTAGGTTTTATGTATACTGTACCAGCTTTTAGAGGTAATGGTATTAATGCCCAAATAATGCAGGAATTAAAAGCATGGGCTAAGGCGCAAGGCCTGTTAGAACTACGTTTAACAGTTTACCAAGAGAATAGCCCTGCAGTAAATGCGTATACAAAGAGTGGATTTGCCAGCCATATTAACGAAATGAGATTACGACTAAAAGACGAATAATAAGCTATGCAGTTTAAAAATACACTAGAGTTTGCACAAGAGTTAGATGCTAGAGACTCTTTAAAATCTTACCGAGAACATTTTAATTACCCAAAGGTAAATGATAAGGAGGTCATATATTTTACAGGGAATTCTTTAGGTCTACAACCTAAATTGGCTACGGATTATGTAGATAATGTAATGCAAGATTGGGCTCAGTTGGCTGTAGAGGGGCATTTTTATGCAGAAAAACCATGGTGGGATTATCATGAACGTTTAGCTAAACCATTGGCCAAAGTAGTTGGTGCAAAACCAGAAGAAGTTTCTGTGATGAATACCTTAACCGTAAACCTGCATTTTTTACTGGTAAGCTTTTACAGGCCTACGGCAAAGCGTTTTAAGATTATTTGTGAGGAAAAAGCCTTCCCATCTGACCAATATTTGCTGCAGAGTCAGGTAAAATTTCATGGTTTTAACCCTGAAGAGGCCATTGTAGAGGTAAAGAAAAGAGAAGGAGAACATGCATGGCATACAGAAGATGTCTTGGCAAAAATTAAAGAAGTTGGGGACGAGCTGGCTTTAGTCCTTATAGGTGGAGTAAACTACTACAACGGACAGGTTTTTGATATGGAACAAATTACCAAAGCGGGGAAAGCAGAAGGTGCTTTTGTGGGTTGGGATTTGGCCCATGCTGTAGGTAATGTTGCATTAAACTTGCACGATTGGCAAGTAGATTTTGCCGCTTGGTGTAGTTACAAATACATGAATAGTGGTCCTGGCAATGCTTCTGGAATTTTTGTGAACGAAAAGTATTTGGATACCAAGGCTATTCCAAGGTTTGAAGGTTGGTGGGGTAATAAAAAGGAAACGCGCTTTTTAATGGAACCTGAATTTGACCCAATCGCTACTGCAGATGCTTGGCAAGTAAGTAACCCACCAGTTCTATCATTGGCCCCTTATTTGGCTTCGCTACAATTGTTTGAAGAAGTAGGTATGGATGCCTTATTAAATAAACAAAAGACGCTAACAGCGTATTTGGAGTTTATTCTAAACGAAGTGGACAAACAGGTAGAAAGTACCTTTGAGATTATAACTCCCGAAGCTCGTGGCTGCCAACTTTCGGTCTTTTTACATGGTGAGGGTAGGGCCATTTTTGATTATCTAATGGAGCAAGGTGTAATAACAGATTGGAGAGAGCCTAATGTGATTAGACTGGCTCCCACACCTTTTTATTGCTCTTACGAGGATATGTATCGTTTTGGCGAAATATTAAAAAGAGGATTACAGCGCTAATCATGATTTTGTGGTATGAAATCCTTACTACTAATTCTGGGTAATAGAAGGTATCTTGCTCCAGCCTTGGTTTTTGCTAGTCTAAACGTATGGTTTGGTACCTGGGCCATATACATTCCTACCGTAAAGGAGAAGTTAAATATTGACAAAGGCGATTTGGGTTTTGCTTTATTCTTTCTTTCTTTAGGTGTTTTTAGTGTTTTTCCTGTTGCTTCCAAATTGGTTAATTATTTTGGGGTAGGTAGGGCAACTTGGTTGGGGGTTTTAAGCAGCAGCCTTTTTGCGTTATTTCCTTTACTGGCACCCAATTATGTCTTGCTCTGCGCTTCGTTGTTCTTCTTTGGTGCAGCCAATGGATTTACAGATATAGCCATGAACACTTTGGTTACCGAAGTAGAAAAGGAAGACCAAGTAACCATTATGTCGGCAGCTCATGGTTTTTTTAGCCTTGGGGGCATACTAGTTGGTTTAGGTAGTTTTTTAATTCCTATTATATCCAATCCTTTTCTTCATATGTTGGGTAGCGTTATTTTGGTATTGATGGTTAATTGGCAATTTAAAAAGGAATATCAAGATAAAAAGGCAAGAGTAGAACCTACAGATGGTTTCTCTTTAAAAGTCTTTAAGCCACTACTATTATTAGGTTTGGTTGGTTTTATTAGTATGGCTAGTGAAGGCGCTATAGTAGATTGGAGTGGGTTATACTTGCAAGAAATAACCCTTGCACCTACTTATTTAATTGGTGCAGGTTTTTTAGCCTTTTCAGTAACTATGACTTTAGGTCGGTTTTTGGGGGATGGCATAAGTGAAAAAATAGGGTCTTACAAGCTACTATCTATAGGTGCCATTTTATCCATAATTGGCTTTTTAAGTGTGCTAACGGCCAATACGTATTTGGCCATATTTGGGTTTGGGTTATCTGGTCTCGGATTTTCGGCCATGGTACCAGAGCTATTTAGAATAGGTGGTAAAGTAAAAGGTGTACAATCCTCTCAAGGTGTTGCCTTTATTGCAGGATCTGGATATTTTGGTTTTTTATCCGGGCCGGTAATTCTAGGATACCTAGCAGAAACATTTAATCTAAAACTAAGTTTTCTAGTTCTATTACTATCCGCCTGTTTGGTTTTAATTATTTCTATTTATAAACCGAAAAGAAATTAGTTAAAAGTTGGATTTCACTTTGTATTCCTTTGCTTCATTCCCCATTTTAAGAATAAAATTTTTCATTTCGGTAGTTAACAAAAGAGTTCTTTGTTTACTCCAAAAATTGGGGTCGTAAGGTTTTTTTAGTCTAAAAATATCTTTAGTGGCGTTGGCATTTTTCTTAAACGGTAAGCTGTTGAAAGAATTATGATTGGTCAAAATAAACTCAGATTCATAATTCGTTTCAAAGGTGCGCTCTTCATCCGTGCATAGTACTACCTGTCTAAATTTTGCCCTGTCAATACTATAGGGCTTATTGTTACTTTTTTTAGAAAAAATAACTTCTACGTAATGTTCTTGGGTGCGGTAGCGTAACCATTTGTGCTGTGCAAAAGGAACACGGTTATTTACTAGGTTAATTTTTTGATCTAACACAAATTTTTCCATGGCATGGTTATCCATGTTAAAAATATAATAGCCATTTACCGCAAGGGTATCTTTATTTTGACTTTCAAATTCATATCTAATTTTGGTACCATTTTCAAAGGGTATCGCTGTAAAATTATATGGACCTTCAGAAACGTTTAATCTAGCAAAGTTTGAAAGTAGACCAAAAAATGTAGGAAATTTAAAGTAAATATTATGGGTGTCTTTAACTACCCCAACTTTACGCATTTGGTTTATCTGTATTTCATAATCCTTATTGGTATGTTTTTGGTTACCGGTATACAGTAATGTTTTGCGTTTTAGATTTCCGGCTATATCCTGTAACCGTACTAATGTACCATCCTGTTTTAATGTGCTTCTTAGAAAAAATTCCTCTTGGTACGGCTCAAAACGATAGTTCTGAAATAAAGAATCTTTCATTTTTTGCCACAAGGTTTTTAGGTTGCTAACGGTAACCCCTTTTAAATCAATTGTTTTGCTTTTTAAATATACCGTGTCAGGAATCTGCGCGGTAGAAAGTTGGGTTTTCTCATAGCCAATAAGTGAAAATGTTATGCTATCTGCAAAGGTGTTTACAAAATATTTTCCTTCGGCATTTGTTAGCGTATGCTCGTCATTGGTATAAACAGCTACAAACTCAATTGGTTTCTTGTTTGTTTGGTCCAAGACCAAACCCAGTTTTTGGGTTTGCCCAAAAAGGCTGCAGATTGCCAGTAGGCAAATAATAGTTAATCGTATTTTCATGCCTAATTGGCATCAATAGCTATGCCATCAAAGTATAATTTAAAATCTTTATCCGTTCCTTTGTGGTCTTGGGCAATATTTAAGCCAGCTAGTTCCAAGTAATTTTCCCAAGTGGTACTCATGCTGGGTTCTTTTGTGTTTGCTTTTCTAAAGGTCCACTCCTTAAGAAGGTAATCGTCCTCAAAATAAAAATCATAGGCGTCTCCAGGCGTGTAACCTCCTTCGTTGCCATACACTATGGTCAATTTTTTCATTATTTTTTTACTAACAGGTGCCGTGTCTTGGTCTTTTGTAGTATACTCATAGTTAGCGGCATCCCAGACCAAATTGTACGGAGCCAGAAGCCAAAACTTATCGTTAATAAACCCACCGTTGGTTTTGTAGGCTAAACTGTCCATTTTACTTCTGTTGTAGGTTAACGTATCTTCTGCATTTATGTGCGTTACGGTATTGGCTTTGGTGTTCCATATCCAATGTCTTTCATAATGGTTTTCTCCTCTATCAACATTAAAGGTAAAAGCAATGCGTTTTACATTTTTCCAATTTTCAAAACCATGCGCATAAGCAATTTTTTCAGGTACAGTACGGTTTACTATCACTTCGGTTTCTTGCGTTTTTTCTTTAGTAGGCTTCCCTGAATTGTTTTTGCAAGCTATAGAAAAGATTAGTAGAAATAAGGGTAAAAGTAGTTTGGGTGTTCTCATTCTAGATTTGTTTTTGTTAAAGATACCTTGTTTTGAGTATATTGCCGCTTATTTTCAAATGAATACGAGTGACTTTTCTTAAACGTCTGTTTCTTATACTTATAAACCAAACCAAAAATAGTTTTGGTAAGGGTGAGGCGTTTAAAGATTTAAGCGATGAAGAATTGGTAGCTAAAATCGTAGCAAAGAATGATACGCTTTTGTTTGGCATATTATATGATCGTTACGTAAAATTAGTATATAACAAATGCTACGGATTTGCACGGTCTGAAGATGAAGCGGAAGACCTAACGCAAGATGTATTTTTAATGTTGTTTGTAAAACTGGCTTCTTTTAAAGGAAAGTCTAAGTTTTCTACTTGGTTGTACTCTTTTACCTATAATTTTTGCGTAAACTACGTTAACCGAGACAAACAACGAAAGATGAGTGACCAATCCGTGCCGGTAGATACAACCGAGTATAAATTGGCACAAGATGATGTTTCTGATGAAAGTATATATGAGTTAAAAGCTAGTAAATTGGCTAAAGCTCTAGAAATAATAAGCCCAGAAGAAAAATCCATATTGTTATTGAAATATCAAGATGGGGCTTCAATAAAAGAATTATGTGATGTTTTGGAGATTGGCGAGAGCGCTGTAAAAATGCGTTTAAAGCGATCCAAGGCAAAGCTTTTAGAAATTTATAATAACCTAGGTTAGATGGCAGATCCTACAAATCCATTTCAGCAGCTTAACCGCAATCTTAAGGAGGTACCTCCAGATATGCGGAAAAAGGTGATGAACGATATTGCCATTGCTAAATTAATTCTGGACATGGCGGTATTGGTTACCAGTAATTATTCCTCCGTTATTTCAGGAATGCTTAAGTCAAATAAAAGAAAATAAACCAATCAACTCTTAAACAACACTCATGGAAAAATATAAAAAAGTTCTAGAAGATAGTTTATCAGATATTTTCTCCAGTGCGGTACAACTTTTACCTAAGATAGTATTAGGTATTTTGGGGCTCATTTTTGCTTGGCTAATGGTCAAGATAATAATGTTCATTTTAAAGAAGGTACTAAAAGCTGCCAAAGTAGATGCGCTTTCGCAAAAGGTTACCGAGGCCAAATTTTTTGGCGATAAAGAGGTAAAAGTAGATTTGTCAAAAATTATACTTGGATTGGTAAAGGTTTTGTTGATTCTAATGTTTGCGACGGTAATTTCAGAAGTGTTAGGGCTAAAAGCTGTTTCTGATGGAATTGTAGCCATTTTTGCTTATTTACCAACCTTATTTAGTGCTTTATTGATTTTAGCTGCAGGCCTTTATATAGCTTCTACGGTTAAAAAGGCTACATTGGCCTTGTTTGATTCCATGGGTGTTGGTGGATCAAAATTTATAAGCAATACCCTTTTTTACCTTATCGCCTTTTTTGTGTCGATAACCGCTTTAAATCAGGCTGGAATACAGACCGATATTATCACCAGCAATTTCACTTTGATTTTAGGGGCTTTTTTAGCTGCAGCTGCATTAGGCTTTGGCTTGGGTTCTAGAGAGGTTTTTGCAGATGTGCTTAAAATGTTCTACGCAAGAAAAACATATATGATAGGAGACAAAGTAATTATTGGTAAGGAACAAGGCGTTATAGAAGCCATAGACAATATGTCTATTACCCTTAAAACGGACCAAGGCAAAATAGTACTCCCCATAAAAGAGGTGGTTAAACGAAAAGTGATTATAAAAGAATAAAAAAAAGCCTCTTATAAGAGGCTTTTTTTATTTGGTTTTCGATTTTTTATCTGGTGTTGTCGGGTCTAGTGCCTTAAGATGGTCTGGTTTAAATATGTTGATAATAGGAAACTCTGACCTTCTGTTTAGTTCCAGTATTTCTGGTGGACAATCCCACTTTGTTTTACAGTCGTTTACAGGTTGTCTTTTTCCGTAACCTTTGTAAGACAATATACGTTCTGCAGGCACCCCATTAGCAACTAAATACTCATAAGTAGACTTAGCTCTAGCTTCTGACAATTTATCGTTATATTCAAAACTACCTACAGGATCTGTATGCGATTCTAATTTAATAGTCATATAGGGATAGGTTTCTACCATCAATTTTACCACCTTGTCTAATTCTTTGGCCGCATCTGGGCGTATGTACGATTTATCATAATCGAAGTAAATCTTGTCCAAGCCAGCTAATACTTTTACATCTAAGATGGGTTCTAGATATACATCCTTTTGTACCTTTTTTTGCTGTGTGGGTAAGTCAGTTACATTTAAGGTTACTTTTTTTTCTGGATGGGTTTTTCTATTTAATACCAATTTGTATTTGCTGCCACGGTTTACGAACATTCTGTAGTAACCACGACCATCTGTTTTAACTTGTTTAATAAAGTTTCCTGTGTGGATATCTGTTAGTTTTACTACCACAGAATCTAGTGGGTTACCATTTACTGCATCATATACAAAGCCATCTACATAGAGTGAAGGTGTAAAATCAAACTTATAGATGTCATCGCCACCTTCGCCACCATCCCTGTTAGAGCTAATATAACCTTCCGTACCATCTTCGTTAGCATAAAAGGCGAAATCATCTTTTTCGCTATTTACTGGTTTTCCTAGGTTAATTACATCTGTGACTACACCTTCTTCATCGGTAACGGTGGCAAAAATATCTAGCATTCCAAAGCCCACGTGCCCATCTGATGCAAAGAATAATTTTCCTTCATTATTAATAAAAGGGAACATCTCATCACCTGCCGTATTGATGACTGGCCCAGCGTTAATAGGTTGGCCAACCCCACCTCTGGGATGAATATCACAATAATAGATGTCTGTACCGCCGTAGCCTCCTGGCCTGTCTGATGCAAAGTATAACTTTGTCCTGTTCTCGTTTACAGATGGATGACCGGTGGAGTAGTGGTCTGCATTAATTTTTAGGTTTTTGGCTACACGCCATTCTTCTCCGTTTTTCTCTGCGATAAAAATTTTTAGATTGTTTTGTTTCTGAACTAAGTTCTTGTCTTTAATCTTTTTAACGTAGAAACCCTCTTTATCTTCAAAATAATTGTTTCTGGTAAAATAGGCTATGGTGTCATTTTTATAATCGGTAGAGAATATAACGGAACTTTCATGAAATTTAGAATTGATATCCCCCTTAATACGCTGGGGAATGTATTCTGTCATACGTTCAAAAGCGCCGCCCTCTTCTATAAAAAAGATATCTAACCAAGGTTGGTTGTCCCAATCGTACAAACGTTCGTCTTTAGAATCTGGACGACTGCTACTAAAATAAATAGTGTTCCCGTATTTTATTGCTCCAAAATCGTTAAACTGGCTATTGTATTTTACAGGTTGAATATCATAGCGTTCTCTACTATTAAATACAACCGATGCTAGATTGCCATCTTTTAAAAAACGGTTAATTAGCTTATCGTTCTTATTTGTTTTTTTATAAAGTTTTAACCATTCTGCAGCCTCTTTTTCCCTACCCACACTTTTAAGGGCCATACCGTACTTAAAATAATGGTTGCTAGAGATACCAGATTTATGAATGAATCTTTCAAAGTAGGGTATGGATTTTTCGTAATCCCTTTGTAATAAATAGCATTCGGCTAATCTTTTTTGGGCATGTTCTACATCTACACCTTCTGTTACCATTTCTTCATAAAAAGGAATGGCTTTGGCGTAAGAAAACGTACCAAAATATTTATCTGCTTTGCGCTGTAGTGGGTGTTGGGCAAATACACTAGTAATGCAGCATACAAATACAAGTAGACTAAGTAGGTGTTTATTAATATTCATCTTAAAAGTATCTTGGGGAACGGTATAAATCTTCTTTCTTGTTTAGTTTTGGTTCAAATATTAGGATTACCTCGTGCGTACCCCCAGTGTAGGGTCTTGTAAGGGAGGTAGGTAAATCATAAGCATAGCCTAATCTTAAATTTTTACTGATTTGATAATCTGCAAAAGCACCAAAATTAGAGGCATCATTAAAACGATAGGAGGCGCCTAACCAGAATTTTTCATAAAACAAAAAACTTGAGGTAACATCATAAGAAGCTGGTGCTCCGTTAGTGAATTTGGTAATTACAGAAGGTCTAAATTTTATATCTAAAGATAGGTCTAGCACTAAGCCAGCAATACCATAGTAGTTGTTTCTTTCTAAAGCTTCAAACTCTCCTTCGTTTACATCTGTATTTAAAATTCTAGGGGCAGAAAAACCAACATACCATCTGTTGGTAGTTAGGTACATGCCCGCACCAAAATTAGGGTCCCAAACATTAAAATTCTGATTAAAGAAGGGGTCATTTATATCAGGGTTTGATAAATCGTATTTAGTGAAACCACCATTTAAACCAAACGAAAGTTTGGCCTCCCACGATATTGGGATAGTGTACGAAAAATTACCGTAAATAAACTGTGTGCTCTGGTCGCCCAAATGGTCATTAATATAAGATAATCCCAATGCTACTTTTTCATTGCGCATTGGTGTATGCAGTGAAAAAGTACTCGTTCTGGGATTACCATCCAAGCCTGCCCATTGGTTACGATGCAATGCCGTAAAACTTAGACTCTCTCTACTTCCTGCGTAGGCAGGGTTAATAGAGGTTGTGTTGAACATGTATTGTGTAAATTGTGGTAACTGCTGTCCTTTTATATTAGAAAAGAAGAGCAGGCTCAATACAGTTATACCCTTAAAAATGGTATTCATAACACTAGTTGTTAGTTCTTTAATTTGTTTGGTTTGGGGTAATGCGTGAACAAAGAAACAGCATCTTAAAACGTATAACCAATTACACCGATTAATTGATTCTATTTTCGTTCTTTGTCAAAACCATCGTTATAAGGTGCTGATTTCAAGTTGTATGTTTTATTCTGTGCCAATGTAAATGTAGCCGTTGATAGGCTGCATTTCTGGTTGTTCATTTATTTTTATGATGTAATAATAGGTTCCTGCAGGTACGGTTCCTCTACTACCGTAAGCGTTGTTTGGAGATGTGCCTCCCCAATCGTTCAGGTAGTTTCTAGACTCGTATACCTTATCTCCCCATCTGTTAAAAACAAGTACATCAAAAGTATATCCACAGTACTCTGTGCCTTTAATTTCGAATACATCATTAATAGCATCACCATTTGGGGTTACTGCTTTAGAAACTTCTATTTGGTCTCTTGTACAAGGCACACAATCATTATTTGTGGTAATAATAAAATCTACATAATAGTTACAATCACCACCTTCTGAGGCATACATTATTTTATATTCTCCCAATGCTAAATTGGCAGGATTAAATAGGGAGCCCTCTAAAACCACGTCTCCTTCTGCAACCGTAAATGTACCGTTGGTGTCAAAGCCTTGTGGCAAGTAATTGATGAGGTCTACCGCTTCGTCTTCTACACAAACATCAAAATAAACTTCTTCTAACTGTGGTTGCATCACAAAAATGGTCTGCGTATAAGTCGCAGTATTACCACAGTCATCAGCAACTTCCCATCTGCGCTCTATCATGTAATCATCGGTGTCTGCTACCGTTACAATTTCTTCTGTAAAGTTGATTACTGGAGTGCTACATCCACCAATATCTCCTAATTCTGGTATGGCTGGTACTTCTTCTCCACAAATGATGGTCATGTCCTCCAAATTCGGGTCCATAAATCTATCATCCATTGGGTCTAGATAGTCTGGAATGCCGTCACCATCGGTATCATCATTGGTTGGGTCACCATCGTTATCAGCATCCTCGTCCATAGTTGGGATACCATCTCCATCGTCATCTAAATCACGATAATTAACATCGTCTTGATTATCCGTGTTAGGTAAGTCGTTGGCAGGGTCATTAATTTCATCGTTAACATCAAAGCCATCGTTTACATCACTACCTTCATAACCATCATCCAAGCCATCACCATCGGTATCAGTACCGGTAAAGGTCCAATCTGGTTGCCCATCGTTATTAAAGTCGTTCCCCTCATTATTGTCGGGTACGGTATCGTTGTCTGAGTCTAGGTCGATGACATCTTGCGTACCATCACCATCGGTGTCTACAGGAACAAGTCCTTCATCGTTGGTGTCGTAAGCATCATCCAAACCATCATTGTCAGAATCATTACCTGTTGGAGGCACGTAACCATCGGTAGTTTGCGATTCTACATTATCTGGAATACCATCGTTATCCGAATCAATGTCTCTGCTATCTGGATAGCCATCATTATCGGTGTCTATAGTACCGTCTCCTTCGTTGGCATCCAAAATACCATCATTGTCATCGTCTAAATCTACATAATCAGGAACACCATCACCATCTGTGTCTATTGGGTCTAGGTAATCCGGGATGCCGTCACCATCAGTATCATCATTGGTTGGGTCACCATCGTTATCAGCATCCTCGTCCATAGTTGGGATACCATCTCCATCGTCATCTAAATCACGATAATTAACATCGTCTTGATTATCCGTGTTAGGTAAGTCGTTGGCAGGGTCATTAATTTCATCGTTAACATCAAAGCCATCGTTTACATCACTACCTTCATAACCATTATCCAAACCATCACCATCGGTATCAGTACCGGTAAAGGTCCAATCTGGTTGCCCATCGTTATTAAAGTCGTTCCCCTCATTATTGTCAGGAACGGTATCGTTGTCTGAGTCTAGGTCTACGGTATCTTGCGCTCCATCGCCATCGGTGTCTACAGGAATAAGTCCTTCATCGTTGGTGTCATAAGCATCATCCAAACCATCATTGTCCGTATCGTTGCCTGTTGGAGGCACGTAGCCGTTGGTAGTTTGCGATTCTACGTTGTCTGGAATACCATCGTTATCAGAATCAATGTCTCTGCTATCTGGATAGCCATCATTATCGGTGTCTATAGTCCCGTCTCCTTCATTGGCATCCAAAATACCATCATTGTCATCGTCTAAATCTGTTACATCTGGTACGTTGTCACCGTCTGTATCGTATTCATCATCAATAATAGTTACTACTCCAATGGCCTTATTAATTTGAATAACTGTTGTACTCAAGTTAGATAAAACCACTTGGAAATTTTCTTCTTCTTCTAACAATACATCGTTTAAAATTGGTATTGTTATAGCCATTGGGCTAATCTCATTACCAACAAAAGTTAGCGTGTTTGCTGTAGTGGTATAATCTTCACTAGCGGTTGCCGTGTTATCTGCGGTGCTAAAGTCTACAGTAAATGCATCTTGAACCGTACCTACTAAGGTAACTTCTAAGGTAGCTGTGCCATCTACTTCATTAACGGTAATGTCGTTGATAAATAATCCGGTAGTGCCAGGAATATTATCATCATCATTGATAATACCGTTTGCTGTCGCATTATTGATGGGTACCAATGGATTGGTAGTGCTGTTCAAGGTAACGGTATAGGCCTCTTGCGGCTCGATGATGG
>NZ_JBSWXQ010000012.1:0-29297 GCF_056160685.1 Croceivirga sp. ABH4_376 | reverse complement strand
TTTGGCGTTGTAAAAAATGGACTTCCCTATGATGAGAACTTTGTGTCAATTTTAAGCTAAAAAAGCTTGTTTTTCACCTCAGTTCTTTGTTGTGCTTTCGTGTTTTATTTATTTACAAATTCTATAATTCTAGCAGTTAAGTCTATTAACAATTGAGATTTGATTCCCTCATTCCATGCTAATTCTAAACTCTTTGCAATGGCTAGAGGATTCTTTTTTAATCCACCTGCATTTCCATAGAATGCAGCTGCTTCGTCTTCATATTTTTTTAAATCCTGTCCGAGCTCATTAATGATTTCATTTGTCAAGTTGGTTTGCCATGCTGTCAAGTCATCTTTAATTACCGTACTTGCAAGCCACTCGTCAACATCTGCATAGTTTTTTAATGAGAGAATTGCTTTGTTGTCTTTTTTATGTTTTGGAACCTCATGCTCCGTTGTTTTGTCAGTATCACTATCGTAAACAACGAAAGTTGGTATGTCAAGAAGTTTTGCCATTGCTAACGGTCTGATTAACTTATTTTTCCCTTCTACGGGAACAATGTGGCAACCATGGCGTCTGAACTCGGTCATGCCACCTGTTAGGAGCAAGTAAGAGCTTATGTATGCAATATCTTCATGACCTTCAACTAAAATTAATTTTTTACAGAAGAACATTTCATTCACAACTGGATTTAGAGAAGGATAAAGTTTGGCTACCATTCCACTTTCAGTCACAAGCTTTTCTCCAACAGAGTGTAATTCTGTGGCCAAAGATTCATAGGTCAGTCTTTTAATTTTTGTTTCACTAGGTTCTCCTTCTTCACAAGCAAGTCTAATCTTATCAAAACTATCGCCTGGAATAAATAGAGGACTATGTGTACAGATAATAATTTGAGAATTTGATTCAGATAACTCAATTAAAGTTTCGGCCAAATACCTTGCCTGTGGTGGGTGCTGAAATAGCTCTGGTTCTTCAATTCCCATTAATAAAGTAGGAACATTTTCAGGGTCAAACATTGATAGCTCTTGAAGCAAAGCGAGCATATACGAGCGTTGCAAGCCATGTCCAAACCTTGACAATTCACCTTCAAATCCCCTTTCCCCAACTTTAAGTCCTGCTAAGGGTTCTTCAATTTTGATTGATTTGTCAGGGTCTTGTTTCCACTGAATTGAAGCGGTAATATTTGGGTGTGCCCAATTTGATAATCTATTCTGTAAAGAACCCGAAATATCATCAAGAGTTTTTTGCTCTGCGTCTAGCAGCTTCTGATATTCGGCTCGTACATTGTTTCTCAAATCCCTAATGTTCTCGTCAAAAGATACTTGAGAACGGACAGTTCTAGCTAGTAATTGTCCTAAAGCTGATTTGGTAGACTCTTCACTTTCTTCAGTTGCATCTTTTATCGCTGGTATAAAAATCCATTGAATGTGAGATTCTAATTTATTTACTCCGCGTGAAACCCCATAAAATTGGTCTTCACTTGGTATTAAGATACACTTTTCAGGGTTTTTGCTCTCGTAATCATGTAATGCGGATATCATGTCTGCCTTTGAATTGGCACTAGAAATGTCCTCATACTTTTCCCTGAATGATTTGAATATTTCCTTTAATTCCGCTGCTTTTGCTCCGCTTTTATCAGCTTGAAAAAACTTTCGGAACTCCTCCATTCCTAATCTGTTTCCAAACTGCTTTACATCTGCCTTTTCAGTAATAGCATCATAAACAGCAGTAGCCGTTATTATCAATTTATCTTGTCTAACATAATCTGCTAACTCTTCTTTCGCTTGGTCGGATAAGGAAGAAAAAGTAACAGTAATTTTTATTGGCTGACTTGTATTTGCATGGTGAAAGTCATTCGCTGAAAGTTTAAGCAAATCGGTTTGACTGTCTTTACTCTGTCTAAAGAATAAATTAAGTGCGTGAAAAACTGTCGACTTACCAACTCCATTTGGCCCTACAAATGAGGTATAATCATCAAATTCTATTGTTTCGTCTTTAAAGGCACGGAAGTTTTCTATTCTTAAAGATTCAATTTTCATTGGTAGGTTTTTTTACATGAAGCACAACAATTATATATCCGGCATTACACGGATAGCTGTTTTTATACTAAATAGATGAAACCCATGCCTAAACACACGGGTTGGGGGAAGTAACAACCCTAAAGATAGTTTTTATTTGCTTATGCTAGTAAGTTAGTGGCTAAAAGTTGTGAGTAGCTGGTATTTAGTGTTAAGTACAAAGTAGTAAGGTAAAGCAGTGGTCTCGACTGCGCTTGACCTGACTAGTAAGAAGCTGAAAACCCATTCTTTTAAAGGGATTTCTCGAGCCTAGCTACGCTAGTCCCATCGAAATGACGGGAATCCTTCTAACTTTTAATAAAAAGATGCTGAAACGAGTTCAGCATGACGTGGTTAGTATTAAGTATTAAGTAAAAAGTGTTAAGTACAAAGTAGTAAGAAAAAGAAGTGGTCTCGACTGCCCTCGACCTGACAAATAAGAAGCAGAAAACCCATTCTTTTAAAGGGATTTCTCGGTCCTAGCTACGCTAGTCCCTTCGAAATGACACTAAAACTACTAACTGCTGTCGCTTCAGATAAATATAGAACCCAATTATAGAATTATGTTTTACCTTTTTATAAGCCAAAACAGACCATATGGTTATTGCAATAAGTTTTTTTCAGGATTTTTAAATACGCACAAACCTTTCGGTTTAGCCTATTTGATCTATGTTATACAGACCGTCTTGTAAAATAACTTTTATTGTATCCCAAACGGTTTTGTTTTCAATTCTGCTTGCCATTTAGTTCCGTATTTTTTATTTAAAAAGTCAAAAATCATTTGATTGTTTTCAGTTGCTTTTTTGAAGGATATAGGGGCAATTACACAATTTTCTTTGATTAGTCCAATTCCATATTTTTCTTTGAAGTCTACATATTCTTCTGGTATTGAACTATCAATTCCGTGCATTATAAAATTAAGAGTTCCATTTTCAATTCGTTGTTCAATTTGTTCATCCGTCAAATCAGTTTCTAAATTCATTGGAAAAGAGTATGTTCCACCGCTTTTATAACCAGTTTTTTCCATTAAACGAATCGTAATTGTATTATTTCTTTTATTAATTCTTGTTGGGTAAAAAGTGTAAGCAGTAAAATCGTCAGACACAAAATTGAATTGGTATTTTCCTTTTTCTGGTAAAGTAATTTTAAAACTATCTGCTTTAGAAATCTCAATTTTTTTATTTAGGTCAATAATTGTGAATTCTCCTGATTTTAATTCCTTTTCTGTTAAATTTTCAAAAACAACAGTTGCTACAATTTCAGTGGCTAAAGCTATTGATGTGAACATTGCTAATGCCAAAGTCAAAATTAATTTTCTCATAAATTCTATTTTATTAAAAGACGATAGCCAATTTCGTTTGTTGCAAAATTTAGGTCATAATTGTATTGTAACTGTAAGTATATAGCACGTTTTAATGCGCTATATACATTGTTCTATGCCGTTTAATTCTTCTTTTTCCCTGAGATCTCTTGCCCACCTTGATACAGAATAAAAGATTCAAAAACACCTTTCTCGTTTTCAACAAACTCAATTTGGGCATCAATAACTTTCAGAAAGAACTTAGTTTGAGATTCAGGAAAAATTTGAATTTTCTGCTGTCCAGTGGCTTGGGACATCAACTTATTATCTTCTAAAGTAATGACAATATCAAATCCTGGCTGTATTTCGTATACTCCAGGGTATCGTTTCAAGATCTCTGCCTCCAGTTGGATTTCATTGTGAATTGGAATGGGTTTGTCAGTTTTCACTCCTTCTGTTTTGTCTATTCGATTAGTGAAGACGGCTTTAACCTCTTTGCCATTTTCATTAAACTGAATGGTAGCAAAACTATTCTCGAAAGAAAATGTGTTCTTTTTGATTGGGAACAATTTGAATTTATTACTTCCAGGACGTTGGCTAAACAACTGATTATCTTCTACTGTGATAATTCGTGTTGAACTATCAGAAAAGTCATAAACGCCTGCCAATTTATTAAGATTATCACTTTCAACTGATATTATATCTTCTTCATCTGGGTATGGCTTTCCAATCGCAATAGCAGCCATCTTTGTTGAAACCTGTCCAGGCTCATTGCAATCACAATTCGAATAGATAGCTACAAAAACATCTTCGTTTGGTAAGTATATAGCATTTGTAACATAGCCAAATGTACCACCAGAGTGCTCAATTGTAGGGCTTCCGTTAATTTCATTTAGTCCCCATCCATAGCCATAGTTGATTTTCTCACCATTGTTCAATTCATAATTGGTAAACGCCAAATCAATCGATTCTTGCTTTACAAGTATGTTGGAACGAATTGCCCTATTCCAGATAAACAAATCTTCTACATTTGACATCAAAGATCCAGCAGCATAAGGTTGCGACAAACTGAGGTATTCTGCATTTATATATTCTTGGTTTTTTTGGTAACCAGAGGCCCTTTTCTTAATGATCTCAGAGTTGCTACCGTAAAGGGATGATTTCATACCAAGCCTGTCAAAAATGTTGGTCTCAACAAACTCCTCATATGTTTGACCAGACGCCTTTTCAATGATATATCCTAGAATGAAATAGGCTGAGTTATTATAACTCCATTCTTCACCTGGTGCAAAATCCATAGGCTCGTTTTTAAAAAAGTCAATGAGTTCTTTAGGTTCAAAGTCTTTCCTCCAAATGGGTACCCAGCTTTCCATTGATGTATAACTTTTTATCCCTGAAGTATGTGTCAATAAATGATGAATACTAATATGGTGACCATGTGTTGGATAGTCTTCAATGAACTTTGTGATGTCATCGTCCAAATCTAATTTTCCTTGTTCCATGAGCATTAATATAGAAACTGACGTAAACTGTTTAGTAATTGACCCGATCTCAAGCACCATATCAGGCTCCATTTTGACATCCAATTCCATGTTTGCCATTCCAAAAGCTTTATGGTAAACTATTTTGCCATCAATCGCGACAAGAGCTGTTGCTCCAGGTTCATTAGGCAAGTATTGGTCACCAAGCATCTGATCGAATTGTTTTTCCAGTTTTTGAGCAAATCCCATTGTTGTGATTGCTATAATTAGAAGGAGAGAGAAAACTTGACTTTTAAGGTAATTCATAAGTTTGATTTTAGGTTATATGGCATAGAACAATTGTATATCCGTCATTTGACGGATAGCTGGTATTATACTAAATAGGTAACACCCATGCCTAAACGCTTGGGTTGGGGGAAGTAACAGCCCTAAAGATAGTTTTTATTTACCTGTGATATAGAAAGTTAACATGAAGTTTATGGTTTTTAGAAACAAATGGTTTTATTTATGGCATAGCTGGGCAGTTTAAGGGCAGTTATTGAAACGAGTTGACTAAAATATAATAGGTGAAAAGCTAGGATTAACCTTAAATAAATCCATGTGTCACATTAAGTTTACTGATTGTTTTCTCAGTTCTTTATGGCGGTATGTTTTTTACAAAAGAATGTAATTCCAAACATAAAAAGTAAAAACGACAATAAGAGTTAAATAAGCGTAGATCGCAGAGGTATTAAATATGGCACCCTCATTACCTGCCGCCATATAAATAGCTTGCAATACTTTATTGAATTGGTGCCATTTAAGATGTTTATGCCAACGCAATTGGTTTATATAGTAAATAGGTAACATAAACATTCCAATGAGTATAAAGGGAAGAAACAATAATCCTATCATTGTAACACCCAAAATAAACACTGTACTGATTTTGCTCAATTGACTTTTAAAGTGAATTACCTTTCCATTAATCCTTTGGGCATTTTTTGCACGTACGTATATACTACTGACAATTAAGGAAAGGGTTTGGGTATCCATTGCCCAATTAGGGATTTTAAAATCTCCAAGCACTCTAAGCAGTGGCGTGTAAAGAAAATTATAAATGGGCTCCACTAATTCACGGTAATAATTTAATACCTCGGAAAGGCTTAGAGCTAATTTAAGGTCAAAGCCAGCTTGAATTAGGCTTATGATAGAAGATGCAGACAATACTATTCCAAATAAGCTCCAAATTTTTCCAAAAGGTCCAATCATAATTAGAATATTTTAAAATAGCCTACAACTGTTTAATGTCCATCATTTCAGGGATAGCCGTTTTTATACTAAATAGGTAACACCCATGTCTAAACGCTTGGGTTGGGGGAAGTACATGTGTTAAAGATAGTTTTTATTTGCTTATGCTAGTAGGTTAGTAGTTAAAAGTTATAAGTAGTTAGTATTAAGTAAAAAGTAGTAAGGCAAAGTAGCGGTCTCGACTGCGCTCGACCGGACTAGTAAGAAGCTGAAAAATATATTTTTAAAGGGATTTCTCGGTCTTAGCTACGCTAGTCCCTTCGAAATGACGGGAATACTTTTAACTTTTAATAAAAAGATGCTGAAACGAGTTCAGCATGACGTGGCTATTGAAACGAGTTCAGCATGAGGTGGTAATTGAAACACGTTATTGTTCTTTTTTATATATCACTTTACCTTTTATATAAGGCGTATTATATAACTTCTTTTTAAATGCAGAACTATGCTCGTTTTTATACCATTTATTTTGCCCAAAACGGGTATAGGTTAGGCTTTCATTAGTGTGGGTATGTACTATGTTCGGTGTGGTTACATACATACTTCCAGAAGGTTTAATAGTATCGGGTTTAATAGTTTCTAGGCTTATAAAAATGCCATTTTCATCAAACGCCACATACTTGTTTGCCAAATCTATTGGGTACTCGGTAACTCCTTTTTTAGGCTTTATTACGATGTTATCGTAAAGAAGGGCTTTGCCCGGATATCCTAATCTGTTTACTTTATAAAAAGATAATCTGTAAAATGTATTATGAACAGTGATTTTCTCCTTGGATACATCTTTTAATTTGATGTGGACTTCTATTAATCTGCCTTTTTTCTTTCTCTTGTTTTTAATAAAGGTTGCCGTTTCGTAACCAAAAGGAACGGAAATGGATAACAGTGTTTTTCGTTTCCCCGTTTTAAAGTTGAGTGCTTTGCTTTTGTATTGTTCTTTACCATCAAGAACTACAACCTCGTTTAATGCTTCTATTTTGGGAGTTAACGCTACATTTAATATACTCTCCTTATGGGCAATATAGCTAGCTAAAGCAATAGTTTTGGTTTGGTAACCAATTAATGAAATTAGTAAACTATCCTTATTCGTTGCTCTAGATAAATCTAAACTGTAAGCTCCTTTATTAGTGCTAAAAGTGCCTATTTCTTTGTTTTTATATGATAAATTAACATACTGCAATTTTTCTTTTGAAATACTATCAAAAACAACTCCTTTCAATATCTGGGAATTCATTGAAAGGTAAGTTAACAGTAGAATAGTTGCGTATACGTACTTCATTAAAAAAATATACTTTATTCTAAGGTAACCCCACAGAATATTTCATAAGTCTTATTATACTTAATTAATCCAAAAAATGCAGTATCGTAAGACCAAACGTGTAAACATCCTTTATCATCCAACCAATTTCCTGAATGGTGCTTTGCTTCTGCTAATTGTGGATAGCCCATTATTGTTATACATATTCCAATAAGTAAAGACGATTTAACTTTTTTCATTTTCCAAAATTTTAATAGTTCGTATAGGATTGAATTTATATTGCGCAATAATTCATATTGGTTTTTGTTAATTGATGAATTGAATCTTTTTTTAGACTTGGAGTGGGGGAAGTACTTGTGCTAAAGATAGTTTTTATTTGCTTATGCTAGTGAGTTAGTAGCTAAAAGTTATAAGTAGCTAGTATTAAGTAGTAAGTACAAAGTAGTAAGTACAAAGTAGTAAGTACAAAGTACAAAGTAGCGGTCTCGACTGCGCTCGACCTGACCAGAAAGAAGCTGAAAACCCGTGATTCTAAAAAGATTTCTCGAGCCTAGCCGTGCTAGTCCCTTCGAAATGACAAGAATACTTTTAACTTTTAATAAAAAGATGCTGAAACGAGTTCAGCATGACGTGGCTATTTAAATAGGTTTAGTTTGCTAAGGAATTGAATACGCTAGAATAACCAAAATCCAAAAAAATGGGATTCTTGCTTTACAAAAAAGGCCTATAATTAAATGTAGATAAAAGCTGTTTTTACTTCGTTCTTTTTTCTCTGCTGTGTTTTACTTTACTCTGGAACTATATTATTTGCTGTAGTGGCATGTAACCCTAACAAGCAACCTGTAAAACCACCTGCAACATCTGTTGATAAAATGTCGCCGGATACCACGCCGCCTAAATTCATAAATTCATTTCCATTAATGGAATACAAAAATTCGTAAGCATCGCCATTGGCCTTAATTTTCAATTGAATAGGGTTGTTTAAATTGATTTTTGTACTCGCTATTGTTTCCGAAATAATGGCACCTTTTCTTTGGGGCCATTTATTTTTTTCTAAAACCAAGTAGTAGTCTTTTCCTTTTTTGGTAATGCCAAATACATAATTTGAACCTTCATTTTGTAAAGCAACAACACCTGCCAAATCCTTATTAGATTTTGGTTTGTAATCCATTGTTGTGGTAAAAGAAAAATTGTTGTGTTGTTGTCTATAGAAAAGGGTAGAAGTAGGTTTGGCTTCTTTGATATGGGTTGCAAAAGGCCTAATTTTTAAGCCTTTTTTGGTTGTTTTAATAAAATCCTCACGAGCACCTCGCAGACCGATCCAACGAAAATCTAAATTTTCAACACTAAAATTATCTTTAAAAACAAAATTGCCATTTGGGAAAAAACCACCTTGCCCAACTTTGTTTTCTACACCTTTTGGCATTTTCAATTTTGGTTCAATCGGTATTAATCCATTTTCAAAAACAGGAAATTGGCCAGACCAATCTACTGGTAAAATAAACGTCTCCCTACCTGTGTTAACACGACCTTTTTCATTTGGACGTACTGCCAAAAATACGCCGTAGTATTTGCCATTTGGACCTTTGATGATGTCTGCATGACCAGCCCAATCAACCCTATTTTTTCTATCTTTTGAAAAATAACGTTGCGTAAGTATGGGATTATTTGGAGCAGGAATAAAAGGACCTTTTGGACTTTCGCTTCTAAAAATTACTTCGCTATGCCAATCTCCCGTACCACCTTCGGCACACATCAAATAATATGCACCATCTTTTTTATACAAATGCGGTGCTTCAATCCAAATCGGTTTTTGCGAAATATCTACGCCACCATCAACGATTATCTTGTCCGTATTTGGTATAACTTGGTCTTTTTCTACATCATATTCCCAAACTTTAATAACTCTATGGCCGTTGTACAACTCCTTTCCTTCATCAGGTGCATCGTTGTGAACAATATAACCTTTGCCATCATCATCAAAGAAAATAGAAGGGTCAATTCCACCAAACTTCAACTTAATTGGGTCGCTCCACCCATTCATTGGGTCTTTTGTTTTTACAATTATATTCCCCGTTCCATTAACCACCGTTGTAATCATATAAAAGGTTTCGTTGTGTGGGTTATAGGTAATTCCTGGAGCATAAACACCTCTACTAATGCCTAAATTTTCTACTTGTAACTGTGATTTTCGGTCTAAAACATGTCCAATTTGGGTCCAATTCACCAAGTCTTTTGAATGGAAAATGGGTACGCCCGGAAACATTACAAAAGACGAAACAACCATGTAATAATCATTTCCTTTACGAGTAATTGCAGGGTCTGGGTAGCAACCCTGTAGAATTGGATTGTAAAATTCGTTGGCTGCTATAGGATAATTTTTGTACACGTTGTCATTTCCTTGATACGTGAAATTTGAAAATATAGGTTCATTTGTACTTTGGCTAAATCCATTAATGGGATTCAGTAGTAGTATTAAAGCTATGAAAATATATCGGTTCATATTTTTCGTTTTTTAATTGCAAACGATGTTTGGGTTATGATTTGTTTGTGACGGCTTCTGCCAAGCAGCGAACGAGTTAGTGCGATGACAAAACAGCGAATATTCCGCCTGAAAACCTAACCTTAATTTAAAAGTAAGGATTTTCTTTTGGGAAATCCGCTACAATAAATTATAGTAGCTATTGTACGTAGACTTTCATCTACATTGTTTTTATCCTTCCGTTTTAATCGGTGTACATATTTCGATTAAAAATCCGTTATTGTCTCTCACATATCCTACTTTTTGTCCCCAAGGTTTTTCGGTTAAAGGTTCAAATTCAGTCGCTCCCATTTCGAGTGCTTTTTGAAAGTCCGATTCTATATTTTCTGTTACAAACGCCATTTCCACACCAAAAGGTTTTCCAGTTCCGTCCGTTTTTTTAAATCCGTTTTTGAAGTTGGATTTTCCTAATTCAATTGAGGCGAAAGCAATATTTGTTTCTCCTGAAATCAATTCGCCATAATCATTTTCAGGTGTCACAAATTTCGGTTGAAATCCGAATGCTTTTCGGTAAAATTCGATTGTTTCTTTTACGTTCTCAACGTAGATTATTGTATATCCGTATTTCATTTTATGTTTCGTTTGTTAGCGTATGTACAAAGGTCTAGTATATGAGGAGTAGGAGAGGACAAGCAATAACTTATAGCTGTCTTGTGAAATTTTTTTTATTAATCCGTTAGTCTTTTTTATTCCTTACAAAATCTTCTTTTTTTGGCATGTAGTCCTTTTTGATTTCTCCGTTTAAAATAAGTTCATCAAAATGAATTTTTGCGCCAATGGCATTGAACAAATCGTCTGTATTTTGAAGTTGAAAATGCAAATGAGCTTGAGCAGTGTTACCAGAATTTCCACATTTAGCAATAACCTCACCTTGTTTGACCAAATCTCCTTCTTTGAATAAGATTGAGTTTTCCTTAATATGTGCAAATAACAAATATTCCTTTCTATCTGTTTCAAGAATTATTGTATTCCCAGTTATCTCAGCCCTATTTAACTTGCCAGGGACATTGTCCTCAATACCATCAATTACTTTTACAACTTTTGCGTCACAAGGAGCAATAATATCCTTCCCGAAAATAAAATAACTTTCATTTTTCGATGAATCTCCTTTATACGGTGCACCATTTGCGACCATTAATATATCAAAGGCATATTGCTGATTCAAATCTGCCATATGATAATTGATTTCTACAGTTTCTCCACCCCAATAGACAAAGGATTCTTCTTTAAAAGGAAAAATCATTTTGGTAGCATTTCTTTTTAATATTGAGGAATTCTCAAATCTATTTCGAGGGATAAACAAGGCGGTTATTTGATTCTTTTTATTTAAGGAAAATGAAATATCAACAATTGCCTTTTCAAAAGCAGCTCGGTATACATGTGCCGAATTGTTTATGTCATAAAATTCCATTGATTTAATTAATCCAAAATTAGACCTAACTGTAGATAAAAAATCAGTCATTTCTTCCTTTGGCTTTAGACTTTTCATTACGTCATCTAACATAACATGAATATTCCCGTAATTCGATTTATTATATTCCAATTGGAACTCAGAGGCAACTTCATCAAAATTATTCTGTTCGGCTTGTGCGATACAGAATATAGAAGTAACTATACAAATCCCCAACATTAAATGTTTCATATGGTTCTTTTAAATATTTCACAATAACTGAATATTCGTGATTTGACGAATAGCAATACTAAGAAATTGGTAACATCCTTGCCTAAACTATAGGTTTGGAGAAGTAAGCGTTTTAAAGATAGTTTTTATTTGCTTATGCCAGTAGGTTGGTGCTTAAAAGTGAAAAGTAAATAGTAATAAGTATTAAGTAAAAAGTACAACTTAGTAAGACAAAGTACCGTTCTCCATTGCGCTCCACCTGATAAATAAGAAGCAGAAAACTCAGATTCTTCTAACTTCTTACCAATAAAGGTACATCTAGGTCTTAGCTGTACTATTTACTAACAAATAAATCTTTGGATGTTTTACTACTAATTATACGAAACAAATGAACAAGGTTCTGTTACACCAACCTTGATTAATCAATGCCAAAAGTAGAATGCACTATTTTAGATAAAAAGTATCTATTTGCCTATGAAACCTATAATTAGAAAAGCCACTTTAGAAGATGTACATGCTGTAGCGCAACTGTTTGATGCTTATCGTGTTTTTTATCAAAAAGAATCTGATGTTACCGCTGCAACTAATTTTTTAACGGACAGGCTAACCCAAAAAGATTCTGAACTATTGGTTTGTGATGCCGGAGACAACAAAATAGTAGGTTTTGTACAACTATATCCCTTGTTTTCGTCTACACGTATGCAAAGATTATGGTTGCTTAACGATTTGTTTGTAGCCCCCAATTACAGAGGTAAAGGGTTGTCTGTACAACTTATAGATGCAGCCAAGGATTTAACCAAAACCACTAATGCTTGCGGTCTTATGTTAGAAACGGGTAAGAGCAATAAAATAGGTAACAACTTGTATGTAAAAACTGGATTTGAATTAAACCAAAGTTGTAATTTTTATGAATGGTCCGTAGTCTAATTTATTTGCTTTTACGGGTTTAAATACGTTACAACGGCTAAAGTGAGTGCTATTTTCTATTAAATTCGATGGTTTATAGTTTTTGGTATTGGTACCAATTTCTAATAAAAAAGCCTATAATTAAGTCTACCACTAATGACATTCCATTTGGCTATCTACCATTTCTAATGTGGTTGGTGGCGCTTTAGGCGATACGTAAGGGATACCCAAACCTAGTCCCCTAAAAATAAAAAGAATGCCGATGAGTACCACAAAGACGGGTACTAATTTTCTAATCTTGGCTTTAATGCTTCCTTTAAAAAAGGAACTAAAATATACGGTAGAAGTCATTAAAGGTACGGTACCCAAACCAAATAGGGCCATATACAAAGCACCTTGCCAGGCGTTGGCCATGGCTACCGCTCCTAAAAGTGCCATATACACTAAGCCACAGGGTAAAAATCCGTTTAAAAAACCAATGGTTAAAAAGGTGTCCGGGGTTCGCTTTTTAAGCTCTTTGCCCAAAGCTGTTTTTACCCTACCTATAAGTTTGTATATGGGTTGGGACAGTTTAAATTGATTAAGGTATTTGGCGGGAATAAGCACCAACAAAATCATGATGGCCCCAATAGCAATAGATAGTTTTTGTTGTATACCAAACAGGTATAATCCTTTACCCACTGTACCAAACACCAAACCTAATAAACTATAACTTACTATTCTACCCAAATGATAAAGGAATAGCTGTAGCAGTTTTTTAAATTTGTTTTCTTGGTCTAAGGGTAGCATAAAGGCAATGGGTCCGCACATGCCCAAGCAATGCAAACTGCCTAAAAACCCTAAACCAAGTGCTGCTGTAACCATGAGTTAGTATACTATTTTTTCTTTGTGTAAGAACTGGTTTTTTTCATGCTCCCAGTTAATGGTTATGTCCCAGCGACCGTCTACCAAGCGATTGTCAGGTATGAGCAAATGTGAATTGGATAAACTTATGGGCAAGTTAAAATCCAAGTGCCGGTTAGACGGTCTGTATAGGGACACATTACCAGTGATGTGTTTGTAATTGAAATTTTCTGGAAAACGAACTAAGAGTCCGTTAGCTGTTTTTTCTACTATTAATTGGGCGCTACTCTTGGCGGCGGCGTTTTGCGCATCTATTTCGGCTTGGTACGCCAATTCTTTTTTATAATACCCTTCTGTTACCAAATCATGATTGGCACGGTCGTCCGTACTCATCCTTACCACAAAATAAAGTATAAAGGCAATGAAGCTAATAAATGCCAATACAATTCCTGTTCCCCAATTAATCTTCATCTGTTTCTTTTTTAGTTATAACTCCTAGGTGCCAAAAACTGCGCCTTGGTAGTTTCTATTAGTTTTCCATTGCTGTAAATACCAATCTTTAGCACATCCTTTTCGCCATTTAAGCCACTGTTATTTATTTCAATAAACAAGGTGCCCTCTGCAATATCTTGTGCCGGTACCGTAAAATGGTTTTTGGAGACCAGGTTAATGGTACCTTTATGAGATAGTAGTTTAAATTCTACATCGGCTACGTTTTCTACCGTTTTGTTTACCAGTTTGTAGGTATAAACATTGCTGATGATGTTGTTTTCTTTTCTCTCGTACAATTGCCCCGGCAACCTTAAAATATTGGCTTCTAGTTCGTTTCTTAAAAAAAGCATCCCCACTAGAATACCTGTTAAAATGGTAAGAATGGCCGTGTACCCCTTCATTCTTGGGGTAAACTTGAATTTTTTGTTTTCTGTTATTTCTGTTTCACTAGCATAGCGGATCAAACCTTTTGGTTTGTTTATGCGTTCCATAATGGTATCACATTCGTCTATACAGGCGGTACAGTTAACGCATTCTAACTGGGTTCCGTTTCTAATATCTATTCCGGTTGGGCAAACATGTACACATTGTAGGCAATCAATACAATCGCCATGTCCTAGTGCTTCCCTATCCTCGTTTTTTCTAAATTTTTTACGACCATTATCACCTTCGCCACGCACATGATCATAAGCTACAACTACCGATTTTTCGTCCAGTAGTACCCCTTGTAACCTGCCGTAGGGACAAGCTATGATACACACTTGTTCTCTAAACCAAGCAAAAATGAAATAGAATACAGCGGTAAAAATTAACAACGGAACCATAGTTCCCAAATGGGCCATAGGACCATCTGTGATGTATTGTAAAAGTTTATCGCTACCAATTAGATAGGCTAAAAAGATATTGGCAATTAAAAAGGATATGATAAAAAAGATAATCCATTTTAAAACCCTTTTTCTAATTTTTTCTGCGGTCCATTTAGACTTACTTAGTCGCATTTGCGCACCACGGTCACCATCTATCCAATATTCTATACGTCTAAATACCATTTCTAGGAAGATGGTCTGTGGGCACATCCACCCACAAAATATACGGCCATAAGCTACGGTAAATAGGGCTATGAAAACCACCCCGATTATCATGGAAATAACCACCAAATGAAAATCTTGTGGCCAAAATGGAAACCCGAATATATTAAAGCGACGCTCCAATACATTGAATAGCAAAAATTGATTGCCGTTTATTTTTACAAAAGGAGCCAGAACAAGAAACAAAAGCAAAAAGTAGCTTACATACTTACGGTACTGATAGAATTTACCACTTGGTTTTTTTGGAAAAATCCAAGCTCTTTTACCTTCCTTGTTTATGGTTGCTATTGAATCTCTAAAATTTTCTTGTTCCATGACTCCTTGTCTTAAAAAATTAATTCATGGCCACGGTGGTTGAGTCCGTAGCTTGTTCTATTGGAGTTTCATTGGTTGATTTTTCTTCTGCAGGTGCATTTGGGTCTACCCAGACCTCACCTTCAGGGTCTTTTGGGTTGGCCGGGGTTGTACCCTCAAATTGAAGCACGTAACTGGCAACTTGGGCAATTTCATTGGGTTTAAGGCTACTTTTCCAAGCTACCATACCTTTACCGTCCCTACCACCTTCTGAGATGGTGTTAAAGACGTTGGATATACCACCGCCCAAAATCCAATATTGATCCGTAAGGTTGGGTCCAATACCGCCACCACCGTCTGCCATGTGGCAGGCCACACAGTTGGTCTGGAAAATTTTTTCGCCCGCTTTTAGATCGGAAGCCTCTGTAAGTATGGCCACTGTACTGGCATCTACTAGGTCTTTTGCGTTCTTTTTATATTCTTCTATAGCAATTTTGGCAGCTGCCACCTCTTGCTCATATTCTAATTTTTGGTCATAGTCTCCTGCAATATGAAAACGTACCAAATAAACAAGTGCAAAGACTATGGTAGCGTAGAACATGTATACCCACCAAGGTGGTAATACATTGTCTAGTTCTCTAATACCATCATAATTATGGTCTAGGATAATTTCGCCCTCTTTTTCTACGGCTCTACTTTTGGTAAGCTTAGCATACATTTCCTTGCCCCAGGTCCACTCCCACGTTTTGTTCTTGTTGGCCAAATATTTGGCCTGGGCCTCTGGAGGCAAGGTTTGGAACATAATGTTCTCAATAGATTTTAAAATTAGTTCTATGGCAATGAGTATCATCAATACCATTAATAAAAAGAACTGTGTAACAGGATAAGCAATTACCGCCGGTTGGTCTCCAGAGTCTATAAAATACTCCATCAACCCAAAAATTAAGAAAAACAGAACCGGGATTCTTATCCACCAAGGTGTTTTAGTTATCATGGATTATAGCTTTTGTTGGTTATCATTATCCAAGGGTAAATTCCCCATCTCTTTTATATAGCCTTTGCTTGCCGTAATTACCCACCAGAATAGCAGGGTAAAGAATACAAAGAAAATGAGCAGTGAAATCATAGGATAGGTGGCTATACCTTCTATGGTCTGCATGTGTTCTTTTACAAATTTTAGCATGATTCTAGTGTTTAATTAATTTTGAGACAATACTTCGCCGGTTTCCTTAATCTTAATATCCGTGCCCAAGCGTTGCAGATAGGCAATTAGCGAAACAATTTCACGGTCTTTCATTTCTACAAACGGCAACCCATTTTCTGCCGCATATTTTTTATCTGCTTCATAGGTTTTAACAAACTCGGGATCCGCATATAGGTTTTTTTCTATTTGCGCGGCCTGTGCGGCCATTGCCGTCTGGGCGTTGTTAATGTCCTCATCTGTATAGGGTACGCCAAGCTTTACCATGGCGGCCATTTTGGCTTCTACATCGCTTCTATCGTGCTCGTTGGTAACCAACCACTGATAGGCCGGCATTATAGAACCAGAAGAAGTACTTTGTGGATCGTACATATGGTTTAGGTGCCAGTTGTCTGAATATTTACCACCAACACGTAACAGGTCTGGTCCGGTACGTTTACTACCCCATAAGAAGGGATGGTCGTACACGAATTCTCCAGCCTTGGCATATTCACCATAACGTTCTACCTCACTTCTAAACGGTCTGATCATTTGAGAGTGGCAACCCACACAACCTTCTCTTATGTATAAATCCCTACCCGCTAACTCTAAAGGCGTATACGGTTTTACACTGGTTATGGTAGGTATGTTAGATTTTACCAAAATGGTAGGTACAATTTGGATGATACCACCAATTAGAATAGCTATGGTTGCCAAAATAGTTAACTGTATAGGTTTACGCTCTAACCAGGTATGGAAGGTTTCGCCAGCCACACGTCTTTTAGAAACTTTGGCCAATGCCGGCGCTTCTGCCAATTCATCTTCTATTTTGCTGCCTTTACGTATGGTTACAATTACGTTGTATAACATAACAAAAGCACCAATGATGTATAGCGAGCCACCTATGGCGCGCATCCAATACATGGGAATTATCTGGGTAACGGTTTCTAAGAAGTTACCGTAAACCAAGGTACCATCAGGATTAAAATCTTTCCACATTAAGGCTTGTGTAAACCCTGCCACGTACATAGGTAGTGCGTATAGGATAATACCTAGCGTACCAATCCAAAAATGGAAGTTGGCCAAGCCCTTAGAGTGTAGGTTGGTTTTGAACATTTTGGGAACTAACCAGTAGATCATACCAAAGGTCAAAAAGCCGTTCCAAGCCAGTGCCCCAACGTGTACGTGGGCAATAATCCAATCGCTAAAGTGTGCTATAGCGTTTACATTTTTAAGGGATAGCATGGGGCCTTCAAACGTTGCCATACCATAACCGGTAATGGCTACCACCATAAATTTTAAGGTGGCATCGCTCCTTACTTTGTCCCAAACCCCACGTAGGGTTAACAAACCATTGATCATACCACCCCAAGATGGTGCAATAAGCATTACGGAGAATACCACACCTAGATTCTGTGCCCAGTCTGGTAAAGAAGAGTATAAAAGGTGGTGGGGCCCTGCCCAGATATAGATAAAGATTAACGACCAAAAGTGAACAATGGATAAACGATAGGAGTACACCGGTCTGTTTGCTGCCTTAGGAACAAAGTAATACATTAAACCTAAGAAAGGCGTAGTCAAGAAAAAGGCTACGGCATTATGGCCGTACCACCACTGTACCAATGCATCTTGTACACCTGCATAAACCGAATAACTTTTTAATGCGGATACCGGTAATTCTAAACTATTAAATATGTGTAATACCGCAACCGTTACAAAAGTGGCCAGATAAAACCAGATGGCAACGTATAAGTGGCGTTGTCTTCTTTTTAAAATGGTACCGATCATATTCCAACCAAAAACAACCCAAACTACGGCTATGGCTAAATCTATTGGCCATTCTAATTCCGCATATTCTTTAGAAGTTGTATATCCTAGTGGTAATGTTATTGCGGCAGCAACTATAATCAATTGCCAACCCCAAAAGTTAATGTTACTCAAAGCATCACTAAACATCCTTGCTTTAAGTAAACGTTGTAAGGAGTAATAAACCCCCGCAAAAATTGCGTTCCCTACAAAAGCAAAGATAACTGCATTGGTGTGCAAAGGCCTTAAACGACCAAAACTTAACCAAGATATGCCATCTGTTAGGTTGGGAAACAAAAACATAAAGGCCAATAATAACCCTACTGCCATACCTACCACGCCCCATAACATGGTGGCATATAGGAATTTCTGAACGATTTTGTTATCGTAATGAAACTGTTGTACTTCCATAATTACTTATTCAATTCTACTTTTTCTTTGGTTGTTTTATTTTCTTTGGATTTAACCAGTTCGTCTTCAAAAAGCATACGAACAGAGGGTGTATAGGCATCATCGTATTGTCCACTTTTTACAGAAAGGACAAACACAAAAAAGAATACCACGGCTACACAAATGCTTATGGTCAATAACATATAAATGACACTCATACCTATTTAATATTTGGTAAAACTACGTTGGAGTTAAAGGGTAAAAAATGATAAATGTCAGCTTTCCGTATCATAATTTTCTACTTATAAAATTGGTGGCTATTGTGGTGAAAACTACAATGCTTATAGAGCTCAACGGCATTAAAATCGCAGCAATAACGGGCTCTAAACGCCCAGTAACCGCAAAAGAAAGACCAATTAGGTTATAACAAAGTGATAGTATAAAACTCAATTTGATGATTTGTATGCTTTTTTTAGAAAGCACTAGAAAAGATGGTAGGTCGTTCAACTTTTCTGCGCTTAAAATGGCATCACAAGCGGGCGAAAAAACATTAATGTCATCAGAAACGGCAATACCCACATCACTTTGTGCCAATGCCCCAGCATCGTTTAGACCATCGCCAATCATTAAGACGTTGGCACTTTTTTGGCACTGTTCTATGTACCGTAATTTGTCCTGCGGTTTTTGGTTAAAGAACATGGGGATTTTAAAGGGAAACCTTTTCTCTAACTTTTCCCGTTCACCATCATTATCCCCAGAAAGTATCACCAACTTGTATTTGGTATGCAATGCGGTAAAAAGTTTTTCTATACCTTTTCTGTAGGCATTTTTAAAGATGTATTTGCCTTTATGCTTTGCATTGTAATTAATATGGACCGCGGTTTCTGAAATATTGCCATTAGTACCGTCTGTATAACTGGCAGATCCCAACTTTATAGTGTTGTTTTTATAGGTTGCCGTTACGCCTTTGCCCGTATCTTCCCTAAAAGAATCCAGGGTATTTATATCATAAGTAGCTAATAAATCATATAGCGATCGGCTCAAAGGGTGATTAGAACCTCTTAAGGTGTTTTTTAATAGGGCAGCTTCTTCTTCGTCTAATGGCATGCCATGGTAAGTTATAGCTGTTTCTTTATGGGTGGTAAGCGTACCCGTTTTATCAAAAACAAGTGTATCTATTTTGGCCAAGCGTTCTATGGTGTTGGTATCCTTGAGATAGAATCCTTTTTTACCAAAAATCCGAATAAGGTTGCCCAAGGTAAATGGTGCTGCAAGCGCTATGGCACATGGGCAGGCAATAATTAATACGGCCGTAAACACATTTAGTGCCTTTGTGGGGTCTTGCCATAACCAATAGGAGGTGGAAAGAATGGCGATGGTTAAAACGGCTAGGGTAAAGCGTTTGCCAATAGCATCCGTAAGTGTTTGAAAATTACTTGACTTGTTTTTACTGAAAACAGCATTACTCCAAAGTTGGGTTAAATAGCTTTGAGAAACGGATTTTGTGGCTTCTATTTCTATAACCGTTCCAATTTGTTTACCACCGGCAAATAAACGGTCGCCACTTTGCTTAAGAACCGCTTCGGACTCTCCCGTAACAAAGCTGTAGTCTATTTGGGCCTTACCGTTTATTAAAATAGCATCTACAGGGAGTATTTCCTCATTTCTTATAAGTAAACGATCCCCTTTTATTACTTGGTGAATTTCTATATCTTCTTCATTTCCGTTAGCCGTTAAACGGGTTACGGCAATAGGAAAATAAGATTTGTAATCGCGTTCAAACGATAGATAGGCATATGTTTTTTGTTGAAAATATCTTCCTAGCAGTAAAAAGAAAACCAACCCGGTTAAACTATCAAAAAAACCAGAGCCCCAATCCATTATAATGTCTACCGTACTTCTTAAAAAGAGCACCAGTATACCCAGTGCAATGGGTACGTCTATATTTAATAATTTAGAGCTCAAGCCTTTGTAGGCACTTATAAAATAGTCTTTGGCCGCATAGAATACCACAGGAATGGAAAAGGCGAACATGAGCCATCTAAACGTATGTTTGTATTGTTCTAACCAAAATTCTTCTACCTCAAAATATTCTGGAAAGGAGAGTAACATAACGTTACCGAAGGCAAAGCCGGCCAACCCTAATTTGTATAATAGGGAATGGTCTTTCTGATTGTTTTTTTTCTGATAATCTTCTAAAGAAATACTAGGTTCATAACCAATTTTTGCTAATAGTAAGACAAGTTCTTTTAAAGTGATTAGCTTATTTTTGAACGTTATCCTCACCTTCTTTTTAGGGAAATCTACTTGGGCAGATGTTATACCTGGGTTTAGCTTGTTGAGGTTTTCCAGAACCCAAATACAAGAACTACAATGGATGTGCGGAATTAAGAATTCTGCCACCTGCACGCCTTCTTCGTTAAATTCTAAAAGCTTGTTGGCAATCTCTTCATTGTCCAGAAAATTGAACTTATTAGCAGTGGCCTTTGGTGTTGCCCCAGCACTTTCTTGTAGCTCATAGTAATAAGCTAAGTTGTTAGTGCTAAAAATCTCGTAAACCGTTTTACAACCATTACAACAGAAATTTTTATCGTCAAAGACGAGATGTTCTTTCTCACAGGGGTCACCACAGTGATAACAATTTGTAGTTTCCATAAAATTTGCTCTTACCTAAGGCAAACTTCTAGAAATGTTCCTCCTTAAAAAATGATATATATCAGGTTTTGGTCTTTGTGTTTTGTTTAACTTTACCATGTCAGGTAATTTTAAAAAATCCATTGGTATGGAAAGCAGATGCGAAAGTTGTATTATACGTCAGTTCAATTCGTTACGGGCCATGAGCAAGGAAGAATTGAAACAGGTTTCCGATTCTAAAATCACTAAAAAAGTAAAAAAGGGCGAACCATTGTTCAACGAAGGTGAAAAGTTGAATGGGGTATACTGTGTACGTAGCGGTGTAACCAAATTGAGCAAACTTAGTGAAAATGGAAAGGACCAAATTGTGAAATTGGCAGCCAAGGGGGAAGTATTGGGGCAACGTTCCGTAATTGCAGAAGAACATACCAATTTATCTGCCACTGCGGTGAGCGATATGGAGATTTGTTTTATACCTAAAACGAGTATTACGGATACCTTGAACAAAAATCCAAACTTTACCCTAGAGGTATTACGTCATATGGCTCATGATTTAAAGGAGGCAGACGATGTAATCGTGAACATGTCTCAAAAAACCGTAAAACAACGTATAGCCGCAGCTTTTCTTTATTTAAAAAATAATTTTGGCGAAGACGAAGAAGGCTATTTAAGACTAAACCTCTCGCGAGAAGATATGGCCAATGTGGTAGGTACGGCTACGGAATCTGCCATTCGTATTATTTCTGAATTTAAGAAAAAGGAGTTGATAGCAACCAAGGGTAAGCGTGTCCGTGTGGAAAACGAACAAAAATTAGTGGACTTGTCTGAAGGTTTTTAATGCGATAAATTTTAAAACTGACATTTGTCATAGTTTGCCCTAAGTGGTACACTTAATTTTATACCATCTAAAATGTTGATGGAATGAAAAGTGTACTGATCCCAACTGATTTTTCTGATAATGCGTGGAATGCTATTTCTTTTGCCATGCAACTATTTAAGGAAGAAACCGTAACGTTTTACCTCTTAAATACCTACACACCCGCAATAACTACCAATAGGTTTATGGCACCAATGGATGGCGCAGGTATGGTAAATAGCGTACAACAACGGTCAGAGACCGGATTGGCCGATACAGAGAAGCGAATTAAAGAACGTTATAATAATGCCAACCACTACATAGAAACAATTTCTTCTTTTAGTTTATTGGTAGATGCGGTTAAAGATGCCGTAGAAACTTTTGATATTAATTTAATTGTAACCGGAACCAAAGGAGCTTCTGGGGTAGAAGAGGTGTTTATGGGCAGCAATACCGTACGCATTATTAAAAACACCAAAAGGTGCCCCGTGTTGGTAGTACCTCAAAATTTTGATTTTATTAGACCATCTGAAATAGCATTTGCAACAGATTTTACACGATTCTACGCCTTGTCCGAGTTAATGCCGCTAATAGATATGGCCAAGATGTTTAAGGCAACCATACGTATAGTACATGTACAGTACGAGATAAAAGCCCTGTCTGAACTGCAGCAGTTTAATTTAAATATGCTTAGGCGTTATTTTGTAGATGTAGAACATTATGTACATACGGTTTCTGAACTAAATTCTGTTTCGCAAACCTTGGAAGTTTTTTCAGAAGAATTACAAATACACCTTTTAGCTATGTTAAATTACCAGCATAGTTATATGGAGAAAATGACGCGAGAGCCTATAGTAAAACGAACCGCTTTTCATACGCAAATTCCATTATTGGTAATACCGGAATTAGGAATGATCGCAAAAACGTTAGAAACAAGCCCTTCCGAAGCTATAGCAACATCAACGGCCTCTTAAAGTTTTTGGTCTAAAGGGTTATCATTATAACCATCTTTAAAGGTATGTGGAGTTTGGTAATCTTCCTTTAAAACGGAATAAACCATGACTATTACAAATGCTTGGCCTAAAACGGTTAGGTAAAAAATCCAATTGAAAGGCAAGTTCATACTAGACATAATGGTTATGGTAACTAGTAATAAGGTAGTAATGGATACTAAAGGTAGAGCTAAATTTTTCATTTTTATGCTGAAGCTACAATTTTATAGGGTAATAATTTAATTTGTTTAAATAATTTTTAATTCCTAACTGTTTGATTTTTAAATGGAATGGAATTAAATGAAATTGTTTTTTAAATAATCCTTGTAAAAAAAATTATAAATAGTAAATTTGCACCGCTCTAATATAGAGCAACCGTAGGTCGCGTAGCTCAGCTGGATAGAGCATCTGCCTTCTAAGCAGACGGTCGAAGGTTCGAATCCTTCCGCGATCACTTAAAAAAACCACGCTAACAGGCGTGGTTTTTTTGTTTACACTTAAGCACTATTACTTGTTGACACCTTTACTGGTTGGTCATAAAATTCATATTCATTGCTATGCAACATTTTTTGATATAGGGTATGGTTAACGGTTACAGGAATTTTCAAGTTAGGAAACTTAATGTCATATTCATCCCCTCTTTTTTTAATTAGCTTCACTGAAATAGGTGGTTTACTCATGCCAAATCAATTTTAAGTTATCAAAAAAAGTATGTTTAAACGGTTACAATAAATATTCCAAATCTTCAATATAATAGGTTAAATACTAATATTTCTTAGACTAACCCATTAGAATATGACAATTTGTCTAATTCAATAAAAACTGTCAAGACTAGTTTTTCCTTACCCGTCTATAAGTCGCTGAAATTTTGACAGAAAATCGTAAAAAAAATATTAAAAAAAGAGGGTTTTAAAGCTTTTTAAATTGGTGTGGTATTTTATTTGTTTATCCATCTAAGCCATAAAGGGCATACATATAAATTGAATGTTAAACTTAAATTTTTTCATTATGAGCAATTTAGTTTCTTTTCCAAAAAATGGAAGTTTAGCAAAAACAGGTCTAGACTTCCCAAGCTGGTCCAATTGGATTGACAGTTTTTTTAACGCTGATTTACCTAATGTGTTTGCCTCTAATTTTAATTCTGGTATGACCTTGCCAAAGGTAAATATTAAAGAAACTGCAGATGCGTATTGGGTAGAAATGGCTGTACCTGGGTTACAAAAAACCGATTTCCAGATTGATTTGGATAACCAAGTTCTTTCTATTGCAACAGAAATGAACCAAGAAGAGCAAAATGAACAGACAAACTATGCACGTAGGGAGTTTGGTTACGCTGCTTTTAAACGTAGTTTTTCTTTACCCGAGACAATTGAAGAGGAAAATATCAATGCAACTTATGAAGCGGGAATCTTAAAAATACATTTACCTAAAAAAGAAGAGGCAAAACAAAAGCCCGCAAAGACCATAGCAATATCCTAACTTAATCTTTTCCCTATTAATTGAAGATGGAGGAGTGTAGACTCCTCCATTTTAAATTTTAGTTTTTGATAATGCTTAGAAAATTTAGACCCGAAGAAAGGGTAATTCAAAAAGAAAAAATTAATGCAAAAGAAATGGAGTATTGGACTATGTAGACCAAAGATTACCCATAATTGGAAGTCCTCTTAGAAATTCTTATGTACGCTGTGTAGCTTACGATAAAGGGGAAAGAAGGGTGTATACCTTTCATCAAAATAGGCTAAGAAAGGTATATCGTAAAAAAGCAAAAGTTAATTAGATAACTAAAAACATTTTACAAATGAGAATTTGGAACTATTTAAGTTTGATAAGTTGGCTGTTTTTACAAAGTTGTAACGGACAAGAAACGGGAAAAGCCGAACAACCATCACAGGATTCTAAAAATGATACCGGTAATTGGAGTGTTTCTAAGGAATATGATGACTATGGTAACTTAATTAGTTATGATAGTGTGTATACTTGGGCATCTTCTCCTGAGATTACTAAAGATAATAAGGATAGTTTACTACAACAGTTACAGCATCGTTTTTATAAACAATTTCATGGAATACCAAGAGATGGGGATGAATTCTTAAACAAAAAAGATTCGCTTTTTATCTCTCATTTTTTCAATGACGATTTCTTTGAAAGTGAGTTTGGTAAGGAATTTATGCAATTAGATAATCTTCATGAACAGCTAAGGGATAAGCATAGGAATTTCTTTAAGAAATACGGTTTAAATATACATAGGGATAGTACTTTAAATTTTTAACTATGGGTAAGTTTGCAATTTCACTGGTGGTGACCACCGTTGTAGGTTTGCTATTAGTTCATATTATAGCACAACTTTTTCTGCATAAATGGGATTCTATCAAAAATTTATTCGATAAAAAAAAGAACAAATTGAATCCTTCATAGAACGTTTTAATAAATCCTGCTTCAGGACTAACTTTTAAAAACTTTTGGGCTCTATAGGGTTTTATACTATAGAGCTTGTTTTTAATGTTACGATATAATTCGGTAGTACCTGCATTAAATTCATCAATATAGTCTTAACACATTAACTTTTTGTCAAGTTTATATGCCTTATGTTTTTTAAGACTTCTATACGTGCAATAAAAGTATCTAGTATTAAATGGTACAATTGGTCTCCCAATACCTGGTCTTCTACACCAAAATCAATGTTAGGATTATCGTTAACCTCAATAACGTAAACCTTACCATCTACAAATTTTAAATCAACCCCATAAAGTCCGTCCCCAATTAAGGATGCTGCCTTAAGTGCCGTATTAACTACTTGTTCTGGAACTTGGTCTATGGGAAGGGTTTCATGATTTCCAGATTTATCGGCATCTTCACTATTCCAATTATAAATCTGCCAATGATTTTTGGTCATGTAATATTTGCAGGCAAAAATGGCTTTGTTGTCCAATATACCAATACGCCAATCAAACTCTGAATACAAGAATTCTTGGGCAATTACCATATCTGTTTTTTTGAACAAAGCTTTTAACTCTTCTTTGGCTTCAATTTTATTGTTTACCTTCTTTACGCCCAAAGAAAAGGCACTATCTGGTTGTTTTAATACGGCAGGGTAGTTAATGGTCTCTAGCACCTTATCATTAAACATGTTCTTGGTCAATGCCTCTGTATTGGGTGTTCTAATCTTGTTCCTTTTAAACAATTCGTGCTGGTAAATTTTATTGGAACACCTAAGAATAGACCAGGGGTCGTCCATAACCACTAAGCCTTCGGCAAAGGCCAATCTAGCCAATTCATAAGTGTAATGGTTTACGTTGGTGGTTTCACGAATAAACAACCCATCAAACTCATTTATTTTATTAGTATCGGCTTTACTAATGAATTCTACGTAAACCCCTTTTTTATTGGCTATTTTTTGAAACTTGTCCAACGCTTCTTTATTAGAGGGCGGATTTTCTTCGTAAGGGTTAATTAGTATGGCAAGGTCATAACTATAATTGTTCAGTTTTGGTAGATTATACCTTTTTTTATTGAAATGTTTTTGGGCAGCGCTATACATAAAATCCAATTGGCTATCCTTAAAACCCTTAAAACTCAATGCTTTTATATTTTTAATGATCCACTTGTCACTTTTAACAAAGTTTACCGTAAACAAGGGAACCTCAAAAACCTGGTATAGATTTGCCGCTAGACTTTCATATTGTATTAATGGGGTTTGCCCAAAATAAATATCCAACTGTAAATTAGGTTCTGTCTCTTTTTGAAGGGTGCGATTAATTTGATCATTAAGTTCATATGAAAGTGATTGTACCACGTTGGCAATTTGCACATCTTTAATAGTAGAAGTGCTTGGTATGGCACGCTGCCCGCGAGCCGAAGCCAATAAAGAAACGTAGTATCCGTAACTCTGATATTTGTAAGAACTACAGAGGTTAAAAACGCGATAACTAGCGTTGTTCTGGTAAGTTGGGTTATTAATATAATCTTTAACAGAAACTACCGTAGCTTTAATATCCATAGCTTTCCAAGCATAGGGTTGGTCTATGATTATAAGGTTTTTGTTTTCTTTTTCCTTGATAGTATGGCCAGTAGGTAACCCCATTTTTATGGCATCTATACTGTTTTTATAGTATGCCTTAAGTGTTTTTATTTTTTTAAAACCTTTTTGGTAATACCAGTTTAGTAGTTTGGTATTATCTGCACTAGCTTCTAAGGTTATGCTTTGAAAATTATGGGTACTAGCAAAGGTTTTTATAAAGGCTAAAAGCTCGCTACCAATACCGCTATTTTGGTGTTCTTTAGCTACACCTATAGAATAAATACGAAGCATATGCTTGTATTTAAATAGGGTAGCGGCTCCAACTTTGTTGTTGTAAGCCTCTGCTATAATTACCTCTTGAAAGGGGCTGGATAAGCTTTTCTTTATACTATTTTTAGTTGTTTGTTGATAGATAGGAAAGGCCGCTGTTTCTAGTTGAAGTAGAAAGTCTAAATCTTCTACTGTAGCCTTTCTAAATTGTATGTTCATTTAATCTTTTGCATGTTGATAATTAGTGTTTTAACATATAATCTTTTGGCTTAAAACACTTTTAAAATTTTCTGCAATGATACAGTTTTAGCACACACAAAATTGAATTCTTTTCATAAAATTATAGTGAAATTTATAGGGTAAAATGAGGCTAAAATTTGTTGTGGACAGTGAAGTGGAAAAGTGATAGGAAATGAAAAAAGTTTATTTGTTAATTCGCCAAGGTGGATTAATTCTATTTTCACCTGCGTGGAAAAGTATGAGTTGATTTCCGTCTAAATCCTTAAGGCGAGCTTCCCTCCATAGCCACTTCTGGTCTATTGGTTCTTGCTCAAAATTAATGCCTTGTTGTTTACAGTTTTTAACGTGTTGATCTAGATGCTCACATTCAAAATATACGTAAACCCCATTACCGTTTGGTAGCTCTTCAACTAAATGGATAGAAAAAGTGGCATTTCCAATTGGGCATAGGAATCGTGCATAATGGGGCAATGCTTCTACAATTACGGTTAAACCTAGTTTTTCATAAAAGGGAATGGCTTTTGCGACATCTAAAGAGGGTACGGTTATTTGGTTTAGGTTCATAATTAACTATGTGTCTAATATGTTAGAACTATAAGCCGATATACCTTAATTTTTGATTTATAATAAGACTTAAGTTGATTGTGGGGATTTGGCGGTTTTACCTCAGTTCTTTGTTGTAGGTAGTTTTTATCCTTTTCACACTTATATATTCAACAATTTTTCCGCCAATAAAAACAAACAATGATATAATTCCAGAAAATATCAGTCCGGTTATAAATGAGAAATTCCGTCCTGTATCCGAAATTACTTTTTGCATCGCTTCTTTTTGTTCTGACGTGATTTCCTCTCCGTTAAAAAATCCGTCTCCATTTAAATCAAATTTTTTTAGAGCCAGTTCCAATGTAATATCAGAATAAGTCGCTCCTCCAACAATGAGAAGATAAATTCCGAAAAACACAGTTGTGCTTATCCAAAACCATTTCCATTTTCCACTCACAAATGACTTTTTTCTTTTCAGAAATATTATTCCCAAAGTCAAAATTGAAATCAGACTTGGAATTATTAAATGATATGGTAAACTTATTTCGTTCATTAGTTTCGTTTCGGTTTTGTCAAATTACACACAACGGCCCTGGCTATGGCCCGTTGCTTCAAAAGCCCAGACCAGACCAGGAATGATTTATAAAAACCTAAGATAGGAAATAAAGACTACCCTTGGGAAGCAATGGGCTATAGGCGTTGTTGTGCGGTCGTTTTATCGTTCAAGAGTGAGAGTTTACTTTTCCTAACCAGATAGTAGTACATCAACATAAACATACTCAAAAGTCCATTTGCTTTTTAATGGACTATATGACAAATGATTTTATTTTAAACTTTACTTAAACTCCATCCTTAAACATGTTGTATAAGACATCAATCAATTTAAAAAGGATTATACCAACAATAATTCCTATATAAAATGAAGGTTTTTTATGAGCTGGTTTTTTCTTTTCTCCAGTTTCCATATTTATAATTGGTTTTTGTTATTTCAGGTTCACTTAAATGACGCACAACGGTTCGGCTATGATTTCGTTGTGGAATTTCACGCAGTGAACATTCCGCCCGAAATCTAACCTTAGCTTAAAAGTAAGGATTTCCGTTTAGGAAATCCGCCACAATGAATTATAGCCAACTTAAGTTTGATTCTTTTTAAATTGATGTAATAATAAGAAAGAACAAAAGAGAGGAATAAGGTCAATATAGCCATAGGAACTATCGATTCC
>NZ_JBSWXQ010000011.1:0-52252 GCF_056160685.1 Croceivirga sp. ABH4_376 | reverse complement strand
GAATCGATAGTTCCTATGGCTATATTGACCTTATTCCTCTCTTTTGTTCTTTCTTATTATTACATCAATTTAAAAAGAATCAAACTTAAGACGGCTATAAGTAATTGCTTGTTCTCGTCTACTTCTGAAAATCCGAGAGGATTTATAGCTTGGCGTGTACTTGTAGCGTTAAGTGCTAAACCATGTAACAAATCATGGTCATGACTGCTTTGCATCCATATTGAAAAAAAGAGAATATAAAAATGAAAGCATATATATTAAATGAATTTGGAGGTGTGGATAACCTGCTTCTAAAAGAAATAAATAGACCAAAAATTGAAGAAACAGAAGTTTTAATCGAGGTTAAAGCTATTAGTATAAACCCTGTTGACGTACGCACAAGATCGGGAAGCGCTATGGCAGCGTTCCTAAAAAAAGAAATGCCATTAATTTTAGGGTGGGATGTTGCTGGAATAGTTGTAGAAGTTGGGAAACAAGTTTCAAAATTTAAAACTGGAGATGCCGTTTTTGGAATGGTAAATTTTCTTGGGCACGGTAAAGGTTATGCTGAATATGTTGCCGCTTCTGAAAATCACATAACAAAGAAACCTAAAAATATAAGTTTTGAAGAGGCGGCTACAGCAACTTTGGCTGCATTAACGGCTTGGCAATTTTTAATTAATGATGCCAAAATAAAGAAAGGTGACAAAATCCTTGTTTTGGCAGCTTCTGGTGGAGTTGGACATTTTGCAGTTCAAATAGCAAAACATTTCGGTGCTTATGTCATTGGTCTCGCCTCATCCAAGAATAAAGATTTTGTCCTTTCTTTAGGTGCCGATGAATATATCTCATACGATAAGCAAGAAGTAACAGAATTAGTAAATAATGTAGATATAGTAATTGACCCATTTGCTAAGGAAAATTTAGAAAAGTCACTTAGACTAACAAAAAGTGGAGGTGTAATTATAAGCCTTTTGCCAATGATTGGAGAAGAGATAAAGAAAAAAGCAAAAGACAAAAATGTAAAAATTAGTTATTCTTTAGTAGATTCTAACGGAGAGGATATGAGGCGGTTGGCTGAGTTAATTGAAAATGGAATTATAAAACCTCACGTGAGCAAGATTTATGATTTCAACGAAATGGACCAAGCCCATTTAGCAATGGAAACTGGAAAAACCGTCGGTAAAATTGCAATAAAAATTTAAAAATACGTACGCACAATGAAGAACTGAGGTAAAAAACAAGTTTCTTTAGTTCAATTTCGACATATATTTCTCATCCTAAGGTATTTCGGTTTTTGCAATGGCAAAAGCCTTTTAACAAGTTATTTTCTCTTAATTTTATTTAATAGCATAGTATCTGGCGCTAACAATGAGACGGTAACCGTAACCAATATCTAATACTCAAACCATTTAAAAATGAAACTTACTATCCTTATAGCAATACTTGTAGGCTTTAGATATCTCGTACCTTATCTTGTAAAATTTGGTGAGCCCCAAAAAAGCAAAAATAAAAGTGAGTGGGAGTTGAAAGTGAAATTTGCTAAGTTGAACCAACAGCTATTTGAAACTGCCGATAATGAAGAAAAAGAAGAGCTTTTATACTATTTTACTCACAAAATAAGACAAACGGATAATTATGATGAGGCGTCTTTTAAAACAATGCCCAAAGTACTCCAAATAGTTTATCTAGTTAACGAATTGAATAGCGAAATAAATAATGGAGGTTATCTACAATTTTTCACAAATTCATCTGGACAATACGTAAAAGAAACTTTAGACGCTTTAGCGTTAATTGGTGCGGAACATAATAAGTATCTACTAGAAAAAGCGCTTGAGGTTCTTACGAAGTTTAGCCTATCACCAGAAAACTTAAATGAAAAGTTAAATAGTAAAGTGATTTATGAAACTTTTAGTTCATCTGACTTTTATGAAAACGATGAGCTTTTAGAAGAGATGAACAAATTGGACACGGAGTTTTACGCAAATAAAGAAAATCTATCTAAATTAAAATTGGATTATATTGAAAGTAATGGGGATGAACTATGGGAAGAAATTCAGAAAAAATACAGTTATTAAAAAATAGGTTTATAAAAGCAGCGTAAATAATAGCTGTTTTACCATAAAACAAGCCAAGATAATTACGTAAGGCCTATAGTTTCTACCCATTTTTTTGTCTAAATAGATAAAGGTGGTCAACAGAGCAAGGATTACTTTTTCCCTCACTTTCTAAATAGTGCAATTAACCCAAAAGCCGGGCCCACGCCTAAAATCATAAAAAGAAACTCGGTAGGTATATGCGTGCTTAGGTATGCTATCAACTGGATACTTACAATGGTTAAACTATACCCTAAGCAGTTTACCAATGTTAGCGCCGTGCCTTTCGTCTTGGCATCGGCATTGTGGGCCACTAATGTAGAGAATAAGGGAGAATCTGCAACCACTACCGCACCCCAGAAAAAAAGAAAACCAATAAAAAGAAATGGATTATTGGTTGTAAAAAGTAGCGGTGAAACCAAGCAACACACGCCAGATAAAGCAAGTGTTAAACCGGCTATTTTTTTAGTTCCGAATTTTTGGGCGGCATAACCACTAAATACACAAGCCAAACCACCGGTGGCAATAATGCTAAATGCCAACAGACTGGTCTGTGTAGCCGTTGCTTCAGTTTTTTGATAATAAGTAAGTAGCATTACCGGTACAAAGGCCCAAAAAGTATAGAGCTCCCACATATGGCCAAAGTAACCAAATGCGGCCGCACGGAAGTCTTTATGCTTAAAAAGGCTGCCCAATTGTTGTAACTTAAGTTTACTCCCTTTTTTCCTAAAAGGGCCATCAGGTATTAGTAGTGCCATAAGGCTGCCACCTAAAACGGATAGGAGCGTAGTGCTCCAAATTACGCTTGTCCAAGAAATGGTGGCCGTAAGGTCTTTTAATAAATGGGGTAGGGCCGTTCCTAGTACTAATGCCCCAACTAAAAAGCCTAGTGATTTTCCTAAGCTTTGTTGAAAATAATCTGCAGCTATCTTCATGCCAACAGGATAAATTCCAGCTAAGAAAAATCCCGTAATAAATCTAAAACCGATTAAAGAGAATAGTGTATTGCCGTTATAGAGCAATCCCAAGTTAGAAATCCCGGCTAGCAACGCACTCACCAAAAATACTTTGGAGGGCGAAAAACGGTCTGCAAAACTAAGTAGGGCAAAAACCAAGGTACCTGTTATAAATCCAAATTGTACGGAGGCCGTTAAATGGGCCAAGGCGCTAGGCATTAAGTGGTAAGCCAACAATAAATCATGGATAACCCCATTACCGGCAAACCATAACGAGGTACAGCAAAACTGGGCAAATACAATAACAAGAAGTACCGTGCGGTTGGTGGGCATAGGATTTGGTGTCTGTTACAGCAGCTAAAGTTAAATTTTTATAACGTAAAACTTGCGTATGGCCACAAAAGGTAAATGCAAAAGGTTTTTAAGATGAAGCAACCTTTTTTGCTTAGTTAATCTTATAGGTAAATACCTTGTCTATGCGTGGCTTTTTTGTTTTTATTATGTTGGTTTTGTTGGGGTGTTCCCCATCAAGTGATATCCCTTTGGTAACAGATGGTCCCATACAGATTGAAGGTACATTTAAGCTTACGGAATCTTATCTAGGCACGGGAGGGGAAACGGATTGGCAGGTAGTGGAAAATGGGCCCGAGTTTGTGTTTACCGGTAATGGAACCTTTACCTCTACCCATTATGAAAGCTGTTCTACAGGTACTTATGTTATAGCTGATGATGTTTTACAATTGCTATACAATTGTCCAGATTTTGAAAATAATGCAATAGATGAGGATGGGTTTATTACCTATGCCATAGCTTTTGGTGCCAATTTTTTTATTCTAACCCCCGCTAGTGGTCCCACCTGTATAGAAGGTTGCAGCTATAGGTATACCCTGATTGAGGATTAAGTATGGTAAGATAGTTATTATTTGGTAATAGTATCCAGTATCATTTTGGCGTGTACCCTACTGTTTTCTATAAACCATTTATGGGTTTCCATTCCCCCACAAATAACACCTGCTAAAAACAACCCACTTACATTGGTTTCCATGGTTTCTGGGTTATAGTGCGGTAACCGTTTTTCATCCTTAGACAGTGTTACCCCCATTTGCAGCAAAAATTCAAAATTGGGTTTGTAACCTGTTAGTGCAAGAACAAAATCGTTGGCCAAGGTAATTTTACCCTCCGGGGTTTTTACTATCAACTCCTTGGGTCTTATTTCTAAAACTTCAGAATTATAATATGCTTTTATACTGCCTTCTTCTATTCTGTTGATGATATCCGGTCTTACCCAATATTTAACCCGTTGCCCAACTTCTGGTCCACGTATTATCAAGGTTACTTCCGCGCCCTTACGGTAGCATTCTAAGGCTGCATCTATTGCTGAGTTGCTGGCGCCTATGACCGCTAATTTTTGACTGGCATAAAAATGTGGGTCGTTATAATAATGGGCCACTTTGGGCAATTCTTCTCCGGGAACACCAATGGTATTAGGAATATCATAAAATCCGGTGGCTACTATAACTTGGCTACTAGAATAGGTTTCTTTGGTACTGGTAACGGTAAATTTATCTCCCTTTTTAGTTACCGCCTCAACCTTTTCAAACAATCTAATATTAAGTTCGTTATTGGTTACAATACGTCTGTAATACTCTAAAGCCTCGTCTCGTTTTGGCTTTGCTTCTTTACTAATAAAAGGAATATTGTCTATTTCTAACTTTTCTGAAGAAGAGAAAAATTGCATGTTTACGGGGTAGTTAAAGAGACTGTTTACAATGGGTCCCTTTTCTAAAATAACATAGTCTACACCTCTTTTTTTAGCTTCTAAACCACAAGCTATTCCAATAGGTCCTCCTCCAATAATTACCAAGTCATATTGTTGCATTAAGCTATTTCTTCTTTTAATTTACTAATGGTTTCCGTTGGGTTATCGCTACCAAAAACAAAACTGCCCGCAACCAAAACATCGGCACCGGTTTCTACCAATTTCTTGGCATTTTTACCAGATACACCCCCATCTATTTCAATTAAGGTTGAAGCATTTTTTTGAATAATCAGGTCTTTTAGCGCACTAATTTTGGCATACGTATTTTCGATAAAAGATTGGCCGCCAAAACCAGGGTTTACGCTCATCAAACAAACCAAATCAATATCTTGGATGGTGTCTTGTAAAAGTGAAACGGACGAATGCGGATTTAGGGCGACACCAGCTTTCATCCCTTCTGTTTTTATGGCTTGTAGGGTACGGTGTAGATGGGTACAGGCTTCTAGATGTACGCTAAGGTTATCTGCTCCTAAACCAGCAAATGTTTTAATATAGCGGTCTGGATCTATTATCATCAAATGCACATCTAGCGGTTTATTGGCATGTTTGGCCATTGCTTTTAATACGGGCATTCCATAAGAAATGTTGGGAACAAAAACACCGTCCATTATGTCTATATGAAACCAATCTGCCTCACTTTTATTGACAAGTTCTATGTCTCTTTGCAGATTACCAAAATCTGCTGCCAATAAGGAAGGTGCTACTAATTTTGTTTGCATGTCTCTAGTTGATTATACCCTGTAAAAATACGCATTGTACTACTAAAGAAGCCTATTAAAAGCGGATTTAGAATAGCCTTAACGTAATCATGGAAAAGTAACAAATTATTAAATTAAAGTTTACGTAACAATTTATTAACTTTGCGATATAAAATTGAATAACATGTCCAAAAAGAAAAAACTGAAAAAACAGTTTAAAAGTGCCAAAAAGAAAGTTGCCAAAAAAGAGAAAGGTCTTTTAAAAGCTTTGAAGTCTTTAAAAAAGTTAAAGAAGAAAAAAGCAAAGAAAAAGGCAATTAAAAAAGCAATAGCAACGGCTAAGGTTAAAAAAATGGCCGTAAGAAAAGCTTCTAAAAAAGCGGTAACAGCTAAAAAAGCCCTAAAAAAGGTTGCTTAAAATACGATGCATTCAGATTAAAAAAGGAGCAAAATGCTCCTTTTTTAATGGTATCAATTTTTTCAGTTTATATGAAGCTATTACTTGTTTAATTGGCTTTAAACAGTTGAAAAAGTTCTTCTTCCGTAAAGGACTGGTCCGTTTTGCGATTTAATTGTCTTAGTTCTTTTATGGTCTCTAAATCAACATCCCTTTGGGCTTTATGGGTAAACGCATTCCTAATATAATTACCAATATCCTTAATATTTTCATCGGTTATTTCTGAGTTTCCTCCTATCCCTGGCATGGCAATACCATTGTTGTATTCTTTTCCATTAACGGTAATAGGTCCGTTTAATCCGTAAAGCATTACTGCTAAAAAACGCTCTTTGGGCCCAGTTACATATTCTGATTCTTGTAGGGGAGGTGCTAAGTTGCTAATACCCCTACCGTCTGGTCCATGGCAGGTAGCACAATGTTGACTAAATAATGTACGCCCTCGGGTAAGATTGTCGTCATGATATAGGGCACTTTCAGCTTTAGGCAAAGGTAGCTGGCTAAAGGAGTCTATTTGTTTTTGGGTATTTGGTAGCACATCTGCGTAACGTTCTTGTAAATAGCGCTGCTCTTGCCCTAAACTATTTGCAACAGCAGGTTCCATAAACCAATCTTCTTCTTGGTATTTATGAATTAGAGTTAGCCATCTTTCAGCTAAAACTTTATTATTCTGCTGGGACCAATAATAACCTAAGTAATAATCTACCATAGTATGCTGCACACCCAACAAAGCGTCTAAGTGTTCTGGGCTAAGAATAAGCTTATGGTCTACTGCTAATTTTATAGCCACCGCAGCGGCTTTAGGGTATTGGTATAGTGTTGTTATGTCAAAAAGATTGCTTGTAAATGAATCAAGACCATCTAAGGTGTAAAGTAGATGTATAAGTTGCTGTCTGTTTTTACTTTCTCTAGCTTTTTTTTGTACTAATGCTATAGTTTTTGGCGTGCCCTTTGCAACTAGGTGGTGTTGTGCCCTAGTTCTTATCCAAATGTTTTTGGAAGCCAATGAATCTATTAATTGCTGATTTGTCCATTTAGCTATTTTAAGGTTTTTTAATGGTTTTAAGCTTTTGCCTATTCTAAGGATTCTACCCATGCCAACCACCGTATCTAGCCCTTTTTTTAAATATTCTTGTCGTAAATACCCAGACATATAGGTTTTGTGCTGAATAACCCCACGATGCATATCTACAACAAACAAAGAACCATCCGGACCATTAAAATTATTTACTGGTCTAAAGCTTTCGTCTGTACTTATTAAAAACTCTTTATTGGCATAAGCTTGTTTTCCGTTTAATTTAAGGGCTTTGTTTTCTAATATATTTCGCTTTATCAAATTTGCCTCTGGTCCACTAACAAAAGCATTGCCTTGAAATTCAATAGGTAGATTGGTGCCTTCAAAATAAAGTGGTCCGCAAGCACTGGTAAAACTTTTTACTTTTTGATTCTCGTCTAACATATTGGGCAAATAGCCTCTATTAATGGAGGTTGCTTGTACGGGGTATACACTTTGATCGGCCACAATAGTAGCTCCAAGTGCTTTAAGGTTACTGATTTTCGGATTTCTATTTAGCATATTGGGTAGCACCCAATCACCTCTAAGTTGATTAGAATTATCATTATAAAGCAAGCGCCCCATGTCATCATGGGTAATGCCCCACTGCCCCCTAAAACTAGTGGTTTCAGTTTGCCATTTCCCATCTTTTAAACGGTATCTTTTGTTGGATTTGGCGTTGTAGATCCAGTTATCCAAATTATAAAGTAATCCGTTGGGTTGATGCTCCACATTACCGCCTAAAACATAGGATGAATCTACCACAGTGGTTTTTCCAGGAGTATTGTTTGGTTTTATTTCCGTGAAATACAGAAAAGGGGGTTCTGCATATAAAAGACCACCATAAACATGACTAAAAGCACGTGCTAATTTTAAACTATCTAGAAATACCCTAGTGTGGTCCATTATGCCATCTTCATCTTTATCTTCTAGCATAACAATTCGGCCCACAGGATCTTCTTCTTGTGTGCCTTCTATATTGCGCATATAGCCAATTAATTCTAGCGCCCAAAGTTGGCCGTTGTCGTCAAAACTTATAGCTACCGGGGCTTCTAACAGCGGTTCTGCGGCAATTGCCTCTAATTGTAATGGGGTGGCAAGTTGGTATTTGGTTTGGTCTAATTGGGTTTCTGGGTATTCCTTGGTACAGGAAAGGCATAAAAACACTACTACTAGTGTGTAAAAAATCTTGGTCATTCTTTGGGTCTATTCTGTTTGGGAAACTTAGGGAATCCTGCTTAAAGTTAACTAAGAATTGCCGATTGTTGAATAGTATTCTTAAAACTTTAGGAATAGGCACAAAAAAACTCCGGTAATCAGCCGGAGTTTATTCATCAATCAAAAAACGAACAGTCATGATAAACTGTTATAGTAATGCAAAGTACAATTTTCTTTATTAAAAAGCAATGTTGTTATTGCCAAAACCATACTTTGGTTAGGGTATTATCCCAAATAAGTTTTTAAGATTTTACTTCTAGAGGTGTGCTTTAACCTACGTATAGCTTTTTCTTTAATTTGTCTTACACGCTCACGAGTAAGATCAAAAGTTTCGCCAATTTCCTCTAAAGTCATACTGTGTTGCCCTGCTAATCCAAAATACAAGCGAATAACATCTGCTTCTCTTGGCGTTAGGGTTTCCAAAGCGCGCTCAATTTCCGTGCGTAAAGAATCGTGCAACAAATCTTTGTCTGGGTTTGGAGACTCACCACTTTTAAGTACATCGTATAGGTTAGAGTCTTCCCCGTCGATTAAAGGAGCATCCATGGATACGTGACGACCAGAGTTTTTCAAAGATTGTTTTACATCCTCTACGGTCATATCTAATTCTTTTGCAATTTCTTCTGCAGAAGGCACACGTTCGTGTGCTTGTTCTAGAAAAGCAAAAGTTTTATTGATTTTGTTAATGCTACCAATTTTGTTCAATGGTAAACGAACAATACGAGACTGCTCTGCCAACGCTTGTAATATGGATTGACGAATCCACCATACGGCGTAGGAAATAAATTTAAAACCACGGGTTTCATCAAAACGTTGTGCCGCTTTAATAAGACCTAGATTACCTTCATTAATTAAATCAGGTAGGGTTAAACCTTGGTTTTGATATTGTTTAGCAACAGAAACAACGAATCTCAAGTTAGCTTTAGTTAATTTTTCTAAGGCTACTTGATCCCCAGCTTTTATACGTTGGGCCAATTCTACCTCTTCATCGGCAGTAATTAAATCTACCTTTCCAATCTCTTGTAAATACTTGTCTAAAGACGCGGTTTCCCTATTGGTAACCTGTTTTGTAATCTTTAACTGTCTCATCTAAAATTATCCCTTTCTTTTAATTTTGTGGGGACTACCCATATACTTATACGTAAAAAGAGCAAAAAAGTTACATTTAGGTAAAATAAAATTCAAAAAAATTTTGTAACTAAAAAGCCCCAACCAAAGGTCAGGGCTTGTTATTATTGGGATAAGTGAGAATTTAGTCCCTTCTTGGTTTTCTGTCTCTATTATCTCTATTGTTACCTCTACGGTCACCACCTTTATCATTTCTTGGTGGTCTTTCTTTGTACCCTTCTGGTTTTGGCAATAGTGCTTTTCTAGAAACTTTTTCTTTTCTAGTTCTAGGGTCAACACCAAAGTATTTAACATCTATAATATCACCTAGGTTAATTACATCTGTAACCTTATCGGTACGTTCCCATGCCAATTCAGAAACATGTAACAAGACTTCGTTTCCTGGTGCGTCCATATATTCTACAACAGCGCCAAAATCTAGCATCTTAATTACCTTAACCTCATAAACACTACCAACTTCTGGCTTAAACATTACTGCGTCAATTTTAGCAATAACGGCATCTATACCAGCTTGGTCCGTACCTAGTATTTCTACAATACCTTCTTCTGTTACTGGGTCTTCATTAATAACAATAGTAGTATTGGTTTCTTTTTGTAATTCTTGGATAACCTTACCACCAGAACCAATAACCGCACCAATGTATTCTCCAGGGATAATCTTGGTTACAATTTTTGGAGCGTAAGATTTTACTTCTGCTTTTGGTGTAGCAATAGTATCTGTAAGCTTGCCTAAAATGTGCATTCTACCATCTTTAGCTTGCATTAATGCTTTTACCAAAATTTCGTAGGACAATCCTTTTACTTTAATATCCATTTGGCATGCGGTAATACCATCTTCGGTTCCTGTTACTTTAAAGTCCATGTCTCCCAAGTGGTCTTCATCACCCAAAATATCAGAAAGAACAGCAAACTTTCCGTTCTCTGTATTGGTGATTAATCCCATAGCTATACCAGAAACAGGCTTTTTAAGTTGCACACCGGCATCCATTAAAGCCATAGTTCCTGCACAAACGGTAGCCATAGAAGAAGAACCATTGGATTCTAAAATTTCTGAAACCACACGAACTGTGTAAGGGCAATCTGCAGGAATCATTTTCTTTAGTGCACGTTGTGCCAAGTTACCATGACCTACCTCTCTTCTTGATGTACCACGTATTGGTCTTGCCTCTCCTGTAGAAAAAGGAGGGAAGTTGTAGTGTAAATAGAATGTTTCTTCACCTTCAAAAGATGGCATGTCTATTTGGTTAGCTTCTCTAGAAGTACCTAAGGTTACCGTAGCTAATGCTTGGGTTTCACCTCTTGTAAAAATAGATGAACCGTGTACGGATGGTAAATAATCGATTTCGCACCAAATTGGTCTAATTTCATCTGTTTTTCTACCATCTAAACGTAAACCTTCTTCTAAGGTAAGGTTACGTACGGCTTCTTTTTCTGCCTTGTGGTAGTATTTAGAAACTAAACCACCGTAGGTTTCTAATTCTTCTTCTGAGAAAGTGGCTTTAATTTCTTCTTTAATCTCAGAAAAAGCTAAACTTCTTTCTTTTTTGGAAGAGCCTTGTTTGGCCACGGCATATACTTTATCATAGGCCATGTCATAAATTTTTTGTGCTAATTCCTCATCAGCAGCTTCAGGCTCGTACTCACGTGTTTCTTTTTTTCCGAATGCTTCGGCCAACTTGCGTTGTGCCTCGCACTGTACTTTAATTGCCTCGTGGGCAAATTTGATGGCTTCTACCATTTCTTCTTCAGAAATTTCATCCATCTCACCTTCTACCATCATTACAGAATCTTCTGAAGCACCAATAACCATATCAATGTCAGATGCTGCCAATTGTTCTAGGGTAGGGTTAATAATTAAATTACCGTTTACACGACCTACACGCACTTCGGAAATAGCACATTCAAATGGAATGTCGCTTAATTGTAATGCTGCAGATGCTGCCAAACCAGCCATTGCATCTGGCATTACCTCTGGGTCATGAGACATTAATTGAATCATTACCTGAGTTTCTGCGTGGTAGTCTTTTGGGAATAATGGACGTAAAACACGGTCTACCAAACGCATGGTCAATACTTCGCCATCACTTGGTCTAGCTTCTCTTTTAAAGAAACCGCCTGGGTAACGCCCTGCAGCGGCAAATTTTTCACGGTAGTCTACCGTAAGTGGTAAAAAGTCTACGTCTGCAGCATTGTAATTGGATACTACTGTACATAGTAACATACATTTTCCGGACTGTACTACAACAGAACCGTGGGCCTGCTTGGCCAATTTTCCGGTTTCGATAGAGATTTCCCTACCGTCTCCTAGGTCTATGACCTCTTTAAATGTTTTTGGAATCATAAATAATACGTATTGCCCTTTAAGTTGTATAAGGACTAATTACTAATTGGTCTACCGTCTTCCGGACGGTCGGGTTGTGTTGTTGTGTGTTGCGACCAATGAAAAACTGTGTGCAGCTTTTTGTGCTTGTCTATAAAAGACGTGGTAAAAATAAGGGGAAGCAAAGCTTCCCCCAAATAAAATTTATTTTCTGATACCTAAATCCTTAATTAAGGCACGGTACTTATTAATATCTTTCTTTTTAAGATAATCTAAAAGACTACGTCTTTTACCTACCAATTTAACCAAAGAACGCTCTGTATTGAAATCTTTATGATTTCTTTTTAAGTGCTGTGTTAAGTGGTTAATTCTGTAAGTGAACAATGCAATCTGTCCTTCAGTAGAACCTGTGTTTCCTTCGGAACCACCGTGTTTCTTGAAAATTTCGGCTTTAGCCTCTTTACTTAAATACATTCCAATATTGTTTTAAATGATTTTTATGTACCTGACTGGCTTTCAATCAGGCGGCAAAGATAATGCTTTTTTTGAAACAGCATTTTTAAAACGTAAAATATCGGTATGGTCCAAAAAATACAAGTTGGTTAATAGCTTGCAATAAATAAACCAGTTTTTGCAATTAGCCATGCTAAAGTACGTTAGCTAGATTAAAGTACGATGAATGCGTATTAGATTAGGTGCATACAGTATAAAGTTTAAAACACTTTTTGCTAAAGATTTAGGGTTAGATAAAGACTATAACAATATTAAGGTGGAGTTTTTGCAGCGGGTGTTTCACGTATGGTACATACCTATTTTCCCTGCTGAAAAGCACTACCGTGTAAAAAGTAAGGATACCAATAATTTAATAACGGAAACATCTGCCGGTTTACGAACGGCTATTAATTTGAAATTATTAAAACTTAGGGCACCTTTTTGGAGTTACACCGGTTCTTTTTTAATAGCCCTACCTATTTTACTGGTATTTGGGTGGTTTATTTTCAATGCAGGGACAGAATTGAAACATGATTTTAATAAGAAACAACGTACTAGTGCTAGAATTTCTGATAAGGAAACTTTGGTAGCGGCCCCAACTATTGGCGATGTCTATACTTTTAAAGTACTAGAGGTAGAGGCTGTTACAAATGCTAATGGCCACGTGGCTAATTACAAGGCCAATCCCTATTTTGCACCGGAGACTATGGATTATGAGTTAAACTTTATTAAAGGAGACTCGTTGGGGTTTTTAAGAACACCCGACCAAAAATTTTTGATGCATAAAAATAAAGTGCTGAAGGAGTTTACTTTGGCAAAAAACCAAACGGCTAAGGCCGTAAAAGGGTATCAGGATTACAAGGTTTTAGTAAAACCAAATGTAGCTGGTGCTAAAAAGAAACTACTGATAGGAATTTTTGAGATAAAAAAAGAACCTGTTAACTAACAGGCTCTTCTTCTAATGTTCTTAAAGGTTGATTTGAAATCAAATCGATATACAAATTCACTTTTTTCTTTAAATCCCTTCTATGGACTATAAAATCCAAGAAACCGTGCTCTTTTACAAATTCCGCTGTTTGAAAACCATCTGGCAATTCTTTACCGGTGGTATCTTTTACAATACGTGGGCCGGCAAAACCTATTAAGGCGCCCGGTTCTGAAATATTAATGTCTCCTAGCATGGCGTAAGAAGCGGTTGTACCACCAGTTGTTGGGTCTGTACATAAAGAAATGTATGGAAGTCCTGCATCTGCTAATTGGGCTAGTTTTGCAGAAGTTTTTGCCATTTGCATTAAGCTGTGCGCTGCTTCCATCATACGGGCACCACCAGATTTAGAAATCATTAAAAATGGTAATTTCTTTTTTCTGGCATGGTCAATTGCGCGAGCAATTTTTTCACCTACTACCGCACCCATGGAACCGCCAATAAAGCTAAAATCCATACAGGCTACTACCAAATCTTTACCCATAGATTTGCCAACTGCTGTTCTAACTGCATCTTTTAGACCAGTTTTTTCTTTAGCAGCTTTTAATCTATCGGTATATTTTTTGGTATCCTCAAACTTTAAAGGGTCTTTTGCCGTAAGGTCTTCATCTAACTCTTTGAACTTATCATCAAAAAGAATTTCAAAATATTCCTTACTACCAATTCGTACATGATAATCATCCTCTGGGCTAACATAGAAATTTTTTGCTAACTCGTCAGATTCAACAATTTTACCTGTTGGTGATTTATACCAAAGGCCTTTTGGAGTGTCTTTTTTTTCTTCCGTCCGGGTCTGTATTCCCTTTTCTTTTCTTTTAAACCAAGCTGTCATATGCCGGGGGAAATTAATTAATAATTATAGTGTATTTGTATTGTTAAGGTCTTCAAAAGCCTTTTTCAATCGGTCAGAAAAAGCTTTTTCACCTTCTCTTAACCATACACGAGGATCGTAAAATTTCTTGTTAGGAACATCGTCTCCTTCTGGGTTACCAATTTGTCCTTGTAAATAATCTTTTTTGCCTTGTACATAATCACGTACACCGCTTAAGAAAGCATATTGCAAATCGGTATCAATGTTCATTTTGATTACCCCGTAACCAATAGCTTCCCTTATTTCTTCAACAGTAGATCCAGAACCGCCGTGGAAAACAAAATCTATATTGTTTTCTTCAACACCGTATTTCTCTGTTACGTATTCTTGTGAATTCTTAAGGATTTTTGGTGTAAGTTTTACGTTACCAGGCTTGTATACCCCATGTACGTTGCCAAAGGCAGCTGCAATGGTGAATTTTGGGCTTACCTTAGAAAGCTCTTCGTAAGCGTAAGCAACCTCTTCTGGTTGTGTGTAAAGCTTAGAGCTGTCAACATCTGTATTATCTACACCGTCTTCTTCACCACCGGTAACACCTAATTCAATTTCTAAAGTCATGTCCATTTTGGCCATACGCTCTAGGTATTCTTTACAGATGGCTATATTTTCTTCTAATGGCTCTTCGGAAAGATCTATCATATGAGAAGAAAAAAGAGGTTTCCCGGTTTCCTTAAAGTGCTTTTCACTAGCATCTAAAAGACCATCTATCCATGGAAGTAATTTTTTAGCACAGTGGTCTGTGTGTAAAATTACAGTAGCTCCGTAAGCCTCTGCCATTTCGTGCACATGTTTTGCACCGGCCACTGCACCTAATACGGCAGCTCTTTGGTTTTCATTAGATAAGCCTTTACCTGCATTAAATTGAGCACCTCCGTTGGAAAATTGGATAATAACTGGCGCATTTAGGGCGGAAGCCGTTTCCATTACTGCGTTCATGGTGTTGGTGCCAATTACGTTTACCGCTGGTAAAGCAAAGCCCTTCTCTTTAGCATAATTAAAAATTTCCTGTACTTGATCTCCTGTAGCAACTCCAGGTTTAATGTTATGTGCCATTTTAGTCGGTTTCTTGTTTTTATCAGGTGGTAAATGTACTAAAATATTTAGGCTTAGAAAGGATAATTGATTCCTATGTTCCAAACTGCTTCGCCCAAGTTAAAATCTGTGAACCAGCGATCGGTATAATCCAAGGCAGGATTGTAGGTTTTGAAACCTAAATCTAATCGAATAACAAAATATGATAAATCATAACGGAGGCCAAAGCCACTACCCAAGGCCATATCTCCTAAAGAATTAATGCCGTTGAATTGCGCATCTGGGTCCGTAACATTGTCAAATACGTTCCAGATATTACCGGCATCTGCAAATAAAGCTCCTTTAATATCGCCAAGTATGGGAAAGCGATATTCTAAATTCAGTCCAATTTTAAAGTTTGCTTCATTAAAATCATTAACATCATCTGTTTTGCCTGGGCCTAAAGAATATACATTCCAAGCCCTATTATCATTAGAGCCACCGGCAAAATAACTACGTACAAAAGGGATGCTGTTAGCATTGCCATAAGGTACCGCTAAGCCAACAAATCCTCTAAAGGCAATTACATTGTCTGGGTTTAGTTCCCAATGTTTAATGTAATCTAATTCTCCTTTTATGTATTGTGAATAAGGTACGCCAAAAACTAGTCCTTGGTCGTTTTTTTGTTCAAACGGAATTATGTTTTCTGTAAGCGAAAGTAAATTACCGGCACTCTCTATTAATGCTCTAAAAGAGTAGAAGGTATTGTCCGTAAGGTTTTCCCTATTGTTTTGCGAAAATGTATAGTTGGTGGTAAAAATTAAGTTGTTACTGGTTAAACGGTCTTTACGTTCCTGTATACTTCGCACGGTTTCTAAATTGTCTTGGGTAATATCAAAACCTGGTGTTGTAACAATATCTATAAAGTCTTCTGTTCCTTTTGGAATAAGCAAACGCAAGCTATCAATTTCACTATCAAAAGCTTCAAAAGAGTTTGCAAGTTCAGGATATTCGTTAGGGTCTTGGTATAAGTTGGCAATTTCGTCTAAGCGATCATAGGTGTTGTTGTACACATTAAAAAAATCGTTTACATCCGTATTTCTAACAAATTCAATATTCAATAATTCAATATTGTGCTTTTTTAAAGTTGTTGGCGACCAAGAATAGGAAAGTACTGAGTTTAAAGATTGGCGGTCCAGTCCAATATTATTCTGAAAAGATGTACCTACAGAAAGTCTTGTTTGCGGTAGCATGTAATAGGGTATTACTTTTTCCGTGTTAAAAGGGAACCAAATTCTCGGAAAGGTTAGGTTTATATCGCCTCCCAATTCTGAACTTATACTTTCGTTGGAAATATCACTATCCAAAAATCCAATAGAACCTCTAGCGGATAAACTTAATGTTTCTGCGCCGCCAAATACATTTCTTGTAATAACAGATCCGCCAAAGCCAATGCCAAGTTGCTGTATGTTAGAGCGCGTAAGCTCAAAGGATGCATCTAAAGAATATTTTGGTCTTGCTGCCAAATAAACGTCTGCAGTTAAAAGACCTGTAGTATCTATAGGGGTTAATTCTATATTAGGATATCTAAACGTATTTAAATTGGTAACCTGCCTGTTGGTGCGTATGTAATCCAAATCTCTATAAATGCTGTCTTTTTCAAAAAAGATAGCATCTGTTAGGGCTTTGGGGCTGTATTTTAGTTTGTCTTTAAAGTATATGGTATAATTCTCATGCTGTATGGAGTCTAGGCTGTTTGTGTCCGTATCATAAGAATAATCTGGATAAATATTGATCTTGTTGAACCGATGTACTTTATAAGGCTTTGCCGTTACGGAATCGTTGTTGCTTCTAGGGTTATTAACGTTAAGGGTAATGTCCATTTTTTGGTCATCATTACCTTTAATGGTATCTCTAATAATATCAAAGTTAATAGAGCTTTCTTGAAAATTGTAGATGCCGCTATTCCTGTACAAAGTGGTTAGGCGTTCCCTTTCTTTGTTAAATTTGTCCAGATCAAACTGTTGCTTAACCTTTACTTTAGAGCTGTCTGCGTTTTTTCTGTAGATAGAATCTAATTCCGAGGTTGCTATTTTGGTGTCAAGACTGTCTATAAAGTAAGGATTTCTTAAAGTGGCTTTATAGGTTATGCTTGCCCGTTTTTCTTTTTTACTAGGTGCTACCGTATATTGGGCGGTTGCATTAAAGTAACCTTTAGTAGCATAGTAGGCAGCAAGCCTTTCGGCAGATTTTCTTGCTTTGGAGGTGTCAATAACAACTGGTGCTTCGCCTGTGTTTTTTAAAAATTCATTGTAACCGGTTACCAAAAAAGAATTGCCCAATCGTTCTACTTGTTTAGCCGATAAAAAATTAGTTAGCCTTTCTTTGCGTTTTGGCTTTTTGTTTAACCATGCATTGTAGAGCGAATCTGGATTGTCCTTTGCTAGATTGTATAAGTTTAACCTAAGTGGGTATCCTAAAATATTACTATTGGGTTTTTGGGAAATAAGATTTTTTATGACTGGGTCTTTGGTTTTTACGCTGTCTATCAAAATCTCATTCTCGGTAAGCAAATATTCGTCTTCGCCTACCTTTTTTACCGCATTACAAGAGAATAAGGCAATTGCTACCAATATTAAAACTAAATTTGCCCTTCCTTTTTTTAGCACCTATACTTGTATTAAGAATTCAAAAATAACGTGATTTGCCATGGTGAGCAAAAAGTGGTTAAAAGATGTTAAGCGATTACATCAAAAAAAATACCGAAATGAACTTGAACTTTTTTTTGTTGAAGGAATTAAAACGGTAAAAGAGCTATTACAATCTAATTATAGTCTAGAAAAACTCTTGGTAACCGCTGAACATAGTGATGAATTCAAGGATTATGAATACGACGAAATTACGTCGGTAGATTTAAAAAAAATAAGCGCATTAAGAACGCCCAGTGGTGTGCTTGCTATTTTTAAAATGCCTTCCGTAGTAAAAATCAAAGAAGTTGATTGGACGTTGGTTCTGGATGATGTGAGGGATCCGGGCAATTTAGGTGCCATTATAAGATTATGCGATTGGTTTGGGATTCAACGTCTGGTTTGTTCCGGACAAACCGTAGACTGTTATAATCCAAAGGTGTTACAGGCCACTATGGGTTCAATTGCTAGGGTACAAGTAGAATATGCAGATTTAACCTCCTTTTTTAATGCGAACACATTACCGGTTTATGGTGCCTTTATGGATGGGGCATCTGTTTACAAAGAAAGTTTACCAAATAAAGGTGTTTTGGTTATGGGTAATGAGGCAAATGGTATAAGTAAAGAAGTTGAGGCCTTTTGTAGTAAAAGGGTTTGTATACCGCAATTCGGTAGTCCGCATACGGAAAGCCTTAATGTGGCTACGGCAACCGCTATTTTATTGAACGAACTTAGAAGGCCTTAGTTTTGGCTACTCAAAAGTAAAATTTACAAAGATTCCCCTTGTTCTCATACTTTCTATGTTTCCCGTCCAAGGGCTGTTAGGGTCGTTATCTGGAATAATTTCATTGGTTAGGGCAAAAACGCCTCTTATGGAAGGCGTGAATTTGAAAAATTCGGTATAAATATCAATTCCAAAACCAAGTTCGTAACCGTAAACATTCTTTTTCATTCTAAATTCTCCAGAAGAATTATCATCTAAACTATCTTCTTTTGCACCAAGGTTAATGGCGCTGTAACCACCAGCGGTTATAAAAGGTTTTATATTGTTATATCTTTTGGTGCTTAATTTTACTAAGAGTGGAAATCGAATGTAGGTAGAGCGTACTTCCCTAATGGCATCTTGTGTAGTGGTAAACCCTGGAAAACCTAGGTCTCTTTGGGCGTAAAGTAGTCCAGGCTCAAAACGAAGGTCTACAAATTCGTTAATGCGCATTTCTCCAATAAGGCCAACGTTAAATCCAATGCCCTTGTTCACTAATACGTCTTGCCCAATATCGTTCTTGTATTCAAACTTAAAATCGTACTGGTTAAAACCAAGGTAATAGCCGTAGTTTAAAAACGCTTTGTCTTCGTTTTGTATGTTAATAATAGGGTCTTTGCCAAATAGTTGTGCTTGGCAAAAGGCCGTGAATAACAGAAAACTACTTAGTAGAAGTTGTTTTTTCATTTGCTTATTTTGAGGCTACATATATAGTTGCCACCCCTAATGTTTGAGGTTTGTTCTCTACACGTATAAACCCCGTTTTCTTCAAAATATTGTTGAAAGCCTCGCCAAATGGAAAAACAGCTGCAGATTCTGATAGGTACTTGTACGCAACTTTATCTTTAGAAAATAGTTTGCCAATAGTTGGTAAAATGTATCTGCTGTATAATTGATAGCCTTGTTTAAAAGGAAATTTAGTAGGTACGGAAGTCTCAAGAACCACAAAGGTTCCGCCTGGTTTCAAAACCCGATTAATTTCGGTTAGGCCTTTTTCTAGATTTTCAAAATTTCTAACTCCAAAGGCAACTGTTATGGCATCAAAAGTATTGTCTTCAAAAGGAAGGTTCTCGCTATCTCCTAGAACCATCTCTATAGTTTGGTCTAGCTTTTTTTCTGTTACCTTTTCTTTACCAACGGCAAGCATGCCTGGAGATATATCTAATCCAATTATTTGTTTGGCTCCGGTTCTGTTTAAGTTTATGGCCAAATCTCCGGTACCTGTAGCTATATCCAATATTTTTTCAGGATTGGTCTCGGCAACAATTTTAACAACCTTATTTCGCCATTTTACGTCTATGCCCAAAGAAATAACTCGGTTTAAGCCATCGTAATTCTTAGAAATGGTGTCGAACATCTTGGTTACTTGGGCTTTCTTGCCTAAATCACTATCCTTGTACGGATTTACGTGCTGCGCCATAAAACAATTTTATTGGCAAAGATACAATAACCAAACCTAGGTAGCAGATAAGTTAATTGCAATAATAAATTGATTACTTTTGCTGCCATAAAAGAATTAAATCCTTGGGATAAAGTGTTTTGTAAACCAACCCAAAAAAACTTTCCCATAAAACTTAGATTTTTTAATTAGAAGATAGGTAATGAAAATAATCATTGCAGGTGCTGGTGAGGTAGGATTTCATTTGGCAAAATTGTTGTCTTATGAATCACAAGAAATAACATTAATAGATACAGATAAGGAAAGTCTGGGTTATGCAGATACGCATCTGGATATTAGGGTGTTACGCGGAGATGCAACCTCTATTGAGGTCTTGCAAGATGCCAAGGTAGAAGCTTCGGATTTGGTAATTGGAGTTACCGCATCTGAAACAACGAATATTACCCTTTGTATGCTGGCCAAGCAATTAGGTTGCAAACAAACCATTGCTAGAATTTCCAATACAGAGTTTATATACAATCAAGATATTCTTCGCTTTAACGAGCTTGGTATAGACGAATTAATTTCCCCAGAGCAGTTAGCGGCTTCAGAAATTCAGTTGTTGTTAAATAAGTCTGCCTTTAGCGATACTTATGAGTTTGAAAATGGATTGCTAACCATGGTAGGGGTATTTTTGCCAAAGAGTGCCCCATTTGTGGGGAAATCTGTTAAAGAGGCAGCACGTGTATTTCCAGAATTACATTTTATGCCCATAGCCTTACAGCGTATGGGAACCCAATATACGCTGATACCTCGTGGGGATACTGTTTTTAAAGAAGGAGACCAAGTATATTTTGTTACTTGCCAAAATGGGGTAGAAGAGCTTTTAAAGCTTACTGGAATGCAAAAGCGTGAGATTAAAAACGTGATGATTCTTGGTGGTAGTAAAGTTGGGTTTAAAACGGCCAGGGATCTTTGTTCAAAAAAATTCAACGTAAAGATTTTTGAAAAGAACAAAGAAAAAGCAATGGATTTGGCAGAGAATCTGCCCAATGCCTTGGTAATTAATGGAGACGGGCGTAATGTAGAATTACTAGAAGAAGAAAGCTTGGAATCCATGGATGCTTTTGTATCGGTTACCGGTAATTCTGAAACCAATATCATGTCCTGTTTGGTGGCAAAATCCAAGGGTATTAAAAAGACCATAGCTTTGGTAGAGAACATGGATTATTTTCAGTTATCCCAATCTATAGGTATAGATACCTTAATCAATAAAAAACTTTTAGCGGCCAACAATATATTCAGGTTTGTACGCAGGGGAGAGGTATTGGCCTTAACCAGGTTAAATAACTTAAATGCCGAGTTGTTAGAGTTTGAGGTAAAACCCGGCTCTTACGTTAACGGTGAAGTAATAAAAGAATTAGATTTTCCTAGGGAAGCCATAATAGGCGGGGTAATCAGAAAAGGAGAAGGTATAATTGCGTTAGGGGATTTTAGAATAACCACAGGCGATAAGGTGGTAGTTTGTGCATTACCTAAGGCAATTGCCAAAATAGAAAAGCTGTTTTTATAATGCGATTCAATTTTAGGATCATTTTACACATAATGGGGCTATTGCTATTGTGCAATGGTTCTTTTATGCTTTTGGCCGGTATTGTTAGCGGTATCTATAAAGATGGCGCAACCATGGAGATTCTTTCAGCGGCTATAGTTACCATGCTTGTAGGTGTTATGGCAATGTTTTATACCAGAGGGCATAGAAAGGAAGTAAAGAAGAAAGAAGGCTATCTTATTGTTACTTTTGGATGGTTAATCATGTCAATTTCTGGGATATTGCCCTATATATTTTCGGGTTCCATTCCCTCCTTAACCGATGCTTTTTTTGAAACCATTTCTGGATATACTACAACTGGGTCTTCAATTTTAAACGATATTGAAGTTTTACCGGAAGGTATTCTATTATGGCGCAGTCTTACTCATTGGATAGGTGGTATGGGTATAATTGTATTGGCTATCGCCATATTACCGTTATTGGGTATTGGGGGAATGCAGTTGTTTTCTGCCGAAGCTCCCGGTCCGGGCGGTGACAAGTTACACCCTAGAATTACGGATACTGCAAAACGATTGTGGTATATCTATGTTGGATATACCTTGGCAGAAACCTTATTGCTCTGGGCTGCAGGTATGACTTTTTTTGATGCAATAAACCATGCTTTGGCAACCTTGAGTACCGGAGGTTTTTCAACAAAAAATGCCAGTGTAGCCTTTTATAATTATAGCCCGGTTATACAGTACATTATTATCATATTTATGTTTCTGGCGGGTACTAACTTTGTGATGAGTTACTTTGCCTTTACGGGCAAAATTCAGCGCGTATTGCAAGACGAAGAATTTAAGGTATACGCAATCTTTACTATAAGTTTTACTTTAATCTCTGGTTTTATTGTGTGGTTGCAGGCAGATGTGCCTGTCTCTGACTACCATCCTATGGTTTGGGGCGAAGCGGAAAGCGCTTTTAGACACTCACTTTTTCAAGTAGTGGCTATAATTACAACTACTGGATTTGTTACCGCGGATTTTACCAATTGGACTCCTTTTTTAACGGTATTCTTTTTTGGTTTAATGTTTTTGGGTGGTTGTGCTGGTTCGACTTCTGGTGGAATCAAAGTAATGCGCCACCTTCTAATTATCAAAAACGGTTTATTGGAGTTTAAACGGTCTTTGCATACCAATGCTATTATTCCTGTTCGGTTTAACAACAAATCCGTGAGCGAACATATTGTATACAATATAATTGGCTTCTTTGTACTCTATATGCTGCTATTTATAATAGGAGCCTTAGTGTTAAGTTATTTAGGTTTGGATTTTGAATCAGCAATTGGTGGTTCTGCTTCTTCGTTGGGTAATGTAGGTCCGGCCTTGGGCGATTTAAATCCGGTGGTGAATTTTAGTGAGCTTCCAGATGTGGGTAAGTTATGGTGCTGTTTTCTAATGTTATTAGGACGGCTAGAGTTATTCACCGTCCTAATAATATTTGTGCCTTATTTCTGGAAAAAGGTATAAACCTAAAGTACTGCTTTAATCCTAGCTACCGCTTCTTTAATTTCATCAACGCTTGCAGCATAGGAAATACGAATGCCATTTGGATTTCCAAAGGCATCTCCAGTAACGGTTGCTACGTTTGCATTTTCCAAAATATACATAGCAAAGTCAGATGCGTTGTTAATTTTTGTTCCGTTTAGCTCTTTTCCAAAATAGCTCGAAATATTTGGGAACACATAGAACGCCCCGTCTGGTTCGTTGCATTCAAAACCAGGAATGTCATTTAAAAGTTCAAGAATTAATTTTCTTCTATTCTTAAACTCATCTACCATATATTGGATGCGTTCGGGGCTTTCTTCTAAAGCAGTAATTACAGCACGTTGCGCAATACAATTGGCACCACTGGTAACTTGTCCTTGTAGTTTGTTGCAGGCTCTAGCTATGTAACTAGGCGCGCCTATGTAACCAATTCTCCAACCGGTCATAGCAAATGCTTTTGCAACTCCGTTTACCGTCACGGTTCTGTCGTACATATCTTCAAACTGAGCCATTGAGGCATGCGCCGTAACACCGTAATTTATGTGCTCATAAATTTCATCGCTTACCACAATAATTTGTGGGTGTTTTTGTAAAACATCGGCTAGGGCACGTAGTTCTTCTTTACTATAAATAGACCCACTTGGGTTGCACGGAGAGCTATACCAAATCATTTTGGTTTTTGGGGTTATAGCCGCCTCTAGTTGCTCCGGGGTCATTTTAAAATTAGAAGCTATTGTAGTAGGTACTTCTACGGGTACCCCGTCTGCTAGCTTAACAATATCGCTATAGCTAACCCAATAAGGGCAAGGTAAGATAACTTCGTCTCCTTTGTTTAATACTGCTTGTGCAACATTGTAAAGCGATTGTTTGGCGCCCGTAGAAACAACTATTTGAGAAGGCTCGTAAGTAAGACCATTATCTCTTTTAAATTTAGTAATAATAGCTTGCTTTAAATCGGCATAACCGTCTACTGGGGTATAGGAGTTATAGTTTTGGTCTATTGCCGCTTTAGCTGCTTCTTTAATATAGTCTGGAGTGTTAAAATCTGGTTCTCCAAGACTTAAACCTATTACGTCTTTTCCTTCAGCCCTTAAAGATCTTGCCTTTGCCGCCATCTCTAATGTAGCAGATGGTACTAAGCTGTTAATCCTGTCTGATAGTTGCTGGTTGCTCATGAATTTATCCGTTTACTAATATTGTAAAGTAGGTTCTTTACCTAACTCTTTTAAATGTTTAAAGTGCGAAATTATAGCTTTTCTAGTGGTTTGGTATTCGTTATACGGCAAATTGAATTCTGAAGCGGTCTCTTTCACAATTTTGGCAATATTTGTGTAATGTATGTGGCTTATGTTCGGGAAAATATGGTGCTCTACTTGGTGATTTAAGCCTCCTGTAAACCAGTTGATAATTTTATTTTTAGTACCAAAATTAACCGTAGTAAACAATTGATGGATTGCCCAAGTGTTTTTCATGTTGCCTGTTTCATCCGGTAGTGGTGTTTCTGCTTCTTCTACTATGTGGGCTAACTGAAAGACTACACTTAAGATTAAACCGGCGGTGTAATGCATTACAAAAAAACCAATTAATACATGCCACCAAGGAATATCAAAAAATAGGATAGGTAGTAAAATCCATATGGTAAAATACAAGGCTTTGGTTATAGCAAGGGTACTCCAATTTAAGACCGGGTTTGGTAATTTACCGTAAGATAATTTTCTCTTGGTATAGCTATACATTTGTTTAAAATCTGTTGTTATAGCCCAATTAAAAGTGAGTAACCCATACAGTAGAATGCTGTACCAATGTTGGAATTTATGGTGTTTTTTCCATTCGGCGTGTTCAGAAAAGCGCAAGATCCTACCCGCTTCCATATCTTCATCATGTTCATGTATATTGGTATAGGTATGGTGTAATACATTATGCTGTACTTGCCAATTATATACATTACCTGCTAAGAGGTACATGCTGCTACCCATCATTTTGTTAACCCAACTTTTTTGGCTGTAAGAACCATGATTGGCATCGTGCATAACATTCATACCTACACCTGCCATTCCTACGCCCATGACAATGGTAAGTAAAAACTGTGCCCAAGTGGGTAAGTTTAAGGATAGCATTAAAAAGTAGGGAGTTAAAAATATGGCAAACATGATTAATGTTTTAAGGTGAAGTTGCCAATTCCCTGTTTTCTTTAACTTTTGCTCTTTAAAATATTGATTTACGCGTTTGTTTAGTGTTCTAAAAAAATTAGTGGCGTCCCTGCGTGGAAAACGTATTGAATCTTGCTGCATAATATTGTTTTAGGATACCTTCAGTTCTAAAATTTCTTAATTGCATGTATCCAATTTTAAGTGCTTAAAAATACTACTTTTGCTCCAAAATAAATCTTGTTTGCATGAAAGCCGATATCATTTATAAATATTTTACGAAACTCACAGACGATCAAAAGGTAAAGTTTGGGCAGTTAGAGGAGTTGTACAAGGATTGGAATCAGAAGATAAATGTGGTATCCCGTAAAGATATAGATGAGTTGTATTTAAGGCACGTACTACATTCCCTTGGTATTGCAAAGGTTCAAGATTTTAAGGATGGTGCAGAAATTATAGATGTTGGTACTGGCGGTGGCTTTCCGGGTATACCGTTAGCAATTATGTTTCCCAATGTTAAATTTACATTGGTAGATGCCATAGGGAAAAAGATAAAAGTGGTTAAAGAGGTGGTAGATGGGCTTGGATTGGCCAATGTTGCTGCTCATCATACTAGAGTGGAAGAATTACCAGGTCAGTTTGATTTTATAGTGAGCAGGGCGGTAGCCGCTATGCCAACTTTTGTGCATTGGACCAAAGGTAAAATCAAAAAAGATTCAGTTCATGAACGTAGAAATGGTATTCTTTACTTAAAAGGTGGTGATTTAACCGAAGAATTAAAAGGTTATCGAAATATAGAAGAGTTTAACCTAAGTATTTTTTTTGATGATGATTTTTTCGAAACCAAAAAAGTAGTTTATCTGCCCCAAAAGTATAACGGTAAATAGTTTAGTTTGCGGGGTTGGGTGCTAATTCGCCCCCATTATAAGTGCCATGCTTATCTTCTACACCATACCCAACCTTTTGTAAGGTAAATGTTGCCGCATCTGCTCCGGTTATTAGTTGGTCTTTGTAGTAAACATTTTCTTTGTCTTTACCGTACCAAACCCCAACAATCTCAAAGTTTTCGCTATCTACGTTCTTTAAAGGCTTTCCGGCAAAGAAAATATGCTCGCCACATCTTAAATATTCTTTATTTAATAACCGGGTGCTTATTGCAGTGTTGGCTCTAATTGTAGTTATAGGGGAGGTAATCGTGGTGTCCCCTGGTTGATTTAAGTAATAAATATGCTCATTGTCATAAGCATAGTAGCTGTCTTTAAAGACATCAAAATTTTCTACGCTCGCTAATGGTAAGGTATAAAAATTGCCGTTAATGTGTGTGTAAACAGAATTTTTGTCCTTACTGTAGTGCTCATTTAAATGTTCAAAGCTTTCAAAGTTTACATCTACCAGTGCATTCCGGTAAAAATAATGTGCTTTATCCTTTGCCCAATCTATCTCATAATATGAAAAACTATTTGGGTCGGCATCATTAATTATGGTAGCGGTATATTCTTTTAAGTCAGGTGTATTGGTATTCGTAAACGTATATACATGTTTATCGTCAAATCCAATATAATAATTTAGGTAGCCTTCTTTAGTATAAAATTTTTCTATAGAAATGGTATTCATGTTAATAGCATCGGCAAAATAATAAATTTGGTTATCGTCTTTACTTAAGTAGGGATTAAGTACTTTAAACGAAGATACGTCCGCCTTCATTGGGGTTTTTCCTAGCGCAAACCAATTGCCTTGTCGGCTCCAGATAATTCCTGTTTTGTTTTTGTTATAATAATGGTTTTTAGAAATTTCTGGGTTTACCGGTTTGCCAATAGGGCTGCAACTATTTAATAAAAAAGTAAAGGGGTAAAGTGCTAAGCCTAGGATGAAATTACCAATACGTTTTTTCATGATGGTGCAATTAATCTAATTAGTAACGGTGCAAATTAGAAAAGATTGCAATTAAAAACACCCCTGAAAACGGGGTGTTCTTCAATTATTGTTGGCTCCATGGCGGCGTAACATTGTTAGACCTGGCATAAGCAATTAATTGGCCTTTATGTTCCCCTGCGTGCTCTAATATGATTAACAAACCAGCAAGTCTATTAAACTTTGCAAAACCAAAATCTACCTCTGAACCAAAATTTTCTGCCTTTTCCTCTGTAATTTTGGATAAAATAAATTCGTTGGATTTTTTCAATGCAGCTAGTACGTTCTCTTTCCCTTTTATGTTCGCCTCCATAGTCATAAAATCGGTATCGGCAGGGGGTGTATAGCCCATTTTAGTGGCTAAAAAATAATTGGCAGCAGCAACATGTAAAATGGATTCTCTTACAGAGCGTATTCCCTCTGCTGGTTTCCAATCATATTGCTTTTCATCAAAAGCATTTGCTAATTGTTCTACTTGTCCTTGAACCATACTAAGCATCCCCTTTAAGGTTTCTTGTACAAGTTGGTTCTCATTACTGGCTAAGGCAACATTATTTAATTTGGTTGGTGTATTCTGCGCCGTGGCAAAAAAGCAAAACATGCTAATGCAAATTCCAAGTACGGTTTTCATAGTGGTAAATTGTTAGTTTCTAATTTTATTAAGGAAAGTTAACAATAAAACCAATAGCCTTATTTAATTTAGGCGAATTTAATTCTTTGAATATTAATGAAATAGGTTGTAATAATAGGATGTGCGATATTTTTCCGCAAAAATTTTTATATAGTCCCAAATATCTTCAAATTTCAGTTTCGTTTTAATAAACAATCTTTCTACTGCATCCTTCATAATCAATACGTTTAAAGCACTAAGTTCTGTAAATAACATTTAAAACACAATTAATTAACGTTAAATTTACATACAATAGTATTTACAGACCGGCTAAAAAAGAAAAGCCTTGCAAACGCAAGGCTTTTACTTAATATTAATTAGGATTGTTTTTTAACCTAAAAACGGATATCTGTAATCTACTGGGGTAACAAAAGTCTCTTTGATAAGTCTTGGAGAAACCCAACGTAATAAATTTTGAGCAGATCCTGCCTTGTCATTTGTTCCAGAGGCTCTAGCACCGCCAAATGGCTGCTGACCAACTACGGCACCTGTTGGTTTGTCATTTATATAAAAGTTACCAGCACTGTTTTGTAATGCTTTTGTAGCTTCGTCAATGGCATAACGATCTCTTGAAAGAACAGCTCCTGTTAAAGCATAGATAGATGTGTTGTCGACTAATTTAAGCGTGTTGCTCCAATTTTGATCTTCATATACATAAACGGTAACCACGGGCCCAAATAATTCTGTTTCCATGGTTTCGTAGTGTGGGTTTGTAGTTAAGATAACCGTTGGCGCTACAAAATAGCCAGTGCTTTTATCATAATTTCCACCAGCAACTATTTCTGCTTCAGAACTTGCTTTGGCTTGGTCTATAAATTTGGCTAGCTTATCAAAAGAGCCTTCGTGGATAACTGCAGTAATAAAATTACTCATGTCTTCCGGTGAACCAGGTTGGTTAAAGCTTTCTAAATCGGCCTTAACATAATCTAAGACGTCAGTTGCTAAAGACTTTGGTAAATAAACCCTAGAAGCAGCACTACATTTTTGTCCCTGAAATTCAAAAGCTCCACGTGTAATAGCGGTTGCTACCTGCTTGGCATCTGCTGACGGGTGTGCTATTATAAAATCCTTTCCACCTGTCTCTCCTACAATTCTAGGATAGGTTTTATATTTATCAATATTGTTTCCAATTTGCTTCCAAAGATTTTTGAAAACATGGGTAGAACCAGTAAAATGAAGTCCGGAAAAGTCTGGACTAGATAGTGCTACATCAGAAACCATTACGGGATCACCCATTACCATATTGATAACGCCGTCTGGTAGCCCAGCTTCTTTAAATACATCCATGATAATTTTGGCAGAATATACTTGACTGTCACTTGGTTTCCAAAGTACAACATTACCCATCATTGCGGCGCTTGCAGGTAAATTACCGGCAATTGCTGTAAAGTTAAAAGGGGTTATTGCATATATGAAACCTTCTAACGGTCTGTATTCTACTCGGTTCCATAATCCTTCTGCAGATTCTGGTTGCTCTTGGTAAATTTGACTCATAAATTCAATATTGAATTTTAAAAAGTCAATCAGTTCACATGCGGCATCTATTTCTGCTTGATGAATTGTTTTGGATTGCGCAATCATTGTTGCAGCGTTGATTTTTGCTCTATATGGACCGGCAATTAAATCTGCAGCCTTTAAGAAAATGGCGGCTCTTTGCTCCCAGGTTAAATTGGCCCATTTTTCCCTTGCATCTAAGCTGTTTTGAATTGCTTTTTCTACATGGCTCTTAGTGGCTTTATGAAAAGTTCCAACAATATGTTTATGGTCGTGTGGTGGGGACATAGTTTGGGTGTCGCCCGTTTGTATTTCTTCGCTGCCAATATATAGCGGAACTTCTACCTGACTATTATAAAATGCTTTGTATTGCTTTAAAACTGCTTCGCGCTCTGGACTTCCCGGAGCATAGCTTTTTACAGGTTCGTTTATAGCTGTAGGAACTTGAAAGAATCCTTTACCCATAGTTGTTGTAATTAGAATTTATGATTACAACAAAGGTAGCAAAAGGGTTATGGTTTGTGAAATATAAACTTAATTAGTTCATAGCGAACGGAGCAGCAAACTTAAAGGTAGGTACTTCTGCCTCAAAGGTTTCGCCAGATACCAATTCTATTAAGGTATAAAAACCTTTCATGGCGCCTATAGGTGAAGCTAGTAAGCAGCCACTACTGTAGGAATGTGTTTTGCCAGGTAAGATTACTGGTTTTTTGCCTATAACACCTTCTCCGTCTACCGTTTCTAAGTCTTTAAGTGCATCAAAAATATCCCAATGTCTTGTTATTAATTGAACGGATGCATTGGTTTGATTTTCGATAGAAATGGTATAACCAAAAGCGTAATGCATTTTATAGTTCTTAAAGAATGTGCCTTCAAATGAAGTTTCTACAGAAATTTTAATACCATTGGTGACTTGCGTAATCATACTTTAATATGTAATAGCGCTTCCAGTAAATAAAAGCACAATGCTTATTGTTGCTAAAAATAAAAATACCGTGTTTAGAAACAAGTACTTTATAATTGTTTTAAGAACTCCTTGGCTGTAAAATTTTCTCATGGCCTGAAACAGGTATATGGAGAATAAAAGAATAAATAACCACATGCTGCTTGTGCCAAAAATCCAATCTATTAGCCAGCTAAGGATGAGCAAGATAAACATTAAGGACTGGTTATGGAAACTAAAGATTAAATGATCGGTATAGGTATAATTTTTTCGGATGTAAGCGAGTTTTATAAAGACCGTAAATATGGGCATAAAGAAGAATATTACAAATGGGAGCTTGCCAATGGTATCGTTTATCCAGTAGTCCGGTTCTGCTAAAGCACGCAAAAAACTTCTGGATCCGTTAAAGGCCATTTTGGTGCTCCAATTGTCTTTTACACTGTATTTTTCTTTGGCCTGATTAAAACTTTTTATGGAGTCTCTTTTTATCATGGCCATAAAAAACTCCATTTTATCCGTAAAACTTGGGTCGTTAGCTTGTAATTCTGAATAATACTTTTTGGGGTTACTGACCATTATAGAATCAGAAAGTCGTTCCTTTTCAATTATTTTATCAAGATTTTTGGTAATTGAGTCTAGTTGCTCCAGCCCTTTTATTTTTTCTATTTCAGACTGGTCTGTAGAATCAGTTATAGTGGTGGCAATGGCTTCTGTCTCTGAAATGCGAATTGAATCTAATTTTTTGAACTTTTCAGAATCCGCAAAACTAAATCCGTTTTCAATGTTCATCTGGTTTTCTAGATCAAGGTCTAAAAAGCTATCATAATTACTATTTAGGTTAACCAGTATAAAGTAGATAAATGCTAGGCTCAATAGAAACCTAAAGGGATTGGTGTAGGCTATTCTTTTACCGGCAATATAATCTTTAGTAATGCTACCTGGTTTTAGGAGCATAACATATAGGGTGCGTACTAGTTTGGAATCATAATTTATAACACTTGATAGAAATTCATTCACAAAATCTTTTAGTGTCAATTTTTTGGTGCTGTTGGCTTGGGAGCAATTGGGGCAATATTTGTCGCTAATATCTAACGGATGCCCGCAATTTAAGCAGCTAACACCACGGTATTTTAATTGGTAGCGTCCAGTATTGGCGGGCCAATTTCCTTGTTTCATTTTTTAGGTTGGTTTGTGCCCTAAAGATAACTAATTGGTTATAGTTTCTGAGTTTGTATTGCCTATTCCTATTAAACTATCATATACATCTCCAAAATTTCTAAAATATACCAATATTAAGTAGTTGTTTTCCGTAAAATGAAAATCACCGCTAATGAAATTTGGCTCAACGCTACCATCTTCTTTTACCATTACATATTTATAATTGTAAAAACCTTGCTTAAAGGGATAGGCTAATTCATAATAACCGGTTTCTTCATTATAGGCCATTTTATTTTCTTCGGTAAGGTCGTAATTGTTAAACTTACCGGTAACATAAATATTGTTAAGGCCTAGTTCAGCGGTATATGGGAGTTTAAAGTGAACCAAAGTGTACTCCGCTTCCCTAGAAACATCAGTGCCCTGTAGGGTCCTTATTTGAAAGTCGCCATTTATGTCAGGGAAATATGTATACTTTTGGTCCCTTCTCAATTGGTTGGCAAATAGGTAATGATGATAGACGTCTGTATATTCAATTCTAGAAATGGCAAATGTAGGGGAGCGTAAATCCTTTGTGTCAAAATTTAAATATTCGTTGCCGCCATAAAATGATGCTTCTTGATCGTATTTATATACCAATTCGTTGCCAAGGGTAAACTGTGGTTTTAGGTTGTTAATGCTAGTATTCCATTGGTAATTTTGAACAATACTTGTTTTTATTTGTTCTTTTGGGTTTACCACTTTTACGCTAGAAGTGTTAATGGTAAATTGAATTACTTGTTTGGTGTTTAGAAAATTAAAATCCCTTGATCTTTTTACCGTGGCACTTACCGCTGCTTTGTTTTCATAGATTAAAAAACGCCTGCTAAATTGTATGTCGCCGGCACTATTATAAATTTCTAGCATGTAATTTCCGCTAACCTTAAAGGAAACTTCATCATTGGGTAAAGTTAACGTGTAATTGCTGTAGGGTTGTAAGGTGTTGTAGCTATTTTCATAATTGATGATGCGTTGGTTATCCGCGCCGTTCAAATATTGTGATTTTAATAGTTGGGAAGGGGTCCAATCGTAATCGCAATGTATTATTTTGTAATAGTAATCTTGTTCGCTTGCTGTAAGGTCGTCAAACGTTAAATTTATACTTTCTCCCAGCTGTATTATTGGGAATTGTTCTTGGGTTGGGCCAACAAAAACAATACTTTTTATAAAATCTGGCGGATTAACCTCTACCTGTTCTTGGCCATAACTTTTAAAGATTACTAAAAATAGGGCTAATTGTTTGATCAAAACACGCATAAACAGCAATAATTTTGGGTAAAGGTAAACAAAAAGTGTGCCTAGGTATATCTAATCGATGTCTGGTCAAATTTCTGGTTAAATTTTATCGGAATTGTTCTTTTTAGTAGTATTTTTGTGACCGATTTTTAAAGGTCTCAAAACATATGTCCAAAGACATCCGAATCAAGAAAGGGTTGGATATCAACCTTGTCGGGGCAGCGGAACAAACAACTTCAAAAGCCGTTAGCAGTAACGTCTACGCCCTGAACTTAGAAGATTTCCATGGGATAACTCCCAAAATGTTAGTTAAAGAGGGAGCTGAAATAAAAGCTGGTGAACCCTTATTCTACAACAAAAACAGAGAGGATATGCTGTTTGTTTCTCCCGTAAGTGGAGAATTGGCAGAAATTGTACGTGGTGCAAGAAGGCGTATCCTTACGTTAAAAATCCTTGCGGATAAAGAGCAGGTTTACAAAGAAAGCGATAAGCTGGATTTGAATACCGCAGATGCGAAAGCTGTTAGGGAATTGTTGTTGGGTTCTGGTTGTTGGGCTTTTATAAAGCAGCGTCCCTATGACATTATCGCCAATCCGGATAGGGTGCCTAAGGCAATTTTTATATCGGCATACAACTCTGCTCCTTTGGCTGCAGATTTTGATTATGCGCTAAAAGGAAAAGAGAAAGAGTTGCAAGCTGCCATCCATGCGTTGAAATTATTAACGCCAGGTAAGGTTCATGTATCAATAGGTAACGCTGCAACTTCGCCATTTGCTTCTTTAGAGGGTGTTACCTTGCATAAAGTTTCTGGTCCACATCCTGTAGGCTTGGTGGGTACACAGATTAATAAAATTGATCCTATTAATAAAGGAGAGACGGTTTGGACCGTTACTCCGCAAGATTTGGCAATCATTGGTGAGTTTTTATTGACAGGAAAGTTTAATGCTGAGCGCACCGTTGCATTGGCAGGCTCATCTGTAAAGACACCTAAATATTATACTACCAAGATTGGAGCCGAGCTATCTACGTTTTTGTATGCTAGCGGTGTAAATGGCGATAATTTTAGGGTTATAAACGGTGATGTGCTTACTGGTGCCAAGACGAGTCCAGATGGTTATCTAGGGTTTTATAACAATACGGTAACGGCAATTCCAGAAGGGGACGATTATGAGTTCTTTGGTTGGAACAAGCCAGTTTTCAATAAAATTTCTTCTACAAGAGCATTAACCTTCTCATGGTTAAATCCAAACAAGAAATATGATTTGGATACCAATACCAATGGGGAGCATAGGGCTTTTGTGGTTACAGGTAAATATGAGAAAGTTTTTCCATTAGACATTTATCCACTACAGTTGCTAAAAGCTTGTATGGTAAAAGATTTAGATGAAATGGAGCAACTTGGTCTTTATGAGGTAGCCCCGGAGGATTTCTCATTAACAGAGTTTATCTGTATTTCTAAGCAACCGCACCAACAAATAATACGCGAAGGATTAGATTTATTACATCAAGAAATTGGATAGGTTATGGGTTTAAAAGAAAAGATGCATGAGTTAAAATTAAAGTATCAAGGCAAAAAAATGGCGCCTGCCTTCAATGCCTTTCATACTTTTTTATACGCTCCAAACGAGACAACGCACTCTGGTGGTCACATTAGGGCTGTAGACGATTTAAAAAGAACCATGAATACCGTAATCTTGGCATTAGTGCCATGTTTAATTTTTGGTATTTTCAATGCGGGTTATCAGCACTATTCAGCAATTAATGGTTTTCCTGCGGAATTCTCATTATTTGAGCATTTTATTAATTGGGATAATTTTATTCTTGGTGTTACCACCATCTTACCGCTGGTTATTGTTTCTTATGGGGTAGGACTGATTGTTGAATTTATTTTTGCGGTAATCAAAGGACACGAGGTAGAAGAAGGCTATTTGGTGACTGGGATGTTGGTTCCGCTTATTGTTCCTGTAGATACACCACTTTGGATGTTAGCTGTGGCGGTAATCTTTGGTGTAGTTATTGGCAAAGAAGTTTTTGGTGGTACGGGAATGAACATTCTTAATCCGGCATTAACTATTAGGGCTTTCTTATTCTTTGCTTATCCTACTTGGATGAGTGGGGACAAGGTTTGGGTACATGGTGCTAAGGCAGGTGTTACACAGGCCGGTTCTACAGATGCCATTTCTGGTGAAACGGTATTGGGGTATTTGGCTCAAGGTAATACAGAGGGCATGTATGCTAAATATGATTTAAGTGAAATGTTCTTTGGTTTTATTCCTGGATCCGTGGGCGAAACTTCTACGTTCTTAATCTTATTAGGAGGCTTGTTTTTGATTTTTACCAAAATTGCTAGTTGGAGAATCATGTTAAGTGCTGTTCTAGGTTCCTTGGCAATGGGACTCATTTTTAATGGTGTTGTAGAATTTGGATGGATACCTGAGTATAGTAAGTTTTATGGTCTAATGAGCTTTGATTTCTGGCAACATTTAATTGTTGGTGGTTTGGCCTTTGGTATTGTTTATATGGCTACAGACCCTGTAACCGGCTCACAAACCAATAAAGGGAAGTGGATTTACGGCTTTTTAATCGGGTTTATATCTGTAATGATACGTGTCTTTAATCCAGGTTACCCAGAAGGTGTATTCTTGGCAATTTTGTTGATGAATGTTTTTGCGCCAACTATTGACCATTATGTGGTTCAGGGTAATGTAAAGAGACGATTAAAAAGAATGAAAAATGCTACTATCCTACCAAATGTAGGGGAGGAAGCAGAACAATTAAAAGCAGAAACGGTTTAGTCATGGCAATGAATACAGACAAAAATTCGTATACCGTTATATTCGCCGTTATCATGGTGGTTGTGGTAGGTTCTATCTTGGCTTTTTTATCTACAGGGTTAAGGTCTAGAATTAATGAGAACGAACGTTTTGAAAAGCAACAAAACATCCTTTATGCAATGGGTGTTAACGAAAATGAAGGAGATGGAGACGTATCCTTTATTCCTACGGATAAAGTAGAAGAAACCTTTTCAAAATACATTAAAAAGCAAATTATCCTTGAAGGCGATAAAACTACTGAGGATCAAGAGGCTTATTTAATTGAAATGAAAAAGGAGTTAGATATCATCAAAAAAGGAGGTGAAGGAAAATTACCCTTGTTCATCGGAGAAAAAGATGGTAAGGAATTCTACATCATTCCTATGTATGGTAAAGGTCTTTGGGATGCTATCTGGGGGTATATTTCTTTAGATAAGAACCTTATAGTGCAAGGCGTGTATTTTGATCATAAAGGAGAAACTCCTGGTCTTGGGGCCAACATTAAATTACGTTTCTTCATGGACGACTTTAAAGGTGAATCCATTGAAGATGGAACACGTTTAGCGGGTATTGAGGTTGCTAAAGGTAATAACGATCCTTTAAACCAAGATAAAGAAGATAATCAAGTAGATGCCTTGGCAGGTGCTACCATTACGGGTAATGGGGTTTCTGCAATGATTAAAGAGGCGTTAACCTTATACAAACCTTATTTAACTACATTAAAATAATATTATGGCACTACTTTCAAAAAAGGATGCTAGTCTTATTTCTGACCCATTAGCAGATAATAATCCTATTACCATACAGGTATTGGGTATATGTTCTGCATTGGCAATTACGGCAGAGCTTAAGGCTTCCGTAGTAATGGCAATTAGTGTAATGTTCGTATTGGGGGTAGGTAACGTAGTTATCTCTTTAATGCGTAATGTAATTCCTTCTAAGATTAGAATTATTGTTCAGCTTATTGTTGTGGCAACTTTGGTAATTATAGTAGACCAAGTGCTAAAGGCATTTGCATATGAACTAAGTAAAACATTAAGTGTATTTGTTGGGTTAATTATTACCAACTGTATCATCATGGGGCGTTTTGAAGCTTTTGCTTTGGGGAACGGACCTTGGCGATCTTTCTTGGATGGTATTGGTAACTCTTTGGGTTACGGTATTATTTTAGTAATCGTAGGGTTCTTTAGAGAACTTTTAGGTTCTGGTACGTTGTTTGGATATCCTGTATTGGGCGATCCTATTGAAAAAACCGGACTTTATGCCTTAGGTTACGAAAACAATGGTTTTATGATTATACCTCCGGCGGCACTTATTGTCGTGGGTATCATAATTTGGGTACAACGCTCTAGAAACAGAGCTTTAATAGAAGAAGCATAAAAGAATAGTATTATGTTAGAGCATTTAGAATTATTTTTCAAATCCATCTTTATAGATAATATGGTATTCGCCGTATTCTTGGGGATGTGTTCATACTTAGCAGTTTCTAAAAAGGTTAGTACAGCTGTTGGTTTAGGTGCCGCGGTTATCTTTGTATTAGGTGTTACCGTACCCTTAAACTGGTTATTAGATCAGTATTTATTAAGAGACGGCGCTTTGGCTTGGTTGGGTCCAGAATATGCAGATTATAATTTAGGTTTTTTATCTTTCATCTTATTCATTGCTACCATTGCAACAATGGTACAATTAGTAGAGATTGTAGTAGAAAAGTTCTCTCCATCTTTGTATAACTCACTAGGTATTTTCTTACCATTGATTGCGGTAAACTGTGCTATTTTAGGAGGTTCTTTGTTTATGCAAACTAGAGATATTCCAAATATTGGATTAGCCTTTAATTATGGTATTAGTTCAGGTATTGGATGGTTCTTAGCTATTTTGGCTATTGCCGCTATACGTGAGAAAATAAGATATAGCAATGTACCTGCACCATTAAGAGGTCTTGGTATTACTTTTATTATTACAGGCCTAATGGGTATTGGATTCCAAAGTTTTGGTGGTATGTTAACAGGAGATAACGAACCGCCAGAAGAATCCGCACCTACTACTGCAGAAGTAAAGCAGAAGGAAGAAAAAGATATAAAGAAGGAGCTTGCAGAGGATGATAAAGCAGTTTCTTATAACGAGGTTTTAAACAAGTAGACATGATATTAGCAACAACTGGAGGTACAATTTTAATTACCGTTATTGCATTTTTGGCGCTTACCTTGATTTTGGTAGCGTTACTCTTGTTCACAAAAGAAAAATTGTCCCCATCTGGTCCGGTGACCATCAAAATTAATGGAGAAAAAGAATTGGAAGTTGAATCCGGAGGTTCTTTGTTATCAACTTTAGGTAATAAGAAAATCTTTTTGCCATCTGCCTGTGGAGGTGGTGGTACTTGTATTCAATGTGAATGCCATGTGTTATCTGGAGGTGGCGAGGCTTTACCAACAGAAACACCGCACTTCTCTAAAAAAGAATTAAACCATGGTGCACGTTTAGCTTGCCAAGTAAAGGTTAAGCAAGACATGGAAATTACCATTCCAGAAGAAGTTTTTGGTATCAAAAAATGGGATGCTAAAGTAGTTCGTAACTATAATGTTGCCTCTTTTATTAAGGAATTTGTTGTAGAAATTCCTGAGGAAATGAACTATAAGGCTGGTGGGTATATTCAAATTGAGGTGCCACCTTGTGAGGTAAAATATGCAGATATGGATATTACCGCACACCCAGAAGAGCACGAAACCCCAGATAAGTTCCAAGCAGAATGGGATAAGTTTAATTTATGGCCATTGACCATGAAGAACCCAGAATTGGTAGAGCGTGCTTACTCTATGGCTTCTTATCCTGCAGAAGGTAGAGAAATCATGCTTAATGTACGTATTGCTACCCCACCATGGGATCGTTCTAAGAACGGATGGATGGATGTAAACCCAGGTGTTGCATCGTCATACATCTTTAACTTAAAACCAGGAGACCCTGTAACTATTTCTGGTCCGTTCGGTGAGTTCTTCATCAACGAATCAGATGCGGAAATGTTATACGTTGGTGGAGGTGCAGGTATGGCACCCATGCGATCACACTTATACCACTTGTTCAAAACCTTAAAAACCAACAGAAAGGTTACTTATTGGTACGGTGGTAGATCTAAAAGAGAATTATTCTACCTAGAGCATTTTAGAGCTTTAGAAAAGGAATTCCCTAACTTTAAATTCTATTTGGCACTTTCAGAACCATTAGAAGAGGATAACTGGAAGGTTAAAAAGGATATTAATGACGAAGAAGGAGATGGTTTTGTTGGGTTTATCCACAACTGTGTAATAGATAATTACTTAAACCATCATGAAGCTCCTGAGGATATAGAATTGTATTTCTGTGGTCCACCATTAATGAATAAAGCGGTACAAAAAATGGGTGAGGATTTTGGTATCCCAGATGAAAACATCCGTTTTGATGATTTTGGTGGATAATTAGAAGATGATCCTCTTCCTGTACAGCACAGAGGAATAGAATATGTAAAAACCGATGCGCTGGCATCGGTTTTTTTATTTCTAAATTTATTGTAGTATGAGTAGAGCATTAACGGAGCAAGAATTACATAATATGGCCATGAATTGGGTTGGTAAGCAGCTAGAAAAAGATGGTTTTGAATTTATGGCTATAAATAGTAAACCAAAAAAGAATCCGCAATTTGTATGTTTAAAAAATAAGAACCTACATTTTATCATAGTTCGGCACACACTGCTACCGGATAATCCAAGTCTCTACGAACAAGAAATGGTACATAAAGTTAAAGATCATGCCGTAAAGTTTGAAGCAAAGACATACTATGCGGGTGTGGGTTTTGCTAGTGCACGGGGCGCGGATTATCCGCTGTTGTTAAATGAAGAATATATTGTAGAATATCAGGGATTAATTGAAATCGAATGAAAAAATATTTTGGGTTAGCAGTATTAGGTTTGTTATTTACCTTTTGTACTCCAAAAGATAAGTGGGTAAGAAATGTAACCAATGGCGGTGCTTTGGGCACCACTTATGCCATAACATACCTATCTCAAGAAGAAATGGATTTGAGCAAAGAAATAGACTCCGTTTTCTTGGTTATAAATAAGTCCATGTCTACGTATCAATCGGATTCTGATATTTCTAAGATTAATCAGGCGGACGATAGTACATTGGTAGTGGATCATATGTTCCGTGATGTTTTTAAGTTGAGCAAACAAGTTTTTGAAGCTACCGATGGGGCTTTTGATCCTACTGTGGGAGTATTGGCCAATGCATGGGGTTTTGGTCCCGGAGAACAGTTGAAAATGGACAGCATAAGGGTAGATAGTCTTAAAAATTATGTTGGCTTTGATAAGGTTACTTTAAATAGTGATGGCACTATATCAAAGCATATAAATGGTATTGCGTTTGATTTTAACAGTATTGCCAAAGGGTATACTATTGATCGTTTAGGAGTAGTATTGGATAACCATGGTATTGCTAATTATTTAATTGAAGTAGGAGGTGAGGTATTAGCCAAAGGAAATAATAAACTTACGAACAGGAATTGGGCCATTGGAATTGATGACCCGCAAAGCTTGGAGGTTCGGGTAATAAAAAAGGCGGTATACCTAAAAGATAAGGCTATGGCATCTTCTGGTAATTATAGAAAATTCTGGATTGATGAAAAGACGGGTGAAAAATATGTACACACCTTAGATCCTAAAACAGGTTATCCTAAAAATAGTGCTATTCTAGCAACCTCTGTCTTAGCTAAAGATTGTGCCACGGCAGACGCCTTTGCAACAGCCTTTATGGTAATGGAGCTAGAAGAAACTAAAGCTTTTTTAAAGGATTCAGAATTGGAAGCTTATATTATTTATCTAGACGAAGAAGGGAAAACTCAAGAATTTATGACCACAGGTTTTGCAAAGGCTGTAATCGATAAATAATTGGTTTTTAGGGTTTACGAACAAAAGGTATTATTTCTCCTTTAGCTAGCCTGTAGCGATCTATAAGTTCTTCTTCCAATTCAGCGGTAAAGTCAACAGGGTTAACTTGGAATCCTACAGATTCAAGTGTGGAAAAATAATCTATGCCATAAATTCTAACATGGTCATATTGTCCAAAAATTTTTGCCCTTTCTTTCTTGTCTGTAATGGTGTCATCTTCAAAAGTTGTAGGTCTAGAAAGGTCTTGTGGTATTTGAAAAATTCCCCAACCACCGTTTTTCATTACCCGGTATAATTCGTTCATCGCCTTTTTATCGTCTGGAATATGCTCTAAAACATGGTTGCAAAGAATTACATCGAACTCATTATTTTCAAACGGGAGATTGCAAATATCTGCTTTTACATCTGCCAAAGGCGAATTCAAATCAGTTGTGATGTAGGTTATATTTTCTAATTTTTTAAAACGATGATAAAAGGCTTGTTCAGGTGCAAAATGGAGCACCTTAAGAGGAGCCGAAAAAAAATTCGTTTTTTCTTTTAGAAATAGCCATAATAAGCGATGTCTTTCCAAGGATAGGGTAGAGGGCGATAGGACGTTTTCCCTTGGATTTTCGTACCCATAGGGTAAAAATTTTCTAAAACGCTTACCATCTATGGGGTCTGTGTATTTTTTGCCCTTAAGACCTAGGGCAACCAAAGGCCTAATGTAATAGCTCAGTTTAATAAGCCAAGGCCTTGGAATCAGATTCAAAAAAAATTTAAATAACCGAGATAACAACTTATGACACGTTTACAGATCTAAAAGGTGCTTCTTCATCGGATTGTATTCCTAAAGCATCATAAATGTATTGAAATGTAGAAAGCAATTCTGGTTTTCCATCAATTAGCGCCACATTGTGCTCAAAATGAGCACTAGGTTGGCCGTCTGCGGTCAAGATTGTCCAGCCATCTTTTAATTGCTTAATACGTTTGGTACCCATATTAATCATAGGTTCAATGGCAACTACCATACCATCTGCAAATTTCTTGCCCCTACCACGTTTACCGTAGTTGGGCATCTGCGGATCTTCATGTAATTTGGTGCCCAAACCATGGCCAACCAACTCCCTTACCACGCCGTAACCTTGGTCTTCGCAGTATTTTTGAATAGCATAGCCAACGTCTCCTACGCGGTTACCGTTTTTAAATTCGCTTATACCAACATATAAAGATTCCTTGGTAATCTTTAGTAATTTTCGGGTATCAGGTGCCACTTCACCAACTTCAAAGGTATAGGCATGATCGCCATAGTACCCATTTTTAAGAGCGCCACAATCTACGGAAATAATGTCCCCATCTTTAAGTTCTGTATTATCCGGAATGCCGTGAACTACCTGCGCATTTGGGCTCCAATTAAGTGTGTTTGGGAAATCGTACATGCCTAGAAAACCGGGTTCGGCACCTTGTTCCCTAATAAATTCCTCTGCCATTTTATCCAATTTAAGCGGGTTGGCACCGGGCTTAATTTCTGAAGCCAACATACCCAACGTTTTGGATACCACTAATGCACTTTCGCGCATTATTTCAATTTCTTCTGCTGTCTTAATTTTAACCATAGCCGCAAAGATACACGGTTTAATGCATTTTTCAATCAAGGCAAATCTGCAATTACAATCGCTTTAATCCTTTTATGTCTTGCTTCTGTGTTGCTTCAATAATACTAATTGCATAACCCCCTCCTGGTGCACAGGTTTGTTGTAATTTCGATTTATGCGTGACCCTAAATTTTGTAATGTTATAGGCCTTGGGATTCTTTTTATAATGCGCATCTTTTGCATCACTGTAAAGAGTAGCAACATAGGTTTTGTCCGTATCTAAAAAATTAAAGTTGATTGAAGATGTGCGTGCTTCTTCATCATTTGTACGACCAACAAACCAATTGTTGCTTCCTTTTTCTTTTCTCGCATAGGTAATAAAATCACTTGGTTCTGCTTCTAGAACCAAAGTCTTGTCCCAATCTAATGCCACATCTTTTATAAATTGAAAGGCATCCAAATGTTTGTTATATGTTTCTGGTAAATCTGCTGCCATTTGTAATGGACTGTACATGGTAACATATAGGGCCAATTGCCTAGCAATAGTGGTATTTACCCAAGAATTATTATTGGGATTGTATTGGCTTACATCTGGCTCAAAAATACCAGGGGTATAATCCATTGGGCCACCTACTAAACGTGTAAAGGGCAAGATAGTGGTATGGTCTGGTTTATTGCCCCCGAATGCTTCATACTCTGTTCCACGGGCAGATTCATTCCCAATTAGGTTGGGGTAAGTTCTACTTAAACCAGTAGGTCTAACGGCCTCGTGGGCATTAACCATAATTTTATGCTCCGCGGCCTTTTCAACAGCGTATAGGTAATGGTTAACCATCCATTGGCCATAATGATGCTCCCCTCTTGGTATAATGTCTCCTACATAACCACTTTTGACCGCATTATAATTATTGTCTTCCATAAATTGGTAGGCTTTATCCATAAAGCGTTCATAATTTCTTACGGAACCTGAGGTTTCATGGTGCATCATTAATCGTACCCCTTTGCTTTTTCCATATTCTCTTAACGCAACAATATCAAAATCTGGATAAGGAGTTAAAAAATCAAAGACGAAATCTTTTGATTTGCCAAACCAATCTTCCCAACCTTGGTTCCAACCTTCTACCAATACCTGCTCAAATCCATGTTTAGCGGCAAAATCAATATATTCTTTTACTTTTTTTGTGTTTGCGGCATGTTTGCCATTGGGCGGTAAAGCAGTAAAGTCCGTCTCTCCTAATTTTACACTTGGAATATCCGTATATGCCCAAGAACTTTTTCCGGTAATCATTTCCCACCAAACACCAATATATTTTACGGGTTTAATCCATGATGTATCTGTGTATTTAGAAGGTTCGTTAAGATTTAGGGTGATGTTGGATAATAGAATGTCTCCTGCATTTTTGCTGGCTATCACTGTTCGCCATGGTGTATTTCTTGGCGCTTGCATGTAGCCTTTGTTGCCTAGGGCATCAGGAGTTAAATGCGATTCGAATATATAATCATCCACATTTAATTGTAAATGCATACAAGGGTATTCTACCAAGGCCGCTTCGTGTAAATTAATGTAAACGCCATTGGCCGTTTTAAGCATTAGCGCAGTTTGAACACCCGGTACGGAAAATGGAGACTGAGAGGCATTTGGTGTAATTGCCGTTTGCATTAAACTAGGAATTTCAGATAGTTTGGAGGTGGTATAATCATACTCTTGTGTATCATAATCTCCCGGAATCCAAAATGCGGTATGGTCTCCGGTCATAGCAAATTGGGTCTTCTCTTCTTTAATTACAAAGTAGGTAAGATTATCTTGAGCAGGAAATTCATATCGGAAACCTAATCCATCATCGAACAACCTAAACCGGATATTCATTTTACGGTTGGTGGTAGTTTGGTTAAGAGCCACCAACATTTCGTTATAATGATTTCTAATCGATTTTTGTTCGCCCCAAACCGGTTCCCAACTACTATCTTCAGTAGCTGTTTCAACGGCTATTTGTTCAAAATTTTCTAAAAGCGCTTCTTGGTCTTTTAGCTCAAAACCTAATTTGCTTTTTTTGATTATGTGCTGATTTTCCAGATATAGTTCATAGGTAGGAACACCATCCACAAGTTCAAAAACAAATTTAAAGTCGCCATTTGGCGACTTTAATTCTTGACTATAACCAAACAATGTAATCCCTAAAAATAGAAGGCTACTAAGTAATCTCATTTTAAATTAATGGTTTTTGTGTCATGGCAGCAGGTTGCTCCACACCAATTATTTTTAAAATTGTAGGCGCCAAGTCTCCAAGTACTCCGTCTTTAATAGATTTTCTATCTGGATCTACCAAAATTAACGGCACAGGGTTGGTTGTGTGCGCCGTGTTTGGGCTTCCGTCTGGATTAATCATGGTGTCACAATTACCATGGTCTGCAATAACTAAGGTGCTATACCCATTTTCTAGAGCTGCGGTAATAACATCCCTTGCACAGTCGTCTACGGATTCACAGGCTTTAACGGCAGCTTCCATAACTCCGGTATGCCCTACCATATCTGGGTTGGCAAAGTTTAAACATACAAAATCTGCTTCTCCCTTTTTTAATTCCGGTATAATGGCGTCTCTAATGTCGTATGCGCTCATTTCTGGTTGTAAATCATAGGTAGCCACTTTAGGGGACGGACACAAAATGCGTTCTTCGCCCTCAAAAGGTTCTTCCCTGCCACCATTAAAGAAAAAGGTAACATGCGGGTATTTCTCGGTTTCTGCTATTCTAATTTGCTTTTTACCCGCGTTTGCCAAGGTTTCTCCAAGGGTGTCCTTTATGTTGTCTTTATCATAAACAACTTTAACGCCCTTAAAAGATTCGTCATAATTGGTAAGCGTAACGTAATACAGGTCTAATTTGTGCATGTCTTGCTCAGGAAAATCTTGCTGGTTCAGTGCCATAGTCAATTCCCTTCCCCTATCTGTTCTAAAATTGAAGAAGATAATTACGTCGTCCTTTTCTACCAAACCATTCTTATCTAGAATTATGGGCTCTATAAATTCATCGGTAACATTGTTGTCATAAGACTGCTGCATGGCAGTGCCAATAGCACCTGAAGTGGTACCAATACCTTTAACTAATGCGTCATAAGCCTTCTTAACACGTTCCCATCTTTTGTCACGGTCCATTGCAAAATAACGACCTACAACTGTAGCAATCGCGCTATTTTTATCTTGTATAAAAGACGTAAGGTCTTCCAAGAATGCTTTACCACTTTTTGGGTCTACATCCCTACCGTCTGTAAAGGCATGTATATAGGACTTTGATACCCCAGCGTTATTTGCTGCAGTTACTAAGGCTTTCAAATGATTGATGTGACTATGAACGCCACCATCACTTAACAAGCCTAAAAAATGTACTTTCTTATTGTTTTCTTTAGCATACGCAAAAGCATCCTGTAAGACAACCTCGTCTTTTAGGGTATTCTCTGCTACCGCTTTATTGATTTTAGCCAAATCTTGATAAACTATTCTACCCGCACCAAGGTTCATGTGGCCTACTTCACTATTCCCCATTTGTCCTTCTGGTAAACCAACGTTCGTACCATCTGTTAATAGATTAGCGTTTGCATATTTGGTATACAGGGAATCAATAAAGGGTGTATTGGCTTTATCTATTGCAGAAACTTTAGGGTCTGGAGACTTTCCCCAGCCATCTAATATCATCAAGATTGCTTTGTTGTTCATGTCTAAAAAAAATTGAGTTTCAAAAATAGGGCATTGTATTTATAAGTGCTAGGAATTGCTTGTATTTCCTAACTACATTATTTACAATAATCTAGTGCTAAAATTGCCAACTTGTTAAAGTTTAGTTATATAACTGTTAATCCGGTAACAATTACTGATTTATACCGTCTCTTTGTTATATCAATTAATTCATCAATAAAAAACAAACATCATGAAAAAAACAGTTCTATCTCTAGGGATGGCCATGGCATTTTTATGCACAGTTCCATCAGCAATCGCAAACGAAAATTCTAAAAATGTTGAAGGTGTAACGTTACATTCCGCTGCAGCAGCATCTTTTTGTAAAGCGATAATAAAAGGCGATATCAATAGGGTTCAAGAAATGATAGATGCAGGGGAAAATTTAGATAAGAAATATTTAGGTAAAACGCCCTTACATTATGCGGCACGATACAACAGACCAGAAATTCTGAAACTATTAATTAAAAAAGGCGCAAATCTTAAAAAGCGTTGTGATCAAGGGTTTACCGTAAAAAAATATGCAGAAATGGCAAATGCCTCCAAGGTTATTGCTATTTTGAATAATGCTTCTTAAAAGCTTATAAAATCAAAAAATATAAAACCCGTTGCCAAGCAACGGGTTTTTTTATTTCCTATAGTGTTCTCGTAAAAGGAAATGTGCGTGTTAAAATCTAAAACCGGTTATTGCCCTGTACATGAATGCGTACATTGCAACAAAAATCATTCCTGCGCAGAATATGGAATATGCTTTTAAAAGCACTACCAAAAATTCTGGCTTGCAGTTCTCAAATGCCCTGAAGTATACGTTTTTAAAGTCTAATAGTGTCCCCATGTTGTAGTTTTTTTTAGTTGAGCTACAAGGGGCTAAGTCACTGTCGATAAGATTTGGTCACATAAAGATACGCATTTTCGATAGAACAAATCAAATGATCGGTGAAATGTTACTTTTCTTCGATTGTAACCATAATATTTTATTAAAAACGACGTTGGTCACGTTTGTTTAAGCGCCTTGGTATTTTTTAATACTTTCTTTTATTTTTTCTATTCTGTTAGCAGGGTCTGGGTGGGTGCTTTGAAATTCAGGAACTCGGTTAGGACCGGCAGCTTGCTTTAAAATTTTCATTACTTCAATCATTTCATATGGATCGTATCCAGATTTAATCATTAACAAAACGCCTAAATCATCACTTTCCAATTCATCTCCACGACCATTTTTTAACAAGGTATTTTGGCCAATAGCCCCAACAATGCTACCTGCATCTGCACCAACAGAGGCACCCATGGCAATATTCTGCCAATATTGGCTCTCCGCAATACGTTCGGCAGAATGCCTACCAATAACATGACCAATTTCATGCCCCATAACACCGGCCAATTGTGCTTCGTTCAATTGCTTAAACAAAGCATAGGTTATAAAACATTGGCCACCAGGTAGTGCAAATGCATTTATGGTTTGGTCATCTGCCAACAAATGAAAATCGTATTTATAAGGTGTGTCCTTGGCTATGCTGTTTCTAACCAGTTTATTGCCCACGGCATCTACAAAGGCTTGTAATTGCTCATCTGGATACAAACCACCATGTTGCTGTGCCATTTCGGGAGCACTTTGCAGACCAATGGCAATTTCTTGCTCCGGTTCCATGGTTATGTGTTGTTCCCTACCCGTATACGGATTGGTTTCTGTGTTACTGCATTTGTTAAAGTATGCAAAGGCTACAATAGCCAGACCGATTAAGATTCGGATTTTCCAATTTCCTCTACCTCTCATAATGTTAATGTTTAGCGAAGGAAAGTTACAAAAAAGCAGGTTACAACAAATCGGGGTTAATATCCAAAATATTATTGTGTATGTATTCCATTAAAAAACCTCTGGTAAAATGCTCGGAGCCTTCCATTTCGGCTTGTGAGAGTAACTTTAGTATATTTAATTTTCGGTATTGCTTTAACATGGGTTTGGATAAGGGAGCGTAGCTATAATGCCAAGGTTCGTATTTAAAACCTTTTCTAAAATAACTATCCGTATAAACCAGATGAAAGCCAAAGCTTTGAGCATGTTCATCTAACCACAATTTAAATTTTTCAAATGGGCCGCCAGCTTCAAATTTGGAAGGAACCAAAACATCGCCGGTTACTTTTGCATAGCCATCTATAATATCCATATCCGTACCCCAATGGTGCCTACTGGTACCAGGTATTGTAGAATATTCTATGATCTTTGCCATGGCATCTAAAGGTTTCATGCCTTGTTGGGTGTATTTGATGTACTTGCGTTCCCAAATGGCCTTTTGCCGGTCATAACTACGATAGCTAGAGACCGTCTTTAAATCGAACCCATCTTGGTAGGCTGCCTTTTTCATTAAAACAAAAGCATCGTGCGCCTCTTTGCGGAGGTTAATGCCTTTTCCAAACAATTCTATATCTGCTTGTCCTAAAAGCTCTTTTGTTGTGTAAAACGTATCTTGTTTGTTAAAAAAGGTCGGTAGGGTTGTAAGTGCCATGCCGGCCATAGAACTACGTTTTATAAAGCTTCTTCTCTGCATTAATCGTTTGTTTACGGTGAAGGTATAGCAATAACGTTAAATGCTTTGATAATATTTTAGCTAATTAACTTTAATTATTGATAGGAGTTAGATAGAAAAACCCTTGATACATTTCTCCATCATCCTTATTGGTTAGTATATAATAATAAATTCCAGAGGCCAAACCTTTAGAACGGGTTATGGCGTTCTCCACATTGGCATACCCAACAAAGTCCGAAGTGTAATTTTTTATTTTGTAGACCAAAATGCCATATCTATTGTATACTTCTAAAATATTGTTGGGCATTTCATCAATGTTTTCAAAAGTTAGCGCATCATGAATTCCATCTCCGTTAGGACTAATTAATTGACTGCTAATTTCAAATTTAGGGTTTGAATTGGCAATAGTGCCAAAAGTTACAGCCGTATAATCCGGGCCATCAAATATATAGGAAGTTATTGTGCCATTTTCCATAGTGCCGGTGGTTCCCGATTTGCCTAAATAATGCCATTCTTGCTCCACTCGATGCCATCCTACAACTATTATATTATCAATATCTTCAATGGTCTCGCTAGAAGTTGTTCTGTTATCCCAATGCAATGTTACTTGTAATGCACCCATTGCATTTTCTATTTCCCATATTTCTTGGTTTTCTATTGTTCTGATGGATGATTCTTTCTGATTTATTGAATAATTAGACTGAAAAGAATCGTCGTTTTCAACCCATTTGTACATACTTTTTAAATCAAAGCTCGTTTCTGAAAAAGCTACTTCAATTGGCCGGTAATAGTCTGATGTTCCCAAAGGCAGTACAAATTGTGACTTGGCTAGGCTTTGAATGGGAGTAATAGCTTTGGATTGGTCTGAAGCTCCAGTATGAAAGGCACTTTCATTAAAAGTTAGTAAAGGCGCCTCAATGGTTCCAATTGAATTAATATTTCCAGAAACAAAATTTAAATTGTTTTCAATTGTTGACAATGTATTTAAAGTAATGCCATCTGGATTGAAAACTTCCATATCATAAAAATCTACGGGTAACGAACCGTTGATTGTCTGATTGTTGTTTCCATAAAAACCAATTAGCCCTTGGTTAAGCTCTAAAGTGGCATTATTATCAAGATTTGAAAATATACCAATTTGAGCTTCTTCAAAAAGTTGTAAGCCACCATCATGCCTTAGCACTTCTTGAGCGCTGATTGAATAAAGGCCTAACAAGAATATTAAAAGAATAGTTCTCATTATATCTGACTTATAAGTTGCCAATTAGTTCCATCACTCTGAATCCAAATTACTTTCTGTAAGGGAACAAGTGTAATATCTACTCCTAAAAGATTTTTATAAAGACTTATGCTTACGGCTAAGGCAGTTGGGTTTTTTATAATATACATTCTACCCTTGCAGCTAGAAGCGGCGGGAAGGGTAATGGTATGGTTACCTCCAATGATTATAGTGTGGTGGGTTTCGTCTAAAGTTAAATTTCCGGTGGTAACGTCTATTGGTGTTGCCAGTGCCCCACTAATATTTATGCCTTCTGCCTTTATTTCGCCAGCAACATCTAATTTACTTGTTGGGGGATTTGCCCCGTCTCCGATGCCTATATTTCCAGTTCCGGTAAAAGCAATATCGCTTCCATTTTGATTCACGGTTCGTACAACAGCAGCCGGTAAAGTTAAGTTTGCATTGGCAAGGTTGGCTAAAGTTGAATTATCCGTCGCAATAGTTGTTCCCGTAATGGTAATTCCCGCTCCAGCAGAGTAGGTGGTATCATCGTCACCATCGGCTAGACCAAGAGGAATATTGGCCAAATCACCAAAATCACCTGAGAAATCATCAGTACTGTCCAAATCTAAGTTGGCTGGAACGCCAGTCAAATCAGCCCACGCCCCAGAAAAGTCATCTGTAGAATCCAAGTCTAAGTTAGCAGGAACCCCTGTCAAGTCGGCCCAAGCACCAGAAAAGTCATCGGTACTGTCCAAATCTAAGTTGGCTGGAATACCTGTCAAATCGGCCCACGCACCAGAAAAGTCATCGGTAGCATCGGTATCCAAATTAGTTGGGATGCCAGTAATATTTGCCCATGCAGGCGCAATTGTAGAATTATCCGTAGCGATGGTTGTACCTGTAATGGTAATTCCCGCTCCGGCGGAATAGGTGGTATCATCATCACCATCGGCAAGACCAGCAGGAATGTTGGCCAAGTCACCAAAGTCACCTGAGAAATCATCTGTAGCGTCCACGTCTAAGTTGGCCGGAACACCTGTCAAATCACTCCATGCTCCAGAAAAATCATCGGTGGCATCGGTATCTAGATTGGCCGGAATTCCTGTTATGTTTGCCCATGCAGGCGCAATGGTGGAATTATCTGCTGCGATGGTTGTTCCTGTAATGGTAATTCCCGCTCCAGCGGAGTAAGTGGTATCGTCATCTCCATCAGCAAGTCCCACAGGGATGTTGGCCAAGTCACCAAAATCACCAGAAAAGTCATCGGTACTGTCCAAATCTAAGTTGGCTGGAATACCTGTCAAATCGGCCCACGCACCAGAAAAGTCATCGGTAGCATCGGTATCCAAATTAGTTGGGATGCCAGTAATATTTGCCCATGCAGGCGCAATTGTAGAATTATCCGTAGCGATGGTTGTACCTGTAATGGTAATTCCCGCTCCGGCGGAATAGGTGGTATCATCATCACCATCGGCAAGACCAGCAGGAATGTTGGCCAAGTCACCAAAGTCACCTGAGAAATCATCTGTAGCGTCCACGTCTAAGTTGGCCGGAACACCTGTCAAATCACTCCATGCTCCAGAAAAATCATCGGTGGCATCGGTATCTAGATTGGCCGGAATTCCTGTTATGTTTGCCCATGCAGGCGCAATGGTAGAATTATCCGTAGCGATGGTTGTTCCTGTAATTGTAATTCCCGCTCCAGCGGAGTAGGTAGTATCGTCATCACCATCGGCTAGACCAGCAGGAACATTGGTTAAGTCTCCAAAGTCACCCGAGAAATCATCGGTGCTATCCAAATCTAAGTTAGCCGGAACACCTGTCAAATCAGCCCATGCTCCAGAAAAGTCATCGGTGGAGTCGGTATCCAAATTAGTCGGTAAACCAGTAATGTTGCTCCAAACCGGTGCAATAGTGCTATTGTCCACTGCAAATGCGGTTCCCGTTAAGCTTAAGCCCGCTCCAGCCGAGTAAGTGGTATCGTCATCACCATCGGCTAGACCAGCAGGAACATTGGTTAAGTCTCCAAAGTCACCCGAGAAATCATCAGTACTGTCCAAATCTAAGTTGGCTGGAATGCCAGTAATATTAGCCCATGCAGGCGCAATGGTAGAATTATCCGTGGCAATCGTTGTGCCTGTAATGGTAATTCCCGCTCCAGCAGAGTATGTAGTATCGTCATCACCATCGGTAAGACCAGCAGGGATGTTGGTCAAGTCACCAAAGTCACCTGAGAAATCATCAGTACTATCTAAATCTAAGTTGGCCGGAACACCTGTCAAATCAGCCCAAGCACCAGAAAAATCATCGGAGGAGTCGGTATCCAGATTAGCCGGTAGACCAGTAATGTTGCTCCAAACCGGTGCAATAGTGCTGTTGTCCACTGTAAATGCGGTTCCCGTTAAGCTTAAGCCCGCTCCAGCGGAGTAGGTGGTATCATCATCACCATCGGCTAGACCAACAGGGATGTTGGCCAGGTCTCCAAAGTCTCCAGAAAAGTCATCTGTAGCGTCCAAGTCTAAGTTGGCCGGAACACCTGTCAAATCGGCCCAAGCACCAGAAAAATCATCGGTACTGTCCAAATCTAAGTTGGCTGGAACGCCAGTCAAATCGGCCCACGCCCCAGAAAAGTCATCAGTACTGTCCAAATCTAAGTTGGCTGGAATACCAGTAATATTAGCCCATGCAGGCGCAATGGTAGAATTATCTGCTGCAATGGTTGTACCTGTAATGGTAATTCCCGCTCCAGCGGAGTAGGTGGTATCATCGTCACCATCGGCAAGTCCAACAGGAATGTTGGTCAGGTCTCCAAAGTCTCCAGAAAAGTCATCTGTAGCGTCCAAGTCTAAGTTGGCCGGAACACCTGTCAAATCGGCCCAAGCACCAGAAAAA
>NZ_JBSWXQ010000010.1:0-74561 GCF_056160685.1 Croceivirga sp. ABH4_376 | reverse complement strand
GGTACTGCCACACCAGGTGGGAGAGTAGGTCGCCGCCTCCTTCAAACCCCTTTACAAAACGTAAAGGGGTTTTTTTATGCCTTGAATTGACTAATTAAGGCGAATAAAAAGGCAGATGATAAAGTCTGCCTTTTAACTACTGCATACATTTTACTTCAACGAAATAATAGCTTAGCGTGTATTTTATTGAATTGTGATAATTTAATTAGTATAGCTAAACATAATAAAAAGGCAGGTAATACTACCTGCCTTTTGCTAATCCAAATTGGGTTTTGGATTAAACCCTTGGTAAATCGCCTTGGCCTTTTAATGGGAGTTGTGACGTTCCCATTAAATACTTGTCTACATGATGTGCTGCCTGTCTACCTTCAGAAATAGCCCAGACTATTAATGACTGTCCTCTTCTTTGGTCTCCTGCAGCAAATACACCTGGTATATTGGTTTTGTAATTATTTTCCGAAGCTTCAATATTGGTTCTAGCATCCATTTTAAGGCCAAACTGTTCTGCTAATGTAGTTTCTGAACCCGTGAAGCCTAGTGCTAATAATGCTAAGTCACATTTCCATTCTTTTTCCGTACCCTCTACTTCTTTTAATATTGGTCTTTGTCCTGGTTTAAATTCCCATTCTACTTCCGTGGTAATTAATCCGGTAAGATTACCGTTATTATCTCCAATGAATTTTTTGGTAGAAATACTAAAAAACCGTTCTGCTCCTTCTTTATGAGAAGTACTTGTTCTCAACCTCATTGGCCAAAATGGCCATGGTTGGTTTACTGGTCTTTCTGCAGTTGCCATTGGCATAATTTCAAAATTAGAAACAGAATTAGCCCCATGTCTAATAGATGTACCAATGCAATCAGAGCCTGTGTCCCCACCTCCAATAACAATAACATCTTTATTTGTAGCCAATATTTCTTCTACAAAATCGGTAACACCGTCTACCCTTCTATTATTTTGAGGTAGAAAATCCATTGCTTGAACAACACCTTTTAAATCTGAACCGGGAATAGGTAAATTTCTTCTAACAGTTGCACCTCCGCACAGTACAACGGCATCAAACTGTTCTTGTAATTCTTCGGCTTTAATGTCAATACCAACATGTACTCCAGTTTTAAATAGGATGCCCTCTTGTTTCAATACTTCTAAGCGCCTATCTATTACATTTTTTTCCATTTTAAAATCTGGAATTCCATATCGTAATAGACCTCCTGGTTTTTCGTCCCTTTCAAAAACAGTAACTGTGTGCCCTGCGCGGTTAAGTTGTTGCGCAGCCGCTAAACCTGCAGGTCCGGAGCCAATAACGGCTACAGTTTTATCTGTTCTTGTGAAAGGAATTAAGGGCTTTATCCATCCATTTTTAAAAGCCTTTTCTACAATGTTTTTCTCGATGTTCTCTATAGAAACAGGGTCTTCATTAATGCCAAGTACACAAGCCTCTTCGCACGGAGCTGGGCATAAGCGGCCTGTAAATTCCGGGAAATTATTGGTAGAATGTAAAATCTGCGCCGCTTTTTCCCATTTGCCTCTATACACGGCATCATTAAAATCTGGAATTAGGTTCCCAAGCGGGCAACCACTATGACAAAATGGTATACCACAATCCATACAACGAGCCCCTTGATCTTTAATTTCTTCCTCTTTAAGGGGTTGGGTAAACTCGTTATAATTTTTAATTCTTTCTTCAACAGGAACATAAGCTTCGTTTTGACGCTTATATTCCATAAATCCTGTAGTTTTTCCCATGTTGTTAATTAAATGGTTTCCAATTTTTCGTTCTCTAATCTGATTAATGCCTGTCTATATTCTTCTGGGAATACTTTTACAAATTTTGCTAGGTTCTCTTCCCAACGCTCTAGGATTCTTTGTGCTAATGGGCTTAATGTGGCATTATAATGGTTTTCTATAAGCTGTTTAAGTTCCTTGATATCATTGTCCTCTTCTACGGCCAGCAAATTCAATGCATCATTCTGACATTTAGCTTTAAACGTGTTTTTTGGGTCATAGACGTAAGCAATACCTCCACTCATACCTGCTCCAAAATTTCTACCCACATCACCTAAAATAACCGCAGTTCCGCCTGTCATGTATTCACAACCATGGTCTCCAATACCTTCTACAACCGCTTTAGCTCCTGAATTTCTAACGCAGAAACGTTCTCCTGCCTTTCCATTTATGTATGCCTCACCGCTAGTTGCACCGTAAAGTGTAACATTTCCTGTAATTACATTTTCTTCTGGAGTTATAGTTGCCGCATCAGGAACTTTAATGACCAGTTTAGCACCGGATAACCCTTTACCTAAGTAATCGTTAGTGTTTCCATTTACGACCATAGTAAGGCCTTTTGTGGCAAACGCACCAAAACTTTGCCCGGCAGAGCCGGTGAAATTTAATTTTAAGGTATTTTCTGGTAACCCTTCGGCCCCATATATTTTAGAGATTTCGTTGCTGGTAATTGCGCCAACGGCTCTATCCGTATTACAAATAGGAAACTCCAAAACCGTTTTTTCTTTACGGAACAGTGCCGGATGGGCTTTGGCAATAATTTCAAACTCTATGCTATCTTTTATATCGTGTACCTGTTTTTCTGTATTGTATAAAGGTGTGCCTTTTGCCACATCTACTTGATAAAGTATTGGGGACAAATCTATACCAGCGGCCTTGTAATGGGCAATAACTTTTTTTCTATCAAGTTTTTGTACTTGTCCTACCATTTCATTAACGGTTCTAAAGCCAAGTTTTGCCATTATTTCCCTTAATTCTTGGGCAACAAAATACATGTAATTAACCACGTGTTCTGGTTTACCCTTGAATTTTTTCCTAAGTTCAGGATTTTGTGTAGCTATACCTACAGGACAAGTGTTTAGATGACAAACACGCATCATTACACAGCCTGAAGCTACTAGTGGGGCGGTTGCAAAACCAAATTCTTCTGCACCCAGTAAACAGGCAATTGCCACATCTCTACCCGTTTTAAGCTGCCCATCGCATTCTAAAACTATCCTGTTTCTTAAATCATTTAGCACTAAAGTTTGTTGGGCTTCCGCAATACCCAATTCCCAAGGAAGGCCTGCATGTTTCAAAGAGGTTAAAGGCGAGGCTCCTGTACCACCATCAAAACCAGAAATCAGCACAACATCTGCCTTTGCCTTAGCTACACCCGCAGCTACGGTACCAACACCAACTTCTGAAACCAGCTTTACATTAACCCTAGCTTCTCTATTGGCTGACTTAAGGTCATAGATTAATTGGGATAAATCTTCAATAGAATAAATATCGTGATGGGGTGGTGGTGAAATTAGACCAACATAAGGGGTAGAATTTCTGGTTTTGGCAATAGAAGGGTTTACCTTAGGGCCTGGTAATTGGCCACCTTCACCAGGTTTAGCACCTTGAGCCATTTTAATTTGAATTTCGCTAGCATTGGTTAAGTAGTTTGAAGTAACACCAAACCTACCAGATGCAACCTGTTTTATGGCACTATTACGCCAGTCTCCAGACGGACTTTTATAAAAGCGGTTTTCGTCTTCTCCACCTTCACCAGAGTTACTCTTGCCCCCAATACGGTTCATGGCAATGGCAAGGTTTTCATGAGCTTCCTTACTTATACTACCGTAAGACATTGCTCCCGTTTTAAAACGCTTAACAATCTCTGTCCAAGGTTCTACTTCTTCTAATGGAATTGGATCATAGTTAGAGAATTCAAATAATCCCCTTATGGTCATTAAATTCTTAGATTGCTCGTTTACAAGTTGTGAGTATTCTTTGTACGTAGATGGTTCGTTATTGCGAACTGCTTTTTGTAGTTTGGCAACACTTTCTGGATTAAACATATGTTTTTCTCCATTTCTTCTCCACCTATATTCGCCTCCTATTTCTAAATCTAAATTAGCTTCTATTTTGTCATTATAGAATGCGTTTCTGTGTCTTTTCGCTATTTCCTTTTCAATCTCATAAAGGCCAATACCTTCTATTCTTGTTGGGGTATTAGGGAAATATTTGTCTACAACCTTTGTATTAAGTCCTATACATTCAAAAAGCTGAGAACCACGATAGGAATTCAGGGTAGAGATTCCAATTTTGTTCATAACTTTTAAAATGCCTTTACCAACAGCCTTGTTGTAGTTTATAATTGCTTCTTCAAATGAGTAATCTTTTATTTGGTTTTCTTCTATTTGTTGCCCAATTATTTCATTGACTAAATAAGGGTTAATTGCGCTAGCACCAAAGCCGAACAACAACGCGAAATGATGAACCTCTCTTGGTTCGGCAGATTCTACTATAATACTTAACTTGGAACGTTTCCCTTTTTTACGTAAACCGCTATTTACAAAAGAGCAAGATAAAAGAGCGGGAATAGGTGCCATCTCCTTACTTACCATTCTATCTGATAAAATAATAATATTGGCTCCAGAATCAACTGCGTCAGATGCTTGTTGTAAAATATCATTTAAGGCCGTTTCTAAGCCATTGTGTCCTTTTTCTATCTCATACAAAGTACTGATTGAAGCAACTTTATAATTAGGACTCTTATCGTAGTTTTTGATTTTGTCCAAATCTTCTTTGGATATAACCGGGTTTTGAATTTTTAGTTTTCTACAGTGTAATTCTGAAAATTCAAAAATATTATGGTCGCTACCAAGGGTAAGACTTATATCGGTAATCATTTCTTCCCTTATACCATCTAAAGGTGGGTTGGTAACTTGGGCAAATAACTGTTTAAAGTAATTATATATTAATTGTGGCCTTTCTGATAAAACGGCAATGGGGGTGTCTGACCCCATGGAACCAATAGGTTCTTTTCCGTTTTGTGCCATAGGCATGATTATAGTGTTGATATCTTCTTGGGTATAACCAAATGCAGATGTACGCGTGTCTATAGGAAATTCTCCTAAGAACAACGGACATTCATTATAAGGTATGTCCTTTAAGTGTACCAAATTATTATCTAACCATTTCTTGTAAGGATGTTGTTTGGCAATTTTCTCCTTAATTTCCTCGTCATTAACTATTCTACCTTCCTCCATGTTCACTAAGAACATTTTTCCAGGCTCTAGTCTACCATGATATTCTATATTTTCTGGTTCTATATCTACAACACCGGTTTCCGAACTCATGATTACATAACCATTTTTGGTAACCGTGTATCTTGAAGGTCTAAGGCCGTTACGGTCTAAAACGGCACCTATGTAGTTGCCATCCGTGAAGGGTATAGAAGCTGGCCCATCCCATGGCTCCATTAAGCAGCTGTTATATTCATAAAATGCCTTTTTGGTTTCAGACATTTCGTTATTTTTTTCCCAAGCCTCTGGAACAAGCATCATCATTACTTCAGGTAAAGACCTACCTGTCATCAAAAGCAGTTCTACCACCATATCCATACTTGCAGAATCTGATTTGCTTGGAAGGATTACTGGAAGAATTTTTTTGATATCATCTCCAAACCAATCACTTTGCATAAGTTCTTCTCTGGAGCGCATTCTGGCTACATTGCCCCTAAGGGTATTAATTTCACCATTATGACACATATATCTAAAGGGTTGTGCCAAATCCCAAGTAGGGAAAGTGTTGGTGGAAAAACGTTGGTGTACTAAGGCCAATCTTGTTACCACTCTTGGATCCATTAAATCTTCATAGTATTTGCTAATGTCTTGCGGCATTAATAAACCTTTGAAAATAATTATGGTTTGCGAAAGACTGGGAAGATAAAAGAATTCTCTTTGAGATAGTTTTGAAGCTTCTATTTCGTGTTCGGTAATTTTTCTGGCTACAAACAATTTTTGATTGAATTGAAAATCATCCTTAGCATTACCCTTGCCAATAAAAATTTGTTTTACAAATGGCTCCGTTTCTGCAGCTATAGAACCTGGTACGGATTTATTTACAGGTACGTTCCTCCATCCTAGGAGTTCTAGGCCCTGATCAGCAATATTCTTTTCGAATGTTGTTATGCAGAACTCTTTTTGATTTTCTTTTTGTGGTAAAAAAACGTTACCAGTTGCATATTCCCCAGCATCTGGTAGCGGAAATGAACAGACATTCTTAAAGAATTCATGTGGTATATCTATAAGAATGCCAGCACCATCACCTGTAACGCCATCTGCACTAACGGCACCCCTATGTTCTAATTTCACTAATATCTCTAATGCCTTGTGAATAATATCGTTAGACATTTTGCCCTGTAGGCTACATATAAAACCCGCCCCGCAATTATCATGTTCAAATTCTGGCAGATATAATCCTTGTCTTTTTGGCTTCATTACTTATGGTATTTACTCAAAAATATCATAAACAGTGAATTATATGCAATAATGAATGTTAAACGCAACAAAAATTTTAACGTATGTAATTTTTTGCTGTGAAAACTTGAATTTAGGAATTAATTGATGTTATACTATTGAATTGGTAATGCGGTAACGTGGCAATTTGCTTTACCTGTAAGAAATTAAGGTAAGTTGGTTTGTATGTATCTACATGAATAAACAGCACCCCTGTTTTTTTAGGGGTGTTGTTTGATATATCTATATTATTTGCTTAGACCCCCTACAGGGTTAGCCTTTAATGATGCTTCTGGAAATAACAATTTTTTGTATTTCTGAAGTGCCCTCATAGATTTGAGTAATTTTGGCGTCCCTCATAAGACGTTCTACGTGGTACTCTTTAACAAAGCCATTTCCTCCGTGTATTTGAACTGCTTCTGTTGCTACCTCCATGGCGGTTTCAGCGGCATAAAGTTTAGCCATGGCGCCAGATAAATCGTAGTTTTCTCCGGCATCTTTGTCACAAGCTGCCCTGTAGACTAAATTTCTGGCGGCTTCAATCTTGGTATGCATATCTGCTAACTTAAAAGCTATGGCCTGATGATTGCAAATTTCTGTTCCAAAAGCTTTTCTTTGTTTGGAATATTCTAATGCCATTTCATAAGCGCCTGCGGCAATACCTAAAGCTTGTGCTGCTATACCTATTCTTCCTCCAGATAAGGTTTTCATTGCAAACTTGAACCCAAATCCATCCTCACCAATTCGGTTTTCCTTTGGTACCTTAACATCGTTGAACATTAAAGAATGTGTATCACTGCCCCTAATACCTAGTTTGTTTTCTTTAGGACCAATTTCAAAACCTTCCATGCTTTTTTCAACAATCAGGGCATTGATGCCTTTATGGCCTTTTTCAGTATCTGTTTGTGCAATAACTAAATATACCTCTGCGGTGCCACCATTGGTAATCCAATTTTTGGTTCCGTTCAATACGTAGTGGTCTCCTTTATCTATTGCCGTAGTTTTTTGGGAAGTAGCATCGCTACCTGCTTCCGGTTCAGAAAGACAAAAAGCTCCTATAATTTCACCGGTAGCCAATCTGTGTAGATATTTTTCTTTTTGAGCCTCGGTTCCATAAGTTTCTAAACCCCAGCAAACTAAAGAGTTGTTTACGGAGACAATAACGGAAGATGATGCATCGATTTTAGATAGTTCTTCCATAACCAGTACATATGATAAGGTGTCAAGACCGCTACCGCTATATTTCTCATCTACCATCATGCCTAGAAAACCTAGCTCTCCCATTTTTTTAACCTGTTCTTTGGGGAATTTTTGCTGCTCGTCTCGCTCAATTACTCCAGGTAATAATTCGTTTTGAGCAAAATCTTTTGCAGCTTGTTTAATCATTAATTGTTCTTCAGAAAGGGAAAAATTCATTTTTATTATGATATTATTAATCAGTCTTTACAAATATAAGTTTTGGTTGGCATATTATTAATTTTTTCGTCGATTTTGTAATATTTTGTTAAACTAAAAATTAACCTTTGGATTTGGGAGAATCTTTGGGCAATCCTTATATTTAGCCCTCAATATCGACTGGTTCTGGTAAGCTGGTCGATATTTTTTTCAATAAATATAACAGCATTAAAACCAACTGATTAATGGAGACGATTGTAATAATTGTGTTTTTAGCAGGTTATTTGGCTATTACTTTAGAGCATAACCTGAAAATTGATAAGCTAATTCCGGCTTTGGCCATGATGGCAATTTTATGGGCTATAATTGCCCTTACCCACATGGATGTTTTTGAGGTAAACGCCCAACTAAAAGAGTTGGAGCCTACCCATTTAGAAGAAATTCTACTGCATCATCTGGGGAAAACCGCAGAAATTTTGGTCTTCCTTTTGGGTGCCATGACTATTGTAGAGATCATTGATTATTTTGATGGCTTTGCTACCATCAAAGGCTATATAAAAACTAAAAGTAAGCGTAAGTTATTATGGATTTTTTCAATCCTAGCTTTTATCCTTTCTGCGATTATTGATAACCTTACGGCCACTATTGTATTGATTACAATTTTACAAAAGGTGATAAAAGACAGGGAAACCCGTTTATGGTTTGCCGGTTTAATCATTATTAATGCAAATGCTGGTGGTGCTTGGTCCCCAATTGGCGATGTAACTACAACAATGTTATGGATAGCAGATAAGGTACATGCAGGTTCTTTGGTTACTCATGTATTATTACCTTCCATTGTATGTATGTTTGTGCCAACTTTAATAGCAAGCAGGTTTAAAGCCTTTAGTGGGTCTATAGAAGTAGATGAAATACAAGAAGCGCCAAAATCAAAATTTGGTTCTACAATGTTGTACTTAGGGTTAGGGGCTATAGTGTTTGTGCCATTCTTTAAAACTATTACGCATTTACCTCCTTACGTAGGAATGATGTTGTCTTTGGCAATTGTTGCAACATTTGCAGAAATCTACAGTAACGCTAAATTCTCTATAACTTCTGCTACAGATGATCACCATCATGAAGGTGCCCACCACAGCCCTGTGCATTCTGCATTAACTAAGATAGAATTACCTAGTATCCTTTTCTTTTTAGGTATTTTATTGGCTGTTGCAGCTTTGGAATCTTTAGGTATACTTTTTAATTATGCAGAAAGTATGAACGAAGCCATACCGCAAACAGATATTGTAGTAATGTTATTAGGAATTGGTTCTGCGGTAATAGATAATGTTCCGTTGGTAGCGGCAAGTATGGGTATGTTCTCAGAGGGGCCTGATCATCCACTATGGCATTTTATAGCATATTCTGCGGGTACGGGTGGTAGTATGTTAATTATTGGTTCTGCTGCAGGCGTAGTGGCAATGGGTATGGAAAAAATAGATTTCTTTTGGTACCTAAAGAAAATCACATGGTTAGCATTCGTTGGATTTGCTGCAGGTGGTTTGGTTTTCATTGCTTTGCGTGAATTTGTTCTGTAGCTATAATTTATTTGTGAAATTCCCGTTATTATTGCAATAAAATTGGGATTCACTTATGACATTATTTCAAGAGCAAGTAACTACAGAAGAAGTTGCTAGTACTGTATCAGAAGAAAAAACACTTTCTGTAATAGATTTAATAATAAATGGCGGGGCGGCCAGTACAATTATCGTAATTGTGCTGTTCGTCCTTCTTTTTGTTGCATTGTACATTTATTTTGAACGCACCTTTGCCATAAATGCTGCGTCTAAAATAGATAAGAACTTTATGAATCAAATAAAGGACCATGTGATGAGTGGCAAATTGGAGGCTGCTCGTTTATTATGTGCTCAGACAGATTCTCCCGTGGCAAGGTTAACAGAAAAGGGGGTTGCACGAATTGGGAAGCCTTTGGACGATATTAATACGGCAATTGAAAATGCTGGTACGCTAGAAGTGTATAAATTAGAAAAAAACGTAAACATTTTAGCTACTGTTGCCGGTGCTGCGCCAATGATTGGATTTTTAGGAACGGTTATTGGTATGATATTGGCGTTCCATGAAATGGCCAGTAGTGGTGGGCAAGCAGAAATGGGCTCTTTGGCTTCTGGTATCTACACCGCAATGACTACTACGGTGGCTGGTTTAATTGTTGGGATTATAGCATATATAGGTTATAATCATTTAGTAAACAGGACGGATAAAGTGGTTCATCAAATGGAGGCACATGCTGTTGAGTTTTTAGATTTATTGAACGAACCTGCGTAACCCATTTGTCCAATATGAAATTAAAGGGTAGAAATAAAGTAAGTCCAGAGTTTAGCATGTCTTCCATGACAGACATTGTTTTTCTGTTGTTGGTGTTTTTTATGCTAACTTCAAATGCCCCCAACGCATTGGATTTATTGTTGCCAAAAGCAAAAGGGAAATCGACCAATACACAAAATGTTTCGGTTACTATAGATAAAAACCTTAACTATTATGTGAACAATCAGCAGATAAACGGAGAATACATTGAAATTGAATTAAAAAAAGCACTAGAGGGTCAAGAAAAGCCAACAATAATTCTTAGGGCAGAAGAAAGTGTAGCCATCAAAGAGGCGGTAAACGTAATGGATATTGCCAATAAGAATAGTTATAAGGTAATATTGGCCGTGCGACCTAATTAATGGCCTTTTTAAATACGAGACACAAGAAAAAATCTTTTACCGTTACCACAGTGCTATTAAGCATTTTGGTTTTGGTATTATTTTATATAGGGTTAACTTATATGGACCCGCCAGAGGAAAATGGTATAGCCATAAATTTTGGAACCATGGAGTTTGGTAGTGGAACCAAGCAACCTTTGGAAAAGATTAAATCTGAACCTTTGGATATTCCAAAACCTACCAATTTGCCTGAAGCTCTGGAAGAGGAGGAGGTAAAGGAAGTGGAAACTGTACCAGAAAGGACAGAAGATGCCCCATCAGAAAAGTTGGTTACACAAGAAAGTGAAGAAAGTATTGTATTAAAACAAAAAAGAGCTGCAGAGAAAGCGGCTAAAGAAGCTGCGGATAAGGCTAAGGCCGAAGCAGCACGTATTGCTAAAGAAAAGCGGGAAGCGGAAGCCAGAAAAAAAGCGGAAGAAGCAGCTAAAAAGCAAAAATTAGATGCCTTAATGGGTGGTATTGGCAAGTCTGATGGCACAGCTGCGGGTAGCGAAGGTGATGATAACCTGCCTGGGGATAAAGGAGATCCAGCAGGGAATCCGTACGCAAGTTCTTACTATGGTGCCCCAGGAAGTGGATCTGGAACCGGAGGTTATGGTTTAAACGGAAGGTCTTTGGTATCTAAAGGTAAAGTGCAACAAGAATGTAACGAAGAAGGTAGGGTGGTTGTTAGAATAACCGTAGACCGAAATGGTAGGGTTATAAAAGCTACACCGGGAGTTAAGGGTACAACAAATAATTCTCCTTGTTTATTAGAGCCGGCAAAGAAGACCGCGTTTATGCATAAATGGAATTTAGATTCTAATGCACCAAACCAGCAAATAGGGTTTGTAGTAGTAAACTTTAAATTAGGGCAATAGATGACCTATAAAGCAACGGTTGCTTGGATGTTTGAGCAACTGCCTATGTATCAAAAAAAAGGAGTTGATGCATACAAGGGAAAGCTAGATAATATAATTTCATTTGCTTCCCATTTAGATAATCCTCAGAATAAGTTTAAATCTATACATGTAGGAGGTACTAACGGTAAAGGGTCTAGTTCTCACATGTTGGCATCAATCTTACAAGAAGCTGGTTTTAAGGTTGGCTTGTATACTTCTCCTCATTTAAAAGATTTTAGGGAGCGTATAAAAGTTAATGGTAAAAAGGTAAGCAAGCGGTTTGTTAAAGATTTTATAGCGGACAATAAAAGCTATTTGGATTATAATGGTCTTTCTTTCTTTGAAATGACCGTGGGTATGGCTTTTACCCATTTTGCACACGAAAAAGTAGACATTGCCATTATAGAAGTTGGACTAGGCGGTAGATTGGATAGTACAAATATAATTACTCCAGAGGTATCCTTAATTACCAATATTGGCTTTGATCATATGCAAATTCTAGGAGATACTCTAGAAAAAATAGCGATGGAAAAAGCAGGTATTATCAAAAGAACCGTTCCTGTAGTGGTTAGTGAAAAGCATTTCAAAACAGAAATGGTGTTTAAATTAATTGCTGGTCAGCTAAAATCTAAATTGGTTTTTGCGGAAGATGTAGTGTTTCCTAAATATAAGTTAAGTTTAAAAGGCGCATATCAAAGCAAAAATGTAAAAGGTGTTCTTGCTTGTTTAAGAGAATTAAAAGGCTTTAAAATAAAAGAGAAACACATTGAAAATGGTTTAAAAAACGTAGTTTACAATACAGGACTCTTAGGAAGATGGCAGCGTTTAGGCAAATCGCCTTTAATTATTTGTGATACGGCACATAATGAAGAGGGTTTAAAAATAGTAACACAACAAATTAAAGAACAGCAATACAATGCGCTTTTTGTGGTTTTAGGTTTTGTAAGCGATAAGGAGGTGATTAAACTATTGAAGCTTTTTCCAGCAGAAGCGAATTTTATTTTTGTTGAACCAAATATACCTAGAGCTTTAAAATTAGAAGATTTAGAGCCTATAGTATCCCAAGTGGGTTTAAATGCTACTTTCATTCGTTCGGTATCAGAAGGTTACAAGTTGGCTAAGTCTCAAGCCAAAAAGAAGGATATGATCTATATAGGCGGTAGCACATTTGTGGTGGCAGAAATTTTATAAAAAAATCTATTTTTTGTTTGGCGATTTAAAATTAGCTTCTATATTTGCACTCCGAAAATGATACGGGCGCGTAGCTCAGTTGGTTCAGAGCACCTGGTTTACACCCAGGGGGTCAGGGGTTCGAATCCCTTCGCGCCCACGGAAAAGTCTCCTTTTTTAAGGAGACTTTTTTATTTTATAAGGTTTTACGATTTTAATTAGGTGTTGCTAAACTTGGCTGGTTTAGAACAACTAAACTATCTTTGCTAACTTAAAAAAAGTACCCATGATTGCTACCATTTGTAGAAAGGCTCATTTTAATGCAGCACACCGTTTGCATAATCCCAAGTGGAGTGATGAAAAGAATATTGAGGTTTTTGGTAAATGTAACAGCCCACATTATCATGGTCATAATTTTGATTTAGAGGTGCGGATTCGTGGAGAGGTTAATCCAGATACTGGATTTGTAATGGATTTAGCGGTTTTAGGAAATTTAATTAAGAATGAGGTTGAAGAGCGCTTTGATCATAAAAACCTAAATATAGATTGTCCTGAGTTTGCGGATATATTACCTTCTACAGAGTATTTTGTAAAGGTTATTTATGATATTTTAAAACCTAAGTTAGCTAAGAATCAACTACTCCATATAACGCTACATGAAACCACTAAAAATTCTGCTGAATACGGAGACTGGTAGTTGGTAATAACTATTGTATTTTAAGGAGTATTAGCTCAGTTGGTTTAGAGCGCTGCCTTGACAGGGCAGAGGTCACTGGTTCGAATCCAGTATACTTCACCATAGCCTATCTTTATCTTCTTTAATCTATTTTTTCTATTATCAATTTTAAAAATTAGTCAGTAAAAATACAATTAAAGTAATTCCAAAATGCGTTCCATGGCCATGCCTCTTGATCCTTTAATCAATAGAGTGCCTTTAGGAATAGGATGGGATTCTAAGTGAGTTTTAAGCTCATTAAAATTTTTGAATTTGTAAGCTGAGGTATTGACTTTATAATAATTTTCCCCTACCAAATATGCATGTTCTAGGCCTAGGGAAACCAAATAATCCGCAATGGATTGGTGTTCTTCGCCAGCGGTAGCTCCAACCTCGAACATATCGCCTAAAAAGACAATTTTTTTTATGTCTTGCAAGGCCGCAAAGCTGGTGAGTGCGGCGTTTGTACTGGTGGGGTTAGCATTGTAGGCATCTAAAATAATTTTATATCCATTTTTCTCTAGAAGTTGTGAGCGATTGTTTTTTGGATTGTAATTTTCCAATGCAGCTTTAATTTTTTCCTTAGAAACATTAAAATACTTACCTATGGTAATAGCGGCACAACAATTGGTAAAATTGTAAGTACCTATTAGCTGCGTTTGTACGGTTACATCTTCAAATTGTAATCTAACATTAGGATTAGTGTCTAGTAATTTAATTTGGTAATAGTTTTGTTGATTTTGACTAAAACCAATCTTCTTTACATAGCTAGATAGCTTCTCTAATTGAATGGGGTCATCAGCATTTAAGAAGATATGTTTATCGTGTTCCTGTAAATAATGGTACAATTCACTTTTGCCTTTTATTACACCTTCCACGCCTCCAAAGCCTTCTAGATGGGCTTTGCCAAAATTGGTAATATAGCCAAAATCCGGTTGTGCTAGATTGGAAAGAAAGGCTATTTCACCTTGATGATTAGCACCCATTTCTATTACACCTATTTCCGTTTCCGGGGTTAGTCTTAACAAGGTTAGTGGTACGCCAATATGGTTGTTTAGGTTGCCAATTGTAGCAATGGTATTGTAAGTAGTAGAAAGGACCGTATGTATTAATTCTTTGGTTGTGGTTTTGCCATTGCTGCCCGTAAGGGATACAATTTTGGTTTTACAATAGTTTCTATGATATATAGCTAGCTTCTGTAATGTTTCAAGAACATTGTCTACCAAAATTGTTTTCTCAGAAGTTCTATGGGCTACTTCGTCTACAATGGCAAAACTAGCTCCTTGTGCCAAGGCTTGTTCAGCAAAGGTGTTTCCGTTGAAATTTGGTCCCTTTAATGCAAAAAATAGGCAGTTGGGAGTAATTTTTCTCGTGTCTGTAGAAACACTATCGCAGCTTAAGAAATGCTGGTGTATACGCGCTAATTCCATGGCTCGAATATATAAAAAAAGCCCTTGGTGTTGACCAAGGGCTTTTCTATTTTGAAACTAAATAGTCTTATTTTGCTTTTTTGTGTCTAACGGTCTTGTTCTTAGACTTAGACTTGGAGCCAACTCTTGACATTGCACATCTAAAGCCGATGTCGTCAGTTGCCATATACTGTGGTAAATACCTTCTTTGAGCAGGATCTAACCAGAAAGCTCTGTCTCTCCAAGAACCACCTTTGTATATTCTTACTTCATCGTTTATTAAGGAAGTTCTATAATTAGAAGTATCATACTGTCTAATTAGTTTTCCTGTAGAATCTCTTTCTACCTTGTGTTTAGGAGAGTCGTACATTTTACGTTGGTCTTCTTCTTCGTCACTAAAACGGTCAAAGAACCTAGAAGAACCTGGGTCTCCATCTCTATAGCCTCTATTGTCACTAGATGAGAAGTTGGTTCTTAAATAAGTTTCCTCTTCACCAACCGGAACTTCTTTAATTTCACCTGGCAAATTAAGCGCAACGATTTTTCCGTTAGGTAATGTGTCGTATACGATAGAATCTCTAAGTACTTTTACTTTACCATCTTCTCCAATGGCTTTTTTCATGTAAATGTTACCACGGTAGTAGTTAAAGTCGCTTATTTCGTCATCAACTATTGGGCGGTACACATCTGCAACCCATTCGCTAACGTTACCGGCCATATCATAAAGTCCAAAATCATTAGGCTTATAAGATTTTACCTGCGCAGTAATGTCTGCTCCGTCATCTGACCATCCGGCAATACCGCCGTAATCACCTTTACCTTGTTTAAAGTTGGCTAATTGATCACCTCTACCTAAACGTTGTCCGTTACGAGTATAATCTCCCTCCCAAGGATATTTTTTTCTACCTCTGTAGTTGTTATATTCACGAGTTCCAATTAACGCTTGTGCGGCATATTCCCATTCCGTTTCGGTTGGTAAACGGTACTCTGGAGTTATAATTCCACTACTTCTTTTCGCAAAAGCATTTATAGAATCTTTCTTCTTTTTTCCTTGTAGTGAATCTATTTGGCCACCATATACAGATTCTGGGTTGTTTAGGTAGGCCTCGGTACTAAAGGTTCCGTCTACCTCACCCGTAAGAGCTCCGTACATTGCGTCTTCTGCCAAATAGCCCTCGCGCACCAACATAATTTCGTTAACACGATCTGTACGCCATTCTGCGTATTGTGTGGCTTGAACCCAATTTACACCAACAACTGGGTACTCTGCATAGGCAGGGTGTCTTAAGTAACTGTTGGTCATGGTTTCATTAAAACCTAAGCGGTTTCTCCAAACCAAAGTATCTGGTAAAGCACCTTTGTATATGTTTTCGTACATTGGGTTTTCTGGTGGATAAACCTTTTTAAGGTAATCCAAGTATTCCATGTACATTTTGTTGGTAACCTCGGTCTCATCCATATAGAAAGACTGCACGTGTTGCTGTGTTGGTCTGTTGTTCCAATCGTGCATTACATCGTCCTGTACTTGACCTTTGGTAAAAGTTCCTCCTTCGATAAAAACGGTTCCTGGAGGTGTTTCTTGTTCCTTAAAGTCGGAATTGTGCTGAAAACCGCCTTCTTTTCCATTGATATTCCAGCCAGTGGCCCTGGATACATTTTTGGACCCAGAAGAATTTTTACAACTGGACAAACTTCCAATGACCAATGCAGAAGAAAGTGCAACTTTTAAGTATTTTTTCATAATTAAGACTTGAGTTCAAATAGTTGGTTTACAGTAACCAACACTTTAGTTTCATTTGATTTTAAAATCGCTTTCGGCAAATAGAACGCAAAGAATGAAACATTATTACATTTTAACAGATTTAAATTGCCAATCCATTCCTTGGTTCGCTAATCAATAAACGAAGCAAACAGGGTAAAATTATTCGTATTCCAGTTTTTTTTAATAAATGTTTATGGTTGATATAAGAATTGTATTAAAAACCCGTTTGTAACTAATACCTTAATTTATTTGAAGGAATAAAACATTAGAAGATTAGAATACTATTAATAGTAAGCATCAAAATGAAAAAAATCATATTATTCGCCTTAGTACTAGGCGCTACTAAGGTTGTGGCTCAAGAACAAGACCGAACCATAACTACAGCTGTACCTTTCTTAACCATTGCTGCAGATGCTAGGGCATCTGGTATGGGCGATATTGGAGTTGCGACATCGGTAGATGCTTTCTCGCAACAATGGAATCCTTCTAAATACGCCTTTGCTGAACGAAAAATGGGAATTGGGGTAAGTTATACTCCCTATTTGGAAAGCATTGTAAATGATATTTCTCTGTTAAGCGCAAATTATTATAACAAGTTAAATGATAGAAGTGCATTTGCCGTTGGGTTAAGGTATTTTGGGTTAGGTGAAATAGAATTGAGACAGAATCAAAGCGATGAAGGAACATTGGTAAAGCCAAATGAGTTTGCATTAGATGGTACCTATGCGCTAAAATTAAGCGAAACTTTTTCCATGGCCGTTGGTGGGCGTTTTATAAGTTCTAATTTACGTTTTCAACAGTCTGGGCAGGATTCACAGGCAGCTAATGCATTTGCGGTAGACGTGTCAGGTTTTTACCGTTCCAGAGAAATTGCATATAATTCTTTTGATGGTCGTTGGAGAGCTGGTTTTAATATCTCTAATCTTGGAGGTAAGCTGCAATATGATGAAGGTGGTCAGGAAAACTTTTTACCAACTAACTTAAAGTTTGGCGGTGGTTTTGATTTTATTTTTGATCAAGACAACGTATTGGGTTTGTATACTGAGTTTAATAAATTATTGGTGCCAACTCCTCGCGATTTTAACGGTGATGGAGTAATAGATCAATCGGACACTGATGAATATGAGCAAATAGGTTTTTTTAGTGGAGTGTTTGAATCTTTTGGAGACGCGCCAGACGGATTTAAAGAAGAATTACAGGAAACCACAATTGCCTTTGGGGCAGAATATCGTTACCAAGATGCTTTTATGCTTAGGACAGGGTATTTTAATGAGAACGAAAATAAAGGAGCAAGACGATTTTTGACTTTAGGTGCAGGATTTAAATTTAAAGCGGCACAGGTAGACTTGTCTTATTTATTTTCCACCTCTCAAGTAAAGAGTCCTCTAGAGAATACACTGCGCTTTTCTTTGACATTTAATTTGGGCGAAGAATTCTATAACGATTAATAAAAAAGATGTTATAAAGATACCCCGGCATTGTCCGGGGTTTTTTATTTTAGAGTTTTAATTAAGTAAAAATCGAATGAAAAAAAGAACGGTGGTATGTGAATTGGAGGAGTATGATGCTCCCTCAAATTTACCGGCAAACGAGGCCGATTTGTTATCCAATGCAATTACGGCTCGTAAGAATTCGTATGCACCTTATTCTAAATTTAACGTAGGGGCGGCCGTTCTGTTAGAAGGTGGTGAAGTGGTATTGGGCAATAATCAAGAAAATGCTTGTTACCCTTCTGGGCTATGCGCTGAGCGGGTTGCGCTTTATGCTGCTGCTGCCAATTATCCAGGAAAAAGAATATTAGGTATAGCTATAAGTGCTGCCTCCCAATTGCATAAAGTAAACCGTCCGGTTGGTCCGTGTGGTAATTGTAGGCAATCTATAATGGAGTACGAGGTAAAACAGCAAACACCCATTTTTTTGATAATGCAAGGAGATGAAGGAGCTATTTTAAAAAGCAATTCACTGCAAAATATTATGCCCATATCATTTGATGATTCTTTTTTAGGCGATTATTAATCCAAATTTTTCCCAAAAACAGATATATATGTATTTTTGTTTCCCGCTCACGGAGAGCGCTGTATCAAACAACGCATATTGATGGAAAAAATCACAAAAGAGGTATACCTAAAGTGGTACGAAGACATGCTTTTCTGGCGCAAGTTCGAAGATAAACTTGCCGCAGTCTATATTCAGCAAAAAGTTAGAGGTTTCTTGCACCTATACAATGGTCAGGAAGCGGTATTGGCCGGTTCATTACATGCCATGGATTTAACCAAGGATAAAATGATTACTGCATACCGTAACCACGTTCAGCCAATTGGTATGGGTGTTGATCCCAAAAAAGTAATGGCAGAACTATTTGGTAAGGTTACCGGTACCTCTAAAGGTAACGGTGGTTCCATGCACATTTTCTCCAAAGAACACCGGTTTTATGGTGGTCATGGTATTGTTGGAGGGCAAATTCCTTTGGGAGCTGGTCTAGCATTTGCAGACAAATATTTCAAAAGAGATGCAGTAACATTATGTTACATGGGAGATGGTGCCGTAAGACAAGGCTCCTTACACGAGGCTTTTAACTTAGCCATGTTGTGGCAATTACCAGTGGTGTTTATTTGTGAGAATAATGGATATGCCATGGGTACTTCAGTAGCCAGAACGTCTTATTCAACAGATATCTGGAAACTTGGTTTAGGATACGAGATGCCTTGTGGGCCTGTTGATGGAATGGATCCAGCAATCGTAGCCAAAGAAGTTTCTAAAGCTGTAGAAAGAGCTAGGAGTGGTGGTGGACCAACTTTCTTGGAAATGAAGACATACAGATATAGAGGGCATTCTATGTCAGATGCGCAGCACTACAGAACCAAAGAGGAAGTAGAAGAGTACAAGAAGATTGATCCTATTACACAGGTTAAGGATGTCATTTTAGAAAAGAAGTATGCGTCTGAAGATGAAATAAAGGCAATAGACAAACGCGTTAAAGCCTTGGTAAGCGAATGTGAAAAATTCGCGGACGAATCAGATTTTCCTCCGTTGAGCCAATTATACGATACAGTTTACGAACAAGAAGATTATCCATTCTTAAAACATAAATTATAAGCAAATGGCCGAAGTAATCAATATGCCTAGATTAAGCGACACCATGGAAGAAGGTACAGTCGCTAAATGGTTAAAACAAGTAGGAGATAAGGTTGAAGAAGGGGATATTTTGGCCGAAATTGAGACAGACAAAGCCACTATGGAGTTCGAATCCTTTCATGAGGGTACTTTGCTACATATTGGTATTCAAGAAGGTGATGGTGCTCCAGTAGATTCATTGTTGGCTATTATAGGTGAAGAGGGTGAAGATATTTCTGGGTTGCTAAACGGTGGTGCTAATGCCACTTCATCATCTGATGAAAAGAAAGAAACATCTGCCAAAGAAGATACAGCGGATAGTAATGATGAAGCTTCAGCAGAAGTTCCAGAAGGTGTAGAGATTATTACAATGCCAAGGTTAAGCGATACCATGGAAGAAGGTACGGTTGCATCTTGGTTAAAGAAAGTAGGGGATGCTGTTGAAGAAGGTGATATTCTTGCAGAAATTGAGACCGATAAGGCAACAATGGAGTTTGAATCTTTCTACTCTGGTACGTTATTGCATATAGGTATTCAAGAAGGAGAAGGTGCTCCTGTAGATTCACTTTTGGCAATTATTGGTCCGGAAGGAACCGATGTAGATGCTATTCTAAATGCTAAGCCTAAGACGGGCGGTTCAGCGTCTAAGGACGAAGCGCCAAAAAAGGATGAAGCTCCAAAGAAAGAAAAAACAACTTCAAGTTCAGCGGCGGCAGAAAACACCAATAACGATGGTCGCATTTTTGCTTCTCCATTGGCTAAAAAAATTGCCAAGGATAAAGGTATAGATTTAGCACAGGTTAAGGGTTCTGGAGACAATGGGCGTATAGTAAGAAAAGATGTAGAAAACTTTACTCCTGGAACGCAAGCGGCTTCTTCCAGTGCTAAAGAAGAAACTACTAATGCTACTGCTCCGGCACCTATGAACTTGCCTGTTGGAGAAGAGCACAAAGAAGAGGTTAAAAACTCTACCATGCGTAAGGTTATTGCCAAACGTTTAGGTGAGTCTAAATTTACTGCTCCGCATTACTACCTAACTATAGAGGTAGATATGGACAATGCCAAGGCGTCTAGGGCACAAATAAATAGTTTGCCAGATACTAAAGTGTCTTTTAATGATATGGTTCTTAAAGCTTGTTCTATGGCATTGAAGAAACATCCGCAGGTAAACACCTCTTGGAATGGAGATACTACAATCTACAACCACCATGTACATATGGGGGTTGCCGTAGCGGTAGATGAAGGTTTGGTTGTTCCAGTACTTAAATTTTCAGATCAGATGAGCCTTACACAAATAGGTGCTTCCGTTAGGGATTTGGCCGGTAGGGCTAGGGATAAGAAAATAAAACCAAACGAAATGGAAGGTAGTACCTTTACCGTTTCAAACTTGGGTATGTTTGGGATACAAGAATTTACTTCTATTATTAATCAGCCAAATTCAGCAATATTAAGTGTTGGTGCAATTGTAGAAAAGCCAGTGGTTAAAAATGGTGCGGTAGTTCCTGGAAGTACTATGAAAGTTACTTTAGCCTGTGATCACAGAACAGTTGATGGTGCTACAGGTGCACAGTTTTTACAAACATTAAGAGCATATCTAGAAAATCCAGTTACCATGTTGGCCTAGTTTTAGTTCAGCATAAATAAATATAAAAGCACCCTGTAGCGGGTGCTTTTTTTATCTTTATACCTAAGCATAAATTATATGAAAAAAATAATTATAGTATTTGCATCATTGGGTGTTCTGGCTTGCGGAACCCCAAAACTGGTAGTTACCAGTCCAGAAAACAGCAACAATAATTCAAGCGATGCTGTTGTAAAGGATGGTCCAGAAGGATTAAAGGCAAATCCAGAAGTAATTGCATCCAATAATCTAAAGAAGTATGCTGTTACAACAGAAGCAGAAGTAAATAAGATTATTGGCTTTTTAGCATCAGACGAATTGGGGGGTAGGGATACTGGTTCTGAAGGAATTGAAGAGGCCGCGGTTTTTATTGAAAATCATTTTAAGAATAATGGTGTTGTTCCTTATTATAAAAGCTATAGGGATAAATTATCTAACTATAAAGAGCCTGCTTTTAATGTAGTTGGTGTAGTACCCGGTAATGACTCTGGTCTAAAAGATGAAGTAGTAATAATTGGAGCACATTATGATCACATTGGCAGGGCAAATGCTGTTAAAGGTGATGCAATTGCAAATGGAGCCAATGATAATGCTTCTGGAACTACGGCGGTTTTAGAAATGGCCAAATACTTTGGTAAAAATAAAACCAATATGCGTACGTTAATTTTTGCACTTTTCAGTGCGGAAGAGAAAGGGTTGCTAGGCTCTGAGCATTTGGCTAAGAGAATGAAAGCTGAGAATGTAAATTTATATGCCATGTTAAATTTTGAGATGATTGGCGTTGCCCTTCAGAACAAACGCTATGAGCTTTATATTACAGGATTTGATAAAAGTAATTTGGCAGAGGTTAGCAATGCCTATGCCGGAGGCAATTTAATAGGTTATTTGCCTACAGCTAAAAAATATGGGCTTTTTGGAAGATCTGATAATTATCCTTTTTATAACGTATTTAAAGTGCCAAGCCATACTTACTGTACGTTCGATTTTACCAATTTTGATTTTTACCATAAGCCCGGGGATGAAATAGCTTTGATGGATATGACCCATATGAGTAATATGATAAATATGCTTACACCAGTGGTAGAGGGTATAGCCAATGGTGCTAAAGATGAATTAAAAATGAATGAAGATTGATGTCTAAAAATATTGTAATAACAGGAACGAGTAGAGGTATAGGATTGGAATTGGCCAAGTTATATGCAGATAACGGTCATAAGGTATTGGCGTTATCCCGAAACCCAAGACCAATTTTAGATTTAGGACATTCAAATATTGCTACTTTTCAATTTGATTTGAATGCTGCCGATGATTACAAAAAGGTTACCGATTTTATTAATGATTGGGATAGAGTTGATGTTCTTATAAATAATGCAGGTAGTCTTGTAAACAAACCATTTGAAGAATTAACCTGGCAAGATTTTGAAAAGGTTTATAGGGTTAATGTTTTTGGGGTTGCCGAAATGATAAAAACGGTTCTACCTAAAATGAACCCAAATGGACATGTTGTTACGGTCAGTTCCATGGGGGGTATTCAAGGCAGTATGAAATTTCCTGGTTTAGCAGCATATAGCAGTAGTAAAGGAGCGGTAATAACCCTTTCTGAGTTATTGGCCGAAGAGTATAAAGAAACTGGCCCGGCATTTAACGTTTTGGCTTTGGGTGCCGTACAAACCGAAATGCTAGAAGAAGCTTTTCCGGGTTATAAAGCACCTTTGTCAGCTATAGAAATGGCAGATTATATACTAGATTTTTCACTAAACGGGCATAAATATTACAACGGTAAGGTACTACAAGTAAGCAGCAGTACCCCTTAAATTATAATTGTTTCTCAGTATAGGTAAGGCTAACTTCTGTTTCATTTGAGGTTAGTCTTTTTTTAGTTTTATCCCATTTTGAATGCTCAGATATTTTGTCAATTGTTTCCATTTTATTTGAGGGGAATAGTACAATTTCCCACTCCGGGTTTGTTTGGGTTACCCTAACCGTTATTTGATTTTCTTTTTTTTCGTAGTAAACTGAAACCTCATTGGCGCCATCACCCATAATTATCTGTTCCAAAGATGCATTTTCCCAAGCGTTTGGCATTTGAGGTTGTATTAGTACCTGATTATTTTGTGCCTGCGGTTTTACGCCAAAGAATTGATGTACAATTGGGTAGGCAAAACTGTAAATATTCCAAGCTTGCACAATCATCCCATAATCAGGAGATACCTCGTACATGCTGCCGGGTAGGGCATAACTAAATGTCCTCGTCATTCTTTTTAAATAATCCAAAGCAATATCTGGCCTTCCATAATTATTTTCTGCAATGGCCTGCACACCGGTTGGTAATGTCATAACCGCTCCGGTATAGGAAAACAATTTTGGCGGCACAAAGTTATTTTCATTGGCTCCGGCAGAATCGTCCCTATCTATACCAGTTACAAATAGGCCAAAAGGGTTTCTATATTTTTTAGCTGTTTCTAGTGCTTTTAGGGCCTTTGTACTATCTGCTAGGCCTACTTCCATTGGGGTGTTAACTACCCAATTATGGTGTAGAACAAAAGGCCTGGCCTTTTTAGAAGGATTATTCTTTATATATTCTGCTAACTTTTGAAGTTCTTTTACAGACCAAGGTTTATTTAACGTGTCTGCTCGTACAATGGCATCTTCAATTAAATGTTGGGCTTGTTTATCGGTGCCAATAAAATCTGCATAACTATTAAATTCATCAGACCAGAATTCGTTGTTTATTTTATCTTTTAAGAATTGGGCTTTTTGTTGGTACAACACTACCAATTCTGGTTTATTTAGTTCTTTTGCCATTTTTGCCGCTGCCGTAAACGCTTGTTGGGTGTAAGCTGCAACATCTATCATTTCACTATCTAACCCATGAATTTCCATCATACCAAAGCCTTCCGGAAAGCCATTATCATTATAATCATTTTCCTCTAACAACCATTGCAATCCTTTCTGGACTGTTGGAAAGTATTTGGTTAAAAACTCTTTATCGCCATTCCATTGATAAATTCGCCATATTAAGGTGGCAAACTGTGGGGTTTCGTTAATATTGCCAGGGTTGAAAACTGCCCCGTTGGTAGACATTTCATGTATTATATTGCCATTATCATTGGTTACTCTAGAAACACTGTCTAATAACTTTATGGTGTTATAAACAACATCTTTTTGACCAATGGCCATGTAGCCCTGTAAGGCATATTCGCTATCCACGCCAAACCACCATGGATAATCTGGAATACCGGCAGTAATACCGCTACCAATTTCTGGAACGGTTCTTACCAACCAATCACAATTATATTTTAACCATTCAAATGTTTTTTGCAGACTGGTATCTGGAATGTTTAATTTAGAATGGTTGGCTAATTTTTGATACCTGTCTTTTTTGGTTGCAAACAGCTTTTTCCAATTTGTTTCAAGGGAATCTAAGGTAGCTATTGCATTTTTTTGATGCGTGTAAGAACCAGCAAGAAAAAAATGAACTTCTTTTTTTTCCAATGGTTGTAATGGAACTTTATAAGTTAAGCTAACATTGGTGCCATTGCCCGAATAAGTGTTTTGTGCTATAGAATTGGTTATTGATTTCAAATCACTCTTAACAGCTAAAAACCACGGATTTTTATCGTCCTTAATTATAAATCCGTCTAAATCTTCAGTAAAAATAGCAACATCTTTACCGTCTTGCATATTGGTGCGTTCACCTAACCAAGTGGGGCGTAAATCGGACATGGTATTAAATGCCAATTCTATGTTTTGATGTTTAGAACTGGTGTTTTCAACCTCTAGGATTACAACTAAACCCTCAATATTATCAGGTACAAATTGTTTTCTTTTAAACTTCAGGTTTTCCTTGGTCCACTTAAAAAAATGTTCGTTATAAAACGGGTAATTAATAAAACGCTCTGCATTGTTTAGGTTTTGCTCATGGCCATTTGCCTTGGCTATTATTTCAAAGCCATCTGCCAGCTTAATTGGATGGTTCCATAATCCTCCCATTTCTCCTTTGATGTGCCAACCTAATTCTGGGAAACTTCCGTTTTGATGGCCAACCAAATAGGTGCGATTGCCAGCGGTTACAAATGGTGAATTTAAATATTCCGGTTTTCCTTCTATTCCAATTTCATCAAAAGGTTGTTGTAAAACTGTTTCATTTTTATTTGTATTGGTACAGGAAAGAAAAAGCCAGAGCAGTAGAAACGGTGCAGATAGGTTTCGCAACATAAAATCAGTTTTATATAAAGTTACTGATTTAGGTACATATCTTTAAGCAGAAAACTATCGAAAAGGTTTTTGGTTAAGTAAGCGTAAAAATGGTTATTTCTGGTCTTACGTTAAAACGTATTTGATACAAATGCCCTAGTGCCCTATTTATATATAAGGTTCTACCATCTTGTAAATCTTTGATTCCGGCATCATAGTTAGGATTTTGTACCGGTAGGATAGGCGGTTTTAAAAAGGGAGGTTTGCATTGGCCTCCATGGGTATGGCCAGATAAAATCCAGCCTTTGTAATTATTCCAAACATTTAGGTCACAAACATCCGGGTTGTGGCACAAAACAACAGTGGGTTTATTTTGTTCGTAATTTACCATAGCCTTATCAGGAGCAAAATTGGTGCCCCAATAATCATCTAAACCAATAAAGGTTAGTCCATTATTCTTAGCAATTTCATTTCTCAAAACTGTAATCTTATTGGCTGCTAAAATTTCAATAATCTTTGAGGCAATTGTATCGTCTAACCACTCTTCCCCATAATCATGATTGCCTAAAATGGCATAGGTGCCTAGGGCTCCCTTTGGAGCAAAATTCATAACCTCTTCTAATTGCTCAAATGTGCTGTAGTTTTCAAAATGAATAAAGTCTCCTGTATACACCACATAATCTGGACGCTCTCTTTTGGCCAATTCCATGGCATTGAGTAGAAACTTTTGGTCAACCAAAGGTCCTACGTGTATATCGCTCAATTGCATGAGCTTTTTACCTTTTAGGTTGTTGGGTAAATTAGTTATGGGCATATTTAGGTGTACAAACTCTAGCCAATGCGGTTCAATTTGCCAGCTGTATAACCCCATAAGTAAGCCAGAGCCAGTTAGGGCGGCAGCTCCTTTTAAAAATTTACGTCTATTCCAATATGGGTTGCCCATTTTTGTTTTTTAAGCTTCAATCCAAACGAATGTAAAGTTCTGATTATTTTATGGAAGCTAGATTATTTAATGCTATCGGATTGTCTATTTTTGAATTATGAATCAAGTATTGGCTAAGTACTTACCGGAAAGGGCTGTTGCTCCCTGTTTTGAGCTGATAAAGGAATATGCGGTTCATCTAAAAATAGTGAACAAACGGGTTACCAGACATGGAGATTACAGGCGATTACCCACTGGCGAACATTTAATAACAATGAATGCTACCAGTAATAAATACCAATTCTTGATTACCTTAATACATGAAATTGCCCATTTGGTAGCTTTTCAAAAATATGGTAAGTACATAAAGCCGCATGGTCAAGAGTGGAAAAAAACATTCAAGATATTAATGGTTCCTTTTATACGACCAGAAATTTTTCCATCTAAATTATTACCGGTAATTGCTAATCATTTTAAGAATCCTAAAGCAAGTAGCAGTACCGATACTCAATTGGCCATAGCATTGAAAGCGTACGGCGAAACACAACATAAAGAAAATTCTTACGTTTTTGAATTGCCGTACGGAAGTATATTTAGAATATATAATGGCAAAATTTTTAAAAAGGGAAATAAACGAACCAAACGCTACGAGTGCCTTGAAGTGGCAACCGGCAGGTTATATCTTTTTCAGCCCAATGCTGAAGTAGAATTAATAAACGACTAAAAAAAACATATGAGCAATAAAAACTATTATGCAGTATTAATGGCAGGAGGCGTGGGCTCTAGGTTTTGGCCAGTAAGCACCACAAACAACCCAAAGCAATTTCATGATATGTTGGGCACGGGAGAAACGTTAATTCAAAAAACGTTTGCCCGTTTAAACAAATTTATTCCAACAGAGAATATTCTGATTTTGACCAATGAACGTTATAATGATTTGGTACTGAAACAATTGCCGGCCGTAAAACAAGAGCAAGTTGTACTAGAGCCAGCTATGCGTAATACTGCACCCTGTATACTTTATGCCTCCTTAAAAATTCAGAAAATGAATCCGGATGCGGTGATGATCGTAGCACCAAGTGACCATTGGATAGAAGACGAAGCGGCATTTGAAAACGATGTAAAAGCATGTTTTGCCAAATGTGAAGAAGAGGCTGCGCTTTGTACTTTAGGTATACAGCCAACATTTCCTAACACTGGTTTTGGATATATTGAGTTTGAAAAAACGGCAACCACATCTTTAAAGCCGGTTACCCAATTTAGAGAAAAACCAGATTTAGAAACGGCCAAATCATTTTTAGAACAAGGCAATTTTTTATGGAACGCCGGTATTTTTATGTGGAGTGTTAGCACTATTGTAACCGCATTTAAAAAGCACCAATCAGAACAGTATGATTTGTTTGAAAAAGGAATGTCTTGTTATAATACCAATGAGGAACAGGCGTTTATAGCGGAAAATTACCCTAAAGCAGAAAATATTTCTATTGATTATGCTATTTTAGAAAGAGCGGAAACCATATACACTTTGCCAGCAACTTTTGATTGGAACGATTTAGGTACTTGGGGTGCACTTTATGATAAATTGGATAAAGATGCATCTGAAAATGCCGTAGTTAATGCAGGAACAGTTCTTGAGGATGCTAAAGGAAATATGATTAGCGCCAAAAAAGGTAAAATTGTTGTGGTAGATGGATTAGAGGATTACATTATTGTAGATAAAGACGATGTGTTATTGATTTATCCAAAATCTAAACAACAAGACATAAAATCAATTCGTAACCAGGTAAGTGATACCTTTGGGGATCAATTTGCATAATTTATGAGTAAACATCTTTTTCAAGAAGAACAAGACCATACCGAAGCAAATTCGGAAGAAGTAAAAAAGGACTTTAAAGGTCTTTTGGGTAGCGTTAAAAAGTTTCTGTCTGAGCTTCTTGAGATTAGAAGTAATACAGATGCGGTAGCTACCAAAGAATCTATTATTCAGGATATTCCGTTTAAAGGGCATACCTCTTGGATTCTAATTTGTTCCATATTTATTGCCTCTATAGGTCTTAATGCCAATTCTACAGCCGTTGTAATCGGTGCCATGTTAATTTCTCCTTTAATGGGACCCATCTTAGGAATGGGATTGTCATTAGCAATTAATGATGTAGAAACGCTGAGAAAATCACTCAAGAACTTTGTGGTTATGGTGGTTTTAAGTGTTATTACGGCTTTTTTGTTCTTTTACATTTTTCCGATTCAAGATGAATCTTCTGAGTTATTGGCTAGGACCAAACCGGATATTCGTGATGTATTGATCGCTTTTTTTGGTGGATTGGCCTTAGTAATTGCAAGAGCTAAAAGAGGTACAATTGCTAGCGTTATTTTTGGTGTTGCTATTGCAACAGCTTTAATGCCACCACTATGTACTGTTGGTTTTGGCTTGGCAATTGGTAAATGGGGTTACGCATTGGGAGCAATGTACTTATTTATTATCAATACCATTTTTATTGGCTTGGCAACTTTTTTGGTTATTAAATATCTGAAGTTTCCAATGGTAAAATATGCCAATAGTCAACGTAGAAGGTTTATTGCAAGAATTGCATCAACAGTAGGCTTTTTAGTAATGTTGCCCGCTGGTTATACTTTTTATATGGCTTTTAATGAATCTATGTTCAAAAAAGAAGCGCAAGAATTTCTATCAGATACCATAGAACAATATGAGTTTACCAAAAATGGTAGGTATGTAGATAACCTCACCAAATTGGAGTATGATAAAAATGGAGGGCTTATTGAGATCGTTTGTATGGGTACGGAAGAAATTCCGGAGAATATAATCAACTCCTGGAGAACACAGAAGAATTCCTTTAACAAGTTAAAGGATGCCGAATTGAACATAATACAAGGGGGAAGGGATGATTCTGAGGAGAAGTTTAATTATGTAACAGAGTTGTACGAATCTAAAAAAGCAGAACTGCTAACCCGTGAAGAACGTATACATTTTTTGGAGGCAGAAGTGGCTAGGTTAAGTCAAAACGTGGGTAAACAAATACCTTTTAAAGAAGTTACCACAGAGGCTAAAATTAATTATGAGGATATCAATGCCATAAATTTTGCCTACCAAATAAAAACCGATTTTAAAAAGACGGATACTATACCGGTCTTTGAGGTAGAATGGAATAAAAAGTTAAAAGACGATTATATTGCCAAAGAAGAGCAAAAATTAACCAAATGGTTAAAACAAAGATTGCTAGATTCTACCATTCAGGTTAAAAAGATGTAGCTAAATAATAACGAAAGGAATTGATTTTATCAATTCCTTTCTTCTATATACATCTGTCTTACTTTTTTAAATAATTCAGAAGAATAAACAAAGTCTGTTACCGCTTCATTATCCGTTTTAAAAATTTCTTTGTTGGTGCCTTCCCATTCTAAATAACCGTTTTTAAGAAAGATTATTTTTTTACCTATTTCCATTACAGAATTCATGTCATGGGTATTAATCACCGTAGTAATATCATATTCCTCTGTAATCTCCTGTATAAGGTTGTCTATAAGAATGGCAGTTTTAGGATCTAAACCAGAGTTTGGTTCATCGCAAAATAAGTAACTTGGTTTCATTACAATTGCCCGGGCAATGGCTACTCTTTTTTGCATACCACCAGAAATTTCAGAAGGGTACTTTTTATGAGCATCTATAAGGTTTACCCGTTTTAACACAAAGTCCACACGGTCTTGCATTTCACTTTTACTTTGTTTGGTAAACATATCTAATGGAAAACTTACGTTTTCTTCTACGGTCATAGAATCGAACAAGGCGCTGCCTTGAAAAACCATTCCCATATCCTGTCTCAAATCCCTCTTTTCTGCATTAGTTAAATCAGCATAATTTTTACCGCTGTATCTTATATGTCCTTTTTCAGGAGAAAACAAGCCTAATAAACATTTAAGAAAAACAGTTTTGCCAGAACCACTTTGACCAATAATTAAATTGGTCTTTCCTTTATCAAAAGTGGTACTAATACCTTTTAATACATGGTTGTCTCCAAAGGTTTTGTGTATGTCGTCTACCTCTATCATTAGCCAAGCATTAATTGGGTTAACACATAATTTATAATAATGATTACCACACTGGTCCAAACAAAGGCTGTGGTACTTGCTTTGCCTACCTCTAGAGCGCCTCCTTTCATATAATAACCAAAATACGAGGGTATGGTAGCTATGACGAATGCAAAAACTAAGGTTTTTATAAATGCATAGGTAACATGAAAAGGAATAAAATCTGTCTGTAGTCCTTGAATAAAATCGCCACTTGGGGCATAATCGCCAAACACAGCTGCAATCCATCCTCCAAGTACGCCCATGTACATGGCAATGGCAACTGCGAACGGATAAAACAGCATGGCTATTATTTTAGGAAAAACTAAATAATTTAAGGAGTTTACCCCCATAACTTCTAATGCATCTATTTGTTCTGTTACCCGCATGGTTCCAATACTTGAAGTAATGTAAGACCCTACTTTACCAACCATAATAATAGAGGTAAAGGTAGGAGCGAATTCTAGAATAACAGACTGTCTGGTGGCAAAACCAATTAAACTTTTGGGTATTAACGGGTTGGTTAGGTTTAGCGCCGTTTGTATAGTAACTACGCCACCAATAAAAAAGGCAATAAAAATTATTATGCCCAACGAGTTATAAATTAACTCATCTATTTCCTTAAAAATCAAAGATTTCATTATACGCCATTTGGTAGGTTTTTTAAACACTTCCCAAACCATAATAAAATACTTGCCAATAGAAGCAATATAATTCATGCAGTAGATTGTCTATATGCTTTGGTAAAAATAAGCATATTGAATTGCTTTTAACCTTCAATTAAAACTTTAAAGGTCTTTATTCAATAAATTTGTGATGCATAACTAGATACCGATGATAAAAAAAACACGGCCATTGGCCTTGCTGTTAGTGCTATTATTTTCGCTAACCGCTTCTGCACAAAGAAGAAAAAAGAATAAAGAACAACAAGAAACGCAGGTAAAAGTTGCCACAAAACCAAAACTGGTGGTTGGTATAATTGTAGATCAAATGCGTTATGACTATATAACCCGTTTCTGGAACCATTATGGAGATAACGGTTTTAAGAAATTGGTAACGCAAGGCGCAAATTGTAAGAACAATCATTTTAATTATGCGCCAACCAGTACAGGGCCGGGACACACATCGGTCTACACGGGTACTTATCCGGCGGTGCATGGTGTTATTGGTAATAATTGGTATGACAAGGAGTCTGATAAATCCGTGTATTGTGCTTCTGATGATAGTTATGAGTCTGTGGGTACAACCGGTTATAAAGGAAAAATGTCTCCGCATAGAATGCTAACCACTACTATTACCGATCAAATGCGATTGCATACGCAAATGAGGGGTAAAACTATAGCCGTAAGTATTAAAGATAGAGGCGCAGTTTTACCGGGAGGCCATACGGCCAACGCGGCGTATTGGTATGAAGGAGGTGAAACCGGTAATTTTATTACGAGTTCTTATTATATGCAAACCTTGCCGAAATGGGTACAAGATTTTAATGCTTCAGATGTGGTAGAGGCTTATAAAAAACCTTGGGAAACCCTTAAACCTATAGCGTCTTATAAAGAAAGCGTTGCCGATGCCAACAACTACGAGGGCGGTTTTACAGGAAAGGCAACAGCTACTTTTCCGTATGATTTACCCGCATTGTGGGATCAAAATGGTAAATACACTTTGTTGGCAGAAACGCCATATGGAAATTCACTAACTACAGATTTTGCACTAGCTGCTTTAAAAAATGAGAACTTAGGTAAGGACAATGATACCGATTTCTTGGCTATTAGCTATTCTAGTACGGATAAAGTTGGACACAACTTTGGCGTAGATTCCAAAGAAGTACAGGATACTTATTTAAGATTGGATTTAGAATTGGAAAAATTGTTGACAGAGCTGGATCAAGAAGTAGGAGCTGGTAATTATACGTTGTTCTTAACGGCAGACCATGCTGCCATTCCTGTGCCAACCTATTTAAAAGACGTTAAAGTTGCAGCGGGATATTTGAACATGAAGCAATTTGATGAACAGTTAGAAGAATACTTGAAATATAGATTTGGAACTACCGATGTAGTTAAGAGCATCAGTAATAATCAAATTTTTCTAGACCATAAGGTTGTAAGTAATTTAGATATGGAACTTGCTGAGGTTCAAGAAGAAATTGCCATGGAAGTACTGTCCTATGAAGGTATGGATAAGGTTTATACCGGTAGTCAAATGTGGTCTGGTAATTATACAAGGGGCCTCCCTTATATATTACAAAATGGTTGGCACCAAAAACGGTCTGGAGATGTATTATTTGTGCCAAAACCTGCACATATATCTTATAATCCCACAGGTTCTACACATGGTTCTCCTTTTATCTATGATACCCACACGCCATTACTTTTTTATGGTAATGGTATTAAAAAAGGAGACGTTACGTCCCGTACTGAAATCACTGATATTGCACCTACATTGGCGGTTTTACTGGGTATAGCGTTTCCCAATGGTGCCACTGGAACGCCAATAAGCACGGTTTTGAAATAAGAACTATATGGCATATAAAAAAAGCATCCAATATTGGATGCTTTTTTTATAGATTCAATTTTTTAATAATTCCCTTCCATCTGTACTTTCGTATAAATTGGCCTTCTTCTTTGGTTACAAAAGGTACGGTATTGGTAAAATAACAGCTTATGTAAGCAAACATTGCTTGTAAGTATAACCATGGCGATTTAGCCTGCATTGCCATTTTTATAAGTGCAATTTTGGCTAAGGCCATACCATATCGCATTTTATAGAGTGCTATACCTTTTTCTTTATAATTTTTTGAGGAGTATCCATGGCCAGTAGGTCTTAGGTGTTTTACCCGCAAATTTTTATCCGTATAAACTTCAAAGTCATGAAACTTACAAAGCAGTACATCTACAGTGTCCCACCCAACTGCAGGCTTAAGTCCATTCATTAACTCAAATACCTGTCGGTAATAAAGTTTTATGGGCCCTCTTACATGGTTTTTGTCTGCTATTGCCTCGTATACCCATTTCCCATTTACTTCTACATACAATAAACCAGAGCACATACCCAATAACCAATTAGATTTAAAATGGTTACGCATAGTCTCAAAATAATTGGTGGGCAAAATAATGTCCGCATCAAACTTACCAATCAAATCATAATCTAAATTGCATTTAGATAGCCCAAAATTAAAGGTGTCTATTACTTTTTTGCCGGGCACATGGGCCGTATTACTTTGGCGTTGGTAAACGGAAATCCAATCGTGGTTGTCTGCAAATTCCCTGGCAATTTTAAAGGTGTTGTCCGTAGAATTGTCATCTATTATAATAAGTTCATCAGGAGGATGCGTTTGGTTTACAAACGAAGCAATACATAAAGATAAATATTGAGCTTCGTTATGGGCTGGTATTACAATGCTTACAACCATGATGGTAAAAAAGGATTAATCTTTTTTTCGCTCGGCATATACAATGTAATATCTATTGGTAAACCTACGTAGTAAAGGGCGAATCCCGATTTTTTTTACAGGATTGGTCCATTTATTACGGTCTTTTATTTCCCAACCAGCCTTGTCTAGTAACCAATCAAATTGCCAGTCTTCAAACTCATGATAATGTCTATCCCATGGGTCTGTTTTACTTTTGTATGCATTAGAAAACCATAGCTTTAAGGGAATACTGGCCACTAATTTATCTGCCTTAATTTCTTTAAGAATATTGTACGGGGCTAACAAATGTTCAAATATTTCAAAAGCGGTGACCACATCTGCATGGCTATTTTTTACACTGGTATAATCATCATCTAAATCCTCTCCCTTAGTATTTTCTATTTTATAACCGGCTTGTTCCATTACCTTGGTAAAGGGGTTGGTTACGCCAAGGTCTAAAATGGTTTCGTTGGTGTTTATATGCTTTTGTAAAAACGCTAGCGTGTGCTTATAACGTTTGTGCGGAAATTTACCTTCGTACATATGGTAAAGATTCAAAAATCCTTTTTAATCCACCAAATCTAACCAAGATTTCGCAGATTAAAACCTATATACCATAGCATTTATATTCATACCGGCACCAACACTGGCAAAAAGCACAAGGTCTCCTTTTTTTACATGATGATTTTTTAAATTGTCTTTTTTTACCATATCTAGCAATGTTGGGATGGTGGCCACAGAGCTATTACCGTGAAAGTTTATGTTCATTGGCATAATGTTCTCTGGAACGGATTTGCCATATAATTTGTAAAAACGTTTTACGATTGCCTCATCCATTTTTTCATTGGCCTGGTGTATAAAAATTTTTTGAATATCATCTATTTCTACATCGGCTTCATCCAGGCAGCTTTTCATGGCTTTTGGTACATGTATACAGGCGAATTCATACACTTTTCTTCCAAGCATTTTTATGTACCGTTGCTTGTCCGTTTTGTTAGATTCAAAACTTCTATCAAAATAAAGGTAATAGGCTTCGTCTAAAGCATGTGTTTCTGAGGCATGGGCTAAAATGTTTCCGCCTTTTTCTGTCTGTTGAAGTATGGTAGCACCGGCGCCATCCGCAAATATCATGCTATCCCTATCATGTTCATCTGTGATGCGTGAAAGTGTTTCCCCACCAATTACCAAACATGTTTTTGCCATACTAGACTGTATAAAAGCTTTAGCTTGAATTAATGCTTCTACCCAGCCGGGACAACCAAAAATCATATCATAAGCTACACATTTAGGGTTTTTTATACCTAAAAGATTTTTAACACGCGTTGCAAGACTAGGTAGCGTGTCGCCTTGATTTTTATCAGCGGAAAGGTCTCCAAAATTATGGGCATAAATAATGTAGTCTATGGTTTCTTTATCTATCTGTGCATCTTCTATGGCTTTTTCGGATGCAAAAAATCCTAAATCCGAAGCTTTATGGTCTGCCAAGGCATACCTTCTTTCGGAAATACCCGTAATAGCTTCAAATTTTTGGATTATTTCTTCATTAGTGTTTGGAATAGCAAGGCCGTCCGCCGCCTTAAATTGGGCAGTTAAAAAATGGGAATTGGGAACAATTACTTCTGGAATGTAAGACCCAGTTCCGGTTATAGTTATATTCATTTTTAGTTTGCGTTTGTAGAAAGATACGCGCAAACAACTTAATTTATTATGCACGCATAATAAATAATCCAATGTCCAAAAAGAATAACGCTGTTCTAAATAAAATCAGAACAGCGTTTGGCAACTAGTATATTTTGGTAAACCACTAATAAATAGTAGTGTTACTATGCTTCCGCATAGGCTTCAATAGGTGCGCATGTACAAATTAAATTACGATCCCCAAATGCTTCGTCCGTACGTCTAACGGATGGCCAAAATTTATTGTCGAATACAAATTCTAACGGGTAAGCAGCTTCCTTTCTACTGTATGGAAAATTCCATTGGTCCGCCGTAACCATAGCCATGGTATGTGGAGCGTTTTTTAGAACATTATTAGGTTCTGCCGCATTAGCTTGCTTTATTTCTTCCCTTATTGAAAGCATGGCATCACAGAATCTATCCAATTCTTGTTTGCTCTCACTTTCCGTAGGTTCTATCATCATAGTGCCCGCCACTGGAAAGGAAACGGTTGGTGCATGAAAACCATAGTCAATAAGTCTTTTGGCAATGTCCGTAACCTCAATTCCGTTTTCTTTAAATGGTCTACAATCAATAATCATTTCATGTGCTGCACGACCTCTTTCTCCTGTATACAATACCTCGTAACCACCCGCTAATCTTTCTTTGATGTAATTTGCGTTAAGAATAGCGTACTTTGTGGCATTAGTAACACCTTTGGCGCCTAACATTCTTATATATCCATAAGAAATTAAACACACCAAAGCGCTACCCCATGGAGCTGCAGATATAGCGGTAATGGCACTAGTGCCACCAGTAGCTACTACAGGATTAGATGGTAAAAAAGGTTTTAATTGTTCCGCAACACAGATTGGCCCAACACCGGGCCCACCACCACCGTGAGGTATGGCAAACGTCTTATGTAGATTTAAATGGCAAACGTCTGCGCCAATAGTGGCTGGGTTGGTTAAACCTACTTGGGCGTTCATATTAGCACCGTCCATGTAAACTTGACCACCATGGTCATGAATTAATTGGGTAATTTGTTTAATGCTAGATTCAAAGACACCATGGGTGGAGGGATAGGTAACCATTAAAGAAGATAGGTTGTCTGCGTGTAATTTAACCTTCTCTTCCAAATCTAATAGGTCTATGTTTCCCTTTTCATCTGTTTTGGTAACTACTACTTTCATGCCTGCCATGACCGCAGAGGCAGGGTTGGTACCATGAGCGGAAGCCGGTATAATACATATATTTCTATGCCCTTGGCCGTTTGCCTCATGGTAGGCCCTAATGGTCATGAGCCCTGCAAATTCTCCTTGTGCTCCAGAATTAGGCTGTAAGGACGTGGCCGCAAAACCAGTAATTTCGGTTAAATAGTCTTCTAATTGCTTCAGCATTATCTGGTAACCCTCTGCTTGGTTTAGCGGAACAAAAGGATGCAGGTTGCCCCAGTTGGCCCAGCTTAAAGGCAACATTTCAGAAGCAGCATTCAACTTCATGGTACAACTTCCTAAAGAAATCATAGAATGGTTTAATGCCAAATCTTTACGTTCAAGTTTCTTGATGTAACGCATTAAATCCGTTTCTGAATGATAACTGTTGAATACCTCATGGGTTAAAAATTCCGTATCTCTTTTTAAACCATCCGGAATTTGCTCAAAATTGGCTCCCGTTTCTGAGGTGTTTGCTACTTCAGAGAAGGTGGCCAATATATCTTTTACATCTTCAAATGAGGTTGCTTCGTTTAAGGAAATGGTAACCGTGTTATTATCTACGTAGTTTAGGTTAATTTCATTTTTAAGGGCAACTTCTTTTAAGGCTTCGGCGTCTGCAACTTTAACTTTAATGGTGTCAAAAAATATCGTGTTGGTTTGCGCAAAACCTACCTCTGCCAACATACCTGTTAATTGTTTGGTTTTTTCGTGTATGCTATTTGCAATAAACTGTAAACCTTTAGGGCCATGATACACGGCATACATACCGGCCATTACGGCTAACAAAACCTGAGCAGTACAAATGTTAGAGGTAGCTTTATCTCTTTTAATATGTTGTTCCCTAGTTTGTAGGGCCATACGTAGTGCTGGGTTACCGTCCGTGTCTTTGGTTAAACCAATAATTCTTCCTGGAATGTTTCTTTTGTAAGCTTCTTTAGTAGCAAAAAATGCAGCATGTGGCCCACCATATCCTAGCGGAATTCCAAAACGTTGGGTGGTACCCACCACTACGTCTACACCCCATTCTCCAGGAGCTTTTAATAACACCAAGCTAAGTAAATCTGCCGCAACAGCCACTTTGATTTCATTAGCGGTTGCCTGTTGGGTAAATTCTTTAAAATCTTTTACTTGCCCGTGTTTTCCAGGATATTGTAAAAGGCTTCCAAAAAAGTCTGTAGTGAATGTAAAGTGGTCTGGATTATCAATTACCAATTCTATCTCTAATGGGTTTGCCCTGGTTTCTAATAGGCTTAAGGTTTGTGGCAATACATTTTCATCCACAAAAAACTTAAGAACTCCATCTTTTTTCTGTTGTCTACTGCGCAAGTCATAAAGCATAGTCATTGCTTCCGCTGCCGCAGTACTTTCATCTAAAAGTGATGCGTTGGCTATTTCCATACCGGTAAGATCCGTAACCATGGTTTGAAAATTGAGCAACGCTTCTAAACGCCCTTGTGCAATTTCTGCTTGGTATGGGGTGTAAGCGGTATACCATCCTGGATTTTCTAGGATATTTCTTTTTATTACAGAAGGTGTTAAGGTGTTATGGTACCCAAGGCCAATATAGGTCTTGAATATTTTGTTTTTTTCTGCTAATTGCTGAACATGCCCTAAGAACTCATGTTCGCTCATGGCTTTAGGCAATTCTAGTTCTTTCTTTAACCGAATATCATCAGGAATGGTTTGGTACATTAACTCTTCCAAATCTTTTACTCCTACGGTTTCTAGCATTTTAGAAAGGTCTTCTTCCCTAACGCCAATGTGGCGCGATGCAAATAATTCTGTGTTCATAAAGGCAAAAATAAAGTCGCAAAATTAGGCATTAATTCACTTAATTACCGCATTTTAAAAATGCTAAGAATTAAAGTTGTTAACCAAGAATTAACCTTTTCTGCTTAATGTTTAATTTTGTTTAATGCGCTGGATACAATCGCTTTTTAAATTTTATTTGGATGCTAGTGTTCACGTATCATTAGCGGTATTTTGCTTATACTATGCAACCTGCGTTAAGTTGAACATTATCTTTGACAAGGATTATGCTTTTTTTTTGTTTTTTGCGACTATTGTAGGCTACAATTTTGTAAAATACGGGGTAGAGGCAAAAAAATATTGGATTGTAACGAAACAGCGCCACAAACCAATTCAATTATTTAGCATTTTAGCAGGCTTGGGCGCCTTATTTTATGGTACTAGGCTCCATTCTAGTCTATATTTTCCGCTTTTCGTTTTAACTGTTATTTCTGCCTTGTATGCTGTTCCTTTTCTACCAAAGGCTAAGAATTTGAGGAGCTTAGGCGGATTAAAAGTATTCTTGGTGGCTTTGGTATGGACAGGGGTTACCCTATGGCTGCCTGTGTATGGCGCAGGAAAAGTAATTGGACTAGACCATGTAATTTTAATGCTACAGCAATTTGTTCTAGTTTTATTGCTAATGGTTCCTTTTGAAATTAGAGACCTTAAATATGATCAGCCCGAGTTAAGGACAATACCACAGCAAATAGGTGTGCTCAATACCAAATATGTTGCTTATTTTATGTTGCTGCTATTTTTGGCTAGCGCCTTATTGCTGCATCAAAATGTGCTAAAAGTTTTATTTTTAGATTTAATTTGGGTGTTGCTAATAACTTACTTTATTTATAATAGTAAGGTTGATCAGCCTAAATATTTTGCTTCTTTCTGGGTAGAAGCTGTTCCTATATTAATGGCAATTGCCTTATGGGTTTTTAAGGCCTAAGAGTTTGCTTGTTCCTTTAAGCGCTGTTTTAACGCCTCTTTTTCTTTGGAGCTTAAAGTATGCAGGTTAGCTTTTTCGCATAACCCGGTTAAATAGGTGTTTTTCTTGGTGTGGCTAGCACAATGTTTGCAGAATAAGATATGAAAACGTAGTTTCAAAATATCCCAGAAGCCCGCCTCTTTGTACTGACTTTTATTGCAAATTTCTGAAGCTGTATCACAAGAAATCATAAGTTCTAAAACCAATTATCGTTTAAACAACCCATAAGCGCCGTTCTGGCCCTATGTATCATAACCCAAAGGTTAGACGGGTTTATTCCTAATACATTACAAATATCTTCAGTATCCATTCCTTGAATGGTTTTCATTTTAAAAACTTGCGCTTGTTTGGCTGGTAATTTTTCTATACAGCCATATATGGCAACACCTAATTCTTCATTTTCTAGATAAGCCTCGCCATCTTTATCTTGGTTATCTGCCACTCTTTTTTCTAACCAGTCTCCTTCTTCACCGTCTGCGGCAAAGTCTATTTTTACCTCGGCCTTACCCTTTTTGGAGTTAATCTTTCTGTAATGGTCAATTACCTTTCTTTTTAATATAGCAATTAACCAGGTTCGTTCTGCAGCATCGCCTTTAAAGTTTGGGGCAGATTTTAAGCCGGCAAAAAAAGTTTCTTGTACTAAGTCTTTGGCCAATTCTGAATTATTAACCCGGCTTACTGCATAGTTAAAGAGGTAGTCTGCATATTTATCTACCCAAGTTTCCGGATGTAATACATTTGTTGGCATTGTTCTTTTTAACGTTATCAAAAGTAATCAATTTTAAAAGTTACACCATTTTCTCAAGCCAAAGGTGCAATACTAACATCACAAAAAAATCACGCTTTTATCACAGGTATTTTTTAACTAATTATTTGTTGTAATTCAATTTCACGGTTTTCAGGTACTTTTAAATCTTAACTAAGCAATAACTTGCTTTTAAAACAATAGGATAATGAAGCAGTTTTTATTTGGTTTACTCGTGTTTTTAAATCTAATCTTGGTTTTTGGTCAAACCCAAACTGAAAAAAACGTAATAGGTAAATATAGACTCAACTGGATTGCTTCTGGTTTTTTTCCTGCGGATGATCTTTTATTTGAGAAAACAGCGGAAGATGGTGAATATGTTTTTGAATTTAAAGAGGATGGTTCTTTTGTTCAACACTTAAAAGCAGAGACTTTTGGGGAATGCCCTGTTGGTGTTTTTGTATTAGAAATAGGGTCTTGGAACATAAAAAATGGAAAATTACACCTTAATCTACAGGGTGAAAAAATAGCTGATTACAAGTTTGAATATCAAATTGTGTATCAGGTTAAAAAGGAAAAAGGAACATTAAAGCTATTGGTAGATAAGGTTTTAACCAATAATGAAGTTAAATAATTATGGTTTTTAAGTATAGAAAGGTAATTATAGGGCTAATAGCTACGTTGGTTACGATTTTTATTTTGTTTAGAATGTGGCGTGTTGGTATAGGGGAAGTCTAGGTAAACTAAAAGAATTTTGAAAAATAAAAGATTTCAATAAGGCTTTGTTTATCTATTGTTTTAGTTGGGAGTTGTACTAGTGTTAACTAAGTTATTTAATTAAACTCGTTTTTAAGTGCAGCAACAATAGCTTTTAATTTACCAGGTTCTACCGGTTTTACTATATAATCAGAGATTTCACTAATTTTTTTAGCTCTATCAATATCTCTAGGGTCTACGGAGGAAGATACCATGTAGATAATAATTCTTTTACCTACTTTGGGCTTAAGTTCTATATATTGTTCCATAAACTGAAAACCATCCATTATAGGCATATCTATGTCTAGAAAAATCACATCTGGTAATTCGTTATCTTTATCTAGGTTAGAAATAAAAAAGTCTAAAGCCTGTTCACCGTCTTTGAAAGCTAAAATCTGCTGAAAAGTGTTTTGTTTTTTCAAAACAGATTTCATGGTAAATTGATAGATGGGATCATCATCAATTATACAAACGCTTAAATTTTTACACATAATTTGTTTGGTTTAAGTCAATATCAAATGTGGTTCCTTGGTCAACTTTACTCTTAATTTTAATACTTCCGCCCATAGCTTCTATTTGCGCTTTGGTCATAAATAGTCCAACGCCTCTAGCTTGCGGGTTTCTATGGAATACTTTATTTAGGCCAAATACCTTATGGCCGTGTTTTTTCAAATCTATACCTAAACCGTTATCGGTAAATTTTAAAAAGACTTTATTGTTTTTTAAATAAGAGCTAATCCGTAATTTGGGTGCCCTGTCAGGAGATTTATATTTTAGGGAATTGCTTATTAAATTAAGAAATATGCTCTCCAAATAAATTGCATTGTATTCAACAATGGCTAGGGGCTCAAAATCAACAGTTATAGTCGCCTTTGTGGCTTTAATTTCTGCAGCTAATATTTCTGTGGTTTTTTTAAGAACTTCATTTAGGTTGGTAGCTTGTCTAGTGTCGTGAGAACCTTGTTTGATCATTAAACAATCTATCAAGTTGTTTAATGTACCATTAAGGTGATTGGTTACTGTTTCTAATTTGTCAAAAATCTCCTCCTTTTCTTCAATGTCAGCTGTTTCTTTATAAAAACCCACTAGAGTATTAAGGTTACTTACGGGAGCTCTTAGATTGTGTGAGGTTATGTGGGTGAAATCTTCTAGGACCGAGTTTTGTTTTTTAAGTTTCTTGGTTGTCTTAACTAAGCTTTTGTTAGAAGCTTTTAAACTATATTCTGCTTCTTTTTGTTCGGTAATATCTTGGCAAGAGCCCACCATTTCAACAACCCTATTACGTTCGTCCGTTATAGCTTTACCAATTAATTCTAGATATCTAATCTTTCCGTTGGGTAACTTAATACGATGGATATACTTCTCAAAAAAACGGGTTTTGAGCACTTTGATCAAATGCTTATTCACTTTTTCCCGATCTTCTGGGTGTACTCTACCATAAGGGTGTTTTATGGCTAAATTCTTGGTTTGCGGCAAGCCGTAAATACGGTATAAATTGTCAGAAAAGGTTAAGCGGTCTCTTTCTAGATTCCAATTCCAGTAACCAATCATACTTAGTTTTTCTGCTAAGTTTAATTGGTTGTTTTTACGATGGAGTTCAAGTTCGTTCTCTTTTCTTTCGGTAATGTCCTCAAAAATACCATAGGTTCTTTGGCAAATTCCATTTTTAAATTCAGCGCTTCCAGTAGTTCTAACAAACTTAATATTTCCTTTGGAGGTTACTATTTCTAAGTCTAAATCAAACGAATTGCCTGTTTCTAATAATACCTGGTAAGCCTGCTCAAATAACTTTCGGTTTAACCCTTCTCTGTAAAAATTAAAACCATTTTCTTTTGTAGGGATAAAATTGGCAGGGAGTTCTGCAATTTCCTTTATTACTGAATTCCATTTTAATTCATTCAGTTCATAGTCAAAATGCCAAATGCCAATTTTTGCATGGCTATGGATTTCGTCGATAATATTGGTTTTAATTGTGGGGGATAAACTCATCTGCAACTACTTGTAAACCAATTCGAATACTTACTTACTAAGAAGGTAAGAAATAGCGTACAAAAATAAAAAATAAATCATGTTTATACTAAAAAAACCGATAAAGGGTTTGTTTTTAGTATAGTTGCAAAGATTTGTTTTTCCCTGAAAACAGGGGTGTACAAATAATTGCCTAATAATAGTTTTGTAATTGTATAGTATAACTTAATAAAGACATGATGATAAATAATGCAAAGTACCTTAATATATTTCTCCTACTATGTTTTTTTTCTATCGCTATAAACGCACAAAAAGATACAATCTTTTATGATGCACAGTGGAAGGTTATAACCAACAAAGATAGTGCTAGTTTTTATAGGCCACCTATTAAAAAAGTAGGTGATTTATTCCACAATCAGGATTACCACATTAACGGCCAATTGCAAATGGATGGTTATTCTATATCAGACACTAAAGATATTTGGACCGGAAAGGTAAGTTGGTATTATAAAGATGGTTCCCTACAGCAAGAAGCCAATTATGTTGATGGCTATTTAGAAGGAGAATTTATTTCTTTCTTAAACGGAGAAAAGCTAACGGCCCTTTATAAAAAGAACAGATGGGTTTCTGGAAAAAGAAACATGGTATATGCTTCCGGTAGAAAATACTACATGGAGAAAAAGGCGGATACCATAAAGGAAATTATTTATCAAAATAGTATTGATGGTATTAGATCAGAACGGATTGGTACCGATAAAACTTATGAGGTTTATGCTAGATATTACGGCAAAGGTGGTGTGTACATAGGCAAGAAAAACAAGCTGCAAAATGGTAAAATAGATGGAGTAGATGTTTATTATAACTATGACCCAATGCGTGTAGCTAGTATTACCTATTATGATCAGGGAACGTATTTGGGTAAAACGTCTTATTATCCAAATGGTAAACTCCAAGCGCAATTTAAAAAGGAGCCAGAACTTGCTACTATTTATTTTGACCGTAACGGTGAACAAATAGGTAAAATAACCTACGTTTTAGATCAATACGGGAGTAAGCCCTTTAATGGAAAAGAATATTCTTTTGGTTATTATGGAGCAAAAGGAGAGGATGCCTATTGCATAAAATCTAGTAGAACCTATGCAAATGGTAAGATTTCCGAAGACGAAACCTATTATGGGGAATGTGGTGTCTTAAAAACAGTAAATAAATACAAAGACGGCAAAAAGTATCTGCAAATTAGCTATTTAGAAAACGGTGAGGAATTATCCCGTATGGAGTACGATAATTATAGACCCTTGAACGGTACGCAAATAGTTAGGGATACAAAATCCACCTATAAAGATGGAAAATTAATTGTAGAGACTAATTATTTTCCAAATTCCAAGGTGGTAAAATCTACAAAAACACCGCTTAAGGAAGTTTATTTTGATTTTAATGGAAAGAAACTAGGAGAGCTTTCTTTAAACGGGGATGAAACCTATCCAAAACCTGTAGACGGATTGCGTTTTTCTTATCATTATAAGAAGAATACGGTAGAGCGCATAGAAGTATATGAAGAAGGGGTAATTGTAAAAGCTACGGACTGGAGAGAAAAAACAATTGGTAACAATAAAACCGTAACATTTAAAGAGGTTAATGAATATGCCCCAAATGGATACGATAAAGAAAGAACCGTAAAATTTTATAGTAACGGTGAAAAACAAAGTGATATAACCTACAAAAAATACAAAGAACAAAGGGGGCTTTTTTATGACCAAAATGGCAATTTAATAGGTGAGTATGATTATCTAGCAGAAGACGGCAAGCGCTATGAATTTTTCTCTAGTAGTGACGAAGTAAAGGAATTTGAAGAGTCTAAAAACGGAAAACAACTTAAATTTAAGCGTTACGATTATGGCCCGTATACCACTAGCGGAGTTATTAATCCTGTTTTAATGGAAGATGTTGATGTAGCTTGTTGCGCTATGTTTTATAAAAGAGAAGGAGGATTAATTGCGAAAACCGAATTCAAAAATGGGGTTCCGTGGTCTGGAGAATATTACGATTCTAAAACAAGAGAAAAATTCACCATAGAAAATGGGGTGAAATCTGGATTATATCAAAAGTTGGACTATAATTTTCAAGTTTTGGAAGAAGGTAATTACGTGGCGGACAAAAAGGAAGGAACGTTTAGAAAATACACCTATGCTGGTGCAATTATCTCAGAAGAAAACTACAAAGCAGATGTTTTGCATGGTGTTTCTACTTATTATGATGAACATGGTGATGTTGTTGGAAAAATGGAATATAAAGAGGGGAATCCTTATGAAGGTATTAGAACTTTAGATTCTTCTTACAAAAAAGAAAAAAGAACACAAGTCTATAAGGCAGGGAGCCTAACCAAAGAAACCTCGGTATCTGATAATGGACGTTTGGTAAAAACTTTTAAAGATGATGATACGGTACTTTGCGAATTATTTTATTTAAATACGGAGAAGAAAAAGCTAGTTTACAGCCTGTCTGGGGGCGTTATTAACGGAAAGGTGATACGTTATAACAAAGAAGGTAAAATTATAGCAACCGCAAATATTGAAAGAAGTACCTATAAATCTGGAATACTATTTCTAAAACCACAATATTCAGATAACGGTGCTGCTTACTATAAGATAAAGAAAAATGATAAGGAAATTGAGATTAACATCTATAACGAAAAAGATGAGAAGATTTTTTCGTCTATAGAACAATTACAATTTAACAATGCTATTTTTTCGCAAAAGTTAGATGTTAACACCAATCAAGTATATGAGTATAATTTGTACTAAGTTTAAGTTGATTAAACTATTATTAAAATGTTCACTTTCTTTTCTGGTTGCGCTTACATTTTTTACAAGTGGTTGTAAAGGAAACAAAGAAGAGCCTACCGTTACTTATAAAAATGAGACCACGGTAGAGGAAAACGGTTTGCAGGTAGGTACGGTATCTATTTTGCCAAAAAGTCCGCAACCTGGGCCAAATTCTTTTACCTACGGACAAACAGTGGTTACCAAATTTAAGGCTGTAGAAGGGTTTAAAGAAACTAAAGATGAGATACATCCTATTTTAAGTGTTACAGTAACTAATATGCAAGGAGATACCTTGTTATACGAGCCAGAGTTATTAGATGGCTTGTCCCAACCAAAGGATGCCGAACTTTCGGGAATTTTAACTTTGGCAAACCCTATGCGTTCTGGTCACCCTTATTTGGCAACATATATATTGTCAGATTTAAAATCTAATGCGCGCTTAACCCATCAAATGCCATTTAAAATTGAAGCAGATCCACATTTTCAAATAATAGAAGAGGGGCTTAGCGTAGGCGAGGTCTATTGTCTAAACACAAAGAAAAATACCATTATTACTGATGGTAAAATTCCCTTTGATGAACAAGTATCTCTTAACCTACAATTTTTAGAAGGCTATACAAAAGGCAGTAACGGTATCAGTTTAGGTATGTCCGTAACTGTTCAAGACGCCAGAGGAAGGCTTATTATTAGTGAAGAAGATGTCTTAAAAGGGCAAAATTATTCCCAAATACACCCGCAAGAGATTATTTATAATTACGTGCAAATCCCAAATGGAAACGTTAGTAACCCAGTAGATTGGAAAGTAAAGGTGTGGGATAAAAATAGTGGCGCCAGTTTAAATGTTATAGGAAAAGTTAGTTTAAAATAAAAAGGTTAGGGGTGTTAACTAGGGTTTTCTAACTGCTTAAGAATAGCAGCTAATTTAGTTTCTTTAATGGGTTTTATAAGATACTCTTTTATGTTTTCAATTTTATTGGCCTTTACAATATCCTTGGGATCTAAAGAGGAAGAACACATATAAATTGCAGCTATTTTTTTTAGTTGCGGTAAAAGCATTTCATATTGCTCCATAAATTGAAAACCGTCCAACACCGGCATGTCAATATCCAAGAATACTAGGTCCGGTAATTTATCTGGTTCTTGTGTATTGCTAGCAAAATAGTCAAAGGCCTCTTCTCCATCATTAAAAATATAAATACCTTCAAAACAAGCCATTTTGGTTAAAATGGCTTTCATGGTAAATTGATAGATAGTATCATCATCAATTATGCAAGCTATAAGACCTTTACGCATCTGTAACATTATTTAAATTGATTTCAAATGTGGTTCCTTTGTCCACTTCGCTTACCACGCCTATTGTGCCTCCCATTGCTTCAATTTGGGCTTTTGTCATAAACAGCCCAATACCACGGGCTTCCGGATTTCTATGAAAAACTTTGTGCAATCCAAAAACCTTATGGCCATGTTTCTTTAAATCAATACCTAAACCATTATCCGTAAATTGTAAGAGTATCTTATTGTCTCTTATCATACTTTTAACCTTAATCTTGGGCTTTCTATCAGAAGAGCTGTATTTTATGCCGTTACTAATTAGATTTAAGAAAATACTTTCTAAATAAATTTTATTGTAGCAAACAACATTCTTCGCTGAGAAATCCGATACTATTTCAATATCTTTTTCTTTGATTTGAGCGGCCAAAAGTTCAGTAGTTTTACGCAAAACCACATCTAATTCCAGTTGCTCCTTCTCTGGATTTGTTTCATTCTTAATCATTAAACTTTCTATGAGTGTGTTTAATGTTTCATTTAGATGATCGGAAACTGTTTCCAGTTTTTCAAAAATAAGGTCCTTGCTCTCCTTATCTGGGGTTTCTTTATAGAAATTAATTAACGTTTTTAAGTTGTTTACTGGAGACCTAAGGTTGTGAGAGGTAATATGGGTAAAATCTTCTAATTGCCTATTTTGTATTCTTAGTTTCTCAGAACTTTCTTTAAGTTCAGAATTTGCTAAAAGTAGGTCTTCCTCTTGTTGTTTTAGAATGGTTATATCTTTAAGGGCTATAATTGCCAAAGTTTGGTTATTTACCTTAAAGGGGCCAAGAGTCACGGTGGCCGGAATGCGCCGTCCATCTTTGTGTACCAAATGCAAGTCGTCAAAATCTGTTAAGGTTATATTCCTTGGATTTTTAAAGAATGCTTCATAATAGGCTACACTTTTTTTACGATACCCTTTTGCAACCAAGTTTACAACTATAAATTCTTTTAATTCTTGCGCTGTGTACCCAAAGAATTGTTCTGCCTTCTTGTTTACCAGTTGTATTTCGCCATCTTCATTGGCAATAAGTATTGCGTCTGGGGTTGCGGCAAACAAATCTCTAAATCTAATTTCGGCTGCGTGTTCCGTACTAATATCTTTAACCGTTCCAAGAATCTCTGTAATTTCGTTTTTGGCATCCAAGATTACTTCTCCTTTGGCCTCAATAATTTTAATTTGGCCTTCTGGGGTCTTAATCTTGAAGGTGTGTTTTGGAAAGCTTTTATTTTTAAATATTACTTGGTAGGCATCCAAAAGAATTTTATGGTCTTCTGGCAGTACATATTCCATTACATCCTCAAACGTCATTTTTTTGCCAAAGGGAGCTCCAAAGATTCTATAATGATTATCGGACCATTCACCTTCATCATTTTCATTGGGTCTTAAACGCCAATGCCCTAGGTTATTTAGTTGTTCTGCGGTATTTAAAAGGTGGTACTGTTTTCTAAGTTGCAGGGTCTTCTCTTCTTGTTCGGTTACATCTTGTAGCGTTCCAATAACTTCAATAAGTTCATTGTCTTTATTGTAATGCCCTTCAGCCACCAAATGAATGTTTTTTACGGTACCATTTTGTAATTGTATCCTATGGAATATATCATGATGTTTTTTACCTGCATAAGCAGCTTCAACTTGTTTTTGTACATAATCCCTATCCCCTTCATATATGTAATTATAGTAGGTGTCAAAAGTAATTGGCGCGCCTTTTTCATGTTCAAAAATTTCATAAAGGTTATCAGACCATATAATATCATGGGTAACCGTATTCCACTGGTAATAACCAATTTTAGCTAGTTTTTCTGCAATGCTTAAATGGTTGTTCTTTCTAATTAATTCCTGTTCTTGGCCTACTTGTTCGGTAATATCTTGGCAGGTACCTAGCATTTTAATTACATTGCCCTCCTTGTCCTTAATTACCTTACCAACAGACCTAATATTTTTTACAACACCACTTTTTAGCTGTATTCGGTAGGATTGTTTATCAAAAACCCCGGTTTCAAATGCTTTTTTTATTTTGTCTGAAACAAATTTTTTGTCATCTTTATGGACATAGCCAATGTAAGTATCGTAACTAATTGGGGCATCATATTCATGTTCATAAATCTTATACAAATTATCGGACCAAGTAACCTCGTTGGTTTGCGGAAACCAACTCCAATGGCCTACTATCGCCATTTCTTCTGCTAAATTTAACTGATGGTTTTTCTGGATTAAGAGCTGTTCTTTTTTCTCCTGTTCGGTAATGTCTTGGCAGGTACCAATCATTTCAACTACCTGGTCATTAGCCACAACCTTTATTTCGCCAACTGTTTTTATGGTTTTAGTTCTCCCTTCGGGTAATTGAATTTGATAAACTATATCGTTGAAAACCTTTGTTTTAATAGCATTTTCTATATTCTTGGCTACCCTTTCTTTATCAGTGTCAACAATAAAGCTTGTAAATTTATCTAACGTTATAACGGTATTTTTTTCTACTCCATAAATGTCATAAAGATTGTCTGACCATAAGGCGATGTCTTCCTCTAAATTCAAGGTCCAGTGACCTATGCTTGCCATTTTTTCAGCTTTTTTAAGCTGATAGTTTTTTTGTTTTAGTTGTATTTCTTTCTGTACCTGTTCCGTTATATCCTGGGCTGTTCCTACAATTTCAACAATGGTATTGTTGGAGTCTAAGCTGGTTTGTCCTTGCAGTTGTATATGTTTGGTTATGCCATTTTCTAAAACAATCCTGTAATTGAATTTATTGAATTCACCTGTTCTTAAAATTGTACTGGTACATTTTTCAACGTAAGCTAAATCCTCTGGGTGTACTTTTGTAATGGCATCATTAAACGTAAGGGGCTTACCTGATGCTACCCCAAAAATGGAATATAGGTTCTGGGACCAAATAACTTCATCGGTAGCTAAAGTCCATTTCCAATAACCAATAGCCACTGTTTTCTCCGCAAATCGTAACTGTTGATTTTGTGTTTTAAGGTCTTTTTCTAAACCTTTTCTATGGGTAATATCTTGGGCAATGCCGTAAATTTTATACGGATTTCCATCTTTTAAATTTACCTCTGCAATACACCAAACATGTTTTATATTTCCTTTTAGGCTCCGTATTTCAACGTCTATATTGATTATTTCTCCAAAGGCAACAGCGCTATTGAATGCCTTACGTATTATGGCCTTATTTCTAGCATCTTGAAATAAGGCAAAGGTATTTTCACGGTTGGGAATAAACCCTTGTTCTGCTTCTGCTATTTCATGAATACCATTACTCCAAGAAAGTTGGTCTTTGGTAATATCATATTCAAATATGCCAATTTTGGCAATTTTGCCAGCCTTGCTGAATTTATCGGTCTGAATTTGAGGTGAATTAAACATGTAATAATAAACGGCTAATTGTGCTATAAATTATTTTATTAGGTAGAAGGAGTCTTGTATAAATGTAAGGTATTATTTGTTAAAAAACGACAAGAGCCTCTTAAGAAAAGTAAATCCTGTGTAAACTTAATAGTGGTTTAAGCTAAGTAATATGAAAAGGAGACTCCCTAACAGTAATGTAAGGGAGCCTTATGGGTAAGTTTTAAGCTGATTTTTTAAGCAGACCGGCACGTTCTAAAAGTGCCTCTATCTTAGGTTCGGCACCTCGGAATTTCTTGTACAATTCCATAGGGTTTTCGGTGCCTCCTTTAGAAAGCACGTAATCTTTAAATTTTGTGGCTACCTCTTTGTTAAAAATACCTTCTTCCTTGAAATAGGCAAAAGCATCCGCATCTAAAACTTCTGCCCATTTGTAACTGTAATAGCCAGAAGCATAACCTCCCTGAAATATATGGGAAAAAGAAGTGCTCATGCAAGTTTCTGGTGTGTTGGGGTATAATTGGGTACCCGCAAAAGCTTTGTTTTCAAAACTTTTTACATTGGTAATTTGGGTAGGGTCTTGACCATGCCAAGCCATGTCTAACAAGCCAAAACTTAATTGGCGTATCGTTTGCATACCTTCTTGAAAGGTAGCGGAATCTTTTATTTTTTGCACCAATTCCATAGGGATTAGTTCCCCTGTTTCATAATGATGCGCAAATAACTCAAGTGCTTCCTTCTCGTAACACCAGTTTTCTAGTACCTGACTTGGTAGTTCCACAAAATCCCAATACACAGAGGTGCCAGAAAGACTAGGATAAGTAGTATCTGCCAACATACCGTGTAGGCCATGACCAAACTCATGGAACAAGGTAGTAACCTCGTTAAACGTTAATAAGGACGGCTTGCTAGCTGTAGATGGGGTAAAATTACACACATTACTAACATGTGGCCTTACGTTTTTGCCTTCCTTTCTAAATTGCGATTTAAAAGAAGTCATCCAAGCGCCACCACGCTTGCCAGGTCTAGGATGAAAATCGGCATAAAAAAGCGATAAAAAATCCCCGTTAGCATCGTAAACTTCAAAGGTTTTTACATCTTCATGGTATTTATCAACGTTGGTTACTTCCTTAAACGAAAGTCCAAATAGCTTTTCGGCCACTTTAAAGACACCATCAATAACATTTTCTAGCTTAAAGTAGGGTTTCAACTTTTCATCATCTAAATTAAAAAGCTTTTGCTTTAGTTTTTCACTATAAAAAGCACTGTCCCACTTTTGTAATTGGTCTATACCATCTACTTCTTTGGCAAAATCTTGCAATTGCTTAAACTCGGCTTCTGCGGCAGGTTTGGCTTTGCTCAATAGTTCTTGTAGAAAACTATTTACCTTTTCTGGCGTTTCTGCCATACGCTCCTCCAACACATAGTGTGCATGTGTAGCATAGCCCAATAGTTGGGCACGTTCAAAACGTAAATTAGCAATTTTTAAAACGTTTTCTTGGTTGTCTAATTCGTCCCCATGAAATCCTTTGCTGCCAAATGCCAAAGAAAGTTTTTTGCGTAATTCCCTGTTTTCTGCATACTTCATAAAAGGAATGTAGCTTGGGTAATCTAGGGTAATTAACCAGCCTTCTAAATCTTTGGATTTTGCTAATTGTGCAGCCGCCTCTTTAGCACCTTCGGGTAGCCCAGCCAAGGCTGTCTCATCTGTTAAATGCATTTGGAATTTGTTGGTTTCTGCCAACACATTTTCGCCAAACGTAAGTTTTAATTTAGCTAGTTCCGCATCAATTTCTCGTAACCGCTCTTTTTTGTCTTCTGGCAAGTTAGCGCCGTTTCTGCTAAAGGCTTTGTAGCGCTTGTCTAGCAATTGTTGTTGCTCACCGTTGAGGTCTAGGCTGTCTTTTTGCTCGTATACGCTTTTTACGCGTTTAAACAAGACTTCATTCAAGGTGATGTCGTTCTGGAAAGCAGATAATAAAGGCGAAACTTCTTGAGCGGTTTTTTGGATGTGCTCATTGGTTTCTGCTGAATTTAAATTAAAGAAAACACTGGTAACCCGATCCAACTGATAGCCCGCATAATCTAATGCCGCAATGGTATTTTCAAAGGTTGGAGCTTCTTTGTTGGTGGCAATAGCATCAATTTCTGCTTTTGCCAATGCGATACTTTCTTCTATTGCAGGTTTAAAATGCTCGTTTTTTATCTGGGAAAACGGAGCCATATCAAACGGTTCTAATAAAGGATTTTTCATTGTTTTCTTTTTCAAATTTTAATTACTTCAGTTACTTACCATCAACCATCAACCATCAACCATCAACCATCAACCATCAACCAATAACTAATACTTTTTTCTTACTTCTTCTGCGCCCTTGGTTACTTTTTCCTTTAATCCTTCTTTATAAACTATTATTTTATCCAGTACACATTGATCACTTGCGCCAATTATCTGTGCCGCCAAAATACCGGCATTCTTGGCACCGTTTAGGGCAACAGTAGCTACAGGTACACCACCCGGCATTTGTAGAATAGATAAAACACTATCCCAGCCATCTATAGAATTAGAACTTTTAACCGGTACACCAATCACGGGTAGGGGAGACATGGAGGCAACCATACCTGGTAGGTGTGCCGCACCGCCTGCACCAGCAATAATTACGGTATATCCGTTTTTGTGCGCATTGGTACTAAAATCAAATAGTTTTTCTGGGGTTCTGTGGGCAGAGACAATGTCTACAGCTACCTCAATATCAAATTCTTTTAAAATATCTACAGCATCTTGCATAACCGGAAGGTCGCTTGTGCTGCCCATTACTACTGCTACTTTGCTCATTTAATTAAATTTTCTAATGATATATTTTTCCTCATAATCACTGTAATATGCCAAATAATAGGCATCACCATATTTAAACTGGACCTCTGTTCTTGGTAGTTTTTTTGTTGGTCCATTTAACATACCGATTCCCTTAAAAAAATTATCTTTTCTAAAAGTTTCTATTTTTTGATAAGGATGTACTTCGTTTGACTTACTTATTTTAGAGCTAGATTTATCCAATGTTAGTTTTATAGATTTTTCGAATTCAAAGCTGTAGAATCCATGAAGAAAAATTGTTTTATCTGAAAATGGAGAGCCACCTAAAGTACTTGTTGAAAAGCCACTTTTTTTCTCAATTCCGCCAACTATAATATAATAATCATTTTTAGTTTGATTTACTTTAATTCCAACATTCAATTTAAAAATCTGTTTTAGTTTTTGCTCTATTGACATTTTATTTGGGTTTCTAAAAATATTCTTTAGGTCTATGTCAAATAGATTATTAGAATTCAAATCGAAGAAGGAAGCTGAATCAAATTTTTTGGAATAAAAGACTTTCTTAGAATTTAGTTCAAAAACTGAAATAGTGAATTCATTTCTATTTCCATTGACACAAAATACCTTATCATCAAAATAGTAGGAGTTGGACTGTTGTTTTTTATCATAATTCTCTTTTGATAGAGTATCTATTAATTTTTTGGTTTCTAATTTGAAAGTTTCTAGGTCTACAGTAACAGCATAATTATCTAGTCTTTCAGACTTATCTAGTTGAGGATTTATTAAGAAAATTAATTTTTTACCCGAAACAAAAAATTTATTTCTCCTGCTAATCTCTTCGATTGTATTCAATTGATAATTGTTTATTTCTTCGAATCGTTCGTTCGAAAATATTTTTTCGAATGATTTCAAAACTGATTGATCCGAAACATTCATAAAATCTCTCAGGAGGATTTCATCAGATTTACTATTGAGGTTTTGATCAAATGATGTAAAAATTAAGCTTGCTTTACGTTTATCGTATCCAATGTGAAAGAACTTATTTTGAGCTGTAAAAGCACCAATAAATTCACTTTTTTTAATTTTCACAAAAGTTCCCTCTTCTTCCTTTTCAATGTTGTAGAAAAAAAGTTCATCTTTATTAAATCCCCTAAAAACAAAATGTCGATTCTCAATAGGTCCAAAACTTTCTAAAAAATTGATATAAGAGGAAGATTCCATTCTTCGGCTTAGTTCTTGTTTAAGTTGGAAGTCAGAATTAAACACGAAACTGTATAAATAATATCTCTTCGTATAGTCAATAATCAGGTGGCCATCAATTTCAGAAACTTTTAGTCCGTTGCTTGCAGAAGGATTGCGTAAATTTTCAAAGATGTTTCCTTTTTTTTCTTTAAGATCTGATGTTGAAAACACAATTTCTTGTCCAAAACTGAAATTAAATATTAGAAGAATTGTAATTAATGAAAAACCATATGCTGCTTTAATATTCATATTTTATTTGAGTTTTTTTCAATTACTTTTTGCCATTTGCCGACATTGTATGCCACGTTTTGATTTTGCCCCATAACCAACTGAAATAATTACATCGAGGTTATATACTTTTATCCTTCTTTTGTCACTTCTGTTTCCTTCTTTTTGAACGGTCAAGTATTCCTTGACAGTTGAAGATTTATATAATTCTTTCTCCCTGAGCAATTTTTAATGTGTAAAACATATTTTTTTTGGTTTGTCCAAATAAATCCGTCATCTCATGCTAAGACAGCCTAACCGTTTAGTTTTGAACAGGAACTTCTAATTGAAGCCCTGTTTCTTTTGAGATGAAAATGGCAATATTTGAATTTGAATGTTTTATTTCGAAACCACTTTTATTTTTTCTTTTACTTCTTGTGCTACCTGTCTGGCTTTAGCCATGTTGGCATCTACTATGGTTACGTGTCCCATTTTTCTAAACGGGCGCGTCATTTTTTTACCGTAAATATGTGGGGTAACGCCATCCATGGCCAATACCTCTTCTATGTTTTCATAAACTACATCTCCTGTATGGCCTTCTGCCCCTACAAGGTTTACCATGACACCCGCTACTTTACTTTCGGTTTTTCCTAAAGGTAAACCAAGAATGCATCTTATGTGTTGTTCAAATTGGTTGGTAAAGCTGCCCTCTATGCTGTAATGCCCACTATTATGCGGTCTTGGGGCTACTTCGTTTACTAAAATATCATCGTCTTGTGTCTGAAAAAGTTCAACGGCCAACAAACCTACTTGTCCAAAACCTTCGCTCACTTTTTTTGCAACGGCCTGCGCCTTTTGGGCTACTTCTTCTGGAATACGTGCTGGGCAAATTACATATTCTACTTGGTTGGCTTCTGGGTGAAACTCCATTTCTACCACAGGATAAGTTTTGGTTTCGCCCTTACTGTTTCGCGCTACAATTACAGCCAATTCGTTTTTAAAGTTTACCATATCTTCAGCAATACACTCAACATTTGGCAACCCCTCTAAATCGGCTAACTCACGAACAATTTTAACCCCTTGGCCGTCATAACCAAATTGCGCACTTTTCCAAACAAAAGGCAATTCCAATCCGCCGTTTTGTACACTTTCTTTAATTTCAGAAGTATAAGCGTATCTGGTAAATTCAGATGTGGGTATGTTGTTGTCCCTATAAAATAATTTTTGTGTAGCCTTGTTCTGGATGGTGCGCAAAACTTTGGGTTGTGGATAAACGGTTTTACCCTGTTCTTCTAAAGCTTCTAGCGCATCTACGTTTACATTTTCTATCTCTATGGTTAGCACGTCTACATCTTTTCCAAAATCCATTACGGCATCATAATCCAAGAGTTTGCCAAGAACAAACTCATTGCAGGCAATAGCGCATGGTGCCTCTTTGGAGGCATCCATAACTTTGGTGGCAATGTCCCACTTACGAGTTTCATAAAGCATCATTTTACCCAATTGGCCACCGCCTAAAATACCCAGTTTAAAATCCGAAGAAAAGAAGTGCATGGTCATATCTAATTTTAATGCTCGCAAAAATACGGGTATTCCTTTAAAGCAAGAAGTTTTAGGCGTTAAGGGCCGTTAAAAAATAGTATATTTGCCCACTGCAAAAACAGGGGACACAAGTGATACAATTGCACGATAAGTTTTTTAAGCCGTATTTGAGCGAGGCTCAGATACTCAATGCCGTAGAAAAAATGGCTCTTGCCATTGCGGAAGATTATAAAGACGAAGTGCCTTTGTTCGTAGGTGTGCTCAACGGTTCTTTCATGTTTGTTTCAGATTTTTTAAAGGCTTATCCCTATCCGTGCGAGGTCTCTTTTGTTAAGCTGAGTTCTTACCAAGGGTTAACTTCTACAGGGATAGTGGAAACTTTGTTGGATGTTTCTGAAGATATAGCGGGTAAGAGCGTAATTATCTTGGAAGATATAATTGATACAGGCCGTACGTTACAGCAACTGGTGCATTTATTTTCTAATACCAACGTAAAGGAATTTAAGATTGCCTCTTTGTTTTATAAGTCCGAAATCTATAATGGCGAATATGCGATAGATTATTTTGGAATGGATATACCCAATAATTTTATTGTTGGTTATGGGTTGGATTATAACGAACTGGGCAGAAACTTAAGAGAAGTATACACATTAAACCAAACTGATATGATCAACTTAGTACTTTTTGGAAAACCTGGTGCAGGTAAGGGTACACAAGCAGGATTTTTAAAGGAAAAGTATAATCTAAAACACATTTCTACAGGAGACGTTTTTAGATACAACATTAAAAATGCAACTGAATTAGGCACACTAGCTAAGTCTTTTATAGATAAGGGCGAGTTGGTGCCAGATGAGGTTACCATTAATATGCTTAAGGACGAGGTAGAAAAAAATCCAGATGCTGCTGGGTTTATCTTTGATGGTTTTCCAAGAACTACGGCACAAGCAGAAGCTTTGGATAACTTTTTGGAGTCTAAAGACATGAAAGTAGATGCTACAATAGCTTTGGAAGCAGAGGATGATATTCTGGTACAACGTTTATTGGAGCGTGGTAAGGTTAGCGGTAGAACGGATGACCAAGACGAGTCTAAAATCCGTAACCGATTTGACGAGTATAATGAAAAAACAGCGCCATTAAAGGCTTATTATGAGGCGCAAGGTAAATTCCATTCCGTAAACGGAATTGGAGAAATAGAGGCTATTACAGAACGAATTAAATCAGTAATAGAATCGCTTTAAAAAAAGCGCAACAGCTTAAGATATGACCGAAGGGAATTTTGTTGATTACGTAAAAGTGCACGTTAACTCTGGCAAAGGTGGTCAGGGTTCTACGCATTTACGTAGGGAAAAGTTCGTGGCCAAGGGTGGCCCGGATGGTGGTGATGGTGGTCGTGGAGGTCATGTAATAATCAAAGGGAACAAAAACCTTTGGACCCTTGTGCATTATAAATTTAAGAAGCATTTTAAGGCAGGGCACGGGGAACATGGTAGTAGGCAGCGTAGTACCGGTGCAGATGGTGCAGATGTGTATTTAGAAGTACCGTTAGGTACCGTTGTTAGAGATACGGAGACTAATGCCATTCTTTTTGAGATTACGGAAGACGGAGAAGAAAAAATCCTTGCCAAAGGCGGTTTAGGTGGTCGTGGTAATTGGCATTTTAAAAGTGCAACCAACCAAACGCCGCGTTATGCCCAGCCCGGCTTGCCAGGAGAAGAAAAGCAGTTGACCTTAGAGTTAAAAGTATTGGCGGATGTTGGTTTGGTAGGGTTTCCTAATGCGGGTAAATCTACCTTACTTTCCGTAATAACTTCGGCTAAACCAAAAATAGCAGACTATGAGTTCACCACGCTTAAACCCAATTTAGGTATAGTAGAGTATCGTGACTTTCAAAGTTTTGTTATGGCAGATATCCCAGGAATAATAGAGGGCGCTGCAGAAGGCAAAGGTTTGGGACACTACTTTTTAAGACACATAGAACGCAATGCTACTTTGTTATTTTTGATTCCTGCAGATAGTAAAGACGTTTCTAAAGAGTACCAAATTCTGCTAGACGAATTAAGGCGATACAATCCAGAAATGCTAGATAAACAACGTTTGGTGGCTATCTCTAAGTCAGACATGTTAGATGACGAATTAATTGCCGAAATGGACTCTTTAATGAAGGATGATTTTAAAGATGTGGAATATATTTTTATATCATCTGTGGCGCAGAAGGGGATACAAGAGCTCAAAGATAAATTGTGGGCCATGCTTAACAATTAATAACATCTTCCTAGTATTTAAACAGCTACTTTATTCGTAATTTGTCTCTAAAAGTAAGTTATGAAACGGTTACTTCTACTTTTGTTTTTGGTTGCTTTTGCTTCTTGTATGGGTACACGGGTGGTTTATGATTACGATAAAGCCGTGAATTTTAATAACTATGTAAAGTATAGCTATTATCCAGAATTAAACACCGGACTTACCCAATTAGATGAAAAAAGACTTCTAAGGGTGTTGGATTCTACCTTACTAACAAAAGGGTTTATCCTGGACGAAGAACCTGATTTTTACGTAAATATTACAAGTAATGCGTACAGGTCTCAACCACAAAACAACGTTGGAGTTGGTGTTGGGGGTACGGGTAGAAACGTAGGTGGCGGTATATCTATTGGTTTACCCATAGGCAATTCTGGAATGCAACGCAGCATACAATTTGATTTTGTGGACGTAGCCAAAGACCAGCTCTTTTGGCAGGCTATTGCAGAACAATCGTTCAGGGATAATGCTTCACCTTCCGTAAGAGAACAACAACTAAGAGCGGTGGTAGACAAGGTTTTTAAAAAGTTTCCACCAGAAAGTAAATAAATTTCCGTTCACTAGTTTAAAATTACCGCTGCCCATAATTCCATAGGGTTAATTTTAATTTTCTAGTACTTTTAATTTTAGATAGTTGGTAACGAATCAATCATTTTACCTACTCATATTCACAATCAATTAAAAGTAAAACTATGAACACAATCAAAAAGCAAGCAGTAATGGCACTGTTTTGTATGCTTACCGCGTTTAGCGTAACCGCACAAGACATTGCAGGTAGCTGGAAGGGAAATTTAGATGTACAGGGTACGGAATTACCTTTAATTTTTAACATCACAAATGCTTCTGGCGAATTATCCAGTACCATGGATAGTCCTAAACAGGGCGCAACGGGCATCCCAATGGATGTAACCACTTTAAATGAAAAAGAACTAACAATAGAATTTAAACAAGGAGGCATAAAGTATGTAGGCGTATGGAATGCAGACAGCATTGCCGGTACTTTTTACCAAGGTGGTATGGAACTTCCTTTAACACTTATGAAAACAGAAAAAACAATTCCTGGCAATCCGGCTTTGGTGAGCTCGGAGGCCGATTTACAAAAATTACAGGCCTTGGATAAGGGCGATTACAAATACAGTGTAGAAGATTATTTTGCAAGACCCAAAGCTTCCTCTTTTCGTTTTTCTCCAGATGGCAAGTATATGTCTTACATGGAAAAGGACGACAAAGGCAAACGCCATGTAATGGTTAAAAATGTAGCCACCGGTGATGTTAAGATGGCCGTGGAGGAAAAGGAAGAACTAATTAGGGGTTATGCGTGGTTAAACAACAATCGTTTGGCTTATTTAATGGATCAAGGTGGGGATGAAAATTATCATGTGTATGCCGCTAATCTGGATGGCAGTAATACTATGGATTTAACGCCGTTTGATGGGGTAAAAGCAGAGTTTTCTAATTTGTTGAAAGAAGACAAAAACCACATAATCGTTTCTATGAACAAAAACAATCCACAAGTTTTTGAGCCATTTAAGGTAAATATAGAAACAGGGGCTTTGGAGCAATTATTTAAGAACGAAGACCCACAAAACCCAATAATGGGGTACGATTTTGATAAGGATGGCAACTTAAAAGGCTATACTAAAATGGTAAATGGCGTAGATATGCAGTATTACTATACAGATGGTAACGGCGGTTATACCCTATTTAAAGAGCTTAACTGGAAAGATACTTTTTCTGTTTTGGCTTTTGACTATGCTACGGACAACCCAGATGATGCCTATGTACTTACCAATTTGGAGAGCGATAAGACCAAAATTATAAAGTTCGATTTTAAGACGGGAAAAACCTTGGAAGAGGTGTACCTACATCCAGATTATGATGTGTCTAGTTTATCTATTTCTAAAAAGCGCGGTTACGAGTTAGATTATGTTGCCTATGAGGGAGATAAATACCAGATCGTACCAGTTAGTGCCTCTTTTAAAAAACTGCACAAACGCATTGCTCAAAAATTTCCAAATCAACAATTCTACCTTACAGATGCTACAGAAGATGAAAACCAGGTGTTGCTGTACATTACAAGTGATAAGTTGTATGGTGAATATTATTCTTACAATGTAGCCAAAGACGAGTTTACTTTTCTGTTCGATTTAATGCCGCAGCTCAAGGAAGAAGATATGGCAGAAATGCGGCCAATAACGTTTAAAAGTAGGGACGGTAAAACCATACACGGTTATATTACCTTGCCTAAAGCGGCTTTAGAAGGCCAAAAAGTACCGGTTATAGTAAACCCACATGGTGGCCCACAAGGTATTAGAGATAGTTGGGGCTTTAATCCAGAAGCACAATTATTTGCCAGCAGAGGTTACGCAACCTTACAGGTTAATTTTAGAATTTCTGGAGGCTACGGTAGAGAATTTTTAGAGTCTGGCTTTAAGCAAATTGGAAGAAAAGCTATGGACGATGTAGAAGATGGCTTACAGTATGTGGTAGACCAAGGTTGGGTAGATAAGGATAAGGCAGCAATCTATGGCGGTAGCCATGGTGGTTATGCGGTATTACGTGGGTTAACCAAAACACCAGACTTATATGCCTGTGGTGTGGATTATGTTGGGGTGTCTAATCTGTTTACGTTTATGGATTCTTTCCCAGAGTACTGGAAACCTTATTTAGAAATTGTACAGGAGATTTGGTACGACCCCAATGTTCCAGAAGAAAAGAAAATTATGGAAGAGGTTTCACCCGTTAATCATATAGATAAAATCAAGAAGCCCTTATTTGTTGTACAAGGGGCCAATGACCCAAGGGTTAATATTAACGAATCTGACCAAATTGTAGAGGGCTTACGGGCTAAAGGCCAAGCAGTACCTTATATGGTAAAGTATGATGAAGGCCATGGGTTTGGCAAAGAAGAAAACCGTATTGAGTTGTACAAGGCTATGATGGGCTTTTTTGCAGAACATTTAAATACCTCACAACCGGTTAAGAAAGCGGTAAAAGGCTAGTAAACACAGTCGTTTTAAAGAATTTAAGGGAGCTTCGGCTCCCTTTTTTTGTTTTGTAAAGTATTTGATTTTCAATTGGGTAATCTATGTTTACCGTTCGGGCAAGGGAACTTACCATTCGTCATAATTTAGTTTCAAAACCCCCATTGGGGTAGTAGTTTAGCTGTATAAATAAAAACGAACAGCATGGTAACAGTTATCAAATTAATAGTAAGCCTTTTAGTGGGCATATTTATGTAAAGCATCAATCACAATTCAATTATCAATCAAAAATCAATTATCAATCATCAAAAAACAACAATCATGAAAACAATGGACATCACAAAGAAAACAGTATTAGGCATAGGTAGTTTAGCTATCCTTTCAGGAACTTTCGGAATTTTTGCCGGTGTGGCAACAATGACAGTTGCGTTTGCTATTTACACTGGTTTTATACTTATTGGCAGCGTAGTGTTGCATAAAGAAAGTACAACTAATTTTACAAAAGCGTAGTTTATGAAATTAACCATCAACCAATCATTATTACTAGCAGCTGCCATTCTGTTGGCAGCTGTTTTACTTTCTAATGTAGCTAACAATGAACTTATTATTAGTTCTGTAATGCTTTTAGGAGGTATAGGTACGCTGGTTTATACTTTTTTTAAAGACAAAAGGGCGTTACATTGTCTATTCACAAAAGGGAATATCTTTCGTAAGATTTTAGTGCTAATCGCTTTGGCGGCCTTGTGCTTTGGCGTTGGTACGGCAGTAGGTAAAGTTGCCTATCTTTGGATAGGATAATTAGAAAACGGTAACTCATATACATGGCAAAAAGCGTTTGGGATAGGTATAGAAACCTTTTGTTTTGGAGCATTCAAGTAATTTCTTGGGGTGCTATTTTAGGTTTTGCCTATGTGTTTACACCAGATGTAGACGGGTTTAAATCTTCTGGTTTTTTAAAATTTTCTTTAGCAACCAGCTTTGTTATTGGTCTGTTTTGTACCGGATTGCTTAGAGCTTATTTAAAGCGAAAAATTCAATTGAACGATTTTAAAAAGCGCTATTGGCTCTGGATATTTGTTAGTGTTGTGGTTTGTGCTGCCGCTTATGCGTTACTTTCTTACGCTGCGGGTTATTTATCACATCAATTTTTTGAATCTGACGTTACTAAAGTTCCGGATATCTACAAAAATGCCGGTTGGGGCGTAATTATTGCCAATTCTTTTATCACCATTTTAGGTTGGACCATGCTCTACTTTGCTATTAAGTTGATGCTCAAATCTAACCAAGACCATTTAGAACGTACAGAGCTTAACAGCAATTTAAAACAAGCGCAGTTAAATACCCTTAAAGGACAAATTAATCCGCATTTTATGTTCAATAGTTTAAATAACATAAGGGGATTAATGCTAGAAGATGTAGAACGTTCTAGGGATATGATTACCAAATTGTCCGAGATGCTTCGGTATTCTTTGACCCAAAATGCCAAAAACTCAATTGCATTAGAAGAAGAACTAGAAATGGTGGCTAATTACATCGATTTGTCCAAAATCCAGTTTGAAGAACGTTTGCAATTCGTGACTAACATAGCGCCAGAGACCAAGGGTTTGCAAATACCGCCTATGATTATTCAATTGCTGGTAGAGAATGCGGCAAAACACGGTATTTCTAATTTAAAAAACGGCGGTACCATCGCTCTAAACACTAAAAAAGAAGCTGGCGATTTGCTTATAGAGGTGCGTAATTCTGGAAAGCTACAACTAGCAAAAGATGGCACTCATTTGGGACTTAAAAATATTAGGCAACGCTTGCAATTGCTCTATGGTGCAAAGGCCAGTTTTTCACTTACGGAAGCAGGAGATGAGGTAGTGGCTTTAATAAAAATTCCTTTGGTATGATGATAAAAGCGGTCATTGTAGAAGATTCTCGTTTGGCGCGTAATGAGCTTAAAGAGCTATTGAAGAAACACACGGATATTGAGCTTTTAGGCGAAGCAGAAAATGTGGACCAAGGTTTTGAATTGATAAGAGAAACCAACCCAGATTTGCTGTTTTTGGACATTAATATGCCAGAAAAAGATGGGTTTGAGTTGTTGGAAATGTTGGATGAAGTGCCCATCACCATTTTTACGACTGCCTTTGATGAGTATGCTATTAAATCTTTTGAATACAATGCACTAGATTATCTTTTAAAACCCATAAATCAAAAACGGTTTGATAAGAGCATAGAAAAAGTAAAGGGCATTTTGCAAGAAACACAGATAGAAGCAAAAACCAATGCGCCTACTGTTCGCTTAAATCTACAAAGTCAGATTTTTATAAAAGATGGCGAAAAATGCTGGTTGCTAAAGATTGGGGAAATATCGCATTTTGAAATAGTGGGCAATTATACCCGCGTGTTTTTTCAGGACCAAAAACCAATGCTGTATAAATCTTTGCAACAAGTGGAAGATAAGCTACCACAAGAACAATTTTTTAGGGTAAGCAGGCAGCAAATTGTAAATATTGGTTTTATAAAAGAGGTAATTCCGTGGTTTAATGGCAAACTAAAGCTAAGCATGCAAAATGGAGACGAGATAGAAGTATCTCGCCGCCAATCGTATTTGTTTAAAGACAAGTTAAGCTTGTAACTACATACTTTTTAATAGTCCGCCGTCTAACGGAATGTTGGTGCCCGTTAAAAAAGCGGCCTTATCAGAAGCTAAAAAAGTAACCAAATATCCATACTCTTCTGGCCTGCCAATACGCTTTACAGGAACCATGTTCTCCATGGTACTGCGTACTTCTTCTTGGGAAACGTTCATCTTTTCTGCTTTTTTAGCATTTAATTGTGCTATACGGTCCGTATCAAAATATCCGGTAAGGATGTTATTTACGGTTATGCCAAACTGGCCAACATCTAAAGATAAACCTTTGGCCCAAGTGGTCACTGCCGCGCGTACCGTATTGCTCAAGGCCAAATAGTTTAAAGGCTCTTTAACAGAGATAGAAGCTACATTAATAATACGCCCCCAACCATTTTCTTGCATTTTGGGTAACGCCTTCTCCGTGGTGTAGACTACGGTTTTAAATAGCAAATCAAACGCCTGTTGGTAATCGGCTACCGTTTTTTCTAACGCACCGCCTGCAGCAGGGCCCTGTGTATTGTTTACCAGAATGTCTACGGTGTTTTGTTCAAAATAGGCATTTATGATTCGTTGGTAATTCTCAAAATCCGTAAAATCTACTAAAAGATATTGGTGTTGTTGTCCTTGGTCCGTAGGCAGCTCTTTTAATATAGCTAGGAGTTTCTCTACACGATGAGACATTAGGGTTACACTAGCACCACTTGCGGCTAACTCTTTGGCAATAGCCAAACCAATACCGTTAGAGCTACCACCTACCAATGCTTTTTTTCCTTTAACTGATACTTCCATACGCTTATTTATAATCTTCCCTAACTGGGGTAAATACATCCATGAGTTTGCAATGGGTTATAGCTTTGCCCCCATGCGGTACATTAGAAGGGATAACCACTACATCTCCTGCAACATAGGTTTTGCTTTCACCGTTTAAGCTAAATTCAAATTTGCCTGCTACCACATGCATAATTTGTTCGTGAATATGATGGTGTTCTGGCACTATTGCACCGGCTTCTACCTCCCAGAAGGCCCAGCTCAACGCATCGCCATGAATTAATTTACCATGTAGGCCCGGTAGTATTTCTTTAGCTGTTATGTCTTTTAAGTTCATTTTGGTGTTATTTAGCCATCAAGATAAAAATAATCCTAAGACGCATTGGTTATCTTTGGGCTATAATTACAAGGCAATGAAAATACATTTTATCGCTATAGGGGGCAGTGCTATGCACAATCTAGCTTTGGCCCTACAGCATAAAGGATACCAAATAACAGGAAGTGACGATATCATCTACGAACCCTCTAAAAGTAGGTTAGAAAACAAGGGATTGCTACCCTTAGAATTTGGATGGTACCCAGAAAAAATAAACGAATCTTTAGACGCGGTAATCCTCGGGATGCATGCCAAACCAGATAATCCAGAGTTGTTGCGAGCCAAGGAGTTGGGGATTACCATTTATTCTTATCCCGAATTTTTATACGAACAGTCTAAGGACAAAACCCGTGTGGTAATAGGCGGTAGCCATGGTAAAACCACCATCACTTCTATGATTTTGCACGTATTGGCCTATAATAACATAGCGGTAGATTATATGGTGGGAGCGCAGTTAGAAGGTTTTGATAGAATGGTACACTTAACTACGGAAAACGATTTTATAGTTTTAGAGGGCGATGAATATTTGTCTTCCCCCATAGATAGGCGCCCTAAATTTCATTTATATCAACCCAATATTGCCCTACTGTCTGGCATAGCTTGGGACCACATTAATGTTTTTCCTACTTACGAAAACTATGTAGAGCAATTCAAAATTTTTGTAGATGGCATTGTAAGTGGTGGTAGTATTACGTACAATACGGAAGATACAGCAGTAAAAGAGGTGGTAGAAGCTTCTGAAAATACCATTCGTAAATTTCCGTACCAAACGCCAGAATATACCTTGGACAATGGTATAACCTATTTAGAAACAGAAGATGGCCCCATGCCGTTAGAAATATTTGGGCAGCATAATTTAAACAATCTTGCGGGCGCCAAATGGATTTGCCAACAAATGGGTGTAGATGAGGTAGATTTCTATGAGGCTATTTCAACATTTAAAGGAGCCAGCAAGCGTCTGGAAAAAATAGGAGAAAATAAGAATGCGGTAGCTTTTAAAGACTTTGCACATTCGCCCAGTAAGGTAAAGGCCACTACCAATGCGGTAAAAGAACAGTACCCCAATAAAAAGGTATTAGCTTGCCTAGAATTGCATACCTATAGCAGTTTAAATTCTGAATTTTTAAAGGAATACAAAGGAGCCTTACAAGCGGCAGACGAAGCGGTGGTTTTTTATTCACCGGAAGCGGTAAAAATAAAACAGTTAGAAGAAGTTTCTGAACAAGATATTGCAGCTGCTTTTGAGCGCGAAGATTTGGCTATCTATACCGATCCAGCGGATTTTAAAGAATTTCTATTTTCCCATTCCATGGAAAATATGGCGTTATTGCTCATGAGTTCTGGAAATTACGGCGGTTTGGATTTTAAAGAGGTAGCTAAACTATTTTAAAAAAATAAAACCCGTTCCTGATGACTCTTTAGGAACGGGTTTTAACGTTTAAAGAACTGCATTTTAAACGTTATAAGTAATATCGCCAATTTTATTTTTAGCAACCTCCGTCTGTTCCATGCGTTTGTATAAAATATAACTCACCAGAAGCGGAATTAGACAAAGTACTGCAGAGGCCCCGTTACCGTAATTAGATACTAGGTGCGCAATAAAACCTAGGATAAGGTTTAAAAAGAAGCCGGCATAGACCCATTCTATAAACCATCGTCCTTTGTTTAGGATTAAAAGAATTACCCCAATAACTTGTGCCACCCCTAAAATTTCTATTAAATAAGACGGGTAACCCAGTTTTAAGAACGTTTCTGCCACAGCACTATAGTTTACTATTGAGTTTGCTACCGCACCTAATATGGCCAAACAAAATATTCCTAGACTAATTCGATACATTGTTTTATTACTATTCATAACAATACGATTTGGTGCTCTTAAATTACAATGCTAAACGCTTATATATTGCCCAATATAGTTGTGATTTAGGTATGTAACGTTCAAGTGTAAAATAGGTAGGGTAAACCGTGTTTTTTCTATTCCAATGTTTTTTTTAAAAGTTGCAAACCCCTGGCATTTAATTGTTGCATTTGCTTTTTAGTGCCAAATACCCACATAAAAATGGCGTTCACGGTTCCTGATTTTAGCTCAAATTTTTGAATAACCTTGGTGGTATTACCTAAGGGTACAAATAGGTAGGTAAATTGGGGTGCTGCCGTATAGGGTTTTTCTATAGTACATTTAAATACCAGCTTGGCTTGTTCTTCAATAGCTACTAATTCTTGGTAGCCTACATCTTTACCTTGGTTGCCAACCCAGTGGTATTGTGCCCCAATAGTACCATCTGTACCGGTTACGGTTATCTTTTGGGTTGGGTCTATTTCTAAAAAAGGACTCCACTCTGGGAATTTTTCTAAATACCGTACCTGATTAAAAACACGTTCTATCGGTGCGTTAACAGTGATGCTGTTTTCTAAGTAGATTTGTTTGGTATTGTTAGAGGCTATTAGCACCACCACAATAGCTGCCAGTACAACGGATAGTATTATATACATCATCTTTTTCATCTTTAATCTTGCATTGGTATTATAGTTCTTACTTCTACATAACCCCCCAGTTGTAGTATGGGTGAGTTTTGGGCTAAAGCGCAGGCTTCTTCCATAGAATTGGCACTGATGACCATGTTGCCACCAATTATTTCTTTGGATGTTGGTGTACTGCTTTTAGTCTGGTGGCCTACCAATTGTTTATGTTGGCCCAATTGATAAGTGCTCACTAATTTTTCTTTAAGGGCGATGTTGCCAATAAATTTCCCCCAAGCATTAGCTACTGTTTCTTCTTCTTCCGCAGATAGTTTTACGGCATCTGGTTGATACTTAAAAAGCATCATAAATAAAGTCTCGTTTTTCATTTGATTGTTTTTAAATGATTACGAGCCAAAACTAGAAGAGCGTTAACAGAAAAAACTTGTCATAAGACAAGAAAGGCAATTAGATATTGTGGTAGCTAAGCTAAAGGGTCGCTAAACGTTTTAGTGTAACTATTGAAAAAGGAAGGTTTAGGTTTAAGGGAGGGCTACCTTGCGAAAAAGAACTTTTTTAACTCAGTTCTTTTATGAATCTTGTTATTAATCTTTTTCTTTTATAAGTCCGTAAATGATATTTACTAGGAAAAATATTTGTCCAATAATAATAAGCAGTATAATTAACAAGATTGTTATTGTCAGGTTGTTGTTAAATTCATATTCCATTATTTCAGGCCGGTAAAATTTAGTCAAAATCCACACGATTATGCCTCCGCCAAAGGTTAGTGCAATATGAGTCCAGTTTAACCACTTTAATAATTTCCTTTCCGTTTTTTGCATAATCCAATATCCAAAACCAATTATTCCAAAAAGTATTGAAATCAGTATAGCAAAATGCAAATGAGCAATCACAAAATAAGTGTCATGAAAGTTTATGTCAAAAACTGAGTCTCCACTCAAAACTCCAATGAGCATTATTATGGGAATTGAGAGTATAAAAATTAGATATGGTTTTTCAATTAATTTTTTCATTCTTGAAAGGTAAATCAACGATTTGGCGGGGTTACAAATAACCACTGAACTTTTCTAACCCACCTAACACCCTATTTGTTATATAAAGTGGTCTTAACTTTTTTCTGTTCGTTTTGATATGTTGAAAGTGTTATACATTCAATTTGATGTTCAAAATCCTGAACGCCAGATTGAAATTCTGTTATTTATAAATAAGTTACTTGTTTTCTCTGTAGTCATAATCACCAAAAATGGCTAACATTTTTTTGCCCCTTCCATTGTCTAAATAGAGCATTGCGTCTTTCACATGTTTTTCGGTACCGTCCGAAACCACATCGAATTCTAATGAAACATCTATCATTCCAGTTTCACCGATTGGAGTAATTTCGCCTATTTGAAAGTTCTTAATTTCAGCATCACGTGCAATTGAGTCACTTTCGCAGTACCCCGCAGCTATTTTTTCGTAAACATCTTTCCGAATTTGTTCTTCAAAAGTCATTTTTTTACCGCAAGAGTTGAATACCAATACAGCTAATCCAGTCATTAACAAGTTAATCGCTTTTTTCATTTCTTTGTTTTTATTTGATTTAATCTAATTATAGAGAACGGTAAATTGTATATTTTCGGGGCGGGTTGCGTGGTGCTTTTCTGTCAGACCGAGCTACTGCCTGGGCGGTTTACCAACGCTGAAATATACACTTTAGCTCGCCCTGTATATACAAAACGTTATATGCTAGTTTTTCGTTTGTTATTAGAATTCATTGAGTTTAAAACTTGCTGCGTAATGTCCTTACCGCCTGTTAAGTTAGTGTATAATGAACCAATACTATAAATAGGTCCCCAAGGTATCCCCCACCAGCCAAAGAAAAAAGTTATTAAAGTAAAGCCAAAACTATAGCTTACCGTTGATTCTCCTGCTTTAATAAAATAAATATCACTTCCCCTTTTAAATGTCATTACGATTATAGAAAAACAGTATTTGAAAACAACAAATTTTGCCCCATTACTCAATTCTCTATTAATGTCTGCTACAGAAAGACCTTCAATGTTCTTAATTTCAGCCATATTTTTGATTTAAGTTACCAACTCGTTTATCTTTTCGGTGTCGCCCCGGTTTTTGTCAAGTGGTCTCTAGTCTCCAATTTTTATATTTAGGTAATTGTCAGTCATATCAGATAAGGACTTACATTCCTAATTGTCATTGCTTCCGTCTGTTTGTGTCCACTATGCCGTTTTAAACCTACCCATAAGGTTAAATGTATGGCGAGATGCGCCCAAAAGAGCGCGCACCATACGGTTGGGAATAAAGATAGGAAATCACGGTTGGGAATAAATATAGGAAATTAAACCGTAATTAGCTACACATCTTGTTGTAAAACGTTTTTACTTTCTTTCGTATTCCAGAAAAGTTTGACCTGATCGATTAATGTTGAACTGAGAATTCTCTAACGTTAGTTTTAAGAGATTTCCTGAAAATTCAATTTCCGAGATAGAAATATAAGGTTCACCTCCGTCTCCAGTTGGATCTTCTGTAATTAGAAGGTCATTTTCAATGCGCCATTCATTTACATGGTATCCCTCTCCATGTTCTGAGTCCATAAAATTGGTGTGTTCAGATGTAATAACCTTATCATTATTGACAATTTCATATTCTTGAACAGAATATCTCAAAAAACCAGAAAGAATTATTTTTTGTGGATTTATTGTGAATTCAATTCCATAATCGGTTTCTTCGGGAACAATTTCTTCTATTCGTCCCGTTTGTTCAATTGATGAAAACGAGTCACTATAGTAGTATTTCAAAGTCCATTCTCCAATAATTTTTTCAGAAGCAGAAAATTCTTGATTTATAGAGCTGTTGTCAGATTCACAAGAATAAAAAATGCTTAACAATAGTAAAAAAAGTATATTTTTCCTCATTATATTTTTTCTCAAATATTACACAACGTTTCTTTTATGTTGCGTTTGCCTGCCGAAGGTGGCATGTGCAATAAACAAATTGTTATGTGCTTTTTTAATTGGTTATGAATCTATTAAATGATTGCCAATATTTGTCTTTATAAACATCAAAGTCTATCTCAATTCTATTTTTATATTCGTTTTTGATGTTGTGAAGTACTTTAGATGGTTTTCTAAAGTCAATACAAGCAAAATAAACTTCTCTTATAGAATTCGCTGTTTGTCTCCCAATATTTAGATATCCGTCAGAATCTTTTAATTCAAGCATTATCTTTTCTTCTATTTCATTTAAAAGTTGATAATCGGAATCATTTGGCATTCCATTATTATTTCCCCCGTCATATTTAATTTCCAATACTGAGACCCAAGGATGTGAAGCTTTACTGTCCCAGTTCAATAAATCTGAATTTACTGTCGCAAGTAATGGCAGCCCATTTTTTAATGTAGCTTCTAGGCTTGAGTAATTATCATCGTTTGTATTGTGTCTTAGTCCTTTATATTTCTCCACGAACTCTTTCTCTCTCCAGATTAGAAAATCTTTTAATTTTGAAATTGGGATAAGTTCTTTTTCTGCTTGATTCTTTGAAATTACTTTCAAGTTATCAATAGTAGTTACCGAGTTTAATTCTCCAAGATAATTATCCAGAAAAATATACGTACCATTTACTATAGTTGATTCATTTTGTTTATTGTATTCATTATGAGCAATTACAATATCAATTTCATCAGGATAATTTTTATGGTCAATAGAATAAAATGATAAATTTTCGCTGTCAAAAGTATAACCCGCCATATCAATTCTTACATTTTCTATATCAAGTGCTGGTTTTAACGCGGTGAATTTCCAATTGGTAATTTTAGGTGCCTTTTGAATAAGTTCTTCGACGAAAACAATATTTTTAATTGCTCCATCTGGTGTAATGACTAATTCAGAAGTATTCTCGTCATACATTCCAGCCAGATACCAGAATCCATCTTTTAATTCATTTAGTTTTGGAGCTAACTTATCGAAGAAAACTTTGTTTATGTTGCCTTGGTTTTTTAAAACCTTATGAAATTTTTGTTCGTTTTGTTCAAACCAATTCCAGAAATCGGCGTATGAGTTTATTGGTTGCTTTTTGGTGTTAAATAGTGATTTTAAAAAACTCATATTTATTAGTTCGTTTTCTTTTAGTCTTGCAAATAACAATCAGATATCCGTCATAAAACGCATATCTGTTTTGTATAAAACTACTAAAATTTAAGTTGGCAAACGCTCCTTTTTTTAGCTACGGTTTTGATACATCAAAAGTAGTCTCTTACTTCAATAGCTTTTTGTAAATAGTAACATGCAGAAAAATAATTGTAGCTGGGGCAAATGCGGGGATAAAACAGTAGGGGAAGGTGGTAAGAATATCCACTCCCATGGTGCCCGTTTCTATATTCCATTTGGTCAATAACACTGCGGTAAAAGAGGTGGCAAGTATATCTAACAAACCAAAGGTGTTCCAAATCCAAGTTAAGCGTTTGGCATAGCTTTTATTTTGCCTAATTGCGCTAGCTACAAATAGGGAACTCAATGCGGTGATAATATCTCCCGTGCCAGCAATAAGCGCAAACGTCTTGGGTAGGGTATCTAACACCCAAAGCACTATAAAAAAACCTCCAATTAATCTAAATAGATGCAATTGTACCCAAGCTGTTAGGGGCGTGTTCTGTACTAGTTTTTTATAAAATGTAGTTTGATGGATTATTACAAGGTAAAAAGCTAAAAGCGGTAGCGTGGTTAATACAATGATTCTGGGAGGTAAGCTTAACTCATTAAAATACCCGTTGTATTGTAGTAGGAGCACGCCCAATAGAAAAAAGAGATAAAACAACAGAACCAATACGCCATAGGTGTTACTGCTATACTGGCGTACCAGCTGCACAATTAGGAATAGCGGAGCCAAAAACGCTATTAAAAATAAAATGTTTAGCCCTAACGGCACTTGGTCTGTAATCATGGTTAAGGTGATTTTGCTATTTCTTTTCTAATTCTACTTAAAGACGTATCCGTAATACCTAGATAGGTTGCCAAATGTTTTAAGGGGGCATGTTGCAGCAACGCTGGTTGCTGCTGCATTAAACGCAAATACCTATCCTTTGCGGGTTCTGCAATTACTGCTAGGGAATGGCTTTTTAGCTCAAAATAGCTGTTAACTAATCGGGTGCGGCCCACTTCTCTAAAGGCTTCAATATGAAATAACTTCATAAAGTTGGCGAAGGTAATACGCCACGCTTTGCCTTCTGTGAGCGCTACTATGCGCTCTTTACATGGCTTTTTTAAAAAATAGGCATTCCAGTCGATTACAATATCCAGTGGGCAGAAAAATTTGGTGGTAATATCATTGCCGTGTGTATCGTAAATGGAAGACCGTAAATAACCGCTTTCCAAGAAATAATAGTAATTGGCGGTTTTGCCACTTTCAATCAAGGTGTCATTTTTAGCAAAGTCGACTTCCGTAAATTGTGCTGTAATCAGTTGTAAATCTGACTCCGAAAAGTTTTCTGGTTTAAAAATTTGATGCAAGAAACAGGTGCTATCCATTTACACGCCAAATTGTTTAAAATGGTGGTCTAAATGTTTGTACTCTAATTGTCCCCATTGGTCTTTGGTAAAAGTGCCAAAGAATGGGTGCGGATTCCATGTTTCTCTTGTTTTTACCTCGTGGCAATCGGTTATAAGTGCTTTCAGTTTTTCAATTTCGGTAGTAAAATCTTTTTCTTCCCTAGCAACCAATTGGGGTGCGGTTGGCAGGTTTTTACGCCAGGGTTTATCATTATATAACGATTTTTTAAAAAACCACCTTGCCAAAAAAAACTTACCGTTCACCTTTGTTTTTTTATTCGTTACCGCTAGTTGTAACGGGTATTGGCAATGCCAAGCCATTTGTGCGGCACTCATTTTGCCCCAACCGCGTGGAGAATCTGGGGTAAGTTGGTTGGCTCTTGCCATTAGTTCTTCGTAAGCTTCGGTATCAAAAATAGATTTCATAAGGTGCTGGTATTTAGTGCTTCAAATTACAAAATAGCGATAAATTATCTGGGCAAAAATTAAATTTCGGTTATATTTAGCCTATGCAAGAAAAAGCACAATCGTTTTCCATAAAACACTGGTCAGACGATGATAAGCCTAGAGAAAAATTAGTAGCAAAAGGTAGAACGGCCCTTTCAGATGCGGAACTTATTGCCATACTTATTGGTTCTGGCAATAGGGAAGAGTCTGCCGTAGAATTGTCTAAACGTATATTGGCTGCCGCGGATAACAATTTAAACGAACTTGGAAAACTAAGTATAAAACAATTAATGCAATTTAAAGGTATTGGTGAAGCTAAGGCTATTAGCATAGCTGCGGCCTTGGAAATTGGCCGTAGGCGTAGGGGAGAAGCGGCGGCAAAAATTACCAAGATTACCTGCAGCAAAGATGTTTTTGATTTGTTACAACCTTTGCTGGGCGATTTACACCATGAGGAATTCTGGATTGTTTACCTAAACAACAGCAATAAAGTGCTATTTAAAGAACAACTGAGTAAAGGTGGTATTACGGGAACCTTGGTAGATGTACGGTTGGTCATGAAAAATGCTTTGGAGCAAGGAGCCTTGGGGCTTATTCTAGCCCACAATCACCCCTCTGGTACACTAAAAGCCAGCACGGCAGATAAACAAATTACCCAAAAATTAAAAACAGCTGCTGAGGTGTTGGACATAAAAGTATTGGACCACTTAATTATAACCCAAACCGCTTATTTTAGCTTTGCAGATGAAGGGGTGTTGTAGTTTGGATTGGGGTGGCTTATGGGTTTATTGAATAATAAATGGAGGATGTTTTGCTAATTAGCTAAAAAAATACAGCTTACCATCAACCATCAACCATCAACCATCAACCATCAACCATCAACCATCAACCATCAACCATCAACCATCAACCATCAACCATCAACCA
>NZ_JBSWXQ010000009.1:0-88247 GCF_056160685.1 Croceivirga sp. ABH4_376 | reverse complement strand
CGTAGATGACAAATCGTCCTCTGGACTACCATCGGGCCAATCATGCGTGCCCCATTCTAATTGTGATCCGCCAACAGGACAATCATACTCCGATACATCCAATAAACCATCGTTATCGTCATCTTCGTCCGTACCATTCAATACCAAATCACCGTCGCTGTCCTCGTCCCCATTACTAAAGCCATTTCCATCACAATCCGTAGCTTTCCAAAAATTAGATGGTTCCAATGTTTGGCTTGCTAAAACATAACTACATTGATCTAATGGATCGGTACCATCTACTATTTCATCGCCATTAATTACCCCATCACCATCACAATCTGCTCCAAGCCAAGCAGGGGAAGAGGTTTGAGTTCTGTTCGCAAGTACAAAATCACAACCGTTCAACGGGTCTGTACCATCTGAAAGTTCATCAGCATTGGTAACGCCATCCCCATCTATATCAATACTAGTTTCAACCACATTGGGTATTACCGGAGGAACAAAATCACCGTTAATAAAATAAGCGGCACGAGAACGCATAAAATCGGATAATAAATCGCGCCCTCCAGGGTTTATTGGGTGAATACCATCTCTAGGAACATCAATATAGGTTTGATAATAATTGCGGGTAAAATTGTACAAATCTATAAACGGATTACCGTCTGTACCCACCTGATCAGGTGCATTAACTTGTATTTTTGGTATTAAAATGTCGGTGTTATACGGTAAACTACCCAGTTCTTCATTATTATAAATGTCATCTAAGAAGATGTCATAGGTTCTAAAAGTGATTGGCATTATAATGACATCTGCCAAACGTAAAGGATCTATAGCTGCATATAAAGCATCGTAATCATCCGAAATACCCTGTAATTCAGTTGGTGTTGCCGAAGTATAGGGCCTGGTTACAGATACATTATTACCTCCTATGTGGACTAAAAATAACGTATTTGTAGGATGGTCTGTCATAGCCTGCTGCAGATTTGGAATTATTTGATCAATAGTAGCACCGGTAAATCCGTATCCATAAACATCTACATTAATACCATTTGCCTGCCATTCAGCGGTTCTAGCTGGGTTTGGATTAACTAAATCCTTACCATATACCTCTTCCATAATAGAGGCCCCCACAACAACCACCTTGGTATATTGTGCAGAACTAACAGTAGCGAAAAAGACAAAAATTAGTAACAAAGACTTTTGCGCCACTAATCCCAACTGCATTGATGGCTTTGTTTTTAGTAGATTATTAAAATTTGTCATTAGTTATATTTTGAAATTATGGCTATGAGTGGTTACGATAAGTTTGGCACTAGATAATTTTATTTATTGAACATGGGTTATTTAAAACTCCAAAATCTTAAATTCTGAACGTCTATTTTCCCTATGCTTACTTTCTGAACAGTACACTCCGTCGGTACATTCGTTCGTTAACTGACTTTCACCAAACGCTTGTGCTTTTAAATTGGTTTCTGATACACCTTGGGCCAATAAATAGTCTGTTGTTCGTTTTACCCTACGTTCAGATAACCATTGGTTGTACGTATCAGTACCCCTGGCGTCGGTATAGGAACTAACCTCTAGTACTAAAGAAGGGTTTTCTTGCAAAAGCACGGCTAACTTTTCTAAGGTACTTTTAGATTCTGTATTTAAATAAGAGGAGTTCAAATCAAAATAAACCAATCCTAAATTGTCAATAGCATTACGCAAAGCTTCTTTTTTAGCTTCTAGCGCATCTTGCTTCGCCTTTTCTGCTGCTGCCAAATCCTCCGCTTCTTTTTCTCTTTTTAATCGTTCGGCCAATTCTGCAGCCTCCCTCTTGGCAGCATCAATACTATCTTGGCGTTTTTTCATGGCTTCTTCCAGCTCCATAATCCTAGCTAGTTTTTCCTCGCCCTTCGGATTTAAATCCTTTTCTACACCAAAGCGGTAAACAACACCAGCTGCATGCTGTATGTGGTTGGTAGAATTTTCTTTATTCATGGTCCACTTTCCAGTGGAACTAAAGTCTAATCCCCAACTATCTGAAAACCATGTTCTAAAACCTACATTGGCATTATAGGTTCCCCTTCCCTGTTCATTAGCTTGGGTATATCCTGCTCCAACACCAACATAGGGATCAAACCAACCCGTTTCCCCTAATATTTTATTTAAATCGTAATTAATACGGATATCTCCAGCGTAATAATCCTTTTCTTCGGTATTTACAACACCATCGATTACTTTACCTTCTTGGTATTTATTATAGGAACCAACCAGTTCCAAACCTAGGCCACTTTTAAAATATTTGCCAATACTTAAACGGGAAGGATGCGGAACCATATTCCAGTTATCAGAGAAATTAGTTAAATCACCAAATTCTGAACCGGCATCATCTACGGCATTAACACCTAAGCCAAACACCCAACTACTAACCACCATAGAATCTTTTGCGGTTAAAACTGGTAATTCTTCTTGTGCTGATAAGGAAATAGTAATCAATCCAAAAAGGATAAGAAATGGAGAACTGAAAGATTTCATTTTCTTTTATTAGTGTATATCGCCCAAATGTAAATGAAATCTATAAAAATGTATATAATTCCCTGTAAGAAGAAAATTACATCGATAAAATAACGTTAATAGGAATTTTTAAATCGTGATTTATAAGCTTTCTCGTAAACTTCCTCATATAACGGCACTATATTGGTGATCACGAACTTTTTAGAAGCTAAATACGCGTTTTCTTTAAATTGATTCAACCGTGAGTCATCTCTTAAAATATCCAGGGCGTACGAAGCCATCTCATCTACATTGCCAACATCACTTAAATAACCGGTAATTCCATGTTCATTCACTTCTGGAATACCACCTGTATTACTAGAAACCACCGCCACTTTATTGGCCATAGCCTCCAAAGCTGCCAAACCGAAACTTTCGGTTTCCGATGGCAATAAAAACAAATCTGAAAAGCAAAGAATGCGATCTATTTCATTGCTGTTTCCTAAAAACAATACTTTGTCTTCAATACCTAAAGTTTCGCATTGAAGCTCTGCCTTTTCCTTTTCAGGTCCATCTCCTACCATTATCAATTTGGCAGGAATTTCTTGTTGGATTTTATGAAAAATGGATACTACATCCGTAATTCGTTTTACTTTTCTAAAATTACTGATATGGGTAATGATGCGTTCCTCTTCCGATGCCATTAAACTTCGCTGGCAATCCGTAAAAGCATTTTGGTACTTTCTGGAATCTATAAAATTGGGAATTACTTCAATATCATTTTCAACATCAAAAATATCCAAGGTTTTTTGTCGTAAATCTGCTGAAACCGCAGTAACCACGTCTGATTTGTTAATGCTAAAGGTTACTGCTGATTTGTAAAAGGGATGATTGCCCACCAAAGTAATGTCCGTACCATGCAAGGTAGTTACCATTGGTATATAAATATCTTCCTCTTTCAACATTTTCTTTGCCATATAACCTGCATAGGCATGAGGTATGGCGTAATGTACATGCAATAACTCTATATCATAATGCTTAATGGTATCTACCAATTTACTACTCAATGCCAATTCATAGGGCTGGTAGCGGAATAATGGATATTGTGGCACATGTACTTCATGGAAGTAAATATTATTATTTAGCAACCCCAATCTTACGGGTTGTTGGTACGTTACAAAATGTACCTCGTGTCCTCTTTCTGCTAGGGCAATACCTAATTCTGTGGCCACAACTCCACTACCTCCAAAAGTAGGGTAACAAACTATTGCAATTTTCATGCGCCTAAATTAGGTCTTTATTTATAACCTAATTGATAATGGAATCATAAATAGCTTGTTGAATACGTGTACGCAATCCTGATTTTACCAATAGATTATTCGTCATGGTAGGATAGGTCCTATTACTTAAAAAAACATAGACTATTTCCTCCTCTGGGTCTGCCCAAGTATATGTTCCTGTAAATCCGCTATGACCAAAACTTTCTTTGGATACGCAACCACAGGTTGGTCCTGAGTTTTTTAGTTGGGGTTTATCAAACCCTACCCCTCTTCTAACATCTTCGTCACAAAAGTAGCAGGTATTAAATTTCTTAATGGTTCGGGCATCAAAAAAACGTGTACCGCCATAATACCCTCCTTGAATATACATTTGCATAATCTTGGCCACGTCTAATGCATTACTGAATAATCCGGCATGACCGCCAACACCGCCTTGCATGGCCGCACCCATATCATGCACATAACCTTGTACTCTTTTGTAGCGGTAATAATTATCTTCTTCTGTAGGCACAATAGAATCCCTTGAAAATTGGTCCAGAGGATTATAGGCCATATGTGTGGCCCCAATTGGTTTTAGTAAAAAGTCCGTTAAAAGGGTGTCAATTCGTTGTTTGTTGGTATCCTCTACATATTTTTTCATAACGTAGTAGGCCACGTCAGAATACCTGTATTTATTACTTTTAAGTTCTTGTCTGCCAATTCTATTGTAGATAGAATCTTTATAGGCATTACTTAAATAGAGACCATCAAATACCTTGGTTGTATAATCTTTTGAAGGCGTTTTGCGATAAAAAAAATCGGAAGGTTTTCTGTTTTCGTCCAACGTACTTAGGTAAAAGGCAATCCAAGCAGGCAACCTACCGTAATGTGACAAAGCTTTGAGCACCGTTACGTCTTTTAATTCAGATTCTGCATAAGCGGGAATTAGCTCCTGAAAAGTGTAATCCAATTTTAGCTTTCCTTCTTCTTCCAATTTCATGATTAAGGGCAGTGTCCCCAATATCTTGGTAACCGAGGCCAAATCGAACAAATAATTATTATGGATCCTATCTTTAGAATCGTAGGTAGGTTTACCAAAACTTTTATGGTATACCACCTTGCCCTTTCTACTAATTAATACCTGTGCCCCTGGAAACATTAATGAATCTAACCCTTCTTGCACCAAAGAATCTACTTGGGCTAAACCCGTACTGCTTAACCCTACCCTTTCTGGAGTACTAAAACCTAAACGGGCAATTGCTTTTGTATTAATACCGGTATTGACTTTAAAATTAGGATGTGCGGTTACGGGCAGCTTCCCTTTAGCCCCTATGGCCCCAAACAATACTTCTGCAGCTTTTTCTTGGGCTACTTTGCTATTTTGATAAGCCACTATTATACCATCCATAGCTTCCCAATCCTGAACATCTAATAAAGCATAAGGTTTGGTAAAAACCGTTAAAATGGTATTACTGGTACGCATTCTAGCAATTTCTTGTACCCAGTATTTTTCATTTTCTGTAAAACTATGTCCTTTCCAAGGCGATTCATTGCTTCTGTGCAAACCTATAATCACAAAATTGTAATGTCTAATTTTGTCTCTATATTCAGCAATATCTTTAGCGGTTATTACATCTACCGCTGCATATTTTTTTAAGGTATTTACATAAGCAGCATTATCTGAATCACCAAATTTCACATAGGCAATTTTCTTATTGTCCAGCTTTCTTAACGGTAATAAATTAAACTTGTTCTTAATTACGGTAATTGCATTTTCTATTGCTGTTTCATACAACAATTCATCTTCTATGGTATTTAAATCTGCAATTAGATTTTCTAATGTAACAGGCTTATAGTTTGCCAACCCAACCTTATATTTTGCTTTTAAAATCTTCTTTACCGAAGCTTCTAGGCGCGCTTCACTTATTTTACCTTCCTCGTAAGCTGCTGTTATTTTTTGGTGCGCACTGGCCACATCAACTGGCATTAATAACATATCGTTGCCGGCCATAAAAGCGGTTAACTCTACCTCTCCTTCTGGAGCGTACTTCCGCACCCCTTGCATATTTAGGGCATCTGTTAGTACCATACCCCTATAATTTAATTCTGTTTTTAAATAATCCGTGATTATATTCTTAGAGAGTGAAGAAGGAAAACCAGCTTTAGGTTCCATCGCGGGAATGCTCAAATGCCCTACCATTATAGAACTTATACCCGTATCTATTAGCTTTTTAAAGGGGTAAAGTTCAATACTGTCCAATCGTTCTTGCGTAAAATCCAAAAACGGTAAATCTTTATGACTATCCGTAGCGGTATCTCCATGACCAGGAAAATGCTTACCAGAACCCAAAACCCCAACACTTTCCATACCTTGTAGAAGCGCAATGCCTTTACGGGTTACATTATCACGGTCTTCACCAAAAGAACGGTTTCCAATAATTGGATTTTTAGCGTTGTTGTTTATATCTAAATCGGGCGCAAAATTTATATGCACCCCAATTCGTTTGGCATGTTCTCCTATTCTACGGCCTACTGCTTTAACAATGGAATCTTTTTGAATAGCGCCCAAGGTCATATTCCAGGGATAACTAAAGGTAGAATCTAACCGCATGGCTAGTCCCCATTCTGCATCTTGCCCAATTAACAAAGGTACTTTAGCAGCATTCTGGTAATCATTGGTAAGCTTAGCCTGCCTTACCGGTCCACCTTTTGAAAAAATTACCCCACCTAGATGATAAGTATTTATTTGCTCCTTGATTTTATCCGTAGCTGCTTTGGACTGGTTAGAAGCCACACTAACCATAAATAACTGTCCTATTTTTTCGGATAAGGACATCTTACTATAGGTAGTATTGACCCATGCTTTTTGCGCCAAGGAATCACTGGTTAAGAGTGGGTCTACTTGAGCAATTGTAACATTTAGAAATAAGAAAAAGGCTATCGAAAGTAATGCGAATTTTTGTTGCTTCATAAATCGGATGTCGTCCACTTAGAGCGATTAAAAATATTGTATTTCACCGATCAAAGCACAAAAATTAAGAAGAAATCTGCTTTTTTGGCAGAATTTTTACATAAAACGCGCATGCCAGCTTTCCGAAGCTGGTACTTCCCAATTTTCTAAAAACTCCCCTTTAGTAGCTACTAAGTTATTAAAGACCACCGTGTTTTTGGAAACCGCCTTATCCTTAGCCATTTTTTTGAAGTCTTTAAGCGCCTTATACGCTATGTATTCGCCTTGCTTATAAGAAACGTTCATTTTGTCCATTAAGTCTACTTGGTATTTTTGTTCCAAAGCTTGGATAAAATGTACGGAAGCATCTATAGAACAACCTGATGCACTTGCCTCCGTTTGGTCTAAACCAATTACCAAAAACCGATTATACGGCATGGTAAAACCTGCATTTAAGGCCGCTCCGTGGGCAGTCCATTGGTTTAAAAAAGCTTCGGTTTCTAGTTTAATTTGTGCAACTTCTTCTTCTGTGAACGTCCTATTGCATTGATAAACCCATATTCTTGCATGTTCTGGTAAAGCTTCAAATTCTACTAGCATATTACAAAGAGTTGGCTAAAAGTTCTGCTACGTCCAGTACGGTAACACTATCTTCTTTTTCATGAGCTTTTATACCATCTGTCATCATGGTATTACAATAGGGACAACCAGTTGCAATTATATCCGGATTAGTTTCTAAAGCATCCTTGGTTCTAAGCACATTTATATCCATGTCTCCTTTTTCTGGCTCTTTGAACATTTGTGCGCCACCAGCACCACAACATAAGGCTGTCTGCTTGTTTCGCTTCATTTCAACCAAATTGGCGTTGGTTTTGGCTAAAACGTTTCTAGGTGCCTCATACACATTATTTGCCCTTCCTAGATAGCAAGGGTCATGAAAGGTTACGCGTTTACCATTATATTCTTTACCAGTTAGGCTTAACCTACCTGCATCGATCAACTCTTTTAAGTATTCCGTATGATGCAAAACTTCATATGCTCCGCCTAAACTGGGGTATTCATTTTTAATGGTATTGAACGAGTGTGGATCACAAGTTACGATACGCTTAATTTCATAGCCGTTTAACAACTCTATATTCATCATGGCTTGCATCTGAAACAAGAATTCGTTTCCTGCTCTTTTAGCTACATCACCCGTAGAACTTTCTTCAGGGCCTAGAACTGCAAAATCTACTTCGGCCTTGTTCAACAAACGTACAAATGCCCTAGAAATCTTTTTTGCCCTATCATCATAACTTCCTGCAGAACCTACCCAAAACAAAATTTCGGGTTGTTTACCTTCGGCCAAGAAGGCTTCCATGGTTTTAACCTTTAATTGCTCACTCATAGTTCTAGTTTTATTCGTTAACCCAGTTTAAACGGTCCATTTGATTATAAGGCCATGGTGCTCCGTTATTTTCAATATTAGACATCATATTATTCAGCTCGGTTGGAGCCGCAGATTGCTCCATCACCAAATACCTACGCATTTCTACAATTATAGAAAGTGGGTCTATACTTACCGGACATGCCTGTACGCAAGCATTGCATGTAGTACATGCCCATAATTCTTCTCTCGTTATATAATCGTCCAATAATTGTTTACCATCTGGTACAAAAGTACCTTTATTCGCATCCATATTTTTACCCACTTCTTCTAGACGGTCTCTGGTATCCATCATTATTTTACGCGGACTTAATTTTTTACCCGTTTGGTTTGCCGGACATTCCGAAGTACACCTACCACATTCCGTACAAGTGTAGGCATTCATCAATTGCACCCAGTTTAAATCCATAACATCAGAAGCACCAAATTTCTCCGGTTCGCCAGCATCCGCTGTACCTGCATCTGCCGCAAAAGGATCTGCGTTAGGGTCCATCATTAATTTTACTTCATTGGTTACCGAAGCCAAATTAGTAAACTGCCCCTGTGGTTTTACCCTACCGTAAAAAGTATTAGGAAAGGCCAATAAGATGTGTAAGTGTTTGGAATAGTATAAATAATTAAGAAAAAACAGGATACCTAAAATGTGTAACCACCAGGCACCGCGTTCTATGGCAATTAAAGTACTTTCTGATAAACCTTGAAAAATAGGCGCTAAAAACTGACTAATAGGAAATGAACCTGCTTGCGCATAATGTTCTGCCCCCATTTGCTGTAGTTGATAGTCGGCACCATTCATGGTTAAGAACAAGAACATTAAAACCAATTCTATATACAGAATAAGATTACCATCTTGTTTGGGCCATCCTTTCATTTCTGGTTTTAAGAATCGTTGCAAACGAATGACGTTTCTTCTTAACCAAAAAATAACCACGGAAACAATAACTAAGAAGGCTAAAATTTCAAAAGATGCGATTAAAAAATCGTAAGCTCCACCCAAGAAAGCGAATAAACGGTGTGTACCCAAAAGCCCATCTAGTATAATCTCTAAAACTTCTATGTTTATGATAATAAAGCCTACATAAACAATAATATGTAAAAAACCGGCTATTGGCCTTACCACCATTTTGGATTGCCCAAGGGCTATTCTTGCCATATTAGACCATCTTTCTGAACGGTCTCCAGAGACGTCTGCCTCTTTACCAAGTTTAATGTTTCTTACAAGTTTTCTAACATTATTGTAGAAAAACCAGACCCCAAAGCCAAGGGCCAAAGCGAAAAGAAAATTAGGAATGTATTGCATAGTTTAGTTAGTCTCTTTCTCTGCGGCAGGATCATCTTCCGGCAACTCGTATTCTTTCTGTTTTTTACCAAAAACAGAAACATTTACGTATCGCTTTGGATTTAATCTAAAATCCTGCAATAATAAGTCTAGTTCCCTAGAGGCATCTGATAAGTTATTATATAGCTCATCATTGGTAGCCAGTTTACCCAAAGAACCTTGACCGTTTTCAATATTATTCAGCAATATATTTAAATTTCCGACAGTACCTTGCAATTGTTTCACGGTTTTAGCCAAACCAGCATCTGCTAGCGAGTCTGAAATTTTAGAAAAATTAGAAGTTATATTGTCTAAATTTTTGATAGAGTTATCTAATTGGCCCTTGTTGGCCGTTAACAACTGGTCAAATTTTTGGGCACTTCCTTGAAAAGAGGCAACCAATTGATTTAAACCAATTATAGTCTCTTGAAGCTGTTTTTTGGTAGGATCGTCCAAAATCTCATTGATATTGGTTAATAAGGAGTCTGCACCAGATACTGCGCCTTCTACTTTCATTTGTAGGGGTGTAAGCTTCTGTTGCACTAACTCTGTTAGTCCTGGTTTAGAATTAGCGTTTAAGGTATCTCCTGATTTTGCCAAAGCCGCACCATCAAAAACCGGAATAATCTGTAAACCCTTGCCCCCTATGATACCTGTATCATAAAGCTCTACCTTACTATTTTCTGAAAACTGAAAATCATTGTTAACGTTAAACGTTACCAATAGTTTACCTGAGTTATCCTTAAACCTTATTTCTGTAACATTACCAACTACCAAACCATTTAAGGTTACCTGTGTACCGGTTTGTAGCCCACCTACATGTTGGTAAACCGCATAAAATGTTCTTGAATTGTCAAAAATGGACGAAGCCTTTAAATAACTAAATCCAAATACTACTGCCAGTATACCCAGCAATACCAAAAATCCCGTCTTTACTTCCCTAGATAATTTCAAAAGGTACTGTTTATGGTTCTAAACAAAATTAGGAATATTTTTTGGCACCTTTATTTTTTGGCAATCGTTTTTAAGGCTTGCGCCATCGTTATCCGTTTTCCGTCTTTGTAAGCAACAATGTAAGAATCCGTATAACCTTTAGCGTCCGCATTGGACTTCAACAACTTAGCCTTCTGATAAGAATCTGTATTTCCATATAGATAACGAAATAAATTGTTTACAGGTTCTTTAGACAAATCGTTTAAGCCTCTAAAATTATCGCCATCCAATGCTATAACTTTAGAACTGGCCATTAGTTGAATTTTGAAGGTAACGCCAGCAGCTGCAACTTCTTCCGTTTTGGAATCGCTAATTACAGTCTTTACTACCTTGGCAGGCTCTTCTTTCGCTGCTACCACTTTAGGTTCTTCTGGTTTGGATTCTACCACCTCTTCAATTGTGGCAATAGGCGCATCATTTATTGGCGTTACGGTTTCCAAACTACTTTCTACACCATTCTTATAATTAATTACAGCCTTGGCTATAGCCGTACCCATTTCTTTTTTACCCTTTGCGGAATTTAAGAAAGCTCCTTCGCTCTTATTGGTTAAAAAACCTGTTTCTACCAATACGCTAGGCATAAAAGTTTGGTGCAAAACAATAAAACCAGCTTGTTTTACTTTACGGTCTTTTCGCTTTAATTGCTTTGTAAATATATCTTGCATCAACTTAGCCAAAAGAATACTTTGATCTAAGAATTCTTCTTGCATAACGGTTAATCCAATTACGGATTCTGGGGAATTAATATCATAATCGGAATACTTTTGCTCGTAATTATCCTCTAAATAAATTACCGAGTTCTCTTTTTTAGCTACTTCAAAATTTTGCTTATTGGCATGCAACCCCAAAACAAAAGTGCCGGCTCCATGGGCGTCAGACGTATGGGAATCGCAATGCACGGATACGAACAAATCGGCATTGGCCTTATTGGCTATCTGTCCCCTTTCATATAAATCCACAAACGTGTCATCGTCTCTAGTATATACCACTTTAATGCCCGGATGTTGTTTTAGAGCCTTACCGGCCTCTAGTACAATAGCCAGGGCAATATTTTTTTCTAAATAACCATTACCCAAGTTACCCGGATCGTGCCCACCATGGCCCGCATCTAAAACAACAACAAACTCATCTTTGTTTTGTAATTGGGTATTATTTTTGCTAAAAGATAAAAGTGTAAATATAAATCCTAAGGCTATGGCAAAGGCTAACCAATTTCTCTTCATAAGAACGCATTGTTTTTAATTATCCTTTTGAGGTTAAATTTATGGTAACACCTCTTAATCAGAATAAAAAATATATGTATGTTTGAGCTCCAAAAACTGAGCCAAACTTCTACAAAAATAGGATTTATCAAGTTGCAAACAAACAAACATCCTTTTCTTTTAGTGCTGCTATTTGCTTTGTTAGCCCAATTTTTAACGGCACAAGAAAAGCCTTTGGTACCTTTACCTATAAAGGCTGTTGGCGATACTTTGAACCCACCCTTACTACCACCAAACATCTTAAACGATTCTATTGGTAAAAAGGATTCTATTAACATAGACAGCACCAACACTAAAAATTCCATGTTGGTAGACATTATAGATTATAAGGCTAAAGATTACGTAAAACTGAGCCAAAAAGACCAAAAAATATATCTGTACAACGAGGCGGAAATAAAATACCAAGACACGGAACTTAAAGCCGGTATTATTGTTATGGACTACACTAAAAATGAAGTCTATGCAGGTAGAATAAAAGATAGCACGGGAACATATACGCAAACTCCGTACTTTAAACAAGGTGATAACGTGGTTATACCGGATAGTATTCGGTTTAATTTTGATACCAAAAAAGCCTTGATTTGGAACTCTAGGACCGAACAACAAGCCGGATTGGGTTCTTTGGGAAGTGATGCAATGAAGGTATTGGCAAGTATTACCAAAAAAGAAAACGATTCTGTCTACTTTTTAAAAGATGGTAAAATGACCACCTCAAAAGACACGGTAGACCCCGATTATTTTATTAAAATTAGAAAGGCCAAATTTGTACCCGGCAAAAAAATAATAGCAGGTTTTAGTAATATGTATTTGGTAGACGTACCTACCCCTATTGCGGTTCCGTTTGCTTATTTTCCTTTGACCACCGGTAGAACAGCAGGGTTAATATTTCCAACTTTTACCCAAGATCCCAACAGAGGGTTTTCCTTACAAAATGGAGGCTACTATTTACCAATAAGTGATTATGTGGATTTAAGTGTAATGGGAGATTTTTTTACCAACGGTAGTTATGGTATACGTACGCAATCCATCTATGCAAAGCGCTACAAGTTTAGGGGTAATGTAAATTTTAGATTTGAAAATCAAATTACCAGTCAAAAAGGGTTTAGCGATTACCGGCGTAGTACACTTTATAATCTTCAAATCTCGCACTCACAAGATGCCAAGGCAAATCCAAATTCGCGCTTTAGTGCTTCGGTAAACTTGGGTAGTAGTCAATATTATACCAATTCTTTTAATCAAATAAACGTACAAAACACACAGAACAACAACCTTTCTTCTTCTATTTCCTATTCCAAAACATTTCCAGAGTATCCCTCGGTAAATTTAAACCTTACCGCCTCACATAACCAGAATACACAGACCCAACAGGTAAACCTTACATTACCCACCCTTCAGGGTAGTATGGAACGTATATTTCCATTTGCCAAACGTGACGGCATTAAAAAAGGTATTATTCAAAACGTAAACTTTCAATATAACGTAAGAGCCGAAAACAGAATTACCACTACAGACTCTTTAATGTTTAGAAAGGGAATGTTTGAAAACGCTCAAATAGGCGCAAGACACACCTTGCCCATAAGTACCAACTTTAAAGTAGCCAAATATTTTAGTGTAACGCTAGGTGGTAATTATGAAGATGTTTGGACGTTTGAAACCTACAAAAGAGGTCTAGATCCAGATGACCCTTCTAGCAATCAAGAAGTTGTTTTAGATACCATAGAAGGTTTTGACCGTTTTAATAAATATGGCCTCTCGGCAAGTATTGGAACTACCGTTTACGGTACCTTTCCATTTGGTGAAGACAAAAAAATACAAGCTATTAGGCATGTTATGCGACCGCAAGTAAGTTGGTCTTACACCCCTTCTTTTGAGCAGTTTTACGATACTTATGTAGACTACAGCGGGCAAACCCAGCAATACACCCGTTTTCAAGGAATTCCCGTTGGATCTGTACCCAGCCTTAATAGAGCCAACGTCCTAGGGTTTTCTTTACAAAACACCTTAGAAGCCAAGGTAAGGGATAAAGATTCCACTAAACTGGAACCAAAGAAAATATCTTTATTAAGCAACCTTAACTTCTCCACCAGCTATAACATGGAGGCGGATAGTTTAAAGTTATCACCCATTAACATGAACGGTGGTACCAGTTTTTTTGATAAGAAACTAACCTTGAACTTTAGTGGTAGCCTAGACCCATATACCATTGATAATAATGGAAGGCGAATAAACACACTAAACGTTAAAAATGGCGGTAGTTTACTAAGGTTGACCAGAGCTTCTATGAACATGCGTTATTCTTTGAGCAATGAAACCTTTAAGAAAAAAGATGGCAAAGAAGATGAAGACCGAGCAGAAGAGGCGAGTGATTATTATAGGGCTGCCAGTGGTGGAAGAACCGATGATTTGTTTGGAGCCGGCTTTGACCAAAGCCAATACCAACGCAGGGAAGATGATGGGGAGGATATAGAAAACCCTGTGTACGGCACAAAAATTCCTTGGGATTTAAACATACAATTTGCCATGGGGTATCTAAATTCTAATAGACAAAATCAAGTAAATACAGCTTCTTTGATGTTTAGCGGAAACGTACAATTATCGCCCAGATGGGATTTGGGCCTATCCTCTGGATATGATTTTGTGAACAAAGGTTTTGCACAAACCCAATTTCGATTTTCCCGTCAATTGAAAAGTTTTGATTTACGTTTTAATTGGGTACCCTTTGGACGTAATGAACGATGGGATTTCTTTATTGGAATTAGCAGTTCTATTCTTAGCGACCTTAAATATGATAAACGTAGCCAACGTATTTTAAGGTAATACAGCTAATTAATTACTCTAAAAATAAAAGTTAACTCCTAAATTGGCAATCTAAAAAGATTCCAACTAACTTAGATATCTAAAACTACATAATGAAAAAGATAATTAATACTGCAAACGCCCCTGCTCCTATTGGGCCGTACAACCAAGCCACACTAGTAAAAGATACTTTGTATATATCCGGTCAAATTCCTATTGATCCAAAAACCGGCGAATTGGTTTCTGGGGACATTAAAAAAGAAACTAAACAATCCATGGAAAATTTAAAGGCCATTTTGACCGAAGCCAAAATGACCTTTGAAGATGTTGTAAAGGCTACCATTTTTGTTAAGGATATGCACCAGTTTGCTGCTATCAATGAAGTTTATGGTAGTTATTTTAATGCAGATACCGCACCCGCTAGGGAGACGGTAGAAGTTGCTAATTTACCTAAGTTCGTAAATGTAGAAATCTCTATGATTGCTATTAAATAGTACTTTGGTGAAATTTAACCAAACCTTCTATTGGTCTTCTATGCACCACGCCTTTAATTAAATCATTACGTTCTAACACTTGCGTAAGTTCTTCTTCTAAAAAGTGGGCAATACTACCTACAAAATGCACTGGCACCTTGGTAGCCAGTTCAAATTGCATAATGTTATTGTTTACAAACTGCTGAAGTCCTTTTTCTATTACCCCTTTACAATAAGGGTGTTCTTTATTTTCTATAATAAAACGGGCAAAGGTTGCCAAGTAAGTATTTGGGTTTGGCTGTTTGTATAAATTCTCCTTGATATGATCTGCATCTAGATTGTATTCCTTATTGAATTTAATACCCAGATCTTGCGGCATTTTATGATAGTAATAATCTCTTAGCAATTTTCTACCAAAGAAATTACCACTACCATCGTCCATTAAAATATAACCAAGAGCGGTTACTTTTTGAAACAATTGGTGGCCATCATAATAACTACAATTAGATCCAGTACCTAAAATACAAACTATACCCTGCTCCCCTATTTTTGTAGTTGCATAAATAGCAGCATAGGTATCCTCTTTAACATCTGCCTTTGCATTTGGGAAAAACTCGCCAAAAATAGACTTTAGAAAAACCTTCATCCTATCCGTACCACAACCAGCACCATAAAAGTAAAGGTGTGTTACCTTTTCCCTGTTTTTAGCCAACTCAAAATTATTGGCCAAACGGTCTTCTATAACCTCTCTTGTTAAAACCTCAGGGCTAAGACCCAAGGTTTGGGTCATAAAAATTTGGTCTCCCTTCTCGTCCAATGCAATCCAATCAGATTTGGTTGCACCACTATCTACAATCAGTATCATATAAAAAAATTCCTAAAGACGGTTTTATCCGTCTTTAGGAATATGGTTTAGTTTATAAACTGTTAACGTGTAACATCAAATCACACATCTTGTTAGAGAAACCAGCTTCATTATCGTACCAAGAGATCAACTTGAAGAATTTAGAATTTAACTCAATACCAGCACCAGCATCAAAAGTACTTGTGTGTATATCTGATACAAAATCTTGAGATACCACATCATCCTCGGTATATCCTAAGATACCTTTAAGTTCACCTTCAGAAGCTGCCTTAAAAGCTTTCTTGATTTCTTCGTAAGAAGTTTCCTTTTCCGTTTTTACCGTTAAGTCTACAACGGAAACATCTGCAGTTGGTACTCTAAATGCCATACCGGTTAATTTACCGTCTAATTCTGGTATAACTTTACCTACGGCTTTAGCCGCACCAGTAGAAGCAGGAATAATATTTAAAAGTGCAGAACGTCCACCTCTGTAATCTTTTCTAGAAGGACCATCCACGGTTAATTGTGTAGCGGTGGTAGCGTGTACCGTTGTCATCAACGCTTCTTCTATACCAAAATTATCATTAACCACTTTTGCCAATGGAGCTAAACAGTTTGTAGTACAAGATGCATTGGAAACTATTGTATCCGTAGCTTTTACCTCCTTGTGGTTTACACCCATTACAAACATAGGTGCATCTTTAGATGGAGCAGAAATAACTACCTTTTTAGCACCACCATCAATGTGGTATTGTGCTGTTTCTAACGTGGTAAAGATACCAGTACACTCGGCTACAACCTCAGCACCAATCTCATCCCACTTAAGGGCTTTAGGATCCTTTTCTGCAGTAATTCTAATTGTATTACCGTTAACTACTAGATTACCGTCTTTTACGGCTACGTCACCATCAAATTTACCATGAACAGAATCGTACTTTAATAAGTAAGCAAGGTGCTCTACGTCTAAAAGATCGTTTATTGCAACTACTTGCAAATCTCCTCTTTTAACGGAAGCCCTAAATACTAATCTTCCAATTCTACCAAATCCGTTTATACCAATTTTAACTGTTCCCATGTTTTTACTTTTAAATTGAATTTAAGTGTTTATTGTGTATTCTTATGTAGACATGATATCTGATACGCGTACCAATTCTTCGTCAATAGCGGTGTGCGCTTTAATTGCTTCACTAATCGGCGTTAAAATAAGTTGGTTATCACGTATACCTACCATATAATTAGATTTACCTTCCAGTAAGGACTCAACTGCTTTTACGCCCATCCTAGAAGCCAAAACCCTATCAAAACAAGTAGGGTTACCTCCTCTTTGCATGTGTCCTAAAACAGACACCCTTACGTCATAAATAGGCAAATGTTCCTCTACGTACTCTTTAAGTTCAAATACGTTTTTACCCGTTTTGTCTCCTTCGGCAACGATAACAATACTGGACGATTTACCAGAAGCCTTACTTCTTTTAAGAGAATCTAAAAGCCTGTCTAATCCCAAGTTTTGCTCTGGAATCAAGATTTCCTCGGCACCTGCACCAACACCAGCATTTAAGGCAATATGCCCTACGTCCCTACCCATTACCTCTACAAAAAAGAGGCGGTTATGAGAACTTGCCGTATCCCTAATTTTATCAATGGCATCTACCACGGTGTTTATGGCCGTATCAAAACCTAAAGTATAGGTGGTACCAAGAATATCATTATCTATAGTACCAGGAATTCCTATTACCGGAAAATTAAACTCATCGTTTAATTTTAAAGCGCCTGTAAAACTACCGTTACCACCAATAACCACTAGACCATCTATATTGTTTTTTAGTAACTGGGCATGCGCTTTCTGCCTTCCTTCTGGTGTTCTAAATTCTTCGCAACGTGCAGATTTTAGTATAGTTCCTCCTTTATTTATAATGTTGTTTACACTACGGGCATTCATCTCCTTGAAATCCCCTTCTATCATTCCCTGATATCCCCTGTAAATTGCTATACACTCCAATTTCATGTAGGCGCAGGTCCTTACAACGGATCGGATGGCTGCATTCATCCCTGGGGAGTCACCTCCTGAAGTTAATACAGCTATTTTCTTAATCTTATCGGCCATTTTAAAAATTGAAAAACCAAAACTAGCAAACTTCAATAAAGTAAAAAAGTGTAGCTAGTGCTAAATTGAAAAGAAAGCGTTTTTCAAACGATTTCGTTAAAAATTATTTTGAATTTGTTGTATTTGACCAACATTATTCTTGGTTGGAAGTTGCTTTTGATTGAAAATTAATCAATCCTTTTTCACCCATCTGTCCATCTGGTACAGGTTTTTCTTTTTCTGACTTTTCCTTTTCTTTTTTTCTGAAAATTTTAGCCATTAACTCTCTAAACGTATTAAAATCTACCTGATAATTTAAACCGATACCTTGGGTATAACCTTGCGACTCCAAATAAGTTTGATACACGTTGTTTTCCCTGTTAAAAATAGTAGCACTCAAGGTACCTTCTTCATTTAGTAGAAACTGAACTTCTACATTACCTGCCACCACGGTTTCTGAAACCCCACTTACCGGAACACCCACCTTACCATTTACCAACACCCGGTCTGATATTCTAGTGGATACGGATACACCAATACGATCTTCTGTATCTATTCCTGAATTAATATCTTGATAGCCTTGCTCGTAAGACAACCCAAAATTAAGTTTATCGTTATTACTACCTAAAACAGAATTTAAAATACCAGAAGCGGTTTGTATTAAATTACCGGTTACGGCCTGCTGGTTTAAGCCTACAGACTCGTTTACAAAAGTACCCTGCGCCATTAAAAATAAGGCATTGTTCTTTTCTATGGTAGGATCTTGCAACCTATATTCTAATTCAGATTTTATAACTGAATTGGTACCTGGAAATTCTATATTGAAATCTATTTGCGGTTGCTCCAATTCTCCCGTTAAACTAACCACTACCTCTGTTGGTATATTTCTGGTGTAATTACTACCATCTAATAGTGGTGCCGGATTTGCATTTAGCTCATAAACTGCATCAAGGTTTAATTGCGCCTCTAAAGGTTCTCTTTCCCATAGTATGGTACCACCAGGTTTTACCTTAAACCGTTTGTCTATTAAACCTCCGTATTTGTAATGATATTCTCCTGTAACCACTACAAACTCCCCATACATATTAAACTTACCATTGGTGTTTATCTCCATTAACAACAAACCTTCTCCAGTACCACGTAACGTACTACCGGTTTGTTGGTCTACTACAATTTCAATCTCTGCTTCTGGGGTTACGGCCAAATCGAACATCATTTCTATACCTTGATAATCATCTAAAGACCGTTGTTGCTCAATAATTTTTCCATTATCCCTTTCTATGAAGTTAATAAAAGAATAATCACCTACACTGGTAACGTCACTAAGTGGTATTTTTAAAACACTGCCTCTAGCGGTAGCCCCATCAAAATTTATGTTCAATGCATTAATAGGCCCAAAAATACTACCGGTACCATTAACAAATCCGGTTCCATAATACAAGGCCTCTTCGTCGTATTCTGTATTTAAAATCATTAGGCGGTCGCCAAGGGTATCCACGTTTAGGTTTAAGCGCCAATCTGTAAAACCAGAGTGACTTATAGAACCGCTTAATTGCCCATTTGTACCCTCCACAACATCTGTAAGCTGTAAGTTTTCAAAAACAAAAGACTTGTTATCTAACCTAATCTTAGAAAATGGCGCAAAATCATAATCTACGTTCAACTCTGCAATTCCAAGACCGGCTTCCGTAAGTGTTAGCTCTCCATTTATATCTGGATTCTGCATATCTCCTGTAATACGTGCGTTTCCATTAACCAAACCTCTAATATTACTAATTACTTCCTCTCCCAAAGGTGCAAATGGCTGCAGGTTAAAGTCGTTCAAAGATGCCATAAGATCAAAAGTAGCCTTACGGTTAACGTTGTTTATTTTACCATTAAGACCAAAACGCTCTTTACCCTCTTTGCTAATCCAAGAATTTACACCAAACTGTGTAAGATCATTATTACCAAAAATAACCAGTTCCATGGTACCTAAAACATAGTTGTTTACCGCTAAATCTTGAATCTCTACGCTAGAGGATGGTAGATACTTGTTGTTCTTTTGAAGAATATTTAAAAACCCATTGATATTGCCTTCTAATTTTAGGCTATCTACGGCAGGTGTAATTTTATTTAAGGATACTTTTTTAAATTGTAGCTCCATGTCTTTATAAGTAGAATCCGCAAATTCTCCACGTAATCTTATTTGCTCATCTTCATGGTTCATTACAATTTCCTGTATTTCAATACTATCCAGGGTTTTGTTAACAATTACCTTGTTCTTACGATTACCTTCTTTGTTCAGCACCCATTTGTTGCCTTTAAAACTTATGTCTGAAGTCTTTAGACCTATTACAGATTTATTTTCTTTATTGAAAGTATGGTAGAAATTAAGATTATAACTATCATTAAATTGGCTACCTCCTTTAAATTCTGTTCTAAAAAACAGGGTGTCTTTTATGGTGGTATTAATTAGGTTAAAATCTTTTACATCATAGTAAACGGTAGACATCTCGTCCACCGAAAAGAAAGTGTTAAACAGTGGATTTTTATTATCTATCTTAAGCTCAATATTGTCTAATTTGTTTTGAAACGCCTCTATGTGTGGAGATTTAAAGGTTAGTTTAAAATCGCCTTCATCTGCTATTATATTCCCCCTTATATAGGTGTCCGGACCAAAATTAACCTCAGGAAAAAAGACATCTACAATTTTATTATAAATACGAAAATTGAAATCTAAACGCTGTCCTTCGGATATTTTAAACGGTTTATAATTGGTATAAATACTACCCACAGAATTCTGCACCAATTTACCCAGTTCTTTCACCTTAAACTTACCACGCATATAACCTGTGATAATATCTGGAGATTCTATATCAATATTTCTATCTCCGTTTTCTTCAAAAGAGGAAGAAACCGCAAAATCATCAAAATAATAGGTGTCGTTAGCATTCTGATAGCTCGTGTTTCTGAACTGAATGTTACCAACAATGTTATCCAAATTGTTGCCCGTAATATCCATATTTACCTGGCCCTTGAAAACAGAAACACTATCTTTTATGAAATTTAGTTTTTTAAAATCTGCATAATCTACGGAGGCAATAAAATTAAAATCGTTTAGTTCCTGACTAAAATCTGCTAGTCCTTTAAAGTCAAATGTTAGGTTTTCGTCCTTACCCACCAAACTACCATCAAACAACTCGTCCTTAATTATACCGGACATCTTTATGTTCTTGTAGTTATAACCGTTAAATTCTAAACTATATATTTCTCCAATTGCCTCAGTGTTTAAATACTCTGCCACAAAACCCCTACCTTCTACGTTTACATCCATAGAGGTTTTACCTAGGTTAGGATTTTCCAGAAAAGTACCCAGTTCAAAGTCGATTAATGAGATAAACCCACGGTAACTGGCATTATCAATATCGTCTATATTGGTCATCTGCAGATCTGAATAACTACTACCAATTGCGGTACTTAGGTTTACTTGGGCATCTACACTTGTCTCGGTTACTTTAGCATCTCCCCTAACGGTAAATTGCCCTAATTTTTGAAAAGAAGATGGTATACTACCACCCAAAATTTGTGGCAACAACCCTCTTAATTGATAATAGCTAGAGGTTACATTATCCATTTGAGCGTCCATTTTAAATGGCTCAGACTCGTTAAACATGTTAGTAAAAACAAAATCGCCCCTGATCCCGGTATTATCTGAGAAAAGCAATAAATCGTTTACTTCTAAAGCGTTTAGAACACCTGCAAAGTTTGCCGTAAAATTGGCTGTTTTATCCTTTCCAAATTCATTAAAGTACTTATTAACCTCGTTAAAGGCCACTACAGACTCTTCAAAAGAAGCATCTACTTTTACCAAGTTTAGAAAATCTTTAAAATCTTCCCTATCATAGGTGAAAGCCAAATTGCCTTGCAAGCTAGATTCTGGCGTTTTTATAGTCAAGTCTTCAAAATCCATTCGTTCCCTGGTGTACTTAAATTTGGTTACCAGTTGTTCCATTCGTATACCTTTTTTGGTATTAAAATCTAACTGGTCTACATTAAGTGAAACTTGAGGGCCTAGAATTAAAAAATCCGTTGCGTTTAAGTTTAGGTCAAAAAAGTTAAGAATACTTGGTTGTTCTAAATTCTCATCTAACAAACGGTATTTACTGTTAACCAGATTAATTTCTGTAGCACTCATATAAAATGGTGGCGTGTTGGGGTCTCTAGGTTTGCCATCGTCCAATTTAGCCACAAACACATCTAAGTTGGTTTCAGATTCGCCCTTGTACGTCTGCATTTTAAAGTAAAGTCCATCTACATCAATATCGCCAAACTCCAATTTACTTTTGAACATATTTCTAGCGTTCAAAACAGATGTGGTTAGTTCCTTTATATGTATTAAGGTGTCTTTTTGGTAGTCTTGTACATAAATACCTTTTATATCCGCATTTAAGGTAAAAGGGGAAAACTTTAGGCGGTCAATATTTATATTGGTGCCAAACTCTTTATTTATTTCCGTAGTTGCATATTGCGCCAACCTGGTTTGTACAATGGGTAAAGAAAAGAACAATGTTGCAAAGACCCCTAGCAACAAAATAACCAAAATGGTCCTTAGCAGTATTTTTCTAAATTTTTTGATAGCGATATACCCTTTATCTTTGTACGTTCAATTATTATTCCAAAGCCGGTGGAAAATCAGAAAAAATATATTCTAGCAATTGAGTCGTCTTGCGACGATACTTCTGCTGCTGTTTTGTGTAACAAAACAGTGTTGAGTAACGTAGTGGCCAACCAAGAGATACACAAGCAATATGGCGGTGTTGTCCCTGAACTGGCCTCAAGGGCCCATCAACAAAATATAGTACCTGTGGTGCACCAAGCCTTGGTCAAGGCAAATATCGATAAAAAACAACTATCTGCCATAGCTTTTACTAAAGGTCCGGGACTTTTAGGTTCATTACTTGTTGGCACCTCTTTTGCCAAATCTTTGGCCTTGGGCCTAAATATTCCGTTAATAGAAGTAAACCATATGCAGGCGCATATTTTGGCTCATTTTATAGAAGACCCCGAGCAAAAGGCACCTCCCTTCCCGTTTTTGGCCATGACTATTAGTGGGGGGCACACACAAATTGTTTTGGTAAAAGACTATTTTGATATGACAGTATTGGGTGAAACGCTAGACGATGCCGTTGGTGAAGCCTTTGATAAAAGTGCCAAGTTGTTAGGATTACCCTATCCTGGTGGGCCGCTAATAGACAAATATGCAAAAGAAGGAAACCCACATGCTTTTGAATTTCCGAAACCAAAGGTAGATGGATTAAATTTTAGTTTTAGCGGACTAAAAACAAGTATCCTCTACTTTATACAGCGTAACGTCCAAAAGAATCCAGATTTTATCCAAGAAAACCTAGCAGATATCTGCGCTTCCATACAGCATACCATAATTGCTATTTTAATGCAGAAATTAAAAGCAGCTGTGAAGGAAACTGGAATAAAACATATTGCCATTGGTGGCGGTGTGGCCGCCAATTCTGGTATTAGAGGAAAATTAAAGCAAATGGAAACCGATAAAGGCTGGACCACCTACATTCCTAAATTTTCTTATTGTACGGATAATGCTGGGATGATTGGAATTGTTGGCTATTTAAAATATTTAGAAAAGGAATTTGCGGAACAGAACGTTGCCGCCCAAGCCAGATATCAGATTTAGTAAAAACAGAATTAGGACCCGTTAAGCTAAAAATTAAATTTGCCCATGCAATTGTTTTACAACCCATTACTTACCAAGAATACTACAACCTTTTCTTTTGACAAGGAAGAAAGTAGGCATATTGCCAAAGTACTGCGTAAAAAAGAGGGAGACATACTTTACATAACCAATGGTAAAGGGTTGTTGTTTAAGGCAGAATTATTGCAGGCAGACTTTAAAAAGTGTGTGGTTGAATTACTGGAAACCGAAGAAAAAGAAACCGAACCTTACTATTTACATCTAGCCGTTGCCCCAACTAAAATGAACGACCGTTTTGAATGGTTTTTAGAAAAAGCCACGGAAATTGGTATAAGTGAGATAACGCCTTTGTTATGTGATCATTCTGAACGCAAACAAATTAAATTAGAGCGTTTTGAAAAAGTAATACAGGCCGCCATGAAACAATCATTACAAACATGGTTGCCCAAATTAAACCCATTAACTACTTTTTCTGAATTTTTGGCTAACCAACAATCCGAACAATTGTTTATTGCGCATTGCGAAGAAACGGAAAGAAAAGCACTAAAAGATTGCGTGTTACCCAATAAATCTACCACCATACTAATAGGTCCAGAGGGCGATTTTTCTAGCCATGAAATTAATACAGCGTTAGCTAAAGAATACATGCCGGTAATGTTAGGAAACAACAGGCTACGTACAGAAACTGCAGCTATTTTTGCTTGTACCGCAGTACGTTTAATCAATAGCTAATATTGTTTACCTTTATCCAAACCTGCTGTATGAAACAACTACTAATTTTATTGGTCTCTCTGGTAACGGTTTCCCTTAGCGGACAGGAAATTGCCGTGCTCAAATACGGTGGGGGCGGCGATTGGTATAGCAACCCAACCGCACTACCCAATCTTATTAAGTTTTGCAACACCAACATTGGTACTAAATTAGAATTAGAACCCAAAACCGTAAGCCCCAATTCCCAAGAACTATATGAGTATCCGTTTATACACATGACAGGCCATGGCAATGTGTATTTTACGGACGAAGAGATAACTAATCTTAAAAATTATTTATTAGCTGGCGGCTTTTTACACGTGGATGATAATTATGGAATGGAAGAATACATAAAACGCGAATTAAAAAAACTATTCCCAAATAAAGAATTGGAAGAACTTGCCGTTAATCATCCCATTTTTAATCAAGAATTTCCATTTCCGCAAGGTTTACCAAAAATTCACGAACACGATGGCAATAGACCCCAGGCCTTGGGCATCTTTAACGAGGGTAGATTAGTGTTGTTGTATACTTTAGAATGTGATTTAGGCGATGGTTGGGAAGACCCAACCGTACACAATGATCCAGAGCCAGTGCGCACAAAAGCCCTTAAAATGGGAAGTAACATTATATCATACGTATTTTCTTTATGAACAAAGAGGCCAACAACATTGCAAAAGGTATTCTTAAAGCAGTAGGTATAATTGCTGCCATTGTACTAGTAGCCTATTTTATATATTTAATAGGTTCCGTAATTGCCTATTTGTTAATTGCTGCGGTTTTAGCTTTATTAGGAAGGCCAATAAAACGATTTCTAAACAATAAACTTAAGTTTCCAGATACTTTAGCGGTAGTTGCTACTATGCTGGTATTCCTAGGGGTCTTGGCAGGATTAATCGCTTTATTTATTCCCCTCATAAGCAAACAGAGCGAAAGTTTATCCCTGTTAGATATTGAACAACTAAAACGAGACCTAAATAATCTGTATTTGCAGATTATGGAATATTTTGGCACCACAAAATCTGATGTAGACCAGCTTATTGAAGATTCTGAACTGGAGAAAACCATTGTAGATGGTTTAAACCTAAATTTTATACCAGATTTCCTAAACTCGCTGTTCAATATTTTAAGTGAATTTAGCATCGGTCTTTTTTCGGTTTTGTTCATCACTTTTTTCTTTCTTAAAGATAGCTCGCTTATGCAAAATGGGCTACTTGTTTTTATTCCGGAAAATAAAGAGAGTAAGTTAACCGCCACTATAGAAAAAATAAATGGCCTACTGTCCAGATATTTTGTTGGGTTATTATTACAGTTGTCTATTCTATTTGTTATCTATACCATTACCCTCTTTGTTGTTGGTGTAGAAAATGCTATTGTAATTGCATTCCTATGTGCCTTATTTAACATTATACCCTACATTGGCCCACTACTAGGTGGGGCTGTTATGATAACCTTAACCATGACAAGCTATTTAGATGCAGATTTTAGTAGTGTAATTTTACCTAAAGCCGGTTATGTACTCATTGGTATAACTATAGGTCAACTTATAGATAATTTCTTTTCGCAGCCTTTTATTTTTTCAACAAGCGTACGCTCACATCCATTAGAAATATTCTTAATTATCATTATCGCTGGTTTATTATTTGGCCCTGTAGGAATGGTAGTGGCGGTACCTGGTTACACGGCCTTAAAAGTAATTCTAAAGCAGTTTTTAAACGATAATTCCTTTGTGAAACGTTTTACTAAAAATGTTTAAGCTTTAGTTTGAATAAAAATATTTTAAATACTGGTATACAGGATTATATTGAAAATAATTTCAATACTGACACCCTGTCAGTCCTATTAAAAAAACCGCTTTTTAAAGGGGTAAGTCAAAAAGAATTGGCGCAACAACTTATTGGTAAGCAAAAAGCCAAAAACAAGTTAAGAACTTGGTTCAAAAACAGAGATATCATTTACCCCCCCAAACTTAATTTAGAACAAACCAGCTCAGAATATACCGCACGGTACAAAGCTAGTCTTGTTGATGGAAAAAATCTATTGGATGTAACGGGAGGATTTGGAGTGGACAGCTACTTTTTTGCTCAAAATATGGAGCATGTTTTTCATGCAGAAATAAACCCGGAATTGGCCGAAATAGTACAGCATAATTTTAAACAATTAGGCGTACATAACTACACGCAACACCAAGGTGACGGACTAGAATTTTTAGAACAAACAAAACACAAAATGGATTGGGTTTATATTGACCCATCTCGACGAAATGAGGTTAAAGGAAAAGTCTTCATGTTATCGGATTGTCTTCCGGATGTGCCTGAAAACTTAAACTTACTATTCAATAATTGTAATAAACTATTAATTAAAACCTCACCTTTATTGGACTTAACCAACGGTTTGCGCGAATTAAAATTTGTCAAGGAAATTCATGTAGTAGCCGTAAAAAATGAGGTTAAAGAATTACTCTGGGTTTTAGAAAAAGACTATACCGAAAACCTAAAAGTTACCTGTGCCAATATCTTGGAAACAGAAACCATTGAACTTTTTTCTTTTGATCTGGAAAATGAGAAAGAAACAGCTACCAATTACAGTCTACCAAAAACGTATTTGTATGAGCCTAACGCTGCTATTTTAAAATCGGGTGCATTTAAAACTATAGGCAAGGCGTACCAGCTTAACAAATTGCAAGAGCACACCCATCTATACACAAGCGATTGGTTAACTCAGGATTTTCCTGGACGCATTTTTACCATACAAAATACCATACCTTACAACAAAAAAGACATTAAAAAAACGGGGATAGCCCAAGCGAACATAACCACGCGTAACTTCCCGGAAAGTGTGGCCCAGATACGTAAAAAACACAAAATTAAAGATGGTGGCAGCCGTTACTTATTTTTTACCACCAATCTTGAGGGTAAACGGATGGTCTTGGATTGTAAAAAAATCACTCCGGACAATCCCATTTAAAATTGGCCACTTTATCATTAGATCCGGCGGACAAATTATAATGCCACCACTCCGTTCGAATAGACCAAAACCCATGCTTTTCCATGGTGGTTTTTAAAAGCAACCTATTGTCCAATATTTCCTGTGGTAAATCAAGATTATCATGGTAAGCTCTTTTCCCAAAAAAATCAAAATCGGTTCCCATATCAAGTTCTTCTCCATTTAGGGTAACCAAAGTAATGTCTACCGCACCGCCTTTGTTATGGATACTACCTTTAACGGGATTTGCAACATATTGTGGATTCGGCACAATTTCCCACATCTTATATTGTACGGAATTTGGCCTGTAACAATCAAAAAACTTTATTTTATATCCTTGGTCCCTAAACTCTTTATTCGCTTTTAACAGCGCCCTAGCGGTTTTTACACGGGTATAACATTCCGCACAATCATATACTTTGGCCTTTAAAAAATTATTCTCCGTAGCATACCGCAAATCATATGCAAAATCTCCAGAATAATCTGCCAACCGCACAAAAGTTGTGTCTGCCAACCCTTCTAAAGATTTATAAACTAGTTTAGGCGTAGTGTCTTTTTCCTGCTCTATTTCCAACTGGTTCTCAACAACCTTTAAGGTATCTAATTTATTTTCAGCTTTTTTCGCAGGTTTGGTTTCGTTTCTGCAACTGGTTAAGATTACTAGTATTGTGAGTAGAAAACTTGATTTCATTTTAGTTTCGTTTTTGTTGGGCCATCCAAATATAAAGTGAATCTGTAGTATACGCCTTATCCCAAGCATTATGTCCTGTTTTTGGATATTTGGTATACCTAACATCAAACTGTAGTTCTTTTAGCTTTGCAACCATATTATCTGCCTCTGAAACTGGCATAATAGAATCTTGCGCCCCATGAAATAACCATATAGGCATTTCTTTGTCCAACCAATGGGCATACGGTACTGGAGCCATGGCAGATACTACGGCCATAGCTGCAAACGTTTCTTTATGGTTTATGGCCAATTCCCAAGCTGCATAACCTCCCCTACTTAAACCCGTAAGGTACACTCTATTGGTGTCTACATTGTTTTTTGCCACTACCTCTTGTAACAAATTGTATACTGCTTTGGTATTCCACCATTTATCCGCGTAAGGGTGTTGTGGAGCCAAAACCAAGAACGGAAAGGGATATCCTTCTTCCATCAATTTTGGAGGTCCTCCTAGTTTAAGGTGTTTTAATTGCGCACCCGCCTCTCCACCTCCATGAAGAAATAACAATAAGCCAGGTTTTTGCTCCTTAAGGTTTTTAGGGCGATACAAATAATATGCTAACTTTTCTTTGTTAACCGATGTATAAGTCCCTGTTGTAATAGTTGTTTCCTGCTTAGGAGTACATGTTATAAATAACGTTAGGGTTAAAAAGAAAAGAATTGCCCGCATTTTACAAAAGTAACGAAGCAATAGTATTCCAATCGTCTGCCCGCTCAAATTCCGTTGTATGTACATTGTGAGGCGATGTAAATTGTATTCCCCTACCCTCAAATTGCTGTAAATTATAGCTTCTATCATCTATTAACACATCGCCTTTTAAAATGTGTTTATGACCACATAAAATCCTGTTTTTCCAGGTAATGAATGGTAAATATTGGTCTAACCATTCAGATTTTTCTTGTAAAGAGTTGGGAAATTGCATAGCGGCACTAGCAATAAAAACCTCGTGCTTAGCTACCAATTCTTTAATAACTTCCACTGCGTTACCAATTACCGGAATGTCCTTAAAAAAGCCTTTTTGATAAGCATGGTCCCTAACTTCTTGTTGGTGCTCTTCTGCCACACACATCCAAAACTCCTTTCCATAACAATCTGCTTTGGTAAAGTGGGTACCATATTTTTGATTGTGCACATTAATGTGTTGCTGGTAAGTATCTGCAATTACCTCGTCCATATCTATAAAAATACGCATGCTTCTATATTTTTGAATAAGATAATCAACCCAAACAACGCCCACAATTTTAGCAATAAACTTAACCTGAGTTTAATACAAAAGCGCCCTACAGATTACTCCGTAAGACGCTCCAATCAATCAAACTATTACTGTAAACTTACTGCTTAAATGCAAATGCAATAGCAGCGGTGTTGGTATTTCTAAGGCTTGCCGGTATTTGAGCCGTTAGCTTTCCGTTAGAAATACTGTATTTAATTTTATTTCCGTTTGCCACTAGGCTTAATTTACTGCCTTTTTTAGGCAGATTGGTACTCCAACTTATTGTTTTGGGAGCCTTTTCTCCTTCTTTTACCAAGTAAATGGCATAAGTTGTGTTGTCTTTGCTTGTAAAGAAAACCCCATCTTCTTGGTAATGGTCTACCGTTCTGGTTCCGTAAATGGCAGCTCCGTTTGCGGTTAGCCAATTTCCAATTTCTTCCATTTTGGTAACGGCCTCATATGGTAGCGTTCCATCAGACTTTGGACCAATACCCAACAGCATATTACCGCCTTTGGCAACCACTTCTACTAAACTATGGATAACTTTTGTAGTAGATTTATACGTATCATTAGGCACATAACCCCAATTATTTGCCAAGGGCATACAAGTTTCCCAAGGGTTGTCTATTTTATGCTCCGGAACTTTACGTTCTGGCGTTTGGTAATTTTCAAAGGGGCCGTGAACCGTTCTATCCGCAAAAATAATTCCCGGTTGGGCTTCTCTTGCCATTTGGGCAATTTTAGGCATATCTACCTCTTGGCTAAATTCTGGAATTGGAGCTCCCCAAGAACGCACCTCATCATTTACCGTTTCTTTAGGCCTTACCCAACCACCATCTAACCAAAGTATATCTATTGCTCCATAATCATGCATTAATTCATCAATTTGGTTGAATGTAAAATCTTGATAGGCTTTCCATTTTTCAGGATACTTTAGTATATCATAATTTGCGTTTCTATCTGGTGTAGCATACTTATCCCACCAAAAGTCTTGAGAATGCCAATCTGGCTTGGAGAAATAAGCCCCAATCATAAAATCTTGATTTCTGTAGGCCTCAAAAACATGCTTCGCCACATTGGCCTTAGGGTGGTTTTTAAATGGCCCATTGGTAATTTTATAGTCTGTCTGTTGGGTATCGAACATGTTAAAACCATCATGATGTTTTGTGGTAAAGACTACGTATTTCATACCAGCGGCCTTAGATGCTTTAGCCCATGATTCTGGATTAAAATTTACCGGATTAAAAACAGAACTTAAATTCCAATACCATTTTTTATAGTCTTCATAGCTCATTCCCTCTGGTCTATTAATCCATTCTTCTGAGCACAGCTGCCAAGATTCTATAATTCCAGGTACGGCGTATACGCCCCAGTGAATTAGTATTCCAAATTTTAAATCCTGCCACTGCTCTAATTTTGCCAAGACCTGGGGGTCTTTTGGTGGAACATAAATAGAGGAGGTTTTGTGGGTGTTGTCTTGTTGGGCCAACATTCCTTTTACCACAAATACTAAAAGGAAAAGTAAGCTTCTCATCTTCATTTTTTGGTTTGGTCTCTTCATCAAATTCTAATTATGATTTTCTTTTAAATATTTGCAGTTTAGCATTGTTGTTAGCAACTAGAATATAGTTTTTACCGTTTATAGTAATGGCTTCTATTTTTTTGGCATCTAAAGGTGCAAAAAAGCCGGATTCCAAATGGGAAACTGCATTAAAACCACCTTTTCCATCACCCAAAAGGCATACACCTATCCCCGCATCGTTACGTGGTGTTTCAATTTCTGAAACGTACAAATTACCTATACCTAAAATATCCAGATTACCGTCTTGGTTAACATCCAATACCTTAAAATCATTTAAGTTACTGGTTTGTGCTCCTCTTGGTAATTCTTTTAAATTGAATTGGCCATTGCCCAAATTTTCTAAATATACAGATGCAAAGGTATTGGCAACATAATGCAATGATTTTTGTAATTTTTCTTCACCATAAATTTGGTCAATTTCCATGGTGGCAAAAATATCATACTTACCAATGTCTTTTTTAAGACCTGGAATTTGTTGTGAAGAACAAGAAAAACCTCGTAATGGAAAATGATTGTCTTCATCATGATAGCCTAATACAATATCAAAACTACCGTTTTGGTCAAAATCATTATAATACACATCAAAAGGTTCTTCTATTGAGGTTTTGTATTTGTAATTTAACCCAAGGTTACCCAATACAAAATCCATATCTCCATCTTGGTCAAAATCTGCTTGCTCTATACTAGACCACCAGCCAACGGTAGCGGTCAAATTTTCATCTTCTACTTTAGAAAACTGCCCAGAATCGTTTTTTAAAATAGTTACCGGCATCCACTCACCTACCAGAATTAAATCTAAATCGCCATCCAAATCGTAATCTGCCCAAGTAGCATCCGTAACCATACCGATATTCTCTAAACTGGGGGCCATTTCTTTTGTTTGGTTTACTAGTTGCCCGTCTATATTTAACAATAGCATACTGCTTGCCGGCATTGGGTATTGTTGTGGCCATAACCTGCCACCCACAAATAGGTCTATATCGCCATCTGCATCAAAATCTGCTGCCTTTACAATACTACCACTGTCCCTACCTATATTTTGAATAGCACCTTTGGAAAAATTACCCGAGCCATCATTTAAATACAATCTATCGGTATAATGAAAGGCATTTACAGGATATTCATTACCGCCACTCACCACATATAAATCTAAAAACCCGTCTTGGTTTATATCTACAAAAGCTGCATCTACATCTTCATAGGCTTTTTCTTTGGCCCAAAAATCTGAGTTAATCGCAGTAAAATTTCCATCTTTTTGTTGTAGCATCAATTTGGCCTCAAAGCCGGTTGCAGCGCCAAAAAACAAATCTTCCAGACCATCACCATTTACATCACCCTTAGCCATTGCCGGACCAAATTGCGACATTTTATGGGGCAAGAGTACTTGATGCGTATAATCGTCAAAATCATTTTCTTGGTGTGTTAAGTCAAGTACATTGGTATCGGTTACGTCCAAAAACCATTTAGCGGTTGCATCGGGTTCTGAAATACCAGTGTTCTGTATGGCTTCTGTCATTTCCAAACTTAATACTTGGTTGGTCTTAACCTTTTTTAGTTTTGTGGTGGTAGCATTAGGCCATACAACCACTAGGCTATCTACCATTTTAGCATCTCCTAAACCAAAGTGGGCGATCGGTTCGCTAGTAGAGTAAATACCCCTAACGTTTGTGGTTTCTACTAACTGCTTACTGCCATTTACATATGCATATAACCGTGTTCCAAAAGTGGTTTTATTTTCTTTATGGTTTAGTTTTACACGCAAATAATTGGTTGTGCCACCTGTTGCATTATTTTGATAAACAAATGCTGGGGAGTTGATGTTATTAACCACCAAATCCAAATCGCCATCGTTATCTAAATCTGCATATGCCGCCCCATTTGAAAAGGATTCTTGATCAAGCCCCCAATCTTCTACTGATTTTGTAAAACTTAAATCGCCATTATTTTTAAAAGCATAATTTTTTAAAGGCTGTGAAGGGATAAGCGGCACTACCTTGTCTACGTCCAAAATTTCCCATATACTTTTTAAATCACCACCATTAGGGTTCTCCTTTACGTAGTTAAAAGTAAGGTCATTGATGTATTTAGCTACTTTTTTATCGGCATCGGTATTTCTAATATCCCGTAGCAAACCGTTGGTTACATAGGTATCCTTTAGACCATCGTTATCAAAATCAGCAATAAGATTAGCCCAACTCCAATCCGTAGTAGCCATACCGGTCATCTGTGCTACATCACTATAAGTTCCGTTTCCATTATTTAAATGAAACGCATTGTACATGTATTGGTAATGACCTCCGTTGTTTACCACATCCCAAAAGGCATCAGGATTCATACCACTCATGTTACTTTTGGACCTAAAATTGTCTTCTGCGGCCATATCCAAGGTAAAAATATCCAATAGACCATCATTATTAATGTCTGCCACATCTACACCCATGCTGTAGAAAGACATATGTTTAACCGAATGGTCTATGGTGTTGGTAAACGTACCATCTTGGTTATTTATAAAAAGCCAATCTGGAGCGTCAAAATCATTGGCTATATAAATATCCGTATAGCCATCATTATTAAAATCTGATGTAGAAACCGCATTTGGATATCCAGACTTAAATACACCTGCTTGTTGGGTAACTTCTTTAAACGATTGGTTACCTAAATTTTTATATAATTTTATATGGTACTCTGGCTTTATAAGCTCTTGACCAGCAAAATCTGAATAACTACCTGGGTTAGGTGGTTGTGTAAGTAATAGTAAGTCTAATAAACCATCTTTGTTATAATCAAAAAAAGTGGCATGTCTGGTACGTTGGGTATCTGCTATACCATATTCTTCTGCACTTTCCGTAAATGTTAAATCGCCATTGTTTATGTACAAAAGGTTTTTACGCAGCGCTGGTTCGTAATCATATAATTCCCTACTAAGGTAAATATCCAAAAAACCATCGTTGTTTACATCCGCAAGGGTAACACCAGATGTCCACCCGCCATCATCTGCTATTTTGGCTGTTTTTGTTATGTCTTTAAATTTAAAATCACCCTCATTAACATACAGCTGGTCTGCCACTAGGTTACCTGCAAAATAAATGTCTTGTAGGCCATCATTATTAAAATCGCCGATACCTACACCAGCACCGCCATAAAAATTATCATATAATAAAATATTGGACGCTTGGGTATCTTTAATTTCGTTGTTAAAAGTTATACCTGTTTGTTTTTTCTTGAGTAAGGTGAATTGTTTTTCTTGACCATTTAATGCAATAGAAATAAAGGAAAGAAAGCCTATTGCCCATTTGGAAGCATGTGTTTTTTGACCAAGCATATGTTTAAAATTAGATAAGAAAAAATACAAAAAACAAAGGAGAGTCTCCCCTCCTTTGCTTGAACTAAACTAACTTAACATTAACTAAAATTCATGAAATCTGAATTACGTTACTATTGATCCCACCACATTCTTGTGGTTAACAAATCAGCACCTTGAGAAGCTATTACAGCATCGTAATTCTCCTTGTTCAAAGCCTGCTCGTTTGTAGGATATATCAATCTCCTTGGTATTGTACCATTTGTTTGGTTACCAGGGTAGTTAACCGGAGTTAGATTTGGAAACCCAGTTCTTCTCCAGTTAGCGTATGTTTCATATTCATTTAAGAATGTTGCTTTGTAATATTCCGTATTGATTTGCTCTAAAGCATTTGCAGCATCAAACGGATTTGCGGATAAATAATCTGCTATTTCAGTTGCATCTATAGCAGCGCCTGCATTATACATTTCTAAGTACTCCATTGCAGCGGTAACACCAGCTTCATAATGTGCAGCTGGATCACCGGCCAATCCCCATCTTACACCTGCTTCTGCCAACATAAACTCTACCTCTGCATAGGTTTGCCAGAACATTGGAGCAGCTTCGCTCATTAAGTATTTGGAGTTAGGCTCAGAATACGTGGCTAAGTCATCTCCACCCTCATAATCTTGAATAGTTGTACCATCCAAACCATTAGGTAGGCCTTTCTGTGCCGCAGGATCGTCATTTACAAAACCAGTATCTTCATCTGGTGGTAATGCTGCATAAACGCGCATTCTAGGGTCGTTTTCCAACAATCCTAAAAAGGTTGTAGAAATACGTGCAGAACGGTCTGCAGTAAATACCTCACCGTTGGCGTTTTGTAAGATACCATTACCATCTTCGTGCTGTACATAAGCAATATCTGCGTTAGATTCCATTACCCCACCGTTAATTGCCTTGGTAGCCCAAGCTTGTGCAGCAGTCTCATCAACCTTAACCATTCTTAGGGCTAAACGAAGCATTAAAGAGTTACCCCATTTTTTCCATTGATCTTGATTACCCAAGAACAATATATCAGAAGTACCAATCTCTGCGGTACCCGTACCCAAAAGGGCTACGGACTCTTCTAACTCTTTAAGCATATCTGCATAGATGTCTTCTTGTGCATCATAACTAGGTCTTGTATTGCCTTCTATAAAAGCTTTACCCGCTTCTGAATAAGGAATATCTCCATACAAATCTGTAAGTCTGTGGTAGATAAATACACGTAGTATTCTTACCATAGCGTATTCAGGAGAACTGGTTAATTCTTCAGTTTCTAATTGAAACTTCATATCTTCTACAGTCTTAACCGCCTGTGGATACATGGCATCCCAAAACGCTGAAGAGTAAGCAGCATTCCAAAAATACTTATCTCCACTCCAATATCCTTGCGTATTGGCCAAGTGCTGCATCATGGTAGAACAGTAAATTAAATTACCCCTCCACGTTTCGTAACGTTGGCCAGATGCAAACAATATTGTATTTGGAAATTTGAATTTTACATCGATTTGTGATGCTTTTGTCGGGTCTTCGTTTAAGTCCTCGAAGCCCTCATCACAGGATACCACCATCGCTAAAGCGAAGAGTGCCAATACCCCTTTGTAAATTAAATTTTTCATATTGATTTTTTTAGAACTTAACATTTAAACTTAGTCCGTAACTTCTTGTAGAAGGTAATCCAAAACGCTCAATACCATTAGCAAAAGTATTGTTGTAAGCGGATTCTGGGTCAATATTTTCCGTTTTACGCATTAAGAAGAATAAATTTCTACCTATTAAGGAAATAGATGCATTCTTAATAAAAGTATTTTCTAGCATGGCAGATGGAAATTGGTAACCAAGACTTACTTGTCTAAACTTGATAAAATCTGCATCTTGCACATTAGCCTCGGCAATACTATACAATCTCTGGTAGTAAATATTTACATTCTCTGCAGGTATAGTAGTGCTAAAAGCATTACCATCTGCATCTACACCAGAAACTGGCAAACCGTTTTCCCTACCAACCAAAGTATTTTTACTTGCTCCGTAGAAATTGGCAAAAGCACTAGTTCCAGAGAAAATGTCGCCTCCAAATTTGGCATCAATCAAGAAAGATAGGTTTACGTTTTTATAACGCAATGTGTTGGTAAGACCCATTATCCAAGGTGCAATTCCATTACCAATAACATCATTATCACCTACAGTTGGGGTACCATCAGAATCGTACTGTATGTTACCCTCTTCATCCCTAACAAAAGTAGATCCGTAAATTGTACCAACTGAGTATGTTTCTAAAGAACCTGATTGAGAGTTTACACCATAAGCTGCATCACCTGGGAAAACAGGATTTCCGTCAGGGGTTGTAATAACCACTTCATTTTTGTTGTAAGTCATGTTATAGCTAAAGTCCCAACTAAAGTTTTCTGAAACTAAGGGCTTTCCTGTTAATAATACTTCCAAACCCTTGTTGGTAAGTTCACCAATGTTAATAATAGAACTATTATAACCAGATGCCTGAGAAATGTTAATATCAACAATTTCATTGGTTATTTTATTGCTATAATAAGCTAGGTCCAAGCCCAGTCTATTATCAAGGAATCGTACATCAAAACCAACTTCATATTCCTTCTTACTACGAGGCTTTAAATTTTCATTAGGTACTTTGCTACTACTAATACTACCAATAGAAACACCAGTACCACGACCATTATAGGTATCGTTGATAGCATAATTAAGGGAAAGCTGATAGGCCTCATTGGCACCCCCACCAACATCTGCAAAACCTGCTCTAACCTTACCAAAGTTAAACCAAGATGGCAACTCAAAGGCATCTGAGAATACAAAACTAGCATTTGCAGATGGGTATAAATAGTTATTTGGCGCGCTTTTACCCGCTTTAGATAAGGTAGAGAACCAGTCATTTCTACCGGTAACCGTTAGGTACAAATAGTTTTTATACGCAAATTCTGAAGAGAAATACAAACCGTTACGCTTAATTCTTGAATCTGAGTAACTGTATTGTCTGTTTGCCACATTAGCAATATCTTCTAAAGAAGGAATCACGAATTCATTACCTACTAATTGAATAAACTCGTTTTTAATAGTATTACTGTTTGCACCCAAAATAGTGGTGTTAGAGAAATTCTCCGTAATATCTTTTTCTACACCTATAATAAAATCCGCATCTACCGTACTTACATTAAAAGTTTGTTCTTGCATACCCCCTAAAGGCTTGTACGCCGTACCAAAGGGCTCTACAGATGTAATTCTAGCCGTATAATTATCTATACCGGCCCTACCCATTAAATACAACCAATCTGTAACTTGGTATCTTAGCGTACTAGAACCGATAAATCTATTTTTTCTACTCTCGTTAGAAAAACGATACGCTGTCCAATATGGGTTTTGTTGAAATGTATTGGATGAAATTCTAAATTCCGTACCATCTTCTGCAATTCCCGGTTGGTAATCCAAAACATTGACATTAGAAGGAGATAATACAACAGAGAAATTACCATTTCCTGGAGAATCTGAAGATCTAGGTCTATTGTTAACCTTTTCTACAACAAATTTACCCGCAACATCCAATGTTAATTTGTCTGCTAAAACAGCACCACCATTTAATGAAAAGGATTTTCTATTTAAACCAGAATTTGGTGTTATATCATTATTGTTTAAGTCTGTAGCAGAAAAACGCAAGTTATAACCCTCATCTGCTTGACTAATAGCAACGGTATTAATCAATGTATTTCCTGTTCTGTAGTAACGACTAACATTATCACCGGTATCTACGTAAGGTCTGTTTACACCATCAAACTGGGTTGCCGTACTAACACTTCCCAATCTAGCCCCCCACGATTGCATACCTGCATCCAAAGCTTCTTGTTGGGTTGTTGGCGCAACACCATTTAAACCTTGACCGTATTGATTTTGAAACTCATATATATTTGTATTTACAGATTCTAACTGAACCGAACTAGACAATTCTACCCCTAAACCTTTTTGTTTTTTACCAGATTTAGTAGTAATTATGATTACCCCGGCAGATGCCCTAGAACCATACAATGCACCAGCTGTACCACCTTTTAATACACTTACACTTTCAATATCATCTGCATTAATACTAGAGATACCATCACCATAATCAGAACCACCCCATCTACTGGCAGAACCTAAGTTTTGGTTGTTAATTGGAATACCATCAACAATATACAAGGGTTGCGATGCACCATTTAAAGAAGAAACACCACGAATAACCACTTTACTGGTACCAGACGGACCTGTTGCAGCACCAGTTACGTTAACACCGGCTACTTGCCCTTGTAATGCATTGATTGCATTTACTTGCTTAACTTCAGATAGCTTTTCACCGCCTACCTCTGTTAAAGAGTAACCTAAGGCCTTGGTTTCTTTTTTGATACCCAAAGCGGTTACTACCACTTCACCAAGTAATTCTGCATCTTCTGCTAGAGTTACATTAAGGCTAGCTCCGCTAACACTTTTTTCAGTGGTTTTAAAACCTAAAGCAGAAAATACCAATACGGCATTATCGCTAGAAACATTAATGGCATAATTACCATCAAAATCTGTAGAAGTACCATTAGAGGTACCCTTTTCTACAACATTGACGCCAGGTAATGGCATACCGGCCTCATCAGATACGGTACCAGTAATTGTCTGGGCTACGGCACCTTGAATACCTAAGCAGGCCAGAGCAATTAGTAGATACTTTGTCATTTGATTCATACTAGTTGTTTTTTCGTTAGTAATTTGAATGAGTCAGTTAATTTGAAGTTAACATCCGACCCTAATTTTCGAATAACTCTAAGGTTTTCGAAACTTTTTCGACCAACAACGAAGCCGAAAAGCTAAATGCGGCATTTTTGGACCACATTACGTTAACGTTTACATAACTTTTAGGATATCACAATTGCCAAAACCCCCGTTAAATAAAAAGCCGAATCAGTTATTGAACTGATTCGGCTTTCTGTTAATTTTTTATAATATTAACTACTCTACCTTAATGGAATTAACAATTTCAAAATCTTGTTCTAGCCTAATATCTTCTGAAGAACCGCCTACCATTACCTTAAATGTTCCTGCTTCTACAACAAAATCCATAGTACTAGTATAAACAGCTAAATCTTCTTGACTCAACCAAAGGGTTAATTGTCTAACCTCTCCCGGTTCTAACGCCACCCTTTTAAACCCTCTTAAATTCAGCAAAGGTTGCACGGTACTTGCTTTTAGGTCTTTTACGTATACTTGCACAACTTCTTCACCAGCTAACTCCCCTGTATTTTGTAGGGTAAGTGTACATTTTATAGCCAACTCCTCTTCTTGTGAAACATCTATTTCTAAATTGGAATATTTAAACTGTGTGTAACTTAGACCATAACCGAACGGCAATAACGGCTTTGCCGTTTCTTCTACATAATCTCTTCTTGCAGGGTTCCAATTATTATAATAAACTGGAAGTTGCCCTACAGACCTAGGTATAGAAACAGGTAATCTACCAGCAGGATTGTAATCTCCAAACAATACATCTGCAATGGCATTACCACCTTGTTCCCCAGGGTACCAAGCATCTAATACAGCTTTGGCGTTCTCCATAGGCCAATTAATCAAAAGTGGCCTACCTTTTATAAAAACCACAACGGTAGGTGTACCCGTTGCCACTACTGCCTGCAGTAATTCATTTTGTTTACCCATTAAATCTAACGTAGCACGGTCATAACCCTCGCCACTTTCCATATCCCCTATAATTTCCTCTTTTTTAGTTTTGGCCACAGTGGCCGCACCTGTTTCTAAATACTCGGTTTTAAAATCTCTTGCGCTAGACCCACCAAGAACCACAACCGCTACTTCGGCGTTTTTTGCTGCTGCTACTGCGGCTTTAATATCCGTTAGTGTGGTATCCCTTACCGCAGTACCTTTTACATACTTAATCTTGGTATTGGGTAATTTGTTTTGTATACCTTCCAAAACGGTAACAATTTGCTCTGGATCTTGTGGTGCCGTATAATCTCCTAATTGATTATAGGTATTGTCTGCATTGGGGCCAATTACGGCGATTGTTTTAAGATTTTTAGACAACGGTAATAGCTGCGCTTCATTCTTAAGCAGTACTATTGATTTTTGGGCAACTTTTCTTGCTAAATGCTTATGATCGGTACTTCTTACGATTTTGTTAGCCTTCTTTACATCCACATAAGGAGTATCAAAAAGACCCATTTCAAATTTTAAACGCAATACCCTAGCTACAGCTTCATCTATACGTTTTGTTGAAACATTGCCTTTTTCAACTTCGTCTATCAATAACTGAAAAGCATTACTGCCCAAATCTACATCTACACCGGAGTTGAGGCTTAAAGCTGCTGCTTCTGCATTACTACTAACAATTTTATGATCACCCAATAACCCCTCTATACTTCCTAAATCTGAAACTACATAACCTTTAAACCCCCATTTATCTTTTAGAACATCTTGTAAGAGGTATTTGTGAGATGTACTTGGTATGCCATCTATAGAACTATAGGCCGTCATAACTGAAAGTGCACCAGTTGCAATAGCTTCTTTAAAAGGAAACAAATATGATTGAAACAATTCCCTTTCACCCAAATGAACGGCAGCCCCGTTATGCCCACCTTCTGATACTCCGTAGGCAGCAAAGTGCTTTAACGTAGATAATACCCTATCCGGATTAGAAATTCCCTCTCCTTGAAAACCTTTAATAACTGCCTTACCCATTTTGGAAACCAGATACGGGTCTTCTCCAAAAGTTTCCTCTACCCTAGACCATCTTGGTTCCCTTGCCAAATCTAAAATGGGACCATAACCTATATGTGCGCCTTGAGCCCTTAACTCTTTGGCGGTGGCTTCTGCCATTTCTTCTAACAAATCTACATCCCAAGTGCTAGCTTGCCCAATGGCCGTAGGGAAAACGGTAGCGCCAATACCCATATGCCCATGCATACTTTCTTCTGCCAAAAAAATAGGTATACCCAAACGTGTTTCTTCTTTGGCATATTTCTGCAGGGCATTAGTTGCCTTAGCGGCCAACGATGGGTTAAGTCCTGTTTTTAATGTTTTCTTTGTCCAAGGATCTGCCCGTAAAAATCCCCAAAGCATCCCAATATGACGCTCTTCAATGTCCGTTCTAAAATGTTCGCTTACCTGTACCTCATCCCCTGTTTTTTCATACATTTTCCAACCTAAGGGAGACAACAATTGACCTACTTTTTCTTCAAGTGTCATTCTTGGTAGTAAATCGTTTACCCGTTCTTCTATGGTTAAAGAGGCATTTTTATAGGGTGCTTTTTTACTTGGTTTATTTTGCCCTTGTATGCCTAGTGTACTAAAGGTTAACAGTAGTATTACAAAATTTTTAATCATAATTACTTTACCAGTATTTCATCTACAAATATGAATGTACCACGACCTTTACTGGATTTTTTTATGGGAGAAATTTCAATTTTCACAATCTTGGCTTCATGTGGCTCAAATGCCAGTTTAAAACCTTCTATGGCAGCATCGCCGTTGACGACCTCTGGTCTTTCTATACTTACCTTATTGGCAAAATGTACACCATCCATAGAAGTACTTACTTTAATTTTGTTGGGAAAATAAATGTCTGCCCCTTGGTTTTCCAACGCGTTAACCACTACGGAACTTATATTTTCCACATCAGGTAATTCCATAGTTAACGTAACCTCTTTGTTGTACCAACCCAACCATTTACCATCACCAAAGTTTTTACTACCCTTGCGAATGTCTATCAAAGTACTTGCACCTTCTCCTTGGTAATTTTTATGCGGATTTGGACTCATGGCCAGTTTTGACCCAAAACCCTTGTGAAAATCGATATAGGTTTTTAGTGCGACACCTTTTTCCTTCCCATCAACAAAAACAACGGCTTTTAAAGAATCTGAAGCTTTAAATTGAAGCGTAGTATCATATACCTTAGAAGATGCGGTTAAAGCCTCTTTACCCAAAGCGTAATAAATAGTAGCATCTGGAAAATCAGTATTTAAATCAATATTTATGGCTTTTGATTCAAAATCTGGTTTGGTTGTAGCGCTAACATTATAAACACTTTCTGCGTAGTTTATGCCCATGGCATCTAAACTTTCTAATAGCGGAACCAATCTAGATGTAAATTCTAGATAATTCTTTTGCTTCCCTGAACTCCATAACGCCTCAGAAAGGGCAACCAGTCTTGGGTATAGCATGTATTCAGATATAGCTTCTGTCTCTATATACTCTGACCATAAATTACCTTGTGCACCCAACACATGTTTTTTCTGCTCAACAGACATAGAATCTACCACTGGGTCAAAATCATATACTTTTTCCAAAGGCGTATACCCTCCAAACGCCTGTGGCTCCCTATCTTGGTCTCCTTGATAAAAGTTTAGATAAACATGAGATTCAGGAGTCATAATTACATCATGACCTTCTTTTGAGGCTTCCCACCCTCCATGAATTCCCCGCCAACTCATTACCGTGGCTTTGGGTGCCAAGCCACCTTCTAAAATCTCATCCCAACCAATTAAGGTTTTTCCTTTGCTATCTATGAAGGTCTCAATACGTTTAATAAAATAGCTTTGTAATTCGGCAACATCTTGCAATCCTTCCTCCGCAATTCGTTTTTTACAATGTGGACATTTGGCCCAATTGGTTTTGGTTGCCTCATCGCCACCAATGTGTATGTATTTAGACGGGAACACCGCCATAACCTCTGTAAGTACGTTTTCTAGAAATTCAAAAGTAGATTCCTTTCCTGCACAATAAATGTCCGTAATAGGCCAAACGCCACCAGAAGGCACACCAATCTCTTGATCAAAACAAGCCAATTCTGGATAGGCCGCAATAGCACTCATTACGTGAGCGGGCATTTCTATTTCAGGAATTACCTGTATACCGTATTTGGCAGCATAAGCAACAACCTCTTTTAACTCTTCTTGCGTATAAAAGCCTCCAAAAGTTGCTTTATCCGTTGGTGAATTAGGTGTACGGGCATTCCAATGTTTTTCTTCTTGGTCTACTCTATAACCCCCAACCTCTGTTAGTCTTGGGTACTGTTTTATCTCCATTCGCCAACCCTGATCATCTACCAAATGCAAATGAAGCGTATTCATTTTTAGAAATGCCAAGCGGTCTATGGTTTTTAATAAGTAAGACTTATCAAAGAAATGCCTAGATACATCTAACATTACCCCTCTCCATTGATATCTGGGTTGATCTTCTATCCGTACTAAGGGAATTGTAAATTCTTGAGCCGAGGCATTAAAATATTGCTTGCCAATTAATTGTTTTAGCGTTTGCTGTGCATGGCTAAAACCTAATTTTGATGCCGCTTCCACGGTTATTTTATCTTCCAAAACCTCTAAAACATACGCTTCTGGAGCTAAGGTATTGTTTAGAACAAAGGCGATATAATTACCTCCGGTAACCTCCTGAACATTTGTTAGGACATTATTGGTGTTCTGTATTTTTTCTTTAAGCTCTAGGTAAGGTTTTTGTTCTGTGAGATGGTTAGCAACCACCCATTGCGTATCCTCATTTAGAAAAAAACCACCTTCATTTATTTTTAAGGAATTGGGTTTTGGTATTAATGCAATATCTTCTTTTGATACAGAAGTTGTATTATTGGTATTACAGGAAAACAACGCTATTGACATTAAAATCAATAGCATTATTCCTGCTTTTGGTTGGTTGGTTTTCATTTTAATTTGTTTGGTTGGGGCTTAATTTTTCTTACTCTCCCTAATGGCCTTAAAGTGGTCTTCTGTTATTGCTGGACCATCAAAAATAGCAACACCTTTGGCACCATTATCCTTGGCCAATTGTATTGCCTTGGCTACATCTTCACCAGACATTTCCGGTACATAAATACCCGTATGTAATTGCGTGTTTTTTGCAGCTAAATCTTGCACACCTTGTTTTGTGGCAAAACCAACCCATTCTACGGGTTCATTGTAAAAGTTATTGTAAATCATAGGTAAAACCACATCTACATTCCATTTATCCCAACGTTGCCTTACCATATGATCGGCCATTTCTGGATAAGGAAAAACCGCAGCGGTTAGAATTTTATTTTTCTTATGTACAATGTCATAAGCATCATTTACTACTGCCCTAATCTTATTTAACCTAAACTGTTTCCACTCTATATCAATTGCAGGATTTTCCATTTCCCTTGGATTTCTACCGTGCTCTTTTTCAAACGCTTCCACACATACATCGCAATAGCAAAAATCATAATCTGGCAGTTCTGTCTCCTGCTTTAAATCATACTTTGGCAACAACCCTACCGGTAAATACACGTCTGGATATCTTATATAGTCTAAATGTACACTAGCAACATCCTCAACATCTGCCAACTCTGACACTAATTTTAGCACGTGATTTCTAGATTCCGTTCTAGTTGGACATAAAAACTCATAATAACCTACATATGGTCTGTTATCATAAGCAGATTTACCACTTCTGCTAACCACATACCATTCTGGGTGTTTATTTACCTCTTTATCTCCTGGTCTGTTCATAGCCATAATCCACGCATGCAACTCTAAGCCTTCTTTCTTTGCCAATGGCGCCAATCTGGCTAAAAGTTTTGCATCTGCATTGGTATTTATTAAAATGGCATCCAATCCATTTTGTTTATACTTTTTAAATTCTTCCGTATAAGATTCGTCTGTACGCTCTGGATCCGCAGTAATCCATGTCCAATACTTAAAGGGCTCTTCTATAATGGATAAATCGGTCGCCTTTTTGGTTTCCGTTATAGGTTTTGCCCCAATATTATCCAAACATGCATAATTGGTCAATACTAAAACAACTGCTAGCAGCGCTAAACTTATTTTTTTCATGAGTCTGTTTTTTTAAGTTGGAAATCGCCATCTTCTTGCACCGTTAAGCGGTTGCCGGTAAATGGACTTACAGCGGTAATAAACCAACCGCCAATAGTATTTGTAAATTCTACCTTAATTGTTTTTCCCAAAATGGTATAAGGTTCTAAATCTAGTGCCATTAAGGAATCAGATGGTTTACCATGTTTTTCTTTGTATGCTTTTTGCGCCCTATATAAACTATACAAATACCATTTAATTTGTTCGTCTTTAGGGATGGTAAAGCTATCCGCCTTTGTTTTTTCTGAAAAATAGGCATACCCCCAATGTTCAGGTTCGTGCATATTTATAACGCCTTGTGGCGACCAAACCCAATTGTATTCCGGCAAAAAATTACCCTTAGCATCTTTTTTACGATAGTATTTACCATCTTTTAAATCAAAGTCCCAATTAACCCGTGAGAAGTTTATACGCCAAAAATCACCAATTGGCAACTTATTACTGCCACTAGGTTCTTTTAAAACAACCCAAGGCATTGCAATTTCTATACTCCAACTTTTATCCGTATCAGATGCATCATTTAAACTACCTTTTACAGATACCGCAGATTGTAAGCCATTTATATCCCAATTATAGATAATTGGACCACCATCACGGTAAGCTTTAACCATTAACAGGTCCCACACCGTATTTAAGGCGTTCATCTCAAATTCCATATAATTTTGAGTGTCCCCATCCGGGTCTATAAATACCTCAAAATCGTTATTATAAAATATAATGGTATCGCGCTGTTTTAATGTTGCCCAAACGTGTGGCTCTTCTAAATGCGCATAGAAATAGAGATTTTCTTCATCCCAAAGCATTTTTAGATTGGTCTTGTACTTTGGTGTCTTATTGCCCTCAATGTCTATAAAATTTGCAGACCACGGTGCATTTTCCCAAGTTTTCTCGTCTGCCTTCCCATCAATTTTAATAGCTCTCTCCGCTTTATGTACCACATAGGTTCTTGGCGTTCTAATATTTTGCGCCAAAGTGTTGGCAACGCCACAAATTAGCAGTAAAATTAAAACAGTAGATTTTATAATATTCACTTTCATATGCTTTACCTGTCTCTTTTATAACTTAATCTAAACCCCACTTATAATTAGGTTCTGGCCCCATTATTAGCGTTAAGGTACCACCGGCTAAAATAGTTTTATGTTCTAATGTAGTGGTGTTAAAGGCTTGGCCATTTAGGGTGGCCGATTGTACGTATTTATTTTCTTTAGAAACCTGTTCTGCAGCAATAGTAAAGGTATTACCACTTGGTAGCTTTATTTCTGATTTTGCAAATAAAGGCCTACCTATTTCATAAGTGGCACTGGCCGGATTCATTGGATAAATACCCATAGCGCTTAATACATACCAAGCAGACATTTGGCCGGCATCTTCATTACCACTAAGTCCGTTGGGTGTAGTATTGTATTGGGTTTTCAAAATAGAATCTACCCAAAATTGCGTTTTCCATGGTTTACCTGCCTTATTGAACATGTAAGCAATGTGGTGACTAGGTTCATTGCCGTGCGCATACTGCCCTATAAGTCCGGTTATATCATTAGAGGCCTCCTCTCCGGTAATTTCCGAAGATTCTGTAAATAGCTGTTCTAACATTTCTGAGAATGGCACTTTACCACCGTGCAACTTTATTAAACCTTCAACATCGTGCGGTACAAACCAACTATGTTGCCAGGCATTACCCTCTGTATAATCTGTATTTTCCATATGTTTGGAATATTTAGGGTCAAACGGAGTTCTAAATTGGCTACCATCATAAGACCTACCGCGCATAAAACGAGTATCTGTATCAAATACTTTTTTATAGGCATTGGAACGCGCTATAAAATATTGGTAATCCTTTTCTTTTCCCAAAGCCTTAGCTAACTGGGCGACACACCAGTCGTTATAGGCGTATTCTAGGGTATACGTAACATTTTCATCTACTTTATCAAAAGGTACGTAACCAACCTCCTTAAAGTACTTAAGACCCCTTTTGTCTTGCATCATGGTCTGCTTCATGGCCTCAAAAGCCAATTCGGCATCGAACCCTTGAATACCTTTAAAATACGCTTCTACTATCACTGGAATAGAATGGTAACCCGTCATGGTATCTGTTTCATTGCCGTATAAGGTCCAAACGGGCAAACTGCCACTTTGCTTATAATATTCTAGCATGGAGTTTATAATATCAGACACTACGGTTGGGTTTACCAAGGTTAGTAGGGGCTGTTCTGCCCTAAAGGTATCCCAAAGAGACAGGGTACTATAAACGTTCCCATTTTTGGCTGTTCCTATGCTATCGTTACTAAATCTGAATTGCCCATTACTATCGCTAAACAACACTGGCGCTACCTGACTATGGTATAAAGCCGAATAAAAAATAGTTTTTAAACTATCTACCGATGTGGTAATCTGAATTTTAGACAATGCCTGTTCCCATTTTTTTTGAGCCTTATTTTTAGCTTCCTTAAATGTTACGTTTTCTGCACCTGCTAAATTTAATTTTGCATTTGCAACGCTAACACTAGAAATGGCCGTTTTAATTTCCAAGGTATCCAAGGTAGTATCAAAAAAGAATTGCGCCGCGCTGACACCTTCAGGTAATGTGTTTTGAACCAATTCTTGTTGGGTATACAGCATAGCATCTTTAATAGGCGCAGAAAACTTTGAAACAAAAAACACTTTTTGATTTTTGGCCCAACCTTTACTATGTCTATAACCAGAAATGGTTACACTATCTTCTACCTTTATTGACGTGTTAATGGGGGTATCCCAATTAATAGCAAAGCCTAAGTCTAAAACAACACTTTTAACTTTTGCTTCTTTGTAACTATATTTTTGAAAGCCCACCCGTTCCGTAGCGGTAAGCGCTACATCTACTTTGCTATCGTCTAAATAAACGGTGTATAATCCCGGAGTTGCCGTTTCATTGGAATGAGAAAAAGAAGATACGTAGGGCTTTAGTTTATTTTCTTTTGGCATGTTTGCCAAATTCAGTGATTTGGTAGCTGGCGCAAAAAGAATATCAGACAAGTCTCCAATACCGGTTCCACTTAAATGCAAATGACTAAAACCGGCCATGATTGAATCGGAAAAATGATAACCAGAGCTCCAATCCCAACCACTGGTACCGTTATCTGGACTTAACTGAATCATTCCAAAAGGCACGGTTGCACCCGGATAAGTATGTCCATGACCTCCTGTTCCTATAAAAGGATCAACGTAGGCCAATGTTGTTTGGGATTGCCCTAAATTATGGGAAGTGTCTTTTTTGTGTTGCTTACACGCAAAAAAAACGAATTGTGTAATTATTAAAAGGCAACAATATTTTTTATCTAAAATCATCTTTATGAAATCCTTTTTGGACTTATAGAATTATAAATTTTTCTATTTTACGGCAGAATTTGGTTATTTATTAGACCAACAACAGTTAACACTAGCTTAACGCGATAAAAATAGTTCCTTACAATTTGAATACATTAAATAAGAATTTAAAAAACCGGCTAGCACTTACCAATGCTACAAATTTTAAAATAAAACCATTTCATCACCTTGTGTTTTGGGCGTTTTATTTTTTATTCAATTTTTTACGTTGGGGTAGTTTTTATAGCGATTATCTGTATTCTTTTAAATCTAACTTATTAGGTTTTCCTATTCATATCATACTCACCTATTTTACTATTTACTATCTAATACCCCGATATATTTTTAGGAAGAAATTTTTAAGTTTTATAGTCTTACTTATTCTATCCATATTCATTATGGTATTTTTTAAGTTTGAGCTAACAAGATTTTTGATTAGCAACAACGTATGGCCAGAGGGCCCAGAAACCTATTACCTTACCTTTGATTATACAATAGTTATGATGTTGGGAGAACTTTATGTTATAACTTTTGTAGCATCTATTAAACTTACTATAGACTGGTTAAGAGAAAGTGGCAGAATAGCAAAACTGGAGAAGGCTCAATTAGAAACAGAATTGAAATTTTTGCGGAACCAGATATCTCCCCACTTTTTCTTTAATACCTTAAACAACATTTACGCGCAAAGCCTTGATAATTCTAAAGACACTCCGGACACCATTTTAAAATTATCAGATTTAATGCGTTATTTAATATACGATGCCAATAAAAAAAAATACCAAAGTCTTAAAAAAGAATTAGAATTTTTAGAAAACTATATAGAGCTAGAACGCATTAGACATACCCAAAATCTAAATCTGGTATACCATGTTGAAGGCAATCCACGAGACAAGAAAATAATTCCGTTATTACTTATAAATTTTGTGGAAAATGCGTTTAAACATGGTGCTAACAAAAGTATAGAAAAGGTTGATATATTAATTGACTTAATTATAAAAGAAGATTGGTTAACTTTTAAAATCAACAACACCAAGCCTGCTGAAAAATTTACTAGCGTATCTAGAAAAGATAAGGGTGGCGTAGGTTTAACCAATGTTAAAAAAAGATTGGAACTACGGTATGCCGAAAATGAATATGATTTAAATATTACCGAAACCAAAACTAACTTTCAAGTAGAATTAAACTTAAAATTGATGCCAGATGAAGCTTAAATGTGTGATTATTGACGATGAACCCTTGGCCATTAACGTGATTAAAAAACATGTAGACCAAATAGAGGAGCTAGAAACCGTAGCTACATTTACCAATGCCGTAGATAGTTTAAAATTTTTACATGACAACCAACCAGATTTAATCTTTCTAGACGTAAATATGCCAGTTCTAGATGGTTTTAAATTTCTAGAAAGTCTAAACCAAAAACCTATAGTTATTATTACCTCTGCCCATGCGGAACATGCCATTAAAGGTTTTGAATTAGAGGTATTGGATTACTTATTAAAGCCCATTTCTTTTCCAAGGTTTCTTAAATCCGTAAATAAGGCTATAAGTATTAAAAGAAAAGAACAAGAAGAAAAAACTAGTAGTAGCGAACATATTTTTGTTAAGGTGGATAAAAAGAAAATGAAAAAAATCTACTTTGAAGAAATCATCTATGTGGAAAGCCTTAAAGACTACATAAAGATTATTACCAAAAATGGGAACTATGTAGTGCACAGCACGCTTAGTAGTTTTACAGACCAATTACCAGCAGACCAGTTTATACGCATTCACCGATCCATAACCGTATCTATAGACAAAATAGATACCGTAGAAGGCAATAGTCTAGAAATTGGTGGGCAGCGTTTTACTATTGGTAGAAGCTATATAGACAGTGCTAAAGAAAAGATTTTTAATTCTTAATATTTTAGACTTTCCTTGCTAATCCTCTACTTCTAACTTAACATATTTAATCTTTTTCCTATCATAAGTGTACACCAGATGGATGAATCCATCTTGATCCTGTACTATAGCCGGATAACTGTATTCGCCCTTTTGGTGGTTTTCTAATGATGCTATGGATTTCCATTGCATTCCATCTTGGCTATACCCAAGATTAAGTTTGCTCCTACCATCCCACCATTGGTCTCCACTTAATGCAGGATTATAAACAAGTAAATGGTTGCCGTTTTTCATGGTAACGGCATCTATACCACTATTAGGATTTTCTAAATCCATAACCTTTGCCTTACTCCAAGTAACACCTTTATCTTCACTTTTGGAGTAGACCACTTTATCTTGATTACTTCTGAACAAAGCTAAAATAGATTGGTCCTCTAGGGTAAGTAACGTAGGTTGAATTAATTTGTGCTTTTTCTTTTGTGGAATCTTTACTTTTTGCCAAGTTTTTCCACTGTCAATACTTCGCTCCATATGGGCCAACCAAATTTCTCCATTTTCCAGTTCTACACTAGACGGACTTAGAATACTTCCATTTTTTAAAACCAAAGGTTTATTCTTAATTGGGCCTAAAACACCATTAGGAAGTTTTTTAGCATCACTCCAAGATTTCCCATTATCCTTGCTCGTTTTATACATTCCCCACCAAGTAGATGGCGAGGGGCCAACTTTGTAGTAGAGATACAATAAACCGTTGGGATTTTTAAATAAAACTGGATTCCATGTTGGATATCGTTTACCTGTTTCTGTAACCCCATTGGCCACCAATTTTGGATAAGACCAAGCCCCCTCTTTTTTAATGCTCGTATAAATAGCAACATCCTCATGGCGTTCATGTGTACCTGCAAACCAAGAAGCCAATATGCTGCCATCTTCCAACACAACTATTGTTGGCGCATGACATGCTTTAAATGGACCTTTATCAAAAATAAATTCTTCTACTTTAATGTTTGCTTCTTGTGCCACCAAAAACGGCATCGAAAAAAGCAAACAAACACACTGTAAAAAGGAGCTATATTTCATAACCCAACTAGATATACCTAATTAATCAATATCCAAAAATTTTTCGCTAAACAACTTATAGCAAGCATTAACCGTAACGGTAAAAAAGAAATTCTTTTTTTACCCATAGCAACAGCATTTTTTCAATTAAATTAGAAAACAATTACTTGCATAACGCGAATGAGATTTTTGAGATTCAGCATTGTTTATTTTTGCTTTTGCTATTTTTTAACTGCACAACAAAAACCAAACGCTCTTTTAGAAGAAACCAGTCCATACTTACAATCGCACGCATATAATCCCGTAAACTGGTATCCTTGGCGTTCTACTTTTTTAGAGAAAGCCCAAGACGAAAACAAACTTCTAATTATAAGTATTGGCTATGCAAGTTGCCATTGGTGCCATGTAATGGCTCAAGAGTCTTTTGAAGACGAAACCGTAGCTAAAGTGATGAATTCCAGTTTTATAAATATTAAAGTTGACCGTGAAGAACGCCCGGATATTGACCAAATATATATGCGTGCCCTACAATTGATAAAAGGAGAAGGTGGCTGGCCTTTAAATGTAGTTGCATTACCAGATGGCAGACCAATTTATGCGGGTACTTACCATAGTAAAACACAATGGATATCGGTTTTAAAACAACTTGAAGAACTTTATAAAAAGCAACCTGAAAAAGCCATTGTATTTGCTGATAAAATTACAAAAGGTATTAAGGAGCTTAATTTAATATCCCCTAAAGAATCTATAGACCTCAGCACTAACGACCTAAAGAAAATTCAACAAAAACTATATCAGAAGTGGGATACAATCTATGGCGGATTAATAGGTACAGAAAAATTTATGTTACCTCAAAACCTTCTATACAACCTAAAATATGCAAGCCTAAGCAAGGATAGTGCAACCTTAGCCCACAACAAGCGTACCCTAAACAATATACTCTTTAACGGTGTGTTAGACGCTGTAGATGGTGGTTTTTACCGCTATAGTACCGATAGAGAATGGCAAGTTCCTCATTTTGAAAAAATGTTATACGACAACGCCCAGATGCTTAGTGTATACGCAGAGGCTTACAACCAATATAAGGATTTGGCCTACAAAGAAGCCATTACCCAAACTATTGACTTTCTAGATAATAATATGAGGCACAATAACGGTGGTTATATAGCTTCTTTACACGCAGACAGCAATGGCATGGAAGGTGGCTATTACGTATATACCGAGGAAGAAATAAAAGCTATAGCCCAAGAAAAACAAGCTTTATTCAAAAAGGTTTATAATCCCATACCGTTTGAAAAATCCTTCTACATTATCACCAAAAATAAATTAGCTCTAAAAAAACATAAGGCCCAGACCGCGGAATGGAACAAAGCGCTTGTAAAAATTAGAAGAAGCAAGCAAATGCCCTTAAAAGACGCAAAAATTATTACCAGCTGGAATGCCCTTTTGGTAAAAGGATATGTGGATGCCTATAGGGCGTTAGCAAATGAATCGTATTTAAAAAAAGCTGAAAACCTATTTGAATATCTTATCAAAAATCAATTTAACAAAGAAGCATTAGTACATCTAAAAAGTAAAAACGGAAATCATGTAAATGCTTTTGTAGAAGACTATGCCTACTTGGCAGATGCTGCAACCGCATTATACCTTGCCACCCAAAATGAAGCTTATCAAGTATATGCATTACGATTTTTAGATGCTTCCAAGGCGTTGTTTTATGATGAAAAGGAAGGATTATTTAAATATTCAAGTAATAACCAATTGGTTTCAAAAATTTATAAGACCAATGATGATGTTTTACCCAGTCCTACTTTAGTTTTAGCCGATAATTATTTTAAATGGGGACATATACTATACCAGAAAGCGTATTTACAAATGGCCGAACAGATTTTTAAAAACACCTACAACTTATATCAAAACCAACCGGAACATTATCCTAGCATTGGTGCTCTGGCCCTTAATTACGTTTATCCCTTCTATGAGGTTGCCATAGTAGGCCCTAAGGCCGCAACACTTGCCACAAAATTTAGACGTTTAAAGCCTATTAACGGAATAATTGTATACAGCACTAGTGCAAATGAACTACCGCTGTTCAAGGGCCGTTATGAACCCAACCAGACTTATATCTACGTTTGCCAAAACAATAGTTGCAAACTACCAGTAGAGACTGTAGAAGAGGCCTTGTTACAAATGAATTTTAATTAAATAAGAAAAGCTATTGCACATTGGTCTGTACAATAGCTCTCTCAATAGTCAACTAAAAGGTTGGTTGTTGGTTAAGTAGTTGTCTGTTTTGTTGACTATGTTAATAAGTTGCCTTCGTCGTCCCACTGGGCAATTTCGTTTCGTTTACTCTGATCCACACATTTAGCAAGCCATTCTTCATCATAAGCCACGCCATGCTGGTCCAAAACATCTTGCGGTACCCCATCCCAAACATTTGGTGAATTACCCTTATAACCCAATTCTTCTATACCTAATTTAGAAGTGTAAAAACCGGTCATGGTTAAATTACGAACAAGACTAAAAAAGTTAACCGCAAATGGTCTATCCTTTTGGGGTGTTTCTGGATCGTAATACGCTATTTCGTCCAAAATTTCTTTTTGTTGGCTTTCTTGTAAGCTATCGAAGTTGGTATTAAACCGTGTATTGGCTTCATGATCTAGCCACATTAAACCACCCCTAAGGTCTAATTGCAAATCTGGAATATCTTTAGCCATAAATTCTATAAAAGATACCACATCTGCATCTGACGCACCCTTGTAAGTTTCACTGGAAGGTAAAATTAAATCGCAAAGCACGGTCATGGTTTCCATTTCGTGTGTATTAAAGAATTGATCGTCATGCAATTCTTGTACAAGTTCATTTTCGCTAGCGGTTCGCCACTTTACCATAGAACTTTCTACAACATCTGGAGCTATTTCCGTATCCGTACCTGGTTTGCAGCCGTGCAATGCCAAGCCTCCAGCTACACCTCCAAAAACTATAGATTTTAAACTTTTTCTCCTATCCATGTCTTAGAAGTTTTGCTTTTTAAATTGTTCTACAATATAGTCAGAAGCCCTCCAAGAAAGTGCCAAGATTGTCCATGTACAGTTCTTGTCTGCCTGAGACACAAAAGACCCAGCATCTACAATAAAAACATTGTCCACATCATGCAACTGTTGAAATTTGTTGGTTACAGAAGTCTTAGGGTCATCTCCCATTCGGGTAGTTCCAACCTCATGGATTATACGTCCTGGGGCATGCAACCCGTAATCTACGTCCTTACCGGGTTTTTCTCCCAATAATTCCCCACCCATATTGGTCAAGATTTCTTCAAATGTATCTTGCATGTGTTTGGCTTGGTTACGCTCCAAATCGGACCATTTATAGTTAAATTTCAAAACTGGAATACCCCATTCGTCCACTACGGTTTCATCTATCTCGCAGTAATTGTCTTTACGCGCTATAGATTCTCCCCGGCCTGCCATACCTACTACGGCTCCATAATATTTTTTTACATCACTCCTAAGTACATCGCCATAGCCACCAACTTTAGTTCCAAAGAATTTGTTGAACTCGTTGGCATTAAAGCCAAAACCGTAACTAGGCATTCCCATACCACCCCACACTTCTATGTGGTAACCTCTTGGGAAATCTAATTTAGAATTATCTCCCCACCAAGGTGAATAGACATGCATACCACCCACACCATCTTCATTATAGGAAACCTTACGGTTCATCAAATCTGGAATAAAAGCAGCACGATCGGCACCAGTAGAATCATGTAAATATTTGCCAACATGATCACTGCTATTACCTAAACCATTTGGATGTTGTTTGCTTTTAGAATTTAATAGAATACGTGCAGAGCTACAGGCAGAAGCCCCCAGTACTACCACTTTACCCTTTAATTTATATTCTGTTCTATCTTCTTTATTAATGTAAGAAACTCCGGTTGCCTTACCTTCTTCATCTGTGGTAACGGTACGCACCACACAATTAACAAAAAGGTCTACCTGACCCCCATTTTTTTGAGCTGGAAATATTAAGCAAGTACCGGCAGAAAAATCTGCATAAACTTGGCACGCCCTAGAACATTGTCCGCAGTAAAAACAAACACCGCGCTCATTATTGATACGCTTGGTTAGCATAGACATTCTAGAAGGATAAACCGGAATATTGGTTTTACGGGCCCCTTTTATGTAAAAAAGCTCGTGTAATCTTGGTTTAGGCGGAGGTAAGAAAAACCCATCTGGATCATTCCTAAGCCCCTCATTGGTGCCAAAAACACCAATTAGTTTATCTACCTTGTCATAGTAAGGTTTTACATCCTCATAGCCAATTGGCCAATCGTCCCCGTAACCATCTATACTTTTATGTTTAAAATCGTCTGGACCAAAACGCAACGAAATTCTACCCCAATGATTGGTTCTACCCCCAAGCATATGAGACCTAAACCAATCAAATTTAGTGCCTTCTGCACGGGTATACGGTTCTCCTTCTATTTCCCACCCACCATAAGCCGCATCAAAATCACCAAAGGGCCTAACGGTAGATGCACCTCTTCTAGGCGATTCATATGGCCATCTTAATTGGGTACGTTGTTCTGGGTCTGCAGGGTCAAAAAAGGGACCTGCCTCTACTACTGCTACTTTTAAGCCAGCTTCGGATAGCACTTTTGTGGCCATACCACCACCAGCTCCTGACCCTACTATGATTACATCATAGATAGTAGCATTTTCTTTTATTTGCATGCAATATGCGTTAGTTTATTAGTCTTATCGTTGAATATCAATCGCATAAAAATTATGATTTTATAATTAAAAATAACTTTATACTTCAACTATTCAACAACATGACCTTAATTATCTACATTCTTCCCGAATTTTGTTTAAATTTTTAGATAAACAACAATTTTAAAAAGCTAAACAACAGTGAATCAATTATTAACTACAAAACCATTAACCTTTTCCCTTCTTTTTTGTTTAGGTCTTCTTTAGGCGCTGTTTGGCCAGCGCTGCGGAACGCATTTCATCACTATCCCAAAGTTTATCATGTGATAGAATACCCCGGGTAAAATCTTGTTCCAAGAGTTTTTCTTGTTGTTCTAACTCCCTTCTGGCTTTAGAAATATAAGCGTCTCTATCTTTTGGCCTTTCTGCCATATTTTTAAGACCCTGCTCGTCGTACCTAATAAAATTTTGTGCCTGCCTATAAACAGAATACCTTCTAAAACCTAAATGGGTTAATGCATCACTGGCTAATTTTACCGAAGTATCTAACGATTCACGATAAATATCCTTTACTCCAGCATCCATCAATTCGAAAGCATCATAGCGGTTTCTAGCCCTTACCAGTAATTTTAACTGCGGATATTTTTCTTTTACAATCTTTACCAAATGGTTGGTAGTCTCTGTACTGCCAATGGCACAAATAAGCAGTTTAGCATCTGCAATACCTGCAGCTTCTAAAAGCTCCATACGTGTGGCATCTCCATAATAAACTTGAAATCCCATTCTTCTTAAAAAATCAACTCGAGTAGAGTCATGGTCTAAAATAGTAGCTTCAATACCATGAGCGCGTAAAAAGCGACCAACGGTGCTACCAAAATGTCCAAACCCCACCAGAATTACTTTGTGCGTTTTGGCAATATGGTCCATCGGTCTATTCTCTTGACGTTTAGTACCAATTTTAGGTAATAAAAATCGCTCATTTAGTAAACTTAAAATAGGAGTTAACGCCATGCTTAGGGCAGTAATAACCAACATCATATCCAAATTAAACTGGTTTATGATGTTTAGTTGAAAGGCGAAAGAAAATAACACAAAAGCAAACTCACCAATTTGAGCTAGACCGATCATAAGCAATAAACGTTGGTCCGTTTTTATTTTAAATACTTTGGCTACACCATAAATTACCAAAGCTTTTAAGGCAATAACGGCGATGACCAAACCAATAATCATAATAGGGTTCTCTGCAATAACCTGAAAGTTGATAGATGCACCAACAGTAATAAAGAACAGACCTAGCAATAGACCTTTAAATGGTTCTAAATTACTTTCTAATTCATGTTTAAATTCGCTAGTAGCTAAAACCACTCCACCTAAAAAAGCACCTAATGCGGGACTTAGACCAACCATTTCCATTAAAAAAGAGATACCTAGAACAATAAACAGTGCCGATGCCGTAAGTAACTCTCTAATTCTTGCCTGTGCCACCAAACGTAATAGCGGAACAATCAAATACCTACCCGCCAGTACAATTGCTACAATGGATAATAGGATAGCAGCTGCCTGCCAGCCCAGGGATAGGCTATCTAAGAAGTGAAAATTATCTGTGGTATGAGATGTTGTGTTGTTTTCCCCTCCAGAAGATAATAATGGTAAAACCGCCAACATGGGAATAACAATAATATCTTGGAACAACAAAATGGAAAAAGACGAAGTACCGTAGGTACTATCCATTAAGTTTTTTTCTTTTAGGGTTTGTAAAGTAATGGCCGTAGAAGATAACGCTACCGCCATGGCTATGGTAATAGCAACATTTGTTTCAAAACCTATATAATAGAATAGCAAGTAGCCTAATACCAAGGTTATCCCTACTTGAAGCCCCCCTAAGCCTACTATTCGTTTTCGCATTTGCCAAAAGGTCTTTGGTTCTATTTCCAAACCAATTAGAAATAGCATCATTACAACACCAAATTCTGCAAAATGCAATATATCTTCTCCTTCTTCTCCTACAAAACCTAATAAAAAGGGCCCTATGAGTACACCCGCTAGTAAATAACCTATTACAGAACTAAGACCAAAACGCTTTGCCAACGGAACACAGATTAGTGCCCCAAGTAAAAAAACTATGGCTTGAAATAAAATACTAGTTGTCATTGGCTATTGATTTGGTAGTGTTATTTCGCTAAGAAAGTTGTTGGTTTTAAAATACGCTAGATCTGGGGCTCGCATCATTTCTTTTAATAAGGCCCTATATTTTTCTCCATAAGCGTCAAGGTTAATTTCTTCTACCCTATGCGTACCCATTACAGTAAATGGCGATAAGTAATCCATACCGCATAAAATTGCTGTTTGTTCAAAAGGTCTAAGAAACTCTGCTACCGAATAATGGTTAGAGCCAGAAGAACAATATAACTCCTTAGAGCCTCCTGTTGTTATGACATTAAAACAGGTTTTGTTCCATAATGTACGTCCTTTAGGGCCGTAAGCCCAGTTGTATTCTAATACTACATCAATCCATTGCTTTAACAAAGGCGGGCAGCTGTACCAATAAAAGGGGTGTTGCCAAACAATGATATCATGCAAGGCAAGAATGTTTTTTTCTTCGTTTACGTGAATATTAAAATCAGGATAGAGCTCATACAAGTCTCTGAAAGTTACCCCTTCCAGGTCTCTTATTGCATTAATTAATGCTAGATTGGCTTTGGATTGTTCCAATTTAGGATGCGCAAAGAGCACAAGTATTTTTCTCATACCATTAGTTTTGCACCTAAATTAAGAAAAGCGTCTAAGAAACCCTTAGGTTGTCCTTATCCTCTTTTTTAGGATTATACATAATAATTACCTGAATGATTACGGCAAGAATAATTAATAGATAAATCTCTATTTTGGTGAACAAGTCTACCGTATTTAGTGCTTTTCTACTGATAGACACTTGCCTATTCCCTTCTTCTAATTGAATATTGGCCAATTGATTAAGGCTACGCTCCAATACCGAAAGTTGTTTTAAATAAGCTGCATTATCTACCTCCATAACTTTCTCGTTCTTTTCTAAGGCAAAAAGATTTTCCAATTCGGTTTTAAAGTCGGTATAAATTACGCCTTCCTCTCTGGTAAGCTTGGTTTTGTCAAAGCGGTCTACCAATAAGTTGAGTTCTTTTTGTTGGCCGGCCAACTCCGTTGTGGCAAAAGGCTTAGCAGTTACAGCATTTAGCTTTTTCTCTTGCAAAACCTTATACATATTAAAAATAAGATTTTTAGCCACTAGCCGGTCTTCATAAATGGTGGCTACAGACTCTTTTACCAAAGAAAAACTATTACGGTCTACCAAATTGGTGGCAACAATTACAAAGAAAATCAGCAGGATACCCAGTATCCATTTTAGCTTGGTCAAAAAATTCATTTTAGGTCTAATTAATTTAAGTCTGTAACTAAATATACCAATTAAAAATTAGTCCTAAAAAGAAAAACTCCGTTGCTAACACAACGGAGTTTTACAAATTAAAAATGATTAAACTAAACTAACTCTAACTGTACTAAATTTTATTCGTATCCTGGATTCTGGGTAATACTACCTCCAGAATTATCTATTTCTGCTTGTGGAATAGGTCTTAGCAAATGCTTTTGTTCCAAAGCTCCGTTTAATGCCGCATGCGGATTGTTGGCTAAGGTTCTCTCTATTAACTTACCGGTTCGCTTTAAATCCATCCATCTATTTGCTTCTCCGGCAAGTTCTCTTGCCCTTTCATCCAAAATATAGTCTAAATCTACTTCTGCAGCTGTTACCGCTGTAGTTAACCCTGCTCTAGAACGTAATGTAGTTAACAAGGTTGCAGCGCTTGCGGCATCGTTTAATTGCAAATAAGCTTCCGCGGCAATTAAGTACGCCTCACCAGATCGCATAACCACCATATCTCTTTCTCCTTGAGAAGATTGATCAGGTTGTGTAAAAGGAACGCCCGGATCATCAAACTTTTTAAACATTGGGTAGTGTACTACGGTAACACCGTTGTTTTCAAAATAAGTCCCTGGGTTAATTACTTTATATGGTACCGCATCCATTTCTGCCTGTGTCCAAGCTACCTTAGGAAAATAAATAGCAGTATCGCCAGCCATTACGTTAACGGTAGCACCATTAACGGTAGACTCGTAATCTTCATCTGCAACAATTACCCTACGGAACGAAGCGTCTGCGCGTTCGTCATCATCTTCAAATAAAGAGTAGAAAAATTCTGTTGGCGCCGCACCAAGTCCTTTTTGATATTTGTCTCCACGAAGAAGCCCTGGGTAATCAAAATAACGGAACTTATACAACATGTGCCTAGAATTACCCCAACCTCTACTTACCGAGTTTGAACCAAACAAATAGGAAAACACAACTTCTGAGTTACGCTGATTTTCTTCGCTTACCAAAGACTCAAAAGAATCTACTAATGGATGATTAGCAATAACCGTTTCAGAAAGACTTACAGCAGTTTGAAAATCAGAGGACGACCCAAATGATTTATACCCTCTTGTCAATAACACTCTAGCCGTAAATTGTCTAACAGCATCTTTGGTTAACCTACCAAACGTATCCGTAGTTTCAGGAAGATCAGCTAAAGCTTCGTTCAAATCTTGAACTATTTGCGCGTACACTTCTTCCTCTGAAGCTCTTGGATAACTAATCTCTGCGGTTGTTACCTGACTGGTAATTATTGGAACACCTCCAAAGTTTTCTACCAATTTAAAATAAGCCAAAGCTCTAAAAAATTTGGCTTCTGCAACCCCATTAGACAACTCTGCTTGTGGCACATCTTCTGCAATTGACGCAGCCTCAATGGCCACATTGGCCGCTGCTATAACCCTGTATTGATTACCCCAATATACATCTACAGGCCAGTTTCTACCGGTAAGATTTACATAATCGTTAATCTCATCTGTACCTGTTAAAGCCGTACCCCTAGTAACGATATCCGTACCTAGATCTTCTAGAACATAATACATATCTCCCGTATATCTAGTAGTAGTTTCTCTAGCTCTTTCGTAAACAGAAGCTACTAACTGGTCAAATATTGCTGGATCTGTTGCTACATTATCCAAACCTAGCGCCTCATTATTCTCTTCTTCCAAGTAATCTTCACAGCCCATTGTAAATAGTCCTAAGACCAATGAGGCGGCTATAATTTTATATCGATTTAATTTCATTTTTTCAGTTTTATTCGTTTGTTAGAAACTTACGTTGATACCTGTTATGATGGAACGTGACAAGAATGCCGCTCCCCAATGGTTTCTACCGGCATTTTCTGGGTCCCAGCCATCGTAATCCGTGAATATAAATGGATTCTGCGCTGTAACGTAAAATCTTAATTTATCTAAACCTAAAGTGTTCAAAGCGTTGTCTGGCAATTTATAACCTAACGTAATGAAGCCTACTTTGGTAAACGAGATATCTCTGTATTTAATGGCATTTTGGAACGTACCACCATTACCTGGCTGGTACCAGTTGTTGGTTGGATTCTGAGGTGTCCAGTAATTTACGTTATAACCATTAAAAGTTCTGGTTGGTTCACTATCCCAAGGAAATGAGAACGCATTATGAAAGTTACTCATCATACTATTTCCCTGACTTGTGCTTATCAAAAAGGTAAAATCAAAATCTTTATAGTTCAACGTACTGGTAACACTACCTGTCCATTTAGGAACTACATTTCCAATGATAGTTCTGTCACCGTCTGGTGTAATCTGGCCATCTCCATTGATGTCCCTAACTTTTACCTGTCCAGGTCTTTGGTTATAGGTTGCTGCTTCTGCGGCTTCATCTAATTGCCAAATACCGTCGTACTCATAATCATAGATAGAACCTATGGATTCCCCTACCCTATGAATTAAATTGGTTCCGTTTACATTGAAAATAATCTCATCCAAATCGCCATACAACCTGTCAAGAGTATTTTTGTTACGCGCAAAGTTAAAATTGGTAGTCCAGGTTAGGTTCTCATTATCAATATTAACCGTATTTAAACCAATTTCTATACCCTTGTTGGTAGACTCACCCACATTATCAAATGTTCCTGAGAAACCGGTAACATCTGGCAGTGGTGAAAAGAAAATGATATCTGAGTTTTTTCTGTTATACACATCAACAGAACCGTAGATACGGTTTTGTAAAAATCCAAAATCTATACCTACGTTAATTTCCGTAGTGCGCTCCCAAGTTAGGTCTTCATTAGCCAAACCACCTATGTAAGCCGTGGAAACTGCTGCGTCTCCTAAATTGGTGGCACTAGAAGACAACAGGGACTGAGAGGCCAGTGGGGCCAACCCGCCACCTTGACCATTATTACCTGTTTGCCCGTAGCTTAACCTAAGTTTAGCATTGGATATTACATTTTGATCCTTAAGGAAATTTTCTTCCATCATTTTCCAAGCAAAAGCTGCCGAAGGGAAAAAGGCCCATTTATTTTCTTTAGATAAAATAGAAGCACCATCATAACGACCGGTTACCGTAAACAAATATTTATTGTCTAAAGTATAGTTGATTCTACCCGTATAAGACTCTAAAGTTTGTTTGGAAAAACCACTTGATAAATCCCTAATATCTAAACCTGCATCTAAATTGTAAAATGAAAATTCATCTGTAGTAAAATTTCTTACCTGAGAATAATACCCTTCTCTACGCTCCAGGAATCTAGAAACAACTCCGGTAACATTTAAAGAATGAATGTCTTTAGACCAGTTCCAGTTTAAAATATTATCCCATGTGTAAGAGAAGTAATTGGTATTATCCACTACCGCTCTCCTGTTAGATGGGTTGCCACTAACACTTTTAGAAAGTAATCCCCTATACTCTCCATATCTTTGATACTTAATATTAGGTGAGAATTTAGTAGTAAAACTTAAACCATTAACTGGGGACAATTTTAAGGAGATATCTCCTAAATACTGTAGAAAACGAGTTTCTCTTGTAATATTTTGGGTATCGAACAATGGGTTTGTTATCTGTGTTTCTTTTTGCGTAGGAAAAAATCGTAAACTACCATCTTCATTATAAGGCCTACCAATTGGTTTTAAACGATAAGCACTTCTAAAAGCCTCCCAGCTACCGGTATTTTGCACCACGCTGGTTACGTAATTGTTAACACTAACATTTAACCAATCTGTTAAATCACTAGACAGGCTACCCCTAATATTGTATCTGTTGTAATCTTCGCCTTCTACGGTACCTTCATCTAAAGTATACCCTAGACCTACGGCATAGGTAGTGTTTTCATTACCACCGCTCATATCTATGGTATGGTTACTTTGCAAACCACTCTTTAACAATAGATCTACCCAATCCGTATCTACACCATCTGCAACGTTTTGCAACTCCTCACTATCCAAATAATTGGATAAATCTACCTGCTCTCTTCTAAAACTTAAATCGCCATTGGTCTGTGCAAACTCATTACCAACCACCACATCTTTTAAGAATTCTATATAGCCAGGACCATCATATACAGAAGGTAAATTATAAGCTTGTTTAAAACCAATGTAGTTGTTGTAGTTAACACGCATTTTACCTTGCTTACCTCTCTTGGTCTCAATGATAACTACCCCGTTACTACCTCTAGAACCATAAATAGCCGTGGCAGAAGCATCTTTTAGAATATCCATTTTATCAATATCCGCTGGATTTAAAAAGGAAATATCGTCTACAAAAATTCCATCAACGATAAACAATGGGTTTTGACCCGGATTAAAACCACCTTGATTGGCTGTCTGATTGGAATTAATGGTACTGGCACCACGAATTCGAATGTTAAATCCGCCCGCGCCAGGTTTATTATCCGTACGTTGAATTACAACACCGGGAGCCTGCCCTTGTAATGCAGAAACTGCATCTACTTTGTTGGCCTGTTCTATTTGCTCACTGCCTACGGAAGCCACAGAACCAGTTAGGTCTGCCCTTTTAACTTCTCCATATCCAATTACAACAACCTCATCTAATTTACTTACATCTTCTATTAATTGTACGTTAATCGTATTCTGGCTGCCAACGGTAATGTCCTTGGAGCTAAAACCTATATAAGAATAGGTAAGTACAACTGCGTCTCCAGAAACATTAATAGTATAGTTACCATCAAAATCTGTTTGCGCACCAGTATTAGTTCCTTTTTGGACAACGGTTGCACCAGGCAACGGAGCACCGGTATCATCCGTAACCGTTCCGGAAATTGTGCGGTCTTGCCCATAAGATAACAGACAAGTACCAAACGCCAAGAGTAGCGTTAAAATTGATTTAAGCATAATTTATTGTTTAGTTAAATTTCAGTTATTGCATAAAATTAGGAGAGGACCGTTGTACTTACCATGGACGTATTTTTCAAATACATGGATATATCTTCAAAAGCCCGTGAATACTGGACTAAAGACAATATTTATTAAGAAAAAACTGCATTGATTTTATATTGAAGATTACAAAATAGGCTAGATATCCATACTTTGAGTTGTTAATTTCACGAAAACGATTTAGAAATAAAAAAAACGGGCAAGACCCGTTTTATTATTTCTTCTCAAAATACTTTTCTATTTAAATACTACGCTCTATACCCAACATTAAACCCCTAAGTTCTGCTAATCCCCTTAATCTACCAATGGCAGAATAGCCAGGATTGGTATGCTTTTTTAAATCGTCTAGCATTTGATGCCCATGATCTGGCCGCATTGGCATTTGATAGTCTTGTCTACCCATCTTTTTTCTATTGGCTTGTTCTACCAACAAGGCTTTCATTACCGCATACATATCTACATCTCCATTTAGATGGTCTGCTTCAAAAAAACTACCCCATTGGTTTCTTTTTGTGCTCCTTAAATGAACAAAATTTATTCTATCACCTAGACGATGCACCATTCCTTCCAAATCATTCTCTTTGATTACTCCGTAAGAACCGGTACAAAAACATAGGCCGTTATTTGGGCTATCTACTGCCCCCAAAAGTTGCTGCGCATCTTTTTCCGTACTTACCACCCTTGGCAATCCAAGAATTGGATACGGAGGATCATCTGGGTGTATGGCCATATTTACCCCAGAATTTTCTGCAACAGGAATTATTTCCGTTAAAAACTTATACAAATTTTCCCTTAATTTTTTATCGTCTATTTGGGCATAACCATTGAGCACTTCTTGAAATTGTTCTAGCGTATACCCCTCTTCTGCCCCTGGTAAACCCGCAATAATATTATTGGTTAACGCTTTTATGGCCTCCTTGGATAGGGAATTATAAACAGATTTTGCCCTAGAAATTTGCTCCTTGGTGTATACCGCTTTAGCATCTAGACGTTTTAAAATATAAAGTTCAAATGCGGCAAATTGATCCGCATCAAAACGTAATGCTTTTGAACCATCTGGCATCTCAAAAGCTAAATCGGTCCTAGTCCAGTCTAGAACGGGCATAAAATTGTAGCAGATGGTTTTTATACCACACTCCCCCAAATTTTTTATGCTCTCTTGGTAATTGGCAATATAGGTTTTGTACGCTCCAGTCCGCTTTTTAATATCTTCATGCACGGGTACACTTTCTACAACGGACCATTTTAAGCCGGCATCCTCAATTATCTTTTTACGTTCAAAAATTGCATCTTTAGACCAAACTTCTCCATTTGGAATTTGATGTAAAGCGGTAACAATACCGCTGGCTCCTGCCATCTTTATATCTGATAGGGACACTAAATCGTTTGGTCCATACCACCTCCAAGTTTCTTCTAAAGCCATGCTAGCTATTTAAATTTTTATATAAATTTTCTTTTTATGAAGCCATAACCCAACCAACCAGCACAACAACATAAACAGAATACCTGTTACCAAAGCACCAAAAGAACCAGGAAAAAGCTGTTGTACCACCACCTCACTAAACCATTCAAATGCATCATAATTCTCAGTCACCGGTATTAGCCTTAAGGTAATGAAAACCAATTCTGAAAATAGGTAAATAAAAAGTGGGTTTTTACCAAAAACATCAAAGAAGTAAACACCAAATTTTACTTTCTTAATTTCGATGGCGTATACTAGGGTAGCCAAAACAAACAAATCTAACGCTATGGTATGGAGTGTAAAACTACTGGTCCATAATTTCTTAGAAATTGGGAAAATAAGATTCCACCATTGCCCCAAAGAATAGATTAGAAAACCAGCCACCATTAAAACAGCTATTGATTTAAAAGTATTCCCGTTTTTTTTAAGATAAACACCAGCAAAATATCCACCTAAAACATTTACTATAGCTGGTAACGTGCTTAATAAGCCTTCTGGATCAAACGGTACACTATCTTTTTTGTAAACATGCCCTTCGCCTAAAAGAAAAAGGTCTAGTCTAGTAATTGCGTTGCTGCCCATTTCCAATACACCTCCATTGCCATCAAACCAGTACAACAAACACCAATACAATAGTAAAATAAGTGCTGAAATTAAGCCGACAATTTTGTTGTTTAAGTGATAGATAAGAACTGAAGCGAAAAAATAACATAAGGCTATACGTTGCAAAACGCCCATAATACGGGTTTCACCAATGGGTTTTAACGAAACATCTTGCCCTGACCATTCAAAAAAAGGAAACCAATACATAAGATATCCTAAAAGAAAAATAATAATGGTACGCCTAATTACTTTCTTATAAAATCTAGATGCTGGCGTTGCTTTTAATTTAGCCATGGAAAAACTCATGGCATTACCCATAGCAAATAAAAATGAAGGGAACACCAAATCTGCCAAGGTAAAACCTAACCAGTTTGCGTGCGATAGATAGGGATAAATATCGGCTCCGGTACCTGGGGAGTTTACCAAAATCATTAAACAGATGGTTAAGCCCCTAAATACGTCTAAGGCCAAAAACCGGTTTGTTTTATTTATACTAGTAGACATATACTGATTTTAAAGTTGACCCATAAAAATATAAATGACCAGGGTGATTGCACAAAGTACAATACCCATTGGCTTGGCATATTTCCATGTTTCTAGCTTTTCTTGGCTATTTTCAAGCGTTGCATTATTATAATTAATTCTTGGGTAGAAATAAGAAACCCTAAACATAATTGCAAAATTCAATAGAAACTCAATACCCCATAAGTGTACAAAATGGATACCGGTATCAAACACAAAAGTGGTTAATATGTAGAACAAAAGACCTACAAATAGCGCCACTTTAGCACCCAAGGCAGAAACTGATTTAAAGAAAAAACCTGCTAATAAAATGGAGGCTATAGGTATAAAAAAGATACCGTTTAATTGCTGTAATAACTGATACAAACCATCTGGTGCATTGGCCACAAAAGGTGCAACAAAGATTGAAAAAATGGCCAAGATAATGGATGTGGTTTTACCAACACGTACTAATTTGGCATCGCTACTAGATTTGTCTATATGCTTCTTGAAAATATCTACGGAGAATATGGTAGCGGCACTATTAAGCACACTATTAAACGTACTTAAAACCGCCCCTAGAACTACAGCTGCAAAAATACCCACCAAACCTACTGGCAATACACGCTTTATCAATTCAGGATAAATCATATCCTGATCGGCATACATACTATCCCCTAGATAATAAAAAGCGATGACACCGGGCAAAATAATAACTATTGGGATTATAATTTTTAGAACCCCAGTAAACAATAGCCCTTTTTGTGCTTCTTTTAAGTTTTTAGCACCTAATGCTCGCTGTATTATGGTTTGGTTCATACCCCAGAAATACAATTGGTTTATCATTAAGCCCGTAAATAATACTTCAAAAGGCAAAACGGAATCTTTAGTTCCTATTACGTTAAATTTTTCGGGGCTATTCTCATACACCTTTTGTAATCCTACTAATGGGTTTCCCTCTCCAATGGCTAATAGCGCAAAAATAGGAATGGCTGCACCACCGATTAACAAACCATAACCATTAATAGTGTCTGATATTGCAACCGCTTTTAATCCACCTAAAATTGCATAAAGCGCTCCCAAACTACCAATTACCACAACAGTTACCCATAAACTCTCTTGTTTTGGTAAATCTAAAACCTCAGAAACATTAAAAATACTCTCTAGATTAATTGCCCCCGTGTAGAGTACAATGGGTAAAATAGTAACCACAAAAGAAACCATTAGAAAAAAGGCTACCAAGGTTCTTGTGGTTCCATCGAACCGTTTTTCTAAGTATTCTGGAATGGTGGTTAACCCCATCCTTAAATATTTGGGTATAAAATATAGGGCCGCTATTACCAAAGCTATGGCAGAAGTTACCTCCCATGCTATGATAATGAACCCGTTTTTATAGGAAGAACCGTTCATGCCAATTAAATGTTCCGTAGAAATATTGGTTAAAAGCATAGAGCCGGCTATGACCACCCCGGTTAAACTCTTACCGCCTAAAAAATAGCCGTCTTTTGTCTTTAAGGACTCCTTTCTAAGTTTAAACCAACTAAAAAATGCAACAAATAAGGTAAAAGCAAGAAATGAAAGTAACGTATACATATATCTTTAAAATTGGACAAGCAACCTCCTTTCTAAATCCTTAATAGATTTGGAATAAAGGTTTTACAAGATTTAAATGTGATTAATTACTTTCTAAAACTTGATTTTTTCAGGTAAATACTTAGCAGCCAATTCTTTGTAATATGGCATTAAGGCTGCTACATCTGGCTTAACAGGTGCTTTGGTATACAAATCATACGGATTAAACTTCTTTACCCACTCAAACATCTCCTTATCCTTTTCGTTCATTAAATGAGTGTATGCGTTTTCCTTATGCTGGGCATAAAAAGAATGATACCTAATTATATACAATGCTGGTTCTGGCAAGTAGTCTTTCATAACATGGTATAAATATTCGTCATGGCCCCAGCTCATTTTTACCTTTTCCAAGCCGCAATTGGCATCGTAAACACCATATTTGGTATTAAATTTATCGTTAGTGGTATCTGGGTTTAACTGGAAAAACTCTGGATACACTATGTTTTCAGAAAAAGCACACCCAACTGGATAAGTATCCCCAACTACCGCCCATTGCGGCTCTCCAAACAAGCATAATATTTTACCTAAATCATGTAAAAATCCGGTAAGAACAAACCAATCTGGGTGCCCGTCTGCACGTATTGCCTCAGAGGTTTGCAACAAGTGTTGCGTTTGGTCTAAGTCAATATCCGGATCACTATCATCTACCAGCGTATTTAAAAACTCTACCGCCTCCCAAACACTCATTTCGCGCTTCTGTAGTTTTAAAAACTCTTCTTCTTTTGCGCAAACAAAATCATAGGTTTGGTACGTATGGTTTTCTTTGTAAAATTCCCTAACAATAGCTACCCTATCAGAATCCACATAATTTCTAAATTCTTCTTTTTCCTTTACTGGTTCGTCTGGATTAGGATATCTTCTTTTTAAATCATCTTCCCAATCATCCTCAATACTCAGTAAATTTTTATGGTTCTTTAGGTCTTTCATAAATTGTCAATTTAAAATTCAGTCGTTATCAGTTGCAATGCTCAAGATACATCTTGCTCTCATGTTCAGAATGGATGTATTTTTCAAATACATGGATAATTAGGGCTTGTTTTATTTAAATATAGATAAAAATCAACCTAAAACCATAAAGACCAGATAGTTAATTAAATATTTTACTTGGTGAAAATCCCAATCCTTTAAATCATCTATATACTTGATTTATATTTACATGGATACATCCCTGCAATGTAGTTTCTTTATTCTATGAAAAACAGTACTTCTTATTACAGCTACTTAACTATTATAGGCATAACCTTATTACTGAATGCGTGTACTACTAAAAATGAGCTACCCGTATCTTCAGAACAAGACGTTTTAGTACAACTATTGGGTAAAAGAGGTAACGAATTTATTTTCACCCTAGATAGCCTTTCTACTACAAAAGGAGATTATTTTGAAGTAGACGCCAAACCAAATGAAGTACATGTAAAAGCATCTTCTAAAATTGCCCTTACTTACGGAGCTTACTATTATTTAAAACAAATTGGGGCCGCATTTAATAGCTGGGAAGGCATGGCCTTAAACTTACCCACTAAATGGCCGCAAAGAAAACTTAAAAAACAAACGCCATTTAAGTTTAGAAAATATTTGAATGTGGTTACCTATGGGTATACCACACCTTGGTGGGACTGGGAAAGATGGAACCAAGAAATTAATTGGATGGCCTTACATGGTATTAATATGCCTACCGCTATGGAAGGGCAAGAATATATTTGGCAAAAATTATGGAAAGAATACGGGGTAACACAGGCCGAACTAGACAAACACTTTACCGGACCTGCTTTTTTACCTTGGCAACGTATGGGCAATATTAATGGACATGCAGGACCTTTGCCCCAAGAATGGATCAACAAAAAAGCCAAATTACAGAAAAAGATTTTAGCAAAATTGCGTGGTTTGGGAATGAAACCAGTGGTACCTGCCTTTAGTGGTTACATACCTGCTGCCTTGGCCAAGAAGTTTCCCAATGCCAAAATAAGTGAACTAAACGGTTGGTCTGGAGGCGGCTTTGATAGCACTTATCTACTAGACCCCAAAGACCCATTGTTTAAGGAAATTGGCAAGCGTTTTATAGAGCTTTATAACGAAGAATATGGTAAGGCCGAATACTATTTAGCTGATAGTTTTAATGAGATTACACCGCCCGTTAGTACAGAAAACAAGCTTGAAGAACTAGCTGCCTACGGTGAAGTAATTTATGAAACCTTGAACGAAGCCGCTCCTGGTGCTACATGGGTAATGCAAGGTTGGCTATTTGGGCACGATGCAGACTTTTGGGAAAAAGAAGCCGTAATTGCCTTTTTAAGTAAAGTACCCAACGATAAATTAATTATCCAAGATTTTGGAAACGATAGATATAAAGTTTGGGAAAAACAAGATGCCTTCTATGGCAAACAATGGACTTACGGTTATGTCCATAATTATGGTGGATCTAATCCTATTTATGGTGATTTTGATTTTTATAAAGAAGAAATTAATTATCTGCTAGCGCATGATAAAAGCACTCAAGTATTGGGTTATGGTGTAATGCCAGAAGGTTTACATCAAAATTCTATGGTTTATGAGTATTTGTATGATTTACCTTGGGATACCAAAATACCCGTTGAAGATTGGCTAAAAACCAACATTAAAGCTAGATATGGCCAAGATTTTACCAAAGAAACGCTAACTGCCTGGATAAAGCTAGACAGTGCTGTTTATAGTACTAAATATTGGACACCCCGTTGGTGGAACAATCAAGCAGGGGCCTATCTACTCTTTAAACAACCTTCTAAAGAAATAACAGCTTTTAAAGGGCACCCCAGTAACCTTAAATTGCTTGAAGAAGCGAATATTTTGCTTGAAAAAAATAAAGGTAACAACCCGCTAATACAAGAAGATTTTATAGCGCACAAAAGGCATGAACTTTCTCTAAAAATAGATACCCTACTACAACAGGCTACATACGCCTATATAAATAACGATTTTGAAAAAGGAGACAGTTTAAAATTACAATTCCATACTTTAATAGACACCACGGAACAACTATTAGAAAATAGCAAACTAGACCGTTTGGATTATTGGGTGCAAGAAGCTACAGATTATGGGGACACCCCGGAAACTAAAGCGTTTTATAAAAAAAACGCACGTTTACTAATTAACCAATGGGGTGGTGTGGGTAATTTAAACAATTATGCCTCTAGAGCTTGGAAAGATCAATACCAAATACTCTATAAATCAAGATGGGATATTTATTTGGGTTCCCTTAGGGTTAATGCCGAATTAGGTAGTGAATTAAACAAAGAGAGAATAGAGCAGAACATTAAGGAATGGGATGAATTATGGTTAGACTATCCGCATTGATATTTATGTTAACAATTTACTAGGTGGAAAGCCAAACTGCTTTTTAAAACATCTACTAAAATACAAGGGGTCTTTAAAGCCGGTTGTGTAGGCAACTTCAGAAACGTTATATTTTCTAGATTTTAGTAATTGTGCTGATTTTTTAAGCCTAACCGTACGGATAAACTCATTTGGAGATAAATCTGTAAGCTCCTTAATTTTTCTGTATAATTTAGAAGAACTTACCCCCATTTCTTTACACAGATAGGTTGTTGTTAATTCAGAATTGCCCATTTGATCCGTAATAATTTGGGTTGCCTTTTGCATAAACTCTTCATCAATGGGCGAATGTGTTAGCAAACTTACTTCGCTCTCTACCTCATCAGAAAATTTAGCTTTTAGCTCTAAACGATTCTTTATCATGTTGTCTACAACCGTGCGCAATAAAGCAGGATCAAAAGGTTTTACAATATACCCATCCGCACCTGCACCATACCCCTTTACCTTGTCTTCATTTTCAGATAATGCCGTTAACAGAATTACCGGTATATGGCTTATTTCTTCATCTTGCTTTAGCGCCTTACAAAACTCAATCCCGGTTAATATGGGCATCATTACATCCGCAATACAAAGAATGGGCTTTATTTTTCTACATAGATTTAAGCCTTCTTCCCCGTTTTCTGCCATGTACACCTTATAAAAATCAGATAGGTAATCTACAAGGTACTTGCGTAACTCTACATTATCTTCTACAACAAGTATTTTTTGTTTTACTTGCGTATTGTTTTGGGCTTTTTTAGCATTTACTTCTGGGATAACGACCGGTCTTTCCTGTTTAGTGGCAACTACATATTCAAACACTTCATCTTCGGAATAATTATCCCTACTTATGGGTAATTCTACCGTAAAAGAACTTCCTTTGCCCAACTCACTATTTACATTTATGGTTCCCTTGTGTAAACCAATTAAAGACTTTACCAGGGACAAGCCAATTCCAGAACCGGTATTGTAATCTTTATTGTTGGTAGCTTGGTAAAAACGACCAAATATCTTATCCAAACTTTTGGCGGGTATACCTATACCATCATCAGAAATTTCTACCACAAGGGTGTTTTCATCGTTTTCTTTGGTTCGCAAGAACAAATCTACCGTGCCATATGCTTCGGTAAATTTTAGTGCATTAGATAATAAGTTATAAACAATTTTATCATACTTATCGGAATCTATCCAGCCCGTAATTTCTTCTTCCTCTACTATAAAATTGTAGGTAACGTTCTTTTTAAAAGCGAGTTCTTTAAAAGATTCGAATATATGTTTGGTATACAGCACCACATCGGTTTGGGATACTTTAAGTTTTAGTTCTCCTGTTTGGGCTTTTCTAAAATCCAGAACTTGATTTACTAGGTTTAGGAGCCTACTGGCATTTTGATAGATTAAATTGTATCTACTTTTTTGGTAATCCGTTGCCCCTTCATTGTGTTCCAACAATTGTTTGGATGGTCCTAATATTAAGGTTAAAGGCGTACGCAATTCGTGCGAAATGTTGGTGAAAAACCGTAGTTTTTCATTATTCAGTTTAACATCGTGCTCACGGTTCACCTTTTCGGTTAACAAATCTGCTTTAAGTTTACTTCTATGCTTTAACTCCCTTCTAATTAAAAAAGTAGCAATTGCCAAAAATGCAAGTAACAAGGCTAAAGCCTGAGGTGTTAACCAGAAAGGAGGTGAAATTTTTATAGTATAATCGCGAGGCGTACTCCAAACCCCAAAATTGTTTGTTGCCCTAACTTTGAAGGTATATGTATTTGGAAATAAATTAGTGTATTGTACCGTACGTGAATTGCTATTTACCGTTATCCACTCTTCATTAAACCCTTCTAATTTATATTGATAACGGTTTAACTTAGGGTTTGTGTAAGAAGGGGTAGAAAACTGAACGGAAAAGTCTCTATTGTCATACGTAAGATGAACGGTTTCTCCAAGGTTTATATCTTCTTTTAACGGTATTTGATCGTTAATTTCTTGTTGGGGAAATACCTCCTTATTCTTTACACGTAAATCCGTTATAAACGGTCTAGGACTCCATTGGTTTTCTTTTATATGATGGGTATCAAAATGAACTATCCCGTTCTTACCCGCTAAATAAATAGTTCTACCATCAACATTTAAAAAACCACTAGAACTGAAAACATCTAACCGGTTACCGGAGTTTACTTGAAAGGTTTTTAGGTCGTTATTTTGCGGATTTAATCTAGCAATATTATTATTATTAATGTTTAACCAAAGGTTGCCCATGCGATCGGTCTCTAAATCTGTAATCCACTTACCAACTAGTTCTTTTGGTTCTTTTACGTTTACAAATTGTTCCGTTTGTACATCAAAATAGCTTAAACCTACACGTGTTGCTATCCAAACTTTGTTTTGATTATCTACCAATACATCGCCTACATTGTCTTCAAAAACCAACTTATCGCCATCTTGGGGCTTGGTTTTATAGGTCTTAATAGCACCTGTGGCTACTGCATAGCTTACAATACCCGTTTCCGTAGCCATCCAAACCACACCCTTTTTATCTTTATCCAGTGCGTTTATCTTAAACCCTGGCACTAAATGTTTATTGCCCTTTACAACTGTGTTGGTTTTAAGGTCAAGCACTTTTGCTCCGTCCCCAAAAGAGCCAATTAGCAACTGCTCGCCGTTAATTTCTTGAAAAGCGAAAATGGGAAAATTACCAAAACCTAAATCGAGTTCCTTATGCTTTTTAGTTGCCAAATTATAGTGCAGTATTTTTCCGTTCCATAAACCGCAATAAATAGAATTACCATCTACAGAATAAATACTTGCAATGTCCTCGTTTTGATCGTATAGGGGTACAAATCTATCTTTATCACTTATAAACAAACCGTTATGGCGCGTGGCCACTACTACTTGATTGTTGGTAGTCTTAGCAAAGCCTCTAATTCTAGGTGCTTTATTGCCAATGTATTTTGAAATATCCTTGTTAATTTTAAACTGATTTTGAAAAGGATCATATTTATCCAATCCATCTTCCGTACCAATCCACAATACGCCAGAATCGTCTAAATAGAGCGAGGAAACCAAATTGTCTATTAAACTAGTATCATCAGACAACACAGAGTAATACCAAGTATAATCTCCATTAGGGATATCTTCTAAATTTTCACATTCTAACAAACCACCAAGGGTACCCACCCAATACGAACCATCTTGGGTTTGGGCTACCGATAAAAAATAAGGACCAAGACTTCTTCTTCTGGTTTCGTCTGCTATAAAAAGATTTACAAACTGGTCCGTTTCTGTATCCAATTTATAAAGTCCAGCCCTGGTACCTACAAAAATGTTTTGCTTTAAATCTTCATAAATAAAGTTTATATAAGGGTTTTTCTGATTGGTCTGGGGTATTGCCAATTCAAAAGTTTGTTTCTGCATTACCCTTCCATTGGCATCTATACGTAATTTGGCTATGCCTACATTATCATAGCTGCCCACCCAAATATTACCCGCTTTATCCTCAAATATTTCCTTTACATAATTAAAACCTGGTAATTCTATTTTTTTAAAACTATTGGTGTCTGGCAAAAACCAGTACAAACCTTTGTTTTTAGTGCCCACCCAAACAGTACCTTTACGGTCTACTAAAACCGAACGTACTTCTTCGTCTGGTAAACTCTCCGGATTATCTTCTTGGGTTAAAAAAGTGGTGAAGGTATAGGTATCCATCTCAAAACGGGTTAAGCCCTTACGGGTACCTATCCATAAGATATTATTGGTTTTATCTAATTCTAAAGCCGTAATATCATCATTATTTATATAATTGCCTTGCTCAGATGTACTTGTAAAAGACTTAAACTCATAACCATCAAAACGGTTTAAACCTGCAAAAGTTCCAAACCATAAAAAACCATTATTATCCTGAACAATATGCCTTATGGAATTATGTGATAATCCGTTGTTTTCATTATAATGTTCTAACTTTATTTCTTGTGCAAAAAGATGCTGCATCAAGAAAAAGCAGGTAATAAGCAATAGACCGCTCCATGTTAACTTATAGTTTGAAAACTGCATTATTCCAAATAGGTTTATTCTTTTAATACGAATGGAAATATACTCTTTTAGTTATTAATTTTTGTTTCGGGCGGAAAATCATAACTCTCCTTTTTGCCTCCTAAGTCTATTAAAATTTGGTCTAGATACAAGCCTTCATCCAACATCCAAATTTTCAAGGTATGTTTTCCTGCCTGTTTAACTAATTGTTTTTGGTAGGCAATGGCTTTATTTTTTAGCACGTTCTGCTTCCAAGTATCACTTCTGCCAATAGTTTCAAAATCTAAAATTACCGGTGCGGCATCATCAATTACAATAGCACATTTTACACCTCTACCTTCATGTATTGGGTGCGTGGGTAAGGCAGAAACGGATACCGTAGCCTCACCTAGATTAAAGCTATAAAAATCATAAGTTAACAGGGGTAAACCCGCTAAATCTTTAGTATTTACGTTGTCTATTCCGTTGGTAGATAAACCAACTCCTATAAGTTCTTTACTGTAGCCTAAACCAGGAATAGTAACCCAAGAACCGTTATCCGTATCTGTTTTGGAAGAAAAATTAGCTGCTTTCATGGAAACATACCCTTTATCTTCTACAAAACCTTGAAAATCCTTTAAGGCCTTAAATTTTGGGTTAAAAGCAGAAACTCCAATAGTGTAAGTGGTGTCTTTTGTCTTAATTTCCAAAGCACTATTGGTCTTATAGCTCGGTGGTATTAATTGATAATCGTGCCCTAGAGGTGCCTCTTTTGCATCTTTCCCCCTTGGTACATTTGCCCAATCTATGGTTACCCATAATCGTTCTTGCTTTTTACCAAACTCATTTTTAAGTGTTCCTTCCGTAGTACTCACTTTAATCCATTCTGCCAAGGGATTTATACTCCAACTTTGCGGCTGGTCTCCTTTTAAAAATAAATCGATAAAATAACTATTATTGGTATACCGATTAAAAACAGGTAGCACATCTGCAAAGCTGTTAACCGTTTTGTTGTTTACAGGCATATCATACCCCTCTAGGATTATACCAACACCAGATGTGTTTTCTGCTGGAATGGCGTATTGACTAGGTTTGTCGTAAACCGGTAAATACCTGGGAGACATGCTCATTATATACTTCCACTTACCTTGTAACAATTCATTATTGAAAAAATTTGTTTCTGCCACAATGCGTTCATAGGCCTTATGGGCCATTACCGCATAATCGTTGGCGCTTTGCCTATTTTGCTTAGCATAAAACTCATTTTTATACGTATACAACCATTTCTGGTTCATCTTTACAGAAGCCATAACCGGATAATAAACCAATTGATAAAATGAGTTTTTGTTTTCTTTTTCAATGGCTTTGTATAGACTTTCTACTTTCTCCTCTATACTTTTAAATGCGTCTAGGCGTTTACCTACCTCATCGCCGTATTGGTATTGGCTAAATTGGTTCGTTTTTGGTTTTGTGGTAGGCTCTGTTTGACTCCAAGCCATAAATTCAGGTCTTCTTTTAAAAGACAAATGCCTTTCTTCCTCTAGAACCGTATACGCCTCTAACCCAACTTTATCGCCATACAAAGCTTGTAACCATTTAATATTATAATTCTTAACGTCTGTAGCATTCTTAAAGTTTTCTATGTTCCAAGCCATGTCCATAAACAATTCTAAATTGTATTCATGTGGCTTAATATCCCCCACGTTCAGTATCCATATATCTTTGGCATTAAAGAAGTAGGCTTTTTTCAATTCGGACCACATATGTAACGGATGTGTTGAATTTAACCAAAGATAATCGTGCGGTCTACCCCAATAAGAAGTATGGTAATATACTCCAGCCCCACCTATACGTTGTTGTTCTTCTGGAGTGCTTAATTGCCTTATGTATCCATAATTATCATCTGTCCAAATAAGGGTAATGTCCTCTGGTACTTCCAAACCATTTTGATAGCTGGTTAGTACTTCTTTGTACGGAATAAAAGCTTGAGGAATTTTATGGGCCGCCTTTTTTTGCGCCTTTTCTAAAATATTTCGTTGATCTCTAATAATATTTTCTAGCAATTTTACCTGTCCTTCAACATCATAATCGCCTAAAATCATAGGCGAATCATGCTCTCCACGCATTCCGGTGGTATATATACCCTCATAATTTGCGGTTTCTTTGGCTCTTTTGGTAAATAGTTCTTTAATAGGTTCCGCGTTGGTATCATACCTATATTCACCCATGGTTTTTTTATTCCATTCCATATTAATATTACTCAACATAGGTTCTGCATGCGAACTACCTACAACAATAGCATATTGGTCTGCTACCACTTTGTTTTCTGGATAGGAATAAAAAGGCTGTGTACTGCTATGCATGGCTGGCCACACGGTATTGGCTTTTAGCCGCAACATTAATTCAAATATTTTGGCATACGTTTTAGGACCTATATCCCCGGTTTCCGGTTCAAATGTTTTAGCTGCCCAAGGTTGTAAGCCCCAATCTTCGTCGTTTAAAAAAATACCACGGTATTTTACAGAGGGCGACTCAGAAATAGGCAGTGTAATTTGTAAGGAGATGTGTTCTTGTTTGGCTGGCACGGCATCTGCCCACCATTCCCACGCAGAAACACCTATTTCTTTAGAAAGCTGCAAAAGCCCATAAGCGGTGCCCCTGCGGTCGCTACCCACTACCACTAAAGCTTGGTTTATATTTTTATGTGGATTGTCCACTAGAAAATAACCGTATCTTTCCCAACTGCCTACAAATGCTTCAACATTAATTTTATTTGCTTTAACCAACTGGTCTATAAATTTACTGCTACCTAGGGTGCCCGCAAGTATAACCTTAGATTGAGTGTTTTTAGGCGAATGCGAAATTTCAGCCTTCTTACCGGTAACAGAAAACACATCTTTTGCCAATAATTGCGCTGCAATATGTACCACTTCTGCATCTTTGGCATCCGTAATTATAGTAGGCGCCACATCGGTTACCAAATCAAAACTTATGGGAGCACTGGATTGTGCATAAAAACTGCATACCAAAAAATTAAAGAAAACTAGGCTTAAATATCTCATAACTTAATAGGTTTTAACCCGTTTTTTTAATTCGTCTTCAATTTGTACGTCTTTTACTTCCTTTAAGATAAATTCTTCGGATTTAGGATTTTGTAAGTTCACCTTTTTTATTTGTAGATTGCTTACTTGGTCAAAAACCATAGCAGGGCGGTATTCTTTATCCTTTAATTTAAAAGTAATATTCTTCATTTGAAGACCCGTTACGTGTCTAACATACAAACCGTAGGCCGGTAGCTCGCCAAACATAGAAAACTCAGGGTAACCCTTAACCTCTTCCGGTACTTGAGATAACCTACTTAATGGTACATAACCCATAGCTTTAGAAGACCTACCAGGATAGGTAATTGTAATATTTTTTAAACGCACGTCTTCTACCTGCGCACCAGGAATACCAGTTATAGAAGAAGGAAACGGGTTATGGAAAAAATTAACCTCAGGGCCACGAACGTCATAAGCTAAATCTGGTCTTCCAAAGGGTATTTCCACATCAATATTGCTAATACTTACGTTACGGACCACTCCTGGTTTTTCTCCAGACCTATGACCTAACCGAATAAAAATTGCATTACCGGTATTTTTAGCAACAATATTAGAGACATTAATATTTTCTATAATACCACCATCTACGGATTCTATAGCAATGGCAGAACGAAAAGTATCATAAACCTGAATACTATCTATGGTTACATTTTTAAAACCACCTAAAGAAGCGGTACCAAATTTAATAGCACTTGCACTTGATCTAATGGTGCAGTTTTTAATGGTGATATTATCATTATGATGAGTGGCAGAATGCGATTTTAAACAAATACCATCATCTGCTGTATTTAAATTACAGTTTTGGACCGTAACGTTTTTAGAATCTACTATATCAAACCCATCGTTATTCCAATAGGCCCTATTAAAAATAGTTACCCCGTCATACAAGACATCTTCACATTGATCAATGGTCTGTAACCAACTTGCGGAATTTTTTAAGGTAATACCAGAAACGGTATAGCCTTTACATTGGTAGAAGTTTATTAGTTCCGGACGCGCCAGTTCATTTGGTCGCATTCTACGGGTATTATACTTAGGATCTATACGTTCCCCAATATGATGCAAGCTATCTACCGCCAAGGCCAATTGCCTACCTTGTCCGTCTATTGTTCCATTACCACTAATAGCAAAATTGGCAGCTCTCTTGGCTAATAACAAAGCTAAATTACCTTTGTCTATTTTTCTGTATTGGTAAATATCCGTACTGCCCAGCAAGGTAGTACCGTCTGCAAGGTATAATTCCACATTATTTTTTAGTTCTAAACTACCAGACAAATAGGTTCCTTTAGGCAATAGTACCCTAGCACCTTCTTTTCTTTTAGTGGCTTTGTCTATGGCACTTTGTATGGCCGCCGTACTTAAAGCCACACCACTACTATCTGCCCCAAAATCTAGAACATCATAGGTTTTACGTTTTTTTTGGGCCGTAACCAGGGTAGTAATAAGCAAAACCCCTAAAAAGGCAATCGCTTTTAGATTTGAATACATTTGCGTTTGTTTTTAGTTATACCGCCTTTACGTTAAGGCAATGGGTTATATGTTTTTGTCATCTGTAACTCCAGCACTCCACCAGTAACCAAACGGTTATGGTCTATAGTAAAATTAGCAAGGTTGGTTCCATTAAAAGTTGCCGAGTTTACAAAGTAATTACCGGCTGCAGCACCGTTTGCTTTTATGATAATGGCCGATCCAGGATAATAATCTGGATTTAAACTGATTTTTACCTCGTCAAAAATTGGACTACCAATTTGATAAACAGGATTAGACTCTGTACCGCCGTTCATTTGAAAAAGCCCTATTTTTAATAATACATTTAAACTGCCCATTAGACCTTGGTCTTCGTCCCCGCAATAACCCGTTGCAGGTGAAAGTCCGCTAAATGCCTGTTCTACAACCTTTCTAGACCAAAATTGGGTTAAATCTGGTCTTCCCAATTGGTGAAAAACAAAAGCGGTTTGTATAGAGGGTTGGTTACCAAAATTAACTGGTATTCTGCTAAATTCCGGATGCAGCTCCTTATCATGTGAATTTCCAGAGGTAAACTTTAATTTTTCTGCGTCTTTAAACTGGTTTTCTAACTTGGCAACAGCAGCTTCCTTACCGCCCATTAAGCTAGCTAATCCTTCCAAATCGTGCGGAACAAACCAAGTTGCTTGTGCGCTATTAGATTCTACAAAACCATTTTCATACTGATAAGGATCAAAATCTAACTTCCAGTCGCCAGAGGCCGTTTTGGGCACCATCCAACCAAAGCCTTTGTGAAATACATTCTTATAGTTATTGGCGCGGTTTTGAAACAATGCAGCATCTTCCTCTTTACCTAGTTTTTTCGCCAACTGTGCCAAGGTCCAATCTTGGTAGCTGTACTCTAAGGTTTGCCCGGTACCATCTAAATGAATACCATGACCAAGCTCTTCTTTAGGTAGCGGGAACGGCGTGTAACCTTTGGTTAAATAATGCTGAAAACCACCACCAAGATGGGTTTGGTGTTCATAACCTGCCTTGGCCATTAATCCTGTTTGGGTATGGTTTTTCTTTAAGGCCTCGTAAATAAACTCCAAACTATCTTTTACAATACCTTTTTGGATGGCACTTACTAAAAATGGTGTTGAGGATGCACCTGTCATCACATAAGTATAATTACCACCAGACGGACCCCTTGGCACTAAACCGCCATCTTTATAATACTGCATTAAAGATTGTGAAAATTCGTTCATAACCTCAGGATAAACTAAACCCCAAAGCGTATTTAATGTCCATTGCGCACCCCAGAAGGAATCAGAATTGTAATGGTTAAACAAGGGTTTACCTGTATCATCTAGAGGTAACTGGCCAATTCTAAAGTTGCTACCGGTATTATCAGGATAGGCTCCATTGGCATCAGAAATAATACGTCTTCCCTGTAAGGCGTGCCACAAATCTGTATAGAATCTACGCTGTGCCTGTTGGGTATTGCCGGTAACTTGAATACGAGACAACATTTGGTTCCATTCTTCCTTAGAATCCGCAACAACTTGGTCAAAATTCCAATGGTCTAACTCCTGTTTTAAATTATTAGATGCATTTTCTACTGAGGTATAAGAAAGTGCAACCTTCATTAAAACCGGTTTTGTAGTATTGGATAGGGTTAGCACATAATTGTTAGATAAATCATCTTTTGCAAAATGGGTAACCGGCGTATCCATTTCAATTTTAAAATAGGCCGTAAACGGTTTTGGCCTTCTAATAGTGGGTTGCATTATAAAAGAACCGGAAAAACTAGTTTCACTTTCTTGAACAACCTTTCCATTAGCTATTTCACATGGCCCTAACATGCCTTCTAAATCTAGGACCAATTGGTTTTCTTTGGTGTTATCAAATTGGTATTTATGAAAGCCTACCCGTTTGCTACTGGTTAATTCTACCGTACTATTATACCTATCCAACACCACCTTATGGTAACCGGGTGCTATAACTTCTTTGTCGTGACTAAAACTAGAATGGTAATTGTTATAATTAAACTTTGCTTCTTTTTCTTTTGAAATAGGCATAACTGTTAAACCAGCCATTTGCCATGCATGAATATGACTAAAACCACGTATGGTATCTGTCTTGTACCGGTAGCCACTACCCCAAGCCCCGTCTACCTCTGTATCTGGGTTTAGGTTTACCATACCAAATGGCCTACAAGCGCTACTAAAGAAGAACCATCTGGAATTTTCAGTATCCAATTGATTGTAAACCAAATCTACCGGGTTAGGTTTAGATTTGACCTTAGACGTATTTTCTACTTTTTGGTTGCTACAAGACCCTAGCGTTACGGCTACTAAAAGGGAGGCTGCCCATTGTTTAATTATTCTCAATCCGTTTTTATTTATTCAGTCGTTAAAAGCATCTAAGCTATATGAAATACTACGATTAAAGGCTTACCTGCTAAAATACTGGAAGGTTTTAGCTAGCTTATGGACAGTTTGTGCAGAAATATGGATGTTTTGTACAGTGGTGCTAACCTGACTATGATAAATCACTTTAATCTTAAGGAACAAAACGGTTTAAAACCGGTAGTATCCTTATTTTTGCCTTATTAAAAAAACCCAATTGGTACGCATAAACAAGTATTTTAGTGAAATTGGTTATTGCTCTAGAAGAGAAGCAGACAAACTAGTTGCCCAAAACCGGGTAACCATTAACGGAGTATTGGCCCAGATGGGCAGCAAAGTTTCACCAACCGATGAGATTAGGTTAGATGGCAAACTAATTTCTGCTAAAAACAACAAGCCCAAACCGGTGTATTTGCTTTTGAACAAGCCTAGGGGTATTGTTTGCACAACGGATACAAAAAGAGAAAAAAACAATATAGTAGATTTTATTAACTACCCAGAACGCATTTTCCCTATTGGTAGACTAGACAAGGATAGCCAGGGCCTAATATTGTTAACCAATGACGGTGATATTGTAAATAAGATTTTAAGAGCCCGTAACAACCACGAGAAAGAGTATTTGGTAACCGTAAAAGAACCTATTACCACAAAATTTATACAGCGTATGGGCAATGGTGTACCTATTTTAGATACCGTAACCAATAAATGCCACGTAGAACAGGTAGATACCCATCAATTTAAAATTATACTTACCCAAGGCCTAAACCGACAAATACGCCGTATGTGCGAATATTTGGGCAATAAGGTAACCCGTCTTAAACGTTACCGTATTATGAATATTCATTTAGATGTACCAGTTGGTAAATGGCGACATCTTACTGATAAAGAATTAAGAGATTTAAATAAACTACTAACCCACTCTACCAAAACAAATACCCCTTAGTCAAAAAATTAATCAGTATTACAAAATTTTTATTCAATTTATGTAACCAGTTACTTATAAAGCATATATTTGCGTAACCAGTTACACATTATAGTATGGATGATTTTTTATTGACATTGGATATTGAAGGAATTACTAGTAGGTTAAAGCGATTAAGTGATGAGCTATTATACAGCACTCGCGATTTATATGATGAGTTGGATATTGCCATTGAGCCCAACTGGAACTTGATTATACGGTTATTGCAAAAGAACCAACAAATGACCTTAATGGAAATTGCGGACCAAATACATTTTTCGCATCCGGCTGTGGTAAAAATTATTAAAAAAATGAAAAAAAGAGGATTTGTAAAAACCAGACCAGACCAAACAGATGGCCGTAAGCAACTTTTACTCTTAACCCCAAAGGCCATAAATCAACTACCGCAATTAGAACAGCTGTGGCAAACCCAGATAGCGGTATTGACCCAATTATTAGCTAATAGTCCGCATTTTTTATCAGAATTAGGCAACATAGAAGAAAAATTAAAAAAACAAGATTATAAACAACGTGTATTAACCCAATTAGAGCAATGACAGTTATAGTAGAAACCATTGGTTATATTGCCATTGTAGCTGGTTTTTTTGCCGCTACCAAAAAGGAAATGGCGCATTTTAGAGTATGGCACTTAGTATCTAGTGCGTTTTACGTAGTGTATGGTGTGTTTTTGGCCTCTGGCCCCTTGGTAATTTCTGGTATTATCTTCTGTATTATACATATTTACCATTTGTATAAAACACGCTTGCCCAAGAATAAAAAATTTAAAGGTAGCGGGTGTTAATTTTAGCTATTAGGTTTTGTCCATAAACGGTTGCCAAGTTATTAATACAAACTTTTGTACACCGTTTATGGTCTTTGCCAAAAAACCATACTCATACACAAAAAAGTAAATTTCGCCCTTACTATTTTTCCAATAATGGGTGTGGTATCTTGGGTTAAACCCTTCCTTTTTTAATTCGGTTTGCCTAATTGTGGTATAACCAGACCTATTGTAACGTTTTAGAATTTTTCGGTTAACCTTTAACTGTTTATCCACCTTAAAAAAATAGACTTCTTCTGTTTGTCTTTTTTCGTATTGGCTGCTAGATTTACATTTGGCACTACAGTACTTTTTATCTATACGTCCTTTAATTAGTTCGCCACAAACCGGGCAACACCTTGTTTCCATCAAAATTATCTGAATATTATACGTTTAAAATACCACTTATAATTCTTTTTTAAGCTAGGATTGTAAAATGATTACTTCTAAATCCATCACTTTACATCATTTGATGATTGCCAACAAACGCATGATTGGTATTCAATTTAGCCCCGATAAACTAATACAGGACCTATTAAAAGATTTACCACAATGCAAGTGGAGCACCAAATACCGTATGGCCTATGTGCCCAATAGCAAAACCAATCTAAACCGAATATATCGCACTTTTAAAGGGGTGGCATGGATTAATTACAATAAATTTTTAACCAACAGGCCTATAAACACGCATAACCAAGAGGTAGATGCCAACTGGTTTAGAACGCGCCAGTTACCGCCTGGATACCGGCGGTGTCCAGAGCCTTATTTACAACGCTTAGAGCTAAAACGTTACGCTAAAAACACGGTGAAAGTGTATGTGCAGTTTTTTGAACAGTTTATAAATCGATATCCGGAAAAAGAACTGGAAACCCTGAACGAGAGCGACATACGAGAATACTTAAGAAGTTTAATTAACCGAAACTGTTCTAACTCTTACGTAAACCAGGCCATAAATGCCATTAAGTTTTATTACGAAGGTGTTTTGGGTATGCCTAACCGATTTTATGAACTGGAACGGCCTAGAAAAGAAAGCCAATTACCCAAAGTTATCTCTAAAGGAGAGGTGTTACGTATTATTAACCATACCAATAACCTAAAACACCAATGTATAGTGCAATTGTTGTATTCTTCTGGGCTAAGGCGAAGTGAATTAGTCCGCCTAAAACTAGAAGATATAGACAGCAAGCGTATGGTAATACATATAAAACAAGCCAAGGGAAAAAAAGATAGAATTACCATATTGAGTTTAAACGTTCTGGAGAATTTAAGACGATATTATAAAGAGTGGCAACCTACCACCTATTTGTTTGAAAGTAGGAACAATGAACCCTATAGCGCCGTAAGCGTATTAAAAATAGTAAAAGACGCCGCTAATAGAGCCGGTATACGCACAACGGTTACCCCGCACGTGCTTAGGCATAGCTTTGCCACACATTTGCTAGAATCTGGCACCGATATACGGCAAATACAAGTTTTATTAGGCCATGGAAGTACCAAAACCACAGAAATATACACGCATGTAGCCAACCACACTTTTACGGCAATAAAAAATCCATTAGATTAGTATTCACAAAAAAGAAATATCCGTCATATGACGGATATCCAATTGTTGTGGTTAATGCGAAAAACCGAAATTGAATGAATAAAACGATATTTGAAATTACCAAAATGGATTGTCCTTCTGAGGAAAATCTAATCAGAATGAAATTGGACGGAATTTCGAGTATTGCGAATTTGGACTTTGATATTCCAAACCGAAGACTGACTGTTTTTCACAGCGGACAAACCGACCAAATCGAAAACTCTGTTATCGAACTGAATTTAGGCGGAAAAAAAATATCGACTGAACAAACCGACCAAACTGAATTTAAAGAAAATGCAAACCAAAAAAAGCTACTTTGGTCTGTACTTGCCATAAATTTTGCCTTCTTCATAATTGAAATGACAACAGGTTTGATTTCAAAATCAATGGGATTGGTTGCCGACAGCTTGGATATGCTTGCAGACAGTTTCGTTTACGGAATTAGCTTGTTTGCAGTTGGCGGAACCTTGATTAGAAAAAAGCGGATTGCCAAAATTGCGGGATATTTTCAAATAACGCTTGCGATAGTTGGATTTGTAGAAGTATTAAGAAGATTTTTCGGTGCTGAGAAACTTCCCGACTTTTCAACAATGATTATCGTTTCGATTTTTGCACTTATTGCAAACGGAATTTGCCTTTACATCTTACAAAAATCTAAGAGCAAAAACGAGGCACATATGAAGGCAAGTATGATTTTCACCTCGAATGACGTGATTATCAATTTGGGAGTAATAATCGCAGGAATTTTGGTCAATTGGTTAAGTTCAAACAAGCCTGATTTGATTATCGGAACAATCGTTTTTGCTTTGGTAATCCAAGGTGCATTTCGGATTTTGAAATTAAGTAAATGAAAAAAGCACTAACCACAACATTGTATAAAAATAATAGCGGTTTAATCATTAAAACGAAAGTGAATTTTATAAATCAAACGACAGTAACATACCGAAAAGTAAGTGCATAAAATCCGCTACTATTCTTATACGTTACCGTTACAAACCATTTAAAACAAAAAAATGCCCAAGATTATTATTCTAGCCTTTTTGGCATCTATTTTTTGTGTTTCCTGTTCAACAACGGACAGCTCGGAATCACCTACAGATGAAGAAAACAGTATGGAAAACAATGATGATGGAGAAATTGGTCAAGAGGAACCTTCAATCCCAAATCTTCTTAAAGCAACGGAAACTACCTTTTTCGATAACCAATTGGACAGGATTAGAGCTATTTACTTCGAAAGCAATAAAAGGATTTTGGACAGTATTTTTAATGAAAACAATGAGTTTTCTCTTAAAACAGTTTATAGCTATAATTCGAATGGACTTTTAGAAAAGATAACGTCTTTTGGAATTGACGGTTCAATTTCATCAGAAAACTCGATAGAATATGAAAACGAAAGGATAACCAAAATAATTTGGAGTGAAAATACTTTACAAGGTATTGTTAGCGCTACCGATGATATAACATACGAAGAAAACTTCATTATAGTCCAAAGAACAGATGACAATGGCAACACGACTTACTCCGTTGAATACTCATTGAATGAAGAAGGACTTATTTTTAAACAGGAAAATGGACAAACTACAATTGAAATTAGTTATGACGAAAGCCTCCCTACTTCAAAAAACACTGCCACTGGAAACAATACTGAAACTATAACCTATAATTATCTTGACAGTCCTAATCCGAAAGGACCTTGGAGTAATTTTTGGAAAAATCAATTTGGTAGTATTAATAATCAACTACTCTTTAATTTTGATGGTGGACTTTTTTCCATCGAAAGAAACACCGACTTGGATAAATATTTGACTGGATATTCAAACTCTTTGCTTACGTATGAGTTCAATGATGATGACTTGCCAATTTCAATTGTAAAGGAAAGTGGTAATTTGAGAACCGAACAAAATCTTGACTACGAAGAATAAACGGTTTGTAACAAAGAACTGAGGTGAAAAACAAGCTTTTTTAGCTTAAAATTGACACAAAGTTCTCATCATAGGGAAGTCCATTTTTTACAACGCCAAA
>NZ_JBSWXQ010000008.1:0-106103 GCF_056160685.1 Croceivirga sp. ABH4_376 | reverse complement strand
GTAGTGCTGTTCAAGGTAACGGTATACGCTTCTTGCGGCTCGATGATGGCATCATCCAAAATAGAAACCACGATTTGTTGTACCTCGCCATTATTACCAGCGAAAGAAATAGTTCCATTGGTGATAGGGGTAAAGTCAGTTGCGGTTGCCGAACCAAAAGCGGTAGAGAAATCCACGTCGAAACCAGCAGCATACGCTCCGGTAAGGGTAACATCAAAAGTAGCGGTAACGCCCACACCTTCGGTCACGATAACATCGGTCTGTACAATGGACAAACCTTCCGTACCGGTACTGTCATTATCATTGATGATACCATTGGCGGTGGCATCGTTTATGGGAACTAAACTGCTATTAGGAGTACTTATCGTTAAACTAAGTTGTTCTTGACCTTCAATTATATTATCATTAATAATAGTAACTGGAATGTTAATGGTATCATTAGTTCTTGTGCCCGCAGGGAATGTAATAGTGCCAGAAGCATTAGCTACCGTATAATCTGCTGGAGTGGAAGCCGTACCATTGGCAATTACATAATTTACATCAAAAGCATCTTGTACATCAGGACCAGTATAACGAATGGTAAAGTTGGTTGTGCCTACGTTTTCTAAAATTGTGAAGCCTTCTGCATTTAAACCTTCACCAGTACCAAAATTTTCATTGTCTTGTATAGTACCTATACCATTAACATCTATCATTGGAATAAAGATGTTAGAAGGATTTGATAGCCTTATATTCAATGTTTCAGCTTGCTCTAAAAGCAAATCGTCAATAATATTTACCGTAACTGTTTGGGTATCTCCATTTCGCGTATTGGCAGGGAAGGTAAGCGTTCCCGTGTATGCATTGGCATCAATAGTATAATCATTAGGTCTGGTAGCCGAACCGTTGGTAACTTCGTAGTCTACGGTAAAACCATTTTGGATAGTAAGCCCTTTGTAAGAAACTATAAATTCTGCTGTACCCACATTCTCTGGTACATCAAAATCGGTTACACTAACCCCGAGTCCAGGTGCAAAGTTATCGTTATCTAAAATACGTAAAACGCTGCGTTCCATATTTATACGTACTCTCCTAGGGCTTATGCTGTATTTGCTGTTTTCTGCTGAATTGTAAGATTTTACAATTTCAAACTCTTCGGTTGGTTCAAAAATGTTATCATCTATAGTAGGTACGGGAATAAATAGTTCTGTACCTGCTATAGAACCTGCAGGAAAAGATACGGTGGTGGAAAAACTATTAAAATCGGCCCCATCCGTAGCTGGGTTGGTAGCATTCGCTTTTTCTTGAAATAGCGCATCTAAAAAATATTCATCTTCAATACCCACATACGCACGGCCATCTGAATTTTGACCTGTTGATAAGAAAAATCGGTATTGAATTGCATCACCTTCCGTTGCACTAAAATTGCCGCCAACAATATAGGCTACATCCGTATCTATTACGGTTGCGATACCTTTGTCATCAAAAAGGGTAACATCACTACTTGGATTGCCAATAATCACCTCAAAGGTTTGTTCTGTGGCTTCAGCCCAATCATCATCTACCGCAACAATACCTACGGTTGCAGAACTAGTATTGGCTGGTATGGTAATATTGGTAGTTCTGGTATAATCATCATCTGTAGTAGTGATATTGCTATAACTAACCTCAAAGCTTACAGGGTTGCTTAATACATGACTAGATGTTATGTTAATTGGAATGGTATTACCTTCTTCCGCAGCGCCATCCGTAACTCTAATATTTGGTTTAATGGTAAATTGGGTTGGGTCATGATTCGGTAAATTACAATCATCAAACGAGCCAGAACTTACACTTGTCTTTTCTGTGGTGTTAATAGCCCCGGTATAAGTTGCAGATGCCTGTAAAGCAAAATTATCTAAACAACCAGGACAGGGGTCTTTTACATGTACCTCAAAATCTAGGTTATAACTTGGAGAAGTAATATCTGTTGCGCCATCTGGTACGGCAATAGTTAAGACTCTGGTGGTTGCGTTAAAACTATAATTGGTTCCTGCTGGGCTATCATTATCACCGATAAAATCTACTTGCTCTGGCAAAGTAGTTGTTATAACTAGGTCTCTAACGTTGTCATTACCTGTATTATTAACCGTTAAACGCAAAATAGGATTATCACCCGCTTCTAAAAAGGTATCATTGTCTTCTGTGGTTAACTGCATAGAGCCAACATTTGGCTCGTACACTTCTATACTTAGTCCGGTTAAGTAAACGCCGTAGGTTTCTTGGGTAGAAGTAATTTTTAATCTAGCCGAAGTCTGGTTGTTACCAATTATAGTATTTGCCGTGTTTTTTAACTCAAAAATCCCGGCATCAAAACCCAATGTATTGGTGCTTGCGGGTGTTCTATCTAAAAAATCTGTATTCTTTAAGGTAATTCTACTATTAAAAAAGTTAGCGGTATCACGTACCTTATTGGTACCTGTACCTTCAGTCAGCTCAAACCATTGGTTGCTGGTATCTAAAATTTGAAAGCGGTCTCCAGTAATATCTCGGTCACCTTCTAAGGCTCCAAAAATGATGTCGGCATTTACTTTGCCAGTAGGTACTGTTTGAAAGCCAGAAAAGTTAAAATCGGTTTCACCTTGGGTTTGTGTAGTATGTACATAGCCATCAAAAAGGGTTACATTTCTAAGGTTTAAGGTTTCGTTTTCATAAACAAAAACAATTTGCCAACCACCAGAAGTACCTGTTCTGTTATTAAGATGGGACTGTAACCTGCCTTCTGTAGCTTTTACATTGGCTATTTGGTAAATACCAAAAGGGTTTGCCAAGGCATCTACTTCTGCTGTTATGTCTTTTACACAAACGTAGGGATCGTTTACAAAATGAGTATCCCTACCTCTAAAAATCACTTCATCCGCGTTAATAGTATTATATGTTGTTTCGCCAGGTAGTTGTAGTTTAACTTGTCTAAAATTCCAATTAGGTTCTGCTCCGCCTGTACCTGCTATGGTGTCCCTTCTGGTTGTTTCATATTCTTTATCCGCAGCAGCCCAATACAGCAGTACTTTTTTAAAATTATAACAACTTACACTAGGTAATGGATTTTTAAATTCTGCATTGGACGAATTAAAAGTGGAATTATCCGAGTCAATATCTACAAAAACATTATCCATAAAATTATGGTTCCCATCCTCTCCGTTGTAATTTCCATTAGAGGTTCTAGAAAGCACATTATTGGCAATCATAGTAACATCACCATTAATGGTTTCTGAATACCTGGGTGTAAATGGAGTTTGTAATTGCGCAACTAAGGAAGATTGCAAACAATTTAGAAGTATTGCAAAAACAATTAGTTTCTGCATGTAGTTTTTAGCGATATATGTATTTCGCATATGGTTAAGTTTGTTTAATACTTGTGTAAATTGATTTGGGCTTTCAATTTTGGCTAAAATTATAGTGCCCTTGACCCAATCGATAAATTACACGGTGTTTGTGCTGTTTATTTCGTTAAAATCACAAAATTTGTTAACGGTTAAATGTTAAAACAATTATTAAAGTGTTGTAGCCCAGTGATTTTTTGTGGTTAACGGTTAGGCTAAGAATACTTGTAGGAATTTGTAGGAAAACAGATATTTTCGTTTAGTAGTTAACACGATTATTTTATTTAATTTTGAAAGACATTTTTTTAGATAAAAAATATGAGCGACAAGAAAGGAAAAGTACAAGAACAAATACAAACCAAGTTATTAGAGGAGCGCAAAGTTTTTTTGTGGGGAATGGTTAATGACGATTCTGCAAAACATGTTGTTGATAGGCTATTGTATTTGGATATGATCAGTAATGATGAAATACAATTAATAATTAATAGCCCAGGAGGTTATGTTACTTCTGGTTTTGCTATTTATGATACTATTAAACAAATTAAAAGCCCGGTTTCAACCGTTTGTTCTGGTTTGGCAGCTTCTATGGGTTCAATTTTATTATCCGTAGGGGAAAAAGGAAGACGCTTTATACAGCCACATGCAAGGGTTATGATACACCAACCAAGTGGAGGTGCACAAGGGCAAGCCTCTAACATTGAAATACAGGCAAGGGAAATTATTAAAACCAAAGAAATTGGCGCACATATTCTTGCGGATAATTGCGGACAAACTTTTGAAAAAGTAATGAAAGATTTTGACCGTGATTATTGGATGGATGCCAAAGAATCTTTGGAATATGGTATAGTAGACGGTATTCTAGAATAGAAACACTTCATAAGTATTAATGAAAAGACCTTCATAAATAGTTATGAAGGTCTTTTTATAAATAGTCGCTACCGCGTTATTTTTATAGATATACGATCATTAATACGAGCAAAGACGTTGGTTTTTAGTTAATTATTTTAAAAATTATCAGGATTTTCAATAACCTGTTGGGCCTGCGCTTTAAGTTGAGCCAATTCCTTAGCATCCTTTTTCTTTAACAAGTTCAGCATCATTCCCATACGCTGGTTATCTTTAAAATATTCTTTTTTTTCATCTAAAAAATGCCAGTACAGCGAATTGAACGGGCATGCGGCATCCCCAGTTTTTTGGGTATGCTTGTAATAGCAATTTTTACAATAATTGCCCATCTTATTTATGTAATTAGCGCTACTTACATAGGGTTTTGTGGCTACAATACCGCCATCTGCAAATTGGCTCATGCCTCTAGTATTGGTAATTTCTACCCATTCCAGTGCATCTATGTAAACCCCTAAATACCATTTATCTACTTCATTGGGGTCTATTTGCGTTAATAAGGCATAATTACCAATAACCATTAAACGTTGTATATGGTGTGCATATGCATCGTCTAAACTCTGCCCAATTGCATGTTTAAGGCAATTCATTTTAGTTTTTCCGGTCCAAAAGAATTCGGGTAGTTTATTGGTATTGTTCAATTTATTTAAGGTAGCGTAATTAGGCATTTCTTTCCAATAAATACCACGCATGTACTCTCTCCATCCTAATATTTGTCTTACAAAGCCTTCTACTTGGCTAATGTCTACGTGGTCCTTGTTTTCCAAATAGGTGTCTACCACTTTGTCTATTACTTCTTTTGGAGATAGCATTTTACTATTCATGGCAAAGGATAGCCTGGAATGGAATAGGTATTTTTGTGTGGTATGTAAGGCGTCTTGGTAATCTCCAAAATGCACCAACAATTCATCACAGAAATGGTTTAATACTTTAAGACTGTCCGCTCTTGTGGTTGGCCAGCTTAGATTGTTGTTAGGTATATTACCAAAGGTGGTAATACCTGCTTCTTCTATCTCTTCTAAAATAGCGGTGGCGTCTTTTCTAAAACCTCTTTCATGCGGTATCTCTGGATTACCCTGCCATTTTTTACGATTACTTTGGTCAAAGTTCCATTTGCCACCTTCTGGATTGTTGTCTGAAGCCATAAGTATACCATGTTTCTTTCGCATCATACGATAGAAACTTTCCATTAACAGCGACTTTTTTCCCTCAAAAAAATTGGCAAGTTCGCGGCGCTCGGTATAAAAATGTTCGCTATCTACAGCAGCGGTTTCTACGTCTAAATTTTGGCATATTTCTTTTAGCTGTTGGTCTAGACGATACTCATCTGGTAACTGATATTCAAACTTTTCTATATGGTTTTCTGTAACGGTTCGCTGTATGAGTTTTGATAATTCTTGCGGGTTGTTTTTAGCATTTATTTTAAAATAAAGCACGGTGTGGTCTTTATCTTCTAATTCTTCTGCAAAAGAGCGCATGGCCATGAAAAAAGCGACTACTTTTTGAATGTGATGCTTTACATAGTCCGTTTCTTGGCGCATTTCTGCCATTAAATAGATACTATTGGAGTCCTTGTCTTTAAACCAGCTATGTTTATGGTTTAATTGGTCTCCTAAAATTAATCGTAAGGTCTTCATAACTTCAATTCCACTGGTTTTGGTATGCTTTTTTGGGATCGTATCGATCCGCTTGTAGGGCTATGTTAAACTTTCTATCTCGGGGATCGTTGCCCACTCCTGAAACATATAACCAATTACACCAATTGCTATGCACATCATAATCAATTAACACTTCTTCAAAGTAGGCCGCGCCATAGCGCCAATCTTGTAACAAACTTTTTGCCCAATAACTGGCTACATTTTGTCTACCTCTGTTACTCATGAATCCGGTTTGGGCAAGTTCTTTCATGTTGGCATTTACGAAAGGTTCTTTAGTATTTCCATTAATCCATTTGTCAAGAGTTCTTTTATCCAGATTCCAATCATACGATCTATTTAAAATACCACCTAATTGAAAAATATTGTTTACATGTTTTAGACTTATGTATTTAAAATAATCGCGCCAGAGCAACTCAAAAATTAACCAATAGGTGCTTTGATTTTTGGTTCTTTCTTTTTCAAAGTTTTTTATCGCCCAAAAGATTTCTCGTGCAGAGATACTTCCATTTGCAAGCCACGCGCTTAATTTGGAAGAATAATCTGTGCCAACCAAGCCATTACGTGTTTCTTTGTATTTAGCTATTGCATTAGATTCCCATAAATAATAGTGAAGTCTTTCATGGGCATTTTGGCTACCTCCTTTAAACGGAAATGCGCTTCTTGGGTCTATTTCAAAGTCAACTAAGCCAAGATCATCTAGGTCTGGTAATCTAGTGGTGAGTATTAAGTTGTCTTTATCTAACGTATTTGGCTTTGCGTGTAAAGGACTCACTTGAGCATATTTCTCAACCTTTTTTCTAAAGTTAGTAAACACTTCGGGTATTTGGGAATAGTCTTTAAATGGAATAGACTCGGGATTGTATAAAAACTGGTCTTTAAATTGTACAATATTTAAGCTTTCAGGAGCGCTTTTTACAACTTCCGTAAGTTCATCTTTCTCCTCTTGCGTCCATTCTTCCTGCAGATAAAGCGTATTTACTTGATGCTTTTTTATCAATTCAGGTAGCAATTGCCCTGGCGAAGCTATGTGGCAAATTAAAGAAATGTTGTAGGTTTTTAATTGCTCTTTTAAATCCCTTAAACTTTCTAGAAGAAACTTAGCACGGTATTTTCCTAATTTGGTGAACCCAAAGTTGTTCTTTTTTAATAAATTGGGGTTAATGGTGTAAACCGCGATTAACCGCTCGTGTTTACTGGCTTCTAATAATGTCTTATTGTCTTGGGTTCGTAAGTTATTTCCAAACCAAATGATAGCGCTGTCTTTCAAACTATTTGTTTTTTCTACATTTTTCGCTGCAGTACAGTACATGTTCCCAATTTCGTTCCCACTTTTTACGCCACTTAAACGGACGATTACATACAGGACAAATTTTCTCTGGTAAGTAAACTTTTTTATGCATTAAAAATGTTTAATCAAAAATAATAAACATTAAACAAAATAAGTTGCCATTTAACGTAACATGTGGTTAATAGTTCTTACTTTTAACAATTAATTAATCTAGTACTGCAATTAGCGGATAATGAAAAATAGGGATGTAGCAATTATAGGCTCTGGTTTAGTAGGATCTTTACTGTCTATATACTTAATAAAAAAAGGGCATAAGGTTACGGTCTTTGATCGCAGGCCAGATATTAGGACCATTGAGTTTTCTGGTAGGTCTATTAATTTAGCTATGAGCAATCGTGGATGGAATGCATTAAATGCAGTTGGCTTGGAAGATGAGATAAAAAAAATTGCGATACCCCTGTATCAAAGAGCCATGCACGTAAATGATCAGCCGGTTTATTTTCAAAAGTATGGTAAAGAAGGTGAAGCAATTTGGTCTATCTCTAGAGGTGTCCTAAACAGAAGGATGATTGACTTGGCAGAAGCGGCCGGAGTTGAATTTAAATTCAATGAGAAGGTTTGGGACGTTAACTTGCCCGAAGCTAAAATTTATACCGGGGAAACCGAGAAAAGCGAATGGAAGGCGTATGCTTTTGACCATATTTTTGGTTGTGATGGTGCTTTTTCTAGGGTAAGGCATAAGATGCAGCGTAGAAGTAGGTTCGATTATTCACAGGATTTTATTGATGTGGGTTATAAAGAGCTAACTATTGCTCCAGATGAAAATGGTAATCATAAGTTAGATAAAAATTCATTTCATATCTGGCCTAGAGGCAAGTTTATGTTGATTGCCATGCCCAATTTGGATGGTAGTTTTACCTGTACCTTATTTTTGCCTTTTGAGGGTGAGGTGTCTTTTGAAACTCTTACTACGGAAGAAAAGGCCAAAGATTTTTTTAAGGAGTACTTTCCAAATGTTAGAAAAGAAATAGAAGATTTAACCATGGATTTTTTTAAAAACCCTACCAGTGCCATGGTAACCATGAAATGTTTTCCATGGACCTACTGGGATAAGGTGGCCTTGGTTGGCGATTCTGCACATGCTATTGTGCCTTTTTACGGTCAAGGTATGAATGCCGGATTTGAGGATATCTTTGTACTTAACCAATTAATGGAAGAATTAGGTGATGATTGGGAAGCGGTCTTTAAAGCGTATGAAAAAGAACGAAAACCCAATACGGATGCAATTGCCGAACTTAGCTATAGAAACTTTATAGAAATGAGCAAGAAAACGGCAGACCCAAATTTTCTTTTACAAAAGAAAATAGAGAAGCATTTTGCTAAAAACCATCCAGATAAGTGGATTCCGGTTTACAGTAGGGTTACTTTTTCGGATAAACCCTATGCAGATGCCCTGCATATAGGAGATGAACAAGAGCGTATTATGAAAGAGGTTATGAAAATGCCAGGAATTGAAAGCAAATGGGATTCTAAGGAAGTAGAAGATAAGATATTAAGCTATCTCTAGTTTTTAACAAGAGTAAGCATAAAAAAAGCCTTCTGTGAAGAAGGCTTTTTTATTTGATGGACTAAACTTTATTTAGAAAGTTTAGTAAAAAGCTTTTGCATCTTTTCTGTTTCTTCTTCTGCTAAAACAGGGTCAACTAAAATTCTACCACTGTGCTCGTCAGAAATAATCTTTTTTCTTGAAGCAATTTCTACCTGTACCTGAGGTGGTATGGTAAAGAAAGAACCACCAGAAGCACCACGTTCTACAGGTACAACTGCCAAGCCGTTTTTAACGTTATTTCTAATACGTTTGTAGGCTTTAATAAGTCTTTCTTCAATCTTAGATTCAAATTCTTCAGATTTTTTAAGTAAGGCAGATTCTTCTTTTTCTGTTTCAGCTAAAATGGCATCCAACTCACTTTTCTTGTGCTTAAGATGGTTGTCTCTTTCTGTTAAAACCTCTTTGGTTTTAGAAATTACCTCTTTTTTCTGCTCAATTTGCGCTTTGAACTCTTTTATGTTCTTCTCCGCTAATTGAATTTCCAATTCTTGAAACTCAACCTCTTTGGTCAAAGAATTAAATTCTCTACTGTTACGAACGTTCTTCTGTTGCTCGCTGTATTTTTTGATTAAAGCTTTCGCTTCTTCAATCAAATTCTTTTTGGCCGTAATTTCAAAATTAACCGTCTCAATATCAGACTTTAACTTGTCTATACGGGTTTTAAGTCCCAACACCTCGTCTTCTAGATCTTCGACCTCTAAAGGTAGTTCGCCACGAACGTTCCTTATTTCATCAACCCTAGAATCTATAAGTTGTAGGTCATATAATGCCCTTAGTTTTTCTTCTACGGTTGTCTCAGTTTTTGTAGCCATAAATTTTTAATAATACTTGATGGGATTAGTAATACTCTCCGATAAAGTGACCGCAAAATTAGGAATTTTTTCGTTAAGATATTGTACTAAAAGGTTTTTTGTAAACTGCTCTGTTTCATAGTGTCCAATATCTGCTATGATTAGCTTTTTTTCAGCTTGGTAAAACTCATGATATTTTACGTCTGCAGTTACGTAAATATCTGCTCCGGCTTGTTTTGCGGCATCTATGGCAAAAGCCCCGCTACCACCTAAAACCGCTACCTTTTCTATCTTTTTATCAATTAACTCGCTATGGCGTACAACAGATACTTTCATAGTTTGTTTTAAAAAGTCTAAAAAATCTTTTGCATTTACAGGTTTTTCTAATTTACCAATCATACCCATACCTAAGTTCTGGTTTACATTTTCTAAACTTACTAGCTCATAGGCAACTTCTTCATAAGGATGGGTTTTAAATAAGGTAGCTAGTATCTGATTTTGAAAAATAGGGTCAAAAGTCATGCTAAGTTTGCTTTCGTTTTCAAAATGCGTCTTGCCAACTTCTCCTATTGTTGGTTGGGCTTTTAAACCCGCTTTAAAACTACCCATGCCTTCTACGCTAAAACTGCAATTGGTATAATTGCCGATATTTCCTGCCCCTGCATCAAAAAGTGCATTCCTAAGATTTTCTAGATGGGTGTTAGGAACATAAGTGGTAAGTTTTTTTATAACTCCGCTTTTAGGTATTAGAATCTTAGGGTTTTTAATCCCAAGTACTTCACATATTTTTGCGTTTACGCCCAACGGATTATTGTCCAAGGCAGTGTGCATGCTGTAAATAGCTATTTGGTTTTCTATGGCTTTTAGTACTACCCGCTCTACATAGTTTTTTCCCGTGATTTTTTTTAGGCCCTTAAAAATGATGGGATGAAAACTAACAATAAGATTGCATTTTTTAGCTATAGCCTCGTCTACAACATTTTCTAGCGTGTCTAGCGTAACCAAAACACCCGTTACCTTGTTTGTAGGATTTCCAATCAATAACCCTACATTGTCAAAATCTTCTGCATGTTGTAGTGGTGCTAATTCTTCCAATACAGTAGTAACTTCTTTTATTGTCATGGGTAAATTTTAAAGCTCTAAGATAAAATATTATAAATTCGCTGTTGTGTGGTTACTACGTAAAATATTATTTCCCGTCTCCTTGGTTTATGGGCTTGTTGTGTGGTTTAGAAACCAATTTTATAATTTAGGTTGGTTCAAAAGTAAAAGCTATAGTACACCTTTGGTGTGCGTTGGTAATTTAAGCGTAGGCGGAACGGGTAAAACCCCTATGATAGAATTTTTGGTCAACGGTTTACAACATCAATTTAAACTAGCGGTCTTAAGTAGGGGCTATCGTAGGCAATCTAAAGGGTATGTACTAGCTACGGAAAACACTACGGTAACTCAATTAGGAGACGAACCTTTTCAATTGCATAAAAAATTTAAAAATTTAACAGTTGCCGTAGATGCTGATAGGCAAAACGGAATTCAGCAATTAGAAGCAACATTACAGCCAGAACTTATACTTTTAGACGATGCTTTTCAGCACAGGAAAGTTACACCAAGCTTTTCTATTTTGTTAACCACATATGAAAATCCTTTTATCAATGATTGGTATTTGCCTACCGGCAATCTAAGAGATAGTAAAAGTGCTTCTAAAAGAGCGGATTGTATGGTTGTTACCAAATGTCCAATGGATTTAGCGGTTGAAGTTAGAATGAAAATGGAACATCGGTTAAAGAAACATCCAAATCAACATATATTTTTCTCTTTTTTGGCCTATGACGAAACCGTATATACCAAAGATGATAATCTTGCACTCGTAGATTTAAAAAATAAGCAAATTACTTTAGTTACGGGTATTGCCAATCCAAAACCTCTAGTAGCATATTTACGAGCCCAGGGCATTAAGTTTGAGCATTTAGCCTATAAGGACCATCATAATTTTACCGCCTCAGAATTGAAAGAACTGGCTAAAAAACCATTTGTACTTACTACTGAAAAAGATTACGTAAGGCTAGAAGGTAAATTGGATACGTTGTATTATTTGCCGGTTAAGCATCAATTTTTTGATGATGGAGCAGAAACACTTTTAAAACTGGTTAAGGCTAAAGCCTAAGAATTAGTTGTGGTTTGGGAACCAAATACGTTTTCGCCTATTTTGGTGTAGAAAACCTCAGGTTTAAACGGTTTGGTTACTACGGCATTACAGCCTGCTTCAAAGAATTCGTCCAAGCTGTCTTCCATGGAGATTGCGGTTAAAGCAATAATTGGTATTTGGGTGTTGAATTTTCGTATTTGTTTAGTGGCCTCCGTACCGCTAATACCTGGCATATGAATATCCATTAAAATAACCGCATACTCATTCGCTTTAGCTGCGTCAATAGCTTCATTTCCGTTGTTGGCAATATCACAGCTAATACCCTTTTTATTGAGCATTTTTTTAGTGATTACTTGGTTTATTTTATTGTCTTCTACAACTAATACATGTAGGCCTTCAAAATTATAATCATCTACAGATGGCTCAAAAGTAAGTTCTTCCTCGTAGGTTTCTTTCACTTTAAAATCCAAATCAAAGAAGAACGTACTGCCTTCTCCAACAGCGCTATTTAAATTAATTTTACTATCGAATAAGCCCAGCAGACTTTTTACAATTGTTAATCCTAACCCGGTACCACCATATTCACGGTTTATTTGTATGGAGCCTTGTTCAAAACTGTCAAAAATATTCTTTTGTTGTTCTTCAGAAATTCCAATACCCGTGTCGCTTACGGCAAAATAGATGGTTACCTGGTCCGCAGTGTGGTCTTTTAATTTGGCGGTTACGGTTACCGTTCCGTTTTTGGTGAATTTTAAGGCGTTGCCAACAAGGTTCATGAAAATTTGAGACAGTTTCAACGGATCTCCCAATAAGGTAGGAGGTATATTTTTATCAATGTTAACCACTAGGCTGGTCTTAGAATCTTTTGCATTTTGTTGTAAAGAATCTATAACATCGTTTATAACCTTGGTTAATTTAAAATCGATGTTTAAAGGTTCAAGTTTTTCGGCATCTATCTTATTTATTTGTAGAATATCATTGATGAAATTCAATAAATAATCGCCAGAAAATTTGAGTGATTTTAAATGTTCTTTTTGATGCTCTGCAGGGTTTTCTTCCAAGAGCAGATGGGTTAAACCGGTTACCGCGTATAGCGGCGTTCTAAGCTCGTGGGTAACGGTGCTTAAAAAATTCATTTTGGCCTCCATAGCGGTTACCGCAGCGTCTCTGGCAATTTCTAGTTCACTGTTTTTGGTCTGCAGTAAATCGTTGGTTTTTAGTTTTATTTGATTGTTTCTATATAACGATACGGCTAAAATAGAAATGATGGTTAAAAAGGCAGATGTTAGTATAGCGGTAATCTCAGATCGGTTTGCAGACGCACTTAATTCTTCATTTTTACCTTCTAAATCTTCTAAGGTTTTTGCAAACTGGTCAAATTTAATCTGATTCGCTTTTTTATTTTGGGCCTCTAAACGATTTAAATTGTAGATGGAGTCTCTTAAATTCAATATTTGTTTATTGAACTTTAAAGCACTCTCGTAATCCTCTAGCTCTTCATAGTTTTTGGCCAAAAAACGACTCGCTTTGTCAATTTCCCTAAAATATTGATTTTTAAGCGCTATTTCCATTGCCGCCTCTCCATGCTTCTGCGCACTTTCTAAATCTTCTAATTTCTTGTGTAGCCTTGCAAGACCTAGATTTGCCTTGGTTGCCAAAAAGCTACGTTCAAGATTATCAGAATTAACTAAAAGGGCATTATAATTGGTTTTGGCATCTTCAAACTTGTCTAGTTTAAGGTATATGTCGGCTTCGGCCAGTAAAATACGGTTAAGTAAGTTTTTATCGTTGGTTAACCTCTTTACTTCGTTTAATTCTCTCATGGCCTGAAAATTATTATCAGACCTATACAACAACACGGCGTTTATGTAATTATGTACGGCATCACCATAAGGGTATTCGGTTGTTTTTAGTAATACTCCGGCTCTATCCCAATAAAAAAGAGTAGTCTCTAAATCTTCTAACTCTAGATATAACAAAGAAAATTGATGGTACGTATCTAAAAGCAATTGCATATTGTCCTCCTCTTCTGCCCTAATAGCGAGTTCTTGGAGTGCTTTTAATGCTTCTTCCTTATTATCATGGTGTATAAAGTTCCTTGCCTCTTTAAAAGGATCGTTAGAAACTTGAAGCATATTCGCTTGTAAGCTAATTCCTTGAAAAAGGAAGAGGCTTACTAATAAAAATGTAGTTAAATTTTTAATTGGGTCGATTGCTTTTATCAAATTTAAATAAAACCATTTTGTTTTATCAAATAAATAAGGTCAATTAATCTTGAGCTATAGCCAACTTCATTATCATACCAGCCTATAACTTTTACCATTTTACCAATAACCGAGGTCATCTGGGAATCAAACGTACAAGAATAGGAACTATTGTTTATATCAATAGAAACAATAGGGTCTTCCGTGTAATGCAATATATTTTTTAAGGAAGTATTGGCGCTAGCTTTAAAGGCTTCGTTAATGGTTTCAATAGTAACCTCTTTTTTAACGTTAAAGGTAATATCTGTTAACGAACCGTTTGGTACGGGCACCCGAATACCACAGCCTCCAATTACATTGGACAACTCTGGGAATATTTTGGTAAGTGCCTTGGCAGCACCTGTTGTAGTTGGTATTATGGATTGGCTTGCTGCGCGACTTCTTCGTAAATCACGATGCGGTTTGTCATGTAAGCTTTGGTCAGAAGTGAAGGAGTGCACGGTTGTTATATAGGCCTGCTCTATACCACACAATTCCTGAATTACCTTAATCATTGGCGCCGCATTATTGGTAGTACACGATGCGTTGGAAATGATGTGGTCCTCTTTGGTTAAACTGTCTTGATTAACTCCAAGAACTATCATTTTTATATCGTCTTCCTCTGGAGGAACGGACAGAATTACTTTTTTGGCACCATTAGTCAAATGATGGCTTAAATCATTTTTAGATTTGTATTTTCCCGTTGCCTCTATGATAATATCTATGTTAGCAGGCCATTGTATTTCACTTGGGTGCGTGCAATTATATACTGGTATCTTATTCTTATTGATAGTTATAGCTTGGTCATCAGAACTTATTTCTTGGTTATAAACCCCATGAATGCTATCATATTTAAGTAAATGCGCCAAGGTTTTTACATCTGCCAAATCATTAATGGCAACAACCTTGATGTTTGTATGTTGGGTCAATAACCGGAAAAACGTTCTGCCGATTCTTCCAAAGCCATTAATACCAATGTTTATAGTTGTCATTTAATATAAAAAGGCTGGATGCTATTATTCAATATGTTTGTGGGCTTTGTACGAAGAGCGTACCAACGCACCGCTTTCTACGTGTCTAAAACCTAAATCCAATCCTATTTCCTCGTATTTTTTAAATTGGTCTGGAGTAATAAACTGTTTAACCGGTAAGTGTTTTTTAGACGGTTGTAAGTATTGACCAATGGTAACTACGTCTACATTGGCATTTCTTAAATCATGTAAGGTCTCTATAACTTCTTCTTCTTGCTCTCCCAAACCTAACATAATACCAGATTTGGTTCTGTGGGCACCGTTGTCTTTCAGATATTTTAATACGCCCAAACTTCTCTCATATTTTGCTTGGATGCGTACTTCCCTTGTTAGCCTTTTTACGGTTTCCATGTTATGCGAAATAACTTCTGGTGCAACCGATAAAATTCTATCTAAATGGGTTTCTATTCCTTGAAAATCCGGTATTAATGTTTCTAGGGTAGTATTTGGGTTCATACGGCGAACGGCATTTACTGTTTCTGCCCAGATTATAGATCCCATATCTTTTAAATCATCACGGTCCACGGAGGTTAGTACCGCATGTTTAATTTTCATAATTTTTATAGATCTAGCCACTTTTTCTGGTTCTTCCCAATCTACGTTTTCTGGCCTACCTGTCTTAACACCACAGAATCCACATGACCTTGTACATACATTGCCCAAAATCATGAAAGTAGCGGTACCCTCTCCCCAGCATTCGCCCATGTTGGGGCAACTTCCAGAGGTGCAAATGGTGTGTAGGTCATACTTGTCTACCAAGCCCCTTAATTGGGTGTATTTTTTGCCTGTAGGTAGTTTTACCCTTAACCATTTTGGTTTACCTTTTTTAGGCGGTATTACGTGTGTTGCAACTTCTGTGGACATAACAACTATTTAGCTTACAAATATACGAAAAGGCAATGGGAACCCCATTTTGTCTAAGTCTATTTGCTATCTGTAATTATTTCAGAAAGTAATTTTTTGGCGCGGAGTAATTTTACTTTAATTCTGTTTATAGGTTCGTTTAATTCTGTGGCAATTTCTGCGTAACTCATCTCATTAAAGAACCTGAGCTGTATTACCTGTTGGTAATGTGGTTTTAGCTTTTTGATATTGGCCAGTAAGGTTGCTAAATTTTGTTCTATAATAAGAGCGTCCTCTGCTGTTGGGCTATTGTCTAAAATGCTATTTACCTCTTCTGGTTTTCCAGTGTCTTTACCATCTAAAACGTTTCTTTTCTTTTTCCTAAGTAAATCTACATGTAGATTTTTAGAAATGGTTACCAACCAAGTACCAAACTCATATTTTTCGTCATAGGTTTGGATTTTATCAAAAGCTTTTGAAAAGGTTTGCACCGTGATGTCTTCCGCGTCATTCTCATTTTCGGTGCGTTTTAATTGAAACCCGTATACCTGTCCCCAGTATTTATCCAATAACAAAGAAAAAGCTATTTGCTGACCTTTCTTTGCTTGAGCAATGGTTTGCTGTAAATCAAAATGAGAGTCGCTCAAAAAATTGGATTCTAAGGTTTCTAGGCTTGTATAACGGAATCTTTCTTACAATCTTGTTCGTCTGGTGTTTTACCACAAAATCCGCAAGCTTCGCCTTCTTGGTTTAAGAACGGACTTTGACTAGCACAGGTACCAGCAAACTTACCATCTTTCTTTCCCCAAATCTTTATAGCAATACCGGCGAAGGCTAATGCTAATAATCCAACTGTAAGTAGTACTAATTTCATATCTGAAAATTTGTACAAAAATAAGCAATAGCAGAAAAAAACCGGAAGATGTCTTCCGGTTTTAAATTATTTTAATATTTGATGTCTGCGACAATGTTTTCTACACTGGGCGCTAAATTACCTCCTTTAGGCTCAATAGTTATGTAGCCTACAGCTTGATCTGCATAGGGTAGGGCCAGTAGTTTTTCCTTATCGTCAAATTGTTTTATAACACCTAAGTTTACCATTTCGCCATTTACTTCTGCCCACATTTGATAACACTGCTCTTCTGGCAATTGTGGCAGATGGCTCACGTTTATGTAGGATAGCTTTTTAACCGGATTTACATAGGCCACAGCTTTTAGTTCTTGTGCCTTTTTGTTACCCCTAATGTTTAATCTTTTAGTGTTGGGGTTATTTAGTACAATATATTGGTTACGGATATCTTCTAGCTCTAAGCGCATATCCATTTCCAAGGTTTTGATTTTGTTGTTAACAATTGTATTCTTCTCCATTAAATCTTGATTTTGATCGTAGAAAAAGAATGCAGAACCAGCAAACAACAAGGCAACTATACTGGCTGCAATAGCAAAACGATAGAATTTACTATTACGCTTCTTTTGCTTGCTAATTTTATGAAGTATGGTTTCTTTAAGACCTTCTGGAGCCTTTATGGCATGCAGTTTAACGTAGGCTTCCAAATTATCTTGTAGTTCATCGTAAGCTTTTCTAACCTCTGGGTACATTGCTATGTACCGCTCTGTCTTAGCAGTTTCTAAGTTATCGGTCTCACCCAATAGATAGCGTTCTAGTAAATCGCTGTCTAAAAAATCGTGTATTTTGTTTTTCATAACATTAAAATTATAAATAGTACAAGAGCTGGGGACCCATAAATTTTTCTCATTTCTCTTAATCCAATTTTTAATCTGGATTTTATGGTTCCTAAAGGAATATCTAGTTCATCACTGGCCTCTTGTTGGGTCATACCCTCAAAGAAAAGCGCCTCTAATACAATTCTGTATTTTTCTTCTATTTTATCTAGATGTTCTTTTACGTCTAAAAACTCCGGTCTTATACTTTGTTCACCTACATTATATACGTCAGAAACATCAATTTGGATTTCCTTATCGGATTTTGTGCTAACACTCCTTAATTTGTCTATTGCCGTATTGCGGGTTATACGAAACAGCCACGTAAATAATTTTGCTTTGGAGGAATCATAAGAATCTGATTTTTTCCAGATTTTAATAAAACTTTCCTGTACAACGTCTTGGGCTAGTTCTTCGTCTTTAACAACTTTATAGGCCACCCCAAAGAGGGTGTCCGCATAATTATCGTATAGTAAAGACATGGCTTTTTCATTACGCTCTTCTAATAACTCTACAATATGATTTTCCAGTAGTTTACTCATAGTTTGGAAAAAAAATCAGAAAAAATTCAATTTAAAACATCCAAACGTAATTTTCTCCCGTATATCCAATAGTGCTAAAGTAAAAAAATACATTACAACGGTAGCTATTCTAAAGAGAAGTTACTTTTAAGATATTAAATTTTTGGTTAGTTTGGTTTGGTATAACCCCAGTGGCAGTCTTGTTGCTGGGGTTATTTTATGATGTTGACTTCTGGGTCTATAGTAATATTGAAATTATCCTTAACGCAACGTTGTATTTTCATGGCTACATCCAAAATTTCCTTTCCCGTAGCGTTATCATGGTTCACCAAAACTAAGGCTTGTTTGCTATGAACGCCTGCATCTCCAAATCGTTTTCCTTTAAATCCACATTGTTCTATTAGCCAACCTGCAGGTATTTTATAAGTGCCGTCTTCTAACTCATAGTATGGTGCGTTCTTGTTTTTTTTGATAAATGCAGTAAACGTTTTTTTAGAAATTACGGGGTTTTTAAAAAAACTACCACTATTTCCAATTTCCTTGGGGTCTGGTAATTTACTTTTCCTAATGTTTATTACGGCATTAGAAACATCTTTTATGGTAGGCGAAACAATATTAAGTTTTTCTAACTCTGCTTCAATAGCACCATAATGGGTGTGTAATTGATGGTTGTGTTTGGTTAATTTAAATTTTACTGCTGTAATAATATATTGCCCTTTTTTCTTTCCTTTAAAAACAGAATCCCTGTAACCAAATTCACAATCTTCTATAAAAAATTCTTCTAATTCTTTACTTTCTATATGCATGGCTTCGCAGCTTACAAAGCTATCTTTAAGTTCCACACCATAAGCACCTATATTTTGTATTGGTGCAGTACCTACATTACCAGGGATTAACGAAAGATTTTCTAGGCCACCATAGTCTTGTTTCAAGGTCCATTGAACAAATTCGTGCCAATTTTCACCAGCCATTGCCTTAACAATTACCCTATCTTGATCCTCTTCTATTACGGTAATTCCCTTAAGATTTATGTGTAAAACCAAATCTTCAATATTCTTTAGTAGCAACATATTGCTACCGCCACCAAGTATAAAATAATTGGGATATGCGGATAGTTGCAATGCCTTTTGTAGCTGTAATACCGTATTTACCTCTAGAAAAAAACGCGCGTTCACGTCAATGCCAAAGGTGTTGTAAGGTTTTAAAGATTTGTTTTCTTCAATGTTCACGCTTGTTGGTATTGTTTTAAAGCTTCTTTTAATATAGTAATGGCCTTTACTAGTTCTTTTTCTTCCAAAACATACGCAATTCGTATTTGGTTTTTTCCTTTGCCTTCGGTTGCATAAAAGCCAGAGGCGGGAGCTACCATTACGGTATTTCCATCTAATTCAAACGATTCTAAAAGCCACTGGGCAAAATCGTCAGTATCCTCCACGGGTAGTTCTGCTATGCAATAAAATGCACCGCTAGGTTCGGCAACGGAAAGACCTGGAATTTCCTTTAAACCTTTTATTAATAAATTTCTTCTAGAAACGTATTCTTCTTTTACAGCGGTAAAATAACTGTTAGGCGTTTCTAATGCTGCTTCACTAGCTATTTGTGCCAGAGTTGGGGGGGATAATCTAGCTTGGGCAAATTTTATTATGGCTTGCATTAAAGTTTTGTTCTTAGAAACAACACAACCAATTCTAGCACCACACATGCTGTATCTTTTAGATACGGAATCTACCATAATGGCATTTTCTGCTATACCCTCAATACTTAAGATAGAATGATGTTTTTTGCCGTCGTAAGCAAATTCACGATAAACTTCGTCGGCAATTATAAATAGGTCGTGCTTTTTGGCTAGTTGTGCCAGTTCTTCAACTTCTTCCTTGGTGTAAAGGTAGCCAGTTGGGTTTCCTGGGTTACAAATTAATATGGCCTTGGTTTTGGCACTTACCAGTTTTTCAAACTCGGCAATGGGTGGTAAGGCAAAGTTGTTCTCAATGCTAGATAAAATAGGTACAACGGTAACACCATTGTTGGTGGCAAATCCATTATAGTTAGCGTAAAAAGGTTCAGGAATTATTATTTCATCTCCTTGGTCCATAATAGCACCCATTACAAAAGAAAGTGCTTCTGATCCCCCCGTTGTTACTATAATATCTTCTGCGGAAACAGTTATCTGGTGCTGCTTATAGTAGGCCGCAATTTTAGTTCTATATTCTTCTGAACCCTCTGTTCTGCTGTATGCAAGAACATCTAAATTCATATTCTTTACCGCATTTAAGGCCACTTCTGGAGTTTTAATATCTGGCTGGCCAATATTCAAATGAATCACATTTACCCCCTTCTTCTTGGCATTTTCCGAAAATGGAACCAATTTTCTAATTGGTGAAGAGGGCATATTTAAGCCTTTTTGTGATATTTTGGGCATAGTCTAATTTTTTGCAAAAATGGCGAAACAATGTGAGTATAACAACATTAAAGATTAAGATTTAGTAATGCCGTTAAGCTACCGTTTGGTGTAAAATTGAAATATTAATCTTAACTTATTGCAGCTATAACTGTTTAACTGCAAGTATTTTGAATCGATTTATAGGGTTTTTTGTATTTCTAGGTTTGGTGTTTGCTTCTAGCATAAATGCGCAACATTTTAGTTTGGATAAGCACAAGAAGGTTGAGCGTATAAAATTTCAAAAAATTAATAATGTAATCTTGGTGCCGGTGACTTTAAACGGGGCCAAACTTACGTTTATGTTAGATTCTGGTGTTAGCGCTCCTATATTATTTAATTTATCAGACCAAGATTCCATTCAACTAAATAATGTTACTACTATTACCTTAAAAGGTCTGGGCGAGGGCGAACCAATTGAAGCGCTACGTAGTGCTCATAATCAATTTAAAATTGGTACGGCAACTAATACGGACCAATCCCTATTTGTGGTATTGGATAAAGACTTAAATCTTTCACCTGCCCTAGGTGTGCCCGTACATGGCATTATTGGGTTCGACGTTTTTCGTGATTTTGTGGTAGAAGTAAATTATGGGAAATCTATAATAAAACTGTACAACAACAACGCAGGGTTTAAGGTGCCCAAGAAAGCACAGAAATTACCCCTGGCCATAGAACATAAAAAGGCATTTTTACACGCCAGTATTGTAAGGGAGAGCAATAGGGAGGTTCCAGTAAAATTGTTGATAGATACCGGTAGCAGTGATGCTTTGTGGCTTTTTAAAGATTCAATAAAGGGTATAGATTTGCCTAAAAAACATTTTGAAGAATTTTTAGGACAAGGCCTCAATGGAGAAATCTATGGTAAACGTTCCAAGATAAAAGGAATTAAAATAGGCGAATTTTTTCTTGAAGAAACTAAGACGGCATTTCCATACAAAACTTCTTTCCAGGCAATTTCTAATTTGGGAGAACGAAACGGAAGTTTAGGTGGAGAGGTTTTAAAACGGTTCAATCTAATTTTTGACTATAAAAATAGTGCAGTCTACTTTACCAAGAACAGTAACTTTAATAAACCTTATCAATACAATTTATCTGGCATAACCTTACAGCATAACGGAGTAAGATACATTGCAGAAAGAATAGCAGATTCTAGAGGTAGGGTAAAGGCAGAACACAATGATTCTTTTGGTAACGTGCAAATTGTTATGGACAACCAAACCAGATTAAGTTTGGTACCAGAAATTGTGGTTTCTAGTATACGTGCTGGTAGCCCTGCAGAAAGAGCAGGTCTGCAAAAAGGAGATGTGATTTTATCTGTTAATGGTAGGCAAGTGCACAACTACAAATTACAGGAAGTATTGCAGATGCTAAACGAAAGGAAAGGTAAAAGGGTAAAGCTAATGATAGAACGATACAATGATGACAAGAAATTTTCTTTTGTTGTAGAAGATGTATTCAAAAACAAAAAGCCTTGACATTTGTCAAGGCTTTTGATAAAGTAAACAAATTACTTAAAATTATTTAGCTCCTTCTGCTTTTACGTTTCCTTTGATTTTTAAAACCTTAGTTGGTGTATCCGCATTAGAAGTTACGGTGATTGCCTTTCTTATTGGGCCCACACGTTTTGTGTCATATTTTACTTGAATCTCTCCTTCATCACCCGGTAAAATAGGTGCATCTGGTTTTTTAGGAATAGTACAACCGCAACTAGACCTAACATTGCTAATTACCAAAGGAGCATCTCCTGTGTTGGTAAATTTAAAAACGCGAACACCATCGCTACCTTTCGCAATGTCACCATAATCAATCGTTTCAGACTTAAATTCAATTTTCGCTGTTTTGTCCTGGGCTTTTACACTCATGGCCAAAAGACCAACAAACATTAAAAGTAATACTTTCTTCATTTTTTTAGTTTTGGGTAAATTCAAAAGTAGGCTATTTAAACCTACCTCCAAAATTCTTTTGTAATGTAATAACGTTACTTATTTTTGTTTCGTATTCAGCGGATTGGTAAATCTAGAAAGCTATATGTTAAATTTTGTTGTGGCTTTCTTTTTGTTGACCAATCCATTTTAATTTAAACAATAATCATACCGAAAATGGAAATTCCATCCAAATATGAGCCCAATAGGGTAGAGGAGCGCTGGTATAAGTACTGGGAATCCCAAGATTTTTTTACATCTACACCAGATGATAGGGAGCCGTACACCATAGTAATACCACCGCCAAATGTAACGGGAGTATTGCACATGGGGCACATGTTAAATAATACCATACAAGATGTGTTAATTAGAAAAGCGCGTTTGCAAGGTAAAAATGCGTGTTGGGTGCCAGGTATGGACCACGCTTCTATTGCTACAGAGGCAAAAGTAGTGGCCAAACTTAAAGCAGAAGGTATAGATAAAGCTACTTTGTCAAGAGAAGATTTTCTTAAGCATGCTTGGGATTGGACCAACGAGTATGGTGGCGTTATTTTAAAACAATTACGCAAACTAGGCTGTTCTTGTGATTGGAAGCGTACCAAGTTTACTATGGACGATGATATGTCTGCTTCTGTAATTAAGGTATTTGTAGACTTATATAAAAAAGGACTTATTTACCGTGGCTACAGAATGGTAAATTGGGATCCAGAGGCAAAGACTACTTTATCTGATGAAGAGGTAATTTACGAGGAGCGAAATGGACTTTTATATTATTTGGCTTACGAAATTGAGGGGTCCGATGAAAAGGTAACCATTGCAACAACAAGACCTGAAACTATTTTGGGCGATACGGCTATTTGTATCAATCCCAATGATGAAAGATATGCCCACCTAAAAGGAAAAAAGGCCATTGTGCCTATTTCTGGTAGAGTAATCCCAATTATTGAGGATGAATATGTAGACATGGAGTTTGGTACAGGTTGCTTAAAAGTTACACCTGCTCATGATGAGAACGATAAAAATCTTGGCGAGAAGCATAATTTAGAAGTTATAGACATCTTTAATGAGGATGCTAGTCTAAATTCTTTTGGGTTACATTATCAAGGTAAAGACCGTTTTGTGGTGCGTAAAGAGATTGCAAAAGAGCTAGAAGAAAAAGGCTATTTAGTAAAAACGGAGCAGCACTTAAATAAAGTGGGTACTTCTGAACGTACCAAAGCGGTAATAGAACCGCGTTTGTCTGATCAGTGGTTTCTTAACATGGAAGACCTTTCTAAGCCAGCTTTAGAAGCCGTTATGGAGTCTGGCGATGTAAAATTGTTTCCAGATAAGTTTAAAAATACGTATCGCCATTGGATGGAGAATATTCGTGATTGGAATATCTCTAGACAGTTGTGGTGGGGGCAGCAAATACCAGCGTATTTCTATGGCGATGGTAAAGAAGATTTTGTGGTTGCAGAAACTGCGGAAGAAGCATTACAGTTAGCAAAAGAGGCTTCTGGGAACGCAAATTTAAGTGCTGCCGACTTAAAACAAGACCCAGATGTTTTAGATACTTGGTTCTCTTCTTGGTTATGGCCAATTAGTGTTTTCGGAGGCATATTAGAGCCAGAGAACGAAGAAATAAACTACTATTATCCTACAAACGATTTGGTAACCGGTCCAGATATTTTGTTTTTTTGGGTGGCTAGAATGATTGTAGCTGGGTACGAGTTTAGAGATAAAAGGCCGTTTGAGAATGTGTATTTAACAGGTTTGGTGCGTGATAAGCAGCGTAGAAAAATGTCCAAATCTTTAGGTAACTCGCCAGACGCTTTAAAATTGATAGAGCAGTTTGGCGCTGATGGCGTTCGTGTTGGTTTATTGTTGAGCTCTGCAGCGGGTAACGATTTATTGTTTGATGAAGCCCTATGCCAGCAAGGCTCTAATTTTGCCAATAAAATTTGGAATGGCTTTAGATTGGTAAAAGGTTGGGAGGTTGCAGACATACCACAGCCCAAAGCTGCGCGTATTGGTATAGATTGGTACAAAGCTCGTTACCAACAGGTATTGGTAGAGATAGAAGACCATTTTAGCAAATACCGTATTTCTGATGCCTTAATGGCTATCTATAAATTGGTTTGGGATGATTATAGTTCTTGGTTGCTAGAAATAGTTAAACCTGCTTACCAACAACCCATAGACCAAAAAACTTTTGATGAGGTTATTGGTATTTTGGAGGATAACTTAAAGTTATTGCATCCTTTTATGCCATTCTTAACGGAAGAAGTATGGCAACATATAGCGGAGCGCGATACCAAAGAGGCACTTTGTGTGGCTGCATGGCCTTCTAAAAATAGTTTTGATGATACAATTATAGAAGAGTTTGCCTTCGCTGCTGAGGTAATTGCAGGTATTAGAACCATACGTAAGGATAAGAATATTCCCAATAAAGATGTTTTGGAGCTGTCTATTTTGAATCAGTCTGGTACATCTGATAGTATGAATGCCATTATCCAAAAGTTAGGCAATATTGAAACAATATCAGCAGTAGAAGCATCTGTAGATGGGGCGTTGACGTTTAGGGTTAAAAGTAATGAATATTTTATTCCTATTGCTGGCGCGATAGATATAGAAGCAGAGAAAGAGAAAATTCAGCAGGAATTAAACTATACCAAAGGCTTCTTAAAATCTGTTCAGAAAAAATTGAGTAACGAACGTTTTGTAAACAATGCGCCAGAAAAGGTGGTAGAAATAGAACGTAAAAAAGCAGCCGATGCAGAAGCTAAAATAGAAACTTTAGAAAAGAGTTTAGCTAATTTAGGTTGATGCAAAATTTAAAATTATATTTTCTAACGGCTCAAATTTTACTATTTGGGCCGTTATTTTTTTCTAATCAACGTATTTAGTACCAATGCCGTTACTATAAAAAATAAGCCTACAAAACTTAGAAGCGTATATTCATCTCCAAAGAATAAAACCCCTACGCACATGGTAAAAGCTACTTCTAAGTACTTTAACGGGGCTACTAAATTAGTTTGTGCCCAATGAAATGCTTTAGTCATAAAAATCTGGCCAATATACCCAAAGAACCCCAAGCTCAGTAAAATTAACCACTCTTTAGGTGTAGGGGCTTGCCAATTAAAAATAGAGAGTATACCGCCAACAAGAACTGTAATGAACATAAAGTAATTTACCACAACTAGCGGATGTTCGGACTTACCTATCTTTCGTAAGGAAACATAAACCAAGCCGCTAAATAGGGCAGCAAAAGAAATTAGTATAAAACCCTTTAAGTTAATATTGGGGTCAAATCCTTTTAAGAACAATACACCGCCAAAAGCCATGGCAAAAAAGAATAATTGAATAGGCCTTAATTTTTCTTTTAAAAGAAATACGGCAAAGATAGCAGCAAATATTGGAGATACATACCTAAGGGATACAGCCGTACCTACGGGTAATTCTTTTAAGGACATAAAATATAGACTCATGGCAGTTAGTCCTAAAAAAGCCCTTGTAATTAATAATATCCTGTTATTACCTAAAAAAGGTATTTTTTTATGGTATAGCAATCCAGATGTTATGGCCAACGTGCCCAATCCCCTAAAAAAAACCACTTGAAAGGTTGGTAAATGGGCTAAGTACTTTACCATGGTGTTCATTCCTGTAAAGGCCAAAGTACTAACAAGCATAAAAAGAAAAGCCTTTTTCAAACTGTGTAGTTAACTATTAAGCCGCTAAGGTAAGGCGCATTTTCTGGAAACGTTTTTAATTCAGGGATAGATTATTATTTATGACAAATTGAAAAAGAAAAAGGGTTTTGGTAACAAAACCAAAACCCTTGGTATACTAATAGTCTAGTATTATTTTTTATGCTGAGCCAGCCATTCCATTACGGTGATGGTTTTGCCATCTATTTTCTTTTGAGAATGATTTCTATGACTGTAAACCCATGAAAAATGACCGTTTAAATGAAAATCATCACCACCATAAACACCATATAAATCTACCACATGGTCGTATAGGGATAAGTGCACATCTTTTGCGCCTGCATCAATAAGTCTATTATAAGTAGGTATTACGGTTAATGCTGCCTTAGTAATGGGGTCATCTTTAGAGTGCATATACCAGATAGCTTGGTTTGCTAGGGTATTAATATCTGAATCTGTAAGATGCTCGTTAAAAAAGGCCAAGGCAGATGGATAAGCAGCTGCAAAATAATCTGGATAGTTTAACAACAATTCCTGGGTCATATAACCGCCATTAGAACAACCGCCCACATAAATTCTGCTGGTGTCAATGTCTGGATGATTTTCTATAAAATCGTTGAATAGGGCCATGAGTGCTTCACTATAAATATCTGGTTCTTGGCCCGTGGTGGTTTCTCCAGAAATACCATGCATCCATCTAGTTGGGGTTTGTGGTGCTAATACGTAAGCGCCTCCAAAAATTTGCTGTATTTTATCAGAAGCATAGTTAGCGGCTCTATTGGCTAAAAGTACAATACTTGGGTCGGTACCACCTTCGCCTCCACCATGTAGCCAAATTATCAAGGGTTTTTTATCGGTAGTAGTTTTAGGCGTATAAGCGGCATAAGTTAATTCAGCATTGTTTGATTGGAATTTACCAGTTAAATCGAACTCATCTACTAGCGGCAATATCCGTTTAGTTTCATTGTTCCAAACAGTGTTGTTTACCTTGTTGGTAACAGTAAGTTCATAATTGGTCCATTGGTTACCACTACAATCCTCCGTAAAAAAGTATAATATAGGTGAGCCTATAGGTAGATGTGGGCCCACTGCGGTATGTAGCGTAATGTTTTTACCATTAGCTAAACGGTTTCCTTTTTCATCAGATACATAGGCGGTAACTATAGCTAAATCGCCATTGGCCCTAGGCGAGTCCGCAGGCAAGCAATCAGATGTTCTTTTAACCTTAATTTCAAAATCAGTTGAATTTGCAACAGAGGTAGTATCTGATAAATGAAGTATTACTTTACTGGTAGCCGGTCCCCAGTCAAAACCTTCGACTACCAAAGTATAGTCGCCATTTGATTTTTGGGCTATAGTTGGTGTAATTACCAACCATAAGAATAGTATTGCTAAGTTCTTTGCTTTCCGCATAACTAGTTATGGTTTATTTAGTGCCATATTTATTGGTTCTGTCGTCAGAAATTTGCCCTTTCCAATTTAAACCAAACGCAAAGTCATAGCTGTTTCCTTCAGCATCCACATAAGGTTCCATATCCCTGGGTACATCTTCAAATTGTAATTCTACCGTTTTCATATTTGCTGGCATTTGAAAAGGTAATAAAGCAGAAGGTTCACTTTTTCCTGCAATTATATCTAGGATAGCTTGGTCTTGAACACCCATGTGCACCAAAATAGCGTCTGCATTAGGCTCTATTTCTGAAAATACCATGGGCTTACTAACATGCACCACTACAATTACCGGTTTGTTGCCCATTTTTTGTTTGGTGTCATTTACCATATCCATGTCTTTGGTATTTCTAGCGGTTACGGTTTTTCCTTTATACGTTCTATTGGTAAAATCTTCTAGAGGACTGCCACCGGCAATACTGGTTTCCCTAGCGTCATTTGCGGTATACGTATCGTATTGAAGGCTAATTGGTATGTATCCGTTACCACCATTTTCCAAATCTTTTTTGTTATAGCCTGTGCCACCATCTGGACTTTTTATCCCCACCAATGCAAAGTCTGCCGCATCCGGACTGTCTACTATCTCAAAATATTTGGCAACTACCTCCATGTTAAATGCAGGTTCAATACGTTCAGGGGTCACAATTCCCCACCAGTTAACACTAGGTGCCACATATCTTTCTGGCACATATACTTTCTTTTTTTCCGCTACCGGTAAACTGTTGGCTTTATTTTTAAGCATTACTATAGACCGCAATTGTGCATTGTAGCCTTGTTGCATAAATTCTGGTTTACCAACCGTTTTCTCCGTAGCGGCTATATTTAAATAGGGATTTTCAAAAAGCCCTGTTCTAAAAATGTTCAGTAGAAGGCGTACTGCGGAAGTTTCAAAACGTGCTCGCATTTTCTCTTCTCCATGTTCTTTAATCCCCATATTATAGGCTGCAAGAACAGGTTTCATATCATTGTTACCGCCAAATTGGTCCATTCCGGCCTCAATAGCTTTGTAATGTCTTTCTGCTTCGGTTAAGGTTTCTACTCCCCAAGGTTTTCCTTCAAATTTATCTATGGCAGATACATCTTTTGTAATTCCCCAATCTGTGCACAAGACACCATCGTATCCATATTTTTCCCTTAGTAATTCGGTAATTAAATATTGGTTATAGCCATTACCCACGGCTTCTCCATGCCCATCTGATATGGTATAGTATGGCATAACCGCCGTAGCAGATTTAGTTTCCCCTTTTAGCTTAAAAGCACCTTCTAAAAAGGGCATCATGTGGTCTTTTATGTTATTTCCAGGATATACTGCGTAAGCGCCATATCCAAAATGTCCATCTCTACCTCCTTCTTCTGGACCACCACCTGGCCAATGTTTTACCATTGCGTTTACACTTTGCATACCCCACCCTTTACCAGCTGTGGTTTGGAAACCGTCTACATATGCCCTTGCTAAATCTGTAGCCAATTTTGGGTCTTCTCCCATAGTGCCATCAAAACGGCTCCATCTAGGTTCGGTTGCTAAATCTATTTGAGGGGATAGAGCAGTTGCAATACCTAAGGCACGATATTCTTGCGAAGCTATGTTACCAAAGGTTTCCATTAAATCTGGGTCAAAACTGGCCGCTAGCCCTAAAGTGCTAGGCCACATGGAAATGGTACCTCCAGCTCCGGCATTATATTCTGCATAGGAATCACTGCCATGTCTAGGGTCAGAACTCGTATTTACAGGAATACCCAAGCCAATACCCTCTACGTGGGCTTGTGCATTATTGTTCCATTGGGCGGCCACCTTAGGGCTTTCTACACGGGTTATTAGTACATGGCGTAGATTATCATCCGTTAAAAACTGCTTTTGTTGGTCAGAGAGGTCTCCTGCCTGTGCTCCGCTATCCGGGAATGGTTTTTCATTGTAGGTAGAAGCTCCAAAACCTTTGGCCGCACCAGGTATTGATTGGTGTGCACTATAAAGCATTAAACCTGCAATTTGTTCAATACTCATTTGGCTGGCCAAATCTTTTGCTCTTTCTTCAGCGGGTAGTCTCCAATCCTCGTATGTATCTAATTTCCCATTTTGGTTTAAATCTTTGAATGCCAAATGGTCTACGGTAAGTAGTTGTACCCCAGATTTATTATGATAACCTAATGTGGCACCATCCTTATTTTTAACTAGTTGGTAGCCGTCTTGTGCCTCTTCTGACCATTTAGGACCGCAAGAGAATACAGCTAAAGGGAGAGAAAGCAGTAGTACCTTTTTTATTGGATTCATTATTTGAGTTTAGTTAGTTGGAATTAAATGTGCAGAATTCAGATAGCTAATTTAGATAATCATTAATTAAATAACTTATTTATTGATAAATTCTTAGTTGACATGTCAAATTATAAAATGGTAGATTTTGGTTTTAATACCGTTTTGCTCCAAAAAATTCCATGGCTTCACCTTTGCCAAATCCGTAACTAAATCCAAATGAAATAAACCTACCACGCTGTGAGCGGTTGTACACTTCAAAATCATTTTGGGCAATGGTATTTTCAAAGACCCTAGATGCAAATACATCTCGGACACTCATATTTAATACGGCTCTACCTTTTAATAATTTCTTTCTTATCCCTAAATCCATAAAAATGTTTTCTGCCACTTGCCCTTGTACGGTTTGGTAACTAGATCTATAGTTACCTGTTGCCTCCATATCTATGTCTAGCGGTAATTTTATTTTGGTATTTAGCTTGGAAGACCATTGATCCGCACTAAAGTCAAAAACAGTTTCTTCAAAGGTACCTTCCCTTTTAAAGCTGTTATAGTTAAGGTCTAAGTTAAAAGTTAGCCACCTTGCCGGGCTGTATTTGGTATTGAATTCTACACCTGTTGCGTCGTTAGTACCAATATTTTCTGGTCTAGTAGTATTTACATTGTTTTCAAAGAATGAGATACGCTCAATAACATCTGTAGTTTTTCTGTAGTAAACGCCAAAATTCATAGCGGTTTTACCAACAAAGAAAATAGACGTTAGTTCGTAAGAATCTGTAAATTCTGGTAAGAGGTTTGGATTTCCCTGTCTAATATTAAAATTGTTTCTAATGTTGAAAAAGGGATTTAAATCCCATAACCTTGGTCTGTATATCCGTTTTGAGTAACCTGCTTGTAAAGAAACGCGTTCAGAAAATTTGTAAGAAGTATGCGCGCTTGGAAAGAAGTTGGTATAGTTTTGGTCGTTTGCTTGGTTGTTATTGGTCAAAAGCGTGTTTAAATCTGTGTTTTCTACTCTTAACCCTCCTTTGAGCCCCCATTTTTCTCCTTCGTAGGCACCTGTACCATAGAAGGCCAATACTTTTTGGTCAAATTCAAAAATATTGGTAAGACCAGGGTCGGTCACAAATTCACCATTCACCAAATTTTCTACCTCATAGTCGTTGCTAACGTCGTTCATAACATATTGAGACCCGGTTTCCATGGTCCATTTTTCAGAAAATGGTTTGGTATAATCTAGTTTAAAGGTGAAAACGGATTCTTTGAAGTCTGTTCTAGTTTTTTGACTATTGTCCCGGTCCTCGCCAGAAATGGTCTCATCTAAAAAATCTGAGGATTGGTCTTTACCAAAAAAGTTACCTAATGCGCTGAATAGAAGGTCATGGTCTTCATTGTCTTCAAAATCTTTTTTATACTGAAACTCGTACTGGAATTTAGGGTTAGTGGCCTCGGTTACCTCGGTTCGCTGCCATTGACTTGTAAGGGTATTGTTGCCGTCAAATGCTGCAAAATTGGTGGTAGAAGGTTGGTCTTCTATTTCTAAAGCTACATTACCGGATAAAGTAATTACACTTGTGGGGTCTACATAATAGTCCGCACCTAGAACAAAATTATAAAACGTTTCATTTCTAAACTCTTCGCCAAAAGAGTTGATGCTACTGTTATCCGTTAAATCTCGGTTAATAGACTCAACATCATTTGGTAGCTCTCTATACCCGGCTCCTAATTGACTAAACAAATTGAATTTTTCACTTCTTTTATTAAGGCTTAGTCCCAAGCTATGGTTGTTAGGTGCTCCGGTATTAACAGATAAGGAACCATTTAGCCCTTTTCGTTCTTCTTTTTTTAGTACAATATTAATTATACCAGATGTGCCTTCGGCATCATATTTAGCAGAAGGGTTGGTTATAACTTCTACACGTTCTATCATATCTGCTGTAATGGTACCCAGTGCATTGCCTTCGTCACTAGCTAGAATAGATGGTTTTCCGTTAATCAACATTTGTACGCCAGTGCTTCCCCTTAAACTTACAGCACCTTCTATATTCACGTTTACAGAAGGAACATTGTTCAATACTTCTAGGGCACTAGCCCCCGTTGTACTTAAATCTTTACCTACGTTAAATACCCTGCGGTCTAGCTTAAATTCTGTTTGGGAAACCTCGCCCTGTACTACCACCTCTTCTAGTTGTTGGGCATCTGGGGCCAGTATAATTGTACCAAGGTCTATAACTTGGTCGTTGTTTTTTGGTTGGGGAATAATCTTTTTTTCAAAGCCGATAAAACTAACTTCTATATAATAGTTATCTGCAGTAAATTCAAAGTTAAAGGTGCCATCTTCTCCCGTGGTTGCTCCGGTTAACGCTTGTTTGGTATCATTATCACCAATCATTATGGTAGCAAAAGCAACCGGATATTGGTTTCCTTCTTCTACAACTTTTCCTTTTAATTGTCTGGTTTGTTGGGCGTTAATGGCTGTTGCGCTTAAAAGGAATAGACCCAATAATAAATATAATCTAGCAATCATGATGTTAATTTAGATTTTGGTAATTTTTCAATGCGAAATTGCCTTTAAAAAGAAGGCTTTAAAAAAATATTGCGGCGAACGACAGGATTTAAGTCGTTATCAACAGTATTTAAGAAAACATTAAGCCTGTATGTTGTTGGGCAGAAAAACAGTGTTGTTGACACCCTGCTTTTTTTGGATAAAAACAAGTTCAACTAGCTTTGATTACCTAACTTAAATGAGATTATGCTCAAAAGAGAACTTCTTTTTCAATTAATTCTACATATTGTAGTTTTTATCTTTTTTGCCTTTAATTGGTTTGATCAGGCTTTTTTGGTAGATAGGGCATGGTTTTTTTTGATGTATGCTTTGGCCACAGTTTTTGTGAGCTATTATTTAATGCCAACATTTCTATACACTAAAAAATACTTTTGGTTTTTTGTTTCTATTTGCATGGTCTTGGCTATGTTAATACTTTTAGAAGAAAAGATTTTAGAACCTTTATTGTACCCTAATACCAAACGGGCCAACACTTTTCCTGGAATATTCTATACCTTATTTGGAATACTACCCGTAATGACCATTTTAACTAGCGGTAAGTTTGCCTGGGATGCCATACAACAGCAAGACAAAATAAAGGAATTACAAAGCACTATAACCGAGAGCGAGCTTCAATTTTTACGCTCACAGGTTAATCCACATTTTCTTTTTAACAACCTAAACAATCTATATTCCTACGCTTTGGAAGGTTCTTCTAAAACCCCAGAGATAATTTTAGAAATGAGCGGTGTTTTAAGATATATGCTATATGAAAGTAAAGAACGTTTTGTTCCCCTAAAAAAGGAACTGGAACAATTAACAAACTTTATTAAACTGTATAAGCTTCAGATCGAAGAAAGGGGTGAAGTTGTTTTTACTGTTGGCAATGGTATGACGGGTCAAAAAATAGCACCGTTAATATTAATAGTTTTTATAGAGAATGCTTTTAAGCACAGCCAATCTGGACAGTCTAGCAATATAAAAATAGCCATAGATGTAAACCTTAAGGGTAGCACCCTATTCTTTAGTTGCGTTAATAATTTTGAAGCGGTACAAGGACTGGACTCAGTAGCTAGTGGTATAGGTTTGGCCAATGTTAAAAAAAGACTTCAATTACTTTATCCTAATAAACACATTTTAAAAATTACGGAACAAGACAATGAGTTTCGGGTGGATTTACAGATAGATTTAGAAACAGATTAGTATGATAAACTGTATAATAATAGAAGACCAGCCGCCGGCCCAACGTATTTTAAAGAAGTTTATAGAAGACGTTTCTTCCTTAGAATTGGTTGGTTTGTTTTCTGATGGCATATTGGCTCTTGAGTTTTTAAAAAACAACCAAGTAGACCTGATTTTTTTGGATATTCATCTGCCAAAAATAAATGGGCTAGACTTTCTAAAGAGTTTGAGCAATCCGCCACAGGTAGTGCTAACTACGGCCTTTTCTGAGTATGCTTTGGAAGGGTATGAATTAAATGTGGTAGACTATCTTTTAAAACCCTTTTCCTTTCAACGTTTTTTGCAAGCAGTAAACAAAGTTTCTGTTAAAAAGGAAACTACATCCATACCTGCTAGCCAAGAGTTGCCAACAGAAACCACAACCGAGATTTATGTAAAATCTGGGCACGACCATATTAAAATAAAAATAGACTCCATACTATACATTCATTCAGATTCTGATTATACCGAAATTTTTACGAATGGACAGAAAATACTTTCGCAAGAACCTTTAAAATATTGGACCACTAATTTAAATGAACTACAGTTTTGCCAAGTTCATAAATCGTATATTGTTAACAATAAACAAATTGTGAAAATCACAGGAAATTTAATCTATCTAGAAAACGAAATTAAAGTGCCTATAGGCAGAGCTTATAAAGAACTGTTCATGAGTAGGGTGCTTGGAACTAAATAAACTATGAAAAAGCTTTTATTATTTATTTGCTGTACCGTTTTTACGGTTGGCTATACCCAACGTAATTTTGATGAAGTAGAAATAACTTCAGAAAAACTTACGGATAATATCTATGTTCTATTCGGTGCAGGTGGTAATATTGGTTTAATTATAGGTGAGGAGGCCGCTTACCTAATTGATGACCAATTTGAACCACTTACTGATAAAATAGTAAGTCACGTTAAAACAATCACTGATAAACCCATAAACTTTGTTTTAAATACGCATCATCATGGTGACCATACAGGCGGTAATGAGAATTTGGCCAATAACGGTGCTACAATAATTGCGCATGAAAATGTTAGGGAATTATTAGAGGCAGATGAGAAAACTTCTAAATCTGCCTATCCTGTAATAACTTTTAATGATAAAATGACCCTGTATTTAGGAGATGATAAGCGTTTATTGGCTATGCATGTAAATCCGGCACACACTAAGGGTGACACCTATTATTATTTACCAGAAGCCAATGTAATACACATGGGAGATAATTTTTTCGCAGGAAGGTATCCTTACATAGATATCAATAGTGGAGGTGATATAGACGGTTTAATTGCTAATGTTACCATGGCCCTTGGCATGCTAGATGAAAATACTATAATAATTCCTGGTCACGGTAGTATAGCAAGTATTACTGATTTAGAAGAATATAAAAACGTGTTAGTTGAATTAAGAAAGCGCGTTAAAAAGGCTAGAGAAGCCGGTAATTCGCTAGAAGAAACGCAACAAATGAATCTGTCAAAAGAATGGGATGCCACGCACGGTACGGGTTTTATAAATGCAGAACGTATTGTGGAGTTTATATACAAATCAGCGGACTAAAAAATTCATATCATGAAAAAATTAAAAAGAGAAGATGTGTCGCAAGAGGTATTTGACCTCTATGATGATTATGCCCATAACAAATTACAACGTAGGGAATTTTTAGAAAAGCTTTCTCTGTATGCAGTTGGTGGTATAACGGTAGCTTCTCTTATGAGTTTTATGATGCCCAATTACAAGGATACGTTATTGGTTAATCCTAACAATCCAGATTTAGACTCAAAAATGATATCCTATAATTCACCTAAAGGGGGTGGTACAATAAAAGGCTTATTGTCTAAACCAAAAGAATTTACTGGTAAACTGGGGGGTATAGTAGTTGTGCATGAAAACAGAGGACTAAATCCGTATATAGAGGATACGGCCCGCAGAGCTGCGTTGGAGGGCTTTATTACTTTAGCTCCAGATGCCTTGAGCCCTTTAGGCGGTTACCCTGGTAATGACGATGAAGGCCGGGCCATGCAAAGAAAACGAGATAGAAATGAAATGTTGGAGGACTTTATCGCAGCTTTTGACTATCTTAAAAATCATGAAGATTGCTCTGGTAAAATAGGTGTAGTAGGTTTTTGTTTTGGTGGATGGATTTCGAACATGATGGCCGTAAAAGTTTCAGATTTAGCTGCTGCTGTTCCATTTTATGGTGGGCAACCTAAAGACGATATAGACAAAATTAATGCGCCTTTAATGCTGCAATTTGCAGGATTAGACGAGCGGGTAAATGCAGGCTGGCCAGCCTATGAAGAAGCATTGAAAAAACATAACAAACAATACAAAGCTTTTGTATACCCAGATGTAAATCATGGATTTCATAACACATCTACTCCAAGGTACAATAGGGAGGCCGCTGAATTGGCATGGGGTAGAACAATGCAATTTTTTAAAGAACATTTAAAGGCATGAAAAATATAAATCGTAGAAAATTTATTCAAAAAACCTCAATGGCTTCTGCTGCCGTTGGGGTTTCTTCTTTTATAGCTAATCCTATAAATGCACAAAGCACACGGCCTTTGTTTTCAACTTATATGGGAGGTTTTGCTGCTCCACCCCTTAAAAAAGTACGAGCGGCTTTTATCGGCGTTGGTGCCAGGGGCGGCACCCATTTAAAATTCTTTGCAGGCTTGCCCAATACAGAGGTAGTTGCTATTAGCGATTTGTATGAAGATTTGGTAAATGAAAAATTGGGTTGGTTAAGTGAAGTTGTTGGTGAGGAAAACACCAAAACTTGCAAATTATATTGGGGGGAGGAAGACAGATGGAAAAGCATGTTGCAAGAAGTAAAACCAGATGTGGTTTTTATTGCTACCAATTGGGCGAATCATGCCCCTATGGCAATAGAAACTATGAAGCAAGGTGCACATGCTTTTGTTGAGGTTCCTATTGCCGTTACCCTAAAAGAAATGTGGAACATTGTGGATACCAGCGAGCAAACTAAAAAGCACTGTATGATGATGGAAAACGTTAACTATGGCCGGGACGAATTGTTGTTCCTAAACATGGTTAGGCAAGGTTTGTTAGGCGATTTGTTACATGCAGAAGCGGCTTACATACACGAACTGCGTTGGCAGATGGAAGAACAAGAACGCGGAACTGGTTCTTGGCGCACGCATCATTATGCTAAAAGAAACGGAAATTTATATCCCACACATGGTTTGGGGCCCGTAGCCCAATACATGAATTTGGGTAGGGGAGCAGATACTTTTAAAAGTTTAGTAAGTTATTCGAGTCCTTCAATAGGTCGTAACGCGTATGCAGAAGAAAATTATCCTGAAAATCATAAATGGAATCAATTAAATTTTGAGGGTGGAGATATCAATACATCCATCATAAAAACCCAATTGGGTAGAACGGTTCTGGTGCAATGGGATGAAACAAGTCCAAGACCATACTCAAGACTTAATTTGGTTCAAGGAGTTAAAGGAGCTTTAGCTGGGTTTCCTACAAGGATTGCTTTAGAAGGTGGTGTGCTGGGTATTACAGAAGACCATCATTCTTGGGTTCAAGGAGAAAAATTACAAGCTGTTTACGAAAAATATGACCATCCACTTTATAAACGATTGAACGAAACAGCTAAAAATAGTGGTCATGGTGGTATGGATGGTATTATGATGTATCGAATTGTAGAGTGTTTACAGCAGGGCCTTCCGTTAGATCAAAATGTGTATGAAGGTTGTTTCTGGAGTGCCATTGCACCGTTGAGTGAAAAATCGGTTTCCGAAGAAGGTATGCCTCAGGCTTTTCCAGATTTTACCAGGGGTAATTATAAGAATACGTTACCTTTATCCATAATACCTTAACCCATAAAATGATTCAAATAAAAGTACCTGCTCGGGTATGTTTTTTTGGAGACCATCAAGACTATTTAGGTTTACCCGTAATTGCGGGTGCAATAGATAGGTATATCAATCTAGAAGCAATTCCCAACCAATCAAATTCTTTTAAGTTGGATTTGTTGGATATTAATGAGGTTGTTTCTATTGCCCTAGATGATGATAGTAATGACGTGGAAAATGGTGATTTTTTAAGGGCCTCCTTAGCCGTTTTAAAACAAAAAGGACTTAGGTTTCGGCAAGGTTATTCTATTAAAATTTGGGGTAATATTCCTGTGAATGCAGGGCTTTCTAGTTCTTCTGCGCTAACCATTGTTTGGATTCGTTTTTTAATCGCAATACAAGAAAAACCTCTGCTGGTTTCTGATTTTGAAATAGGACATTGGGCATACGAGGTTGAGGTAGTATATTTTAATAACCCAGGAGGTTTAATGGATCAATATACCATTGCCCAACAGGATTTAATCTACATAGATACTTTGACTAGTAAAAGTGAAGTTCTTGCAGGTAATCTAGGGCAATTAGTAGTTGCAGAGTCTGGTTTAAAAAAGCAAACCATGAATGTGCTTAAAAATGGTAGGGTTTATCAAGAAAATGCCATTAAAGAAGTGCAACACAAAAACCCCAATTTCAATATACAAGAATCTACCTTAGAAGATTATAAAAGGTATAAACACCATGTTTCTAAAGAATATCAAAATCATTGGTATGCCGCAATACATAATTACCAATTAACCAAAAGGGCGAAAAAATTATTAGAAGAACCTAATTCAAATCTAAAAGAACTGGCAACGATAATGAATGCACACCAAAAAATTCTTTACGAGCGTATTCAAAATACACCAGAAAAAATGCACAGTATGATGCAAGCCGCATTAGAAGCTGGAGCACTTGGGGCTAAAACAATTGGTTCTGGAGGTGGCGGTTGTATGGTAGCTATGGTAGATGATAATACAAAGGATAGGGTTATTACAGCATTTAAGGATGCGGGAGCAAAAGATGCCTATGAAGTAATTTTAACCAAGAAAGGATAATGGAGAATAAAAGTTTGATAATCATGGCTGGCGGTGCGTCTTCACGTATGAAAAGAAGCCTTGAAAATGCATCGGTTTCGGAGTCAGTATTAAATGCCGCAAAAAACTTACACAAGAGTCTTATTCCTTTAGGTGAAAGTGGTAATCCGTTATTGTATTACCTTTTGAAGAATGCGCTAGCAGCTGGTATTACGGATATTTACCTGATAACTTCAAAAGATACTAGTGGTTTTACAGACTTTTTGAAAACCTATAAAGATGAGCCGGGTTTTAATACCCTTACCGTGAATTTTGCCATTCAACATATTCCACCAAATAGAGAAAAACCTTTAGGAACTGCCGATGCATTACAGCAGTGTTTAGAACAGTATCCCATTTTGCAGAAAAATAGGTTTACGGTTTGTAACGGTGATAATTTATATTCTACAGCGGTGATTAAGCTTTTAAAAGCAGAACGCAAGGCACCACATGCCATAATTGCTTATAGCGGTAAAGGCCTTGGTTATTCTGATGATAAGCTAGCCAAATTTGCCGTTTTAGCTATTGAAAATAACTATTTAACCAACATTATTGAAAAGCCAGGAGTAGACCAACTCCAATCTTATAAAGACGAAAAAGGAGAGGTAAGAATTAGCATGAACATTTTTAATTTTTCTGGGGACGATTGTTACCCTTTTTTGGTTAATTGCCCAATAAACCCGGCAAGGGACGAAAAGGAATTACCAGAAGCGGTACGAAACATGAGCAAGGCAAATTCCAATGCTGTGTATTGCTACCCCAAATCTGAAAAACTCCCAGATTTAACAACCATTACAGATGTTGAGGAGTTTAAGTTAACCACCTAAAACGGACTTTGGACAGCTGGTGTGCTATTTTCCTTTTTATTAGGTAAGCGATAAGTTATGCCAAAATTTATAGCGTAGTCAGCAAAAGCAGCATCTCCATTCCTTGGGTTTCCAGTTGCCATCTGCGTCTCTAAATCGGTTACACTTTGCGGTCTATCCCTACGTAAGGCAATAGGTACATTAAGATTAAGGGTTAAGTTGTTTGCCATATATGCTAAACCAGGATCTAGTGAAAGTACATTTCCTGGTCTTCTAAAACCTTTGTTGCCACCAATTAAATCTTTTACCGGAACACCTTCAAAACGTGCTCCTAAAGAAGTGGAAAACGAAGGAGAAACAGTATAACTTAAGCCTAAACGGCTAGAAAATTGGTCTGGAACGGCCATAATGGATTCATTTTCCAAAATAGGAGACAGAGTTTCCCTAAATGTTCGGGTTCCGTTGGTCTCTCTTGGATTTATAAGGTAGAATCCGCCGGCGTACAAATAGAAATCAGTAGCAACTTTTTTGTAGAGTTGAAAGTCTAAAGTTATACCAAAGCCACCATCGCCAGGTTGTATGCTTTGGTCCACCGGCCTTACTTGCGGTGTGCCATCTGGCCCTACATTATAGAAAATATCAGAAGCATTATAATTTCCGGTAGGCAGTTTTACGCCCAATCCTAAGGCTAAATTTCCATTTGAATTGGTAGCCGGATTAAAAACCCAATAGCCTATACCCAAGCGTACATCTGCTAAGCCTCTAGAGAACGTAGTGTTTCGTTCATTTCTTCCATGCTCGTATAAAGAAGAACGTGTATTTATGACAAAAGGTAAGGTAGCGCTAGCGTAAAGTCTATCCGTTATACCATAAGTAATAAAAAAATCCCAAGCATGGGCATGGTTAATAACCTCGGTTTCATTAGCAACCCTATCTGCTTCTTCTTCTGTTCCTCTAAAATGCCTAAACGATTTAAAATACCGGTAATTAGAGCCTATCTGTATATCACCCGGTCCTAAAAGATTGTTTTCTAATGAGTTTCCTACGCAAGAGGAAAAATGCCTAATAGCTACACAGCCTTGTGCATTTGTTAATTGTACGCAAATTAATAGTAATAGTAAAATATAGGTGGTTGGGTTGGTAGCTGGTTTCATTTGTGGACTAATTTAAAATGGCCGGAAGAACCGGCCACTTAATTTCTTTAAATTCTAAATAAACTAAACTTGAAACAAAGTTAATGGGGATGTTAGCAAGATTAGGATAACAGTTGTATAACAAAGATTAATGAAAGATTAAAAAAGGTAATTAAGTAGAAAATTGAATTACTATCTGTTTAATTTTAATTTACTTAGCAAGTAATGAATAAAAAGACTTTTTTTATAGCCGTATTTATTATTTCGCTCATTGGTTTGGCAATTGTTCAATATCAGTATTTGGGTATAGGTTTAAATCTTGCTAGTGTACAGTTTCGAAAAAAGGTAGAAACAGCATCCAAAGCAATAAAAGAAGAATTAAGCGCCGAGAACAAACTAACCTATTTAATTGCCAGTGCGGTACAGAAAGACACTACGTTTTTTACTACTACTCCTGATTCTTTATCGCAATCCGCGCACTTGTTTTTTGAAGGCTTTCTTAAAGACAAATTAGAGAAAAGTGGTATTGATGCTGCTTTTGTGTATCAACTAAAAAATAAAGATTCAAATACCTATTTAAAATCCTTTAAGCAGTTTGATAAAGATGTAAAAATCTATGATTACAATTTGGCTCTAGAAGGTTACTTGCCAGAAGTGCTAGGGGAGAGGGTATATCTAAATTTAAAATTTAAAAACTTGAATCGATATTTTCTTTCTAAGCTAAATGGGTTAACCCTACCAAGTTTAATTTTTTTGGTTTGTATTGTTTTGATAACCATTTGGGGGTTTAGAACGTTTTATTGGCAACAGCGAATTATAGCCAATACAGACGATTTTATAAATAACCTTACCCATGAATTAAAAACCCCTGTATACTCTATACAACTGGCTACCAAAATACTAGAAGAAAAATCAGAAGGAGATGATAAAACATTTTTAAATATTATAACACAACAAACCAAAAGGTTGGGTAACCATATTGATAAGGTTTTGGAATTAGCATCTATGGATAGAAAAAGAAATGTTTTTCAATTAAAGCCTATAGATTTTAAGCCGGTGCTTGAGAAACTATGTAAAGAATTTAAAGCCCTGGTTTCTTTGGAGCAGGTTGACTTTACTTTTAGTTTAGAAGATGCAAATTATCAGATTTTAGGCGAAGCCTTTCATTTAGAAAACACTGTCAAAAACCTTTTAGATAACGCAAAAAAATATGCGGAAAATCCGAAAATAGAATTAAAATCTTTTAAAAAGAATAACTATTTGTTTGTACAGGTAAAAGACAATGGTGTTGGTATACCGCAAAAAGATATTCATAAGGTTTTTCAGAAGTACTATAGAAGCAACCAAGGTAATTTACATGGCGTAAAGGGTTTTGGTCTTGGTTTAAATTATGCGCATACCGTAGTAAAAAAGCATAATGGCGAAATAACTTTAAATAGTAAGGAAAATATTGGCACAATAGTAACGGTTAAAATCCCTTTGTATGAAAGATGAGCAAGCTAAACTTTTATTGGTAGAAGATGAGGAAGCTTTAGGTTATTTGTTGAGTGAATACCTGGGAATGAAAGGTTTTACCGTACATTGGAGTAAAAACGGTCAGGAAGCTTTAGATTATCTAAGTCATAAAACAACAGATTTGGTTATTCTTGATGTTATGATGCCCGTGATGGATGGCTTTACGCTAGCCTCCAAAATTAAAGAGCAGTATGCTAACTTACCTTTTTTGTTTCTTACTTCAAAAGCGATGAAAATTGATGTGCTAAAAGGATTTTCTTTAGGGGCTGTAGACTACCTTAAAAAGCCCATAGATGAAGAGGAACTTTTGGTAAGGATACGCTCTATTTTTTCTCGTATATATAAAAACGATTTCCTTGGAGATACAACCGAAGTAATAGTAATAGGCGATTTTAAACTTGATTATCGTAATCAAAAACTAACTAATGCTGCTGCAAAAAGTGAAGTTCAATTAACCAAAAGGGAGAATGAACTTTTAAAAATTTTAGTTAGCAATAAAAACAATCTTTGTACCCATAGGGACATATTAATAAAGTTGTGGGGCGAAAATTCTTATTTTAATAGAAAGAGTTTAAACGTATTTATAACAAGATTAAGGGCTTATCTAAAATCAGATACTAACATTTCTATAGAAAATGTCCATGGTCAGGGTTTTATACTTAAAGTTCAATAATTTTTGATGTTAAAGATTTAGTATATTTAAGGTACTATGGAAACGTATGCAACTGCACTTTTGTACGCAATCCCATTTTTTGTAGGGTTGGTACTTTTAGAAATTTTATACGGTTATATGGTTAAAAACCAAAAATATACGGTTTTAGATACGGTTAGCAGTCTTAGTTCTGGTTTAACAAATATTATTAAAGACTCTTTGGGGCTGGTTGTTATACTTATTAGCTATCCTTTTTTGCTAGAACATTTGGCCTTAATTGAAATAAAGAATACTTGGTTGGTGTGGTTATTGGCCTTTGTTGCTATCGATTTTGCCGGATATTGGAACCATAGATTAAGTCATCATATCAATATATTTTGGAATCAGCATGTAATCCATCACAGTAGTGAAGAGTTTAATCTGGCATGCGCACTTAGGCAGCCCATAGCAAATTTAATTGGTTATTATGCGCTCTTACTTATTCCTGCCGCCTTGTTAGGTGTTCCCAATCAAGTTATAGCTATATTGGCTCCAATACATCTTTTTGCCCAATTTTGGTATCATACCCAGCACATAGGTAAATTGGGTTGGTTAGAATATGTTTTGGTTACACCTTCTCAACACAGAGTACACCACGCTATAAATGCAGAGTATATAGACAAGAATTTAGGGCAGATATTATCTGTTTGGGATAGATTATTTGGTACGTTCCAAGAAGAATTGGAAGATGTACCACCGCAATACGGTGTTTTAAAACCTGCTGGCACCTGGAACCCGATAGTAATAAACTTTCAGCATTTTTGGAGATTGTGTTTAGATGCGTTCAGGACAAGAAATTGGTGGGACCGTCTAAGGATTTGGTTTATGCCCACGGGTTGGAGACCAGCGGATGTTATGGAAAAATATCCTGTTGTTGGAATTAAGGATGTTTATAATTTTAAGAAATACAATACAGATTCATCTTATGAGATGAAGGTTTACGCCATATTTCAATTGTTGGTGCATACCATCTTATTGCTTTATATGTTTTCTAATTTTAAAGCTATTGGTTTTCCAAACCTTTTTTACATGGGTGCATTTATCTTTACAGGAATATTTGCTTATACCAGCATTATGGACCAACGTAATTATGGTGTCTTTATAGAGGTAGTAAGAGGAGCTGTTGGTTTAGGGTTTGTTTATTTGACCAATGATTGGTTTGGACTAAAAAACCATTTAGAAGCTGGTGCTATATTGGTTTTCTTGTACTTTATACTTAGTATAATTTCGGCTTTATACTTCTATTTTAAATCTAATTATAGATTGCCAACTAACTCTGATACGGAATTAACTTAGGCTTACATGGATTTGAGTTGTGTGTTGACCAACTCAATATAGTTTTCCATTGCTTTTTTAGGACTAACTTTTTGCGCCTGGATAAGCGCATTTGCTTTAAAGGCATTTATCAAAGGTGTTCTACTACCTGGATGGTTAAAATTTTTGTTTGCAATACGGTAATAGGCATATAATTTAAGCAATAAATCTGCAGGAAGTGGTTCCGTATAACTATTTACATAGTCTACGGCCTCTTCAAATGCAATATGTAAGTCTTTTTTACTCATCTTTATCGCCTAGCATAGCAATACAAGTACGTGCACCAACAACTTTCTGATTAAGCTTAACACAAACCTTGGCATCTAATGGTAAAAATAAATCTACCCTTGAACCAAATTTAATAAAACCAGCATCCTCACCTTGTATTACTTGGTCGCCCTTAGTAGCGTAGTTTACGATTCTTCTAGCAAGAGCTCCAGCAATTTGACGATAAAGGACTTCTCCAAACTTTGGGGTTTTTAAGACCACGGTTGTACGTTCGTTATCCGTACTTGCTTTTGGATGCCATGCAACCAAATATTTACCTGGGTGATACTTAGAAAATGTAATTACGCCGCTTGCAGGATAACGGGTTACATGTACATTGGTTGGCGACATAAAAATAGAAACCTGCCTTCTTTTGTCTTTAAAATATTCTGGCTCTTCTACTTCTTCAATAACCACCACTTTACCGTCTACAGGTGCAAGTAACTCGTCAAACGAAGGGGTAACTCTACGTTTTGGGTTTCTAAAGAATTGTAAGATTAAAATAAGAACTATAAATAATGCTAGTTGTATTACGAGTTTTAGCCAGTCTAATGGTATTAGGTATTCACTGGCTACAATGCCGGCTACGACTAGAAAAAACGTAAAAAAGATAATCTTTTGTCCCTCTTTATGAAACATATGAGAAAATTGTAAGTGTAGCGTAAGCAAAAGGAGCAGCAAAAACCAAACTGTCCAAGCGGTCTAGAATACCACCATGACCAGGTAAAATTGCGCCACTATCCTTAACGCCAGCACTGCGTTTAAATTTAGATTCCAATAAATCTCCCAGGTTACCTGATATTACCAGTACTATTGCTAAAATTAGCCATTCTATGGTAGAAATGGATGCGTCAAATCTGGATATTATATAACCTGCTAATACTGCAAAAATAAGACCTCCAAGTGATCCTTCAATTGTTTTTTTAGGAGAAATAGATGGGAATAGTTTATTTTTTCCAATACTCTTACCTACAAGGTATGCAAAAGAGTCGTTAACCCATATAATTACAAAGACGCCCATAATCAATATTTTCTCAAAGCCTTCTAAGCGATATGGTATCATAGTTAGAAATATACAACCACTACCAATGTAAAATAGGGCTATTAAAAACTTTTGTAGGGCTGTAAATGCCTTTTGCTTTCCAGAAAAAAGATAACCAAGTAGTAAAATATTGGTCAACAGCGTTAAGCCAAGAAGTGCATATACCGGTACAATAGATTTTATAAAATATATATAAAGCCACCACAAACCTAAAAACGCAATAAATACATAGTAACGCCTAATTTTTAGTAACCGTTTAAACTCATAAATGCAGCCTAGTCCAAATACCATGAACAAGAAATCAAACGCATCACTGTTTAAAAAAATAGCCGCTAACAAAAGGGAAACATATACCACCCCGGTTAGGGACCTGCGCAAAAGTTCTTTCATGGAATTATAAATCTTCTAACAATAAAAGATATACATTTTTTGATGTACTACCATAAGAAAGAAAATCGTCTTTGTTTTCTGCGGAAGGCACAAAGTGCTTAATGGTAGTTATGTTATCCGGTAGTCTGTTGGGATATCTCTTTTTTATAACCTTAAGCCCTTCACTGATATTCTCTACCATTTGGCTGGTTGTGGCAAATATTATTAGGTTAGAAGGTAGCTCTTTCAGCTTTTTTTCCATTATCTGATTAGAACATACAAGTACGGAACCATCGTGTGCAATTAAATGCTCGCAAGTGGTAAAGAATACCTCGCTTTCTTTGGACTTATCTGTAAAGCTTATGTTGTTGGTAATAAAGCGCTCGTTTATTCGCTTATCTAAGGTTAAAAACTTTTGATCGTGCCAACCGTTTTCTTCAACTATATTTTTGAGTCCTTCTTCTACTTCCTCAAAATCTTCACAGTAAACAAATTTGCCACCATTCTTTTTAAAGTAAATAGTAAATTTTTCATCAGCAGGAATTTGAAGGTCGGGCATGTGCTCTCCCCGAGTCTCTAAAGTTTCTTTAGGAACCTTTTTGCCGCCTCCAAATAATTTGCCAAATATACCCATACAAAGTGGTCAAAAAATACTGTTTGTTAAGCTAATGCATTTGGGGAAATGGATAACTTAGTATTTATGAATCTAAATTTTTATTCCGGAGCTTGGTCTTCTGCCGGTTTTATTTCTTCAACTTTTACTTCTTCCTCTGCTTTGTCAAAAGGACGTTTACCAAAGATTTTCTCTAAATCGTCTTTAAAAATGACTTCTTTTTCTAACAAACGTTCTGCTAGTTCTGTTAGTTTATCCTTGTTGTCTTCTAATAACTTTATAGCTCTCTGGTATTGCTCCTCGATAATTTTAGAAATTTCCGTATCAATTTTCTGAGCCGTCTCTTCACTATAAGGTTTAGAGAACCCATATTCATTTTGACCGGAAGAATCGTAGTAGGTAATGTTTCCTAAGGTATCGTTCAATCCATAAATAGTAACCATAGCTCTGGCTTGTTTGGTTACTTTTTCCAAATCTGAAAGCGCACCCGTAGATATTTTATTAAACATTACTTTTTCTGCGGCTCTACCGCCCATGGTAGCACACATTTCATCTAACATCTGCTCTGGACGTACAATTAAACGCTCTTCTGGTAAATACCAAGCAGCTCCTAAAGACTGCCCTCTTGGTACTATGGTAACCTTTACCAGTGGAGCGGCATGTTCTGTCATCCAACTTACGGTAGCATGCCCAGCTTCGTGGTAAGCAATAGTTTTCTTTTCTTCTGGTGTAATTATTTTATTCTTCTTCTCTAAGCCACCCACAATACGGTCTACAGCATCTAGAAAATCTTGCTTGGTAACCGCTTTACGTTCTTTACGTGCGGCAATCAAAGCAGCTTCGTTACATACATTGGCAATATCCGCCCCAGAAAAACCCGGAGTTTGTTTAGCCAAGAAATCTAAATCTAGTGTTTCTGCTGTTTTAATAGGTCTTAAGTGTACTTCAAAAATTTCTTTACGCTCACGAATGTCTGGTAGGTCTACATAAATCTGTCTATCAAAACGGCCAGCACGCATTAATGCTTTATCCAACACATCTGCACGGTTGGTTGCTGCCAGTACAATTACATTGGTGTTGGTGCCAAAACCATCCATTTCTGTAAGTAACTGGTTCAATGTGTTTTCACGTTCATCATTAGAACCGGTAAAATTGTTTTTACCACGCGCTCTACCAATAGCGTCTATCTCATCAATGAAAATTATTGCAGGCGATTTATCTTTTGCTTGTTTAAATAAATCTCTAACCCTAGAAGCACCAACACCTACAAACATTTCCACAAAATCTGAACCGGATAAAGAGAAGAACGGTACTTTTGCTTCACCTGCTACTGCCTTGGCCAATAAAGTTTTACCTGTTCCTGGAGGGCCAACCAATAGGGCGCCTTTAGGTATTTTACCACCTAGAGAGGTATATTTGTCCGGATTTCTAAGGAACTCAACAATTTCTTGTACTTCTTCTTTAGCACCTTCTAAACCGGCTACATCTTTAAAAGAAGTTCTAGTATCTGTTTTCTCATCAAACAACTTCGCCTTAGATTTTCCAATATTGAATATTTGACCACCGGCGCCACCAGCACCACCGCCAGACATTCTGCGCATCAGGTAAATCCAAATACCAATGATAAGAACAAACGGAATTAAGGATAAGATAATATCCCCAAATATGTTAGACTCCGTATCAAATTCTACAATTGTGTCTAGGTTATTCTCTTTTTTGATTTCGGTAATTTCATTTTGAAATATTTGTAAATCACCGTAATCTAAAATGTACTGCGGCACCATACCGGTAGAGGGTAGCAAAGATTTTTCAGAAACCCCTTTATGTACATCTTTTTTTAATGCTTCATCCGTTAAAAAGATTTTAGCCTTTCTGGTATTGGTGATAATTACTATTTTACTAATGTCTCCATTACGTAAAAATTCTTGCATTTCTGAGGTCGTCGTTTTTTCCGTATTGGAAAAAGTTGCCGAACCGAAAAATTGAAAGCCCAATATAAGGGCAATGATTACACCATAAATCCACCAAGAACTAAAACGAGGTTTTTTGGGTGTGTTTGAATTATTGTCTTTAGCCATTTTCTTTTTTAATTATAGCTGCTCTCTACTAAGGTTACCTTGGCATCTCCCCAAAGCCCTTCTATATCATAATATTCTCTTACATGTTTCTGGAAAACATGTACAACCACATTCACATAGTCCATTAAAACCCACTCGGCATTATCAGAACCTTCTACGTGCCAAGGCTTATCTTTTAAAGCTTTACTTACGGTTTTTTGAACGGAAGAGACTATAGCGTTCACATGGGTATTGGATGTACCATTGCAAATAACAAAATAATCGCAGACCGTATTTTCAATATCCCTTAAATCCAATAAACTAATATCCAGTCCTTTTACTTCTTCTATCCCAGCAATAATTAAGGCAATAAGTTCATCTGCATTGGTTTTGTTTCCCTGCATCCAATAATTTTAAAATTTTTACAAAGTTATTATTTTTTTGTTTTGTCCAATTGTGTTTTTAACATAACATTGAAACATATTAGGACAACACATTATGCAATTAATCAAACTTGATGCCACTGCTTCTACAAATCTGTATTTAAAAGAGCTCTTAGCAGCTGGTATTACAGAAGATTACACGGTGGTTTGGGCAAAAAACCAAACCAAAGGAAGAGGGCAAATGGGCAACCAGTGGCTTGTGGAGCCCGGTAAAAACTTAACATTTAGTGTGTTAAAGTCAGGTTTAGATTTGGCCCCCGAAGACTTTTTTTATCTTAATATAGTGGTTTCTTTGGCTATTGTTGATGTGTTGAGGAGCATGACAATTGTTCCTATAACCGTGAAATGGCCAAACGACATTATGGCAGGGAATAAGAAGATTTGTGGAATTCTAACAGAAAATCAGTTTAAGGGAGCCGTAATAGATAAGTCAATTATGGGGATTGGTTTAAACGTTAACCAATCTTATTTTGAAGGTATGTCTAACGTTACCTCACTAAAAAAACTTGTTGGTACGGATTTTAATCTAGAAGTGATTTTGGCTGAATTGGTTAAGGCCTTGAAAAGCAAATTTTTAGAGTATCCAAAGCAAAATTATCTAGCGCTTTTGAAAGTCTATGAGCAGCAATTGTTCAGGATAAATAAGGTTTCAGCTTTTGAAGACGGGAAAGGTGAGATTAGTAATGCAATGATACTTGGGGTTGCAAGAAGTGGAAAATTAAAACTCCTTAAAGAAGATGAATCCATAATTCAAATTGCATTTAAGGAGCTTAAATTACTTTATTGACCTATTTTTTCAAGATTATCTGTTAAGGTCTGCATAAAATTGCTAATCGGCTTTTTTATCATCATGGCCATCATAGCATTAAATTCTCCTTCAAAACTTAAACCAACTTCGCTGGTATTTGTGGCAGGTTCTGCTATATCTGCAGTAAGGGTAAACGGAAGTTTATCGCTTGCAGCGCCAAGTACAACTTTTGAGTTAGGTGTTTTTTCTTTAAGCCTTAAAACAATTTCCGGCATTCCTTTTAATGCAAATTTGAAAGTTTGATCATCCAAAACCTCAAATTTATCTATGTTATCTGGCATTAAAATTTTAAAATTTTTTATATCAGAAAGAAATTCGAAAACGGTTTTGTTGTCTTGATTTACGGTTTTCTTAGGTGTTTCTATGTGCATTTTATTCAGTTTTCCATTCAGCTGGGTTCTCCCGCCACTTTAATAATGTTTGTAGTTGTTCTTCTTTAATATAATGGGTATCAGAAGCTTGTTCTATTAGGTGTGCGTAATCGCTCAAGGTATGCAGCTCTAATCCGCTTTCAGAAAAATTATCGGTTGCGGCATTAAATCCGTAAGAAAATATAGCAACCATTCCCTTTACCTCTGCTTTTGCATCCTTCAAGGCTTTTACTGCATTTAGGCTACTTTTACCCGTGCTAATTAAATCTTCTATTACTACAACAGTCTGCCCTGGGTTAAGTTGCCCTTCTATTTGGTTTTGCCTACCATGGGATTTTGGTTCTGGCCTAACGTAAATAAAAGGTAGGCCCAATGCCTCTGCTACCAAGATGCCAATACCAATGGCGCCTGTGGCAACCCCGGCAATAACATCTGGTTTTCCATACAGTTTCTCTACTTGTTTAGCCAACTCTTCGCGCACATAATTGCGTATTTTAGGGTAAGACAAGATTATTCTATTGTCACAATAGATAGGAGATTTCCAGCCAGAAGCCCACGTAAAAGGATTTTCTGGGCTCAATTTAATTGCATTAATTTGCAGCAACAGTTCTGCCGTTTTCTTGGCACTATTTTTATCCAAAATCATAGAGCAAATGTATAAAGTTTTTGTAAATGAGAAACCTCTTTATCTAACAAATAAAAAGCCTCTGGAACAAGAGAACGTCTATGATATTGAAGAAGCGAATCTAAAAAGCCTTTTAGATTCTTTTTTTCATAAAAATAGCTCTGGAGCTTTCCTTTTTGATCCTAAGGGAGACGTGTTGAATACATTTGCTAAAGAGGTTCCTATTGTTTTAGCAGCAGGAGGTGTGGTAAAAAATGGTAAGGACAAGATTTTGTTTATAAAACGAAATAAAAAATGGGATCTGCCAAAGGGTAAATTGGATAAAGGCGAAACCATTGAAGCTGCGGCAATTAGAGAGGTAGAAGAAGAAACCGGAATTAGCGGGCTAGAATTGGGTGATTTTCTTCAGATAACCTATCACGTTTTTTCTAGAAAAGGTAAATACAAGCTCAAAGTTGTTTATTGGTATAAAATGCATTCTACTTTTGATGGTAAACTAGTACCACAACAAGAGGAAGGTATTACCAAAGTTAAATGGAAAGGGGTTCAAAAAGGTAAAAAAGCACTTAAGAATACCTATGAAAATATCAGATTATTATTTGAAGAGAACTCAATTTACTAGACCCTCTAAACTATATAAGTTGTTGGTAATCTTAACTATTGGATACCTTAAATGTGCTTTTTCATAATACTTAGACCTTTTAAAGATAAAATTCAATTGTGCATACCAATTGGAAGCAAAGATGGTATCCGTAGCTTTTTTTTGTTCAAATTCCTTTTTAAGTAAAGTATCCTTTTCAAAAATCTCCAGTGCCGTATCTTCAAAAACATAGGGAGAAAATCCTTCTTTTTGTTGTAAAACGGTGTCAAAGAAATTCCAATTAAAAAAGGAATCAACAGCTATAGGTTCCAATGTTTCTATTATATATCTAAATGCATCTTGTTCCGTAGCAATTAAATAATCACCTTTCTTAACAGGTACCGTATCGTTAATAGTAGCTACGCGGGTATTGTAATGCGGGTAGTGCCCTTCATAAGCAGAACTGTAAGTTTTGTAATCTTCTATGCTATAAACCTCAACTGTTAAGGTGGTGTCTTTTTTTAGCTCTTTTAACTGTACATTGTTTTGTCTTAATCGTTGCAAAACGTCAGTGTAGCTCTTTGGAATAATATAAGCATTTGGTACCTCTACGGTATCTTTTGGTATGTAATTATTCTGGTATTTAATGGTATACGTTTCTGGCTTTGAGCGGTCATATTTTAATCTATTCTTACCGGTAATTGCACTAACAATGGTGTCTGCTTTAAAACCTTTAAATGCTAAGTCTATTGTTTTTGTGGTATCTACCGTCCAATTTAAATAGTAGGTTTTCTGTTCTTTTTGGCTATTAAGAGCTTCCGCTTTTAGTTTTTTAATCTTTTGGTAGTCTTTATCGGTAATGGAAATTAATTGCTCCATTAAGGCATAAGTGCCTTCTACACGTTCTTTATAAGGTTTTAGCATATGGGTTTCTACCATTAGGCCTAAGGTGTTCCAGAGGGTGGTATAACCAGTAGAGTATCTGGGATTGTCTAAAAATTGACTAAAACCAGTTTCTGGTGGTCTATTAAAAACATTTACATAAGGGGTAATGTCCCAGTTTTTGTCCTGTAAACTTTTTTCTAATTGCGATTTTAATTCATTTTCTAAATAGATACCGAGTTCGTTTCCTAATTTATTGTGTTGTGTAAATAAATGTGTTAAGGTATACTGATAATCTGCTCCATTACTTACATGATTGTCTACAAAAACATCTGGTTTTACCATATGAAAAATACTAGCAAATGTTGCGGCATTTTTAGTATCCATTTTTATGAAATCCCTATTTAAATCATAGTTAAGGGCATTGCCTCTAAAGCCGTATGCTAGTGGTCCATTTTGGTTGGCTCTGGAATATGAGTTTCTGTTAAGCATACCACCAATATTGTAGACGGGAATGGCTGTAATTACTGTGTTTTTGGGTGCTTTTAATTTTCCTATTGCCATATCTCTAAAAAGCATCATGGTAGCGTCTATACCATCACTTTCTCCCGGATGAATTCCATTATTTATGAGAAGAATGGCTTTGTCTTCTCTTATTTTACTAAAATTAAAATTAGCATCTGGGTTAAAGGTGACTAAATGTAGTGGTAGGCCGTAATCTGTAGTTCCAATGTTTTGCACATTGATTTCTGCGTAATCTTTTGCTAATCTAAGATAGTAGGAGATTGTTTCGTCATAAGTAGCTGTTTCCAAACCTTTACTTAATTCATACTTTGTAGAAAAATTTAATTTTTCTTTCTCTGGATCTTTTTTACAACTTACAAGAAATAAAGAAGATAAAAATACGCCTAAAAGTACCTTAGAATTCATACAAGCCCCATAAAATGAAGCTGTAAATGTAAGTAATAATAGTTAGGAAGCCATTTCTAATACAGCTAAATCGTTGATGTCTAACTTATGAATAGGTTTGGTTAAATAGTCTATTTGATGCATAGATTTTTTAGCGTACTCTTGCCACTTATTGCGATCTGCAATATCTATTGATGAGGTTATGATTTTTATATTGATTTTTTGGGTAATAGGCAATTCCAAAAAGTTTTCCAAAAACGTCCAACCATCCATAATGGGCATGTTAATGTCCAAGAAAATTAAAGAAGGCAAAGTTCTGCCATCTTTTATTCGGCTTTTAATGGCATCTAGGGCTACAGAGCCGTTACAGAAATCTGTAGGATTAATGTCTTTGGAAATACGTTCTAGTCTCTTTTTTAAGCCAAAAACAGTTATTAAATCGTCATCTATAATGAATACGGAATTATTTTTCATATCCTATAATTATACTAAATGTTGAACCTTTATTCTCTTTGCTTTTAACCGCTAGTTTAGCCCCCATTGCTTCTGCTTGGTTTCTTGCAATAAACAAGCCTATACCTTTTGCTTCGGCATTGTTATGGAATGTTTTATACATGCCAAATAGTTTGTCTTTATGTTGCTTTAAATTTAAGCCTAGGCCATTATCTTCTATATGGATAACTATTTTTCCGTTTTCTTTAGAAGTGTAAGCTCTTATTTGTGGCGTAGTATTGGGACGTCTATATTTTATGGCATTATTAATAAACTGAATTAGAATGTTTTCTAAGTAAATGGGTACAGTTTTTAAGTAAAGGTTTTCCGAAACTTGATTGTTTAATCTGGCCCCGGAAACATCTAACTGATCTTTAAGATGTGTGGCAGCTTTATTGATTAAATCGTGCAGATTAACAATTTCCCTATCTAGTTTTAATTGTTGGTTAATTTCCAACACCTGGTTCAAGTGTTCTAGGGTTTCTGCTAGGTTTGTGGCAGATTCTCCTAGCATTCCCAGTAGATTTTTGGTTTCATCTGGGTCTTCTTCTAAATTTAAAAAATTTAAAAGCATGGTTATGTTAGCGGAATGCGAACGTATATTGTGAGAAACAATATGGGCAAAATCTATAAGCTTGTTATTTTGGACGGTGGTTACCTGTATCAGTTGTTTTAACTCTCTTTCTTTTTGTACAACATCTGATATATCTAAACTAATACCTATGATTCCCTTAATTTCTCCTTTAAGATTTTTAAAAGGAATTTTGGAGGTTAAAAGAGCTAGTTCTTTACCACTATTAAGTTTAGTAATGCTACGTCTGCCAAGAATTGGTCTGCCCGTTTGCATAACTTGAAGGTCTTCTGCCCTAAATCCTTCTGCTATTTCTGCATCAAAAAGTTCAAAATCATCCTTTCCAATAATTTCCTCTTTTGGTAATCCTATGAACTCTTCTTCTTGCTTATTAACAAGTATTTTCCTTGATTGGGTGTCTTTTATAAAAACGCTTGCAGGTAAACTATCTATTAAAGTTTTTAATAAATTTTCATTTTCTTCTATAGTTATTTTAGAGTTAACCTGTTCGGTAATATCCTGTAAGGTGCCTACCAACTTTATTATCTTACCATGGCTATAAATGGGTCTGCAAGCAACATTTAAGTGTTTTTTGTTTCCTTTAGCAGAGGTTATCTTTAGCTTTTCGTGCCAAGTAATCCCAATTTCAGAGCTATTTTTAAATAGCATCTTAACAATGTCTTTTTCTCTATCATTTCGGTAAAATTCTAAAGTGTTTTTTACGGTAGGTTCAAACTCTGGACCAACTTCAAAAATTTCTTTAGCGGTTTGTGACCAGCTAATAGAATAATTATCTATGTCAAACTCCCAAAAACCTACTTTAGATATTTCTGATTGTAAGTTTAATAAGTTGTCTAACTTATCGTATTTAATATCGTTTAGGGTCTTTTGGGTAACATCATCTACTTTATGTATGGTACCAATGGTATTTTGGTTTTCATCAAACCAAGGAGAAAAACTCCACTTAAAGAATGTGTTGTTAGGTCCTCTGGTTATACCTTGCTTACTAATGCCAGATAAACCTTCTGCAATTACTTGTTTCCAATCGTTGCCCGCGTATTTTTTAAGTAATGCGCAAATGGAATGTCCATTTATATTATCAAATTGGAATCCGTGGTATCTTACCCATTCATCGGTTGCTTCAACCAATTTCCCATGACTATCAATTAAAGCCATAGCCAGTGGTAAACTCTTAATGGAGTAAGTGTTTATGCTACCTTTAGTGTTCAATATGTTTGGATTTGCATTCAAATACACAGGAAATTTCCTACAATTATATTAAGTTAATACTTAAAATCTTCTTAATTGTTGTGTATATGCAAAAAAACGATGTTTCTTCTTCTATTTTGTTTATTTTACCTTGAAGAAACGTTAATTATGGTTGAATAGCAGTTACTTATAGTTTACCGGTATATTTTACGGTATCTGGAACCAATCCAGAATAGTCTCCACCGTTACGTATTACATCCCTAACAATTGAACTGCTTATGTAAGATTTGCCAGATGAGGTTAATAAGAACACCGTTTCAATTTCGGATAGTTTTCTATTGGTATGGGCAATTGCTTTTTCAAATTCAAAATCCGCAGGATTTCTAAGTCCCCTTAAAATAAAGCTAGCATCTATTTCTTTACAAAAATCTACGGTTAAACCTTGGTAGGTAAGTACTTTAATACGAGGTTCGTCTTTAAAGGCTTCTTCGATAAATTGTTGGCGTTCTTCTAAAGAGAACATATATTTTTTTTGTGCATTAATACCAATTGCAATTATTAATTCATCAAAGAGTGTAATGCCTCTTTGTATTATATCATAATGGCCTAAGGTAAGTGGGTCAAAAGAACCTGGAAATATTGCGCGTCTCATTTAGTTAAATTGATGTTGGGTTAAAAATAAGGGTTTATTTATTGAACAGTGCATCTTCTATTGCGCTACCAAATAATTCTTCCAAACTAATACCTGCTACCTTTGCTTGTTGGGGTAGTATGCTTTCTTCTGTTAGACCAGGAGTAGTATTAACCTCAAGTAGATGCGGTATGTTGTTTACAAAGATAAATTCACTCCTTGTATACCCTTTTAATTTTAAAACCTTGTAAATTTTAAGTGCTAACTCACTTACGGTTTTCTGTTGTTCTTTAGTTAGCCTTGCAGGCGTTATTTCCTGTGATTTTCCCTGATATTTTGCTTCATAATCAAAAAAGTCATTATCAGATACTATTTCTGTAATAGGTAAGACCATAGCCTCTCCTTTGTATGTAATTACACCAACGGATACTTCTGTACCGTCTAAGAACGATTCAATTATTACTTCATCATCTTCCTGTAATGCATTGTCTATTGCTTGGGGTAATTCTTTTGCCTCATAAACCTTTGAGATACCATAGCTACTTCCGGCTTTATTGGCTTTTACAAAACAAGGCAGGCCTACAACATCTATAATTTTTGAGGTATTGATCTCATCCCCTTTGTTATACGGTAGTGAGGTTGCACAAGGTATACCGTAGGGTTTTAGGGTGCTAAGAAGGTCTCTTTTGTTAAAGGTCAATGCTGCTTGGTAGTAATTGCAGGCAGTTTGTGGTATTCCAATTAATTCTAGGTAGGCTTGTAATAGACCATCTTCCCCAGGTGTGCCATGTATGGCATTAAATACACAATCAAAGCGTACGGTTTTATTCTTAATAGTTAAAGAAAAATCGGCCTTATTAATTTCATTTTCGTTACCAAGTTTATCTATGTAGTACCACTTTTCTGTGGTTAATAATACCGGGTAAACATTGTATTTTTCTTTATTTAAAAATTTGGTAACCACTGAGCCACTCTTTTTTGAAATTTCTTTTTCGCTAGAGTAACCTCCCATTACAATGGCTATATTCTTTTTCATCCTTCACTATTAATGTAAAGCCAAAGTAAATAAAAAAACAGGGCGTTTTTCTATATTTGCCCGTAAACAATTTCCAATGAAGGATTTTTTAAGCTTTCTTAAAAGCAAGACATTTTTAATACAATTGGCTATCGCCGCCATATTGATCGTACTTTTGGTGTTCTTAACCTTAGGATGGTTAAAAAGTACTACCAATCATGGGGAATTTGTAGAGGTTCCAGACTTTTCTAAAATGTCTGTAATGGAGATGAGGAAAACAGCAGAAGATATGGGATTACGCTATGAGGTATTGGACTCTACGGATTACAACCCTGAATATCCCCGTTTTTCTATATTAGAGCAAAACCCGCCTGCTGGATCCAAAGTTAAGCACGACAGAAAAATTTACTTTACCGTAAACCCATCTGGGTATAAGAAAGTTTCTGTTCCACAAATAATACAAGTTACCAGAAGAAACGCTAGCTCAATGTTGCGTGCTGTTGGTCTAGATGTGGAACGGGTTACTTATGTAGATGAAATTGGAAAAGACATGGTCTATCGTATAAAATACAAAGGAAAAGATATAAGCCCTGGCGAAAGACTGCCAAAAACTTCCAAAGTAGAGTTGATTTGTGGTAACGGAACCGTGCCACAAGAAGCCATTATAAAATCTGAATCTTCTCAATAATGGAGACAGAGGCATTTGGTCCGTCTCAAGAAGACGACTTATTTGAGCATCATAAATTTGTGGCATCCAAAGGGCAAGAGCCCTTAAGGGTAGATAAGTTTTTAATGAATTTTATAGAAAACGCTACACGTAATAAAATTCAACAAGCAGCAAAAGATGGTCATATTTGGGTTAACGGAGCCACGGTAAAACAAAACTATAAAGTTAAAGCGGGCGATGTGGTTAAAGTTTTATTTGAGCATCCTCCTTACGAGTATTTACTTACGCCAGAAGACATTCCTTTAGATATTGTTTATGAGGACGATTATCTAATGGTTGTGAACAAACCTGCAGGCATGGTAGTGCACCCGGGTCATGGTAATTACTCTGGTACTTTGGTAAATGCCTTAGTGCATCATTTTGAGTCATTACCTAATAATAGTTCGGGTAGGCCAGGTTTGGTACATCGTATAGATAAAGATACTTCTGGTTTATTGGTGGTTGCCAAAACAGAAGAAGCCATGACTCACTTGGCCAATCAATTTTTTGAAAAAACCTCTAAAAGAGAATATGTTGCCTTGGTTTGGGGAAATATAGAAGAAGACGAAGGAACCATTGAGGGGCACTTGGCTAGAAACCCTAAAAACCGCTTGCAAATGATGGTTTTTCCTGATGGTGACCAAGGGAAAGAGGCGGTAACCCATTTTAAGGTCTTAGAAAGGCTAGGTTATGTTACTTTGGTATCTTGTAAGTTAGAAACAGGAAGAACCCACCAAATACGTGTTCATATGAAATATATTGGGCATACCTTGTTCAACGATGAACGTTATGGCGGAGATAAAATACTCAAAGGAACTACCTTTACCAAGTACAAGCAGTTTGTAGAAAACACCTTTAAAGTATTACCTAGACAGGCATTACATGCCAAAACACTCGGTTTTATACATCCCATTACGGGAAAAGAGCTCAATTTTGATTCTGCAATACCAGAAGATATGGTTGCAGCTATTGAAAAATGGAGAGGTTACAGTCAACATTTAAAAGCATAAGAAAATTTAATTGTACTATTTAAAACAGCATTAGAAGTAACTTTCTAATTGATGGTATATCCGTTATTTTTGATTAAAAATAATTTCCAATGAAAATTGTCATTTCTCCGGCTAAGTCTTTAGATTTTGAATCTAATTTGCCTACTAATCAATACAGTCAACCGCAATTTATAGCAAAGGCAGAAAAATTAAATAAGACTTTGGCCAAGAAAAAGCCAAAAGCTTTAATGGAGTTAATGTCAATATCCGATAATTTGGCGCAATTAAACTGGGAACGAAACCAACAATTTAGTACCCCGTTTACTACAGAAAATGCAAGACCCGCGGTTTTTGCTTTTAATGGAGATGTGTATCAAGGTTTAGACGCTTACAGCTTAAAAGACATTCAGATAGAACAATTACAGGAGAAATTAAGAATACTTTCTGGACTTTATGGAATATTAAAACCATTGGATTTAATACAGCCTTATCGTTTAGAAATGGGTACTCAATTAAAGGTGGGTAGGTGTAAGAATCTCTATGAGTTTTGGAAGAAAGAATTAACCAATCACCTAAACTCAGAACTTGAAGAAGGCGAATTGTTTATAAACCTGGCAAGTAATGAATATTTTAGTGTATTGGATAAAAAAGCATTAAAAGTCCCAGTAATTACCCCAGTTTTTAAAGATTGGAAAAACGATAAATTAAAGGTAATTAGTTTTTTTGCAAAAAAGGCAAGAGGTGCCATGGTACGCTATATTGTAGATAACAAAGTGGAAACCATTGAAGAATTAATGTCTTTTGATTACGATGGTTATGAGTTTAGCCAAGCCCATACTGTTAAAGCTAATGAACCAGTCTTTATTAGATAGAATAAAAATCACGATAAAGCGTTACAAGAATAAAGCGCATTAGGTATGAAAAAGCTATTCTTGTTCCTCATTGTTTTCTCAACAATTAATACTGCTTGTAACGACCGTGATGATAATTTAGAATCTGTAAACATTCGTGTTCAAAACGTTAGTGCAATAAATTTTAATACGGTCACGGTTGGAGACCAGAACCTTATATTTGAAAACATTGCAGCAGATAGCTATTCAGATTATCAAGAGGTGGTTACTGGCTATATGGAGGATATTATTACGGTAGAGGCAGATTCTACTTCTTATACTTACAAACCAGATATGCGCACAGATTCCTTACCTATAGGTTTGTATACCTACAAGTTATCCTTATCCGAAGAAGGGGTTTTGGAAATGGAATTTTTAATTGATTAATTACTTGGCTCTTTCCAACCCAATTTTTTCTTCTGGGGTAGTATGCTTTTTAATTTTTCTTTTACGTCTGGCACCGTAAGATTTGTTGGCTATTTTACCACGCTTACTTTTTACGTCCCCTTTTCCCATAACAGTTTATTTTACTAAAAGGTAATAATTTTTATAACTGCCAGCAAAAGCTATCTTTGATTATTATGTTTTTGCACACCCATCCGTATCCACCCTATTTATTCCCTGGAGTAGAAAAATTAATCGTAGGCACTTTGCCACCTCCAAGGTTTACACTAAAACAATTTAAAGAAGGCGATGTTGATTTCTGTTATGGAAGTAGAGACGGTCAGCTATGGCCAATACTAGACCGTATTTTTAATTTAAAATTACTTTACGAAACCACAGAAGCAGCCATTGCCCAACGCAAACTTTTTTTAAGGAGTAGAAATATTGGCATCTGTGATATTGTAGATTGTGCAGAAAGAGAAAAAGTAGATGCGTCCGATTTAGGTATGCAGAAGGTAAAACTTAGGAATATATTTGGGTATTTAGAGCAATATCCCACCATACATACTTTATTATTTACCGGAGGTAACAGTAAAAATGGGCCAGAATATTTTTTTAGAAAATTAGCCAAGGCACATTCGGTCACTTACCGGGCAATAGAAACTTCGGTGCCAAGAATTCATCAATTTACCCATCCTAAAACCAATAAAATAATTTCTACAATTAGTTTAACCGCACCCAGCGGTGCAGCAAATAGGGCTGTAGGTAGTTTAATGGAATACAAAAGGCTAAAATCTGAAAACCCAGATTTTAATACTTTGGATTTTAGGGTTAGGCAATACAAGCCTTTTTTCTAATTTCATTTTTTAATCAGAACATACATTATTCTTTAAATGTATTAGGCAAAGGAATGGTTAGGTTTATAACCCATACTTATTTTGTTAGGTTTGTATATGGGTCAATATAAAATGTGATAGGAGTATTATCAGTAGTTTTCTAGCACTATATTCCCGAGATTTGAAATTCATCTAGAAAAAAGAGCTTAATGAACAAAATGCAACAAGTAAAACGTTTGGCAGAGTTTAAAAAGTCTGTCACCAATAGGTACAACATCTATAATAGTTTGTTCCTTAGTCTGCCCTATGCAGATATGGAAAACGTTGCCACCTTGGTTCCTTTATTATTTGAGCAATGCGAAAAAGGTTTAAATGCTGGTAAAAAACCAGAAGAAATATTAGAGAACTTCTTTACAGGCGTAGCAGGTATAAAAGACGAGAAACAGCGCATAGATTTCATGTTTCGAATTATACAATACGTAGAACGCCAAGTGGTTCTGTATGATAGTGTAGAAGATGCCGCATTTCCAAAATTGCAAAAATATACCAACTCACTAGGAATCAAGGATTATTTTGAATTGGTAGACCAAAATAAAAATTGGGATAAGATTTCTAAAAAGCTCTCTACTTTTAGTGCAAGGATTGTATTAACAGCACACCCAACCCAATTTTATACTCCGGCGGTTTTGGATATTATTTCAGAACTAAGAAGAATGATAGAGGATAACCGTATCAACGATATTGATACCACCTTGCAGCAGCTAGGTTTAACTTCTTTGGTCAATTCTAGAAAACCAACCCCTCTAGACGAAGCAAAAAACATTATCCACATTCTAAGGAATACGTATTACGATGCAATAGGAGATTTATTCCTGGACATTAAACGTAATATTAGGGACGAGAAATTTGATAATTACGACATTATAAAGCTTGGATTTTGGCCCGGAGGAGACCGTGACGGGAATCCATATGTTACAGAAGATATTACTAAAAAAGTAGCAGACGAGTTACGACTTACCCTAATGAAGTGCTACTACAATGATATTAAGGCGCTGCGTAAAAAGTTAACTTTTAGAGGCTTGTCTGAGCCATTGGGATTATTGAGCGATAAGCTTTACAAGGCTATGTTCCAAACAGAGTTTTTGGTTTCTTATGAAGAGATAATAGAAAGCTTGGAGCAGGTAAAAGAAATCTTGGTGGCAGATTACCATGGTCTGTATTTAGAAGATTTGAACAATATGATTGACAAAGTGCATATTTTTAAAGTGCATTTTGCAACCTTGGATATTCGCCAAGATCATAGTAAACATTATTTAACGGTTACCGAGGTGCTTAAAAAGCAAGGTGTAATTAAAGATAATTTAGAAGAATTATCCCAGGAGGAGTTAATAGATTGCCTGCTAAATAAAGACATAAAGGTTAACGCTACAGACTTTGATGAAGATATTGTGGTACAAACCTTAACCAATATTTCTAGATTAAAAGAAATACAAAGAAGAAACGGTGAGGCTGGTTGTAACCGTTATATCATTAGTAATAGTGAAGATATCTATTCGGTACTTTTTGTATTTGGCTTATTTAGATGGTGTGGTTGGAAAACTGAAGACATTACTTTTGATATTGTTCCGCTCTTCGAGACCATGAAAGGTATGGAGGCTGCAGAAGAAGTAATGCAAGCGTTATTTGATATACCAATGTACAAAGAACACCTAGCACGTAGAAAAGACGTACATACTATTATGTTGGGCTTCTCTGATGGTACCAAAGATGGTGGGTATTTAAAAGCCAATTGGTCTATTTTAAAAACAAAGGAAACCCTAAGCAAAGTATGTAAAAAGAATGGTATTAAAGCTATTTTCTTTGATGGTAGGGGCGGACCACCAGCACGTGGTGGTGGTAAAACACATCGTTTTTATGCTGCACAGACCAAAGACGTTGCCAACCATGAGATACAACTAACCGTACAAGGGCAAACTATTACTAGTACATTTGGTACCAAAGAGCAGTTTAAACATAACGCGGAGCAATTGCTTACTGCAGGCTTAAGCAACAACTTGTTTGGTAAAGAGCATAAGATTTCTGGAGAGCAACGTAGGTTAATAGAAAAGCTTTCCAAATTAAGTTTTGATAAGTACGATGCGCTAAAACAGCATGAAAAGTTTATTCCGTATTTGGAGCATAGAAGTACTTTAAAATATTACACTAAGGCAAACATTGGTAGTAGACCAGGTAAGCGTGGTAATAAAAAGCAATTAACGTTATCTGACCTTAGGGCGATTTCTTTTGTAGGTTCTTGGAGCCAATTAAAGCAAAATGTACCCGGTTACTTTGGTTTAGGTACTGCCATTGCCCAGCTAAAAGAGGAAGGTAAGATGAACGAGGTGAAAAAACTATTTAAAGAAGTGCCTTTCTTTAGAGCTCTAATGATGAATAGTATGATGTCTTTAGCAAAAACCAATTTCAATTTAACTAGTTACATGAAGGAGGATAAGGAGTTCGGTGATTTTTGGAAGATTCTATACCAAGAGTTTGAACTGTCTAAAAAGATGCTATTGCAAATTTCTGGACATAAGATTCTGATGGAAGACGAAGCTGTCTCTAGGGAATCTGTTAAGATTAGAGAAAAAATTGTGTTGCCATTATTGGTAATTCAGCAGAATGCACTTTTCCACATTACCAAAGATTCTGAGTTTAAAGAGTTGTATGAGAAGATAGTTACCCGTAGTCTCTATGGTAACATTAACGCCAGTAGAAACTCGGCCTAAAGAATAAAAAAAGCCCTTGAAAATCAGGGGCTTTTTTATGTTTAAAAAGAATTGTAATTATCCTTTGTTCTGCTGTTTTTTAACGGTATCCTCATCAATATCAAAATCATTGGTTTTAATATTGGTATTCCCAGTTGGATTGGTAGGATTCGTTTGTTCTACTTTTCGTTTAAATTTCTTTTTATCTTCAATGATTCCCATAGTATTTTTTTTAATTAATAACTATTGAGAATATACTGAATGCTGGAGCCAAACTCCGTTAAGAGCCTTTTAAAACTATGTTATTGGATGTTAATGCGTTACTAGTTATTGTTTTACCGTTAATAATGGGCTAAAACCAAGGCCAAAGAGATAGTCTCATAAAATAACAGCATTACTTCAAAGGTGTGCTTAGTATGTTGTAAAAAGCACGGATTCCATAGGCAAGTTGTCCAATTTTTAAATTTTCATTTGGGCTATGCTGATTGTTATCCGGATTCACCATAGGAACAATAAAAGCAGGAATCTTTAATTCGTTTATAAATGGAGAAATAGGCACCGTACCACCCATTATACGGATTTGTACCACATCTTGCTCAAAGGTGTTTTTTAATGTGTTAGCCAAGAAAACTCCGTAAGGATTGTCTAAATCCGTTCGGAAAGCATCGGTTACGCCACGTTCGGTAATGGTTATTAATTTGTCAAATTGTAAACGCTCTGTTTTTGTGGGTCCATGGTCCAATACCTTAAAGCCTTGTTTTGTTATGTGTTCTTTAACTAGCTTTTTTAATCGGTTGCCATCACTTTCTGGAACCAAACGTAAGTCTAATTCTGCCGTAGCGCTTTCTGGTACAATGGTTCTGGCAGCATCCCCTGTCCATCCAGAGCTTAGGCCACGAACGTTTAAACTAGGAAACTGTAACGATTCTTGGTAATAACTCCCTACTTTTTCTGATGTTTTAAATTGAAGTTTTTCTTTGATTACGGCATCGTCATCCGGAACTTTTTTCAATACCGCTTGTATATCATCATTTATAAAAATGCCATCATAATATCCGGGTATAGTTACTTTTCCATCTATATCCTTCATACTTGCCAATAAATGTGCCAACTGAAATCCAGGATTGGGCGCATAGTTACCATAATGTCCACTATGTTTGGGTTTTATTGGCCCATAGGTGGTTAAACTTAAGGTGGTAATACCCCTACAACCGTATACCATAGTAGGTAGGCCAGAGCCATGGCTTGGACCATCTGAAATTACCAAAAAATCTGCGGCTAACAATTCTCTATATTGTTTTACCGCATTAGGCAGGCTTTTGCTACCTTTTTCTTCTTCACTATCTAAAATAACTTTAATGTTGTATGGAAATTCCTTGTCGTCCTTTTTAAGTAAATCCAACGCATGTAAGAACATCACTATAGGTCCTTTATCATCGGAGGTGGAGCGGCCAAATAGGCGCCAATCATAGTTTATATCATCATTTAGCGCAGAAAAATCAACCGTTTCAAAACCATCCGCGACCGGTTTTTTTAAAACTGTTTTATACGGATTTGGTTGGTCCCATTTGCTTGCATCTATCCCTTGCCCATCTAAGTGCATGTAGAATAATATTGTGGTTTTGCCGTCTTTCATTGGAGTGTTGGCAAAAAATAGGGGTAGACCTTCTGTATCTAAGATAGCCGAATTGAATCCGCGTTTATCAAACTGCTTTTTTAACCAGAATAAGTTGTTGTCTATATCGTCTGGGTTTAGGGCATCATTGGGTATGGCCACAAATTCACGTAAATCTGTAATGGCAAGGGCAACCTCAGATTTTACTTTTGTAGAATCTTGGGCAGCTAATGTTGATGAAACCCCAATGACGAGTATGGCTAAAATAGTTTTGAACATGAAGAATAAATTGGTTAGTGAAAAATATCTCAAATTGTAACCTTATCCAATTTATCCTGACTTTTTCTTTACAATAGTAAGTACAATTCTTCTTAGGAGTAACAAAAAGGGAAATCCGTGGAACAGAATATCAAACCAATCCATATATTTCATGCCAATACCCCCGCCTACAACCCATCTAATTTTACCCCAAAGATGTGGTTCAGGAAAAAATGGGGCTAGCCCAAGCGTTAAGCATAGGAGTAATAGAATACGGTAATCGTCAATCCATTTCATATTACCTAATCCCCTTTACAAACGAATCAATGTTAGCTGTGCCGTGCGCAGTTAAATGTTTTATGAAAGCCGAGCCAATTATTGCTCCTTTAGCCTTAGCAGTAGCTGCTGTAAATGTTTCGTTATTGCTTATGCCAAAGCCAACTACTTGGGGGTTTTTAAGGTTTAAGCCATCAATGCGCTCAAAATATTCTGTTTGTTCGTTTCCAAATCCGCTTTTGGCACCCGTGGTACTGGCAGAACTTACCATATAGATAAATCCTTCAGAAGCTGCATCTATCTGGCGTATTCTAGCTTCACTGGTTTGTGGGGTAATTAAGAACACATTAATTAAGCCGTGAGCTTTAAAAATTGCTTCATATTCTTTTAAGTACACATCCAAAGGTAAATCAGGGAGTATCAGTCCATCAATCCCCAACTCCTCACATTTTTTACAGAAGGCTTCTACGCCGTATTGTAGAACTGGGTTAAAATAGCCCATAATGATTAACGGAATAGAAACGGTTTTTCTAATATCTTTTAGCTGCTCAAAGAGTTTAGCGGTGGTCATGCCATTTTTAAGTGCAGCAGTAGAGCTTTCTTGTATGGTAGGGCCATCTGCTAAGGGATCGCTAAACGGTAATCCAATTTCTATCATGTCTACCCCAGCTTTTTCCAATTCTTCAATAACGGTCACGGTATTTTCCAATTTTGGATAGCCAGCGGTAAAATATATAGAGAGTAACTTTTGGTCTTCTTGTAATTTTTGATTTATTCTATTCATCTAAAATAGTATTAGGTAAAAAGTGATGTGCTGTAAATCTTAAGTCGTTGTACACGAAATTTTAGCGCGTTGCACTATAGTTTAAAGTAATCTATATACGTCTGTAAATCCTTATCACCCCTTCCAGATAAACTAATGACCACTACATCATCGGGTTTAAAGGTTTTATACTTGAATAAGGCCAATGCGTGCGAAGTTTCTATAGCAGGAATAATACCTTCTAGTTGGGTTAATTCTAAGCCCGCTTCCATAGCCTCATCATCCGTAGCCGAGAAAAATTCGCCACGCCCAGATTTGTACAAATGCGAATGCAGTGGCCCAACCCCAGGATAATCCAAACCGGCAGATATAGAGTAAGGCTCTGTAATTTGTCCGTCTTCTGTTTGCATTAATAGTGTTTTGCAACCATGGATGATGCCTTCTTTACCTAATTTAGAAGTAGCGGCACTTTCGCCAGAATTTACGCCTTTACCAGCAGCTTCTACAGCTACAATACCTACTTCTTCCTCATCTAAAAAATGATAATACGTACCAGCAGCATTACTACCACCACCTATACAAGCAACTACATAGTCTGGAAGTTCACGTCCTTCTTTTTCTTTTAATTGCCATTTTATTTCTTCTGATATTACCGACTGAAATCTGGTAACCATATCTGGGTATGGGTGAGGACCAATAGCAGAACCAATGATGTAATGGGTGTCTACAGGGTTGTTAATCCAATCCCTGATAGCTTCATTGGTGGCATCTTTTAAGGTTCTACTACCAGATAATGCAGGTTTTACCGTAGCACCCAGCATTTTCATTCTGGCTACGTTGGGTGCCTGTCTGGCAATGTCAATTTCTCCCATGTACACCACACAATCTATGCCCATTAAGGCACAAACCGTGGCGGTAGCTACGCCATGTTGGCCAGCACCGGTTTCTGCAATGATGCGTTTTTTACCCAGTTTTTTGGCCATTAAAATCTGACCTATGGTATTGTTTACTTTGTGTGCCCCCGTATGGTTTAAATCTTCCCTTTTTAGATAAACCTTACAGTTGTATTTTTCTGATAAACGATTGGCGAAATACAATGGACTAGGACGGCCCACGTAGTCTTTCAAAAGTTGATGAAATTCTTTTTGAAAATCATCTTCGTACATCAACTTTAAATAATTTTGGCGTAATTCTTCTACGTTTGGGTAGAGCATTTCTGGAATAAATGCGCCGCCAAAATCCCCGTAATATCCGCGGTCATCTACGTGATACTTCATCGTCAATTCTTTTTTTAAATGCTATTAGTTTTTCAATGTCTTTTTTTCCTGGTTTGGTTTCAAACCTACTGTTTACATCTATGGCGTAACAGTATTTGGCCTCTGGCCGATATAAAAAGGTCAATACTTCATCTATATTCTCTAAACCGATACCACCACTTAAAAAATAGGGTTTGGTAGACGGGTAGTTTTCTAAAACTTCCCAATCAAATGTGTATCCGTTGCCGCCAGGATTTTTTCCTTTGGTATCAAAAAGGTAATAGTCGCACACGTCCTCGTATGGTTTCAATACAGAAAAATCAAAGCTATCTGCAATGCCAAATACCTTAATTACTTTTATGTTGAGGTTTCTTATTTGCGCACACAATTCTGGTGATTCTTGACCGTGCAATTGCACCATTTGCAACCCATGTAGGCTAACTTTTTGTAAGATTTCTTCAATCGATGCATTTACAAATACCCCTACTTTATCAATTTTTCTAGTGATAGTTGGGATAACCCCAACAAGATTACGTGGCGATTTTTCGTAAAAAATAAAACCCATGTAATCTGGCGCTATCGCCGCTACTTCCTTAGGGTTGTATTTCATTCCGCAAACCTTCAGCTTCATACCCTTAAACCTTTTGCAAAGCATTAATAAAATCAAGAGCGCTTTGCCCCGGATTATCAGTTTTCATAAAATTTTCACCTATTAAGAAACCTTGGTAACCGTATTGTTTTAGCTCGTTAATGGCAGTTGCGGAACTAATACCACTTTCAGAGACTTTTACAAAATCTTCTGGTATTTGTGTAGCTAGCGTTTTACTGGTTTCCAGACTAACCTCAAAGGTTTTTAGGTTACGGTTATTTACACCCAACATATCTAAACTAGGCATGATGGATTTTTGTAATTCTTCTTCATTATGAACTTCTAGCAATACGTCCATTCCTAAACTTTTTGCAAGTTCTGAAAGCGATTTAATTTCTTTTTGAGATAGAACCGCCGCTATCAAAAGAATAACGTCTGCGCCGTATGCTTTAGCTTCTAAAACCTGATACTCGTCTATCATAAATTCTTTGCGAAGCAATGGCATAGAAACGCAGGCCCTAGCCAATAACAAATCTTCTATAGACCCACCAAAGTATTTAATATCCGTAAGGACACTAATACCACACATACCAGCATTTTCATAACCTTTAGCTACCATACCTACGTTGGTGTTTTGGTTTATGGTCTGCTTGCTGGGCGAACGCCTTTTGTGTTCTGCAATAATACCAGATTGGCTATTTCTTAAGGCCGTAGACAAGGATGCACCAGTTCTATTAAAAAGAATTGATTTTTCTAATTGAGAAGCGGGAATCAACCCTTTTTTTAAATCGACTTCCTTTCTTTTGTCAGCAACTATTTTATCTAGAATGTTCATGTTTTCTTTATGTATTTCTTCTTTTTCTATGGACGAAAAAGAATTTTAGAATCTAGCTTTATTAAACAATCATTAAAAGCATCAACCAGTAATCACTAATTACTTAATGACCTTAACTTGTTTAGAGCCAAAAGACCCTTTCCGTTTAAAAGCGATTCCTTTGCTTTTTCAAAACCTTCTTTAGGAGTGCAATTCTCTACCGTAGCAATGGCAACACCTGCGTTGGCACATACTACATTATTTTGTGCTTCTGTACCTTTACCGTTAAGGATATTTAAGAATATTTGAGCGGAGTCCGCAACATCTTCCCCACCAACAATTTCCGAAGCATTTACCGCTTTTATGCCAAAATCAACCGGTTCTAGCATGCTTTCCGTACCGTTAGAAATGGTCTTTGTAGCACCTGTTAAACTTATTTCGTCATAACCATCTAACGCATGCAATACCGTAAAATTCTTATCTGTATTCTGATATAAATAACCGTACATACGGGCCAGCTCTAGGTTAAAAACCCCAACCATCTGGTTTTTAGGAAAAGCAGGATTTACCATGGGCCCCAACATATTAAAAAAGGTTTTAACGGCTAATTCTTTTCGGATTGGTCCCACATTTTTCATCGCTGGATGAAATAAAGGAGCATGGAGTACACAAATACCGGCTTCGTCCATAGATTTCTTAAGAAAATCGGCTTCATTACTGAATTTAATGCCCAAAAACTCCATAACGTTACTACTACCACATTTAGAAGAAACGCCATAATTACCATGTTTGGTTACGTGTATACCCGCGCCAGCCGTAACAAAAGAAGCTAGGGTAGAGATGTTAAAAGTGTCTTTGCCATCGCCTCCTGTACCACAAAGGTCTATAGGATTGTAATCGCTTAAATCTACCGCAACGCACAATTCTAGTAAGGCGTCTCTAAATCCTTCTAATTCTTCTATGGTGATGCTACGCATCATGTACACGGTTAGGAATGCCGCTATCTGACTGGTGTTATAATCGCCCTTAGCAATATTTACCAAGATTTGTTTGGCATCGTCCTTAGAAAGGATTTCGTGATTAATTAATCTATTTAGTGTCTCTTTCATTTCCTTATCTTTTATTTCCGCCAGGGCGGAACTTGCATAAAGCTAATTCTTCAATTAGGTGTCAAAATATGGAGTTGTTTACTCCTGCTTAATGACAATTTTTTGTTTGCGGTTTTTACCAAATTATCAACCAGCTAACCAGTTCTTCAACATTTCTTTACCTTCTGGAGTAAGTACCGATTCTGGGTGAAATTGAACCCCTCTTACATCATGGGTTTTATGTTTTAGGGACATAATTTGACCGTTTTCGTCAAAAGAGGTGGCTTCCAAACAATCTGGTAATTCTTTACCCACAACCCAGGAGTGGTACCTGCCAACTTGTATTTTCTTTGGTAATCCCTTAAAAATGTAGTCCTCTCCAGTAATTTCTATTTCCGTAGCAATGCCATGGTATACTTGGTCTAGGTTTACTAGGCTACCACCATAAACTTCGCCAATGGCCTGTTGCCCCAAACACACTCCAAATATTTTTTTGGTTGCTCCGTAAGTTTCAATAATTGGTTTTAATAAACCTGCTTCTTCCGGAATACCGGGTCCTGGAGAAAGCACTATTAACTCATAAGCGGCAACCTCTTCTAAGGTTAGTTGGTCGTTTCGTTTTACAACAACTTCGCAATCCAATTCTTCTAGATAGTGTACTAGGTTATAGGTAAAACTATCGTAATTATCAATCATTAATACTTTCTTCATCTTAGATAGTTTCTGCAATTTCTAAGGCTTTGTTTAAAGCACCAAGTTTGTTGTATGTTTCTTGTAATTCGTCATCTGGGTTAGAGGCTGCAACCAAGCCAGCACCGGCCTGGTAATACAATTCGTGATTTTTACTTAGGAAAGTTCTAATCATAATTGCATGATTAAAGTTGCCACTAAAGTCCATGAATCCTATAGCACCGCCATAATACCCTCTACTCGTTTTCTCGTACTTTTCTATAAGCTGCATGGCCATATGTTTAGGAGCGCCACTAAGTGTACCTGCAGGGAATGTATCTGCCACTATTTTTAAGGTTGGTATGTCCTCTTTTTTCATTCCAGTAACTTTGGAAACTAAATGGATTACGTGAGAGAAGTATTGTACCTCTCTATAGGTATCTACATTTACCGTATTGCCATTTCTGCTTAAATCATTACGGGCCAAATCTACCAACATTACATGCTCGCTATTTTCCTTATCGTCCGCGGCTAATTTTTTGGCCAGTTCCGCATCTCTTTCATCGTTTCCGGTACGTTTATATGTGCCAGCTATGGGGTGAATTTCTGCTTTACCGTCTTTAACAATTAACTGTGCCTCTGGGCTACTTCCAAATATTTTAAAATCGCCATAATCAAAAAAGAATAGGTACGGAGACGGATTGATGGAGCGTAGGGCGCGGTATACATTAAACTCATCTCCCTTAAATTTTTGGGTAAATCTTCTAGATAAAACCAATTGAAAAACATCTCCTCTTTGGCAATGTTTTTTGGCTATTTCTACATGCTTTTTGTACTCAACATCTTCCAAATTGGAAATAGGAGCACCAACCCGATTAAAATTGTACGAAGCAAAAGTTCTAATGTTAAACAAACGCTCAATCTCTTCTAAGTTATTTTCAGATTCGTAACAATGAGCAAATAAATAAGCTTCGTTCTTAAAGTGGTTAATGGCAATGATATTCTGGTATACCGCATAGTAGATATCTGGGATATTTACAGAATTGTCTTTTTTTCTAAGCTCTAAGTCTTCAAAATATCTTACAGCGTCATACGCCATAAAGCCAAAAAGCCCGTTGGTTATAAATTTAAAATCGTGCTCTGGCGCCTTAAAACTTTTTGCAAACGAATCTACTTCTGCCACTACATCCGTTTCTGGAGTGATATTGGTTACGGAAATAGTGCCATCAGGATATTGTTTTTCTAGCACTTCGTTTTCTACCTTAATATGTGCAATGGGGTTGCAGCAGATGTAAGAAAAGCTATTGTCGTTAGCATGGTAGTCACTACTTTCTAATAATATGCTATTAGGAAATTTATCCCTAATTTTTAAATACACACTAACTGGCGTAATGGTATCTGCCAGTATTTGCTTAAAGTGTGTTTTAAGTTCAAATTGTTTCATTTATAGGGTTCTTTGCGGTATGCTGTTAAAATTTTAGTTGTGATATAAAATGGAAAAAGGCTTGTCGTGATGACAAGCCTTTTTCTAATATTGTTATAGGTAGGACTAGCTCACGACGTTGTTCGTAAGTTACTCCACCACCAATTATTTTTTGTAAACATTTTCATTGCCGTAAATATAGGAATGAAAATTTAATTGACCAATAAATTAATTTATGGAACGCAATTGAAAGTTATCTTCTATTGCATTTATTGATTCGTTATGGTTAGGTTTTTCTAGAAATACAAGTATGTCTGCATTGTTCTGCCAATCCTCGTCTCTAGATAAAGTCACTTCAACTTTTCTAATAGATTGTATTTCTTCAAAATTTAAATTTATCATGGCATCTTGTAAATACCAATGGTACTCAATATTACCATTGTCATCAAAAATGGCAAATGCTTTTTTTATACTAGTAGAACGCGAAATATTTAAACTTAAATATTCTTCAATTTGTGCTTGTATCTCCATTTCTTCCCTAACGCTTTCTAGTTTAAAGGGAGAAAATTTTGAGGATACCGTGAACTTTAAATGCCAGGGATAGTTTTGTCTTAAAGAAGCTTCTAATGTATCTTCATAGGTGGCAAAGAAAACTGGGGCTTTCTCTTCTTTTAAATTTTGATTGATTTGATGATAGTCTTGTGCTAAATTATTGTTTTGGAGCATGATTTTCTATTTTGTTTAGCCCAAATATGCAACGTGATAATCTGTTTCTAAATGGTTTTAAGTTTAATGTAAGTTCACTTTAGGTAAAATTGTAATATCTGTAGGTGAGTTGTTTCTATGGAATTTAGGATATGATAGTTGATAAGGTTCGCATTTTTTTTTAATTATCTGTTTTTTATGAATTGCTGGTTATTTTCTTATTAACAAATTAGGTGTAGTGATTTTATTGAAATCATAATATATACGCGGTGTATATGTCTTTTTGTAAATTTTAACATAAAATAATCAATAAAATTCCTTTTTGTTTGCAAATAATTAATCAAAAATTAAGATTTGCTAAGACTAATTCAAAAATAACAACTTATGAAAACAAAATCGCTCACGCTTCTGTTGGCGTTTTTTTTGTGTGTTTTACACGCACAAGAAAAAACAATTACCGGTCTGGTAACGGATGGTTCCGGACTTCCTCTCCCAGGGGTAAATATTATGGTAGAAGGAACAACTATCGGTACTCAAACTGATTTTGATGGTAACTATTCCATTTCTGCAGGGGAGGGAAACACGTTGGTTTTTACCTATTTAGGCTTTAAAAAACAATCAATTACTGTGGCAAATTTGACCACAATTAATGTACAATTATTAGAGGACGCACAGGCATTGGCAGAGGTTGTGGTAACTGGTCAAGGAATACAAAGAGAAAAAAAGGCTTTAGGTTTTTCACAACAATCTGTAGGAGGGGAAAAATTGGTTCAAGCACGGGAAACCGATGTTGCCAATGCACTAGCAGGTAAAATTTCAGGTGTACAAATAATAGGTAACAGTAGCTCTACTTTTGGAGAGTCTCAGATAAGACTAAGGGGTAATGATAATTTACTCTATGTGGTAGATGGCGTTCGTATTTATACTCCTAGTGATATTAATACGGATAATGTGGCAGACATCTCTGTACTAAAAGGAGCATCTGCAACAGCAGTTTATGGTCCAGAAGGAAGAAATGGTGTTGTGATAATTACAAGTAAGACAGGTACCTCAGGAATTTCTCAATTTGAAATTGATCATTCCATGTCTGTAAGTTCTGTGACTACTTTACCAGATTATCAAAATGAATATGGAGGTGGGTATAGTCAAGAATTTAATGTTTTTAGTTATGATCCAGCAATCGATCCTGTTGAATGGGCCGAATTTGATGGTGATTTGTATCCTGATTTTTGGGCCGATGAAAGCTGGGGGCCTAGACTAGATGGTCAAATGGTTAGGCATTGGGATAGCTGGATAACAGGAACCGAAGAATTTGGGAAAACAAGGGCATGGGAAAAATCTCCAAACGATGTTAAAAGTTTTTATGAAGCAGCATTGACAACGAATACAACCTTGGCTTTCTCAAAGGCTGGAGAAAATTATAATATTAGAACTACAGCGTCATATGTTAATCAAAATGGTGTTGTCCCCAATTCCCATAGTAAGTATGCTAAAGTGGCAATCAACGCATCTTATAACCCTACAGAAAAACTAAAGTTCATAGCCAATGTAAACATTGAAGATAGAGATAGATTAAATACTCCTGATCAAGGGTATGGAAATTTAGGGTCCAATTTTAATCAGTGGTGGCAACGACAATTAGATTTTAATAGGTTACAAGAATATGTAAGAAATGGACAAACGGTTTCTTGGAATATGAGAGGGCCAAGGGACACTAGACCGCTTTATTGGGATATGCCGTACTTTCAATCTTATGAAAACGATTTAAACCAGTATAAAAATTCATATTTTGGGAAGTTAGGAATCGTCTATGATATTACAGAATATTTAGATTTTCAATTTGATATTAGAAAAACCTTTCATTCCTATATGACGGATGATCGTAGAACTACTATAAGTACATTGGATACGGGTTATTATTACGAGTCTCAGGTAAGAAATGAACGTACCGATTTTTTTGGAATGCTTAATTTTAAAAAGAGATTTTTAAATGATGATCTTGATGTGGCCATATCGATTGGAGCAGAGGATGTAGCAATAGGTTATCGTGTGCTTTATGCGAACACAAATGGAGATTTAACTATACCCGATTTTTACAACCTTGCCGGTTCACAGGATCCGGTAACAGCGGTTAATTCTGCTTCAAATACGCAAACCAATGGTTTGTTTACAACGGCCTCTGTAGGTTATAAGAGTACAATTTATCTTGATGGATCGTATAGATACGATTGGTCTTCCACTGCTAGAGCAGATGAAAATAGAGTAACTACATATGGGGGTTCATTGAGTTTTTTGGCACATAATATTCTGCCAAAAAATGATGTGCTAACATTTGCTAAGTTCAGAGCTGGTTATGCAAAAGCCCCATTCTTTCCTAATCCTTATTTAACTCAAAACGTATATTCTGTTGGTTCATTATATCAAGGTAACGGTAGACTTTCGGTTTCTTCCGTTCAAGAAAATCCAAATTTAACAGGTGGAACAAGAGAAGAATTGGAATTTGGGACGGAACTTCAATTTTTTAAAAATAGATTGTCTCTGGATTTAACTTATTTTGACAGAATAGATAAAGATTTGCCCATTAATGTTCCATTAGATGGTGCTACTGGTTATTCTAACATAACAGTAAATAGTGGAAAGCAATCTTCCAATGGTTTCGAACTAGGTTTAACTGGGGATGTATTTGCTGGTGAAGACTTCAATTGGGAATTAGGCGTGAATTTTGCAACTTTAAAAAGAGTTGTAGACGAATTATATCCTGGAATTGATGCAAGGGATTTAAGTACTTACACCGCTAATATGAGGCTTCAAGAACGTGTAGGAGAAGAATGGGGCCTTCTATACGGAACAGGTTTTGCAACGGACCAAAATGGAAATATAATATTTTCTGAAAACGATGGTAATTACTATTACAGTATTCAACAGAATAAGTTTTTAGGTTCTCTTTTGCCAGATTTCACTGGGGGTCTAACTTCAAATATGAGTTATAAAAATATATCATTAGCTCTTGGATTTGATTTTCAAAAGGGAGGTCGCTATTATTCAAGAACTGAACGTTATTTTGATCATTCTGGTCTGTCTACTAAAACAGCTGGTTTAAATGATAGAGGTTTTTCAAAAAGAGACCCAATTGATGATGGAGGAGGAGTTCATATTACAGGTGTTCTACAAACTGGAGTTGATGATCAAGGAAATCCAATTTCAGATGGTACTGTTGTAGATACCTATGTTGACCCTCAAGTTTTATACAACCTTGGAAATCTAGGTAATATTTATGAAAACAACCTTCACGACGCATCATACATCAAATTGAGAACAGTAAGGTTGGGATATAATTTTGATAAAAACCTAGTTGAAAAATTGAGTTTGAGTAGTGCTTCTTTAAGCGTATTTGCTAATAACGTTTGGTTAATATCATCAGATTTACCTTGGGTAGATCCTTCAGAGATAGAGAAAAGAGGAGGTTACAATTGGGCAGAAGCCGGGCAATTACCCATGACACGTACTATTGGTATGAATCTTAAACTAACTTTTTAAATAAACAGAAATGAAAACAAGACATACACCTATATACATAATTTTATCACTGATCATGCTTGTTTCCGCATGTGATACTGTAGATTATGGTGATACAAATGACAATCCTAATGGCCCCACTGCCGCGGTTACATCACAATTGCTTACGAGTGCTATGGTTAGTTTCTCTTCAATTTTAACGGATATTACACCGGTCTTGTACATGCAACATGTTACAGAAGGTCAGTATCCAGGTAATTCAAGATACGCTACATTAAACTTTAGTTATGATGCATGGTATACTGGACCAATGCAAAACTTAAACGAGATTATTAGGCTAAATAGTGATGAAACTACTTCTTCAGAAGCTTTAGCTTATGGGGATAATAACAATCAAATTGCCGTGGCCAAATTGATTAGGGCATTCTATGTTCATAACATGACAGACAAATGGGGAGCACTACCTTGGTCAGAAGCATTTTTAGGAATTGAAAGTCCTCAACCAAAATTCGATACACAAGAAAGTATCTACAATTATGCCTTTGATGAAATTGAAGAAGCTTTATCATTAATTAATTTAGGGGCAAGTGGACCAACTGGAGATTTTCTTTTTGATGGGGATATGTTAAAATGGCAAGCATTTGCAAATAACCTTAAAATGACCATGGCTCTTAGAATTTCAATGGTAAATCCTAGTTTGGCAAAAATAAAATTTGAAGAAGCAGTTTCTTCTGGTCTTTTGATTACTTCTAATGAAGATAATTTAGAGTATACATATGGTACCGATGATGCTAGCGATAATCCATGGAATGATAGATTTAAAACTAGGGAAGATTACATTTTATCTAGAACAATGGTAGAAAGTCTTAGGTCAGAACAAGATCCCAGATTGTTCGAGTATGCAGAAGTTGCAAGAGATAGTGTATCTACACTCACTAATTTTCCTGGTGAGCTTGATTTAGGTTATGTCGGCGCTCCACATGGTGCTGTTAATGGCAATGTACCTAGTTATTCTTTTATTAAAAATGAAATTATTTATACACCTGATTTTCCTACTCCTATATACACTTCTGCACAGGTAAAATTTGCGTTGGCCGAGGCTGCTTTGAACGGTTGGTCCGTAGGAGGTAAAACTGCTTCTGAGTTTTACGAAGAAGGAATTGCTGACTCTATGGAATATTGGGGCGTTCCAGAAGATGATATTACAAATTATTTAGGTTCACATCCTTTTACAAATATAGAGGACATTGCTTATGAAAAATGGGTCGCTTTATACTTAAATGGTCATGAAGCTTGGGCAGAATGGCGACGATTGGATGCGCCTAATTTAGAGCCATCATCATTTGCAAGTGACCCAAGAATACCAGTAAGGTATGCGTACGATGCATCTATAGCTGATAATAACAAAGCAAATTATGATGCCATGATTAATTTTCAAGGTCCAGATAATCTTCACACCAAACTTTGGTGGGATGTTAATTAATTTTCATTTAAATTGATTAGTTTGAGAAGGAGCACTATAACCATAGTGCTCTTTTGAACTTAAAAAGCCCACTCGTTTTAGAGTGGGCTTTTTTTAAAATAAATAGATTGAAATTTTTAGAATTCCAAATCAACAACTAAGTCAAATTCGTCATAAATGGTTTTATCACCTAGGTTGTCAAAAAAGCTTCCAGAACCATAACGAATATCGTAAGCGGCTCTATCCACCTTTAAAGATGCGGTAGCTTTACTTCCATAAACAGACATTTCAAAGGTTACTGGTTTTGTAGTTCCTTTAATGGTTAAATCACCAGTAACTTCGTAAGAATTTTTTCCTGTTGCCTTTACATCGGTAATTTTTAATATGGACGTTTTGTGCTCTTCTACGCCAAAGAAATCTGCAGAGTTTAGGTGGCCGTCTAATTTTCCTTTCATGTCGCCAGAAAGGTCTGTAGTATTAATGGTGGTCATATCTACTACAAACATACCTCCGGTTAATTTATCTCCCTCAAAATCTAAGTATCCTTCTTTAAGAGAAATTGTTCCTTCGTGAGAGCCCGTTACTTTATAGCCTTTCCAAGTTACTTTACTTTTTTCTACATCTACTGTTTTTTTCTCGTCTATTGGATTAGCGGAAACTACACCAAAAACAAGAGCAAGTGCTAAGCTAAATAATTTAGTTTTCATGATTTTTAAAATTTAAAGTGTTTAGATTTATATAAATGTGAATAATTCTTCTTTTGATTTACGCACCTTTGCGTAGTGTTGGGTTTGGTCTTCTTCTGAGCGGTAACCAATAGGTAATGCTACGGCAGCGTTTAACCCTTTTTCGGTTAATCCTAATATTTCATTGTAGGCTTCACTTTCAAAACCTTCCATGGGGCAGCTATCTACCTCTAATGCAGCACAAACATCCATGGCGTTACCCAAAGCAATATAGACCTGTTTTGCAGTCCATATATTTTTAACCTCTTGTGATAACTCGGTTATTTTAGATTTCATAAAATCACCATAACCAGACAAGGCTTCTTTTGGTAAATTTCTGGTGTTGCCAACATTCTCTAGGTACGCATCAATGTAAGTATTGTCTACATCTGTTTTATTGGCGAAAACCAATAGGTGAGAAGCGTCTACAATTTGTGTTTGGCCCCATGACACGGGTTGTAACTTTTCTCTAATTGCCTTATCCGTAATTACAAATACTTCATAAGGTTGTAGCCCGTAAGAAGACGCACTTAATTGTATTGCTTCTAATATTTTATCTAAGTCTTCTTGAGAAACTTTTTTCGTATTGTCAAATTTCTTTACTGCGTAGCGCCACTTTAAAGGCGATAGTATATCACTCATCTTAAAATTTATCTAATAGTTGATTCAACTTTATTAATTCTTCGTCTGTTATGTTTGCGGTCAATTCATTTTCTGCCCGTAACATTGCGGCATCCATTTTTTCAAGGGCTTCAATTCCCTTAGCCGTAATAGAAATTTCTACCTTTCTTCTATTTTCCGGGCACACTTTACGTTCAACATATGCTTTGGCAATTAATTTATCTACTAATCTAGTGGTATTACTCATTTTACTAACCATGCGTTCACTTATGGTAGATAAGTTAGCAGGTTTGCCATTTTGTCCTCTTAAAATGCGTAGAACATTAAACTGCTGTGTAGAAACATCAAATGGCTTTAAAACCGTAGTTATTTTTTCAGAAACACTATTTACAATTAATTGCATGTGTATTAAAGTTCGTGGTCTTAACGGTATCTTCTTCCTTGTTTTTATAATCTGCTCTACATTCATGTCTCTACAACAATTGTATATACAAATGTATATTTATTTTGAATGTAGAAGCTAATGGCAAGGCTAATATTTTGTTAAACATTTATAGTCACTCTAAGACTAACCTTAATTTTAAAATTGAAATACCTTGAATATGAGAATATTGTTGACTCTTATGGTGATATTATTTGTAGTATCCTGTAAACAAGAAAAAAAACAATTAACAACGACTAATGCAGATGAACAAGTAAAAGAGGAAGAATTTAAAGCCTTTCCCGTTTATGATTTTAAGGGTCTAAAACCACTTTTGAACAAAGAAAGCGATACCATTTATATTGTAAATTTTTGGGCTACCTGGTGTAAACCTTGCATAGCAGAACTACCAGATTTTGAAAAGACCTATGCCGAAAGAAAAGAGCAAAAAGTAGAATTGCTATTAGTAAGTTTAGATATGCCTAATCTATGGGAAAAAAGATTAGTGCCATTTGTAGAAGAGAAAAAATTAAAAGGTAAAGTTGTAATTTTAGATGACCCTAAGATGAATGATTGGATACCACAAGTTGATGAAAATTGGGGTGGTGGTATTCCGGCTACATTAATTTACAATAAAAACAAACGATTGTTTTTTGAAGAAGGACTTTCTTATGAAAAGCTTAACGAAGCATTAAATACTTTCTAAAAATAAAAATTGGAACTATGAAAACACGTTTAACTTTAAAGGCAATTGGCATTCTTGGTTGCTTCCTTATGTTATTTGCAAGTACGGTTTCTGCACAAGAAGGCCTTGCAATAGGGGATATGGCCCCTGATTTTAAACTAAAGAATATTGATGGTAACTTAGTATCCTTGGCAGACTATACAAACGCAAAGGGATATTTAGTTGTTTTTACCTGTAATACCTGCCCCTACGCACAAGCCTATGAAGAACGAATTAAAAAATTGCATGCTAAATACGAGCCACAAAATGTGCCTGTAATTGCTATAAATCCTAATAACCCTAAAGTTAAGGCCGGAGATAGTTTTGATGCTATGCAAAATAGGGCAAAGGATAAAGGGTTTGAATTTCCGTATCTAGTGGACGAGGGACAAAAAGTATACCCTAAATATGGAGCTACTAGAACACCTCATGTGTATTTATTGAAAAAGACAGATAATGGAAACAAGGTTGCTTATATAGGTGCTATTGATGATAATTATCAGGACGAATCACAGGTAGAGGATCGTTTTGTTGAAGATGCAGTGGATACTATGCTTAAGGGAACAGAAATTAAAGTTACCACTACCAAAGCCATAGGTTGCTCTATTAAGGCATAATAAATCTAATTGTTATAGGCGTATTGCTTAAGTTTGTGAAGCTTTAAAAAAATAAATATGGCAAATTTATCTCAAGAAGAATGGGCAGAAAAATTGAAAAATGATTCCAATTCTTTTTTACTAGATGTTAGGACACCAGAAGAAGTAGAAGATGGTTTTATACCGGGAGCAACCAATATAGATATTTACTTAGGTCCAGAATTTTTGACTGAAATTGAAAAACTAGATAAAAGTAAAAACTATTATGTTTATTGCCGTTCTGGGGCTAGAAGTGGCCAAGCTTGTGCAATAATGAATAATGCCGGTTTTGAAACCACCTATAATCTAGAAGGCGGTTTTATGAACTGGGAAGGAGAAGTTGCAGAATAACTCTCTATTGATAATTTGTTGCTTTTTTAGAATATTTTCTAAATTAGTTCCATGCGAGAGGATTTTCTCCATTACGTTTGGAAAAATTATAAGTTAAAGGGTAAAACCTTAAGTACACACCAGGGCGAGCTAATTGAAGTACTTCATTTGGGTACACATAACAAATTAGCTGGCCCTGATTTTTTTAATGTTAAACTAAGAATAGGTGGCCAGCTTTGGGCCGGTAATGTAGAAATACACATAAAATCTTCAGATTGGTATTTACATAGTCACGAAAATGATGTTAACTATGATAATGTTATACTTCACGTGGTTTGGGAACATAATGTAGAAGTCTATAGAAAGGATGGTAGTATAATTCCTGTTTTGGAAGTCGCAGATTTGGTACCGTTATCTTTACAGAAGTATTATAATGATTTGGTTTATACATCAATTGGAAAGTTTATCAATTGTGAAAATGATATCTCGCAAATAGATGATTTTCTATGGGAAAATTGGTTAGAGCGTTTGTATATAAGTCGCCTTGAAAAAAAACACCTAGAAATAGCTAACTTATTAAAAGCCAATCAAAACAATTGGGAAAAAGTGTTATTCATAATGCTTATGAAAAATTTTGGTCTCAACATAAACGGACCTAAGTTTTATCAGTTTGCAAAAGGAGTACCGTTTTCCGTAGTTAGAAAGGTATCTAATCACCCATTACAATTAGAAGCCTTATTGTTTGGAGGATTGGGTTTGTTGGCTGGTGATTCAAAAGACGATTACCAGAGAAGTTTATTACAGGAATATAAATTTCTAAAACAAAAGTTTAACCTAGAGATTGAAACAGGGCAAAAAGTAGATTTCTTTGGTTTACGGCCCATGAATTTCCCTACTATAAGACTAGCACAAATAACTGCTTTGTATTGCACACATCAGAATTTATTTTCAGTTTTAATGGGGTTAAGTACCATTGAAGAGTTATACCCATTATTTAAAGTAAACACAGGTGCATACTGGGATAATCATTATAGTTTTGGTAAAGAAAGTGCTTACAAGAAAAAAACTGTTTCCAATTCGTTCATAGCCCTTTTAGTAATCAATTCCCTAATTCCGCTTAAATTTTCATACCAAAAAAGTAAGGGTAACCTAGATGTAGAAAAGCTATTGCAATGGGTTATGGAACTTCCAGAAGAGAAGAATACTATAACAAAAGGATTTAAGGCAATAGGTAAACAGGTAAAAAACGCCATGCAAAGCCAAGGTGTTTTAGAACTAAAGAAAAATTACTGCGACAAAAATCAATGCCTACAATGTACTATAGGTGGTAAGCTATTGAATAGAATTAAGTAATTTTGGGTATGGATTGGTTCTATAACCTTTTATATTACTTTCAAAAGCGTGGCTTTGAAGTTTGCGAACGAATCGCAGAACGTATTGGTATACGGGCAAGAGTAGTGCGTACTACTTTTATTTATTTAACCTTTGTAACCTTAGGTTTTGGCTTTGCATTATACCTTTTTATAGCTTTTTGGTTAAAAATAAAGGATTTAGTGTATACAAAAAGAACCTCTGTATTTGATTTATAAGAATGGAAAGGATATTTAAATCCCGTTTGGCAATAGCACTTTCGCTTATGTTTTCCATTTTTGTAATTGGGGTTTTTGGGTACCGTATGTTGGCCAATTATTCTTGGATAGAGGCTGTTTATATGACTATCATAACGGTTACCACCGTTGGCTTTTCTGAAGTTAGACCGCTAGACGCCAACGCTAAAGTATTTACCGTTTTTTTAATCGTTACCAGTGTATTTATTTTTGGTTTTGCCATATCCGTAGTTTCTGAATATATTTTAAGTAGAAATTCCCTTCAACTACTAAAGAAAAAGCGCGTGAAAAATAAAATTGATAGCTTGGAAAACCACGTAATCGTTTGCGGTTACGGCCGTAATGGACAGCAAGCAGCAGAACGGTTACAAGCATATAAGAAACCATTTGTAGTTATTGAAAAAGAAAAAAGCATTATAGAGGCTAACGAAGATGAGGTGCTTTTTGTTGAAGGAGATGTAAATGATGATGAGATTTTATTGGCAGCGGGCATACAAAAAGCACAGTATTTAGTAGCCGCCTTACCAGATGATGCTTTAAATTTGTTTGTAGTATTATCCGCAAGACAATTAAACAAAAACTTATTTATAATCAGCAGGGCTTCGTTGGTTAGTTCCGTAAAAAAATTACAATTTGCTGGTGCAGATAAAGTAATAATGCCAGATAAAATTGGAGGCGACCACATGGCCTCATTGGTTGTAATGCCAGATTTAATCACCTTTATGGATAAGCTTTCTATTGAAGGTGAAAATACTACTAATTTGGAGGAAGTAGAAATTACGGATTTTACAGACCAAATTGATTGCCAATCCATTAGGGATTTAGATTTAAGGCGCAAAACAGGATGCACCATAATTGGTTACATAGATCCACTTGGTAATTATATTATTAACCCAGAAGCAGATCAACAGTTAGAACCTAAAGGAAAGGTAATTGTTTTGGGTAGGCCCGAGCAAATACAAAAACTAAATCAAATGTTCCAAATAGGAGAGTAATCCTCAACAAAATTTGATTGACTTGTATTTTTTTAAGATATTGGCACCTTAACGATTTTTTAATCTTACAGATACCAAAAAACCAATAATCAAAATATGAAGAGAATAATTAGTGCATGTTTCATGCTGCTGGGTATAATGGCAAGTTCCCAAGACCTTACGGTAAAGCCGGGAATTTATAATCCGTCTAAACAGATTAATGATGGGGTTATAGATTTGCAAGTTTTGGGCGGAACGCCTCCATACAGTTACAAATGGAGCAACCAAAGTACACCGCTATCTTCAAAAAGAGCTACTGGTTTGGTAGAAGGAATACCTTACACTGTTGTAGTATCGGATGCCAAAGGTAATTCGGTCACTAAAGTATATAAAGTAGAAACAAGTACAATTGCCGAAGTTTTTAATGGAACCATGACACCTGCGGTACAGGCGCTTGGTTCTGTTTTGTTTTGGGATCCTTTTGCTGCAATAGGTATTTATGACCCCGTTGCCTATGCAGATAAAAAATTGGTAAGTACTCCAGGATGGTCTGCAGATGTGGAAGATAAATTTGTGCTAAAGGAATGGCTAAAGAAAGAGGGGCAAACGGTAGCTAAAGGAGATCAAATTGCCATAATTTCAAGCCAAAAGAATGGTGAGCAAACGGTAATTGCATCAGCAACCGGAACGCTTAATTACTTAGTAAAGGAAGGAAATGTAATCTATAACTCAGAAAACGCTGAGCATGTAATAGAACAAGGAGCTCACTTCTTAGCTGAAATAGTTTACGACGATCCTATTGTAATGACCCATCCAAATGGTGATCCTTTAACAAAAGGAATTCCGTTTATTGTTATTTGGTTGGTATTGGGCGCGTTGTTCTTTACAATAAGAATGGGCTTTATTAACATAAGAGGCTTTAGGCATTCAATTGATTTAGCCAAAGGTAAATATGATGACCCAGATGCTCCAGGGCAGGTAACGCATTTTCAAGCATTGGCAACTGCCGTTTCTGGTACCGTTGGTCTTGGAAACATTGCAGGTGTGGCTGTTGCGGTTTCTTTAGGAGGTGCCGGTGCTACTTTCTGGATGATTGTCTGTGGTTTGCTTGGTATGTCTTCTAAATTTGTAGAATGTACACTAGGAGTAAAATATAGAGATATTTTACCGGATGGTCGGGTTTTTGGTGGACCCATGAACTATTTAAGATATGGTCTAGAAAAAAGAAACCTTAAAGGTTTTGGTAAAGTATTGGCAGGTGTTTTTGCGGTCTTAGCAATTGGTGCCTCTTTTGGTGGTGGAAATATGTTCCAAGCCAACCAATCTTTTGAGCAATTGGCAGGGCAGTTTCCGGCTTTAGCTGGTAACGGTTTCTGGTTTGGTGTTGTTACCGCTGTACTGGTAGGTGTTGTTATTATTGGTGGTATAAATAGTATTGCAAAGGTAACGGGTCGTGTTGTGCCTGTTATGGCCTCGGTTTATATTGTTGCTGCATTGGCTGTTATCTTAATGAACATTCAAAATATTGGTCCTGCTTTTTCTGCAATAGTAGAGGGTGCTTTTAGCCCTTCCGCATTAAAAGGTGGTATTGTAGGTGTTTTAGTGGTAGGTTTCCAACGGGCGGCATTCTCTAATGAAGCCGGCGTGGGTTCTGCAGCTATTGCACACAGTACGGCAAAAACGAAGCACCCACCTTCTGAAGGTTTTGTTGCGTTGTTAGAGCCTTTTATAGATACAGTTGTGGTTTGTACCTTAACAGCTTTGGTGCTTATTTTTACCGGAATGCATGAGGTAGAAGGTCTTGCTGGGGCGCAATTAACTTCAGATGCTTTTGGTAGCCAAATCTCATGGTTCCCTTATGTGTTGGCATTGGCAGTTTTCTTATTTGCTTTTTCAACTATGATTTCATGGTCTTACTATGGTATGCGTGCCTGGACATATTTATTCGGCAAAAGCAAGAAGTCCGAAATGATTTACAAAATCTTGTTCTTGGTATTTGTAGTTATTGGGGCCTCTGTTAGCTTAGGTGCAGTATTGGATTTCTCTGATATGATGATTCTAGCGATGTCTTTCCCTAATATTATAGGATTATATATTATGTCTGGTGAAGTGAAGGCAGACTTAAATGAATATTGGAAAAAATTAAAGTCCAACCAATTGTTTAAAAAACAACGTTTGGCTAAATAATTCATTCCTAAATGAAAACTAATAAATCCCGCTTTGGACTTAATAAACAAGAACAAAGCGGGATTTTTGTTGTGTTCGTTTTACTAGCTATATATTTCACGGCTAAATTTAGCTTGAGTTATATGGATAAACGTACTGTTTCTGAGGTTCAATTAGATAGAGAAACACAATCCTATGTGGATAGCTTAATTCAGGTTAGCTCTGTTGAAAGGAGCTATCAGTTTAAACCCTTTAATCCCAATTTTATTTCAGACTATAAAGGCTATCAATTGGGCATGTCTACACCTCAAATAGATGCTCTGTTAATGTATAGGTCTGCTGGCAAATATGTTAATACCGCTAAGGAGTTTCAGAAAGTTACCGGTGTATCAGATTCATTATTACAATTAATGAAGCCTTATTTTAAGTTTCCGGATTGGGTTGCAAATGGCAAGAAGTCAAAATCAAAGGAGGTGCAACTTAAAAAGGAGCATAAAGAAAAAAATCCACTACCAATAGACATTAATAGTGCAACGGTAGCGGATTTTCAAATGATTTACGGTATTGGAGAAAAGTTGTCGGCAAGAATTGTAAAATTCAGGGATAGATTAGGTGGGTTTCTTACAGAGGAACAATTAGTGGACGTTTACGGTTTAGACGAACAAATAGCTAAAAAAGCCATGAAGGTCTTTGTGGTGAAAAATCAACCAAGTATTAAAAGAATCAATATTAACCAAGCTACTGCAGAAGAACTTAAAAGTTTGGTTTATATCAATTGGAATTTAGCAAATTCGATTGTAGCATACAGGGAATTAAACGGAGCCTTTACCTCAATACAGGATTTAGAAAAAGTAGCTGGGTTTCCTAAAGAAAAACTACACAGAATAGCCTTATATTTGTCTTTATAAAAAAGTTGCTATGAACAATATGTACTTCACTGAAGAACATAGGTTATTTAGGCAGAGCCTAAAAGATTTTCTACAAAAAGAAGTTGTGCCCCACGTTGAAAAATGGGAGGGAACTGGCCAAATAGACCGTTTTATATGGGAGAAGTTTGGTGAAATGGGATATTTTGGATTAATGACCCCAGAAGAGTATTCTGGGTTAGATTTAGATTTATTCTATACGGTTATCTTTTTAGAAGAATTACAATGCATTAATTCTGGCGGTTTTGCCGCGGCTATGTGGGCCCATGAATATTTGGCAATGACTTATTTAAATAAGCTGGCCAACCCCCAACAAAAGAAAGCTTACTTGGAGCCTAGCGTATTAGGTGATAAAATTGGTTGCTTGGGCGTTTCGGAACCTTTTGGAGGAAGTGATGTGGCAGCTATGCGAACTACGGCTGTAAAAAAAGGAGATGTTTATGTTGTTAACGGTTCAAAAACGTTTATTACTAATGGCGTTTATGGAGATTACATTGTTCTAGCAGCAAAAACGGATGCTAATGCCGGCCATAAAGGTATCAGTATGTTTATAGTGGATAGGAACGCAGAAGGAGTAACGGCAAATAAACTAAATAAATTAGGTTGGCGAGCATCGGATACGGCAGAGCTTGCATTTGATAATGTTGAGGTACCTGCAGAGAACCTTCTTGGTGATGAAGGGAGTGGATTTGTATATATAATGGAGGCTTTTGCCTTGGAGCGTTTAGTAATGGGGGTAAACGCACACGCTCGGGCGGAATATGCATTGGAGTATACCCAACAGTATATGTCAGAAAGGGAAGCGTTTGGTAAATCCATTAACCAGTTTCAAGCACTAAGGCATAGAATAGTGGACTTATACGCAGATATGGTGCTTTGTAAACAGTTTAATTATAGTACCATCGCTAAAATGCAACAAGGAGAATATGTGGTAAAAGAGGCTACAATATCTAAGTTGAAATCTACTAAAATGGCAGATGAGGTAATGTATAATTGCCTGCAATTTTTAGGGGGGTATGGTTACATAGAAGATTATCCTTTAGCCAGATTAAGCAGAGATAGTAGGTTGGGGCCAATTGGAGGTGGTACATCCGAAATTTTAAAGGAAATTCTGGCAAAGATTATAATTGATAAAAAGGAATATAAAAAACCGGTAAAGTAATTTTTACTAAAAATTATATTATTTCTTTTCACATTAAAAAATAATTGTACTTTTGCCATCCCAAAATACTAAAAGAAAGGAGGTTGTAGCCAATGTTAATTATACCAGTAAAAGAAGGAGAAAACATCGATAGAGCTTTAAAGCGTTTCAAGCGTAAGTTTGATAGAACCGGTGCTATGAGACAGCTAAGAAGCCGTCAACAATATACAAAGCCTTCTGTAAGGCGTAGAGCAGAAATCCAAAAAGCTCAGTACATACAAGGTCTTAGAGATAAAGAGGAATTGTAGTAGTTAAAAAACAAGGAATTAAATCCCGCCAATTGGCGGGATTTTTTTATTTTCAGTGGTATCCAATTAAATAATATGTCTGTAAGTCTTTTTTTAGACTATTTACTTTTAGAGAAGAAATATGCAAAAAATACTGTTCTTGCATATGAAGCGGATATTTCTTCTTTTCAACAGTTCTTGGTTGAAGAAGGTTTAGAACAAGTTTCTTATAACGAAATACGGGCATGGATTGTTTTTCTAATGGAAGAGGGGAACCAAGCTAGGACGGTAAATAGAAAGTTAGCTTCCTTAAAGGCATATTACGCTTTTTTGTTAAGAACTGGTGCAATAGAAATAAATCCCTTTTCAAAGCACAAAGCCATAAAGGAAGAAAAGAAAATACATATACCCTTTTCTGCAACAGAGATGGAGAATGTCTTGGATTTAATTGGTTATCCAGAAGATTTTGAAGGTGTCAGGGATCGATTGATAGTTTATCTGCTATATACAACAGGAATAAGGCGGTCCGAACTAATTAATCTAAAAATTAGCAACGTAGATTTTGTTGGGCAAAATATTAAGGTTCTTGGAAAAAGAAAAAAGGAACGCCTAATCCCTATGTTGTCGGGTTTGGCTAATCAGGCTAAACTTTATGTGGAACAGAGGAATAAATTGGAAACTATTAAGGATGGTGACTACTTTTTCCTAACAAAACGAGGGGTTAAATTATACGAAAATCTTGTTTATCGGGTTATTAATAAGTACCTTAGTAAGGTATCGCCTAAGGTAAAAAAGAGTCCGCATATGTTAAGACATACATTTGCTACGCATCTTTTGAACCAAGGGGCAGACCTTAATGCTGTGAAAGAGTTATTAGGGCATTCAAGTTTGGCTGCAACACAAGTTTATACGCACAATAGTATTGCGGAGCTTAAAAAAGCGCACAAACTTGCCCACCCAAGAAACAAGAAAAAAAATTCTTGATTGTTTAACCGTCTGTTTCCAAGCAGACCTAAATCTTTAATTTATGAAGGTGAACTCACAATCCGTTAATTTCGATGCAGATCAAAAATTGTTAAATTTTGTACAAGGCAGAATGGATAAATTAGAATTGTTTTACGATAAAGTGATCAGTTCAGATGTTTATTTGAAGGTTCAAAATACCAGTTCAAAAGAGAACAAGATTGTGGAAATTAAAGTGCAAATTCCAAGAGATCAATTGATTGTAAAAAAGCAATGTAAATCTTTTGAGGAAGCAGTAGATAGTGCATGTAGTTCATTGGAAAGATTGTTGGTAAAAAAGAAGGAAAAATTACGAGCACACGCTTAGATAAAATTTTTTGCAAAAAGTTTTGAATAAATAAAAATATGTCTACATTTGCAGTCCGTTAGAAATAGCGGGCTTTTTTTGTGAGAAAAAAGGCGGTTAAAAGGCCGATATAGCTCAGCTGGCTAGAGCAGCTGATTTGTAATCAGCAGGTCGTGGGTTCGAGTCCCTCTATCGGCTCTGAAATACTGAAAAAAAACACAAGGCGGGGAGATACTCAAGCGGCCAACGAGGGCAGACTGTAAATCTGCTGACTATGTCTTCGCAGGTTCGAATCCTGCTCTCCCCACTAAAGCCTTTTGTGAAGTTGTTTTTGTATAATTTCCAAAAGGTAATATTGAAATTTTGAAATAAAAATTGCGGGAGTAGCTCAGTTGGTAGAGCGTCAGCCTTCCAAGCTGAATGTCGCCGGTTCGAACCCGGTCTCCCGCTCTAAGTCAAACCCGAAATTCGGGTTACTCTTCCGTTATGGGAGGCTATTTAAAAAGTAGTTGTTTCAACACTTTACGCCGGTGTAGCTCAGGGGTAGAGCGTTTCCTTGGTAAGGAAGAGGTCACGGGTTCAATTCCCGTCATTGGCTCAAACGATTTTGACACTAATATAAACTAAGATTAAAAATCATTTAAAATGGCTAAGGAAACTTTTGATCGTTCCAAACCACACCTTAATATAGGTACTATTGGACACGTAGACCACGGTAAAACAACTTTAACTGCTGCTATTACAACTGTATTGGCTAACGCAGGTCTTTCTGAGCTTAGAAGCTTTGATTCTATTGATAACGCTCCTGAGGAGAAAGAAAGAGGTATTACTATTAATACGTCTCACGTAGAGTATCAAACAGCTAACCGTCACTACGCTCATGTTGACTGTCCTGGTCACGCGGATTACGTAAAGAACATGGTTACTGGTGCTGCTCAGATGGATGGTGCTATTTTGGTTGTTGCTGCAACTGATGGTCCTATGCCTCAAACTCGTGAGCACATTTTATTAGGTCGTCAGGTAGGTATTCCTAGAATCGTTGTTTTCTTGAACAAAGTTGACATGGTTGACGATGAGGAGTTGTTGGAGTTGGTTGAAATGGAAGTTAGAGAATTACTTTCTTTCTATGAGTATGATGGAGATAATGGTCCTGTTATTGCTGGTTCAGCTTTAGGTGCTCTTAATGGTGAGCAAAAATGGGTTGACACTGTAATGAGCTTAATGGAAGCTGTGGATGAGTGGATTGAGCTTCCTGCTAGAGATGTAGATAAGGATTTCTTGATGCCAATCGAAGATGTATTTACAATTACAGGTCGTGGTACTGTTGCAACAGGACGTATCGAAACTGGTGTTGCTAATACAGGTGATCCTGTAGATATCATTGGTATGGGTGCAGAGAAGTTGTCTTCTACTATTACTGGTGTTGAGATGTTCCGTAAAATTTTGGATAGAGGTGAAGCTGGTGATAACGTAGGTCTTTTGTTAAGAGGTATTGAAAAATCTGATATCAAAAGAGGAATGGTTATTTGTAAGCCAGGTTCTGTTAAGCCGCATGCTAAATTCAAGGCAGAGGTTTATATCTTGAAGAAAGAAGAAGGTGGTCGTCACACTCCTTTCCATAACAATTACCGTCCTCAGTTCTATGTAAGAACAACTGACGTAACTGGTAATATCAACCTTCCTGATGGAGTAGAAATGGTAATGCCAGGTGATAACTTGACTATTACAGTTGATTTAATTCAGCCAATCGCATTGAGCGTAGGTCTACGTTTCGCTATCCGTGAAGGTGGTAGAACTGTAGGTGCCGGACAGGTTACTGAAATTTTAGATTAATTATTTTATATAAATAAAAGTTTATACTGAGGGTGTTCGTCTAAGACGAATACCTTTCAGTGTAAATACGGGTGTAGCTCAGTTGGTAGAGCACTGGTCTCCAAAACCAGGTGTCGGGAGTTCGAGTCTCTCCTCCCGTGCTTAAAGTTATTTCTTATGTTGACTTACGTTAGAGAATCTTGGGAAGAACTAAAGAATAATGTTACGTGGTTAAACCGCGAACAGGCTTCCAATTTAATGGTTGTTGTTGCAGTTTTTTCTATATTGTTTGCACTTGCAACTTGGGGTGTAGATATGTTCTTTTCTGATTTGATTACCGGAAAGTTATTTGATGTGGAAACGTATCAAAACTTCTGGAGCACTGGCTTTTTTGGTGTACTTAGAATAGTATGGTACGCATTCTTGTTGTTTGCTATTGCTGTTGGGGTTAACTCATTCTTTGGTAAGAAAAAATAAAGTCAATGTCGGAAATTCTAGAGAAAAAATGGTATGTAGTTCGTGCAGTAAGCGGGCAAGAAAATAAGATAAAGGGTTATATCGAGAACGAAATTGAACGTGCTGGGTATGGTGATTATCTGGAAGAGGTGTTGGTTCCTACAGAAAAGGTGGTTCAAATACGAAACGGTAAAAAAATAAATAAAGAGCGTACTTACTTCCCTGGGTATATAATGGTTAAAGCTAATCTAGGTGGTGAGATGGTACACTTAATAAAATCTATAACAAATGTTATTGGATTTCTTGGTGAGACAAAAGGGGGTGATCCTGTTCCGTTAAGAAAATCCGAGGTGAATAGAATGTTAGGTAAGGTAGATGAGTTGGCGGTTAATACGGATAATGTGGCTATACCTTACGTTCTTGGAGAGACGGTAAAAGTTATAGATGGTCCTTTCAATGGATTCAATGGAACTGTTGAAAAGATTAATGAGGAAAAGCGTAAGCTTGAGGTAATGGTAAAAATTTTCGGAAGAAAAACACCATTGGAGTTGAGTTATATGCAGGTAGAAAAAATTTAGAGCAAGAGCTGTTACAAATATAAATTGTGTGCTTCCAAATACACAATTCAAATTTTAATTAAACAAAATGGCAAAAGAAGTAGATAAGGTTGTAAAACTACAAGTTAGGGGAGGTGCTGCGAATCCGTCGCCACCGGTTGGACCCGCCTTAGGTGCTGCTGGTGTTAACATCATGGAGTTCTGTAAGCAATTTAACGCTAGAACACAGGATAAACAAGGTAAGGTATTACCTGTTGTTATCACCGTTTACAAAGACAAATCTTTCGAGTTTGTTGTAAAAACACCACCTGCGGCCGTTCAATTGATGGAAGCAGCTAAGATTAAAAAAGGATCTGGCGAACCTAATCGAGTTAAATCAGGGTCTGTAAGTTGGGACCAAGTAAGAACAATTGCTGAGGAAAAGATGGTAGACTTAAATGCGTTTACTGTAGAATCTGCAATGATGATGGTAGCTGGTACAGCACGTTCCATGGGTCTTAAAGTATCTGGAACCAAACCTTTTTAATCTAAAAGCAATTTAGAATGGCAAAATTGACTAAAAAGCAAAAAGAAGCTCAATTGAAAATTGATAGGAATAAAATGTATTCCTTAGAAGAGGCTTCTGCTTTAGTAAAAGAAATTACCAACGTAAATTTTGATGCGTCTGTAGACCTAGCGGTTCGTTTGGGTGTAGATCCTAGAAAAGCAAACCAAATGGTACGTGGTGTGGTTACATTACCACATGGTACAGGTAAAGATGTTAAAGTTTTAGCATTGGTGACACCAGATAAAGAAGCTGAGGCCAAAGAGGCTGGCGCTGATTTTGTTGGTTTGGATGAATACCTTGATAAAATCAAAGGTGGATGGACAGATGTTGATGTAATCGTTACCATGCCTAGTGTAATGGGTAAGTTAGGTCCATTGGGTAGAATCTTAGGACCCAGAGGTCTAATGCCTAATCCAAAAACTGGAACAGTAACTATGGATATAGGAAAGGCTGTTGCAGATGTAAAGGGTGGTAAAATTGACTTCAAAGTAGATAAAACTGGTATAGTACATGCTGCTATAGGTAAGGTTTCGTTTTCTGCAGATAAAATTGCAGGTAATGCAAAAGAGCTTATAGATACGCTTGTTAAACTTAAGCCAGCTGCTGCTAAAGGTGTTTACATGAAAAGTATTTACCTAAGTAGTACCATGAGTCCTAGTGTTCAACTTGATCCAAAAGCAGTTTAATAGCGAGTAGCTCAAATTCAAAACAATGACAAGAGAAGAAAAAGCAACCGTAATTGAAGATTTGACTGCTCAGTTAGCGGATAGTTCTACCATTTATTTGGCAGATATTTCTGGTCTTGATGCAACGCAAACTTCAGATTTAAGAAGAGCTTGTTTTAAGGCTAATATAAAATTAGCAGTTGTAAAGAATACATTGCTTGCAAAAGCAATGGAAGCTTCGGAGAAAGAGTTTGGTGAGCTTCCTGGCGTACTTAAAGGTAATACATCTTTAATGTTGTCAGAAACTGGAAATGCTCCAGCTAAACTTATCAAAAACTTTAGAAAGAAAGCAGAAAGACCAATTTTGAAAGGCGCTTTCGTTGAAGAAGCTGTGTATGTAGGTGATGAAAACCTAGATGCGCTAGTTAATATCAAATCTAAGGAGGAAGTTATTGGGGATATCATTGGATTATTGCAATCTCCTGCTAAAAACGTTATCTCTGGACTTAAGTCTGGTGGTGGTAAATTGGCTGGTATTCTTAAGACTTTATCCGAGAAATAATTTGTACGCACAATAACCTTTATATTTTAAAATTTTATTAAACGATAGAAAAATGGCAGATTTAAAAGATTTTGCAGAACAGTTGGTTAACCTTACCGTAAAAGAGGTAAATGAATTAGCTGACATCCTTAAAGAAGAGTATGGTATAGAACCTGCTGCTGCTGCAGTAGCTGTTGCTGCTGGTGGCGGTGCTGCTGGTGGTGGTGAAGCTGCAGAAGAGAAAACTGAGTTTGATGTAATCCTTAAAGCTGCTGGTGGTTCTAAATTAGCTGTAGTTAAGTTAGTTAAAGAACTTACTGGTCTAGGATTAAAAGACGCTAAAGAAATCGTTGACAGTGCACCTAAAGCAATTAAAGAAGGTGTTTCTAAAGACGAAGCTGAAGGAATCAAAAATTCTTTGGAAGAAGCAGGAGCAGAAGTTGAGCTTAAATAATAGCAGTAACTATAATTTAAGGGTTAAGGTCTTACCGATTATCGGTTAAGACCTTAGCCCGTTTTATAAAGCAACGTGTAATGGTGCACGTGTCCCATTTAGAGATTTCACTATAAAAACTCGTCCATAGATGTTCAATAATCAGACTGAAAGAGTAAACTTTGCATCGGCTAAGAACATACCGGAATACCCGGATTTCTTGGACATTCAGATTAAATCTTTTCAAGACTTTTTTCAACTTGAGACTAAATCTGACGAAAGAGGCAACGAAGGTTTGTACAATACCTTCATGGAAAATTTTCCAATAACTGATACAAGAAATCAATTTGTTTTAGAGTTCTTGGATTACTTTATAGATCCTCCAAGATATTCCATACAGGAATGTATAGAAAGAGGTCTTACTTATAGTGTGCCGCTTAAGGCAAGATTAAAATTATACTGTACCGATCCCGAGCATGAGGATTTCGAAACAATTGTACAGGATGTATATTTAGGTACTATCCCATACATGACGCCTAGTGGAACTTTTGTTGTAAACGGGGCAGAGCGTGTGGTTGTATCTCAGTTGCATAGATCGCCAGGTGTATTCTTTGGTCAATCTTTCCATGCAAATGGCACAAAGTTGTATTCTGCAAGAGTTATTCCATTTAAAGGTTCTTGGATAGAATTTGCAACAGATATCAATAGCGTTATGTACGCTTATATTGATAGGAAGAAAAAATTACCGGTTACTACCTTGTTCAGGGCAATTGGCTTTGAAAGAGATAAGGATATTTTAGAAATCTTTGATTTATCAGAAGAAGTAAAGGTTTCTAAAGCCGGACTTAAAAAAGTATTAGGACGTAAGCTTGCTGCTAGGGTATTGAACACCTGGCACGAGGATTTTGTAGATGAGGATACAGGTGAAGTTGTTTCTATAGAAAGAAACGAAATTGTATTAGATCGAGATACTGTTCTTGAAAAAGAACATATTGATGAAATCTTGGACGCTGATGTTAAGACTATTCTTTTACACAAGGAAAATAATAGTCAGTCAGATTACGCTATTATTCACAATACGTTACAAAAGGATCCTACCAACTCTGAAAAGGAAGCGGTAGAGCATATCTATAGACAATTACGTAATGCAGAACCGCCAGATGAGGAGACTGCACGTGGTATTATAGATAAATTGTTCTTCTCAGATCAACGTTACAACTTAGGAGAAGTTGGTCGTTATAGGATGAATAAGAAATTAGGTTTGGATATTGGAATGGACAAACAGGTTTTGACCAAAGATGATATTATAACCATTATAAAATATTTAATTGAGTTGATTAACTCTAAAGCGGAGATAGATGATATCGACCACTTGTCTAACCGTCGTGTTAGAACAGTTGGTGAGCAATTATCATCTCAATTTGGTGTTGGTCTAGCTCGTATGGCACGTACCATTCGTGAACGTATGAACGTTCGTGATAACGAGGTGTTTACACCTATTGATTTGATTAATGCAAAGACCTTGTCTTCGGTGATCAATTCGTTCTTTGGTACTAACCAATTGTCTCAGTTTATGGATCAAACTAATCCATTGGCAGAGATAACGCATAAAAGACGCTTATCGGCATTAGGACCGGGTGGTCTTTCAAGAGAAAGAGCTGGTTTTGAGGTGCGAGACGTTCACTATACACACTATGGTAGACTTTGTCCTATTGAAACACCTGAAGGACCAAACATTGGTTTGATTTCTTCTTTGGGGGTATTTGCCAAGGTAAATCAAATGGGCTTCTTGGAAACTCCCTATCGTAAGGTAGAGGATGGAAAAGTAGATGTTAAAAACCACATTTACTTAAGTGCAGAGGAAGAAGAAGGAATGAAGATCGCACAAGCTAACATTCCTTTAAAAGAAGATGGTTCCATAGATACGGATAAAGTTATTGCAAGAGAAGAAGGTGATTTCCCTGTAGTTGAGCCAACAGATATACAGTACACAGATGTTGCGCCTAACCAGATTGCTTCAATTTCTGCATCACTTATTCCTTTCTTGGAGCATGATGATGCAAACCGTGCCTTGATGGGATCTAACATGATGCGCCAGGCAGTACCATTATTAAGACCTGAGTCCCCAATTGTAGGAACAGGACTAGAAGGACAAGTTGCTAAAGATTCTAGAGTATTGATTAATGCTGAAGAAGACGGTGTTGTAGATTATGTTGATGCACAGAAAATTGTGTTGAAATACACCCGTTCAGAAGAAGAGCGTTTAATCAGCTTTGATGAGGATTACAAAACATATGACCTAATTAAGTTCCGTAAAACAAACCAAGGAACATCTATCAACCTTAAGCCTATTGTAAGAAAAGGTGATAAGGTACAGAAAGGACAAGTTCTTTGTGAAGGTTACGCAACACAGAAAGGAGAACTCGCCTTAGGTAGAAATATGAAGGTTGCCTTCATGCCTTGGAAAGGTTATAACTTTGAGGATGCAATCGTAATATCTGAGAAGGTAGTAAAAGAAGATATCTTTACTTCAATCCATATAGATGAGTATTCTTTAGAGGTTAGGGATACAAAGTTAGGAGCAGAAGAATTAACCAATGATATTCCAAACGTTTCGGAAGAAGCAACCAAAGATTTGGATGAATATGGTATGATTCGTATTGGTGCAGAAGTAAAACCTGGAGATATCCTAATTGGTAAAATTACTCCTAAAGGGGAATCTGATCCAACGCCAGAAGAAAAATTATTACGTGCCATCTTTGGAGATAAGGCAGGAGATGTTAAGGATGCTTCCTTGAAAGCTTCTCCTTCACTTAGAGGTGTGGTAATAGATAAAAAATTATTCTCTAGATCTATAAAGGATAAGCGTAAGCGCTCAGAGGATAAGGAAGCAATAGCAAAATTAGAGTTGGAATATGAAGTGAAATTCCAACAACTAAAAGATGTGTTGATTGAAAAATTATTCACATTGATCAATGGTAAAACATCTCAGGGTGTTCAGAACGATTTGGGAGAAGAAGTACTTCCAAAAGGTAAAAAGTATACCATTAAGATGTTGAATTCAGTAGATGATTTTGCGCACTTGGTTAGTGGTACTTGGACTACTGATGATACAACCAATACAATGGTTGCAGATTTGCTTCACAATTATAAAATTAAATTAAACGACCTTCAAGGTAACCTAAGGAGGGATAAATTCACTATTTCAGTTGGTGATGAACTTCCTGCGGGTATAATGAAATTGGCCAAAGTATACATTGCTAAAAAGCGTAAGCTTAAAGTAGGAGATAAAATGGCTGGTCGTCACGGTAACAAAGGTATCGTTGCAAGAATTGTTCGTCAAGAAGATATGCCGTTCTTAGAAGATGGAACTCCTGTGGATATTGTATTAAACCCACTTGGTGTACCTTCTCGTATGAACATTGGTCAGATTTATGAAACTGTTTTAGGTTGGGCAGGTCTTAAATTGGATAAGAAATTTGCAACGCCAATTTTTGATGGTGCATCGTTAGATGAAATCAATAGCCTTACGGATGAGGCGGGTATTCCTCCATTTGGTCATACGTATTTGTATGACGGTGGTACGGGAGAACGTTTTGATCAACCAGCGACCGTGGGTGTAATCTATATGTTGAAATTAGGACACATGGTAGATGATAAAATGCACGCACGTTCTATAGGTCCATACTCACTTATTACACAGCAACCACTTGGTGGTAAAGCACAATTTGGTGGTCAGCGTTTTGGAGAGATGGAAGTTTGGGCACTTGAAGCTTATGGTGCTTCTGCAACCTTACGTGAGATACTTACAGTGAAGTCTGATGATGTAATCGGAAGGGCTAAAACTTATGAGTCTATCGTTAAGGGAGAGACCATGCCAGAACCTGGGTTGCCAGAATCTTTCAACGTATTAATGCACGAACTTAAAGGTTTGGGCTTAGATATTAGATTGGAAGAATAATTTGATAGTTGTACAACTATTTATAAGAGAACATAGTTAAACATTTCATCTTTATAGCATCATGGCTAGAGCAAAAGATAATAATACACAAAAAAGGTTTAATAAGATTTCCATAGGTCTGGCTTCTCCAGAATCTATTTTGGCAGAATCTAGAGGAGAGGTCTTAAAGCCTGAAACTATAAACTATAGAACGCACAAACCTGAGCGAGACGGGCTTTTCTGTGAGCGTATCTTTGGTCCTGTAAAGGATTATGAGTGTGCTTGTGGTAAGTACAAGCGTATTCGTTACCGCGGTATTGTTTGCGATCGTTGTGGGGTAGAGGTTACGGAGAAAAAGGTACGTAGAGACAGAGTTGGCCATATTAATTTGGTTGTACCTGTAGCTCATATTTGGTATTTCCGTTCTTTACCAAACAAAATTGGATACCTATTAGGGTTACCATCCAAGAAATTGGATATGATTATCTACTATGAAAGATATGTAGTAATTCAACCTGGTATCGCAAAAGGACCTGAAGGGGAAGAGTTGAATAAGATGGACTTCTTAACAGAGGAAGAATACTTAAACATCTTAGAATCTATTCCTGTAGAAAATCAATATTTAGAAGATACGGACCCTAATAAGTTCATCGCTAAAATGGGGGCGGAATGTCTTATTGATTTATTAGGTCGTATCGATTTGGAGCAGTTGTCTTACGAGTTACGTCATAAGGCCAACACGGAGACTTCAAAGCAACGTAAAACAGAAGCGCTTAAAAGACTTCAAGTTGTAGAGGCGTTGCGTGAATCTCAAGAGAATCGTGAAAATAGACCAGAATGGATGATTATGAAAGTAATTCCGGTTATTCCACCAGAATTACGTCCATTAGTACCGTTAGACGGAGGTCGTTTTGCTACTTCAGATTTAAATGACCTTTATAGAAGGGTAATAATCAGAAACAATCGTTTAAAGCGATTGATGGAAATTAAAGCGCCAGAGGTAATCCTTAGAAATGAGAAAAGGATGCTTCAAGAAGCGGTTGACTCATTGTTTGATAACACTAGAAAAGCATCTGCTGTTAAAACAGAGTCTAACAGGCCATTGAAATCCCTGTCTGATTCCTTAAAAGGTAAACAAGGTCGTTTCCGTCAAAACTTATTAGGTAAGCGTGTAGATTATTCGGCACGTTCTGTTATTGTTGTAGGTCCGGAAATGAACCTATACGAGTGCGGTTTACCAAAAGATATGGCAGCAGAGTTATACAAACCCTTTATCATCCGAAAGTTGATTGAGCGAGGTATTGTAAAAACAGTAAAATCTGCTAAAAAGATTATTGACAAAAAAGAGCCTGTAGTTTGGGACATTCTAGAAAATGTATTGAAAGGCCACCCAGTTCTATTGAACCGTGCCCCCACATTACACCGTTTGGGTATCCAAGCGTTCCAGCCTAAATTAATAGAAGGTAAAGCAATTCGTCTGCACCCATTGGCATGTACCGCATTTAATGCGGATTTTGATGGGGATCAAATGGCGGTTCACTTACCATTAGGGCCAGAAGCTATACTGGAAGCGCAACTATTAATGTTGGCTTCGCAAAACATACTTAACCCTGCAAATGGTTCTCCCATTGCTGTACCTTCTCAGGATATGGTTTTGGGTCTTTATTATATGACCAAAAAACGTGTAACCGATGATACGTATACGGTTAAAGGTGAAGGCTTAACTTTTTATTCTCCTGAAGAAGTAGAAATTGCTTTTAATGAGAAACGTGTAGAGTTAAATGCTGGTATTAAAGTTAGAACAAAAGACTTTAACGAGGAAGGCGAGTTGGTTACCCAAATCGTAGACACTACCGTAGGTAGGGTATTGTTCAACCAAATGGTTCCAGAAGAAGCTGGGTTTATAAATCAGGTTTTAACTAAGAAAGCATTAAGAAATATCATTGGTGATATTTTAGCTGTTACAGATGTTCCTAGAACAGCCGCTTTCTTGGATAAAATCAAGACTATGGGATATACTTTCGCCTTTAAAGGTGGCCTATCTTTTAGTTTAGGAGATATTATTATCCCTGCAGAGAAGCATGATATGATTGCCGAAGCCAATGAACAGGTAGATGGCATTATGATGAATTATAACATGGGTCTAATCACCAATAACGAACGTTACAATCAGGTGATTGATGTGTGGACTTCTACAAATGCAATGCTTACCGAATTAGCTATGAAGCGTATTCGTGAAGATCAGCAAGGATTTAACTCCGTGTTTATGATGTTGGATTCTGGTGCAAGGGGTTCTAAAGAACAGATTAGACAGCTTACCGGTATGCGTGGATTGATGGCTAAGCCTAAAAAGTCTACAGCCGGAGGTGGAGAAATTATTGAAAACCCAATTCTTTCTAACTTTAAAGAAGGGCTTTCAATTTTGGAATACTTTATTTCAACCCACGGTGCACGTAAAGGTCTTGCAGATACCGCATTAAAAACGGCAGATGCAGGTTACCTTACAAGAAGGCTTGTAGATGTATCTCAAGATGTGATTATTAATTCTACAGATTGTGGTACCTTAAGAGGTATTGAGGTAGAGCCATTACGTAAGAACGAAGAGATTGTTGAATCTTTAGGAGAGCGTATTATTGGTAGGGTTTCTCTACACGATGTGTACAATCCGTTAAATGAAGAGTTACTTGTAGCTGCGGGTCAAGAGATTTCAGAGGAAATCGTGAAGAAAATAGAGGCTTCTCCAATTGAAAAAATTGAAGTACGTTCACCATTGACTTGTGAAGCAGAAAAAGGTATCTGTGCTAAATGTTATGGTAGAAACCTAGCAACCAACAAAATGGTTCAAAGAGGTGAAGCCGTAGGTGTTGTTGCGGCACAATCTATTGGGGAACCAGGTACACAGCTTACGCTACGTACGTTCCACGTGGGTGGTATTGCAGGTAACATTTCAGAAGAAAATAAACTTGAGGCTAAATTTACCGGTAAAGCAGAGATTGAAGATTTGCGTTTAGTTCAAGGAGAGAACGGAGAAGGTGAAAAGGTTGATATTGTAATCTCCAGAACCTCAGAAATTAAAATTGTAGATGAAAAGACCGGTATTACGTTAAGTACTAACAATATACCTTATGGTTCTATCCTGCAAATTAAGAATGGTGCAAAAGTTTCTAAAGGAGATACTATTTGTACTTGGGATCCATATAACGGTGTAATTGTTTCTGAATTCACGGGTGAGATTGCTTATGAGAATATTGAACAAGGTGTTACCTACCAAGTAGAGATAGATGAGCAAACTGGTTTCCAAGAAAAAGTAATTTCTGAATCAAGAAATAAAAAATTAATCCCAACTCTTTTAATTAAAGACGGAAAAGGTGAAACTTTAAGATCATACAACTTACCTGTAGGGTCTCACATAATGGTAGACGATGGTGAGAAAATTAAAGAGGGTAAAACCTTAGTTAAGATTCCACGTAAATCTGCAAAAGCAGGTGATATTACTGGTGGTTTACCAAGGGTAACCGAGTTGTTTGAAGCACGTAACCCATCTAACCCAGCAGTGGTATCAGAAATTGATGGTGTAGTTTCTTTTGGTAAGATTAAGCGTGGTAATCGTGAGATTATCATTGAATCTAAATTAGGAGAAATTAAGAAATATCTAGTGAAATTATCTAATCAGATTCTTGTACAAGAAAACGATTATGTAAGAGCTGGTATGCCATTGTCTGATGGTTCAATTACACCAGAAGATATTCTTAAAATTAAAGGGCCATCTGCCGTACAGCAATACTTGGTAAATGAAGTTCAGGAAGTTTACCGTTTACAAGGTGTGAAAATCAATGATAAGCACTTTGAGGTTGTGGTAAGACAAATGATGCGTAAAGTAAGAATCCAAGATGCGGGAGACACTATTTTCTTAGAGAACCAATTGGTTCATAAAGGAGATTTCATCAAAGAAAACGATGAAATATTTGGAAAGAAAGTGGTAGAAGACGCAGGAGATTCTGATAACTTAAAGCCAGGTCAAATTGTTTCGGTAAGACAGTTAAGGGATGAAAATTCATTATTGAAACGTTCAGATAAAAACCTTGTAACCGCTCGTGATGCAGTAGCAGCAACGGCAACACCAATTCTACAGGGTATTACCAGAGCGTCACTACAAACTAAATCGTTCATTTCTGCAGCTTCTTTCCAAGAAACTACAAAAGTATTGAACGAGGCAGCAGTTAGTGGTAAAGTTGACGGTCTTGAAGGACTTAAGGAGAATGTTATTGTAGGTCATAGAATACCAGCTGGTACTGGTATGAGGGACTATGACAGCATAATCGTTGGTTCTAAAGAAGAATACGATGAAATAATGGCTCGTAAAGAGGAGTTTAAATTTTAATTATGGCTGAACAGGACAAAAAACAACAACAAATTAATATAGAATTAGATGAAAAGGTAGCCGAGGGCACTTATTCAAACCTTGCTATTATTAATCATTCTGTATCTGAATTCGTTGTTGATTTTATAAGCCTAATGCCCGGAGCGCCAAAAGGTAAGGTTAAGAGTAGGATTATTTTAACTCCACAACATGCCAAAAAGTTCTTGAAAGCATTAAGCGATAATGTTCAGCGATTTGAAAACGCTCACGGAGCTATTAAAGATTATGAGCAACCTCCTATTCCATTAAATTTTGGACCAACAGGAGAAGCCTAATAAAAAAGCCCGCAGTTAATAACTGCGGGCTTTATTTTTTTAGCAATTTTCCTGTCTTTATTCATATTCTGACGTAAAATGTAGTTTTACGTTAGGATATTTTTGTTGGGTCATCTGCAATGAGAATTGTGAATCTGCCAAGAAAACTAATTTATTGTGTTTATCTCTTGCTAAGAATTTTTGTTTTACTCTTTTAAACTCTTTGAACTCCTCATCTTTTTCATTACCTTCTACCCAACAAGCCTTATGTACGGGTAAGTTTTCATAGGTGCATTTTGCCCCATACTCGTGTTCTAGTCGGTATTGTATTACTTCATACTGTAATGCTCCTACCGTTCCAATTACTTTTCTATTATTCATTTCTAGAGTGAATAATTGGGCAACACCTTCGTCCATTAATTGGTCAATTCCCTTGTTCAGTTGTTTTGCTTTTAAGGGATCCGCGTTGTTAATGTATCTAAAATGTTCTGGTGAAAAACTAGGAATACCCTTGTAGTGTAATTCTTCTCCGCTAGTTAGGGAGTCACCTATTTTAAAGTTTCCGGTATCATGCAATCCCACTATGTCACCAGGAAAGGAAATATCTACAATTTCTTTCTTCTCGGCAAAAAATGCGTTCGGACTAGAAAATTTTAGTTTTTTACCATTTCTTACGTGCAAGTAGGGTGTGTTTCTTTCAAAAGTACCAGAAACAATTTTTATGAAGGCCAAACGATCTCTGTGCTTAGGATCCATATTGGCGTGTATTTTAAAAACGAAACCAGAGAAATCTTTTTCATTTGCTTTAACCAATCGCTCTTCTGCCATTTTAGGTCTTGGTGCTGGTGCTATATCTATAAAGCAATCCAGTAATTCTCTAACTCCAAAATTATTTAAGGCAGAACCAAAAAATACGGGTTGTAATTTACCATTTAAATAAGTCTCTTTTTCAAAAGGTGGATAAACCCCGTCAACTAATTCAAGATTTTCACGTAAAGAAACTGCAGCTTTTTCACCTATGATTTCTTCAAGTTCTGGGCTATCTATGTTATCAAAGGCAATAGTTTCTTCAATGTTTTGTTTGCTATTTCCACTGAACAAGTTAATGTTCTTCTCATAAATGTTGTAAATGCCTTTAAAATCATAACCCATTCCAATGGGAAAACTTAGAGGAGTAACATGGAGTCCTAGTTTTTGTTCTACTTCATCCAATAAATCAAATGCATCTTTACCCTCACGATCTAATTTGTTTATAAACACGATCATTGGAATATTGCGCATACGACAAACTTCTACTAGTTTTTCGGTTTGTTCCTCAACACCCTTAGCAACATCGATAACTACTATAACGCTATCTACGGCTGTTAAAGTCCTAAATGTATCTTCTGCAAAATCCTTGTGTCCCGGGGTATCTAGAATATTTATTTTTTTATCCTTGTATATGAAGGCCAGAACGGAAGTGGCTACGGAAATTCCTCTCTGTCTCTCAATTTCCATAAAATCACTCGTTGCGGATTTTTTAATTTTATTGCTTTTTACCGCTCCGGCTTCTTGTATGGCCCCACCGAAAAGGAGCAACTTTTCCGTTAGTGTCGTTTTACCTGCATCTGGGTGGGATATAATTCCGAAGGTCCTCCTTCGACTGATTTCTTTTTCAAAATTCATTCTAAAAATTTGAGCAAAAATAGTTTAAAAATCTGACTGTCTTTTAAGGAGTTCAATGGATCAATTGTTAATATCTCTTTAAGATAAAATTTATAATTTGATTGTTAGAAAGTAAAAAGAAGTTATAAATTCGCTTTAACATTAACTATAAAAATACCTTTCCCCCACTCCGTTTTATGTGTAGGTGTTAAATCATCGTAATTACTAATACTTAATCGATAAAAATGGGAAAATAATTGGAATAATAATACATATGCACAAGATTAGTCCCAACTTCTTGCTTGTCAAATAATTCCTACAAGACTATGGTGATATTGATTTAATATTATCATTGTAGTATGTCTAGAAATAGAATTTTTACCTATAATTTACTAAAATTGGTTGTTCCAATTTTAAGTTTACTGCCACTTTCATCACATGCATTTAAAATGATGGACATTGATTCATCTATTATATCATCGTTTTATAACATGGACGCGGATAACGATGGAATACCTGACAACAAGGATAAGGATATCGATGGTGATGGTATTCTCAATGTAGTGGAAGATTTGAATGAAGATGGGGATTGTGATTTTAGAACTAACCCTACAGATACTGATATGGATGGTGTTCCAGATTATCTAGATATTGATTCAGATAATGATGGGATATTGGATAATGTGGAAGCTCAATTATATACTAATTACATTGCACCTTCGGGGTTAGATCAGGATAATGATGGATTAGATAATAGTTATGAGAATTGTCCACAAGAAGGGTTAATTCCAGTCGATACCGATAATGATGGTGTCACTAATTATAGAGATATTGACTCGGATAATGATGGTATTCTTGATTTAATTGAAGCCCAGTCGCACGATGAATTAATATATTTATGTGGCATAGATAATAATAACAATGGTTTAGATGATCATTTTGAAAATATAAACAGTACGGGAATTAATCCAGTTAATTCAGATGATGATACTAATCCAAATTATCTGGACATCGACAGTGACGACGATGGTATTCCTGACAATATAGAGGGGCAACCAACGGATGGCTACGTTCCGCCAAGTGGTGAGGATACGG
>NZ_JBSWXQ010000007.1:0-129060 GCF_056160685.1 Croceivirga sp. ABH4_376 | reverse complement strand
GAATTGCTTCCACAGTAGATAATAATGACGGTACGTTTACTTTAAATTATACGGACGGTACCAGCTTCACTACTTCAGATTTAACAGGTCCTCAAGGCGCTCAAGGTCCAGCAGGTGCTGATGGTGCGGACGGTGCAGTAGGCCCACAGGGTCCAGCCGGTCCACAAGGCCCAGCAGGTAATGATGGTGCAGACGGTGCAGATGGCGCAGACGGAAACGGAATTGCTTCCACAGTAGATAATAATGACGGTACGTTTACTTTAAATTATACGGACGGTACCAGCTTCACTACTTCAGATTTAACAGGTCCACAAGGCGCCCAAGGCCCAGCAGGTAATGATGGTGCGGATGGTGCAGTAGGCCCGCAGGGTCCAGCCGGTCCTCAAGGTCCAGCAGGTGCTGATGGTACTAATGGTGCTGATGGTGCAGACGGAGCAGACGGAAACGGAATTGCTTCTACGGTAGATAATAATGATGGTACGTTTACTTTAAATTATACGGATGGTACCAGTTTTACCACTTCGGATTTAACAGGTCCACAAGGCGCCCAAGGTCCAGCGGGTACTGACGGTGCTGATGGCGCAGACGGTGCAGTAGGCCCACAGGGTCCAGCCGGTCCACAAGGACCAGCAGGTAATGATGGTTCAGACGGTGCAGATGGAAACGGAATTGCTTCTACAGTAGATAATAATGACGGTACATTTACTTTAAATTATACGGACGGTACCAGTTTTACCACTTCGGATTTAACAGGTCCACAAGGCGCCCAAGGCCCAGCAGGTAATGATGGCGCTGATGGTGCAGTAGGCCCTCAGGGTCCAGCCGGTCCACAAGGTCCAGCAGGTAATGATGGTGCGGACGGTGCAGTAGGTCCTCAGGGTCCAGCGGGTCCACAAGGTCCAGCAGGTAATGATGGTGCGGACGGTGCAGTAGGTCCTCAGGGTCCACAAGGCGCCCAAGGTCCAGCAGGTAATGATGGCGCTGATGGTGCAGTAGGCCCTCAGGGTCCAGCCGGTCCTCAAGGTCCAGCAGGTGCTAATGGCGCAGACGGTGCAGATGGAAACGGTATCGCTTCCACAGTAGATAATAATGACGGTACGTTTACTTTAAATTATACGGACGGTACCAGTTTTACCACTTCGGATTTAACAGGTCCACAAGGCGCCCAAGGCCCAGCAGGTAATGATGGTGCGGATGGTGCAGTAGGTCCTCAGGGTGCAGTAGGCCCGCAGGGTCCAGCGGGTCCACAAGGCCCAGCAGGTAATGATGGTGCAGACGGTGTAGATGGAAACGGAATTGCTTCCACAGTAGATAATAATGACGGTACGTTTACTTTAAATTATACGGATGGTACCAGTTTTACCACTTCGGATTTAACAGGTCCTCAAGGCGCTCAAGGTCCAGCAGGTAATGATGGTGCGGACGGTGCAGTAGGCCCACAGGGTCCAGCCGGTCCACAAGGTCCAGCAGGTAATGATGGCGCGGATGGTGCAGATGGAAACGGAATTGCTTCGACAGTAGATAATAATGACGGTACGTTTACTTTAAATTATACGGACGGTACCAGCTTTACGACTTCGGATTTAACAGGTCCTCAAGGTGCTCAAGGCCCAGCAGGTAATGATGGCGCGGACGGTGCAGTAGGTCCACAGGGTCCAGCCGGTCCACAAGGTCCAGCAGGTAATGATGGCGCGGACGGTGCAGTAGGCCCGCAAGGTCCAGCCGGTCCACAAGGCCCAGCAGGTAATGATGGCGCAGACGGTGCAGTAGGCCCGCAGGGTCCAGCCGGTCCGCAAGGCCCACAGGGTCCTCAAGGCCAACCTGGTCAAGATGGACAAGATGGAGCAACAGGTCCTCAAGGCCCAGCAGGTCCAACAGGGGCACAAGGTCCTCAAGGTCCACAAGGCCCACAGGGTCCTCAAGGTCAGCCTGGACAAGATGGGCAAGATGGACAAGACGGTGCAACAGGTCCTCAAGGTCCTGCAGGCCCAACAGGACCACAGGGACCACAAGGCCCGCAGGGTCCAATAGGTCCAGCAGGAGATCCAGCGACGGACGACCAGACCCTTTCAACAAATGGTAACCCAGGTTATATTGCGATAACTGGAGGGAACAACGTAACCATAAATGTAAATGATGCCGATAGTAATATTGGAAATGAATACAATACAGGTTTTTCCATATCTGGAGGTAACCTAAGGATTACTGATGGTGGTGGTAACTTAGATGTTCCATTAACAGATATTGGTTCTGATGATCAATATGATGACGAGGTATTATTGAGAACTCCTATAGACGTAGATGAGGGAGGTGAGGCTTCACCAACATCAGAAACAAATGTAGAAGAAGTAATACAAGCAATTGCTCCTATTACATCTAAAGCGGCAAGGATTTTCTATCCGCCATCAATTGCTGTAGATGCCTCTATAAATGGAACATTCTCCATAGACTTGCATGCGCAATATATGGCGCAGTATGGTAGCCCAACAGTAGGTAGTGCTGGTGCACCAGCTGCTTTGCCAACTTATACCGCTACGGAGCTTTATTACTACGTAACCTATGCAGATCCAACAGTATTTAATACGGCCACAATGAGCATTGATGCTAATGGTGTTCTAAGTTATGAGATTATTGGGCAACCTGCAGATTACAATTCGTTAATCAACGTAGTGTTTGTAGTTAAATAATCATTTAAAGCTCCACAAATTTTGGATAAGTCCATTTTACATAAAATAAAACTTCTGTCCATATTCCTTTTTATATTGGGTATGGGCAGTGTTTCCGCTCAGTTTTTACTGCAGGCCCCTACAGATAGTGATCAAAACAACTTTAGGTGGTTTGAAGCTTCGGACACGACCACCGTTTTAGGTACGGATTCGTTTTATGAGGTTACGGAGCCTGGTGTTTATTTTGCAACCTATGACGGTACACTTTGCGGTTCCAATGCTACAGGGTATTTTATTGTTACCAATTGCAATTCGCCCTATAATGAGGTAACCCTAGATGTTTCTCAGAATGTAAATAGTAGTGCAACTATTAATTGGAACGATACCAGTATAAGTGGAACCCAACCCATGGTAACAGCAACTCAAAACGTTGAACGCTACGTTGCAACTATAACAAAGGCCAACAATAGCTTTGTTTTACCAAGGTTTACGGTAGTCTGTATGGATCAAGCCGCTATTTTGGTGGATGATGTGGCAGTGGTAGATGAGGACGATGCTGTTCAAATACCAATTTTTGATAATGATTCAGAATTGCCAGATACGGGAGTTTTAACTTTTACAGAGCCAGCTAATGGCTCGGTTACCGTAGATGAGAATGGGACACCAAATGACCCTACGGACGACATTGTTACGTACACGCCAAATCCGGATTTTAATGGACAAGATACATTTGACTATACCTTGTGTAACAGTTTTGGAGATTGTAGTACCGCAACAGTAACCGTAACGGTAACACCTATTGTAGATACCGTTGCAGATGTGGTAACTACAGAGGAAGATACACCAATACAAATTTCGTGGTCCGGAAATGATAATGATCTACCAGATTCAGGAACATTTACCGTGACCAATCCTACTAACGGAACCGTAACAGTAAACGATAATGGTACTCCAAATGACCCGTCTGATGATATGGTCACTTATACCCCTAATCCTGATTTTGACGGTACTGATATGTTTGACTATACCGTTTGTGATGCCTTAGGGAATTGTAGTACTACAACAATTACAATTGTTGTAAGCGATCAAATAGTTTTGGACACAGATGGCGATGGTATCTTGGATAGTTTTGAGGATTTGAATACAGATGGTGATAACGACCCTGCCACTAATCCCACAGATACGGATAATGATGGTATCCCGGATTATTTAGATATTGATAGTGATGATGATGGTATACCAGATAATATAGAAGCACAAACTACAGATGGTTACATTGCTCCTATTGGTATAGATGCCAACAATAATGGTTTGGACGATGCTTATGAGAGTGAAGGTGTTCTAGGGGTTATACCTGTGGACACCGATTTGGACGGATTACCAGATTACGTAGATGAAGACGCGGATGGAGATGGTGTTCCAGACAATATTGAAGGTAATGATTTTGATCAAGACGGTCTTCCAGATGTGGTTTGGATAGATTCTGATAAAGATAATGATGGTCTTAATGATGGGTATGAGGGTAACGAAACTATAGACACGGATGTAAATGACGATATCAATGATCCGTTAGCAGACCTACCAGATACCGATCAAGATGGAATTCCGGATTTTAGGGATACAGATGATGATGATGATGGTATTGAAACTGCAGATGAAGACTTAAACTTAGATGGTGATTTTGCAAATGATGATTCTGATGAGGATGGTACACCAAACTATTTAGATCCAGATTTGGAGCAAAGCGAAGCAGAAATTGAGGTTTTCAACGTTATTACTCCAAACGGAGACGGTGTTCATGATGTTTTGCGAATCGCCAATATTGAAAATTTCCCAAATAACACGGTTAAAATTTACAATCGCTGGGGTGTATTGGTATTCCAAACAAAAGCATACAATTCAAACGGAAATGTATTTGATGGAACCTCTGAAGGAAGGGTAACCATTGATCAACAACGTAAATTGCCGGTAGGTACTTATTTCTACATAATAGATTATCAAGATACTGTTGGCAATATGAAACAACTGTCTGGTTACATATACATCAATAGATAAAAGCATTCATATGTTTAAAAACATATTAAAATATTCTAGAATAGGTTTGGCACTTTTTGTGCTGTTATTGGGGATTTCCTCGGCAACGGCACAGCAAGATGCACAGTACACCCAATATATGTACAATACCATGAGTGTAAATCCGGCTTATGCTGGTTCTAGGGGGCACTTAAGTTTAGCCGCCCTGTATAGAAATCAATGGATTGGTTTGGATGGTGCACCAGAAACACAAACCTTGAACATTCACTCACCTATTGGCTACCGCGGTGTTGGTCTAGGTTTTTCTATTGTAAATGATAAAATTGGCCCTACTACCGAGACCTATTTTGACGGCGATTTTTCCTATACCATAGAACTAAATTTAGAGAGTAGGTTAAGCTTTGGCCTTAAGGCTAGTGCACATCTATTGAATATAGATTTTGATAAATTAAATCAAGACGCCGCTCAAGGTTCAGATGCATCTTTGCAGAATAACATAGACAATCGTTTTTCTCCCAACATTGGTGCTGGAGTTTACTACCATACGGATAAGTTCTATGCAGGTTTGTCTGTTCCAAGGTTTTTAGAGACAGAGCATTTTGATGAGTCCTCGCTATCCACGGCAAAAGAGCGTATGAACTTTTATTTGATAACCGGTTACGTTTGGGACCTAAACTCTAATGTAAAATTTAAACCTGCCGTATTGACCAAATTGGTCAATGGAGCTCCATTACAGGTAGATTTATCTGCCAATTTTATGTTCAATGAAAAGTTTATTGGTGGTGTAGCTTACCGTTGGGATGCCGCATTTAGTGGTATGTTCGGTTTCAATATTTCTGAACAAATGTTTTTAGGTCTGGCGTATGATCGTGAAATTACAGATTTAGGGGCCACTAGTTTTAACGATGGTTCGTTCGAAGTAATTTTTAGATTCGATTTTATTCGTTCAGAAGGTAATCTAAAGTCGCCACGTTTCTTCTAAAATCCTACTTTCTTATTTTTAATGCTTCTTTAGGTGTAATACTCCGCTAAAGGGATTATTTTTATGCCATGGAAGAGAAAGTTATTTTGGTCGATGAGAATGACCAGCAAATAGGACTAATGCCTAAAATGGAAGCCCATGAAAAGGCGCTTTTGCATCGGGCTTTTTCCGTGTTTGTAATGAACAACAAAGGTGAAATTATGTTGCAGCAACGTGCAGCTCATAAATACCATACACCAAATTTATGGACCAATACCTGTTGCAGCCATCAACGTGAAGGAGAATCTAATCTTGAAGCAGGAAAACGCAGGTTAATGGAAGAAATGGGATTTGTAACCGAACTTAAGGAAGTTTTATCTTTTGTATATAAAGCTCCATTTGATAACGGCCTTACGGAGCATGAGTATGATCATGTTATGGTAGGTTATTATGTAGATGAACCAAATATAAACCCAGAAGAAGTTCAAAGTTGGAAATGGATGCGGCCAGAGGCCATAAAAGAAGATATTGCCAACAATCCTTCAATATATACTGCTTGGTTCAAAATTATTTTTGAAAAGTTTTACGATCACTTAATGTTAGAATTGCATGAGAGTAAAAGTTAGTAGAAAAGAACAGTTCAATGCGGCCCATCGTTTGTTTAGACCAGATTGGTCTAACCAAAAAAACCAAGAAACGTTTGGTAAATGTAATAACCCTAGTTTTCATGGTCATAATTACGATCTAATTGTAAGTGTTACTGGAGAAATAGACCCAGAAACCGGTTATGTAATGGATATGAAAGTACTTAAAGACCTTATAAAAAAGGAAGTTACGGAATACATGGACCATAAAAACCTTAATTTGGATGTTCCTGATTTTAAGGATTTAAACCCAACTGCAGAAAATATTGCGGTTGTTATTTTTAATAGAATTAGACCTCATTTATCTCTAGATAAGGAATTAGAAATACAATTATTTGAAACACCACGAAACTTTGTAACATACTCGGGTTAAACTGCACATACTTAATCTACAAGTTAAACGTTAATAAGTAAGAAAAATAATACAAAAAATGAATTTGTACCCGTTAAAGTTTGATCCCATAATGAAAGACCGTTTATGGGGAGGAGAGAAATTACAGCGTCTTTTTAATAAACCGAGTGAGACTGAAACCACAGGGGAAAGTTGGGAATTATCTGCCGTAAAAGGAGATGTTTCTATTGTATCTAATGGTGAACTTAAAGGTACTTCTTTACAGGCTTTGATTGATGAATATGGACCGTCTTTATTGGGCGAAAGCGTTATAGCGCGCTTTGGGAATGAGTTTCCAATCTTAATAAAGTTTATAGATGCCAAACAAGATTTATCCATACAATTACACCCACATGATGATTTGGCAAAGGAGCGCCATGACTCATTTGGAAAAACAGAGATGTGGTACATCATGGATGCCGATCCTGGTTCCAAATTAATTGTTGGCTTTAATAAAGATGTTGAAAAGGAGGAGTATAAAAAAAGTCTAGAAGAAAACACACTTTTAGATTTACTTAATTATGAAGCGGTAACCTCTGGTGATACGTTTTTTATAAATACTGGTAAAATACATGCTATTGGTGCCGGTGTTATGCTTGCGGAAATTCAGCAAACGTCTGATATAACTTACCGTGTTTTTGATTTTAATAGAAAAGACAAAGAAGGTAATCTAAGAGAGTTACATACAGAGTTGGCCTTAGATGCCATAGATTATAAAAAGAAAGACGATTTTAAGGTAAGCTATAGCTCCACTAAAGATCAGGTAAACCAAATGGTAGACTGTCCTTATTTTAAAACCAATATTTTGGATTTAACCGCAGACCTTGCTCAAGATACCAGCAAAAGAGATTCTTTTACCATATATATGTGTGTAGAAGGTAGTGCGGTAGTTGCCAATGATAACGGAGACGTTCACTTACAAAAAGGGGAAACCATTTTAGTTCCGGCAGCGTCTAATTCTATACGCATTGCTACAAAAGGCGTAAAGTTGTTAGAGGTAACTATTTAGTGCGTACATTTGCTCAAAATTAGAAGAAATGGCAAGCGTTAGAGATTTAAAAAAGGATATCAACTACGTATTAGGAGATATAATTGATGCCGTTTATCAGTGGGAAGCGGAAACTGGAAATATAAATTCAGAAGAAGGCTCTCTACTAATAGACAAGGCTATAGCTTATTTTGATGAGTTAATGGAGAAAGTGCATCAAAAAGAAGTAGCGAATAAAAAACTTCACTTTAAGGATATAAAAAATCAGCTAGAGCAAAAAGCGTTAGAGTTGATTGAAAACCTAAATGAAATGGCCCAGTAACAGGGCCATTTTTTTTATTCTGATTTTAGTGTTTTAATATGCTCGGATAATGCTTTACCGTATTTTGAGGCAGCTACCTCTTTAGATAAATTGTTATAGACACTATCTAAGTATTTAGGATTGGCCTCTGCACCATCATATAGGGTTACATAAGGTGTTACATAACTGTTAGGGTGTGTTAAACCATAGTTTAAAATATAACCATACCTTCTTAGATAATTTCTTTGGGCAACCGTACGCAAAGAATCTAATTTAGTACTATCCGTTATTGCCAAATGGTTTATCTCTAAATCTTTTTTATTGAATTGCGAAATCATCTCTTGGTATTCTTTGTACTCTTCATGACTCTTAGAACCAACAATCTTCGCTTTTTTATCAAACTCGTCCCAAGTGGTATTGATTGTTATTTCACCGGCTTCACCAAAAAATGCCAAACGATCATTAAAATCATTATTGTCTGCACGATCTAAATGCAACCAGAACAATTCAGGGTCTTCTAGTTCATATGCTATTTCAAAAGATCCGTCACCGTTAAAACTAATAGAATCTACCGTAGCCAATGTGGTATCTGCCAGCTTTTGTAAGTAGAGTTTTCCTTTTTTAAGTCCTTTAATAGACCCGGTTAGGTGCATGGTGTTTTTAGAATTACCACCACATGCAACTAGTAAAGTGGCTAAACCAATCGTAAAAATTATCTTTTTCATTATCCAAAATTGAGTGGCAAATATCTTAATAATATCTATTTTTAAAAGTTAGGTTTTAAAAAAATATTAACATTATAAATTAGCAGATATTTCCATTAGCAATCCACATAAATAAGCTCCCGCCGTACCTACTACATAGCCAAATACGGCCAATAAGATACCAACAGAGGTTAAAGAGGGGTGAAATTCTGCGGCAACTACTGGGGCAGAGGCAGCTCCGCCAACATTTGCCTGGCTACCTACTGCCAAGAAGAAGTAAGGAGCTTTAATTAACTTTGCCACGATAATTAATAAAAGGGCATGTATGGTTATCCAGATTAACCCAATAGCAATTAAGCCCGGGTTTTCTAGAACCTTACCTAAATCCATTTTCATACCTATGGTAGCTACTAAAATATAAATAAACAGACCGCCTATTTTGCTGGCGCCTGCACCTTCATAACTTTTAGCTTTGGTAAAGGACAAAGCAATACCAAAAGCTGTGGCAAATACTACCATCCATAAAAATTTAGAACCTAAAGAAGATAGAATTTTATCTTTATTACTTACTGCTTCAAAATTGTTTTCTAAAAATGTTGCAAAATGATGCCCCAATAAATGGGCCAGACCTACACCTACAAAAGCAAAGAATAATAGCATAATATAATCTTTGGTGGTGGGCACTCGTGTTATTTTATCCGTATAGGTCTTAACTTTTTCCTTTAGCGTTTCTATAGAACGGGTATCTGCCTTTAACCAATTATCTATAGTTTTGGTCTTACCAACACCAAATAAGATAATGGCCATCCAAATATTGGCTACCACGATATCTATTAAGACCATACCGCCATATTTTTCTTGATTGTATTGAAAAACTTCTAACATAGCTGCTTGGTTTGCACCTCCACCAATCCAACTGCCTGCTATGGTTGCCAATCCTCGCCAGACGGCATCAAAACCAGCGCCGCCTACTGTTTCTGGAGAAAAAATAGATACGATTAGTATTGCAATTGGTCCGCCAATGATAATACCAACTGTACCCGTAAAAAACATAATTAAAGCTTTTGAGCCTAAATTTGCTATTGCCTTAAGGTCTATACTTAAAGTCATTAATACCAAAGCCGCAGGTAGTAGGTAACTACTTGCTATAAAATATAGATTAGAAGCTTCTTCTGAAATTAAGCCGCTGCTAGCAAAAATAGCAGGCAATAGATAACACATAAGTACGGTAGGCACAAAGGTGTAGAACTTTTTCCAGAATTTGTTCTCTAGGTTAGAGGTATAAAAGACAAAACCCAGGCAAAGTGCCAATAGGCCAAAAATAACAGTGTCGTCCGTTAACGGAAGTTGGTCCATATATAGTTGGTTGTATAAATTGAACTTAAATGTTAAGCCAGTAAGTAAGCTTTAAATTTATGGATCTAAATCTAGGTGCAAAAACATCCACAAAATAATTGTCGTTATACACCAGAAACAAATCTGATAAAGGGGCAAAACGCCATTGTAACCTAGAGTTTATTCCTAAATTGTCTCTTTGGTTGCTATACTGCACTAAAGTAGACCAAAAAACAGATTTACTAAAAGTAACTGTTGCCCTTGGGCTAATTAGCCAAATATCCGCACTAGAATATGGGGCGGGTAACGAAATATTATCATACTGCAGATTAAGGCCTAATTCTACTTTTGGTTGAAACCGAAGGCTAAACCTACCCTCTAGGGACAACCGGTTCCCATTAAAAAATTGGCCATAACTAGGTTCCAAGGCATAAGAAAAAAAACGGCGTTGATCGGATTGGAACTCTAATTCTACCCGGTTGAAATGATAGCTTGTATTTGCAGGTAATTCAATAGCATCATCTTTGCCAGAAGGGTCAAAAGAATCTGTTAGGTATACAAAGCGTTTTTGTAACCTAGCCTGTAATCTTTCCAAAGATTTAAATTCTGCCGTAAGTTCCCAATTTATGTTATAATCAGAATACAACCAGTCTAAACCAGGTCTCCAGGTAACCACATTGAACAGCTGCGTTTCCCATCTATTAATTTTACCTTCTTTCGGCCAGTACCTTCCTTCTAAAATTTGTGCAACCTTAAAAATATCGGTTCTTCTTATAAAACCGAGGTCAGACTCAAATTCTTCGTCTACGGATACGGCATCTATAAAAGCTGAAAAATACTTTGTGTTTTTTCCAAAAAAGGCGCCTAACGAATAATTACCTTCAGAATCATTTGGCTGAAACGATTTATGGACATAAAACTTGCCAAGCCAGCTATTGTCTGCCGTGGCCAAATTGTAATCTATACCTACAACCCGGTTAAATGTTTCATCTTCTTCTAAATAATCGCCTGGATTAATGGCTTGTCTATTAATAAAAAAGAACCCTAAATTAGAACGCGCAAACATCCTATGTTGTAATGCCAGCATCATGTTATTATTAGATGCTATTTGGTTTTCGGAATCTTCTTCGGTTTGGATGTTCAGAAATCCTAATCGTAAATTTTTGTTGATTTTACCACTTAATCGGAGTCCACCAAGTATTCTGTTTTCAATGGTATTGTCTGCTGTATCTTTCGCAATACCTATTCTTCTGCTAAAAAATGGATTGGCATCTCTAGAACCACCAAAACTTCCAAATAAATCATTATTATCTATAAAAAACTGTCTTCGTTCTGGTAGTGCCACTTCAAAACGGGTAAGATTGGTTATAAAATTATCTACTTCTACCGTAGAAAAATCTGGGTTAACGGTTAAGTCCAGGTTTAAACTATTACCAATAGAGATTTTAGCATCGGCACCTACCTTAAAATTATTTAGATTATCATTTTCTTCATAGTCTTTGGCCAAAATACCGTTGGCGTAGGGAATTATAGCTAAAGGTGTCCTAGATTTTCCTAATGGTTTTTCAAAATGCATATCCCCCATAAAAGCCAGATTAAAAATCAATTGATTTTGAGGAATTTTAACCCAAGTAGAACGCTCATTGGCCTGCATGTCTAGGCGATAACAATTAAACCTCCATTTGGTTTCACCCTCACGAAACTTAAAAGAGGTTAGGGGAATAGCAATTTCGGAGACAAAATAATCGTCATAAATTTTAGATTCACCCCTCCACTTAACATCCCATGAGGTGGTAAAATCATCCCTATCTGTTCCACCATTGGCAATTAACGCTTCACGGCGTACGCCAAATGGGTTCATACCAAACAAAAATGCATTGGTACCATCATTGAAAGTATCAAAAACAAGACTTATTTGGTCTATGCCACCACCTCTAAAATCGCGTTGTAGTGAACGGGTAAGGTAATTTTTTCCAACGCTGTAGCCCTTTACCGCAATATAAAGCGTGGTTGCATCATAAAGCATTTTAATTTCGGTTTCTTTTTGGGCCAGTGTGGTATCTGAAGGAAAGTATTGCTGAAACCTAGTTGGTCCATCTGCCTGCTGCCATTCGGGTTCATCTAAAATTCCGTCTAGTTTTACGGGTAGGTCTGTAAATTTAACCGTGAACTTTTTAGGATTGGTCTGTGCCAACGTAAGTTGAAACAAGGACACAAGAATGCCCGTGGCAAGTAGTTTGGCCATGATAGTCGTTTGAATTAGCTCTCCGAAATTAACATTTTGAGCTGTTAAATAAATGCTAAATAACGCTATCCCTCTTTTTTAGGTGCTCTTTTGGCTTCTTTGAGCGCTTTCATCAACATCCATTCAATTTGTCCGTTGGTACTCCTAAACTCGTCTGCAGCCCATTTTTCAATGGCCTTGAGCATGTCTTCGTTTAATCGTAGGGCAAATCCCTTTTTCTTACTCATTCGACTTAATAAATTTTTCCAATTCCATTACCAACTTATTGGATAAAGGGTATTTAGGGTCCGTGTAAGTTGCAAGCTGTTGATGCTTTCTAGTAACTTCTTTTAAAGTATGAGTTGTATTTTCTAATATTACAAGCTTTGCTTTAGGTTGTGCATTTTGCAATAGTTTTGCCTCTTCTACAGGTACCTGAATATCTAGGTCGCCATTTAAAATAAGTGTGGGAATCTGTATTTTTTTTATTTCTACTTGCGGGTTAAAGGCCATCCATGATTTTATGAATTTTTGATTTTGAGGCGCAAATAGGGATAGGAGTAAAGGATTAACTTCTTTTATAGTATCCGTTTGTTGTAATTCTTCAATATGGGTTTTTGCAATTGCCGCTAAATCTTTACTCTGCTGTGCTACTTGTGTTACTAGTATAGCGCTCATGGGCCTTGCGGGACCAGATAGCGACGCAAAACTCTTAATTTTTTTATGCTTTTGTAGCATTGCAATTAGTGAGCCTTGGCTATGCCCTATAAGATGAAAGCCTTTAAAGCGACGATCTTTCCCAAAAGCCTTGAGTATAGTACTAACATCTGCAACCAAGTCTTCAAAGCCAATATTAGGTTGTAAATGTATGTTCTCCTTAGAAAAAGTGCGCTTATCGAATCTTAAAAAAGCAATTCCCTTTTGGTTTAAACTATCGGCCAATAGTTTTACATAATCTGCATGTATCATGGGCTTATAGTTGCCATCCTTGTCTATTGGTCCAGAACCGGCAATAAATAGGGCCAAAGGCAATGGCTTTTTGCTTTCTGGGTATGATAAAACACCAGAAAGTTTAATAGAATCGTTGTATACTGTAAACGGTTCTATAATTACCTGTGCCTTACCATTAAAAGCGAAAAAGAATGCCAGTAAAATTAGTTTTTTCATCTATTCTTATTTCGTTCAAGAATAATTTTTGACGACTGTTCCAAGTATTGTTTTACTTCCCAGCCTTGATGGGCGTGGTTATTTAATAAGTCTTCCAATTTTTGGGTATTATTACTTAACCCATGCCTAAATTGTACCACTTTATATTCCTTCATTTTTAATGATTTAAGGTGCCGGTGTTAACTACTGGTGATGCATCTTTATCAGAACAGAGTACTACCATTAAATTACTAACCATAGCAGCTTTTCTTTCTTCGTCTAAAGCTACCAATTCTTTTTTGCTTAGTTCTTCTAACGCCATTTCTACCATACTTACCGCACCTTCTACAATTTTGTGCCTTGCCGCAACTATGGCCGTGGCCTGTTGTCTTTTAAGCATGGCATTGGCAATTTCTTGTGCATAGGCCAAATACCCTATTCTTGCCTCTAAGACTTTTATACCAGCCATTTCTAAACGGTCTTGAATTTCTTTTTCTAATGCCTCACTTACTTCATTAACGCTAGACCTTAAGGTAATGTCTTCTTCAATTCCCTCGTCCGCAAAATTATCATAAGGGTACATACTTGCTAATTTTCTAACGGCGGCATCTGTTTGTACGCGCACAAAATTTTTGTAATCATCAACATCAAAAGCAGCTTTATAAGTGTCCGTAACCTTCCAAACAAGAATAGTGCTAATCATGATTGGGTTACCTAACTTGTCATTTACTTTGAGACGCTCACTATCAAAATTACTGGCACGCAAGGATATTTTTTTCTTGGAATAAAAGGGTAGTACCCAGAAAAGGCCGTTAGACTTTATTGTACCTACATATTTGCCAAAAAGGAGAAGCACCCTTGAGCTGTTTGGGTTTACCAAGACCAAGCCAAAAGCTAGGAATAATCCTATAAAGACAGCTAATGCTAATAGTAGTGAACCGCCATTAAAAAGTAAAAAAGTACCCCCTGCAATAAGTATAACAGCTAAGAACAACATTAAGTACCCGTTTATTGGGGTAGTGGTTTTTTCATTGGTTAATTGATTCATGTTTTATGATATTAAAATGATGTCATAAATATATTAAAATATTTTAATTGTGGAATTTTTTCTTTTTCTTCTTGTTCGGATTGGTAAACAGCCGTTTTAAAAAGCCGTCTCTTTTAACAGGATCACAATTTAGTATATTGATTAAGTCAGTAGATAGTAGTTTAAATTTTGCTTTGGTAATACTATCAAATTCTGGTTTGCCGTTCATGTCTTTATATAGTTTGGCAAAAACAGGTAGGGCCGCATTGGCTCCTTGCCCTATAGTGGTAGAACTAAAACCAATTTGGTGGTGGTCTAGGCCTACCCAAGTAATATGTACCATTTTAGGGGTAACGGCAGCAAACCAAGCATCTTTATTGTTTTGCGTGGTTCCCGTTTTTCCGGCAATATCATTATCCAAACCATAAGTACTCCTAATTCTAGCAGCGGTACCACGGTCTACTACAGATTGCATCATATTTAAAATTATGGCCGCATTTTCTTGAGAAGAGCTTAAGCTTGTAGAACGTTCTTTTTTGTGGGCATACAGTAAACTATCGTTAACTGAGCTTACATTTTGTATAAAATAGGGTTGAGTAACCTTGCCGTAATTGGCTAAAGAACTATAGGCTTTAGCCATTTCTATCAACTTTATTTCTCCGGCACCCAAAGCAATAGCGGGTTCTTTTGGTAATTCTGTGCCTATTCCCATTTTCTTTGCCTGTTCAAGTACCTTGTCAATTCCTGTTTTTTCTAGAATTTTTACCGTTACGGTATTTACGGAATTTGTAAGGGCTTCTTCCATGCTATAATTTAAATAAGCCTCGTCTTTATCTCCTGAGTTGCTTGGAGACCATCCTTTTAAGTTTTCATATTCTACCTCTCTTGCAGAAAAATAATCACAGGGTTGCACCCCTTGCTCCAAGGCAGCTAAATAAACTATAGGTTTAAAGGTAGAGCCTACTTGTCTTTTACTTTGGTTTACATGATCGTACTTAAAATAATTGTAGTTAACTCCACCAATCCAACTTCTAATAGCACCAGTATTGGGGTCCATGCTAAGACTACCTACATTTAAGAATTTTATAAAGTGAGCTATACTATCTAACGTACTTGCGCTTACTTCTTTATTTTCTTTGTAACCAGGTAAATTCATTGGTTTTTTTACACTAAGACTGTCCCAAATCTGATTTTCTTTTAAACCGGCTTTTACCAACTTTTTATACGTGCGGGTTTGTCTGGCAATTTTTTTAATCAAGTTTGGGTTGTTAAGCCATGGTGCATTGCTGCCATATCCCTTTTCAAATTGTTTTTGCAAGCTCTCTAAATGGGTCAACATATTTTTTTCGGCCAACTTCTGTAGCTTATAATTTAACGTAGTGTAAATCTTAAGCCCGTCTGTATAAAGGTTTACTTCATTTTCTTGGCACCACGGTAAAAGTTCTTTTCTTACGGCTTCCCTAAAATATGGTGCTAGGCCATTGTTATGGTCATAATCCCTATAATTCAATTTTAATTTAAGAGCTGTTAAACTGTCTTTTGCTTGTTCAGAAATAAAACCATTACGATACATGTTGTAAAGCACCAAATTTCTTCTTGTGAGGCTTTTTTCTGGAAAAACCCTAGGGTTATAGCCATATGTAGCTTTAAGCATGCCAACCAGAACAGCAGCTTGTTCAGTTTTTAAGGAGTCTGTACTGGTATTAAAAAACTTGCGCGAGGCTGCTTCTATTCCATAGGTATTGTCTCCAAAAGATACGGTGTTTAAGTACAAGGCAAGAATTTGGTCTTTTGTGTAGATAGACTCAATTCTGTTAGCCATAAGCATTTCTTTTACCTTGTTTATTACAAGGTTTTTATTGCTTCGTTCTCTTCTGGGATATAGGTTCTTAGCTAACTGCTGGGTTATGGTACTACCACCACCAGAACTTTCATCGCCCAACAAAATACTTTTAAAAGCAACACGGACCATACTTTTTAAATCGGTTCCAGAATGTTCATAAAAACGCTCGTCCTCTATAGCAATAAGGGCTTCTTTTAGGTTTTTGGGCATATTTTTAAAAGGAATAGGCTGTCTATCGTTTAAGTAGAACTTACCTATTAAGACACTATCTGCCGAATAAATTTCAGAAGCTCGTTGATGTTCAATATTGGCCAATGCTTCTTTACTAGGAAGTTTACCAAAGGCTCCAAATCTTACAAGAAGTATAAATAGTAAGGGTAGTGCAATTAGTATACCTACACTGATAGCTACTATTTTCAGCACCTTTTTTTTATTAAGTTTTTGCAAAAGCGATTTTTTCTCCATTGGGGTAAGATGATAATAAAAGGTTAAAACTATTTGGTATTTAACAATAGGTTTAGATGCAATGCTAAATTTGCCTAAAATTTTTTAAGGTGATGAAGCATTACATTTTTTTTGTAGTTCTATTAGTACATACGGTTGCAAACGCTAATTTGGTTTGGGGTAAGAAAGGACATAGGGTAACCGGCCATATTGCGGAACAGCATTTAACTAAAAAAGCTAGAAAGAAAATTAATAAGTTGCTAGATGGTCACAGCTTAGCGTTTGTATCTACCTATGCAGATGAAATAAAATCCGATAGAAGTTTTTCTGAATATTCTCCTTGGCATTATGTAAATTATCCATTGGGCACTTTATATAAAGATTCCGAAAAAAGTGAACATGGAGATATTGTAGCAGCCATAGCTACCTGCCAAGCCGTAATTAAAGATACCAAAAGCAGTAAAAGCGATAAAATATTTCATCTAAAGTTATTGGTTCATTTAATTGGGGATTTGCACCAACCGTTGCATGTTGGTAGGGGAGAAGATAAGGGAGGAAACGATATACAGGTAAGGTGGTTTAATGATGGTAGTAATCTGCACAGGGTATGGGATACCAATATGATAGAGAGTTACGGAATGAGTTATGAAGAATTGGGCGATGAATTATTACGGAGCACCACAAAACAAGAAAAACAAAAAATACAAGCTGGGCTGGTAATTGATTGGGTTGAGGAATCTCATGTTTTAGCGACTAAGCTTTATGGCTCTGCCAAAGTAGGAGAGAAATTGAGCTACCGTTACAGTTATGAAAATAATCCTTTGTTGTTTGATCAACTAAAAAAAGGAGGCTTGCGTTTGGCCAAGGTATTAAACGAGTTATTTGAGTAAGACTAACGTTTGGCAATTTTATTGTCGCTTATATGTCTTTGTCTAGAACACTTAAAACGGTCTGTACCGTTATCCCGTAATTTTGCATGCTTGGTTTTTCTACCTTGTACCCTTTTACGCCACATTCTAAAGCTACTAGCTTTCATATGTTTGCGCATTATTTCTATAGTTTCTTGCTCAGAAATACCAAACTGAAACGTTATGGCCTCAAAAGGGGTGCGGTCTTCCCAAGCCATTTCTATAATTCGGTCTAATTCTCTTTCCGTAAAAATTTTTTCCATACCGTAAAGGTATAGTAGCCCCGAAGTAAGGTCAATTTTGTTTAATGTTATTACCTTATAGTTCTAAAGGTAAGGTTTATACGCGGGCCAATTGGTTTGGCCGTTTTGGGTATTTGGTGTAGCCAATGATGTTGGGTAGTGCCCTTCATTAACAATAAGCTACCGTTTTCCAAAACCATTTTATGTTTTAAATCTTTGTTTTCCTTGTTTTTAAAATGAAAAGCCCTTGGCGCACCAAAACTTAACGAAGCAATTATTGGGTTTGTACCCAATTCTTTTTCATCGTCTGCGTGCCAACCATTACTATCTTTTCCAAACCGGTACAAGTTTAGCAAACAAGTAGTAAAACGGGTATTGGTTATTTCCTCCGTTTTGGATTTTATCTCTTTTAAAAGATTGGAAAAGATATGCGGTTTCATGGTAATGTTGGAATAGGAATAGGATTTACCGTTGTTGCCGTAAAGTGCCGTTAATCTGGGTTGGTCATACGTCTTACCAAATACGGTAATCTTGTCTTGCTGCCAAGGTGTTTCTTTTTCAAGGCGATTAAAAATGATATTGGCCGTTTCTAAATCATAAAATTTAGGAAAATAAACCACATCTGCCTGTGGTAAATCTAAAACTATGGATTCTGGTTGTGCCAATTTTATTGTAATACAGCTTTTAATTCATTTCTGTATTCTGAAGGATTTTGCCCAGTAAACGCTTTAAACGATTTATTAAAATGGGAAAAGTTGTTAAAACCACTTTCATAACAAACCTCAGTAATACTAATAGGTTGTTCCGCAAGTAGTTTAGAGGCGTGCACCAACCTGTATTCGTTTACAAATTGGGTAAACGTCTTATTTGTTATTTTTTTAAAGTAGCGACAAAAAGAAGGTACCGTCATGCTTACCATGTCTGCAATCTGTTCTAATTTTATCTCTTCTTTAAAATTCATTTTCACAAAATTAAAGACGATGTTGATACGGTCATTATCTTTCACTTCGGACTGCATGGTAAAGCCATCTGCATTTAATACTTTGTATTCGTCGGAACTGCCCAGCTCATTTAAGATGTTTAATATGGAAAGAAGGCGTTGAAAATCGGTCTGGTATTCTAAGATTTCTATTTTTTCGCCAATTTTAGTTTTGGTTTTTCCGTAGAATGCTATACCGCTTTTGCAAATGTCCAACAGGTTTTTGACCCGTTTCATTTCCGGAATATTAAAAAACTCCGTTCCTAAAAAGTTTTTTTTCATTTGAATCACCGTCTCACTTTTGTTTCCGGTAAGCTTGTCCGTAAATCCACAATGCGGAAGGTTACTGCCAATTAGGATTAAATCACCATCCCTAAAATAAGATACATGGCTACCTATTTGTCTTTTTCCTGAGCCACCGTTTATATAGACCAGTTCTAATTCTGGGTGGTAATGCCAAGAAGTGTAATGGTTAAGGTTGTACTCATCGTATTTATTATATGTAAAAGAGTAACCAAAATTTGGTTCTATAGCTTCAAAAGCTGGTTTTTGTTTAAAGGGTTCCATCATCCTATCTATCTTCAATTTAAACGCCTGTTTTACTAATACTGTACAAATTTAACACAAAACTATGGAAAATTACCGTTTACATTAAATTAACATTGTTTGTAGGGTAAAATAGTATAGATATTGGAAAATTCTGTAGTAGAGTGGCATGGGTAAGCCGGCGTATGTTTGCAGTGTAAGTTTTTAATTAATCATAAAAACGAAGTAGTTATGAAAGCAATTTTGAAAAACGCAGTAACAGTAGCCTTATTATTTGTAGCAGTAGCAACAATGGCTAACGGACCTGAAAAGACTTTTGGTAAAAAGGTTAACGAGGTAGAAAAGAACATCATGGCTGTAGAGCTAGACCCTATATTTAAGAAGAAAGGTGATAAATTATTGGTAAGCCTTTTAAACTTGGAGCAGAAAGATGTAATGATTAGAATCTACGATAACGAAGGTAGAGTAGTATATAAAGAAGTTTTGGAAGGTAAATTGGTTATTGAAAAGGCATTCAACTTTGAGAACGCTTTTGAAAACGATTACACTGTAGTTGTAACCGAAAACAAAAAATCTTTCAAGGAAACTGTAGCGGTAAAATAAGTTACAGTTCTACACAGAGCAGTTTAGTTTTTAGTTAATTTATTCAGTTTGTGGAAACCCCGGTAGCAGTACCGGGGTTTTATTTTGCCAATTTATTCTTGTAGAATAATTGTTTTTCAGTTCTTAATCCTTTACTTAAACTGGCCAATTCCATAATGGCTTTACTTTTGGTTTGGTTTGTTGCTAACCTATAATAGTCATATATAGTTAAAGGGATTCTAGCTTCTTCTTTAAGTTCAAAAACATCGCCCACTTTTACGCTCCCTTCCTTTAAAATTCTTAAATAGGTGCCAGAACCAGAATGGGCTAAAAATTCTTTGATAATATTTTGGTCTTTAAATCGTACACCCAGTTTAAAACAGGGCTGTCTTGGCTCTGATATTTGTACTACGGCTTGGCCAACTTCATAGATGTTGCCAATATATGTTTTGGTTTCGTCTAGCTGGGTAACTGTTAAATTTTCTCCAAACATACCCCATTGCCAATTTAAGTTGGGGTATTTTTCTTTCCAAAAAGGATAATGTTCCGTGGAAAATACATAACATGCCTTGTCTGTGCCTCCATGATGTTTACGGTCTATGACGGCATCATTGGCCACATCTGTATTTTCTAATAAAAGTGCCACATGTGTGGGATATTTATAGATACCCGTTTGTATGTTCTTACCGTTCCATTCAACAGTTTTGGCTTCTCCTAAATTTGTGCTAACAATTTCCATGTTTTAAAGGTAATAATAAGCCCAGTACATAAGTCCAAATTGCAATGGTAATCTTAAAATCAACAACCATTTTGGAATGCCAGCAGCTTGTTTTTTACCGGAAAGCATGTAAAAATGAACTAGAAGAAAAATCGCTAGCATAGCAATGATACCATAAACGGCTAAATTTTTGGTAAGCGTAAAACAGAGCATTAAACCTAAAACAACTTCTGCTACACCACTCCAAAATACCAGTGCTTCATGGGCAGGTAGGTACCTTGGCATAATACGTAAGTAAGCTTTAGGTTTTACAAAATGCATAATACCTCCAAAAATATACATGGCCGCCATTAAATAAATATGCCAAGGAGTTGAAAACATATTTGAGTTTTTGCTAAAGATAGAAAATAAAAAAAACCGTTTTGAATTGGTTCAAAACGGTTTTCTACATATATGGATTCCTGTCTTGGCAGGAAGTAGTGTTACACTACTTTATCATTTCATAGCTTCTAGAGATGAATTTGGTCAGTTCTTCTCCTTTTAATAAACCTTTAGATAAACGTGCCAAATCTAAAGACTGATTTATCAATCGTTCTTTTTTCTTAGCCGTTTTGGTGTTTAAGATTTCACCAACCAGTTCATGATTCGTGTTTACGATAAGGTTAAACATATCTGGCATATTACCCATGCCAAACATACCGCCACCACCTGTTTTCTGCATATCTTTCATTCGGCGCATAAACTCCGGCTCTGTTATCATAAAAGGTTGTGCGTTACTGTCCATAGCTTCTAATTGAACGGTATAACTGCTTTTCTCTCCTAATACTTTTTCCAATTCGCCTTTTAATGTTTCTTTTTCATCATCAGACAATTTAGAAATGGTTTCCTCTTCTTTCTTAATTAAATTATCTACATGGTCTGCATCTACACGAGCAAAAGAGATGTTCTCTTTAGATGTTTCTAATTTCTGTAATAGGTGTGCAACAATGGGGGAATCTAATAGTAATACCTCATATCCTTTTGCCTTAGCTGCTTCGGTGTAGCTGTGTTGTTCTTCCGTATTGCTGGCATACAATAAAACAGTCTTATTATCCTTATCGGTTTGATTGTCCTTTACTTTTTCTATCAGCTCTTCAAACGTGTAATAGTTACCATCAACGGTAGGGTATAGCGCAAATTTATCCGCTTTGTCAAAGAATTTATCTTCAGAAAGCATTCCATATTCAATCACCACTTTAATATCGTTCCATTTGCTTTCAAAGTCTTCACGGTTGTTTTTAAACAATGAACTTAACTTATCTGCAACTTTTTTGGTGATGTAAGAAGAAATCTTTTTAACCGCACCATCTGCCTGTAAATAGGAGCGAGAAACGTTTAAAGGAATATCTGGAGAATCTATTACGCCACGGAGCATGGTTAAAAATTCCGGAACAATACCTTCTACATTATCCGTTACAAATACCTGATTTTGGTACAGTTGTATCTTATCTTTTTGAATATTTAAATCATTGGTAAGCTTTGGAAAATAAAGGATACCTGTTAGATTAAATGGATAATCTACGTTTAGGTGAATATGAAACAATGGTTCTTCGAACTGCATTGGATATAATTCCCTATAAAAATTCTTATAATCTTCTGACTCTAAATCGGTAGGTTTTTTAGTCCATGCCGGGTTAGGGTTATTAATAATATCATCTACTTCTTTTGTAGGTGCCGGATCATCTTCTTTTGCATCCTCAGGTTTTGGCAGCGTTTCTGTACGTGTTCCAAACTTAATTGGTATTGGCATAAACTTATTGTACTTGGTCAATAAGGTTCTTATGCGTGCCTCTTCTAAAAATTCTGTAGAATCTTCTGCTACATGCAATATAATTTCAGTACCTCTTTCCGTCTTATCTGCTTCAGAAAGTTCAAATTCTGGAGACCCATCACAAACCCAACGTACCGCAGGCTCATCTTTAAAACTCTTGGTAACAATTTCAACTTTTTCCGCAACCATAAATGCAGAGTAGAAGCCAAGGCCAAAATGTCCGATAATTCCAGTGTCTTTACCAGAATCTTTATACTTATCTAAAAACTCTTCCGCGCCAGAGAAAGCAACTTCGTTAATGTACTTTTTTACCTCTGCCTCGGTCATACCAATACCTTGGTCTATTATGTGTATTTTTTTGTTGTCTTTATCTACCTTAATTTCTATGATAGGATTCCCATATTCTACTTGGGCCTCTCCAATTGCCGTAAGGTGTTTTAATTTTAAAGTAGCATCCGTAGCATTAGATACCAACTCTCTCAAGAAAATTTCATGGTCACTGTAAAGAAACTTCTTTATCAGTGGAAAAATGTTTTCTACAGAAACGTTAATCTTACCTGTTGCCATATTTGTTTTGTTTTATAAAGAGTGCTTAAAAGCGATTAAATAATTGATTTTACTTGCCTTTATGGCAAAAAAAATACCATACCTATAAAACTGACAAACTGACATTAATTTAATTTTAACAAATTTTAATGTTTAATAAATTAGTTGAATAGTTAAACATTATTATATTTGCAGTGTTGTGGTAAAAAATTGCTATGAAAAGTTATTTCTACAACAAGAGTTGTTTATTTATTGGTTAGGTTGTGAGAGTGCACTTTTGCTAGAAAGTGCACTTTCTTTTTTTATTTAGGTACTATTTAACAGCATTGCTGTTTAATAATATGTAATTTTATTTTAAACATTTTATTATGGCTACAAAGACGACAGCATCAAAAGTTACGGAAGACAAGTTGATTACGTTGTACATGGACCATGTTTTGGAGCAAGAAGCATACCCTATGTCCATCTATAAGTTTTGCAAACTATACAAGGTTAAGGAAGAACAGTTCTATGAATTTTTTGGTTCTTTTGAAGCCTTGCAGAAAAGAATTTGGGACAAGTTTTTTGAAAACACCGTGCAGCTACTAAATGCCAATAAAGATTATTCTAGCTTTAGTAACAGGGACAAAATGCTAACATTCTTTTATACGTTTTTTGAAGTTTTAACCTTAAATAGAAGTTATGTATTATTCGCATTGGGTAATTCTAAAAAAATGCCAGATAAATTAGAAGAGTTAAAAGGACTGCGTACTCACGTAAAATCTTTTGCCAAAGATTTGATTAATGATGCCAACGATGAGAAGAAAATAAAGGTATCTAAAAAGAGTCCGCAGGTATTTTCAGAAGGAGCTTGGGTACAATTTTTATTTCTGCTAAAATTTTGGATGAAAGATTCTTCCAAAGGTTTTGAAAAAACAGATGTGGCCATAGAAAAATCCGTAAACACCATTTTTGATGTGTTTGATAGCACTCCCTTAGATAGTTTGTTGGACTTTGGAAAGTTTTTATACAAGGAGAATTTTGCATGATGATATATGAAGACGCTAGATAAAATACCTACCGGAAAATTAGAAAGAGCCGGTAAATTGGTTAAAACAGGGGTTAAAATTGGTGGTAACTATGTAAAATACTATGGCAATAAAATAGTAAATCCAGAGAATGCCAAAGACACTTTGGACCAAGATAATGCCACGGATATTTATGATGGGTTAAAAGACCTAAAGGGAAGTGCGTTAAAGGTAGCTCAAATGCTGAGCATGGAGAAAAATCTATTGCCCAACGCCTATGTAGAAAAGTTTTCCCTATCCCAGTTTTCCGTGCCACCACTTTCTGCACCGTTGGTAAGGAAAACATTTAAAAAATATTTGAACAAGTATCCAGAAGAAGTGTTCGATACTTTTGAAAAAGATTCTATTAATGCCGCAAGCATTGGGCAGGTGCATAAAGCCACCAAAGATGGTAAATCTTTAGCGGTAAAAATACAATACCCAGGCGTTGCAGATAGCATAAGTAGTGATTTAGCACTAGTTAAGCCCATAGCCATACGCATGTTTAACTTGCAGGGTAAAGATTCTGATAAATATTTTAAGGAGGTAGAAAATAAGTTAATTGAAGAGACTAACTATAACCTTGAATTAAAGCAAAGTCAAGAAATAACCTTGGCTTGCAAAGACATTCCAAATTTGTTGTTTCCTAACTACTACCCGGACCTATCCAGTGAAAAAATTATTACTATGGATTGGATGCAGGGAACCCACTTGAGCGAATTTGCCAAAACTGAATTTAATCAAGAAGAAGGTAACAAACTAGGGCAGGCTTTATGGGATTTTTATATGTTTCAAATTCACGGTCTTAAAAAAGTACATGCCGATCCGCATCCAGGTAATTTTTTAGTAAGTGCGGACAATCAGTTAATAGCAATAGATTTTGGCTGCATTAAAATTATACCAGACGATTTTTACAATCCTTATTTCGAATTGGCCGCGGAGCAGAATATTTCTAATGATGAATTTTTTACGGCAAAGTTGTACGAATTGGAAATTTTAACTCAAATGGATTCTGCGGAAGAGTTGAAGTTTTTTACCGCGTTGTTTAAAGAAATGTTGACCATTTTTACCGCGCCTTTTAATAAGGAGACCTTTGATTTTGGGTCCGAAGTGTTCTGGAGTCAAATTGCGGATTTAAGCGAGCGGTACTCAAAAGACCCACAAATTCGTAAAATGAACGGCAACAGAGGTTCTAAACATTTTTTATATATGAATAGAACCTTCTTTGGATTGTATAATCTGTTGCACGATCTTAAAGCTAAAGTTGAGGTAAATAACTTTAGACAATATTTGGATTAGTCCGAAGGGACTAATCCTTTTTATTTTTTACGTATTTATCTAGCCATTGGTCTTGTTCCCAAAGCAGATGTAGAATACTCTCTTTTGCTCTGTAACCATGACTTTCTTTAGGGAACATAACTAAACGTACCGTGGCACCAAGCCCTTTAAGGGCGTTAAAATATCTTTCACTTTGCATCGGGTATGTACCAGAATTATTATCTGCCTTGCCATGTACCAGTAATAGTGGGGTTTTCATTTTTTCTGCATGCATAAACGGAGACATGGTATAGTATACTTCTGGGGCTTCCCAGTAATTTCTTTCCTCACTTTGAAATCCAAAAGGGGTTAAAGTTCTGTTGTAAGCGCCACTACGCGCTATACCCGCTGCAAAAAGGTTTGAATGTGATAATAAATTGGCTACCATAAATGCGCCATAACTATGACCGCCAACCGCAACTCTATTTCGGTCTATATAGCCCAATTTGTCTACCGCATCAATGGCTGCTTTTGCATTGGCTACCAATTGGCTCCTAAACGTATCGTTGGGTTGTTCGTCTGCTTCACCAATAATAGGGAAAGCGGCATCGTCTAAAACAACATATCCTTTGGTTACCCAATAAATAGGCGATCCCCAGTAAGGATAGGTGAACTCATTAGGGTTTTGGGTGTTTTGTGAGGCACTGTTTTTATCTTTAAACTCCCTAGGGTATGCCCATAAAATCATGGGCATTTTTTCTTTGGCATTTTTATCGTACCCAACGGGTAAATATAATGTTCCACTAAGTTGAAGTCCGTCTTCCCTTTTGTAGGTAATAACTTCTTTATGTACGTTTTGTAAACTTTTATAGGGGTTTTCAAAATCTGTAAGCTGTGTGGCTTTCTTTCGTTTTTGTAACTTTTTAAAATAGTAATTAGGGTACTCTTGTGGCGATTCTATCCTTACCAATAATTCGTCTTTTTCTACATTATAATCTAACAAACGTTCTTTCTTGCCTTCCAATTTAGAAGTGTATAAGCGTGTTTTCTTTTGAGTTTCTAAATTCATTTTATCTACAAAGGGAAACTGCCCTTCCTTGGTGTAGCCATCGCCTAACAAAAAACCATTTTTACCGGATAAAGCCAAAGTATAGGTGCCAAACGCTGATTTTTTAGTGGCAAAACTTCCGGGGTCGCTATATACATCTTGGTAGTTTCTATCTGCCAAAATTATAGCCTTTTGGTTGTTGTTAGAAGGGTTAAAAAGATAGGTTTTGGTGTTTCTGGTGTTCCACCAATAATCATAAGCTATGGCTGTATTGTCATTACCCCATAAGATATAACGAAACCTATTTATTGTTTTTAAGATACTTTTGCCTTCAGTGTTAAATGGTGCTTCAACTTGAAATACTTCGTCTCTATATTCAACCTCATTGGCAGGGTCGCCCCCGTCTAATGCTTTTGCATAAATAAGACTTGCCGGTTTATCGCTTCGCCATGAAAGACTACGCATCCCGGTTCTTGTAGCCATAAATCCTTGCGGCAAATCTTCAATTAATGGTACTTCCAAAACGGTGTTTACCAATTTGCCATCTTTATTATAAATGGTAGTTTTAGAAGGGAACCTGCTATAGGTAACCAAGTAGGAAAATGGTTTGTTTATGGAAACTACCATTACATATTCACCATTTGGCGAAAAGCTAATAGAACTATAAAGGTCTGCTGGTAGCCACTGCGTTTTTGTACCGTCCATATTAACTTTAAAAAGAGAAGCTCTTGCCAATTGCTCAAAATTGAACTCATCATTAGGGTTTTTCAATAAATCCTGATAAGTTCTGTTTTGTGCTTTCTTTCCGTCGTTAGAAGAAATGGTTGGGCCAGTTGGTACTGCATCCGCAGTATTTATCAAAGGTTTTCGGTCTTCAGGTAGCATTTTAACCAAAACAGCACTGCCATCCTTAAACCAGTTTATTACATCTCGCATATTGGCATTTACGGTCGCCGCTGTAAGTTGTTTCATTGTGGCTGTTGCTATATCTAACACCCAAACGGCAACGCCAACTTCTGTGGTATTGGTCATGGCTATTTTGGTTTGGTCTGGAGACCAGCTAAAATTGGCCAACCTTGCATTATTGGGTATGCCTTTAACAGTTGTGGTATTACCTTTATCTATACGTTTAAGTTCTACATTGTTGTAATAGTTGGTTCTACTACCAATGTTGGTCTTTGGGTTAATTCTTAGGCCTGCAAGCCTTAACTCTTGTTCAGATAACTCTGCAATACTTTTGTATTGGTTTCTGTAGAGTAAAAGCATGTTTTTGCCATCATCGGTAATTTGTACAGATGGGGCAAGGGGAGCATCTACCAAATCTAGAATTTCATTAGAAGGTTTTTGGTAGTTTAAATTCTCTTGAGCTGTGCTTAGCATACAGGAGCACAGAAAGAGAAACAATAGTAGATTTTTCATTTTAATTGTTTTTTAGTCGATTTTAATTTTACTACGGTTGAGTCTAAAAATACAATAATTAATAAGGTAGGTTTTGGATAACTTTTTGATTTAACAACAATTAAACATTTATGCCTTTTTTAATTTAACCTTGTTTGTGTTAAACAACTAATTCCATTTATTTGCACTTTTTTAGATTTGCACGGTTTATTTTTTATAATTTGAAATTTAAAAGGTGCAATCCTTGTTAATTGTTAAATTGAAAACATGTATAATTCAAAGATTATAGGCTTAGGCTATTATGTTCCGGACAATGTGGTAACCAATGATGATTTGTCCAAAATAATGGATACAAGTGATGAATGGATTCAGGAGCGTACAGGTATTAAAGAGCGCAGGCATGTAGAGCCAGGTAAGGATACAACCACCTCTATGGGGGTAAAGGCTGCTAAACAGGCTATAGAAAGGGCTGGTATAGATAAAGACGATATTGATTTTATTGTTTTTGCCACTTTAAGTCCGGATTATTATTTTCCTGGTCCAGGGGTTTTGGTACAACGAGATTTGGGGATTAAAACCGTAGGGGCTTTAGATGTAAGAAATCAATGTTCTGGGTTTGTGTACGCCATGTCCGTTGCGGATCAGTACATTAAAACAGGAATGTACAAGAATATATTGGTAATAGGGTCAGAATTACATAGTAGGGGCTTAGATATGACAACTCGCGGTCGTTCGGTTTCCGTAATTTTTGGAGATGGGGCTGGTGCCGCTGTTGTAAGTAGGGAAGAAGATACCACTAAAGGTCTTTTATCTAGTCATTTACATTCTGAAGGTCAGCATGCGGAAGAACTATCCTTGATTGCACCGGGTATGGGCAAACGTTGGGTAACGGATATTATTGAGGATGCCGATCAAGATGATACCTCCTATTTCCCGTACATGAACGGACAATTTGTATTTAAAAATGCGGTGGTACGTTTTAGCGAGGTAATTATGGAGGGGCTAAAAAAGAATAAGCTTACCCCAGAAGATATCGATATGTTAATTCCGCACCAGGCCAACTTAAGGATAGCGCAATTTATTCAAAAGAAGTTTGCATTAACAGATGATCAGGTATTTAATAATATCATGAGTTATGGTAATACCACTGCGGCAAGTATACCAATTGCCCTTACAGAGGCCTGGGAACAAGGAAAGGTAAAAGAAGGAGACCTAGTAGTTTTGGCTGCATTTGGTAGTGGATTTACTTGGGGTAGCTTGGTAATTCGCTGGTAAAAAATATACCCTAGCCTTTCTATTTAGAAAAGCTAGGGATTTAGACCTATCGGTTATAATTAACCAACCAAACCATTATATCCAATAGACCATTTAAGAATTTGTTATCTTCTATTTAAAAGACGACCAATAAATACCTTTGTTACACTTTAATTGAAATAATAATAAAGAAGAAGCCCCGATAAAAATCGGGGCTTTGATACATTGATAAGCTATACTAAACACTAACCATTAACTATAAAAAAATACAGTCTTACCAATGAGTCTGTGACTTATATTAAGACGTAAGAATACTTAATTCGTTACGACTAAATTTAAGATTTAACATATATTTATAAATATGCAAAGAACTTTAGTCTTTGGAGCCTCATTAAACCCTTCCCGTTATAGTAACGTGGCCATTAAACGCCTGCAAGAAAAAAACGTTCCAACCGTTGCGTTTGGCCTAAGAGGGGGAAATGTAGGAACTGTGCAAATAAACACCAATTTAAATGAATTACCAAAAATTGACGTTGTAACGTTATATATGAACCCTGAACGGCAAAAGCAATATTATCTGGACATCATTGCCTTGTTGCCCAAAAAAGTAATATTTAATCCAGGTACGGAAAACCCTGACTTTTATAAGTTGTTAAAAGCTAATGGAATAGGTGTTGAAATTGCATGTACTTTGGTTCTGTTGGCAACAAATTCCTACTAATCTTTTTTACGAATTAGATATAGCCCTAGAAAGGTAAGTAGTCCATTCAGTGGTAATAATTCATAACCTAAATTATAACCATTTAAATAGGATGCATCTATATTGGCCAAACTTGTAATTACCACCACGGCCAGGGTACAGACCAGCCAAACATATTGGTCTTTAATTTGATGGTTGGTAAATATACCAAAGGCAAACAAACCTAAAAGCGGACCATAAGTGTAACCGGCAACCGTTAATAGGCTATCTATTACATTGCTGTTTAGTACATATTTAAATAGAATAATAACAACAACCAATACGGCACTCATGTAGATATGGGTGCGTTTACGAATTTTCTTCTGTTTTACTTCTGGTTGTTTATCAATTTTCAAAAAATCTATGCAAAAAGAGGTGGTAAGTGAAGTTAATGCGCTATCCGCACTGCTATAAGCGGCCGCTATTAAACCAAGCATAAAAGTAATAGAAAGTGTAAGGCCTAAACCACTATTTAGTGCAATTTCTGGAAATAATAAATCTGTCTTTGGTTTGCCATCCATTAATGGAATGGTAATATTATTTTGTTTGGCATAAATAAAAAGTAGCGCTCCTAAAAGCATAAATAGAAAGGTAACCACAACTAAAACAATACTAAAGGATACCATGTTTTTTTGGGCATCTTTTAGTGTTTTGCAAGTAAGGTTTTTTTGCATCATGTCTTGGTCTAATCCTGTCATGCAAATGGTAATGAACATACCGCCAAAAAAGGACTTAAAGAAATGATTACGCGCTAAAAAGTCATCAAACTGAAAAATTGTATTATAGTTTTTAAGTTCTTCTGAAGCTAAAAAATCACTAAAACTCCATCCTATTTCCTTGTTAATAAAAACAATTGACAATACCACGGCCAAAATCATGAAGGTGGTTTGTAAAGTATCTGTCCAAACTATAGTTTTTATGCCACCTTTATTGGTATATACCCAAATTAAAACTATAGATAGAATAACGGTTAATTCAAAAGGTATATTAAAGGCATCAAAAACAAATTGTTGTAAAACAATAGCTACTAAGAACAATCTAAAAGCTGCCCCCAATACCCTAGAAACAAAAAAGAAAAACGCCCCGGTCTTATGTGCGTTGGGTCCAAATCTATTTAATAGATATTCATAAATAGAGGTGAGGTTATGGCGATAGTATAATGGTAAAAGCAAGTAGGCTACCACAAAATAACCTACAAAATAGCCTAACACCACTTGTAAATAGGTAAATTGAGAACCGTCTATCCAGCCAGGAACGGAAATAAAGGTTACGCCAGATAGCGAGGCGCCTACCATGCCAAAAGCTACTAGATACCAAGGAGACTGCCTGCCTGCTTTAAAAAAATCGGTATTACTATCGTTCTTTCCTGTAAAATAGGAGATTAGCATTAATACAAAAAAGTACGCTGCTATTAAAAGTAAAATTTGGATGGCAGTCATTAAAAAATCAATTTAAAATGCAAATTACAAAAACATTAAGCAGCGGATAAAATTGTAATTTTGCAAAATGGAATTTTCTTCTAAATTATTAGAAAATGCAGTATACGAGGTGTCTCAATTACCAGGTATAGGTAAAAGAACCGCCTTGCGTTTGGTATTGCATTTATTGAAACAACCAGAGCAACAAACCTACCATTTGGCCAATGCATTGGTAAAGCTAAAAGACGAAATTAATTTCTGTAAAAACTGTCATAATATTTCTGATACTGAGTTATGTGAAATTTGTGCTAATCCAAAACGGGACCGTAGTATTATATGCGTAGTAGAAGACGTTAGGGATGTTATGGCTATAGAGAATACTTCTCAGTTTCAAGGTCATTATCATGTCTTAGGCGGAAAAATATCACCCATGGAAGGTGTGGGGCCGCAAGATTTGACAATACCAGCTTTAGTTGCCAAAGTAAAAAAAGGTGAGGTTAAAGAATTGATTTTCGCTTTAAGTGCATCCATGGAAGGTGATACCACAAATTTTTATATCTATAAGCAGTTAGAAGGTATGCAGGTAACAACTTCTACCATAGCAAGAGGCATAGCTATTGGGGACGAACTTGAGTATGCCGATGAAGTAACGTTAGGAAGAAGTATTCTTCATCGCGTACCTTTTGAAAATTCTTTAAAATCAAATTAATACATAATAATTAATAAAATAGCTTTAAAAATGCTATTTTTGCAAAAATAAGACATAAAACCACATTCTAATTACAGATATGGCAAAATACGAACTTAAATTACCGCAAATGGGAGAAAGTGTGGCAGAAGCTACATTAACCTCTTGGCTTAAAGAAATAGGAGATACCATTGAAATGGACGAAGCTGTTTTTGAGGTGGCTACGGATAAAGTGGATTCTGAAGTGCCATGCGAACATGAGGGTAAGTTGGTAAAGAAGCTATTTGATGTTGATGATGTGGTTAAGGTTGGTGATGTTGTTGCCATTATAGAAACAGATGCCGATGTTATTGACGAACAAGCGGATAGTACAGAAGATGTTGTAGCGGAAGACGTTGTAGACACGGCAAAAGAGCTAGAGGAGCAAATGAGTTCGGTACAGGAAACAGTTGCTGATTCTTCTGAAGATTATTCTGAATCGGACAGGTTTTATTCACCTTTAGTTAAGAATATAGCTAAGGAAGAAGGCGTGAGTTTAGAAGAGTTAGATGCCATATCTGGAACAGGGAAAGAGGGTCGTGTTACTAAGAACGATATTCTTGAATATGTAGAGGCAAAGAAAAAACAACCTTCACAGCCCGTAATTACGTCAAAAACAACCGCCAAAGAAAAAGTGGTTACAGAGGAGGTTGCTACATCTACAAAATCGGCATCAACACAAACACCTGTAGCAATAAAAGATGGCGATGAGATCATACCGTTAAGCAGAATGGGAAAATTAATCGCAAAACACATGACGGATAGCGTTGCTACATCGGCCCATGTACAAAGTTTTATTGAGGTAGATGTTACCAATGTAGTAGCATGGCGTAATAAGGTTAAAGATGCTTTTCAGAAAAGGGAAGGAGAGAAATTAACCTTTACGCCGATATTTATGGAGGCGGTAGCCATGGCTATAAAAAAATATCCGCTTATCAACATTAGTGTAGATGGAGATGCGGTAGTTAAAAAGAAAAACATCAACCTAGGTATGGCAGCAGCCTTGCCAGATGGTAATCTTATAGTTCCGGTTATTAAAAATGCAGACCAGTTAAATTTGGTAGGTATGGCAAAAACCGTAAATGATTTGGCAAACCGCGCTAGGGCCAATCAACTTAAACCAGATGAGATAAAAGATGGTACCTATACGGTTACTAATATTGGTAGTTTTGGTAGTGTTTTTGGAACGCCAATTATCAATCAACCTCAGGTAGGGATCTTGGCCTTGGGGGCAATTAGAAAAATTCCTTCGGTGATTGAAACTCCAGAAGGCGATTTAATTGGTATACGTAGTAAAATGTACTTAAGTCATAGCTATGACCATAGAGTGGTAAATGGTGCTTTAGGGGGTATGTTTGTAAAAGCGGTTGCAGATTATTTAGAATCTTGGGACCTAAATAGGGAGATTTAATAGTCCCACAAATCCCATTATCTTTGTGGCATTAAACGCACTTTAGATGGAATTGAATTTGACCAAGCCCATTTGTTTCTTTGATTTGGAAACAACTGGCACAAACGTTGCCAAAGATCGTATTGTAGAAATATCCATATTAAAAGTATATCCAAACGGTAATAAGGAAAGCAAAACATGGCTGGTAAATCCTGAAATGGAAATTCCGGCAGAGGTGGTGGCCGTTCATGGTATTTCTAATGAAAAGGTAGCTAACGAGCCCACCTTTAAAATGCTTTCAAAGGATATATATGCCATGATTAGGGATAGTGATTTGGGTGGATTTAATTCGGATCGTTTTGATATTCCATTACTTGCAGAGGAAATGTTAAGGGCAGAAGTAGATTTTGATATGAAATATATGGTCAGTGTTGATGTACAGACCATATTTCATAAAATGGAAAAGCGAACACTAGGTGCGGCCTACAAGTTTTATTGTGATAAAAATTTAGAAGATGCACATTCTGCGGAAGCCGATACCATGGCTACCTATGAAGTGCTATTGGCACAGCTAGACCGTTATCCAGAATTGGAAAATAACGTTAAGAAATTATCTGAATTTACCACCCGAAAACAAGCCTTGGATTTTGCGGGCTTTATTGCAAAGGACAAAAAAGGAGAACCCATTTTTTCTTTTGGTAAGCATAAAGGAAAAAAGGTGGCAGAAGTGTTAGAGAAAGAACCAGGTTATTATGGTTGGATCATGAATGCCGACTTTCCCTTGTATACCAAAAAAGTTTTAACCAAGCTTAAATTAAGTGCTTTTAACAATAAGCTTGCTTAATAGATGCGGCTTTTTATTTTCTTTCTAATAGGTCTTTCTTGTACGGCACAAGAGATAGATTTTGAAGGTTCTGTAATAGATGTGGTCACAAAAGACCCAATACCCTATGTTAACATTAGTTTTCTAAATACGCTTGTAGGTACTTCTACAGATGAAAATGGGGGCTTTAGTATTACCATTCCAAGAGAACTGCTATCAAAGAAGGTGCATATATCCTCTCTGGGGTATCAAGATACCACGCTTTTAGGAAAAATGGTTTACCAGAACAAAAAGGTAGAGTTAACGGAGACCACCATGAAACTGGATGAAGTAATCTTGTCTGGTAATTTTGGTGATTCAAAAACATATAACCCAATAAGTAGTTATGCCATAAAAAGCGGTTTTGATGCTTCTTCTACACCTTGGATTCTAGCTTTGTATTTTCCTAATATTGGGGCGGCCAAAAAGTATTTAGAGTCCGTAACCGTTTTTTTTAGGGAGCGACAAGAATTTACTCGAGAACGCGCAAAATTTAGATTGCGGTTTTTTACCGTGGATCCCGTGACGAAAACTCCAAAAGAAGATTTGCTTCGTAAAAGCATCTTGTTAGAAGCTATAAAAGGTAAGGAATATACTACCATAAATATTTCAGATTTAAAGTTGAAAATGCCAACAGAAGGTGTTTTTGTTGGCTTGGAGTGGCTATTTATCCCTTATAACTGGTATAAAAAGGACGAGAAGGATAACCTAACGAATAAACCAAGAATAGAGGATCGTTTTGCGCCAACTTTTGGCGGGGTATACAGTAAAAACAGTAATTTTAAGTTGTATGTTTATGGTATGGGCGAATGGCGCCCTTTTAAAGTACAGTCAAAAGAAAATAATCAATTTTTAATTCCTGCGTTGAGTTTAAAAGTGAATCAAAAACTTAAAAAGTAAACATGAAACTAATTTGTATTGGTAGAAATTATACGGACCATATTGCAGAATTGAATAATGAGCGCCCAAAAGACCCGGTAATATTTATTAAACCTGATTCTGCTGTTCTACCAAAAGAACAAGATTTTTACATCCCAGAATTCTCTAATAACGTGCATTATGAAGTAGAGATTTTGGTAAAAATAAAAAAGGTAGGTAAGCATATTTCACCACAGTTTGCCCACAAATATTATGATGAGGTTGGTCTGGGTATAGATTTTACGGCTAGGGATTTGCAATCGCAATTAAAGGAAAAAGGATTGCCTTGGGAAAAAGCAAAAGGTTTTGATGGAGCTGCAGTAATTGGTAAATGGTTACCTAAAAAAGATTTTAACAATTTAAACGACCTTAAATTTTCATTACTCAAGAATGGAGATTTGGTGCAAGATGGCCACACGGCTTTGATGTTGTGGAAGATAGATGAGTTAATTGCTTATGTGTCTACTTTTTTCATGTTAAAGAAAGGGGATGTTCTTTTTACCGGTACACCTGCCGGTGTTGGAAAAGTGGCGCCTAATGATTATCTTGAAGGTTTTATTGAACAAGAAAAAATATTTGCAATCAACGTTAAATAGATGATATACAGTCTGGATAAGATTAATGAGATGGCGGATGGGGACAATGACTTCATCGTTTCTGTAGTAACGGTATTTTTAGAAGAAGTACCACAGGATTTGGCTGCGTTAGAAGCAGCAATTGAGCGTCAGGATTTTGAGCAAATTAGAAAAATGGCCCATAAGATAAAACCCAATGTAGATTTGTTGGGAATGGAGCCAACAAGAGCTAATGCATTGGATTTAGAAACACTGGGTAAAAACCAAGGTAGCATAGAGGAAATTAGAACTAAATTTCCACTACTTAAGCAAGATGTGGAGCAAGTGGTGGTAGAGCTAAAAACAGACTTTTCAATATAATCTGCCTTTAAAGCCTAGATTCCATGCAAGCAGAAATCATTACCATTGGTGATGAAATATTAATAGGTCAAATTGTAGACACCAATTCGGTTTACCTGAGTAAGGCACTCAATAAAATAGGCATATCTGTATATCAAATAACGTCCATACAAGATACTAAAGAACACATTCTAGAGGCTTTTGAAAATGCCAATAAACGTGCTCAGGTGGTGCTTGTTACTGGTGGTTTAGGGCCAACAAAGGACGATGTTACCAAACATGCTATTTGCGACTATTTTAAGGATACATTGGTTCAAGATAATCAGGTCTTAAAACACGTAGAAGCCTTATTTAAAAAATACATTTCCACACCTATAAGTGATATGAACCGGCAGCAAGCCATGGTGCCATCCAAGGCAAAAGTGCTCAAAAACACCTACGGTACGGCTCCTGGATTATGGTTAGAAAAGAATGGCTCCGTCTTTGTTTCCATGCCCGGTGTCCCTTTTGAAATGAAAGGAATTATGGAGGAGGAAGTACTGCCTAGATTGGTGCGTTCTTTTAAAAGGCCTTACATTGCCCATAGAACCATAAATACCTATGGTTTGGGAGAGAGTGCCATAGCAGAACGTATAGCTGAATGGGAAAACAAACTCCCTTCTGATATTAAACTGGCCTACTTACCTAGTTTGGGTAAAGTTAGGTTGCGTTTAAGCAGTGTTGGTAATGATGAGACTAAATTACATGCCAATCTTCAGAAACAAGTAGAGAAGCTCTATCGTTTAATTGGAGATATTATTCAAGGAGAAGAAGAGGATGGTGTAATTGAAGCTAAAATAGGAAGCCAGCTAAAAGCAAAAGGATTTACACTTTCTACGGCAGAGAGTTTTACAGGGGGTAGATTGGCCGAGTTGATTACAGCCATACCTGGAGCTTCTAATTATTTTAAAGGTAGTGTGGTTAGTTACGCTACTGAGACTAAAATTAAAGTATTGGGCGTAGCTGCTGAAGTAATAGAAAAACATTCCGTGGTCAGCGAGGCTGTCGCCATTGCCATGGCAAAGCAGGTAAAAGAGCTAATTGGGACAGATTTTAGTATTGCTACAACTGGAAATGCAGGACCCGCTAAAGGCGATTCTGATGAAGAGGTAGGTACCGTTTTTATAGCTATAGGTAGCCCAAATGGCGTTAGTGCCCATAAATTTAACTTTGGGAGCCCAAGGGAGAGAGTAGTGGAGAAGGCTGTAGGTAAGGCTTTTCAGCTTTTGCAAAAAGAAATTTTAAATTTCTGAGTTAGAATTTTGTACGTCTAAAAGAAATATCTAAATTTGCAGCCTCAATAAAATCAAGCAAAATTTAAGGAGATGTCCAAAATTTGTGAAGTTACAGGAAAAAAGGTGATGTTTGGAAACAACGTGTCCTTCTCTATCAATAAAACGAAAAGAAGATTTGACGCTAATATTTTCAAAAAGAAATTCTACATCCCTGAAGAAGATAAATGGGTAACATTGAACGTTTCTTCAAAAGGTATCAAGATTATTAACAAGAAAGGTATCTCCGCTGTTATTAAAGACATGAGAGCCAACGGAATTGTTAAGTAAAAAACGGGTAAGAGATGGCAAAGAAAGGAAATAGAATTCAGGTTATATTGGAGTGCACGGAGCATAAAACTTCTGGGCAGCCAGGTACCTCTAGGTACATTACTACCAAGAATAAGAAAAACACGCCAGACAGGTTAGAGATTAAAAAATTTAATCCTATCCTTAAGCGTATGACTGTACACAAAGAAATTAAATAATTTAGGCCATGGCTAAGAAGACGGTAGCATCACTACAAAGTAGTTCAAAAAGATTAACAAAAGCTATTAAAATGGTAAAGTCTCCTAAAACAGGAGCTTACACTTTTGTTGAGTCTGTAATGGCACCAGAATTGGTGAACGACTGGTTAAACAGTAAATAGGACACAAACTTCTATATATAGTACCGCCTACGTATTTTACGTAGGCGGTTTTTTTATGCGTAATAGGTAAAGTTTACCAAACCATTTACGGTATGCTAAGTAAAAACATAATTTTATGGGCTTACTTTCCTATATTTGAGCATCTTTTGAAACATCTATGAGTTTATTTAAAAATATCTTTTCTAAAGACAAGAAAGAGACCTTGGATAAAGGTCTTGAAAAAAGTAAGAGTAGCTTTTTAGGAAAACTGTCTAAGGCCGTAGCGGGTAAATCTAAGGTAGATGACGAAGTTTTAGATAACCTAGAAGAGGTTTTGGTAACCTCGGATGTTGGCGTAAATACTACGTTAAAAATTATAGAGCGCATAGAAGCGCGCGTTGCAAAAGATAAGTACCTTGGTACAGAAGAACTCAATAAAATTTTAAGGGAAGAAATTGCTGGTCTTTTATCAGAGACCAATAGTGGTGAGGCTAAAGATTTTGGTATACCTACAATTAAAAAACCACATGTAATTATGGTGGTTGGTGTAAACGGTGTAGGTAAAACAACAACCATTGGTAAATTGGCCTATCAATTTAAAAAGCAAGGTAAAAAAGTGGTGTTAGGTGCAGCCGATACCTTTAGGGCAGCCGCTATAGATCAATTAGAGGTTTGGGCAGAACGTGTGGATGTGCCTATTATTAAGCAAAAAATGGGTAGTGACCCGGCTTCTGTTGCTTTTGATACATTAAATTCTGCTGTAGCAGAAAACGCAGATGTGGTTCTGGTAGATACCGCTGGTCGTTTGCATAATAAAATAAACTTGATGAATGAGCTATCCAAAGTTAAGCGTGTTATGCAAAAAGTTGTACCAGACGCACCACATGACGTATTATTGGTATTGGACGGTTCTACAGGGCAAAATGCATTTGAACAAGCAAAACAATTTACTAAGGCTACGGAAGTTAGCAGCTTGGCGGTTACCAAATTGGACGGTACCGCAAAGGGAGGTGTAGTAATAGGTATTTCTGACCAATTTAAAATTCCTGTTAAGTACATTGGTGTAGGAGAGGGGATAGAAGATTTACAGGTTTTTAATAAGTATGAGTTTGTAGACTCTTTCTTTAAAATATAGCTGGTTAGGTATGTGTTATGATGTTAAAGCGCAATTAAAAACCCAGTTAAAGCGCGCTAAACGTCATGGCGATGATAAGGCATTATTAGAAATTGAAGAAAAACTTGCACCGTTAACAGATTTGCCACTGTACCATGCTTCTGGGTTTCAACATCCAAAAATGTTAATTTATCCGTCCCAAACACCCAGCATGCCTATTGTAGCTACCTGGGGTTTGGTTCCACAATGGGTTACAAATTTAGCGCAACAAACAAGTATTTGGAATAAAACAATAAACGCAAGAGCCGAGACCTTATTGGAAAAAGCTTCGTTTAGAGAACCTACGTTGAGTAATCGTTGCTTAGTTTATGTAGACGGTTTTTACGAACACCATCACTTAAATAAGCAAGCTTATCCTTTTTACATCAGTTTAAAAAGTGAACAACCCATGTGTTTTGCGGGTATTTTTGATGTTTGGTTGCATCCAGAATCTAGAAAGAAATGGGTAACATTTGCAATAGTAACCACCAAGGGAAATAATTTGTTGCAACGTATTCACAACAACCCAAGGCTAAACGGCCCTAGAATGCCCTTAATTTTAAATGAAAGTGAAGCTAATGATTGGTTACAAATTGAAGATGAGCATGTTATATCCGAAAAAATAGCCCGCCTTTTAAAACCAAAACCAGAAGAAGAATTTGTTTACCGTTCCGTAGCTAAATTAAGAGGTGCGGCATACGCCGGAAATATACCTTCCATTTCAGACGCGGTTGAATATCCAGAGCTGGCACTTGCATTCTTATAAAATTCAATTTCTGTCCCTTAATTAGGAATGCCTTATCTTGGTATAGACTAATTTAATTAACCGAACGTAATGAAATATGCTACAAGTTGCAGTGTGGTACTGGCTGCATTTTTTTTCTCCTTTTTACTGTCCTGTAACCAAAATAAGTCAACTAACAATTCGGCGAAAGTTACGCTATGGCAACCTTATGATGATTCAATCGAAGTTGCAGCTAATGCAGCGCACGAGAATCCACGAATGCGCTATAAATTGATTCAATCTAAAGTATTGGATAAGAATGATGTTTTTAATCCGCTATACGAAGAAGTGAACAACCTATCTGCCGCTAAGTATGAAGCTTTGAAGCCAATGATTTTGGAACAAGACATTCCAAGTATACAAGCTTCCATAAAAGAAGGGAAATTCTCTTATGAAGAATTGGTACTATTTTATTTGTATCGCATCTACAAATTTGAACTGGATAATAGTACTACCCTAAATACGGTCATTGCACTTAATAAAGAGGTTTTGGAGCAGGCTAGAAATCTAAAACCAAATGCAGATGGGGAACACCCTATATATGGAATGCCAATTTTATTAAAAGATAACATTGGTTTTACAGGTTTGCCTACTACGGCTGGTGCAATAGCTTTAAAAGAAAATTATGCGGAAGATGCTTTTATTGTTAAGCAATTAAAGGAAAAAGGCGCCCTTATTTTAGGTAAGGTAAACCTTAGCGAGTGGGCTTATTTTTTCTGCGATGGTTGCCCTGTTGGGTATAGTGCAATTGGTGGGCAAACCCTGAATCCATATGGTAGAAGAATTTTTGAAACAGGTGGTTCAAGTGCTGGTAGTGGAACCGCTGTTGCTGCTGGTTATGCCATTGCTGCAGTGGGTACGGAAACATCTGGTTCTATATTGTCTCCAAGTAGTCAAAACTCAGTGGTAGGTTTAAAACCTACAATAGGGGTGCTAAGCCGAACGGGAATAGTGCCTATTTCTAGTACCTTGGATACCCCTGGACCTATGACGCGAAACGTTACTGATAATAGTATTTTATTATCGGCGATGATGGGTTATGACACCAAAGATTCAAAAGCAAAACAACATGTATTCTCTGGTAAGCAATTATTAGAAACAGAAGTTACTTCATTACAAAACTTGAGAATTGGGGCAATAGCTGCATTAATTGATCAAGATAGTATTTATGCGGAACGCATAGCACAATTAAAGGCAGCCGGCGCTAAAATTATACAGATTACACCACCAGAAGTTCAACTTAATGGTTTTTTAAGTATTCTAAATTTAGATATGAAAAACGACCTGCCGGCCTATATTAAGGCTGAAGTGCGTTCAAAAGATGCCGTAACTATTAAAAACGTAGAAGATGTAGTGGCATTTAATCGTAAAGATTCTGCGGTAAGAATGCCATATGGACAGGCCCGTTTAGAAGGTATTTTAGTAGATAGTACAACTATTGAGGATTTAGAAGAAATTAAATTGAACTTGCAAGAAGAAGCCAGGCGTTACTTTGATACATCTTTGGATGGGCAAGAATTAGATGCCATCCTGTCTATCAATAATTATCATGCAGGTTATGCTGCTGTGGCAAAATATCCAGCGTTAACCTTGCCAATGGGGTATAAAAACTCTGGGGAGCCAATTGGCTTAACTTTAATAGGGCAACCTTTAGCTGAGCCCCAATTACTAATTATAGCAAAAAGTTTGGAAGATTTTATGCAGGCCAGATTACTACCGAAAGCGTACAGGGATTAATCTAAATCCATATAGTTAGAAAGTAGTTGCCACAAATCCGTATCAAAGGTCGAAAGTGCGAAATTTTCGGCATTTGCTGCTTCTCCAAGACGTATTACTACTAGATTTTCACTGGGTACAACATAAATTTTTTGGTCGTTTTTTCCTAAAGCGGCAATAAGATCGTTTGGGGCAGTAGTAATAAGTGATCCATTAAATACCTCTTGGCTAGATGGTAACATAGAAGTGCTTTTACCATTTAACCACCACAAATAGCCATAGGCTGGATTTAGGTTTTGAGAGCTTGTGGTCATGGCTTCGAAAAAAGTAGGGTCTTCAAGTATAGAATCTTCTGCCCATGTACCTTTATTTAAGATTAAAAGACCAAAACGAGCCATACTTCTAGCCGTACTAAAATATACGTTATTGGTTGCATCTGTATTTAGCCAAAAACCGTCCATTCCTATTTTGGTTTTTAGTTCCGTATTAAAGAAAGAAGTATAATTGGTTGCAACTGCGTTTGCCACAACATCTTGTAGCAGGGTGTAAGGACCATTATGATAGGCCCATCTTGTTCCTGCGTCTGCAATATAGGTTAGGCAGTCTGGGGTAACACAAGTAAATTCATCTTCATCCATACCAGAGGTCATGGTAAGTTGATGGTCAATAGTAATTTTATCTTCTTGTTCCTTGGTTAAAGAAGTCCATCCTGTGCCTAGGTAATCACTGCTTTTATCAGCCAAAGCTAAATAGCCTTTTGCTTGGGCTATGCCAACGGTAAAGGCGGTTAGTGTTTTACCTGCAGAGGCCCAGTACCAAGAATCGTCTGCTTTAAAATTATTAAAATACCATTCGTTTACAATTTTACCATTTTTAAGAATTATAAAGGCTTTGGTGTTTTGTTGTTCTAAATAAGTTTGTAATTCCGTGCCTGCGTTGGTGTCCCAATTTAATTCCGTTTCACTAACGGTTTCCCAATCTTCACTTGTGATAGATGGAAAATAAAGCTCGGTTGCTGTTGTAGTTTCATCCGGATTGTTTTCGGAAACGGTATCCATTCCATCTGTGGAGCAAGAAATTAAGGTCACCAAACTCAGAAGTACTAACAAATGCTTTATCATGAATTATTTTTTTATTAGACAGCGGTTATCTGCTATGGTTTAACGAGTAATTCAAAGAATTATGGTGCAAAAACCCTCAATTGTAAGCTTCTGTTGTATTTTTGCCCTCCATTTAAAGAAATTATGCGTACAAAGTCTCTTAAAAAGAACAAGATTAATGTAGTTACCTTAGGTTGTAGTAAAAATGTCTATGACTCTGAGGTTTTAATGGGGCAATTAAAGGCCAACAATAAAGAGGTGGTTCATGAAGAAGAAGGTAATGTAGTTGTGATCAATACTTGCGGATTTATTGGTAGTGCCAAGGAAGAGAGCGTAAATACTATATTGGAATATGTTCAAAAGAAGGAAGAGGGTGCTGTAGATAAGGTGTTTGTAACCGGTTGTTTAAGTGAGCGGTACAAGCCAGACTTGGAAAAAGAAATACCAGATGTAGACCAATATTTTGGAACAAGTGATTTACCTGTTCTTTTAAAAGCTTTGGGTGCAGATTATAAGCATGAATTAATTGGAGAACGCTTAACCACCACACCTAAAAATTATGCCTATTTAAAAATAGCGGAAGGTTGTGATAGGCCATGTTCATTTTGTGCAATACCCTTAATGCGTGGTAAGCATAAAAGTACACCAATTGAAGATTTGGTGGAAGAAGCTGAAAAGCTTGCCGCTAAAGGGGTAAAAGAACTGATATTGATAGCCCAAGATCTTACCTACTATGGCTTAGACCTATACAAAAAACGAAATCTAGCGGAGCTATTAGAAGCATTGGTAAAGGTAGAAGGAATAGAATGGATTCGGTTACATTATGCTTTTCCTACTGGCTTTCCTATGGATGTTTTACAAGTAATGAAACGCGAGCCAAAAGTTTGCAATTATATAGATATACCGCTGCAACATATTGCAGACCCAATTTTGAAAAGTATGCGCAGGGGTACCACCAAGGCAAAGACCACAAAATTGTTGCAAGATTTTAGGAATGCTGTGCCAGATATGACCATACGTACTACTTTAATTGTAGGCTACCCGGGAGAAACACAAGAAGATTTTGAAATTTTGAGAGATTGGGTAAAGGAAATGCGTTTTGAAAGATTGGGTTGTTTTACTTACAGTCATGAAGAAAATACACATGCATACTCTTTGGAAGATGATGTGCCGGAGGCTATTAAACAAGAGCGAGCCAATGAAATAATGGAAATACAATCTCAGATTTCTTGGGAACTTAATCAAGAAAAAGTAGGTAAGACTTTTAGATGTATCATTGATCGTAAAGAAGGTAATTTCTTTGTGGGTAGAACTGAATTTGATTCCCCAGACGTGGATAACGAGGTGTTAATAGATGCTAGAGACCATTATGTAAAAATTGGAGACTATACGCAAATTACCATTACCGAAGCTGCGGATTTTGACCTTTATGGGAAACCTTGTACGATTTAATTGGGTCATAATTAAATAAGAATTGATAAAAAGCACCGGCCAAAAGGGCTCCTAAAATTGGTGCAACCCAAAATAACCACAATTGCGGTAAAGCCCAATTTCCTTCTGCAAATAAAGCTTGGCTTAAGCTTCTGGCAGGGTTTACTGAGGTATTTGTTATAGGCATGCTAACCAAATGAATTAAAGTAAGGCCTAGCCCAATGGCTATACCACTAAATGCCTTATGTGCTTTTTCATATGTGGCACCTAGTATTATAAATAGGAAAATAAAGGTCATGACCAACTCTGTAATAAAGGCAGAAATTATGGAATAACCTTCTGGTGAGTTTTCTTCGTATCCGTTGGCGGCAAAAGTCCCTATTTGGTATCCAACCTTGCCCAGCACAACTAGGTATATAAGCGCAGCTCCGGTTATAGCCCCAAAGACTTGGGCCAATATGTAGGTTGGTACGTGTTTAGGATTAAATTTTCCTGCAGCCGCTAACCCTAAAGTAACCGCTGGGTTTAAATGGCAACCAGATAAATGGCCAATGCTGTAGAACATGGTTATAAGGCTTAAACCAAATGCTATAGCAATACCTATTTTGCCAATACCCATATCTGGATTAGAAGCGGCAAATATTGCGGTTCCACAACCACCAACAATTAACCAAAAAGTTCCTATAAATTCTGCAACTAGCTTTTTCATGCTTCTTAAATATCTATCTTTTATATTCTTAGAAACACTTGTAAGAAATTGGTCACATTTATTTTCTGTTGTTTAGTTCTAACTCATAAATTTCCCTACCCAATTGTGCTAGAAAAGGTATGCCTACGGTTTCGTATTCGTAGGTATCGTCATTAAATATTGCATTGCTATTAACCAAGATGGTCGCGTTCAAAATAAATTCTATATTGTTTTTTAAGTCCACTATGTAGGCGCAGTCTGTTAAGGTGCCATAGGCATACCCAACCTTGTTGTGTATTTTAATGGTTTCTGGTATAGGTTCTTTTGAATCGCCAAATAGAAAAAACTTTACATAACTATCGTAATAAATACTCCTATCATAACCTTGTTGAAATGGAAATAGCCTCATGGCATCAATTAAAAAATCTCGTTGCCGGTCTGTTAGCTGTAATTGTTGTTCTGGGCTATAAGCGTTAGGAAAAAAAACTCTTTTAATCAGTTCATTTTGAGAGGCTATTGGAAAATGATTTTTCAATGAAAAATCAAAAGACTCTGCAAAAAGCTCGTTTTCAACCATATAACCTTTACCCTTTTTTATTCCTTTCAATTCTAGCGCCTTTGGCCTATTGCTTATTAAAGGTTTAGTAATATGTAATAGACTGTCCGATGTCAAAACTATTAAAGGTTTGGTAGTTGGATTATCTGCATCTGTTGTAGCTAATCTGTGAGAAATCCTAAAGGGCTGTATTCCTCTATCCTTTATCTGTTTATTAATTGCATCAAAGCCTACAAATTCTATTAATCTGTTATTAGCAGCGTTATCGCTTATTGCAAACAATTGATTTATGGCTGTTCTAAAGGATGTTATGGTGGTATCTCCCTCAATAAAAAAAGTTGAATCCAGATTTAGGGTGTCAATCTGGTTTAATTTTTCAAGAGCTGTTACTGCTACTGGAAATTTAATGGTACTAGCGGGATAGAAGTAAAAGGTACTATCTACGTTAAAATCAAAATCTTTGAAAGAAATAGAATCTTTTTCACGATTAATTCTGGTATATCTAATCTGAATTTCATGGGCATCTATATGTTCTACCACTTTTTTTATTGCCGCATGCTCGCTTTTAAGCGCTATGTCCAAGAAATTTTCTTCTGGGGTTTTCTGTTTGCAACCAAAACAGACTATAAGACCTAAAACCCATATAAGGATGCTACGCATAAGAACAATTAAAGTTGGTAAAGTTGTCCCCTGTGAGGCTTAAGGCTATCCCTTACTTGTGGCATTTCAAACTCAGCCACTACTAAATAAACCAAGCTATGCGTATCACTTACATGTTCAACATTATAAATATTATATTTTAGTTCTTCTTGGTCTATGTATTCTTTTAGGTGGATAAGGTAATGCTCTGCGGTTTTTGCGGCTGCCGGACCTTTAAAATCCCAAATTAATTTAATAGTTCTGTCAAGTAGGTTTGCACTCATATATTACTCCTTATCTAAAACCGAAATCCCTTTTTCTGCAAAGTTTTTAAAATCGTCAGCATATTGTCTGCTTTGTTTTTTAAAAAGCCCAGGCATTAAAAAGGCCATAGTTTTCATCATAAAAGAATCAAATTTAAATTCACTTTTAGAAGACCAGACGGTTTTACCGTTTTTTTCTTCAAAATAATTCTTTTGTACGTTATGAACACCTTTTGAATCATAGGCAACAAAAAATTCTTCTGGGAAATTTAGCTTTAAAATTGTTTCGACCATATCCATTTCTCGTTTTCCCATTTTAAATTTGAAGGCGGTTCTGGCTCCTTCTGTATTGGGATTGGTAGATAACCGTTCGTAAGAAACCAGGCCGCGCATCCAATGTTTCATGTTTTCTTCATTGGTTAAAATTGCTAAAAATTGGTCTCGAGGTAGGTTAATTTCCACTGTAGTTGTGTACTCCATTTTAGTCATGTTAGGTTCTTCTACTAAGATATGATTTTAAAGTGCACCCCAAAAATCTGTTAATGAAACGTATTGCTCTTGCACCACTTTAAGGAATTGTTATTTTTGCCAAATGCCATTTAATCAAAAAAATATTGGTTTTTGGGGAGTACTAGCTACTACTTTGTTGTTATGCTCATGCAATTCGCTCTTTAAAAAAGATAAGGAGGAAAACGCCATTGCGCGTGTGGGTGATGTTTATTTGTACAAGGCAGACGTTGCCGATTTAGTTACTAAAGACATGAGCCCCCAAGATAGTGCGGCATTAATAAATAGTTATATCCAGAATTGGGCAACTAAACAGTTGTTTATGGATAGGTCTAAAATTAATTTACCTGAAAATCAAATAGCAGAATACGATAGATTGGTAGAGGAATACCGTGCAGACCTATATACCCGGGCCTATTTGGAAGCATTGGTGCAAAAAGAGATGGATACAACGGTAACCAATGCACAATTAGCAAAATTTTACGAGGAGCAAAAAGACAATTTCAAGTTAGACGAAAAATTGGTACAACTTAGATTTGTTGTTTTAAATGCTCAATTTTTAAATAAAGAAGAGGTAGAAAAACGGCTCAAGAACTTTAATGTTGAGGATAAGCAGTTTTTAGATTCTATAGGGGTACAATTTAAAAAAGCCCATTTTAACGATTCTATTTGGGTTAGTGCTACAAGACTAATCTCAGAAATTGCACCCTTAGACTCAGAAAATCAGGATAAACATCTAAAGAATTCACAATTCTTTGAACTAGAAGATTCCTTAGCGGTATATTTGGGAAAAGTGAATAAGGTGCTCATGGTTAATGATATAGCACCGTTATCTTATATTAAACCAAACATTAAGCAAATAATTCTGAACAGGAGAAGGCTTGCGCTTAAGAAAAAATTAGAAACCGAAATATTGGACCAAGCGGTCAAAAACAAAGATTTTCAAACATATGAACCAGAAGAATAGCATTTTAGGCTTAGTAATGGGATTGATGATGGGGGTGGCCTTAGCCCAAGAAACTGCTTCTGCAGATTCGGTAACTGCGCCAAAAAATTATAAAAAATTAGACGGTATTGCCGCTGTAATTGGCGACTATGTAATTCTTGATTCCGATGTAGAAAAAACCCTTATCGATTTAAAAAGTCAAGGGGCTGCTACAGAAGACATAACCCATTGTCAACTATTGGGTAAATTAATGGAAGATCGTCTATATGCCCATCAAGCCGTACAAGATAGTTTGTTGGTATCAGATGATCAGGTAAATGCCAATAGTGATAGGCAAATACAACAATTATCACAACAAATAGGTAGTGTAGAAAAAATGCTGCGCTATTATAACAAGCCCGATTTAAAATCTTTTAAAGACGAGCTATTCGAAATAAACAAGCTTAGAATGTTATCTGAAAAGATGCAGACTAAGATTGTTGAAGAAATAGAGGTAACACCAGAAGAGGTTAGGCAATTCTTTTACAAGATTCCAGAAGACGAAAGACCTGTTTTTGGTGCAGAGTTAGAAATTTCTCAAATTGTAAAGGCGCCAGAGGCAAGTAAGGAAGAGCAGCAAACGGTAATTAATCGTCTAAAAGAAATAAAACAGGATGTTGAAGAAAACGGAGCCAGTTTTAGCGTAAAGGCAATTCTATACTCCCAAGATCCAGGTTCTAAGACCAAAGGCGGTTTTTACACTATGACAAGGGAAACAGGGTTTGTTAAAGAATTTAAAGATGTGGCTTTTAGTTTGCAAGAAGGAGAAATATCTGATCCCTTTAAGACTATTTTTGGTTACCATATAATTTATATTGAAAAGATTAGAGGTCAAGAAAGAGATTTACGCCACATACTAATGGTGCCAGAAGTATCTGATGCGGAAAAAAAGAAGGCCATGGCAGAATTAGATACCATAAGAAAGCAAATTTTAGAAGGTAAATATACCTTTGCGGAGGCTGCAAGAAATTTTTCTGATGAAAAAGAAACCAAATTTGATGGTGGTTTGCTACGTAACCCAATTAATTACGATTCTAAGTTTGAGCTTACAAACATGGATCCAACTTTATATAACCAAGTGCGTAATTTAAAGGATGGTGAAATTTCATATCCTATTAAAGAAGATGATCCTAGAGGAGGGCCTCCAACTTTTAAAATATTACAGATTACCAATAGGTATGATGAGCACAAGGCAGATTTTGCCAAAGATTATATGAAAATTCAAGAATTGGCGTTAAGAGAAAAGCAATTAAAGGCAATTAAAAAGTGGATGACAGAAAAGATTGAAGATACCTACATACATGTAGATGATGGAAATCAAAACTGTGATTTTGCCAATAATTGGCTTAAAAAGTAACTAAATGTCAGACGTAGAAGCGGTAAAGAATCTAGTACACAAACACCAACAATTAAAAGCAGAAATAGGGAAGGTTATTATTGGCCAGACCGATGTTGTTGAGCAAATTTTACTTTCTATATATACCGGTGGTCACTCCCTATTAATTGGGGTGCCAGGCTTGGCAAAAACCTTAATGGTTAATACGATAGCGCAAACCTTGGGGTTGGATTTTAAGAGAATTCAGTTTACTCCAGATTTAATGCCTAGTGATATATTGGGTAGTGAAGTCCTGGATAATAACCGCAACTTCAAGTTTATTAAAGGGCCTGTTTTTGGTAATATCATATTAGCAGACGAAATAAACAGAACACCTCCAAAAACCCAAGCAGCTTTATTAGAAGCCATGCAAGAAAGAGCGGTAACCGTTGCCGGTAAACGTTATGCTTTGGATTTACCTTATTTTGTTTTGGCTACTCAAAATCCTATAGAACAAGAAGGTACCTATCCACTTCCTGAGGCGCAATTAGACCGTTTTATGTTCGCCATAGAACTTAAATACCCAAGTGTAGAAGAAGAAATTGCAGTGGTTAAATCTACAACCGGAGCAAGCAATAATGTGGTCAATGCCATTTTTTCTGCTCAAGAAATTATAGCCGTACAAAATTTGATACGAAAAATCCCAATTGCCGACAATGTAATTGATTATACCGTACGCTTAGTAAATAGTACAAGAGCCAATTTAGACGGAGCGGCTACAATTGTAAAAGAGTACGTAGATTGGGGAGCTGGTCCTAGGGCTTCACAAAATTTAGTTCTGGCCGCAAAGGCACATGCTGCAATTCATGGCAAATTTTCTCCAGATATAGAAAATGTTAAGGCTGTGGCACATGGTATATTAAGGCATAGAATCCTTAAAAATTACAAAGCCGAAGCAGAAGGTATTACCGAAGATTATATCATCACAACTTTATTGGGCTAGAATGGTTCTAAATTAAATTTATCACAAAATACTACTGTATAGTATGTGATGGGTTTTAGTATTTTTGTAGCTAGTGTTTTTTAGATAAACCAAACTGCTTAAATATGCCTTTCTTCCAGTAAAATAAGGCTTTTTTAAGCCAAATTAACTAAGCATATTAATAAAAATCAATGAGTATTTATCAAGATTATCTTAATGAAATAAAAGAACGTAAAGCTCAAGGTTTGCATCCAAAACCAATAGATGGTGCTGAACTTTTGAGTGCCATTATTGAGCAAATCAAAGATTTGAACAATGAGCATAGAGAGGACTCTCTTAAATTCTTTATTTACAATACCCTTCCAGGTACTACCAGTGCTGCTAGCGTAAAAGCAGATTTTCTAAAAGAAATTATACTTGGTAATGAGGTAGTAGCAGAAATTACCGCAGATTTTGCCTTTGAACAATTGAGTCATATGAAGGGTGGTCCTTCTATTCAAGTGCTATTGGATTTGGCATTGGGTAATGATGAGTCAATAGCCAATGCTGCGGCTAAGGTTTTAAAAACACAGGTATTCTTGTATGAAGCGGACACAGAACGTTTAGAAGATGCGTACAAAGCTGGAAATACCATTGCCAAAGAATTATTGGAAAGCTACGCACAGGCAGAGTTTTTTACCAAACTACCAGAAGTAGAAGAAGAAATACAAGTGGTAACCTACATTGCTGGTGTGGGGGATATTTCCACCGATTTACTATCTCCTGGCGCAGATGCCCACTCTAGATCAGATAGAGAATTGCATGGTCAATGTATTTTTGAGCACAACAAAGACATGCAAAAAGAGGTGTTAGCGCTTAAAGAACAGCATCCAGACAAACGTGTAATGCTAATTGCAGAGAAAGGAACCATGGGTGTGGGTTCTTCTAGAATGTCTGGGGTAAATAATGTGGCTTTATGGACAGGTATACCTTCTAGCCCATACGTACCATTTATCAACATTGCACCGGTAATCGCAGGTACTAATGGTATTGCGCCCATATTCTTAACCACTGTTGGCGTAACAGGTGGTATTGGTATAGACCTTAAGAATTGGGTAAAGCAGAAAGATGAAAATGGAAATACCGTTGTAGATGCAGATGGGGAACCTATTTTAAAAGAAGTATACTCGGTAAAAACGGGAACCGTCCTTACCATTAATACAAAAACTAAAAAGCTATATAACGGCGATACAGAATTAAAGGAAATTTCTACGGCATTAACGCCACAAAAAATGGAATTTATCAAAGCCGGTGGATCATACGCCGTGGTATTTGGTAAAAAACTTCAAACAATTGCCTGTTCTATTTTAGGGATGGAAACCCCTCAGGTATATGCGCCTTCTAAAGAAATTTCTATCGAAGGTCAAGGTTTAACCGCGGTAGAGAAGATTTTTAATAAGAATGCCGTAGGTAACACCCCAGGTAAAACATTGCATACGGGTTCTAACGTAAGGGTAGAGGTTAACATTGTAGGTTCTCAGGATACTACAGGTTTAATGACCTCACAAGAGTTAGAAATGATGGCGGCTAAAGTTATTAGCCCAATCGTAGATGCGGGGTACCAATCAGGTTGCCACACGGCTTCTGTATGGGACGATAAATCCAAAGCTAACATTCCAAGGTTAATGAAGTTCATGAACGACTTTGGTTTAATTACAGGTCGTGACCCAAAAGGAAAATACCACGCCATGACGGATGTTATCCACAAGGTGTTGAATGATATTACGGTTAGTGATTGGGATATCATAATAGGTGGGGATTCACATACGCGTATGTCCAAAGGCGTAGCATTTGGTGCAGATTCAGGCACGGTTGCTTTGGCTTTGGCTACGGGAGAAGCTACTATGCCAATTCCAGACTCCGTAAAGGTTACTTTTAAAGGTAACATGCGTAGTTATATGGATTTCCGTGATGTGGTACATGCTACCCAACAACAAATGTTAAAGCAGTTTGATGGTGAAAATGTTTTTCAGGGTAGGGTTATAGAAGTACACATTGGTACTTTAACATCTGACCAAGCGTTTACATTTACAGATTGGACGGCAGAGATGAAGGCAAAAGCTTCTATCTGTATCTCAGAAGACGAGACTTTGATTGAGTCTTTGGAAATTGCTAAAAACCGTATCCAAATCATGATAGATAAGGGTATGGATAATGAAAAGCAAGTGCTTAAAGGTCTTGTAGAAAAAGCTGAGGCTAGAATTACAGAGGTTAAAACTGGGATCAAGCCAGCGCTTAAACCAGACGCAAATGCTAAATATTATGCTGAGGTGGTTATTGATTTGGATGAGATTGCAGAACCAATGATTGCTGATCCAGATGTAAATAACGACGATGTGTCTAAGAGATATACTCACGATACTATTAGGCCATTATCTTTCTATGGTGGTACTAAAAAAGTAGATTTAGGGTTTGTTGGTTCTTGTATGGTACACAAAGGCGATATGAAAATTTTAGCACAAATGCTAAAAAACATAGAAGCACAACAAGGTAAAGTAGAATTTAATGCACCATTAGTGGTAGCACCACCTACTTACAATATTGTAGACGAATTAAAAGCAGAAGGCGATTGGGAAGTACTACAACGCTATTCTGGTTTTGAGTTTGATGATAATGCACCTAAAGGATTAGCTAGAACCAAGTACGAAAACATGTTGTATTTAGAGCGACCTGGTTGTAACCTATGTATGGGTAATCAAGAAAAAGCAGAGCCAGGAGATACCGTTATGGCTACTTCTACAAGATTGTTCCAAGGTAGGGTTGTTAAAGATTCCACTGAGAAAAAAGGGGAATCCTTACTTTCTTCTACTCCAGTGGTAGTACTTTCTTGTATTTTAGGAAGAACACCAACAATGGAGGAGTATGAAGCTGCAGTAGAAGGTATTGTATTAACTAAATTTAAACCATCGCAAAAGCAGCTTGTAATTTGATTATAATACTTTTTAAAAATATAGAAGCCCAAGTGTATAACTTGGGCTTTTTTAGTTTTTGAGATAAGGTTTTATCTAATGCCGAACATACTAGTCTATGCAGTTCATTAGATTACGGGTGGTGCTATAATAAGTTTAGATAGCGGTATAAAGCATATCTAGTTTATTTGTAGTGCAACTTTTAAGAATTATGATTAATTTGTAGAACCAAAAAAAGAAAATAAATAAACAATTTATGGCATTTGATATTGATATGATCAAGGGAGTTTACTCCCAAATGGCCGAACGTGTAGATAAAGCTCGAGAAATCACTGGGAAACCAATGACTTTGGCCGAAAAAATATTGTACTCTCATCTATGGGATGGCTCACCAACGACGGAATTTAGAAGAGGTAAAGATTACGTGGATTTTGCTCCGGATAGGGTGGCTTGCCAAGATGCGACTGCACAGATGGCGTTGCTGCAATTTATGCAAGCTGGTAAGGCAAAAGTAGCTGTACCTACCACGGTGCATTGTGATCACTTAATACAGGCTAAAATTGGGGCTGACAAAGATTTGCAAAATGCAATTAATCAATCTTCGGAGGTTTTTAATTTTCTAGAGTCTGTATCTAACAAGTATGGTATTGGATTTTGGAAACCGGGTGCTGGTATTATTCACCAAGTGGTGTTAGAAAACTACGCTTTTCCTGGCGGAATGATGATAGGTACTGATTCACACACCGTAAATGCTGGCGGTCTTGGCATGGTAGCTATTGGTGTTGGCGGTGCAGATGCTGTAGACGTAATGGCCGGTATGGCCTGGGAATTAAAATTTCCTAAGTTGATAGGTGTTAAATTAACTGGTAAACTATCTGGTTGGTCCGCTCCAAAAGATGTCATATTAAAAGTAGCGGAGATACTAACTGTTAAGGGGGGTACTGGTGCTATTGTAGAATATTTTGGTGAAGGTGCCACCTCCATGTCTTGTACTGGTAAAGGAACCATCTGTAACATGGGTGCAGAAGTTGGGGCAACTACTTCCACTTTCGGATATGATGAGTCTATGGCGCGCTACCTAAAATCTACCGGTAGGGAAGATGTGGCAGAAGCTGCAGATGAGATTAAAGAGTATCTTACAGGTGATGATGAGGTATATGCCAACCCAGAGCAATATTTTGATCAGGTTATTGAAATCAATTTAGATACGTTAAAGCCTCATTTAAACGGTCCTTTTACTCCAGATTTGGCTACAGTTGCTGGTCCTGAAATGACAGAAAAGGCTAAAAAGAACGATTGGCCAATGAAGGTAGAATGGGGGCTTATTGGTTCTTGTACCAACTCATCTTACGAAGATTTATCTAGGGCGGCAAGTGTTGCAAAGCAGGCTGTTGAATTAGGATTAAAGCCAAAAGCAGATTTTGGTATCAATCCAGGATCTGAACAAGTACGCTATACGGCAGAACGAGACGGTCTGTTAGATATCTTTGAGCAATTGGGTGCCAAAATATTTACAAATGCATGTGGTCCTTGTATAGGACAATGGGGACGATATGAAGATCCTAAGAATGCACCAAAAAATACAATAGTGCATTCATTCAATAGAAACTTTGCCAAACGTGCGGATGGTAATCCAAACACACACGCTTTTGTGGCGTCTCCTGAATTGGTGGCGGCATTGGCTATCTCCGGAAAGCTAGATTTTAACCCGGAAACAGATACTTTACTGAATGATGATGGACAAGAAGTGAAATTAAAAGAACCAACAGGTTTTGAGCTACCTCCAAAAGGTTTTGATGTAGAGGACCCTGGTTACCAAGCACCAAGAGCAGATGGTTCTGATGTAGAAGTGGTAGTTAAAGAAGGTTCTGAACGTTTACAGTTGTTAGACCCATTTATGCCAATTACCAAAGAAGATTTGCAGGGTATGAAGCTTCTTATCAAAGCGTACGGTAAGTGTACTACGGATCATATTTCAATGGCAGGTCCTTGGTTACGTTTTAGAGGGCATTTAGATAATATTGCCAATAATACTTTAATTGGTGCTGTAAACGCTTATAATGAGAAAACAAACTTTGTAAAGAACCAATTAACCGGTGAGTATGGGCCTGTACCGGATACTCAAAGAGATTACAAGGCAAAAGGAATTAAATCTATTGTTGTGGGTGATCATAATTATGGTGAAGGGTCTTCTAGAGAGCATGCCGCAATGCAGCCAAGACATTTAGGGGTAGCGGCAGTTCTAGTAAAGTCTTTTGCTAGAATTCATGAGACCAATCTTAAAAAGCAAGGTATGTTGGCGTTAACTTTTGCAGATGAGGCAGATTATGACTTAATTCAAGAAGACGATACATTTAATTTCCTAGATATAGATAGTTTTGCACCAGACACGCCTTTAACTATTGAAGTAGTACATGTAGACGGAAGCAAGGATACAATTAAGGTTAACCATACATACAATAACGCTCAGATTGGGTGGTTTAAAGAAGGTTCTGCTTTGAATGTTATTAAAAAAGAAAATGTTGCCTAGACAGCTTCTCTAATTTATAAATGAATAAAAACTCCTGAATTATCAGGAGTTTTTTAGTTTTGTGCAAATCTGAATACCTTTCATGAAGAATAAAAAGAAGACCTTTTTTAATTTACTAGTAATACTATTTATTGCAGCTTTCTTTGTTACGCCTCTTGGTCATTATGGTAAATTGTTCTTAAACAGGTTGTTTGCTACTTCTCCAACAGAAATTCCTGTTGCAGAACAGCAAAAAATTACAGACTACGATTGGAAACTAAAAGATGCGGATTGGAACTTTTTCAATTTTGAAATATCTAAAAATAGGGTAGTCGTTATCAATTTTTGGTCTAGTTGGCGTTTGCCCTCAGAAGCAGAATTGGCTAGTATGCAAAAATTATATGATGAGTATAAGGGAAAAGTGGATTTTTATATTATCACGGATGAATTACAGGCTCCCGTAGAAGAATTTATGGAAAAGCATGAGTTTTCCTTTCCTGTAACATATCAAATTATAGGTGAAAAGTCACCGTTTCCCATTCCTACACCACCGCACGGTTTTGTTATTAGTAAAAGTGGTGCAATTGTGGTTGATGAGGAAGGCATTTCCGATTGGAACACTACAGAAGTTAGGGCTTTGCTTGACCGTTTGTTGAGCGAGTAATCCTTACTTTTTAAAATATTTAAAAGGAACAACCAGCATTCCAAAATTTTCGCTTTCTTCTTTACCTAAATGTTTATGGTGAACTTTATGGGCCCTACGCACGCCTTTTGCGTACCAATTATTTGCATTTCTAAACATTTTAAAGCGTTGGTGTATAAATATGTCATGCACCACAAAATAGGCTATACCATAGGCTAAAATTCCAAATCCAAGTGGCCAACCATACCAAAAAGTGGTTTCCGCGCCTAGATAAAAAAGGGTCATACTCACAATGGCATAGAAGATAAAAAAGGCATCATTACGCTCAAACCATGAATCATGGTCTTTATGATGATGGTCTCTATGTAAACTCCACAGAAAACCATGCATAACATACTTGTGTGTAAACCAAGCCATAAACTCCATAAAACAGAAGGTAGCTAGGAATATAAATAGGCCAATTAAAATTTTCATATTAAACCAATTGTAATTTATAATTTACATATGAGTGTGCCAAAAGACCAAACTTTTGATAATTTGGAACACGTATACGGGCATTCTTTATTTCTAGAGGAGGTGTATTCTTTAATTTTGAAAGCAGTTTAGCGTAATAACGATAAGCTGTGTAAACACCAAACTTAGCAGTTGCCGGTAAATTTTTAATACCTGCATAACCTTTTGCAAAGTCTGCTTCTATTTCTTCAACAATACTTCGCTTAGATGCTTCATCCAAGGCAGAAAGATTGGTGTTGGGGAAATAAGAACGTTCTAACTGTTCAAAATCCGCTTTTAAATCCCTTAAGAAATTAACTTTCTGAAAAGCGGAACCCAAAGCCATTGCAGCATCTTTAAGACTGTTGTATTGCTCCTTGTCTCCGTCTACAAAAACACAAAGGCACATTAAGCCAACCACATCTGCTGAACCGTAAATGTATTCTTTGAACTCTTCTACGGTTACGTAATCTTTCTTATTTAAATCCATGCGCATACTTTTCATAAATGCATCTACTAGATGCATAGGAATGTCATACTTATGAAAGGTATATTGAAAACTATTTAGAATAGGATTAAGACTTATTTTATGTTCAATAGCATCTTTTAAATCTTTTTCAAAGGCAGCGAACAAAGTAGGTTTATCATAATCATGGAACGTATCTACTATTTCATCCGCAAATCGAACAAAACCATAAATGTTATATATATCGCCCCTAATACTTGGCGCTAACATTTTTGTAGCTAAAGAAAAAGACGTGCTGTAAGATTCTGTAACTAGCTTACTGCAACCGTACGAAACATGGTCAAAAATAGATTTCATTTTTTGCGGTGTTTTTTAATCGTTAAATCGGAAACAAGTTTACCAGAAATTAATGCCGGTGGTACCCCTGGACCGGGTACGGTAAGCTGTCCTGTAAAAAACAAGTTTTCGACTTTGCTGCTTTTTAGGCTAGGTCTTAAAAATGCAGTTTGTGTTAAGGTATTGGCCATGCCATAGGCATTTCCTTTGAAAGAATTGTAGGTTTCTACAAAATCTTTAACACAAAAGCTTTCTTTAAATATAATGTTTTTTGAAACGTCTTGCTGGGTTAATTGCTCAAATCTGTTTAGGATTAAATCAAAATATTGGTCTCTTAAAGCCTCTGTATCCTCTAGACCTGGGGCTATAGGAATTAAGAAAAAACCTGCCTCTTTACCATCTGGAGCCATACTATTATCCGTTACAGACGGAAAGTTGGCGTAAAATAGAGGGTCTGTGGGCCATTTTGGTTCATCATAAATTTCTTGAGCATGAACTTCAAAATCCGTGTCAAAAAATAAGTTATGGTGGTTAACGTTTTTTATTTTTTTATCAAAGCCAACATAGAACAATAAGGAAGAAGGGGCATAGGTTTTCTTATTCCAATAAGCTTCTGTATACTGTCTATAATTTGGGTCTAAAAGAGTTTCGGAATGGTGGTAATCTGCGCCGCTAATTACGTAGTCTGCTTCTAACAATTCACCATTTGTTATTACTCCGGTTACTTTACCTTTATTAACTTCAATTTTTTCTGCAGGTGTATTTACTTTAAGCGTTACGCCCAAGGATAGCGCCAAACTTTGCATGGCCTCTATAATTTTATACATACCTCCTTTGGGATGCCATGTACCAAGACCAAAATCTGCAAAGTTCATAAAACTGTAAAAAGACGGTGTATTCTGTGGTTTTGCACCTAAAAACAAGACCGGGAACTCTAAGGTTGAAATAAGTTTTGGGTTGTTAAATCGTTTCCTTACTTCTTGGCTTATGGTCTTGAAAAATTGGTCTACTCTTAAAATAGTGTCTTTTGTAACCAATTCTAGTGGAGACAAACCTGGTTTTAAAACTATTTTATTTATAGCTATGTCGTAGTTTTCTTGTGCTTTGGCTATAAAACTTTTTAAAGCAGGACTGCTGCCTGGTTCTATCCTTTCAAACTCTTCACAGATTTTATCCATGTGGTCACCTACCGTTATTTTTTCATCCTTAAAAAAGATACTGTAGGCTGGGCTCAACTTATCTAATTCATAGAAGTCTGATGTTTTTTTGCCAAAATCATTGAAGAATTTTTCAAAAATATCTGGCATCCAATACCAACTGGGGCCCATATCAAAAGTAAACCCATCTCTTTTTAATTGTCTTGCTCTGCCACCAACCGTACTGTTTTTTTCTAAAACGGTAACGGTAAAGCCTTCTTTGGCCAAATAACAAGCCGCAGATAGCGAAGAAAAGCCTGAGCCTATAACAATTACTTTTTTCATGTTTAAGTAAGGTTAAGACAATTTACTGATAAAGCGTTCTAGCGAATTAAAAGTGCTAACGCTTTCTGGTAAATTATCTTGGTCTAAATGTTGGGTTTGGTTACCTAATATCCAAAGTTTACAATTGCCTACTTGGTTTATTGTAGTTTCAAACTTTTCTATGTATTTATCAATTTGGTCCTGAGAAGGACTTACGGTAAAGTACGATACAAAATGGATGTAGCTATGATATTTTAATAAATCTTGAAGGTTTTCTATTGGCATTGTTTGCCCCAAGTAGATAGACTTGTACCCCTTAAGATTAATTTCATAATTCAAATAAAGTAAACCCAGTTCATGTATTTCATTTTCCGGCAAGAACAGCACAAATACCTTTTCTTTTCTTGTGGGTTCTATTATCTGGAGTTTCTCTGTATTGATGTAAATTTTTTGTTTTATCAGGTTAGTGATAAAATGCTCGTGGGCCGGACTAATGGTGTCTGTTTGCCATAGCAATCCCAATTCGTTCAATAAGGGAAGAAAAACCTCAGAAAATATTTCCCTGAAACTTCTTTCGGCCAACAAACTGTTGTAGGTGTTGAAAAACAAGCTTTGGTCAAAATTAATCATTGCTAATTTAAACGCATTGGTAGAATGGCTACGTTCACTGTTTTTAGCAACAATTTCCCTGACTATGACTGGAATTTCGCTCTCTGGTATTTTGGCTATTTTAGAAATTTTATAGCCATTGTGGTATAATAAAGTAATGTTTAAGAGCTTTTGTAAACTTCTTAAACTATAGGTTCTTATATTGGTAGACGTCCTTTCTGGTTCAAATAAATTGTAACGTTTTTCCCAAATACGTATCGTATGGGCCTTTATTCCAGAAAGGTTCTCCATATCCCTGATACTAAATGATTTTTTTACGTTGTTCATTATTTTGTAAAAATGATTAAACAAATTTACAAATAAATAGGTATCATTCTCCCAAGCAAGCGTTAAATTTTATCAATAGGATATGAACAATAAAAAAAGCCCTTTGTAATACAAAGAGCTTTGTGCCCACGACTGGATTCGAACCAGCACGTTCTTAAGAACACTACCCCCTCAAGGTAGCGTGTCTACCAATTTCACCACGTGGGCAAATGGTTGGCAAAAATAGAATAAATTATACTAGTGGCTAACTTAAAATAAAAAAACCGGCCTAAAGCTATTTGTGCTAAAGACCGGAAACCAAGTTAACCAACTAATTTTATTCTAAAAAGTAAGAAACAGATACGGTTAGGAACTCTTCGTAATCGTTGTTGTAGGAATTCCATATTTCTGGTTTAAAATAGGTTTCTGATATGGACTGGATGTCGCCAACCTTTTTATTGGCTACACTGGCTAAACGTGTAGCATTCTTTTTGGCATTGGCCAAAGCAGTTTTCAATAGCTTGTTATAAGTGCTTTCTTCTACTTCTGCTTTAACTTGTATATAAACGGTTATACCGTTTATTCTATTAAAGGAAAGTGTTTTAATGTCTTGTGCGTTTGTTGTTTCATAAAAGTAAACGGTTCCTTCCTTCTGGTAACCATAGGTTAAATAAGAAAGTTCATCTTCTTTAAATTTACTCGTATCAAAACCTTTAGACTGTAACATGTTAAAATAGGCGTTTTTTAAATCGTCTAGGGTTTTGTATTCTGGATTACTATAGAGCACTTGATCCATGTTTAAAAGGATTTTGGCTTTATATTGGGTTACCTTGCGTTCTATTTTTACGCTTCCACTCACAGATATGGTGTTAGGGGTGTTTTGTGCCTTTGTTGCTAAACAAACAAACAATAAGACCAGTTGTACTAGTTGTTTCATAAGTATTGGTTTTTAAAATTAATTATTAAGCTACTGTAAAAAGAAAAGATGCAACAATCATCCATATGCCCACAATAATACCTAATACGCCTAATTTACCCTGTTTGGGTGCAATTTTTGCACGTAATTCTGCAGCTTTTACTTGAGCACTCTCATTTTTACCGATGATAATTTTGTTGATGACGGTAAAACCTAACATAAAGCCTAAGGTTGCTTCTACAATACTGCCGGCAAGTAAGGTTGCCCACCAAATAGGAGCGCTGGTCATCCATCCAATGTTTAAAATGCTGGTTATAATGCCCCATACACCCCAAATACAAAATACTAAACCTATCCATCCTTGGTAAGGCTCTACTTTTGCCAATAATTCTTTTGCATTTGGTTTTTTAGAAAGAATTAGAGATGGCACTGCTATAATGCTCAATAAAACTAATGTAATCCCGTAAATCATAATTTTAATTTTTATTTGTTACAGGACAAATTTCTAGTAATATGGGAGGCTATACAGCCCTATTTACCGTAGAAATGACATCCCTGTTTTCAGGGGTATCCATTTCTTTTTTGGGCTTATTCATCTTCTAAAAGTCCTAGTTTAATAGCATATTTGGTTAGACCGGCTAAGTTTCTTACCTCTAATTTAGAGATAAGATTTTTTCTATAACTTTCTATGGTATGTTTGCTTAAAAAGAGCTGGTCTGCAATTTCTTGTGTAGTAAATTCTTGTGCAATTAGTTTTAGTACTTCTTTTTCTCTTTTAGATAAGGAGTCTTCTAATTTATCTTCTTTGGAAAACATTCCTTTTAAGTACACATCCTTAATAGATTGCGAAAAATATTTGTCGCCATTTAAAATTGTTTCAATTGCGGTGAGTAATTCTTCCTTTTCTGCATTTTTTGGAACATAACCATCCACATTATCTTGTGTAAGGGTTTGTACGGTAGTAGTATCATGCAACATACTAACTACAAGGGTTTTGGTTCTGGGATGGTTATTTTTTATGTGTTTGTTAAGTTCTATACCACTGTAGTCTGGCATGCTTACATCTGTAATTACTAAATCTATGGGTTCCGTAGCATTGTTAATATCTAGGTACTTGGCAACCTTGTGTCCCCGGTCTGCTGTTAATATAATATTATAGGCTTCATTATTACCCAAAATGCTTATAAGACCATCTAAAAACATTTTATGGTCGTCTGCTATAATAATATTGTAAGTGTTCATTTTAGTTAGCGTTTACAGGAATGTTTATAGTTATGGCCGTACCTCTATTTAGCGCACTGTCTAATAGCATAGATGCCTTTAAATGTTGCAATCTAAGATTTAAATTTTTTAAACCGATACCCGATTTTTGTTTTTCAGCATCAAAGCCTACCCCATCGTCTTCGAACAAAAGTTGTAACTCATTTTGGTGTAAATTTAGGTGGACTTCCAAATTTTTGGCCTTAGCATGTTTTAAAACGTTAGTGGTCAATTCTTGTATTATTTGGTAAACTTCTACCTTTATTTTTTCTGGCAAACTATTTATTTTGGCGTTGGGATGAGCAGAAAATGAAATAGTTAAGCTGCTATTTTTTGCGATATTTTCTAGGTAAACCCTTATTAAGCTTACATAGTCTGAATTGATAAACTTCTTTGGGGTTAAATCGTGCGAAATATCCCTTACAAGCTCATAGGTATCGTTAACTTGTTTTAGCAATTCTGAGTTATTCTTGGAAGTTGAAACTAAATTGGATAGTTGCAATTTAATACCTGCAAGATTACCTCCTATACTATCATGTAATTGCTTGGCAATTCTGGAACGCTCTTCGGTCTGTGCATCTAAACTGGCCTCTGCTAGCTGCAATTGTTGTTCTTGTTCTAGGGTTTTTAACTTTTGTTCGTTCAGTTCTTGTTGTCTTTGTGCTAATTGACTTTGGGTTTGTAGTTTTTGGTAGTAAACCACTAACAAGGCAACTATTGGAATTAATAGAATAAGAAAACCATATAAAATGGCCATTTTTATTGTCTTTTGCCGTTTAAGTTCGTTTTGTTTGGCAACTTGCTCTTCTTTTAGCTGATAGATTTGATTCTCTTTCTGTAAGGTTTCATATTTAATCTCCAATTCTTTTAAGTCTCGGGTATTTTGTTTTTGAAGAATTTGATTGTTAACGGATAAATATTGCGTCATCAAATTATAAGCGTTTTCAAAATCTTCTTTTTGTTGGTAGGTGTAAACCAATTGCTGAATAATCTTTTTCTGTAATTCTAAATTATTCCATTGTATGGAGTTGGTGTAAGCAATGGAGAGTATTAGTTCTGCAGTCTCATGATTTTCATTGTTGTTCATTAACCTTCCATAACTGGTAACCGCTTCTGTATAAATATCATAAAAGCGTTCTTCAAGAGCTTTTTGCATAACCGCTTCAAAACCACTATAAGCTTTACTTGTATTTTTTTCTTCCCCGTTTATATTGGCCAACATGAGTTTGGCTGCTAAGGATAGCTTTGTATGCTGCTCGTTTTTACTCACCAATGTAAATAGCTTTTTAGCCTTTTTAAAATCGTCTCGGGTTGCAGCTATGTTGCCCAGATAGTAATTGATATAAGAAAGCAATTCACCTTCTTTTAATTGGTTTTGCAAGGGCAATAATATTTCGCTGGCTTTTTCTATTTCTCCCTTATGATAATACACTTTTGCCAATCCAATTTTAAGATTGTATACAAAACTGTTATCCTTATACGTTTCGGACTTATTAAGGCCTTTTATGTAAGATACCAAAGCTTCATCTAACAAACCATTTTTTAGATTCCCTTCGCCATAAAGCCATTGCGCCATTATTTCATATGTTCTTGCCGTATTGGTTTCGTCATGCGCATCAACGGTTTCCTTGGCCAAAATAGACGCATAATGTAGAATTGAATCTGTATTGCCTTGGGTTACGTGTTGCTTACCTATGGCAAACAACAAACGCCATCTTTCCGCTGCTTGTGTTGCGGTTTCTAATTGGTGGTATAGTTCTGGACTAATACTGTTTGGTGTGTGGCCAAAAGCTTTAAACCAGACCTTGTCTTGATCCTGGGCAATTGCCATGTTTGCAAAAAACAAACCAATTAAGGCGTTACATAGCAAAAACCTAAGACCTATTCTTTTCGGCATACAATTAAATTTATGGTAAAGATAAAATTATGGTTAGAACGGTTACTGCCACTCACTGTTTTCAGTGTTTTTGGCAATTTAAACTAATCTGAATACTTTTATAAATGTGTGTGTAAACCATAAAGACACAATTTTCCTATTAAATACATCAACCAAACAACAATTTAATTATGGCTCAGTATGCTTCGTCTCCAAATTTTAATTATGGATATCCCTCCCCAGGTCCGCAATCGCCTACAGGACAAAACGTTATGGACCATGTTTTTTTTGTGTCCAATTCAGAATGGAAGCATATACGGGAAGAGCAGCAGTTTGATTTTGTTGTAATTGGTACGGGCTTTTGTGCGTTGGCATTTATAGAGCGTGCCTTAAAAAATAATCCGTTCGCAAGAATTTTGGTATTGGAAAGAGGTCCGTTTTTTCTACCAGAACATTTTCAAGATTTACCCGGTCCGTACAAGAAAACCTTGGGCGGGTTGAGTGAAACTTACCCTTGGACGTTATCTGCCAAAACTACTCAAGGTAAATACGTAAAGTGGCAACACGGTATGATACCTTTTTTTGGGGGTAGGTCTACCTTATGGAGCGGTTGGTGCCCTAGACCAACAGATGCTGAGTTGGTAAACTGGCCCAAACCGGTAGTAGCGGTTTTAAAAGATTATTTTTTAGATGCAGAGGAATTGATGAACGTGGTACCTGCAGATAAAATAAAATCTACCAGCGACGAAAAACCAATCTTTGCCAGTCTACAAAAGGAAATACAAAAGCTACTTACGGAAAAAGGACCTGAGGTAGCTAACTTTACGCGTATAATACCAGCACCTTTAGCGGTTAAAACAGCAAAGGAAAACGATGTTGATTTTTCTAAGTTTTCTACACCAAATAGAATACTGGAATTAATTGAAAAACAAGAACGCTTGCATGGTGCAGGAAAAGGTAGTAGGTTAAAAGTGGTAACTAATTGCACGGTATCTAAAATACTGCAGCAAGATAAAACGGCAACAGCATTAGAAACTACTAGAGGTATATTGGCGTTAGGTGCTGCCAAACTTATATTGGCAATGGGAACCTTACCGCCAACTACGCTGCTACAAAATTCTTTTCCACATTTAGAAAAAGCGGGTACCCGTTTTACATCTCACTTTGTCAGTGCCATTGTGGCTAGGGTACCCAGAAAAGACTATAAGTTTGCATCTAAATTAGCAAACCTGGAATTAGGCGCGTATTATGTTGCAGGGGTAGAGCCAAACCTGGACCATGAAGGCCAGTTTCATATACAATTAACAGCACTGTCTGATAAAAACCCTAAAGAAAACGCAGAAGCTGCTCTTAGAAATATGCCAGATGTGGTGGCTTCGGCCACAGAAGAACAATTACTTACCTCTAAAGACCACGTTATTTTTGTTAGCGCGGTTTTAGGTGAAATCGACTTTAGGAACCCAAAAAACACATTTTTAATGAATTCTGATACTGATTCTACCATAAACAGCACTTTAAATGTGGAATTAAATAAAAATGATGGGTTGGTTTGGGATGCTATGGACCAAATGACGTTTAACGTAATAGAAAATGTACTTTCACCAAATGGCGCGTCTAAAGTAGAGTACTGGAATTACGAAACAGGTAATTGGCAAAAGGAGCATCCTAAAACAGAAAGCTTTAGAGTACCGGGCTTGGTACATGAAGCATCCACTTTGTGGATAGGAGAAGGAGATGGGGTCGTAGACCTAGATTATCGTCCGCAGGGAGTGTCTAATGTATACGTTACCGGTGGGGCTTTGTGGCCTACTGGCGCTTCTTGGAATCCTACTTTGGCAATGGTAGCTTTGAGTCAGCATTTAGCGGATAAGTTATCCAAATAGTTATTGTTTGTAGTAGAACTTTTTGGATTTAACGAAAAGCCTTTCGAAAAACTTTCGATACTTATATCGAATATATAAATGTCTGTTTTTTAGTGTGTTTAAAGTGTTTTTGTTTGGAAACTCCATCGATATATTTTAATCCATAAATTACATTGCAAACTATTTAAAAATAATTTTCGAATGGTTTTATAAGTACATTTGGTACAAACGATAAAACTGCAATATGTACTTCTTAGGACTGGATGTAGGGAGTTCTTCCCTTAAAATTGCCTTAATTGAATCTAGCTCCGGTAAAAGTGTTACCGTAGTACAAGAACCTAAGGAAGAAATGTCCATGTATGCTGCCCAAGCAGGTTGGGCAGAGCAAGATCCCAATGTTTGGTGGCAACATGCCTGTAACGGAATTAAGCGAATTATTAAAGAACACTCCATAGCAGCAGATTTGATAAAAGGGATAGGAATATCGTATCAGATGCATGGACTGGTTTTGGTAGACAAGCAAGGAGAACCTCTAAGAAAATCCATTATTTGGTGTGATTCTAGGGCGGTAGCCATAGGTAATAACGCCTATGAAAGTTTGGGAGTCGATTTTTGTAATACCCATTTATTAAACAGTCCGGCGAACTTTACGGCATCTAAATTAAAATGGGTAAAGGAGCAGGAGCCCACCATTTTTAAAGACATTGATAAATTTATGCTGCCAGGAGATTTTATTTCCTACAAACTAAGCGGTACCATAAACACTACCTTATCCGGCTTATCTGAAGGTATTTTTTGGGATTTTGAAAAAGATGCACTCTCAGAGGAATTGCTAGATTTTTATGGATTGCAAAAAGAATTGGTTCCAGAAATAGTACCAACTTTTGGCAAACAAGCCTTTGTAAACGAGTTAGGAGCCAGCCAAACAGGTTTAGCTATTGGAACACCTATCCTATATAGGGCAGGAGACCAACCCAATAATGCACTTTCTTTAAACGTGTTTAACCCAGGTGAGGTTGCTGCCACAGGTGGTACTTCTGGGGTAATGTATGCGGTTACGGATAATTTATCTGTTAAAGAGTGCGACAAGGTTAACAATTTTGCTCATGTTAATTATGAAAAAGGGCAAAAGCAGCGTATAGGCAAGTTATTGTGTATAAACGGTGCAGGTATACAATACCGTTGGTTAATGAACAACCTAAGTGTTTCTTCCTACGATGAAATGAATGAATTGGCCGGCGCCATTCCAGTAGGAGCAGATGGCGTAACAGTAATTCCATTTGGTAACGGAGCAGAACGTATGTTACAGAACAAAGATGTAGGCACACGTATTGTACATTTAAACCTTAACCGGCACAATAAGGCCCATTTATGTAGGGCCGCCTTAGAGGGTATAGCTTTTTCTTTTGTTTATGGCTTTGAGATTATGCAACAAGATGGTATTGTGCCTAACGTAATTAGAGCAGGCAACGACAATCTATTTAGATCGGAGATTTTCTCAAATACCATTGCCACATTGCTAGGCCAAGAAATAGAAATTTACAATACCACCGGTGCTATAGGGGCTGCAAGGGCTTGTGCTTTGCAAGACGGTGATTATAGTGCGTTTAACGCATATATGAAAAACGACCATGTAATGACATACATGCCGCTAAAAGATAAAACAGCCTACCAAACAGCTTACAATAATTGGAAAAAAGAATTGAATTTAATTTTAAATAAATAATCAACAAATGGCATTAATAGGAGATAAGGAATACTTTAAAGGAATTGGTGAAATTAAATATGAGGGCAGGGAATCTGATAATCCGCTAGCGTTCAAATTTTATAATCCAGAACAAGTGGTTGCTGGTAAAACCATGAGAGAGCATTTTAAATTTGCCATGGCTTATTGGCATACCTTGTGCGGAACCGGCGGAGACCCTTTTGGTCCTGGTACCAAAGTGTTTCCTTGGAGTACTGCTGCAGACCCAGTAGTCGCGGCAAAAGAAAAGGCAGATGCAGCGTTCGAGTTTGCAACAAAAATGGGGTTTGATTACTATTGTTTTCATGATTTTGATTTGGTAGATGAGGCGAGCACCCTTGCAGAATCTGAAAAACGAGTACAGCAAACCGTGGCCTATCTTAAAGAAAAAATGAACGCTTCTGGGGTAAAATTACTTTGGGGAACCGCCAATTTATTCTCTAATCCTAGATACATGAACGGTGCGGCATCTAACCCTAATTTTGATGTTGTGGCACATGCAGGTGCACAAGTAAAAATTGCCTTGGATGCAACATTGGAACTTGGTGGGGAAAACTACGTTTTCTGGGGAGGTAGAGAGGGGTATATGTCCTTGTTGAACACCAACATGAAATTAGAGCAAGATAACATTGGTCGTTTTATGCGTATGGCAAGAGACTATGCCAGAAAAAATGGGTTCAAAGGTAATTTCTTTATAGAACCAAAGCCAATGGAACCTTCTAAGCATCAATATGATTTTGATTCTGCCACATCTATCAACTTTATAAGAGAACAAGGCTTAGAGAACGATTTTAAATTGAATATAGAAGTAAACCATGCAACTTTGGCCCAGCACACGTTTCAGCATGAACTACAAGTGGCGGCAGACGCAGGTATGTTGGGAAGTATAGATGCAAACCGTGGAGATTATCAAAATGGATGGGATACAGACCAATTTCCAAATAACTTTTTAGAAACAGCAGAAGCTATGTTGGTGTTCTTAAAAGCAGGCGGTTTACAAGGTGGAGGTGTAAATTTTGATGCTAAAACCAGAAGAAATTCAACAGATTTGGAAGATATATTCTTAGCACATATTGGTGGGGCAGATACTTTTGCGCGCGGATTACTCATTGCAGATGCCGTTATGCAAAAATCTCCGTACGAAGATTTACTTTCTAAGCGCTATGCCAGCTTTACAACCGGTAAAGGAGCAGATTTTGTTAATAACAAACTAGATTTGGAGGCGTTGGCCAAAATTGGAATGGAAAAAGGCGAACCACAGACTATTAGTGGAAAACAAGAATTGTTCGAAAATATATTGAACCAGTATATATAAGTTAGTTTTAGTTATAAAACCGGTAATTTAAATATAGATTACCGGTTTTTTGGGCTTTAATAAGCACCGGCACAAGCAACCAGGAATAAATTACTTTTAGGTTATCTTTGGGTAACACGATTATGAAAAAATTTACTTTAAAAGATATTGCCACCCATTTTAAAGTTTCGGTATCTACCGCTTCCAAGGCTATTAACGATAGTCATGAAATTAGCGAGGACCTTAAGGCGAAAATTCAACAATATGCCAAGGATAACCATTACCGTCCTAACCGCATTGCTTTAAGTCTTTTACGCAAGAATACCAAGACTATTGGTGTTGTAGTACCCAATATCCTAAACTACTTCTTTGTTCAGGTTTTCTACGGTATCGAAAAAAATGCTAACGCAAGGGGTTATAACATTATCAGTTGTACATCAGACGAATCTTATTTAAAAGAGCTAAAAACGGTTGAGTTGTTGAGCGCTGGCACTGTAGACGGTTTAATTATTTCATTATCAGAAGAAACACAGTCCAAAGCGGTTTATGATCATTTAAAAAATTACAGTAACGGTCAAATACCTTTGGTAATGATTGATCGGGTTACAGACGAAGTAGATTGTGATAAGGTTATTGTAGATGATTTTGAAGCCGGATATAAAACCACTAATTATTTATTTGAGACAGGGTGTAAAAATGTAGCGGTAGTATCCACCATTTTTGATTCTAGTGTTGGTAAACTAAGAATTCAAGGTTACCAAAAAGCGCTGGAGGAGAAAGGAATTGCATACGATAAAAACTTGAACGTAAAGGTGGGTAAAAAAGACGATTTAGAAATTTTAATGACCCTTCTTTTAAATTATAAGCCTGTAGACGCTATCATTGCTTTAGATGAAATGACAGCTGTTGATGTTTTAAATATTTGTAAACAAAAAAAGGTAAGGGTGCCAGAAGAAGTTTCTATTGTTGGTTTTACAAATGGTAGGTTATCCAAGTATGTTTCGCCGTCTTTAAGTATGGTAAGCCAGCATGGTAAATTTATTGGTGAAACCGCCGCCAACATGATAATTGATCGTATAGAAAAAGCAGAAGCGGAGACCTTACCCTATACTACCAAGGTGGTTAAGACAAGTCTTATTGTTAGGGAATCTTCCAGAAAGACACCTTAATTTAATCGTGTTTTAATTACACTTTTAAATTTTTATCTCCATATTTGTGTTGTAAGCCTAATATCTTAAAACGCAATTATGCATAGCAACCTAAAATACTACACCTTATTACTACTTCTAATCTGCGTGCTTTCTTGTAAAAAGGAGGTAAAAGAAAACAATTTGGTACTAGACGAAAGTGGTAAAGTATCAACAATAGTAAATACTATAACCATAGATAGTGTTTGGTCTGGCCATCCAGCCAATTTTTCTATATACACCAAAGGCAACCATCAGTTTGTTGCGTACTACAATGCAAATAGAAATATTGTAGTTGCACAGCGCAAATTAGATTCTTTAGGTTTTAAAAAGTATCAGTTGCCGGCTACAACAAGAGAAACGGCCAATGGTACCAGTACCGTTCTAGGTTGGGATAGTCATAATTATTTAGAATTGATGGTAGATTCACAAGGGTATATCCACCTATCTGGTAACATGCACAACAATCCTATTACCTATTTCAAAAGTGATAAACCGTATGATGTTACCTCGCTTAGACAACATTTTGAGCTAATAGGTAGTAATGAAGAACGTTGTACTTATCCTAGATTTACAACTACCAAAGAAGGAGATATTGTATTTCAATACCGAGACGGTGGTAGCGGAGATGGTAATGAGATTTATAATTTATATGATGTAAAGAGTCAAGAATGGTCTCGTTTGTTAGACAAACCGCTAACAGACGGTATGGGTAAAATGAATGCTTACCAAAGTAAACCCATACTCTTAGAAGATGGTTGGTACCATGTGTATTGGGTTTGGAGAGACACACCGGATTGTGCCACTAATCATGATTTAAGCTACATGAAAAGTCCGGACTTAAAAAATTGGTTCACCGCAGAAGGGGAGCAGGTAGATTTGCCGGCAACATTGACTACCAACGGACTAATTGTAGATCCTATACCAGTTAATGGTGGAATCATAAATTTAGCAGCTAAGTTGGTATTGGATAAAGATAACAAACCGGTATTTGTATATCATAAATACGATCAGGCTGGTAATTTACAGTTGTATGTGGCTTACTTAGAAGAGGGAAATTGGAAAAATCATACGATTACCAATTGGGAATATCGTTGGGAATTCTCTGGTTTTGGTAGTATAGATTTTGAGGTGCTGTTAAAAGAATTCAATAGGCGTGCGGACGGTAGGTTCGAGGTAGGTTACTACCACAAAGCGTATGGGGAAGGCACTATTTTATTGGATAAAAATTTAAAAGCCATAGGTTCTGTAATTAAACCAGAATCTTTAGCAAACCAATTAGATGTGGAGGGCAATTTTCCAGGGCTTATGGTGCAAACGCTAAACGATAAGAGTAAACAAGCTTCGGGTAGCTTACAGTTTCTACTTAAATGGGAAACTTTAAATAACAATAGGGATTTACCAAGGGAAAAACCTTGGCCCAAGCCTAGCGTATTAAAATTGTACGAAATTAAACCTGCGCAGTAATTAATTTTTGGCTTTTGCAAATAACGCCAATTTAGCCTCTAGATCATCGAACATTAGACGCACGTCTAATTGGGTATATACCCTGATAATTCTTCCATTTTCATTGGGTTCGTAATTGCCATTAGTGTTAATGGTAGGTGCCGGTACCAGTTTGTAAGTACTAGAAGAAGGGTCTGCTTCCCAAGAAGATTGTAAAGCTGTAAGCAACGTAAGTGGGTTATCACCTAAGGCATATGCTTCGCCTAATTTTTTGCCAGACTTTTCAAATAAATGTTTCATTTTGTCAACCAAAAATTCACCCATAATTCCTTTATTTCCAAATCGGTAAAGCAATTCAGCATGAGATATTAAGGTTAATCTATACGCATTACGCGGTACTTGCCAAATTGGGATGGTACTAAGGTTAAATACAATTTGTGCGGCTAGCTTATCTATACCAAGATTATACTCTGTTTTCATGGCATTAGGTGGGGGATAGGCCAAATCTGGATATTCTTCGCCGCCAATCCAAACCAAGATTATTTTATCCGCTATTTTAGGTTCTATCAGATAAGCACTTGCAAGGTTTGTTAAACCGGCTCCACAAACAATATATAATGGTAATTTAGTATCTGTACGCATAGCTTCGTCCACAATAAGTTGGGCAGCATTCGTTTTTTGTGGTGTATCCAAAGCTGCCAACCCCTTGTTACTGCCTGCTAGAACGGCATATTTATCTTCCAAACCCATAGTGTCCAATACCTGTCGTGCAAGTAGGGCAGAAAAGTCTGCGGTGCCCGGATTGTCATAAAAACCTGCGGGGTAATGCTGCGATCCAATTATACCATTAATTTCAACACTAGGACTCAATAAATGGTGTACTAATTGAAAGAGTCCGTCTGGATCTCCGCCAAAATCATTATCAATGATTACACGCACCCTGGGCATTACATTTTCATAAACTTCTGGAATAGGGTTTTGGCCAAATAGTAGTGCGGGTAAAATAAACAATATGCATATTGTTTGGTTTTGCAGTAGCTTCATCGTTGTGGTTTATAACCTAAAATACAAAAGAAACGGTCTTGTATTAAATTAAAAGATAAGCGAAACGTTTTAGGGATTTTTCGTTGAAATTATCTAGATAGATCCATGGCCATTCTCAAATAAAGTACCTTTTGGATTACTGAATAAAAACTTAAACATGAAGTTAAAACCAAAGACGGTACTTAATTTAATTGTACTATTTGTTTTAGTATTTTCCCAAACGTTGGTTATTGCCCAGGATGAGGTTAAACCTAGGATTTTCGTATTAACAGATATAGAAGCTGATCCAGATGATACGCAATCTTTGGTAAGGTTACTACTATATTCAAATCAGCTAGAAATTAGAGGGTTGGTGGCCACTACGTCTTGCTGGCATAAAAATGAGGTAAATCCAGAATCGATTAGAAAGGTGCTAGACGCTTATGATAAGGTAAGGGACAACCTTTTAAAACATGAAAAAGGTTATCCTACCAAGATGGATTTAGTGGCGAGGGTTAAAACGGGGCCTGCAAAATATGGTATGCTGGGAGTAGGTAAGAATAAAGCTAGTTCTGGCTCTCGGTTATTGGTAGAAGAACTAAAAAAGAAAGATGAAAGGCCCTTGTGGGTTTCGGTCTGGGGTGGTGTTAACGTCTTGGCGCAAGCGTTACATGATTTAAAAGCGACTACACCTGAAAATCAACTTAGAAAAATAGTAGATAAAATACGAGTTTATACCATTTCTGATCAAGACGACTCTGGTGTATGGATTCGAAAGAATTTTCCAGATTTGTTTTATGTGGTAAGTCCTGGAGACAATTATAGTTCTGCTACCTGGACCGGAATTAATGCGGTAGTAAAAAACTGGGACAATACTACTATAAGTAATACATGGCTGGCCAATAATATACAGCAAAACCATGGCCCACTGGGTGCGGTTTATCCAGATGTTAGCTGGGGTGTAGAAGGAGATACCCCAGCATTTTTAGGGCTAATACCAAATGGATTAAACCACCCTGAAAGGCCAGATTTTGGTGGCTGGGGAGGTAGGTATACCTTTTATAAACCAAAATTTGAAGGGCGTAAAAGGGGGAGTTCAGGAGTGCCTTTTGAGCCGGAAACTAGAAAAATTTGGACAGATACGGTGGATACGTATAAACCATATTTGTTTTCTAATTACGGTAGAAACGTAAAACCGGATTCTACTAAGTATAAAGGAGGTAAGGTTTCCATTTGGCGATGGCGAGACGAGATACAAAGCGATTTTGCTGCGCGCATGGATTGGACTATAAACTCCTTTGCCGAAGCAAATCACCCACCGGTGCCGGTTTTGAACCATCCTACGGAGCTTATTGTAAAATCTGGACAGGGATTTGGTTTGGATGCAAGTAAATCCTATGACCCGGACGGAGATAGCCTAAGTTATTTATGGTTTGCTTATAAAGAGGCTGGTAGTTTTGGTGGCGAATTTAAAATTGGCGAACCGGGTAATTCCCACACAGCATATGTGGTTGCACCTAAGGTTAAGCAAGAGGTGACCATTCATATCATCCTCAAATTAACAGATAAAGGAACGCCAGCTTTAACCAGGTATAAAAGAATTATAGTTACGGTTGTGCCCTAAATAAAAATTACGGAGCTAAAACAGCTTCACGGTGATTAATACCCCAAGTAACCAGTTGGTCCAATACGGTTACAATTTTATTTATATCTTTTTGGTATTGTGTTTTTAGAAATAGGACTATTTTAATAGTAAGCTAAGTCCAACTTAAGAAGTCGTGCTTTTTTTGTTGGCAATCGTAAAATACCCTTAATTATGGTTAGCTAATGTTTTTAAAGAATTAAATTAGCAAGGACCATAAAAAAGGAGATTACTATTGTTCCGAAACAGATTTATACTTAAGCTAGTTAAAACGTTATTGTTTTCTTTAATTGTTACGTTGGTTCTGGTTTTTATAGCCAATTTTTCTATTGAAAAAAATGCTGACGGTAAAACTTATGATACTATAGAAAACTTGCCTGCCAACCACGTTGGTTTGGTTTTGGGTACTTCTAAATACTTAAAAGCAGGTGGTGTAAATCCATATTTCAAATTTAGAGTAGCTGCTGCGGTTAGACTATATAAAGCAGGTAAAATAGCATACGTTTTGGTAAGTGGTGATAATGGTAGTAAATACTATAATGAACCTTCGGAATTTAAAAAAGAATTGATAAAAGGAGGCGTTCCTGAAGACAGGATTATATTAGATTATGCCGGGTTTAGAACTTTAGATTCCGTAGTTAGGGCAAAAGAGGTTTTTGGGCAAGAGCGTATAACTATAATTTCTCAGGCTTTTCATAACGAAAGAGCAATTTACTTGGCAGAGAAGAATGGTTTACAGGCAATTGGGTATAATGCAAAAGATGTAAGCGTTGCAGCCGGACTTAAAACACAGGTAAGGGAGTATTTTGCACGTACCAAGGTTTTTATTGATATCTTATTTGGTGTAAAGCCCAAATTTCTTGGTAAACAAGAAGCTATTCCTGATTCTTCCAATTCCAATTAAATTAAAAATTTCCTAATTATTCCTGTGATTTTACCATATTAATCGTAATATTGCAATATAACAATCAAACAATGGGTTTAGCCAAAACAGAGATATTTACCGAAGAGCAAAATAAGATAGCCTTATTTGCAAAAGTTTTTGGACACCCAGCTAGGGTAGCCATTTTACAACATCTATTTAAAATAAACGCTTGTGTTTGTGGCGATTTAGTAGATGAAATAGGTTTGGCACAACCTACCATATCACAACATTTAAAGGAGCTTAAAAATCTTGGGCTTATAAAAGGAAATGTTGAGGGTACCAGTGTTTGCTATTGCATAGATGAAACCAATTGGAAACATATGAAAATGTTGATGAACGAATTTTTAAATCAAGATTTACAGACAAATAGTTGTTGCTAAAAAAATTTAATCACATTAATCGTAATAATACAATAAAAGTAGAAGTATATGACACTAAAAGAAGTTAAAACGGCATTACAGGGTTTAGAAACCACTGCTTTTGAATTGCCTAACGGAAACTTGGTTCCGAGGCATTTTCATGTTACCGAAATAGGTAAAGTTAGTAAGCACTTTATTGATTGTGGCGGTACGGTAAGAACGGAAGAAATGGTGAACTTTCAATTATGGAACGCAGACGATTATGATCACAGACTGCATCCAGAAAAGTTGATTCATATTATTGAGCTTTCCGAAAAAACCTTGGGCTTGGCCGATTTAGAAGTTGAGGTGGAATTTCAGGGTACAACTATTGAAAAGTATAGCTTGGAATTCAACGGAAAACACTTTCTATTAACCAGCAAGTTCACAGATTGTTTGGCAAAAGACAATTGCGGTATTCCAGAAAGTAAACCTAAAGTTAAATTATCAGAAGTACAAGCAACGGGCGGTTGTAACCCTAATTCCGGTTGTTGTTAAATCCCTAATTAAGTGTATCGAAACCATGTTATTATTCAACACATTACAAAATTTTGTAGCGCAATTAGCTACAACTGATATTTCGCCAGAACGTAAAGAAGTATTGCAACCTTTAATTAGTTACATACAAGCTAATAAAGATGCTAACAAGCCTATTCGTTTAAATCTAATTTGTACCCACAACTCTCGTAGAAGTCATCTATCTCAAATTTGGGCCCAAACTATGGCGTACTATTATAGTGTAGCCAATGTTTATTGTTATTCTGGTGGTACCGAGGCAACAGCCATGTATCCTAAAATAGGAGAAACCCTTGTTTTTAATGGTTTTACGGTTAACAAATTATCTACGGATGATAATCCTGTATATGCTATAAAGTATGCCCAAAATGAGCCAGCGGTAATTGCATTTTCTAAAAGAATGGATCATGAGTTTAATCCAACCGCGGAGTTTGCGGCTATCATGACCTGCTCACAGGCGGATCAAGGTTGCCCTTTTGTGCCGGGAGCCGAAAAACGGATCCCCATAACCTATGAAGACCCAAAAGCTTTTGACGGAACCCCAGAACAAGATAAAATGTACAAAGAGCGTAGCAAACAAATTGCAACGGAGATGAAGTACGTATTTTCTCAAATTCAATAAAATGGTGCAGAAAAAACTAAGTTTTTTAGACAAGAATCTCACCTTATGGATTTTTGTAGCTATGGCAATTGGTGTGGGTATAGGTTATTTTGTGCCTACATTTCCATCGGTCATAAATTCCTTTAGTAAAGGAACTACAAATATTCCAATTGCAATTGGCCTAATATTAATGATGTATCCACCCCTGGCAAAGGTTAAATATGCTTTGTTGCCAAAAGTATTTAAGAACACCAAGGTTTTAACGGTATCATTAGTGCTTAATTGGATAGTTGGCCCTGTTTTAATGTTTGCGTTAGCGCTAATTTTTTTAAAGGATTACCCAGAGTACATGGTAGGGTTAATCTTAATTGGCTTAGCTAGATGTATTGCCATGGTGTTGGTCTGGAACGATCTGGCGGATGGTAGCAGCGAATATGGAGCCGGGCTAGTAGCGTTAAATAGTATTTTTCAAGTATTTGCCTATAGTTTTTACGCTTGGTTGTTCATTACAATTTTACCACCATATTTTGGTTTTAACGGGGCAATCGTGGATATTTCTATTGCTACCATTGCGGAAAGTGTAGCTATTTATTTAGGAATTCCTTTTTTAATGGGGATTCTTAGCAGGGTAATTTTGGTAAAAGCAAAAGGGGAACAATGGTATGAAGAAGCATTCTTACCTAAAATAGCCCCGTTAACCTTAATTTCCTTGTTATTTACTATAGTTATTATGTTTTCTTTAAAAGGAGAATTAATAGTGCAAATTCCAATGGATGTAGTGCTTATAGCAATACCCCTGTTAATTTATTTTACCTTAATGTTTATCATTGGTTTTTTTGTAACCAAAGGTATGGGGGCTTCCTATGATAAAACAGCTGCGGTAGCCTTTACTGCTGCTGGCAATAATTTTGAGTTGGCCATTGCGGTAGCTATTGCTGTTTTTGGCTTAAACTCTGGTCAAGCTTTTGCTGGGGTCATTGGGCCTTTGGTAGAAGTGCCAGCCTTAATTCTTTTGGTAAAAGTAGCCTATTGGTTTAGAGGTAAGTATTACAATAGCGCAGCAACCTAAAATTAATTCTTTTTTAGTAACTTAAAAACCAGAAGAAAAGCGCATACGTCCATACACATGGGCGTATTCGTGTTTTTGGACACCAACTAAAAACCAACGTTCTAATGACTCAAGAGGAGTTAAATAAGCTAAAAATTGAACTATCCGTTAAGGCCAAGAACGGATTGGATTTTATTTTATCCGCAACAGTGATATGGTGTGCCATTACAATTATTTGGACGTTAGATTTTACAAGTTATTCTAAAAGTGTTTTTACGTTAATGCTTAGTGGAATAATGCTGCCTCTTGCTTTTGGTTTTTCTAAACTAAGTAAGACCCAATGGAGAGTTCCTAATAATCCGTTACAACCATTAGGTTTGTGGTTAAACCTAGCACAACTGTTATATTTTCCATTATTGATTTTAATTCTAACCACTATTCCAGATTATTTTTTATTTGGCTATGTGGTAATAACAGGTGCCCATTTTTTCCCCTACGCTTGGTATTATCAGGAGAATGGGTATGCCATCTTGGGAGGTGTTATCTCTTTTGGTAGCTTATTTCTATCATTTTATTTAGCACCGGAAAACCAATATTGGATTGGCGTTTACATGGTTTTTTGCTTATTAATCTTGGCTTTAGGGTTGTACACTTCTTACCAAAAGCGAAAAAAGTATTGAAATTTACCGGCAGAACTATCTAAGTGGTTGATATTTAATTATTTTTATAGATAAACCACTGATTTATAAGACCATGACCTTTAATAAATTAAACTTACTTACTCTTTGGATACTTTTACTTAACTACGGTTTTTTACAAGCCCAAACCAGTTCTAACTTTGAGTTGAATACTAATGAATTGTATTATGCGGAGGTATATGACAATATCTTTAGGGGGCATTTTGAGCATGTGGAAATAGCCCCGGAAAGTTCTGAGTTTACGTCTATTTTTCATCTATACCTAAATACTTTTGGTAAACAATGCCCTTCTTATTTGCCAGAAGATAAAGTGAAAATTATGAAAAAAGTATGCGCAGAAGAGCGTGTAGAAACTAATGTTTATGGCATGGAACTATCCAGAAACTGTATACGGTGGGAGTGGGTTTGGACGGGATTGTATGCCAAGCCAGATTTATATGCAGCTAAGGTGGATTTAGAAAATAGAATGCGCGGAAAAAGTTTGGAACTCTTACATGACATGATCATGGATGACAACAAAATGGGTAACACTGTAGATATGGCGCATAAAGCAAAGGGTTTAGCCTTGGATATGGCCACATTCTTTACACAAAATGAATGCAATAGTAAAGCGGTCATCAGATTTGAAGAAAATATGAAAAGGTATGCCCTAGGGCAGAAAAGTATACGAATGAAAGAAGTTAGCAAATACACGCTAGCAAAAGAAAAGGGCGGGCCAACGGGGACACAGGATTTTGCCAAGTTGTTGGATGATTTGATTAAAGATCAAGCCAAAACCTGGATGATGAACAAATACATAGGTGGTAGCGTAACCAATGTAAAAGTGCCTGCTAAAGATGCCAATGGAAAACCTCTGGAAGTTTCTGCAAACTATAAATATAGCGGGTGGGGAAATGGAAATGGCGCTGTGCGGGTTACTTTTGTAAACGGGTTGCCTAATTGTATTTATTTTGCAGACTTTCCACAAAATTGTAAGAAGCCAAATGCCACAATTTTAGCAACATACACGCAAGGAAAATATGCCGAGTAAACTTATTCTATTTTAAAAACAGCAGCTGTTTTTAAGTTATTCGCTTTTGGGTAGGTTATTTCTAATCCTTGCTCCGTTTGCTGCCATTTAATAGTTTTTTTATAACCCAACAGGCTCACGTTTGTAATTTTTTTGTGCATTGCTTTATCAGATTTAGTACCCAGTGCTTTGATTAGGACTTTTTCATTTGCTTGCGGTATGGACATGGTAAAAGCAAACAAGGCACCTTCCTTACCCTTTGTAAATCTAATATCTTGTGGGGTAAAATTAAATTCAGCGTGTTGTTTGCCCAATTTTCCTCCAGGAAGCATTTTTAATTTTCCGTTTACAATTTCACCTTCTCCTGGAATCTTCCATGCATGACTGCCATAAACGGCTTCTCCGTTTATTTTCATCCATTTGCCTACTTCTTTAAGCATATTGGTACTTCCTTGGTCTAAAGAACCATCCGGTAGAGGAGAAATACAAACCGCTGCGTTGCCATCTCTAGCAATGGCCTCAATTATATAATGAATCATCATACCAGAATCATATGTAAAATCTGGTGCATAGTACCAATCGCCAACAGGTACCTCTGCAATCCAAGGTTCATGGTCTTTTGTTTTTTCAGGAACACCAAATTCTTCTGTAGTTACCGTGCCATTGGTTTTATTTCTAAACTTTACTACGCTAAATTTATCTAGATACCCGTGTTTTTGTAAGGATTGGTTGTAGTAGTAAGCAATTACTCGTTGCATGGCATCTGCTTTAATTCCTGTTCCCGTACCACTACCACTAAACGGTTTTTGGTCAGTACCATCGGTATAAATAAAATCGGGATCATATTTATCTATGGCATCCATCATACGTAATGCCCATTGGGTGGTGAACCATTTGGCATAGGGTATATGGTTGCTATAAATACCAGGTTTTGGAGGAGACCAAGCAGAATAGGCCGCATCGGTTACCCCTTTATATTCCCTTAAGCTTATTCCATACAATTGTCTTGGGTCTAGGCCATCCCACCAAAGTCCTTTACCATCTTCCGGTTTTAAATTACCATCATAGGGTACCCCTTTAAAAGCACCCGTTCTATCACTGCCAAAAGCAGTTTGCCACCACCACCAAGTATACTCATGCTGAAAGGTAATACCATAGCGCATATCCAATGCCTTACAAGCCTTTGCCCATTCTCCAATAAGGTCTCTTTTGGGACCCATTTTAACAGAATTCCAAGGGTGGTAATAAGAGTCCCATAAATCAAAATTATCATGGTGTACCCCTTGCAGTATTAAAAATCTAGCACCAGCATCCTTATAGATTTGGGTGAGTTTTTTAGGGTCTAGTTTTTCTGGGTTCCAATCTTTTAAAACGTCTTTATAACCATTTTTAGATGGGTGACCATGATTTTTTAAATGGTTTTTGTGGGCTAGGGTACCGTCTACATAAAGTTTACGTGCGTACCAATCGCCGCTAGCACCAGAAGCTTGTGGCCCAAAATGAACCCAAATACCAAATTTGGCATCTCTTAGCCATTTTGGTTCTCCTGGATAATTTTCTTCAATAGAACTCCAAGTTGGCTTAAACGGACCATTACCCACCGGAACCTTATTTAGTTTTAATTCTTCAAATTGGTCAATGGCCCCCATGAATACGGAGTTTTCGGTTTTAGGTGCGGTTATTTGAGGAATTGGAGGTAAAGAATCTGGTAAATATTTTGAACGTGTTTGCGCTTGGGAAAAAGCTAATGTAAAAATAATAGCCAATAGCAATATTTTGTTTGTTTTCATATCGTAAATAAAGCAATAAAAATATATGTGTCAATATAACACTTTATATTTGAAATTTACAATTGTAGGTTTATTTTGCTAACGGGATGGCCGTATTGTTTAAGTAAGTACGTATAAGTATCTGGTTCGAAAACCTTTTTGCCTTTACCAACTAAAACAATCTAGATAGGTTTACCGTTATTTGTTAGATTGAAAAGACACTTTAGTTTAAACAAACCGGATTAGTACATGGCTTTTGCAATTAAATGGTTCAATTCTGGGGTTTATGTAAACCATTATGGTAAGGTTTTTGTATCGGATATCCATAAAACGGATAACTTATTATATAGTGATGAACGTTTCAATTCTATTGCGTTCCAAATTTATGATATGACCGGGCTAACCGAAGTTTTAGAAGGCGAAAAAGAAATAAAAACTATTGTGGGTTTTGACATGGGGGCCACTTTTTGGAAAAATAAAATGAAGGTTGCAGTAGTTTCAGATAGTAATCCTATGGTAGAAGAATTGTACTATGTGTATAAAGAGGGTATGGCCCATACCTCATGGGAAATTAACTTATTTAAAACATTAGAAGAGGCCAAAAATTGGTGTGGTTTACTTCAAGAAAACTTTTTGGACCAATAGCAAATAGCATAGTATCTTGTAGGTCTATTTAAATCTAAATAGATTAAATAAACAAGACTCTAAAAAGATACCAAATGCGACCAAAACCAACCCAAACAGTATTCTTATTTAAATGGAATACAACACTAATCTTATTACTTTACTTAACAGGTCTTTTTATTACGGCTACCACATATTCACAAAAGCCTAAAGAGAATATAACCCATATAGATAAAATGCAATGGTTCAAAGATGCCAAATTAGGTATTTTTATACATTGGGGTTTATATGCAGTAAACGGTATAGATGAATCTTGGTCTTTTTATAACGGCTATATTTCGCATCAAGATTATCTTAAACAAAAAGAAGGGTTTACGGCCCGTAATTACAATCCACAGGCTTGGGCAAAATTAATAAAGGATAGTGGTGCCAAATACGCGGTAATAACGGCCAAACATCATGACGGTTTTGCGTTATGGGATTCTAAACATAGTACTTTTAATGCCAAACAAGCTTCTGCTGCTAAAAAAGATGTATTATCACCATTTGCCAACGCACTCAAAAAACAAGGTGTTAAACTGGGAATCTATTATTCTTTACCAGATTGGTCTTTTAAAGACTACACACATTTTACTAGGGATAGTATTAGGTACACAATACAATCTAACCCTAAAAGGTGGCAAAATTTTCTGGATTTATATCAAGGCCAACTTAAAGAATTGGCTACCATATACAATCCAAGCCTATGGTGGTTTGATGGGGATTGGGAACATACAGCAGAAGAATGGCAGGCTAAAAAAGTGCAACAATTGTTGCTAAATGCCAACCCCAAAACCATTATTAATAGTAGACTTAAAGGATATGGTGATTATGCCACGCCAGAACAAGGAATGCCAATTGCCAAACCAAAGGATAATTATTGGGAACTTTGTATGACAACCAACAATTCTTGGGGATATCAAAAAAATGATAATGATTATAAGACCACCCAACAACTAATAGGAATTTTTACGGACGTAATTAGTACAGGAGGTAATTTGCTTTTAGATATAGGCCCAAAAGCAGATGGAACAATACCAAAAGAGCAAGAAGCTCTTTTAAAGGAATTTGGTAGATGGACTGCAAAACACAAAGAAGCTATCTATGGAACCAAGGCGGGCATACCTAAAGAACATTTTTACGGACCTACCACTTTATCCAAAGACGAAAACATTTTGTATTTGTTTGTAAAGGGTAATCCTGGGGGTGAGGTAGTTTTACGCGGCCTAAAAAGTAAGATTAACAGAATCTGGGTAGTAGGTGAGGGCACCAAGCTTCAACATAAAGTGGTTAGCAAACAATATTGGAGCCAATATCCAGGTATAAAATATATTCAAGTTCCAGATTATGTTTTAGACGCTGAGTTTACCGTTCTGGCAGTTCTTTTAGATGGAAAAGTTGATTTGTATAGGGAAGAAGGTTCTGTAATAGAAAGTAACTAATGCTGTAAACAATTTTCTTATAAATTATGGTAAATACTTTTATTCTTAAGGGTTAAGAATCTTAGATGTTAATTAAGCGTTAAAAAAAATTCTCCGGTTTATCGAAAATTTACTCATAATTGGTTAAAATAGAGTATCTTGCCATGCTCCCCCGGCAAATTGAATTTATAAAAGACCTTAATCAATCTTTTGAACTGATTATTTAGTGACCAATGGCCGTTGTATTTAACCCCGAAACCAATGCTATAGAGATAGAAGATAAAGAACGTACCCAATATTTTCTTATCATCGGTCTAATGCTTATTAATTTATTTAACGCTACTGTAAATCTGTATAACACAAAAGACAGATTAGGAGTCCTCTCTTTTATTTGGGTTTCCTTATTACTTATATCTATAGGTGTTTTATTGTTCTACGTGTTTAAGAAAACAACGGTAAATAGTATTCCACTAGATCGTATAAAAAGGCTAAGACAACGTAGCCTACTTGGCAAAACTTGGTATAGCCTAGAATTAAAGAACGGTAAATGTAGGGATTTACAAGAACTGCATTCTAAAGTAGAGCTTTTTCAAGTAAGAAAAATGTTATTAGGTTTGGGGGTTAGTGAATAGTTTTATTGGTTAAATAAAACAATAATAATTGATTTACCGTCCTTAGCAAACAAGCATTTTCTACGTTACATTTTTATAGTTCTTTAACTTTACCATAAACCATTAACAATTCTAAAATGTTACCAGAAAAAAACCAACTACCAGTTGGTAAAGATTCATGTATAAGCTGTGGCGAAATACATAATACACCCTATTGCCCAACTTGTGGGGAAAAAAAAGAAGTTTCTAAAATAACCTTGAATAGTATAACGGAAGAGGCCATTTCATCTTTTATAGAAATGGATCGCGGCTTTCTATACAACATCAAAACCATGTTATTTTCTCCAAAAACTTTGGTTAACGACTATTTAAGAGGTAAACGTAAAGGTGTTTTTAATCCAATAACTTTTTTAGTAGTATGTATTACAATTTATTTAATCATAGAAAGTAGCATTCCCAGTATTTTTAATTTTTATGAACCAAATCCTAATGGTTACAAAGAACAATCAGCTTATAAATTTGGAGTGCAAATAGGAATATTCATCAGAAATAATTTCAAATTTATATTTGTGCTTTGTATGTTTCCATTGGCCTTAGCAACAAAAACCATTTTTTCAAAATATAATTATTGGGAAAATATAGCAATAGCGGCATTTATTCTTGGGCAAAGCATTTTAATATCTGGTTTGGTGTATTTACTAACCGGATTTGTGTTGCTGTTTAACCCTTTTCTCTATTTGTCCATTGCTTGGTATACTTATGTAATTTTTAAAACAGAGCATAACCAAAAAGACATGTGGATTCTAACCTTCACCTCTTCTTTTTTATTTGGTGTTTTGATAATTGCCGGCCTCGGTATTATAGGGATGATACTCTCGATTTTTAACTAAAAAAAAGACGAACATAACTGTTCGCCTTTTCCAATTTTGAGTTAGCATGGTTTATGGCATAACCACGGTATCTATAGCATGTATAACACCATTTGCAGCAGCAACATCTGTCATTATTATTGTAGATGTACCACCTTTGGCATCGGTCAAGATTACGTTTTCACCATCCATGGAAGCGGTAAGGGTTGCACCTTGTACGGTAGTAATGGTAAAACTTCCATTATTATCCTTAATAGCTTTTACAACATCTGCAGCTTTATAATTACCTGCTACTACATGGTAGGTAAGTATGGCTGTTAAAGTGTCTTTGTTTTCTGGCTTTAACAAATCAGAAACCGTGTTTTCTGGCAGCTTTTCAAAAGCTGCATTGGTTGGGGCAAACACCGTAAACGGTCCATCACCATTTAACGTTTCTACCAATTCTGCAGCTTTAACCGCAGCTACTAAGGCGCTAAAGTTTTCGTTACCAGCAGCTACCCCAACAATAGTAGGCGCATCTTTGCTCGTAATCACCTTTTCTGCCTCTACCTTGGCTTCAACAGTGTTGTTTTCCTTTTTTTCTTTTTCTGTACAAGCTTGTACACTTAAAACTCCTCCAAGAAGAAGCGCAGTAAATAATAACTTTTTCATTTTCATTTTTTTTATTATTCAAGATTACAACAAATAGGAATTCAAAATGTTTAATAAAAACATAAAAAATTTAAACAAAATTAATTTTAACAGTTTTGTTGGAGTAAACCTTAATTAAATATTAAATAAATGAGTTCATTTTTTTGTTTCTAAACAAGTGTTTAGTTTTGTTTGTAGATATGGCTAGAAAAAAACAATACAGTAAAGATGAGGTCACTGAAAAAGCCATGCAGCTTTTTTGGAGAAATGGTTATGAACGTACCTCTATGCAACAATTAGAAAGCGAAATGGGAATAAACAAGTTTTCTATATACGCTGCATTTGGTAGTAAGGATGGTGTTTTTTTGGCAAGTTTGGAATTATATCAGAAAAAATTAAACAAGTTGCTAGACCAATTAGCAAATGGACCGCAGACCGTTAAAGCCATAGAAAATTACTTTTATAATTTCATAACCTTTAGTAAGGATAAAAACTTTTGTAAAGGGTGTTTAATAACCAATACGGCGAACGAATTTAGGGAAGATGCTAACCAAGCTATATTAAATGAACTAAACCGTTTTGTAAATAAAGTACGTAACCTTTTTTACAACATTTTAAAAGTTGAGGAAAAAGATCTAGCGTGGACCAATGAAAAGGCAGACTATTTAATTGTAGCCATGTTTGGGTTATCATCTGCTAGTAGGGTTTTTAATGCTAAACAATTAGATACGTATATCAAAAACATCTTTAAGAATATCTAAAAAATTTTTAATTTAAACTAAACGAACGTTTAGAAATATAAATCATAAATACAAGTAAGATGCAAACAGTAGAAAAAGAAAAAACATTTACCATTTACTCCTTAGAGACCGCTCCAGAAGCCAGCAAGGATTTGTTAGACGATTCTAAACAGGCCTATGGTTACGTGCCAAATTTACATGGCGTTTTAGCGGAGTCTCCAGGATTGTTGGAGGCTTATAAAAATATCCACACCTTATTTGAAAATTCCTCTTTTAATAAAGAAGAACTAACAGTGGTGTGGCAAACAATTAATGTTGAGCACAAATGTCATTACTGTGTACCTGCCCATACCGCTATAGCAAAAGCTATGCAAGTAGATGAGGCTATAATTGAAGCGTTGCGAAATAAAACGACACTAGCAGATTCTAAGCTAGAGGTATTGCGTGATACTACCTTGGAGATTGTTAGAAATAGAGGAGAACTATCGCAAGAAGTACTAAACAACTTTTTTGAAGCCGGTTATAACCAGAGACATTTATTGGATATTATTTTGGGTGTATCCCAGAAAGTAATAAGTAACTATGTAAATCACATAGCAGAGACACCTTTGGATAAAGGTTTTCAAAAATATGATTGGAAGGCAGAATAACCTGCTAAACTTCAATCTTAAAACAAGTTAGCTTGTAATTTTGAATGAGGGGCAACTCAGTCTTGATACAACTGGGTTGCCTTATTAAAAAACAAACCATGGAAAATAAAATTGCCATACCCAAGGTGCTCTTTTTTGATGTAAACGAGACGCTGTTAGATTTAACTCCTATCAAAACCAAAATCACATCCTTATTTAATGGAGATACGGATAAGGTATCACACTGGTTTTCTTCGTTATTACATTATTCTTTAGTGGTTTCTGCAACCGGAGATTATCACCATTTTGGGAAAATTGGCGCTGTAACCTTAAAAATGCTGGCAACAGAGCAAGGAATTCCACTTGCTTTAGAAGATGCAAAGTTAATTGTAACCCAAGGTTTTAAACAGTTACCAGCTCATGAGGAGGTTACAAGTGCTTTATCTTTATTAAAAAGTAGCGGATATACGTTGGTTGCGCTATCCAATTCTGATGCGGATACGTTAGAGGGGCAATTACAATATGCACAATTAACTAATTATTTTGATGCGCAATTGAGTGTAGAAAAAATAGGCTTGTTTAAACCGCATAGTAAGGTTTATGGTTGGGCTGCCTTACAAATGGGAGTAGACCCTAAAGATACCTTATTATTAGCGGCACATGGTTGGGATGTTGCAGGTGCCATACAGGCCAATATGCGCGCTATATTTATAGCCCGTAAGGGCAAACATGAGTTTCCACTGGCACCAAAGACAGAAAAAACGGTACAAAATTTAACCGAAGCTGCAGCTTATTTAATTGAATTAAAATAAAATTTAAGTATTTCTTTATCTCCTAATTCTTCCGTTGAAATAGTTTTTTATAGAAAATACTCCACTATTCCTCTAATTTTTTACGGATTTTACTTACATTCGGTATTCTTTGTTAATACTTTGGTAGTCAAACATTAAAAACCAGACCAAATCATTAGACACTCATGCAGAATACTAAAATGAACTACTTATTGCTCTTTTTAGCAATGTTATTAAATACCTTAAGTTTTGATTTTGCTACGTTTAGTTTTAGTTCTTTTAAAACGTGGTTATTTTTAATTGCGTTTGTTCTATTGCTTTTTTGCACGTACAGATTGGTAATTGATGATACCAAAACCCGATGAAACCATTTATAAGCCTTACGGTATTGTTTGCTGTGGTGTTGTTAGCATGCAATAGAAAAGTAAATACACCAACCTATTTAAAAAAGGAAAAGGTAAGAACATATTTTAAAGGTTTTAATTCAAAAAATTATAATCTAATAAATCCGTTATTTAAAGATAGTATATCTATTACCGAAGGGGTTGAGGCTAAATTTACCACGGCTTCGTTTTATGAGCATTTTAAATGGGATTCGGTTTTTAACACCCAGTATACAATTAAAAATTTATCCGTAACAGATAGCGTAATAATAGCAAGAATTGCAGCCAAATCTGAACGTAATGCCTTTTTAGAAAATAACCCACTTAGTTGCGATTGGTCCTTTTATTTTAAGGACAGTTTAATCTATAATATAACCATTGGCGATTGCCCAGATGCTAATTGGTCTAAATGGGAACAGAAAAGAGATTCTTTGGTAGTTTGGACAGCAGCTAATTATCCGGAGTTGGACAATTTTATTAACGACTTATCTGAGAAAGGGGCACAAAAATATGTGCAGGCCATGCGTCTTTACAAGGAAGATAAAAACCAGAATTAGCGGATGTTTAATAAATCACTAGCAACATTAAATAAAAAAATAAGTGCTGCTTTTATGATACTTTATACATAAACTAACCTGTTGTGGCCAGCTTCAAAATAAGTAAAACTACTTAATATTACAGTCCATAGTTATTTAAATAAGAACTAACTTGGATAAGTAAAAGTTTATGCTATGGCCGTAAAATTCAAAGAGCAACAAAAGTTTACCCAGTGGTGGTTATGGGTATTGCTCATTGGCATAGGAATAAGAATTGCATATGGCGTATACCAACAATTGGTATTAAAAACAGATTTTGGTAATAACCCTATGTCTAATGACGGCCTTATTATTTTTGCTGTCTTATACGGATTATTGCTCTTGTTTTTTTATAGGTTAAAGCTAACGGTTACAGTATCCAATTTATATTTAACCATACGTTTTTTTCCGCTTATCAAACGTCAGATATCCATTTCAGAAATTCAAGAAGCAAAAGCCAAAAAGTATGGGTTTGTTGGGGGTTGGGGAATTAGGTATTGGACTAAATACGGCACAGTGTATAACGTTAAGGGTAATAATGGGGTAGCCCTTAAACTTAAAAATGGCGACCGCTACTTAATTGGGTCGCAACGAGCAAAAGAGTTGGAACACCAACTCTTAAAGCTGGGTGTACCAACAACATCGTAATCTAAGAACGTTCTACTTCAGATTCGCTTTTAAGTACTTTATCGCCATCTTCTTGTTCAATAAAAAGTGCCTTATCATTTTCAGAACCTTTACGGGTTACTTTGTTACCGTTAATGGTCTTAGAAACGTCTTTGGTGTATGTTTCTATAACTTTTCCGGTGGCTGTTCCATTTCCCCATTTCCATTTTACCTTGGTACCTTCTCTTATCATAATTTTTTTATTCTAAAGTAAATTATTACTTCCGGGTTGGGGTGCCCATTTGTGATAAAATAGAATGCAAAAGCTTAAATACGAGTTGGAAGGTGTCTTTAAAAAAAAACATTTAACATATCAAACACCTTAAAAATTTTGATAGTACATAAATATTCCTATTTTTGGTAAACCAAACTGGTAAACCAATTTAAGATGAATAACACTAAACTGCTGCAACATTTAGTTATTCTTCTAGTTTTGGCTGTATTTACGGCTTGTAAACAAGAAGATTCCCCAAAAAACTTAGTCCATTCCGTAGAAGAATTTAATAAAGCCGTAGCCCAAGCTAAGCCGGGCACGGTTATTACCTTAGCTAATGGAGTATGGCAAAATGCGGAATTGCTTTTAGAAGGTAATGGTACCCAAGAAAATCCTATAACTTTAACCGTAGAAGAAAAAGGCAAAGTAACGTTAGAAGGGCAATCTAATTTAAGAATGGCCGGTACCTATTTACATGTAGAAGGCTTGGTATTTAAAAATGGCTATACCCCAACTACCGAAGTAATTTCGTTTAAAAAGGATAAAAATAATCTAGCACATTATTCTAGATTAACCGAATGTGTAATTGATACTTACAATAATCCTGAACGGCATGAGCCGGATACATGGGTGGCTATTTATGGTAAGCATAATAGAATAGACCACAACCATTTACTTGGTAAGCGCAACCGTGGCGTAACCATGATCGTTAGGTTAAATACAGAAGAGAGTCAACAGAACGAAAATCAAATAGACCACAACTATTTTGGACCAAGACAAAATTTAGGTTCAAATGGAGGTGAAACTCTACGTATAGGTACTAGTCATTATTCATTAACGGATTCTAAAACCGTGGTTGCTTCTAATTATTTTGATAGGTGCAATGGCGAGCATGAAATAATATCCAATAAATCCGGAAAAAATATATACAAAGACAACGTTTTCTATGAATGTACGGGTACGCTAACCATGCGTCATGGTAGCGGAACGCAAGTACTAGGTAATGTTTTTATTGGTAACAATAAGCCAAGTACAGGTGGTATACGTGTAATAAATGGTCAACAAACCGTGAAAAACAATTATGGGGTTGGTTTAACAGGTTACCGTTTTAGAGGTGCTTTTGTTATTATGAACGGTGTTCCTAACAGTCCTATAAACAGATACCACCAAGTAGAAGATGCAACTGTAACCAATAATACGTTTATAGATTGTGATCATATTCAGTTGTGTGCGGGTAGTGATGCCGAGCGTAGTGCGGTGCCGGTAAATTCGGTAATGCAGAACAATGTTTTTTATACTACGGACAAGAAAAATCTTTTTACGGTATATGATGATATAAATGGCATTACGTTTAAAAACAATATCATAAGCCCCAATACAACACCAATAACAGAAAACGGATTTGTTCAGAAAGAATTGGAGCTTAAGGCCAATTCAAACGGATTATTAATGCCTGTTGAATTACCAGAAGGAGTTGGTGCTAGCTTAAGCGAAGATTTAGCTACTAAAGAAAATACGGGTGTTAGCTGGTATGCCAAAAATGAACTTGATGTTGCACTTAATTCTGGTAAGACCCTAACTGTTGCTCCTGGCCTAAACAGTTTGGTAGAAGCGGTAAATACTGCTAATGCCGGAGATGTTTTACAACTAGAGGCAGGAGGTGCGTATCCAAACACAAAAACCATAATAGTAGATAAACCTATAACCATTATAGGCGCTAAGGACAACAAGCCAAAGCTTTATTTTGAAAAGAAATCGCTATTACAAATAGATAATGGTGGTAGCCTTTCCTTATCCCATTTGGTGTTTAATGGAGCGGATTCTCCGGATAGAACAGGTAATTCCGTAATTACAACAAGCAAGTACAGTATGAACAAAAATTACAAGTTGTTCATAGCGGGTTGTGAATTTGTGAATCTAGATGTAAACCATTCTTATGATGCTATTAGGGTGTACAAGAATACATTTGCAGATACCATAAGTATTAAAGATTCTAGCTTTAAAAATGTAACGGGTCATATTATGGCCTTAGACCGCGAAACGGACGATATTGGTATTTACAACGCAGAATACGTTATTTTAAAGAACAATTCTTTCACGGATATAGGAGGTGCCGCTCTTCGTTTGCACAGAGGGGGTAAGGACGAAAGTACTTTTGGTCCATTTTTAGAAATGGAACACAATGTGTTGGATAATGTAGGGTATGATAAAAGAAACAAATATGAGGCTGCGGTTTCGTTATATGGAGTACAGGTTATAACTATTGCCAACAACATATTTACTAAAACTAAAGGAATTAATACGCATTTGGTAGTTGGGGAGCCAATTGTAAATGTTGTTAATAACGCCTTCTATGCATCGGACAAGTTAACCGTTACAGGAGATCAAAACTATAACGCGGCAAATTTATGGGAGTTAGCTCCTCGCTTTAAAGATAAAACCTATAGTTTGGAGTCAAATTCTCCCTTAAAAGGAAAAGGGACAGATGGTAACGATTTAGGTTTATTAAAATAAAAGGTAGCAATCCATGATTATTTTGTCCAGTTTAAAAGTTCGTCTCCTATCTTTTTTATTCATAACCGTTATATCGTTAGCTGCTCAGGAACATCCTAAATTGATACTCACCAAAGCTGGCGTAGAAAAGATTAAAAGCCAATTAGGTAAAGTGCCATTGATGGACCAAGCTATTGCAGCTGTCAAAGCTGAGGTAGATGCTGCAATAAATCAACCTATAAACTTACCAGTTCCTAAAGATTACTCAGGGGGGTATTCTCATGAAATGCACAAGTTAAATTATAGGCTTATGCAAAAAGCAGGTGTGTTGTACCAAATTCTAGAAGACGATTCTTATGCTATTTACGTACGAGACATGCTAAAGGCATATGCCTCACTTTATCCCACTTTGCCTGTGCATCCTAAAGAACGTTCCTATGCTAGGGGAAAGTTATTTTGGCAGTGCTTAAACGATTCTAATTGGTTGGTATATACCAGTCAAGCTTATGATTGTATCTATGAATTCTTAAGTAAAAAAGAGCGTAAACATTTGGAGAAACAATTGTTTAAACCTTTTGCAGATTTTATTTCTGTGGAAAATCCTCAATTTTTTAATCGTGTTCATAACCATAGTACTTGGGGTAACGTAGCCGTTGGTATGATTGCTTTAGTTATGGAAGACGAACAACTGCTACAGCGCGCATTATACGGAATTAAGGATGTAAGTTTAACCAAAGGTTTAAAAGATGATGATGGCGGTTTTATTTTGGAGCCTGGGAAAAAAGCAGGTTTTTTTGCCAATTTAGATGAGCCTTTTTCGCCAGATGGATATTATACGGAAGGGCCTTATTATCAGCGCTATGCCATGTATCCTTTTTTAGTTTTTGCTCAGGCTTTACAAAACGTAAAACCAGAATTAAAAATTTTTGAATACAAAGACGGACTTCTAGTTAAGAGTGTATATGCCCTATTGCAATTATCGGATATGGACGGAGATTTTTTTCCCATAAACGACGGTCAAAAAGGTATGTCCTATTACAGTGGATCTTTGGTAAACGCTGTAGATATAGCATACTATTATGGTAATAAAGACCCAGAATTACTTGCCATTGCAGAAAAGCAAAATACGGTAGTTTTAAACGATGCAGGTTTAGCGGTAGCCCAAGGCATTGCACAGAACAAGGGTATATCTTTTATAAAAAGAAGTATTGATTTAAAAGATGGGCCCAACGGAGAACAGGGAGGTATTGCTGTACTTAGGCAGGATGGAATAGAGGTAGTTTTTAAATATACCGCACAAGGCCTTAGCCATGGCCATTACGATAAACTATCATTTTCTATGTATGAAAATGGGGAAGAAGTAATACAAGATTATGGCCTTGCACGTTTTGTAAATATTGAACAAAAAGGTGGAGGTAATTATCTAAAAGAAAACAGTACTTGGGCCAAACAAACCATTGCACATAATACTTTGGTGCAAGATGGTGCCGCTCATTTTAATGGAAAGTATGAAGTGGGTAGTAAAAACCATTCCAATCATTATTTGTTCAGTAGCAAGGATTCAACCGCACAGGTAGTCAGTGCAGTAGAGCAAAATGCTTATCCGGGCACCTATATGCAAAGAACTATGGTTATGTTAAAAGACAGTAGTTGGCAAAAACCAATGGTTTTAGATGTTATGGAAGTTAAATCAGATAGTACGCATACTTATGAACTACCATTTTATTACTTAGGTCAATTAATGACGTTAAATCAGCCGTATAAAACGGAAGCCCAATTGAAACCGTTAGGAACAAAAAATGGTTACCAACATTTGTTCAAAGAAGCGGCTAGCCCGGTAGCGGAAGAAAATGTAAAATTCTCATGGCTGGCTAACAATAAATTTTACACACTAACCACAGTGGCATCTGCTACAGATAGTCTCATTCTGGCCAGAATAGGGGCTAACGACCCTAATTTTAACCTTAGAAGAGACCCAACACTTATCCTAAAAAAGCAAAACGTAGCAGATGCATTTTTTGCCAGTGTATTAGAATCCCACGGTAGTTACAGTCCGGTTAGTGAGTTGGCAGTAAACGCAACCACTTCGGTAAAGCAAATAACGCTACTTTACAGAGATCAAGATTATTGGGTAATAAAATTAGAGCTAAAAGAAGATGAAGATAAAATTGTGGCTTTTTCTTCTGGTAACGCAAATAAGAATACAAAGCATAAATTAAATGTAAAAGGTAGTGCCATAAGCTGGCAAGGACCTTTTGCAATAATCAATCTAAAATAACAAAGGATGAAGTCATTTGGAGCAAGTAAAGAATTTTTATTGGATAAAGACCAAGAGTGGGAAACGGTTGGGGAAGGCGTAAAACGTAAGATTATGGGTTACGACGATAAAATTATGCTGGTAAAAGTACATTTTGATGAAGGAGGTATTGGGTACGAACACGAGCATTATCATTCCCAAACAACTTACGTTGCTAGTGGAGAGTTTGATTTTACCATAGGCGGGGTTAAACAAACCGTAAAAGAAGGAGATAGCGTATACATTCCGCCAAACGTGTTGCATGGGGCCGTATGCACTAAAACCGGAATTTTAATAGATGTTTTTAGCCCTATTCGAGAAGATTTTATGGAGTAGGGAAGTAGACTTTTAAAATTTTATCAAATCAAGAAATTTTAAAGCATAATTTGTTAAATAGTCATTTTTAATTAAAAAAATTATAAAAATGATTTTTAGTTAACATATCAATAACTTATATTTGGTAAACCAAATTGGTAAACCAGTTTGGGTCACCAATTAAAAATCAACCTATGATGATAAGTTAATAGCATAAAAAAAGGATAGGTGCACGCCTATCCTTTTGGAATATCACTTCTTTCGGAGGGAAGTAATACGACAGAGTACATCGCTGTAACCCTGAATTACAAAACTAAACAATTCATTTGGAATTTTAACTGCAAAAAGGGTCATGGTGGATTTGAACAACTAACTGCTAATGCACAAAGCAGTAACACTATTGAAGATTAAATAGAAACTAACTGTACAAATGAATTTTAAACTAAAACTAATGCTCTCGATAGCTTTCCTTGCTGGTTTGCTATCTTATGCTCAGGATACCTATACCCTAACCGGTACGGTTTCTGATGCCAGTAACATTCCAATTCCTGGTGCCACAATTATTGTAGCCAATACAACAAGGGGTGCTGCTACCGATTTTGATGGAAATTTTAGCATTCAAGTTGCTAAAGGAGATGTCTTAAATATTTCTTATTTGGGTTATAAGCCCCAATCCATAACCATTGCTAATCAACAATCTTTAGACATTGTGATGCAAGAAGATACCAATCAGCTAGATGAGGTGGTAATTGTAGGTTATGGTTCCCGTAAAAAAGTACACTTAACCGGAGCGGTATCGCAAGTGGTTAATGAAGATTTGGACCAAATTGCCGTTGCAAGGGTAGACGATGCTCTAGTTGGGCAAATAGCAGGTGTAAATATTTCGGCTACTGAAGGTGAAGCTGGATCCGCCCCAACTATTAGAATTAGGGGTGTTGGCTCTTTAAATGGCGATTCTGCGCCTTTGGTAGTGGTAGATGGTCTGCCGGTAGATAGCGATTTTCTTGGTAATCTTGATATGAACGAAGTACAAAGCTTTGATGTTTTAAAAGATGCTGCTTCTTCTGCAATCTACGGATCTAGAGGTGCAAATGGGGTAATCTTAATTACAACCAAACAAGGTAAAGAAGGTAAGACTAAATTTAGCTATAACGGTTATACCGGTTTTAAAGAAGCTAAGCAAAGTGATGCCTATTACTTTTCTATAGCAGAGACTGCTGCTGCAGAACAAGCTGCAACAGGCGGATTGTCAGATAGAACTAGATATAAGCAATTAATTGGTATTGATCGCGATTGGCAAGATGTGATTTTTGACGGAGGTAAAATAGAAAGTCATTCTTTAAGTGCAAGAGGAGGAAGCGAAAACACTAAGTTTAGTGCCTCTCTTGGGTATTTGCATGACGAGGGTGTTTTGCTTACAGACGATTACAAACGTTATAATATGCGTTTAAAAGTAGATACCAATATTGGGGACAATGTAAAGTTAGGTGCCAATATAGCTCCTTCTTATTCTAGAAGAAGACGCTTTGATGGTTCTACCCACGATATTTTAAGGCAAACACCATGGTTGCCAGTTTATCATGATAACAATACCATCCAATACGTGGATAGAGATGTATATCCAGATGTTCAAGTTGGGGATTATGCTTTGCAACGCCACTTTGATAATTATGATTTGTATGGTGATGGTAGTACCTTGGTAGACATTTCTAATACTTCTAATACAAACCCAGCGGCAAAAGTTTTAGAAAGAGACCGTAACGATTATAAATTCAAGATTGCCGGTAGTGTTTATGGACAATTTAAATTAGCTGATGGTCTTAATTTTAGGGCTGTATTATCTGGTGATTATCAGAACACTTTTAGGGATAGATGGCAGGGGGTAGAATCCAATAGAAATGGGGCTTCTGCTGCAAGTTATAATGTTAGTAATGAAAATAGATTTCATATAGTTTCTGAAAATTATTTTACCTATGATAAGGTACTAGGTAAGCATGATATCTCTGCAATAGCCGGTCTTTCTGGCGAAAAGTGGGAATGGCAGGGAGATAGTTCCGCAGGTACGGGGTATACATCAGATTTATTAAGAACCCTAAGTGCCGCAACAGTTTTATCCTCCATTGGGTCATTTAAATTAGACGAAAGATTTCAATCTTATTTTGGCAGGGTAAACTATGCTTTTGATAATAAGTATCTAGCTTCTGTAAGTTATAGAAGAGATGGTAGTTCCATTTTTGGGGTAGACAAGAAATTTGGCGATTTCCCGGCTGCTTCTTTAGGATGGCGGGTATCAGAAGAAAATTTCTTAAACAGCAGCTCATTGATCAGTAACTTAAAGTTACGTGTTAGTTACGGGTTTACTGGTAATAAGGACATAGATACCGGTAGTGATGTTATAGATCTTTATCCTTCTATTCCTTTATTAGGTACGGGGGTATACAATTCACAAGCAGCTTTTGTGGCATTAAATATTCAGAATCCAACCTTACAGTGGGAACGCTTGGAAGAATTTAACCCTGGAGTAGATTTTGGATTTTTTAATGGAGTAATTTCTGGTTCTGTAGATTATTACGAACGTAAATCGGACAAACTACTATTGTATAATCCGGTTTCTTCAACTACAGGATTTAGCAGTGCCTTGGTAAACCTGGGTCAAGTTAAAAATAGTGGTTGGGAACTAGAGTTGCGTTCCAGAAACGTATCAACGCAAAATTTTAGATGGTCTACTACTGTTTTGGCTTCTATGAACGAAAACGAGCTAACAGACTTTGCAGATGCCAACGGTCAAATCTTAAACGTAGATAGTAAGCGTGCCGCAGAGTGGATAAATTTGGTAGGTAACCCAATTTCATCCTATTATGGATGGGTGGTAGACCGTGATATTCCATTAGAATATTTAAACAACCCATATCACCCAGTTGGTGGCGAGGCACAAGATGTGTATGTAAAAGACCTTAATGGAGATGGTCTTATAGATGATGATGATAAAACCATTCTAGGTAATCCGTACCCAGACTTAATCTGGAGTGTTACCAATGATTTTAAAATTGGTAGCGTAGATGTAAGCTTCCTTTTCCAAGGTAGCCATGGGGCAGAAATCAGGAATATGGGAGATCAGTATATCTTCAACCACTTTAATAGTGCTCAAGATTTTGATCCTGCCATAACACCAGATCAAGGTTTTATTAAGGAGAAAATCTTTACCAATGATATTATTCAAGATGCTTCTTATATCGCTTTAAGAAACGTAAATATCGGGTATAACTTTCCTAAGGATTTAACAGACAAATTGGGCCTTAGTAGCTTTAGATTATACGCAACAGGGCAGAACTTAATGTACTTAACGGCAGATGATTATACTGGTTTTAATCCAGAATCCATCAACGATACAAGTCCAACTACCTATGGTTACCAACGTGCAGGGTCTCCTGTGTTTAGAACAATTTCTATTGGTACCAATATTGAATTTTAAGGTTTAACTAGAAAGAAAATATTAAAATGAGATTTATATATAAATATTTAGGCTTGGCAATGGTTCTTGGAACTTTGGTGGCCTGTGAGAGTGAATTTCTAGAACCCGTTCCAGAATCTGCTATAAGTAGTTTAGGTTATTTTAGTAATGATGACGAGATAGAAACCGGAGTTATTGGCATGTACGATGCCATTCAGGGTATTAACTCTACTAATTTAGATGACAACAGAGGGGTGCAATTAGAGTATTATCTTACCGAAATGCGTAGTGATAATACACGAACCAAAAGTCAGGAGGGCGAAGCAGCTCAATTTGAAGAATTTACGGTTTCTACTGCAAATGGTATTGTAAACAATTATTACAAAAGCTTCTATAATATAATTTACAGGGCAAATTTGGTATTGGCAAATTTGGGTAATGCTTCAGATGCCAAAGCGGCACAATTTGAAGGTGAAGCAAAATTTGTAAGGGCTTATGCCTATTTTAATCTAGTTAGATTGTATGGTGATATTCCATTAGTAGACGGTTTAATAGGTCCTTTGGACAATGAAACGGCATTTACCCGCGTAGCTACCGCTTCAATATATGAGCTAATTGTTTCAGATTTAGAATTTGCCGCAAATAGTTTAAGTAATGGCGAAAAGTTTAGAGCATCAAAAGCGGCTGCGGAAGCCTTGTTGGCCAAGGTACATTTAACATTAGGTAATTATACCGATGCACAGGTTTTATGTGAAAACGTTATGAGTTATGGTTTTACTTTAGAACCTAATTTCAATGATATTTTTTACAATGAAGGCAACAATGAAATAATTTTTGCTATTGCCTACAACCCAGGTATTGAGTCTGATAGTCAGGATTTTTCTGCAGAGTTTATGAACGGTGTGGGTAGAACGGTTGGTGTAAATTATGTTACGGACGAAGCTATTGCTGCCTTAGACGAATTTGGTGGCGATAGAACACAATATTCATATCGCGTGGATCCTTCGCAACCCACCCAAACACAAGTGGTTAAATACTTGCCTAATGGTGAAGACGGGGGTGCAGATGGTAAAACTTTTAGTACGGATGCTACTTTATCTGGTAATGACTGGATCGTAATTAGATATGCAGATGTTTTGTTAATGCACGCGGAAGCTATTTTGGCGGGTGGTCAAGAAACAAGTGCTGCTGCCGCCTTAACTTCTTTTCAGCAAGTTAGGGATAGAGCTGGGCTAACTACTCCGGTAACTTCTATCACAAAAACAGATTTGTTGACCGAAAGAAGGGTAGAGTTGGCTTTTGAAAACCATCGCCTTTTCGATTTAATCCGATTTGGAGTGGCACAAGATGTACTTTCTGCATTTTCTACGGCTAATGGCTATGGGTTTACCGCAACAGATTTATTGTTGCCTATTCCGCAGAACGAGATTAACCTTAGCAAAGGTTTAATGAGTCAAAATCCTGGTTACTAAAATTGAATTTGAAATGAGAAATTTTAAAAATAACATCAAAAATTATATGCTTGCTGGTTTAGCCCTTCTTGGGCTAACGGCCTGCGATTTTGAATACGATATTGCAGAAGAGGGTTCTTTGGCAGATTTAACACCGCCTAGTGCTAGTTTTTCCGCATCGCAAAGCGAAGTAGATTTTCTACAATACAGTTTTGCAAACCAATCTAACAGTGCAACTACCTATGCTTGGGATTTTGGAGATGGCAACACTTCTTCAGAAGTGGATCCTATCAACATTTTTCCGTCAGAAGGAACGTTTACGGTAAGTTTAACCGCGTCTGATGCCTTAGGTGCAACCAGCACTTTTAGTATGGATGTAACGGTGGTAGAACCAGAAGAGCCAGAAGCCATAACACCAGTAGTGCTAGAGGCAGATTTTGAAGATTTGAGTTTGCCAGATGGTACGGGAGACGGTAGGGATTCTTGGCGAAATGATTTTGGTGGGGTTATCCAAATTACCAGTAGCCCTGTTCAATCCGGTAGCCAAGCAGCAAAATTTCCTTCTGCTGGTGATCGTATTGCGTACCAAGCAGATATTGCGGTAACACCAAATACAGATTATGTAATAACATACTATTATACGCTTAAAACTAGTAACCCTGGTACCATTACACTATCTGTTATTGGTGGCGGTATTTCAGATTTATCAGAATTGGACGGAGCCAAATTGGCAGACTTTGTTGGGGATGATCAAACCAGTGCAAATGACTATGTAAAAGTGGATTTACCCTTTAATACAGGCGCCAATGCTAGCATAGCCATTTTAATTACCAACCAAGGAGAAGAGGCTAGGTTAGATAACATTTCCATAGAACCAGTAGCGAATTAATTAGTTAGTTTTTCATGAAATTTTCGGCATTCATACTTAGTCTTTTTTCTTTTACGCTTTGTCAATTGGGTACAGCTCAAGACAATAGTATGGTTTCCAACAATCGCTTAGTCAAGGAAATAAAAAAAGATAAAAAGAAGAAAAGGTATCGTTTGCCGAAAATTGATTTATCACATTGGAAAGTTACTATTCCTTCAGGTAAACCAGATGAGGTAACCTCGCCAGAAATTAAGGCTTATGATACTATAGCCAAGCTAAAGCCTTTTATGTATACGGACTCTACGGATGGATCTATTGTTTTCCATGCCGTGCCTATGCAAACAACAGCTAATACCAAATACTCAAGGTCAGAATTACGGGAGCAAATGGAACCCGGTAAAAATAATGTGAATTGGACCTTTGCAGAAGGTGGCACTTTAAGTGGTACACTAAAAATGGATGCGGTTTCCAAAGGCTCAGATGGTAAATATCATAAGGTAATCATCATGCAGATACATGGTAGATTAACCAATGAACAAAGAGACAAAATTGGTCAAAAGGATAATAACGCGCCCCCTATTTTAAAAATTTATTGGGATAACGGAAAAATTCGTGTTAAGACCAAAGTATTAAAGATTAAAGGACTTAATGGAGATGCACTTTTACACGAGAGTGTTTGGGGAGACGATGAAGGCCGCAACTTTGAAGAAAAAGTAAATTTTGATAAGTTTAGATTGGAAGTAAACGTCTCCGATGGTAAGATGGTAGTATCCCTAAACCAGAATGAATTTTTTGTGTATGACGATGTCAATATTAGAAAATGGGGAATTTTTGAAAATTACTTCAAGGCAGGCAATTACTTACAAACTAGAGACGATGGGGCTTTTGCCAAGGTTAAATATTACAAGTTAAAAGTTACGCATTAGTATGAAATGGTTTATTACATTTAGGATGCTTATTATACAATCGGTTGTTACTTTTTTACTAGCAAGTGCTTGTGGTAAGGATACGGCAAACACACAGGAAGAAGTTGTAACAACAGATGATGGTTTAGCTGTTAGCAATCCAGAACCTACGGTTGATGAAGCAACTTATAAGCTGCCAAATATTGATTTGAACAATTGGAAGGTTACTTTGCCCGTGGCCAAAGAAAACGGAAAACCATTAGAGGTTGCGCCTCCCGAAATTGTAGATTATGCTATAGATGAACGGCTACTCCCTTTTATGTATAATGATTCTACAGATGGGGCTTTGGTATTCTATACTTTTCCAGGGGCTTCTACCGCAAATAGTTCTTATTCTAGAACCGAGTTGCGAGAACAAATGGAGCCGGGAAGCAATACTACAAATTGGACATTTGCAGAAGGCGGAGAAATGGAAGGAACTTTAGCTGTTCCAGAAATCTCGGAAGATGCAAATGGCAAACCTTACCGTACAATTGTAATGCAAATACATGGTAGGTTAAGCAACGAACAACGCAATTTAATCGGAGAGGATGATAATAATGCCCCTCCAGTATTGAAGATTTATTGGGCAAATGAGAAAATAAGGGTTCACACCAAAATATTAAAAGATACTACGGCATCAGATGAAGCTATTCTCCATATCACCGCTTGGACAGATTCTGTTCGTGAGTTTTCTGAAGTGGTAGGTAAGAATAAGTTCAGTCTAAAAATAAAAGCTACTGAAGCTAGGTTAGAAGTAAGCCTAAATAACTCAGAAACGTTTGTATATCAAGATGTGCATATGCGTAGATGGGGCATATTTGAAAATTACTTTAAAGCTGGTAATTATTTTACTAGCAAAGAAGAGAATACCAGTGCAACCGTTAAGTATTATGCATTGGAGGTAAGGCATTAAAATAGGTTTGAGTTAGTTTAGTTAAGAGAGGTCTTAAGCTGTTGTTTAACAACGTTTTGGACAACAGCTTTTTAAGGCTTTCGGTTAATTAAAAATTAATATGAATTATTGTTTTGTTGCTGTTTTAAAATGTGTAATTTTAACAAACCAATCTGGTTAACCAATTTTAATTCGGATGGCTTATGAGAATGGAAATACTTACAAAAGGGGATAATGAAGGGGTTCAAAAGGATATCATTGAAAAGTTAAGAGACTTAATAGATTATAAGAATTTAGAGCCAGGAGATAAACTTCCTTCTGAACGTATGCTTTCTGAAAAATTTGGTGTTAGCAGGAGTAACGTACGGGAGGCCATACAAAAATTGGAATTCTTTGGAATTTTGAAATCCAAGCCACAAAGTGGCACCTTTATAGCCAATATTGGGCAAATTGCCATGAAAGGCATGTTGGAAGATATTTTGGAATTGGAAGACCCTGGTTTCAAGTCGTTGGTAGAAACACGTATTTTATTAGAGCTAAAGACCGTGAAATTGGCATCTTTAAGAAGAACGGAAGAAGACTTACAGAAGATAAGAGAAACGTTGGATGCTTATAAAGAAAAGGTGTTGAATGGTAAAGATGCGGTACAAGAAGATTTACTATTTCACTTGGCCATTGCCAAAGCCAGTAAAAATAGTACCATGAATACGTTCATGTTAATTATAACCCCTGAGATAATCACCAATTTTGAGAAATATCATGTTTGTGATAGTGATCAATCTTTTATGGGTATACAAGAGCACGAGGATATTTTTGAAGCTATAAAAAAGCAAGATCCACAGTTGGCTAGAGAAAAAATGAAGGTACATTTTAAAACGTTGTACCAATACTGTTACAATACGTAATTAAAGTATGATGTCCATAAGGTTGTATTGCACGCTACAACTTTATAGACTATTAAATAGGAGGGAAGTAAAACTTACTACACATATGAAGGTGCGTTCCAAGCATCGTTAATACGCATATTGTCTAAGTTTTATGTAAAACCGGATGGTTATGACAAATAGTTGTAACATTCTGGACAGACTTTTAATTGTTTAAAAACAAGGAATATGAGATTTAAAGGATTACGGTGGTGGGTGGTAGGATTGGTAGCTTTAGCCGCAATCATAAACTACATAGATAGGCAGGCTTTTGGAGCACTATGGCCAGATATTGCAAAAGAATTATTTCCTGAAATGGATGGGGACGGGCATAAAGCTATTTATGGTTCTATTTCTACGGTATTTATACTATCCTATGCCGCAGGTCAAGGTTTATTTGGTAAAATCTTTGATTGGATTGGCACGCGTTTAGGCTTTGCATTATCCATTGCGGTTTGGTCCATTGCTACTATTTTACACGCGGTAGCACAAGGTTTGTATAGCTTTTCCATTTTTAGGTCTATTCTAGGATTGGCAGAAGCGGGCAATTGGCCAGGGGCAGCTAAAGCAAATGCAGAATGGTTCCCCACTAAAGAGCGTGCTTTTGCCCAGGGAATCTTTAATTCAGGAGCGGCAATTGGGGGGATCGTTGCGTATCCTATCATAGGAATATTGGCAGATTTTTTATCGTGGAAATCTATTTTTATTGTGGTTGGTCTATTAGGTCTTTTATGGTTGTTGCCTTGGTTGTTTATAGTTAAGGGAACCCCTAAAAAGCATCCCTGGCTATCAGAAGAGGAAAAAGAATATATCCTTACGGGACAAAAGAATCAGGATTTGGACGGTGACGGAAATTATGATGAAGGCTATAACCCAACTACGGGAAAACTTTTAAAGCATAAAGAAAGTTGGGGTGTAATTATTGCTTCGGCTGCTATAGACCCCATATGGTGGTTATTTATCGTGTGGATTCCCATCTACCTATCAGAAGTATTTGGACTCAACGTAAAAGAAATCGCTTTCTCTGCCTGGTTACCTTATGTTGGTGCCATGTTAGGTGCATGGGCCGGAGGATTACTAGCACAGAATCGTATAACAGCAGGTTGGTCTGTAGACAAGACCAGGAAAATGGTTATAACGTTAGGGTGTTTAATCATGTTACCTTGTTTCTTTCTATTAAAAGCTCCGGGAACGGCTACCAATGCAGTAATTATTATGGCTGTTTTGTTGTTCGGTTTTCAAGTGGCTATCGGGAACATACAAACACTTCCTAGTGATTTATTTAGCGGTAAAATAGTAGGAACGCTTTCAGGTTTTGCCGGTATGGCGGCCAAATTGGGTGCTGCAGGTCTAACGCTCTTGGTAACCTTTATAACCACTGGTGGTAATTATACGCCAGCTTTTATTATTGGTAGCATCTTAGCACTTGTGGCCCTTGCTGCGGTATGGGGTTTATGCCCAAAAATTGCACCACTAAAACCTAGACAATAAATAGTAATTAGATAATAAAAACAAATACATAAAATGAGCAATTCTAACGGAAAAGTAGCAGTAATAACTGGTGCCACAGGAGGTATCGGTTTTCAAGTAGCCAAAAAGTTAGGCCAAGACGGATACACCGTTATCCTTAATGGTATCGAGGACGAAAAAGGTGCCGAAAGAGTAAAAGAATTAGAGGCAGAGGGTATCAAAGCAGAATATTATGGTTTTGATGTTACCAAAGAAGATGCCGTAAACGAAAATATTAAAGCTATTGGCGATAAGTACGGGAAAATAGATGCACTTATCAACAATGCCGGTGGTCTTGGTGGTCGTTCTAGATTTGAAGAAATGACTACGGATTTCTATCGCTTTGTTATGGCATTGAACTTAGATTCTACCTTCTTTGCTTCTAGAGCAGCAATTCCTTACTTAAAAAAGGGAGAGAATGCTTCTATCATTAATTATACGTCAATCGCAGGTTGGAATGCTGGTGGGCCAGGTGCAGGTATTTATGGAACATCTAAGGCAGGTGTACATGCTATCACTAGAGCGTTGGCCAAAGATTTGGCAGAATATGGTATTCGTGTAAACGCAGTATCTCCAGGTACGATAGATACCCCATTCCACACACAAATAAAATCAACCAAACCAGAAGTATTCGCTTCTTGGAAGAATAATATTTTACTAGGTAGATTAGGACAACCAGAAGATGTAGCTTCTGTAGTTTCTTTCTTAGTGAGTGACAATGCTGCCTTTTTAACGGCAGAGACCATCCAAGTAGGTGGTGGACAAGGATTAGGAATCTAATAAAATTTAAAAATGGGTAAGCTAGAAGGAAAAATTGCAGTGGTAACCGGTGGTTCTAGAGATATTGGTAGGGCTATCGCTATAAAATTAGCCAAAGAAGGCGCTCACGTGGCGGTAAACTACCTTAATTCAGAAAAAGGGGCTAATGAAACCGTTGCAGCGATTAAAGCATTGGGTAAAAAGGCAATTGCCGTAAAAGCAGACGTATCTAAACTAGAAGATATTCAACACCTAAAAGCAGCAGTAACCAAAGCTTTTGGAGAAAAAGTAGATATTTTGGTGAACAATGCTGGCGGATTATTTGCTCGCAAGACTTTACAAGAGTTTGATGAGGAGTTTTACGATTTAGTAATGAACGTCAACTTTAAATCTACGGTATTTGTTTCCCAAGCCTTTGAGCCTTTAATGGAAAAAGGAGCTTCTATCATCAATATTTCTTCGCAAGCAGCCAGAGACGGTGGCGGTGGTGGCTCTGCTTTGTACAGTTCTTCTAAAGGAGCTGTAACAACATTTACCAGAGCTATGGCCAAAGAATTAGGTCCAAAAGGTATTCGCGTAAATGCGCTTTGTCCGGGCTTAATCGGCACTAAATTTCATGACGATTTTACCAAAGATGAAATTCGCTCTAAAGTAGCATCGGTAACGCCTTTACGCAGAGAAGGGCAAGCCACTGAGGTTGCCGATTTAGTAGCTTACTTGGCTACGGACGATGCCACGTTCGTAACCGGAAATAATATAGATATAAACGGAGGTTTGGCATTTAGCTAAGCTTTCTACAAACAACAAAGCATAACAGTCAATAATGAAAAAAGTAGTAACCTTCGGAGAAATTATGCTCCGTTTGGCCCCTCAAGGGTTTTTAAGATTTTCACAAGCCAACAGTTTTGATGTGGTATATGGCGGTGGCGAGAGCAACGTTGCCGTATCCTTAGCCAATTATGGCGTACCCGTAGATTTTGTAACCCGTTTGCCAAAGAATGATATTGGCCAATGCGCCCTTATGGAAATGCGTAAGCGTGGCGTTGGTACCGATAAAATAGTTTACGGCGGTGACCGTTTAGGTATCTATTTCTTAGAAACTGGAGCGGTTTCTAGAGGCAGTAAAGTAGTGTACGACCGTGCACATTCTGCTATGGCAGAGATAGAAAAAGGCATGGTAGACTGGAAATCGGTTTTTGAAGGCGTAGAATGGTTTCATTGGACAGGGATTACTCCGGCCATTTCCCGAGGTGCCGCAGACGCTTGTTTAGAAGCGGTAAAAGCAGCTAGTGATATGGGTGTTACCATCTCTACCGATTTAAATTACAGGGCTAAACTGTGGAAGTATTGTGATGATGCTAAACGCGAAGAAATAATGGCGGAGCTTACATCCTATTGCGATATCGTTTTGGGGAATGAAGAAGATGCAGAAAAGCATTTTGGTATTAAACCAGAAGGTTTAGATATTACTACTCAAGGAGAACATGTAAAGGCCGAAGCATTTTTATCGGTTTGTGAGCAAATGATGAAGCGTTTTCCACGTGCTAAGAAAGTTATTACCACCTTAAGAGGCTCCCTTTCTGCAAGCCATAACACTTGGGCAGGTGTATTGTATGATGGTAAAACCATGTACAAATCTCCAGAATACCAAATTACACACATTGTAGACCGTGTAGGTGGGGGCGATTCTTTTATGGGTGGTTTAATCTACGGATTATTAAAATACCCAGAAGACGACCAAAACGCCTTGAATTTTGCGGTAGCTGCTTCTTGCTTAAAGCACACTATTAAAGGCGATGCTAATTTGGCTACGGTAGATGAAGTAGAAAAATTAATGAGTGGTGATGCATCCGGAAGGGTGGCTAGATAAAAATGGCATGGCACAGTATTCAAGAATTGAAGTAATACAAGCAATGAAGGACACCGGGATGGTGCCTTTATTCTATCACCCAGATGTAGAATTGGGCAAAAAAGTACTAAAAGCCTGTTATGATGGGGGGGCTCGTTTGTTAGAGTTTACCGCTAGAGGTGATTTTGCTTACGAAGTGTTTTTAGAGCTGAACAAATATGCAATTAAAGAACTTCCGGGAATGATTATGGGTGTTGGTTCCATTACAGATGCAGCAGCTGCTAGCTTGTTTATGCAAATGGGAGCCAACTTTATAGTAACACCGTCTTTAAGAGAAGATATTGCCAAGGTTTGTAACCGTAGAAAAGTACTATGGTCTCCGGGTTGCGGTAGCTTAACAGAAATAAATGCTGCAGAAGAGTTGGGGTGCGAGCTAGTAAAGCTATTCCCAGGTTCTACTTATGGTCCTGGCTTTGTAAAAGCCATTAAGGGTCCACAACCGTGGACAAGTGTAATGCCTACTGGCGGGGTAAGCACAGACAAAGACAATCTAAAAGGTTGGTTTGATGCTGGGGTGACTTGCGTAGGTATGGGGTCTAAACTCATCTCTAAAACTATTTTGGAAAATAAAAATTACGATGGGTTACAGCAATTGGTGGCTTCTACTTTAGAAACTATCAAATCTTTACAATAATATCGGTTTAAATTGAACACGCTACCACCCATTTTTAAGAAGATACTTGGCCTGATTTTAAGTTTCGGGCCGGGTATTTTTGCTATTGGGTATACCATTGGTACCGGTAGCGTAACTTCTATGACTGTTGCGGGCAGCACCTACGGCATGCAATTACTTTGGGTTTTGGTCCTTAGTTGTCTCTTTTCAGGAGTTCTTATTTACGCTTATGGCCAATATGCATTGGTCACTGGAGAAACAGGGTTATTCGCGTTTAGAAGGCATTTAAAATATGGTAAACTCATGGCACTTTTAGTGTTGGTGGGTATTTCTTTTGGGCAATGGAATTCGCTCATGGGTATATTGGGTATTAGCGCCAATATTGTTCAGGAGATTCTTGCCATTTATATACCAGCCGTAAAATCTACCAATGTAAACGTGGTGTTTATCATCGCAGCGGCAATTATTATCACCATGTACTTGCTTTTGCTAAAAGGGAAGTATACGTTTTTTGAAAAAATCTTGGTCATTTTTGTGACCATCATGGGGTTTTCCTTTTTATTTTCTTTATTTCTTGTACATCCATTACCCGTAGAAGTAGTACAAGGACTAATACCTTCAATACCCCAGGTAGAAGGTGGTAAGATGATGGTGGCAGCCTTTGTAGGCACCACTATGGCATCTGCTACTTTTTTATCTAGACCACTATTTATAAAGGGAAAAGGGTGGTCCTTAGCAACTAATGGAGTTCAACAAAAAAAAGATGCTATAATTGCTGCAATTTTGGTGTTTGCTATAAGTGCGGCTATCATGGCTGTTGCTTGCGGCGCACTATACCATGATGGTAAGGGTGTTAAAACAGTAATAGATATGGTTGGCGTTTTGGAGCCTGTTGCGGGCAAATTTGCACTTACTTTGTTCTTTTTCGGTACGTTGAGTGCTGGTTTATCTTCTATTTTTCCTTGTCTGTTAATTGCACCTATTCTTTTGGCAGATTATCAATCGGGCGAATTGGATACAAAATCCAAACAGTTTAAGACAATCACGGCCATAGCTTGCTTATTTGCGTTGATAGGGCCTGCCATTGGTGCAAATGCAATAGAGGTACAAATACTATCTCAGGTATTTAATGTATTTGTGCTACCACTTGTTGTTGCTGGTATTTTGTACTTAATGAACTTTACTGCTGTAATGGCTAAACATCGCCCACATTGGGCACTTAATTTAATTATGGGCGCCGCTTTACTATTTGCCTGTGTTATTTCTTATAATGGTATTGTGGCCTTAGCGCAATACTTTTCCATAATCTAGGGAAGATCGTTGGGTTATTTTAACGGAATACCCCGTAGCCGTTCAAAGTCTTTATATACTTTTTTAACTTTCTCTGGAGAAACTGGCTCAAACTCTTTTCCAATAGGGTGATAGTCTATAAAAAAAATAAGCTTTTTACATGGAATTTGCGGGTGTCTTATAATGTGTAAAGTGCGGTTTGGTTAAAGAAGTCCAAATGCGAATACAAACAAAAAAACCTTCCAAAATTTTGGAAGGTTTTTTGTGGTGACCTGACTGGGGCTCGAACCCAGGACCCTCTCCTTAAAAGGGAGATGCTCTACCAACTGAGCTATCAGGTCTTGCTTTTTTTGATGGCTTAGTGCCTTAAAGCGGGTGCAAATATAAGACGTATTATTAATTAATCAAGAAGAAATAGTAATAAATTTGTCTTTTTATGAATTTTAAAATCATTCAAAATTATGAAAGTGGTCCTTTTAGGATATATGGCTAGTGGTAAATCTACTGTAGGTAAGGAACTTGCGTCTAAAAACAACGTCGTGTTCATAGATTTAGACCAAGAAATAGAAAAGCAAGAAAATTTATCGATTGCTGAAATATTTTCAGAAAAAGGCGAGATTTATTTCAGAAAAAAAGAAACAGCGGTACTAAAAAGGTTTTTACAAGAAGATAAATATATGGTTTTGTCCCTTGGAGGAGGAACTCCCTGTTATGGCAATAATATGCAATTGGTAAATGAATCTAACTACAACTCGTTCTACATAAAACTTTCTATACCGGTAATTGTGGGTAGGTTAACCAACGAAAAAACAACCAGGCCTTTGGTGGCGCAAATAGGAGCGGAAGATTTACCTGAATTTGTGGGTAAGCACCTTTTTGAAAGAAATACGTTTTATCAGCAAGCAGAACATACCATAATAGCAGATTCCTTGACCGTTGAAGAAACCGTGGCGAAAATAGAAGAATTGGTTTAATCTAGATAAACCGCTTCTTCTTTTTGGTCAAATTCTACACGTACATGTTCATTTAAAGAAGTAGATAAGGATATACCTTTATAATCTGCTTTTACCGGAAATTTTTTATGGTTACGGTTAACCAATACGGCAGTTTTTAATTGTTTTAAAGGGGTTTTGATAAAATGGTGAACCCCATAGATAAGTGTAGACCCAGAATTAAGTACATCGTCTACCAAAACAACAGATTTGTTGGTGTACTCTTCTAATTTAAGCGATGTGGTTACTCCGCTTTTTAACGGATTGGTTTTATCCATGGAAACCTTACAGAGTATTATTTTACTTTCTGTAATCTTTTTTAGATGGGTAATAATTTTTTTTGCAAAAACAAGTCCGCCACCTTCTATACCAGCAATAATAATTTCTGGCGCATCAATATTAGCTTCTAAAATTTGATAGGCAATACGTTCAATTTTACGTTGAATTTGACGGTGAGATAAAATTCTATTCTCCATACTTAGTTTTGTTTCCGTTTTTCAAAGATAAAGAAGAGCTCCTTATTGGCTCTAGGGCTTATAGAATTATAAGCGGTTTCTAAAACCCTTAAATCAAAAAAATCTTTAAATAATAATTCGTATTCGATTTTACTACCTCCAAAAGGGGGACCTTCTTTTTCAAATTCCACATTAAAAAATAGACCTACCAATTTACCCTTATCTTTAAGTAAATTAGACATTTTTGAGACATACTGACTTCTAAGTTCTGGATTTAGCGCGCAAAAAAATGTCTGTTCTAAAATTAAATCATAATCTTCCTCTACTAAATCAAAGAAATTTCCTTGTTTTAATTGGGTGGGGGGGAAACCAGATTTTTTTAAACGCAGTAAGGGTTGTTCTGCTAAATCTATAACCGTAACGTTCTTAAAGCCTTTATTTAATAAGTAAAGGGCTTCATGCCCGTAACCGGCACCAGGAATTAGAATTTTAAGTTGTTTGTTTTCTAATTGGTCTATATAAGTCTTTAACGGTGTAGATATAGTACCAACATCCCAACCAGTACGTTCTTCCCTATACCTATTTTCCCAAAATTCTTTATTCAGATTCATCTAGATAGTCGTCAATATCCCTACGGTCTTTTTTGGTGGGTCTTCCCAAACCTTTTTTGCGGTAATGGTCTTTTGCGTATTGTAACAACTCATTATGTTCAAACGCTTCTTGCGGTGTGGTATCTTTTCTATAAATATTCACCAATTTGGCGCCAACTCGGCTTTCAGGTAAGTCTAAAACCTGTAATTGATAATCAATTTGGTTTTTGCGTACCACAATATTATCCATAGGATAAACTTCCCTAGATGGTTTAACCGCGCTACCATTAATTTTAATTTGCCCTTTTTTACATGCATTTGTTGCTATGTTACGGGTTTTAAAATAACGTGTACACCATAAATATTTGTCAATCCGCATTTATCCTTAAAGTTTCTTAATGGCAAAGAACAAAAATAACGGAAAATCGTATCTTGCGCAGCCTATAACCAAAACTATTTAAATGAATAGGATATTATTGATTTTAGGGATTGCCTTAACGGTAATTGCCTGTAATAATGATGATGATACAAATGTAATTGCGGTACCTGTTAAAACACTAACAGAGGTAGTTGCGGAAAATGAAGTTGAAATAGCAGATTATTTAGCTACGCACACCTACAATTACGAAGATTTTGAAGGAGGGGCAACAGATGCTACAATTACCATACAGGAACTTACCGGAGATAATGCAGGTAAAACACCACTTGCAGATTTAATGCAAACGGTGAACATAAACGTATCCTCTTCGCATTTTGGCTTAGAAGAAGAGGAGAATGACGTTTCTCATAAACTATATTATTTAGAAGTTGTAGAAGGCGGTGGAGTAAACCCTACCTATGCAGATTCTACTTTATTAAAGTACGAAGGTATGTTGTTGAACGGAACAAAATTTGATGCCTCAAACGAATTTACCTGGCTAGAATTACCATTTACGGTAAGAGGTTTTGCCAATGGTGCCGCACAATTTAAAACCGGTACAACAGACGGTATTGTAGATAATCCGGATGGTACTACCAATATTTCTAATAGTGGAAAAGGAATAGTAATTATGCCAGCTGGTTTGGCTTACTTTTTATCTAACAATACTATTCCCAGTTATGCCCCACTTGTATTTACCTTAGAGATAGGTTTAACTGTGGAAGATACGGATACAGATAGGGATGGTATTCCTAATTTAATGGAAGACCTAAATGGTAATGGTTATATGTTTGATGACAATACGGATGCCGACTTAGAGCAACAAAATTTCACTACTGCTACACCTAACTTTAGGGATTCTGATGATGATGGGGACGGAACCGGTACTAGAGATGAAATAGTTATAGATGCAAATGGAAATATAACCTTGACCGATTCTAATAATGACGGTGTTCCGGATTACTTGGATCCAGATACTTTCTAGACAAAAGGTTTATTTAAAGCTTATATAAATAAAAAGCCCTGCGTTTGCAGGGCTTTTTTAATTCTCTATTCTGTTATTTGTTTAGGTTGAAGCATTACAGCTTTAAACTTAAACTTAAGATAAGTTGATCAGGTCGTGTGTCTACTCTATCATTTTGCAAGGAAGTTAAATTGGTATTTATGAAGTTAACTTCATTTTCCGTAAAACCTCTTTCGTATCTTAAATCAATACCAAGTTTACCAATGTTAACACCAGCGCCAATATTCATGCCCACGGTAAACTCATTTTCAATATCATTAACCGTAACTCCATCGAAATCAGTATCTAAAATATATTGAAAAGATGGGCCAACAAAGGTATGAAGTGGCCCAATAATCTTAAAGCCGACAAGAGCAGGTAAATCTAATTTTTTAATTTTTAAATCACCTTCGTCGTAACCCGATGTTGTGCTGGTATATACTAACTCAGGTCTAAAATATATTCGGTTGCCTAATTTTCCCCAAACACCAAAATGATATCCTGCATTCTTGTCAGGATTTTCATATGCCTGTGCTGCTGAATCAAAATAATCTCCGTTTCCGTTATAATTTAAACCCGCCTTAATTCCAAAGCCAGAACCTGCTTGTGCCATTCCAAAATACCCACATAGGGCAACCGCAATTACTAATAGTGTCTTTTTCATAATGTGTTTTCGTTTATAGATTTACGATGAAAAAGCTAACAAGGATGATACCAAACCCTATTTTCTTTTCAACACATTTAAAACGGCTTGCTCAATAGCTTTATTGTTAAGGCCGTATTTCTCCATTAGTTGTTCTGGTGTGCCACTTTCTCCAAAAGAGTCTTTAACAGCAACAAACTCTTGTGGTGTAGGTAACTGCATGGCTAGGGTTCTAGCAACACTTTCTCCTAATCCGCCTAAATAATTATGCTCTTCTGCAGTAACCACACAACCAGTTTTTTTAACAGATTTTATGATTGCTTCCTCATCTAATGGTTTAATTGTATGTATGTTTATTACTTCGCAAGAAATTCCTTGGTTTTCTAAGTTTTCTGCAGCTATCAATGCTTCCCAAACCAAATGGCCGGTTGCTAAAATGGTAACATCAGAACCTTCGCTCAACATTAGCGCCTTACCAATTTCAAATTTTTGGTCTACTGGGGTAAAGTTAGCAACTTTTGGTCTTCCAAAACGCAGGTATACCGGGCCTTGGTGTTCTGCTATGGCAATAGTAGCTGCTTTGGTTTGGTTAAAATCACATGGATTAATTACCGTCATGCCCGGTAGCATTTTCATTAAACCAATGTCTTCTAAAATTTGGTGGGTTGCGCCGTCTTCTCCTAAAGTTACACCAGCATGACTGGCACATATTTTTACGTTTTTGCCAGAATAAGCTACAGACTGTCTTATTTGATCATAAACCCTACCTGTGGCAAAATTTGCAAAAGAAGTAGCAAATGGAATTTTACCACCAATGGTAAGTCCTGCAGACATACCAATCATATTTGCCTCTGCTATACCTACTTGAAAAAAACGTTCTGGATTTTCTTTAATAAAGGTGTCTATTTTTAAAGAACCTATTAAGTCTGCACAAAGGGTAACTACGTTAGGGTTTGTTCTTCCAAGTTCCGTCATTCCGGCACCAAAACCACTTCTAGTATCTTGTTTGCCTTGATCTGTATATTTTGTCATTGTCTTGTGTTCTATAAATTAATAATCCCCTAAAGTTTCTGGATTTTGCGCTAATGCCGTTGCCAATTGTTCGTCATTTGGAGCTTTACCGTGCCATGCGTGGGTGTGCATCATAAAATCTACACCGTTCCCCATCATTGTATTCATTACAATGCAAACTGGCTTGCCTTTACCGCTTAAGGTTTTAGCTTTTTGTAAACCGGCAATAACTTGTTCTAAATTATTACCATCTTCAATTTCCATAACTTCCCAACCAAATACACGGAATTTTTCACCAATATCTCCTAGCGCCATTACTTCGCTGGTTGGGCCATCTATTTGTTGGCCGTTTCTGTCTATGGTAGCAATTAAGTTGTCTACCTTTTTACTGCCCGCATACATGATTGCTTCCCAGTTCTGGCCTTCTTGTAGTTCACCATCGCCATGTAAACTAAAAACCAATTTATTGTCCCCGTTCAATTTTTTGGCTTCAGCAGCACCAATAGCAACAGACATACCTTGCCCTAATGAGCCAGATGCAATACGAATGCCCGGTAGACCTTCATGAGTTGTAGGGTGTCCTTGCAACCTAGAATTAATTAGTCTAAAAGTACTTAGCTCTTTTACAGGAAAGTATCCTCTTCTAGCTAAAACGCTATAAAAAACAGGAGAAATGTGGCCATTGGATAAGAAGAACAAATCTTCATCTTTACCATCCATATCAAACCCATCTTTTAACTCCATTACCTCGTTGTATAAGGCAACAAAAAATTCCGTACATCCTAGAGAACCTCCGGGGTGGCCAGAGTTTACTTTGTGTACCATTCTTAAGATATCTCTTCTTACTTGGAATACTAAATCCTGTAATTCTTTTGTGTTAGGCATTGTTACATGTTTAAAGTCTTCAAAAATAATTGCATTGCACGGTTAAACCAAGCTTAAGCACTTATAATTGCGAAAGGATTTCGGTTTTAAACTTTATTTTTTTGTTAAGTGAATTCTCTAACAGAGATGGCTATATTTGCCGTTAAATTCAATTAGTTTGAAATTTACCTTAGAGAAAAAGGATAGTCAAAGCAAGGCAAGAGCAGGCACCATAACCTTAGGTCATGGCCCAATACAAACGCCAATTTTTATGCCGGTTGGTACGGTAGCTTCGGTAAAGGGGGTGCATCAGAAAGAACTACGGGAAGAAATTAACCCAGATATTATTTTGGGTAATACGTATCATCTTTATCTAAGACCCGGTACCAAAATTCTAGAACAAGCAGGTGGTTTGCACAAGTTTATGGGCTGGGACCGCAATATTCTAACAGATAGTGGTGGTTACCAAGTATACTCTTTGTCCGCAAATAGAAAAATTAAAGAGGAAGGCGTTAAGTTTAAATCGCACATAGATGGTTCTTACCATTTCTTTTCTCCAGAAAGGGCAATGGAAATACAGCGAAGTATTGGAGCGGATATTATCATGGCGTTTGACGAGTGTACGCCTTACCCGTGTGAATACAACTATGCCAAGCGGTCTATGCATATGACCCATAGATGGTTAGATCGTTGTATAAACCACCTAAAAGAAGTGCCCGAAATGTATGGTTATGAACAAACCCTTTTCCCTATAGTCCAAGGTTCTACCTATACAGATTTAAGAAAGCAATCTGCAGAATATATTGCTAACGCTGGTGCTTTAGGCAACGCAATTGGAGGTCTTTCCGTGGGGGAGCCAGCAGAGGAGATGTATGCCATGACAGACGTAGTTTGTGCCATTTTACCAAAAGATAAACCAAGATATTTAATGGGGGTAGGTACACCTATTAATATTTTAGAAAATATAGCATTGGGGGTAGATATGTTTGATTGTGTTATGCCTACCAGAAATGCCAGAAATGGAATGCTTTTTACGTCTGAAGGAACCATCAACATTAAAAATAAAAAATGGGAAAACGATTTTTCTCCGTTAGATGATTTGGGAGTAACTTTTGTAGATCGAGAATATTCCAAGGCCTATCTAAGGCATTTGTTTGCCGCCAATGAATATTTAGGAAAGCAGATTGCAACCATTCACAATCTTGGTTTTTATTTATGGTTGGTAAGAACTGCAAGAGAAAAAATTATTGAAGGTACCTTTACGGATTGGAAAAATAAGATGGTTAAACAAATGGATAAAAGGCTATAATGCTAACCATATTAGATAAATACATATTAAAAAGGTACTTAGTAACATTCTTGGGGATTATGTTATTATTTATCCCTATTGGAATAATGATTAGCCTAGCGGAAAAAATTGGGAAAATCATTGATAATGAAGCGCCTTTAAGTGAAGTAATCGTTTTTTATGGAAATTTTAGTTTGGTACTCGGTAACCTGTTAATGCCCATTTTACTATTCTTATCCATAATATTTTTTACCTCCAAATTGGCAAGCAACACGGAAATAGTGGCCATGTTAAGCTCTGGTATTTCTTACTGGCGTTTTTTAAGGCCCTATTTTATTGGTGCATCTATCGTGGCAATCCTAATTTTTTTAATGGGCCAGTTTATAGTTCCAAATGCAAGTGTCGGTTTTAATGAGTTTGAATATAAATATTTTAAAAAAGGTAGACAGACAAGGCAAACTACCAATATATTCAATCAATTAAACGAACAAGATTTTATCTACGTGAGTAGTTTTGATCCACAAAGGCAAATAGGTTATAATTTTACCTATGAGCATTTTAACGAGGAAAATCAGTTAGATTACAAAATAAGTGCGGCCAATATTAGATGGATAGAAAAGGATAGTATATACAGGCTTACATCTTACCAAAAGCGAAAAATTAGAGAAGGCAAAGAATTAATAAGATCAGAAAGTAGGTTAGATACCTTATTTTCTTTTCAGATTGATGATTTAACACCTGTTTCTTATGTTGCAGAAACAAAAAACCTATTTGAGCTTAATAAGTTTATAGAGGAGCAACGTAAAAAGGGAGCCGCAAACGTAAACACCTATGTTTTGGCCAAATATAAAAGATGGGCGTTACCAGTAGCAGCATTTATTTTAACCATTATAGCGGTAGCAGTTTCTTCTGTTAAAAGAAGAGGGGGTATGGGGTTAAATTTGCTCATTGGTATTGCCTTGGGAATGGTCTATATTTTCTTTGACCGAATATTTGGTACCATGGCAGAGCAATCTGGGTTTTCTCCTTTATTGGCCGTATTGATTCCTAACTTAATTTTTGGAATCATAGGAGTTTACTTACTGCAAAAAGCTAAAAGATAACAAGTTAGATAAGACATGGTACAGGGGCTTTTTAGAATAGGTTAAATTCATATCTTTGCCCTCACCAACCAACTTTCAAGACACTATTTATGGAATATTTGGAATTTGAACTCCCTATTAAAGAATTAGAAGATCAATTGCAGAAATGCATGGTTATAGGGGAAGAAAGTGAAGTAGATGTCACGGAAACGTGTCAGAAAATTGAAGAAAAGTTAGCAGATACCAAAAAGGATATCTATAAAAACCTTAGTGCGTGGCAGCGTGTACAATTAAGTAGACACCCAAATAGACCCTACACTTTAGATTATATAAACGCTTTGTGTGGAGATAGCTTTTTAGAACTTCATGGGGATCGTACCGTAAAGGATGATAAAGCTATGATTGGTGGTCTAGGTAAAATAGGGGACCAGTCTTTTATGCTAATAGGCCAGCAAAAAGGGTATAACACCAAAACAAGGCAATATAGAAACTTTGGTATGGCCAATCCAGAAGGGTATAGAAAAGCCCTTCGTTTAATGAAGTCTGCAGAGAAGTTTGGGCTACCAATTGTAACCTTTGTAGATACGCCAGGAGCCTATCCAGGAATAGAAGCGGAGGAACGCGGACAAGGAGAAGCTATTGCAAGAAACATATTAGAAATGAGCAGGCTTAAAGTGCCTGTAATTGTAGTTATTATTGGGGAAGGTGCATCTGGTGGTGCATTGGGTATTGGAGTAGGAGATAAGGTGCTCATGTTAGAAAATACATGGTACTCCGTTATTTCTCCAGAATCTTGTAGTTCTATACTTTGGAGAAGTTGGGAGTTTAAAGAACAAGCAGCAGAAGCGTTAAAACTTACTGCTTCCGACATGAAGCGTCAGAAATTAATAGACGAGATTATAAAAGAGCCATTAGGTGGTGCCCATAGAGATAGGGATAAAACGTTTACCACCGTAAAAAACAAAATTATTTCTCATTTTGAAGAGCTTAAAAAGTTATCACCAAAAGAATTGGTGAAACAACGTATGGACAAATATTCAAAGATGGGGGTATACAACGGTTAACCCTGAGTTTTACGTTTTAAATAAAAAAGGTTTCAGAATTTTCTGAGCCTTTTTTTTCGTTATTAACAGAAATATTTAGTTATCAACATTAATTTTGTTGATTACGTGTGAACATAGTTCGCTAAAAATTTAAAGTTAACTAAAGGTTAATTGCATACTTTCGCACTCATGGACAAACCTAGCCCAATTACCGGTCGTAAGATTGATAAATCCACTATTATAAGCTTGGAAAAAGGTAAAATACCACCGCAAGCTGTTGAATTAGAGGAGGTTGTGTTGGGTGCCATGATGATTGATAAAAAGGGTGTAGATGAGGTAATAGATATCTTACATCCTGATGTATTTTATAAAGACGCCCATAAATTTATCTTTGAAGCTATCTTTCAATTGTTTGAAACTTCTGAACCGGTAGACTTATTAACCGTTTCTACCCAATTAAAGAAAGACGGCAAGTTAGAGTTGGTAGGGGGCGATTTTTATTTGATAAAACTTACCCAAAAAGTAGCTTCTTCGGCCCACATAGAATTTCATGCCCGTATAATTCTACAAAAATATATTCAAAGGAGTCTTATTAAGATTTCTAACGAAATAATTGAAGAGTCTTACAGTGAAACAACAGACGTTTTTGATTTGTTAGATACGGCAGAATCTAAACTTTACGAGGTAACACAAGGGAATTTAAAACGTTCAGCAGAGACCGCTCAAAACTTGGTAATACAAGCCAAGAAAAAAATTGAGGAAATCTCTAATAAAGAAGGGTTAAGCGGTATACCTTCAGGGTTCGATAAACTTGATAAACTTACTTCGGGCTGGCAGCCTTCAGATTTAATTATTGTTGCTGCAAGGCCTGGTATGGGTAAAACAGCCCTTACCTTATCCATGGCAAGAAATATTGCCGTAAATTCCAATCATGGGGTAGCCTTCTTTTCTTTGGAGATGTCCTCTGTACAGTTAATAACAAGATTAATTTCATCAGAAACAGGACTTTCTTCAGAAAAGTTGCGTACGGGTAAATTAGAAAAACATGAGTGGGAACAGCTCAATGTTAAAGTAAAAACGTTAGAGAAAGCCCCACTATTTATAGATGATACTCCCTCTTTATCTATTTTTGATTTAAGGGCAAAGGCAAGACGTTTAAAATCCCAACACGATATTCAAATAATTATTATCGATTATTTGCAGTTAATGACTGCCGGAGGTAGCCAAAAAGGAGGAAACCGGGAGCAAGAAATTTCTACCATATCTAGAAACTTAAAGGCTTTGGCCAAAGAACTTAATGTTCCGGTAATTGCGTTATCACAGCTATCGCGTGCGGTAGAAACAAGGGGAGGTAGTAAAAGGCCGTTGCTTTCAGATTTAAGGGAATCTGGAGCTATTGAACAAGATGCGGATATCGTAAGTTTTATTTATAGACCAGAATACTATAAAATTGAAGAATGGGACGATGAGGAGCGCTCTCCAACCCAAGGCCAAGGAGAATTCATAGTAGCAAAGCACCGTAACGGTGGTTTGGAAAATATTAGGTTAAAATTCATTGGTCAGTTAGGTAAATTCGATAATTTAGATGACTTTGACTCACCTTTTGAGTTTCAATCTAAGATGAACGACGATGAGGAAAATCCTTTTTCCACCCAAACTTTACCTAGTGCAGATCAAGCTTTTGGTAGCTCTTTTAATGAGCAGCCAGATGAAGATAACGACATTCCTTTTTAAGTATTTTTTTAAAACCTCAAGGTTTGGAGGTTTGGTTTTAGTTGTTTTTTTTCTTCTCATTTCAGGAAAAACTTCAGCCTCTATGCTATTAATCCCAATGGATGCAGAGGGGCAGAAGAATCATCTAAAAGCATACGGAATAACGTATTGGATACTGCAAAAGCAGCAAAAAGTGCAATGGTTATTAAATTATAGAGGTGGTTCTTTTTTATTACCAGACGGTGATTTGGTTCGTAAAGAGTGCCAGATTAGAGGTGTGTCTTTTGAAGTTTTGTCAGATAATCAAGCGCAAACTATTTTAGCAGATATAAGCAGTCCTTCTCAAAATCAAGAAGCCGTAATATTAGAGAAAGCTCCAAAAATTGCAGTCTACTCCCCAAAAGATAACATGCCTTGGGATGATGCCGTGACTATGGTTTTGACGTATGCAGAAATCCCGTATGTAACGGTGTATGATGAAGAAGTGCTGGAAGATAAATTGGCCTTGTATGATTGGTTGCATTTACACCATGAAGATTTTACGGGCCAATACGGAAAATTTTATGGTTCTTATAGAACGGCATCTTGGTATATAGAGGGAAAACGAATAGCCGAGGAACGTGCAAGAAAATTGGGTTACAATAAAGTTGCGGAACAAAAGAGTGCGGTTGCTGAAAAAATAAGGGCCTACGTTATTGGTGGTGGGTTTATGTTTGCTATGTGTTCTGCTACAGATAGTTTTGACATAGCTTTGGCTGCTAAAGGCGTAGATATTTGTGAGCCTATGTTTGATGGTGATGCCTCATCTCCCAATTATCAATCTAGATTGGATTATACTAGAACTTTTGCTTTTACTGATTTTACGCTAGAGCGAAATCCTTCTCAATACGAATTTTCTTCTATTGATATGACCCGTAAAAGACGTGTGCCTAAGGAATCCGATTATTTTTCCTTAAAAGAATTTTCTGCAAAGTGGGATCCCGTACCTACCATGTTAACCCAAAATCATACTACTTTGGTAAAAGGATTTATGGGACAAACAACAGCTTTTGAGTCTGCAGAAGTTAAACCAACGGTCATGGTGCTAGGAGAATGTAAACTTAATGGCGAGGCTAGATACGTACATGGTATAAAAGGTAAAGGTTTTTTTACGTTTTATGGGGGGCACGATCCAGAAGACTACCAGCATAGAGTAGGAGACCCAAAAACAGAATTGGAATTACATCCAACTTCACCAGGTTATAGATTAATCTTAAATAACGTCTTGTTTCCTGCCGCTAGAAAGAAAAAGCAAAAAACTTAATTACCCAAAAAAGCATATTCGGTTTCATTATCCTCACTAGGGGGTGCTTCTTCATTAAAATGTAAAATCATTGTAGTACCAACGCCCACTTCGCTTTCCACATCAATAGTACCATTCATAGCTTCTACTTGTGTCTTTACCAAGTAAAGTCCAAGCCCTTTGCCTTTGGTTTTGCCGCTAAGCCTACCGTACATGTCAAATATTTTCTTTCTTCTCTCCGGGGTTAATAACATGCCTTGCCCGTTATCTTCAATTTTAACAACAATGGCATTCCTATTTTTAAACACAGAAATTTTTATGGTAAGCGGTGTATCCGGATTATGGTATTTTAAACTGTTTAAAACTAAATTATAGAAGATGTTTACAAAATAACTCTTTACCCCCATTATTTTATCTTGGGTAATTTTAGTGTAGATTTTGGCTTTGGTATCTATTATGTCTTTGTTTAACAAAACCTGTATATCATCTAATATTTCGCAAACGTCTACCTCTGTAAAGTCTTCCTTACTTATTTCTTTTAAAGAGAGCGAAAGATTTAAGTCTTTTATTGTAGTATTTAATGCGACACAACAAGCTTGTATATTGGTCATTATGCCGTCATTGGTTTCATTATCCCCTTCCTCATATAAAGATTGTAAGGCAAGAATATTGGCAATGGGTCTTTTTAAATTATGGGATAAGATATAGATGAAGTTTTGCAACTCCTTATTTTGATTTTCAATTTTCTGGTTTGTAATTATAGTCTTAGTTACATCTTGCGCGGTACCCGCCATTCTATACGCTTTTATGGCGTCATCATCTTTGTAAAAAGCTTTACCTTTTTGATGTATAAACTTTAGTTTTCCACCAACGGTTACCCTATAAATAATGTCATGTGGTTCTTTGTTTTTAATACTACTCGTAACAGAGTTTTCAAAAGCCTCTCGGTCATCTGGATGTATTAAATTAACTAGAAAAGGAAAGGTTAGATATTCTTTTTGATATTCTTTTGGAATTGCAAAGATGTTATTCAAATGTTCAGAAATATAGATTTCATCTTCTTCTATGTTCCAGAACCAGTTTCCAAAATCTGCAATTTGTTGGGCTTCTTTAAGTTTTTCTTCACCATGTTGCAGATCTTGTATGGTTTTATGCAACTGTGTAACATCACATTGCCGTATACAACATCCAATTACTTTTTCATTTTCTGTAATAGGATAAAAATAAAGTTCATAATGGTTAGTGATTCCGTTCTTTATGGTTTTGTAGGTTTTACTAAAAGATTTACCCTCAAAAACATTATTATAATCGTGAATATTTTCCCCAAAATAAAACTTATTTCTTAGGTTACTGCCAATTACAATCGAGGAATCTATTTTACTAGTTTTGGATAAATAGGTTTTATTAGCGGTTAAAAGATTAAAGTTTTTGTCTAAAGACCAGATGGTATCTTCAGTATTATCTATTACTGCTTGGTTTCTAAATTCCTTAGTTCTAGATTCTTTATAATTCTTATTTATTTTCCTTAATAAGGGTAATATAAATATGAAGAGTAATAGATAAATAGCAGCAATGAAAAATAATAAAGTAGCAATTGCAATTGTCTTGAACTTATTCAAGGATTCTTCATGTAGCTTTTGATAATTACTAACAATGGCATCCATGCCATTTAGGTACTTACTCTCTAGGTCGTTAAGAGTGGCTAATTGCGAAGGTTGTAATTTGGATTTCTGCTTTGCTAAACTAATTATTTGCTTCTGGTAATTTCCTAATTGTTGATACGAAAGATTTATCTCCGCTGTATTTTGGATTCCTCCTAGTACTTTTTTATAAGTATCACCACTTAACAATGAATGATTTTCTCGCCAAATATCTAAGCCTACTAAATCTATATTAAAGGTAGAATCTAGTTGCTTGCGATAAACTTGCTTTACAGTGCTTTGACTAAGCATGCGTTGCCTACCAGAAATATTAATTATATAGGCGTTATCGTTTAAATCAGAAAAATATAAACTAACAACATACAAAGTAGCAGTAAAGAATATAAGAATACTTACACCTAAGACAATTAATAGCCTGGTAAAATTACGAACATACCGATCATCTCCCTTGGCTTGTTTCATAAAGGTAATTGGGGTAATTCCAAGAATATTGAAAATCGTTTTCTAAAGCATCTTTAACTAAGATGATTTTGACGAAGAAAACGACTTTTGTAAATAAGCTTCTAGATGCTCTATTTTTAGAGGTTTGGTTATAAATTCTTTTACATACTTGCTGTATTCTTCTGCCTTTTCCCTATCCTCAGGACGCTCAGATGAAGTAACCATTAATACCTCATTAGATACTGGGAAATTTTCTAATGTCATGAATTCTAAAAACTCATATCCTGTCATTTCCGGCATATTAATATCAAGCAAAATCAATGTTCGCTCATCCTGTACCTCCCTAAAGCGCAAATCATCTAATGCTAATTCAGGATTGGTAAATGTTTTTACTTTATCTTCTAAACCTAATTTTCTAAAATGTACGGTGTTAATAGTATTTACTAACTCCTCATCATCCACTAAGTAAATTTGTTGGTACATAGTTATATTTAAATATTATGGTGCAAACTAATTATACTGAACTATTGTAAATAATTTTTGTTGTAAAATAGGAGAATTTATGTGTTAAAATACAAATAATATCTGGTATCCTGTAATTATTTTAAAATGACCAGTATTTTACGGGGTCTGAATGGTAGTTGGTTTAAGTGTGTGATGATCTAGAAATAGGATAACTTTTTAACTTTTGGCCATTACAAGTTTTGATAAAATATGTTCTACTCCCTGTTCTGTATTACTTAAAGTTTGATACTTGGCAATACGTTTTATATTAGGATGAGCGTTAGCCATAGCAAAACTAAAATTAGATAGTTGCATCATCTCCAAATCATTGTTAAAGTCACCAAAGACCATGATTTCATCTGCGTTTATTCCGTGTTCCTCCATAACTTTTTGCAGTGCGTAGCCTTTGTGGGCATTGGGTTCTGAAATATCTAGCCAATTCTCTCCAGAAACTTTTACCTTTAATACATCCTCAAATTGTTTCAATTCTGGATACAAATACTTTTCAGAGCTCTGGTGATGGTAAATCGCAATTTTTAAAATAGTATCACTGACTGCTTTTTGGTTGTCAACCAAAGTAAATTCAGAATAATATTCCTTTAGCATTTCTATAAAATCACCTGAAGATTTGTTGACATATGCAGTATTTGCCGTACATAAAACAGCATGCGCATTTTCCAATCTATCTACTACCTCTAGCACATTTGTAATATAAGTTTGGTCTAGAGAAATGGTCATTAATACATTCTCTTGTTTTTTTACAAAAGCCCCATTCTCGGCTATAAATAAAATATCATTGGCAATTGGTTTTAATTTATCCAACATGCTATAATATTGTCTGCCGCTAGCCGCTACAAATGCAATATTTTGTTTTTTTAAGTCTTCAAAAAGATTGAAAAACTCTGTGCTTACTTCATGCTGATTGTTTAAAAGGGTTCCGTCCATATCAGAAACCACCATTTTAATTTTAGATAAATCCATATACCAATAATAATTTGTAAAGGTACTGCTATCTCTAGGAAAGACGTAAAATTTGTCTTAAATATGTCTTATGAATTGGTTTCAGAGAGAAATTAAATTAAAGCCTTATAAACGAGGATTTCACTTGGTAACAAAAGATATTTTGGATAAAATGCCTGAAATCCGTAAGATTAAATATGGACAATTACAGGTCTTTATAAAACATACGTCTGCTAGTTTAACCATTAACGAAAATGCAGACCCTACGGTAAGGTCAGATTTTGAGAGTCATTTTAATATTATGGTGCCTGAGAATGCGCCATACTATATCCATACGTATGAAGGCCCTGATGATATGCCAGCCCACATTAAAGCATCTTTAATGGGTGCCTCCGTATTAATTCCAATAACAAATGGTAGGTTGAACTTGGGTATTTGGCAAGGTATTTATTTGTGTGAGCATCGAGATTATGCTTCAGGTAGAAACCTTGTTTGTACCCTTATGGGAGAATTAATGGGGTAAAAAATAAAAAACCCATCATTTAAATGATGGGTTTTATAAGCGGGATAATTAAGTTAAATGTTTTATTTCACTTTTTCAACGATAGCTTTAAATGCATCTGGATGGTTCATGGCTAAATCTGCAAGTACTTTACGGTTAAGTTCAATACCACTAGCTTTAGCTTTACCCATAAATTGAGAGTAAGATAATCCATGCATTCTCGCACCAGCGTTAATACGTGTAATCCAAAGTGAACGGAAATTTCTCTTTTTGTTTCTTCTGTCGCGGTAAGCATATTGCATTGCTTTTTCTACCGCATTTTTGGCTACTGTCCAAACGTTTTTTCTACGTCCAAAGTAACCTTTTGCCTGCTTCATCACTTTTTTTCTTCTTGCGCGTGAAGCAACTGAATTTACTGATCTTGGCATACTGTTTTCATTTTTTTGTAGTAGGCGTTCCTATTAAAAGAAATCTTTGATTGTGCCTAACTCCATGGTTAATAATTAATGTACCTAAACTGAACTTTTGCTTATTTTAAACGCAATTGTTCTTTAATGCTATTCTCATCACTTTGGTGTACCAAGGTAGAGTGAGTTAGCTTTAGCTTACGCTTCTTAGATTTTTTTGTCAAAATATGACTCTTAAAAGCGTGCTTTCTTTTGATTTTACCAGTACCGGTAAGCTTAAAACGCTTTTTAGCACTGGATTTAGTTTTCATCTTTGGCATTATTCCTCTTTTTATTTAAACCGAAAACACAAAAGTATAATCGGATCCCGCTTATTTTTTTCCAGTCTTTGGAGCAATGAACATGGTCATTCTTTTACCTTCAAGTTTAGGCATCTGTTCTACTTTACCTAAATCTTCTAGTTCCTGCGCCAATCGTAACAAAAGAATTTCTCCTTGATCCTTATAAACTATGGACCTACCTTTAAAGAAAACATATGCTTTTAACTTGGCACCGTCTTTTAAAAACTTCTCGGCATGACGTTTTTTAAACTCGTAATCGTGGTCATCTGTTTGTGGTCCAAAACGGATTTCTTTAATGACAACTTTTGCCTGTTTTGCTTTTAATGCTTTCTCTCTTTTCTTCTGTTCGTATAAGAATTTCTTATAGTCTATTATCTTACATACGGGAGGGTTTGCATTTGGTGAAATTTCTACCAAATCAAGCTCCTGTTCTTTGGCTATCTCTTTAGCCTTTCTAATAGGGTACACGCCAACTTCCACATTATCGCCAACAAGACGTACTTCTCTTGCTGTAATTTTATCATTGATGTTGTGAGGGTTTTTATTTTCCCTACGTGGTTGTGGCCTAGATCTTCTTCTTATTGCTATGACTTAAAAATTTTAATTAAACTTATTTTTTTAAAACGATTTTAAGGTACTATTTATTTCCTTTTTAATCAAATCGGAAAAGTCCTCAATGGTAATACTTCCCAAATCTTCCCCGCCATGTTTTCTTACAGCTATGGTATTGTCTGCTTCTTCTTGTTCGCCTACAATAATCATAAAAGGAATTTTCTTTAATTCTGCCTCACGGATTTTCTTACCAACCGTTTCGTTCCTGTTATCAATGAGCGCGCGAATTTCGTGATTTTCAAACGAATTCAAAACTTTTTGGGCATAATTTTCATGTTTCTCGCTCACGGGCAGTACTATACACTGTTGCGGCATTAACCAAAGTGGAAAGTTTCCGCCAGTATGTTCTAATAAAATTGCAATAAAGCGCTCCATACTACCAAAGGGCGCTCTGTGGATCATTACGGGTCTATGCAACTCATTATCACTTCCTTTATAAGTAAGGTCAAAACGTTCGGGTAAGTTGTAATCAACCTGTATTGTGCCTAATTGCCATTGCCTTCCCAAAGCATCCTTTACCATAAAGTCTAACTTGGGTCCATAGAAAGCGGCTTCACCACTTTCAATAACGTAATTTAACCCTTTGTCTTTGGCGGCAGTTATTATAGCTTGTTCTGCTTTCTCCCAATTTTCTACCTTACCAATGTATTTGTCGGGATTATTTAAATCCCTTACAGAAACTTGAGCCGTAAAGTTCTCAAAACCTAAGGAACCAAAAACATATAAAACCAAGTCAATAACATTTTTAAACTCTTGATCAAGTTGATCGGGAGTACAAAAAATGTGGGCATCGTCTTGGGTAAAACCTCTTACTCTTGTTAAACCATGCAACTCGCCACTTTGTTCATACCTATATACAGTACCAAATTCCGCATAGCGTATTGGTAAATCTTTATAACTCCATGGACTGTTTTTGTAAACTTCACAGTGATGAGGACAATTCATTGGTTTCAACAAAAACTCTTCATCTTCCTTAGGTGTCTTTATAGGTTGAAAACTATCTTCGCCATATTTTGCATAATGGCCAGAGGTAACATATAATTCTTTTTGACCTATATGTGGGGTAACTACCATTTCGTAACCCGCTTTTTTCTGAGCTTTTTTAAGAAAATCTTCTAGTCGTTCTCTTAAAGCTGCGCCTTTAGGTAACCACAAAGGCAGTCCTTGTCCAACTTTTTGCGAAAAGGTAAATAACTCTAATTCCTTACCTAATTTACGATGATCACGCTTTTTTGCTTCCTCTAAAAGTTCTAAATACGCTTTAAGGTCCTTTTGTTTTGGAAATGAAATGCCATAAACACGAGTTAATTGTGGATTGTTTTCATCGCCACGCCAATAGGCCCCTGCAACACTTAATATCTTAAAAGCCTTTACAATACCTGTGTTTGGTATATGCCCACCTCTACATAAATCAGTGAAAGAACTATGGTCACAGAAGGTAATTTCACCATCGGTGAGATTTTCTATCAGCTCAATCTTGTATTCATTATTCTCCTTTTTGTAATAGGCTAGGGCATCCGCTTTAGAGACATCTCGTAACTTAAAGTCGTGTTTACCTCTGGCAATTTCTAAAGCTTTAGCTTCAATTTTTTCAAAGTCTTTGTCACTTATGGTATGTTCGCCAAAGTCTACGTCATAATAAAAACCATTTTCAATAGCAGGCCCAATAGTTAATTTAATACCAGGATACAGTTCTTCTAAAGCCTGTGCTAGAATGTGAGAAGATGAATGCCAAAAAGCTTTCTTTCCTTCATCGTCATTCCATGTGTATAAGGTTAAAGAGCCATCGGTGGTTAAAGGTGTCGTGGTTTCAACAGTTGCGTCATTAAATTTTGCGGAGATAACATTTCTAGCAAGTCCTTCACTTATACTTTGTGCAACAGCAAAAGGAGTAGTTCCTTTTTCAACTTCTTTTACAGCACCATCCGGTAGCGTAATCTTTATCATGGTCTATACTTCTTAGTTTTATTATAGAGGAGGCAAAGATAATATCTTACCTAGATGTTACAACATTTACACTTATATATATGTATATATTTCTATATAGAAAGAAACGAAGGTTGGTTCCATTGATGCGTTTATAGGAATAATCTAGGGGGTATTTTGTGGTCTCAAAAAAAATTGTATTTTTATCTTCTTGATTTTCAGTTAGCTGAAGATTCCCCAAAAAAAACCTTTAAAAAGTTTGTTGGTTTATTAGGAAATGGTGTTACATTTGCAGCCCGAAAAACAACAAAGGGTTTGTTTTAGGGGATAGTTCTAAAGCTCATTGACATACTGTTTTTTTTAG
>NZ_JBSWXQ010000006.1:0-149507 GCF_056160685.1 Croceivirga sp. ABH4_376 | reverse complement strand
CTAAAAAAAACAGTATGTCAATGAGCTTTAGAACTATCCCCTAAAACAAACCCTTTGTTGTTTTTCGGGCTGCAAATGTAACACCATTTCCCAATAAACCAACAAACTTTTTAAAGGTTTTTTTAGGGTAATTTAGAAACCACTGATAACCTAACAGTTAGCCTGTCTATTTTTTTAATCTTTTATGAAAAGAAATTCCAAACCAGGCCAAATCGAATTACAAAATCACGATAAGGATAGTTAGGAGCTGCATAGTAATTGTACTGTTTGGTCCAAATAGTGTTTAAATGTTCTGCCTTTAAAAAGATTCTTGTTTGCCTAACTTTAGCATTAATAAATAAGTCTATTAAAGGATAAGCACCATTTTCTTCCAAGGTTTGGCTATAGAACTCTGCCAGCAATGGATTATAACCATCCATTTTGTAAGAACTAAAATATTTAAAAGTTACCCCAGTTTGTAGAAACATAGCTTTATCAAAAACATCACTACTAAAGTATAATGTGTTTCTAGTAACCAATTGAGGAACATTAAAAACTTCTGCATCTTGATTTACTTCTTGATACAGAAATGTATTATTGAGCGCCCATTTTCTGTATTTAATCTCCTTTTGATACTTTACCTTAAGATAGTTAATAGTACCACTATCCTGAAAAGGCCTAACAAAACTATCTTGGCTACCGGCATCTATGGCCTCTTGAGTAATGTCTGACGCAAGACCAAAGTAGGTATAGTTATCCAACAAGGAGTAATCTATATTAAGGTTACCAAACCATTTAGAAACAAAACCACCCGTTAAGGTTTTAACCTGTTCGTTTTCGAAACTGTCTTTATTGTACCAATTGTAGTTGGTATAATCACTTTGATACAATAGGTAATTAAAATCTGGAAGCTTAGAACTTAAAAACAACTTACCGTATATAAGATGGTTGTTGTTAATTTGATATCCGACTTGAGCATCTAATAAATTACCGGTTAACTCTCCAGATACAGTGTACCTTAATTTACCATCAACCTCTAACCCACCTAATTTATTTTTGTAAGATGCAACCACCCCAATTTCTTCTCCCTTTAATTGACTTGGAATTAACCCTTCATCAGTTATAACCAAACTCCCAAAAGCATAATCATAATTATAAAGACTAATACCGGCATTGAGGTTACCAAGATTTTGATTGCTAAAATTTGCTGTTAATTGATTATAGGTTGTTCTTAAGGTTGATTTATCGTCTATTGGCGAGACAAAAAGGGCTTCGCCCAACTCATCTACCCGTGCACTTTGAAGAAATTGATAATATTTGGTTTCGTAGCTAAATTGATGACCAATTGCCAATAAAGTTGACCTACTTTTAATGCTATCCTTTTTAGGTCTTACCAAATTAAATTGATGATCAAGAAAGTAACGTTTACCAACAATTTTATTATCAGCGTTGGTATACCTGAGGTCTATTCTACCCCTATCCAACAAATCCTCATCTCCACTTTCGAATTGTAAAACCTTATCATCGAGTCCGCCACTCTCCTCTCCTTCCAAATCTTGTGCAGTAAAATGCCCCCTTACCCAGTACCTATTATTTAGTGTTCTATAATTAAAGGTGGCCCTAAACCTACCCGCTTGGGTTTGCTCGTAATCATATTTACCCAAAGAGCGTAATCCAGTATAGGCAACGGAAGCATTAAACCTTTTTGAAGTATTTAAAGTTAGCAAAGCGTCTAACAGCTGACCACGTTCCATGGTAGTTTTAAAAAACAACTCGGTAAGCGGTGTTGCTACATTATAGTAATTTACATCCTCTACTTCAAAATAAGCTATGTTTCTAGCAGACGCACCAATGCGGGGATAAAAATGATATGGATTACCAGACCTGCTTAATCTATTGTAAGCATGCCCTAAATTAGCAAAAGACATTAATTCAAAATCGTCTTTCCTTAAGTAGTTAAATTTATATTCTTTATTAATGGTTAGCGTAGTATCTAGAAAAGTGGTATCCCTCTCAAAGTTGATTATTTTGTAGTTGGCTATTGTAACATCTTGTACCTCTTTTCTCTTTTTCTTTCCGTTTACGCTATCTTTTTTGGAACGATCAAGATTAAGACCTTCCTTTTTATCTAGCGGCATTTTCTTTTCTGGCAATTTTGTTTGAGACCAATTAAAATTAGAACTCAATAAAAATGCCATTAAAATAATAAGGTTATACTTCATCCTTCTGAATTGGATTTCAAAGGTAATTTTTTCGATTCTAAAAAAATGCTAAAATATAAAGCATCAAAAAACATGCAATAGAACGAGAGTTTTATATTCTTAACAAAATATGTGCTAAGTTTTAAGTATTTTGTCGACCATTTTAATAAAAAATTATGAAAAGAAAGTTACTTCTGCTTTTGATTTTGATGACAGGCATAGCGAATGCACAGTTTAATGAGAGTGCTCCTTGGATGAATAATGTTGAGCGAAAAGGAACTAATTCTAAAAATAGTAGGCGATTTGAAAAAGAAAACGGTTTGTCTATATATCAGATTACGCAGGCATTTAATAATTACTGGATAGATAAAGATTGGAAAAAAAAGGGTAGTGGCTTCAAACCATATAAAAGATGGGAGAATTATTGGTTAAACTTGGTAGATGAAAACGGCTACATTCCAGAGCCATATGACATTTGGCATACTTGGAGAGAAAAGACTACCAATGGTTTAAAGGCAAACTCAACAGCGAATTGGCTCAGTATCGGCCCCTCATACCCTAGCACTAAAGCTTTAGGACAACCAGGCATTGGAAGAATAAATGCAATAACTGTAGATCCAAATAATAAAAACATATGGTATGCAGGGGCTCCTGCAGGTGGTATTTGGAAATCTATAGATTCTGGTGACAATTGGGTAAACTTATTCGATAATTTTTTACAAATAGGAGTGTCTGGAATAGCCATTGACCCAAATGATTCCAATATTATTTATATAACAACAGGTGATGATGATGCTGCAGACACTTACAGCATCGGAGTATTTAAAAGTTTAGATGGCGGTATAACATGGAATGAAACCGGGTTGAATCCCTCTAACAGTACGGTTAATTCCTTAATGAACGAAATTTATATTGACCCAACTGATTCTAATATAATTTGGGTTGGATCAAAAGAAGGTTTAAAAAAATCTATTGATGGCGGGGATAGTTGGAATACTGTACTAAATGAAAGCATTAAAGATTTTAAATTAAAACCAAATGATAGTAAAACAATATACGCAGTAACTAATGACAGCTACTTTAAGTCAACCGATGGCGGCAACAGTTTCAATCAAATAACAGATATTTTGCCAGAGAATTCAGGTAGGCTAGTATTAGGTACAACCCCTGCCAATCCAGAGGTATTGTACATACTTAGTGCAAATACAGCTCAACAAAATTATTCTTATCAAGGTTTTTACAAATCTATTGACAGCGGAAATAGTTTCACAGAAAGTCCAAATGAAACCGATATCATGGAAAGAAACCAAGCTTGGTACGATTTAGCTTTGGAAATATCACCTACAGATGAAAATACTATATTCATGGGAGCCATAAATGTATGGAGGAGTATAGATGGTGGGGATTCATTTTTTAGACTAAATAATAATGATTCCGATGTTACTGCAGCATATACGCATGTTGATATACACACACTAAAATTTTTTAATAATCAACTATTCTGTGGTAGCGATGGTGGTTTATATGTTTCATCAGATAACGGACAAACATTTGTAGATAAAACTGCTGGAATGTCTATTTCTCAATTTTATCGAATTTCTGTTTCTAAAAACGACGCAAATAAAATTGCAGGTGGAACCCAAGACAATTCTGGATTTATTAGAGATAATGAGCAATGGAGTATTTACACACTTGGTGATGGAATGGATTATGAAATAGATCCCATAAATGATAATTTGGTTTACGGTTTTGTCCAGTTTGGTAACGCCCTCTTTGTTTCAAATAATTCAGGTCAATCTATTTCTTTTGTTCCACCTCCTACTGATGCTAATGGGAATAACAAATCTGGTAATTGGATAACTCCTCTTGCAATAGCACCAAATGGGGTAGTTTATTCTGGTTTTGATGGATTATACAAATTAAATGGAACCCAATGGGAAGAAGTTTCTTCTGCCACTGGTACGGGCAATGTAGAGGATATTGAAATTGACCCCAATAATTTTGACAATATTTACGTTGCCAATGATAATTTTATTTATAGAAGTCAAAATGGGGGATTAACCTTTATTCCATTACAAGGTTTCGATTCTGACATCTCTTCAATTGCAATTAATAAAAACGACGGCAATATTATCTATGTCACTACATCTAAAAGAGTAGGAACTAGTCAACGAGATCAACAAGTAGCAAGAGGTGTCTTTAAATTAACCGATTTAGGCAATGGAAATATTAATCTTGAAGACATCACTTTAAATCTTCCATCGAATGAAGCTTTTTTCTGTATTGAACATCAAAAAAGAGATCCCAACAATCCTATTTTTGTCGGCACAAGTTTAGGAGTTTATAGGTTAGATGATCAACTAACAGAGTGGGAAGAATTTGATACTAATTTACCAAATGTTGCCGTAAGCGATTTGCAAATCAATGTTGACGAACAAATAATTACTGCCTCTACTTATGGGCGAGGAGTATGGCAAAGTGCCATACCAGTGCAGTTACCTGATTACGACATAAGACTTATATCCGCAAATCCTAATCAAAACGATGTATTATGCGGTGAGATTTTTCCCAGTGTTTTGATTGAAAATAATGGATTGAATGAAATAACCCAAATAAACATAAAATATTCGCTGAATGGTAATCCGCCAATTTTGGAAAATAGAGATGTAGTTATTGGTTCTAAAGAATCCATAAACATTGATTTAAACTCTTTAACAGGTCTAGTATCCGGACAAAATACAATTGCATTTGAGATAACAACTCCTAATGATGCATTTGATGACAACAATGAATTATTGAACTCCTTTATAATTAATGATTTTTCTATTGGTAATGAAATATATGATTTTGAAGACAACACATTAAATTTAATTACTGTAACAGAGTTATCCACTGATGACATATGGGAAGTTGGCATACCCAACGGCACTTTACTTAACAACTCTAGTTCTGGCAACAATGTGATAGGCACAAATCTAGATGGGAACCATCCTGATGCAACAAAGGCATATATCTATAGCGGTTGTTACGAATTATCTTCTATCCTGGCTCCTGTTCTAAAATTTAACATGGCCTATGACCTAGAGGAAAATTTTGATATTTTCTATGTAGAGTATACTTTAGATAATGGAGCAAATTGGGAAGTTCTAGGCTCTGCTGAAAGTCAACCAAAATGGTATAATAGTGCTAGAACTAATGCCAATTCTGGTGAAGATGATGACTGTCAAAACTGCCCCGGAGCACAATGGACTGGAACTAGCATAGAAATGATGGAATATGCTTATGACTTTAATTTAAATGCATCCCGAGGAGAAACAGACTTAACTTCTTCTAACAACGTAATATTCAGATTGGTATTTCATTCTGACCCTTCTGTCAATAAAGAAGGGGTGATTATTGATGATTTTCTAGTTAGTGGCTTTCAAGATGACGATGACGATGATAATGATGGAGTTTTAGATTTAGTGGATAATTGTCCTCTTACTGCTAATGCAAATCAACTAGATTCTGATGGCGATGGGATTGGAGATGTCTGTGATCAAGACGATGACAATGATGGAGTTTTAGATGAGGAAGACAATTGCCCATTAATTTCAAATCCAAATCAACTAGATGATGATGAAGATGGGTTAGGAAATGTTTGCGATAACGACAATGATAATGATGGAGTAAATAATGATTTAGATATATGTCCTAATTCAGCTCCAAATGCAATTGTAGATACTAGCGGATGTGAAGTGTTCTCCTTGCCATCTAGTAATTTTGCAATTTCTATTAAAAGTGAAACCTGTGCTTCAAAAGACAATGGTGAAGTAAGTATTGTAGCCGAAACCAACTTAAATTACATCGCGACATTATCTGGAATTGATGTTAATGTTGTTCAAGAATTTAATAATAATTCTTTATTTAAAAACTTGAAAGCAGGCCCGTATAGACTTTGTATTGAGGTAAATGGAGAAGATGGTTACCAACAATGTTTTAACATAGAACTTTCTCAACCAGACACATTAGACGTAAATGCAATCGTGAATAGTTTTACTAATGAACTTACGCTTAATTTAAAAGGTGGTGAATTATATCATATTCAAGTAAACAACGAAAATTTACAAACTACTGAAAATACAGTTCAATTTTCATTGAAAGAAAATTTTAATAAAATTAGGGTTACAACAGATTTATTTTGCCAAGGTATTTTTGAAAAAAATATAGTCCTGGACAAGAAACCTATAATTTATCCAAATCCAGTAACAGACGGTTATTTAAATATTGTTTTAAATAATTCGAATAAATCTGAAGTTAGTCAGATTAGAATAAACAGTTTAGATGGGAAGACTTTATTAAAAAAGAATTACTCAGAAATAAGTGTAGAAAATTTAAAAATTAATGTAAGCCAATTTTCAAGGGGAATTTATTTATTAAACATAATAACCGAAAAAGAAATTTTAATCTATAAAATTCTAATAAAATGAGAAAAGCCATATTAAATCCAATACTTGTACTTCTCTTCCTATCTTGTAGTGGCGGAAATGAGGATGATGATAATAATATAGATGATAGTATAACCACAGTTACGCCGCCACAAGCAGCAAACCTAATATTTCCAGAAAATAATACAGAATGTAATACTGGACTAATAGTCAATGATAATAAGAGTGATGTTAATTTTGAATGGGAAAATGCAGAAAATACAGATTTATATGAAGTTACAATTAGGAATTTAGAAAATAACGAAATTACAAAATCTACAGTGCTTACTAATTCTACAGTTGTAAGGATTGACAGAGGTACCTTATTTGAATGGGAAGTGAAATCTATGGCTAATAAAACAGAAGAAATTGCAGTAAGTGAGAAATGGCGGTTTTACAATGAAGGTCCAGGTATCATAAATTACTCACCGTTTCCTGCGGAAGCAATTTATCCAAAAAGAGGAAGTACAATAACCTACGCAAATGAAATCTTGCTAGAATGGAATGCAAACGACTTAGATAACGACTTAATTAGATTTGAAATTTTCCTTGGGACAGCAATAGATAATATAGAGTTTATAGGGGAAACCGATAGTTTATCCTTTAACATAACCAATTTAGAGCGCAATCTTAGTTATTATTGGCAAATAAAAAGCATTGACTTAAATAATAACAATACTTTATCTGAAATATTTGAGTTTAAAACAACGAACTAAAGAGCTTCTATTTTTTCTAAAAATATTATGAACTTAATAACATTAAGTCTCATAATATTTTTAGTTCTTGCAAGAAAATAAACAGACTCAATTAATTTTAAGATGAATTACAAAATTTTTGCTTTAAGCTTATTTGCTTTAAGTACTGTAAGCGCACAAGTAAATTTCACAACACCAGATGGAGAAGGTATCGTCTCATACCAAACAAAGGAAATATCCGATACTCCGTTAAAAACAATTGGCTCCCCTTACATTGAGCCGCAATTTAAACAGGGTAAGGTTTATTTTAATGGTGAAGCAAAGATAAATGGAGAATTACGCTATAATGCATACACGAGTGAGTTAGAGCTAAAACAAGGGAAAGATAATTACACCGCTATCCTAAAAAGAAATACAATTTCAGCTAAAATTGGTAGAGATGTATATAAAATTTTACCTTATGAAGATGAAAATGATGGAACAAGAACAGGATATTTTGTAATTCTAAATAATGGCAAGACTAAATTACTATTTAAGCCAGAAATACATTTAAGAAGAGGCAAATCTGCTAGCACAAATTATGATCGAAACGTACCCCCACGATATATAGATATTAGCTCTTATTACATTCAAATTGGAAATCAACCTGCCCGAAAAATATATTTAAAAAAGAAGTATTTTTATAAATTTTTAGATAAGGAAAAAGTTAAAAATTTAATTGAAAATGAATCCTTAAGAATTTCTAAACCAAAAGAAGCTATTAAACTTATTAAACTATATAATCAGGAAGCTTAGGCTTTGAATTTAACCCTACTAAAAAAATTAATAAGTCCAGAAAATGTTTTCTGGACTTATTAATTTACACCTTACCTTCAAAATAACCTTACCCCAAAACCAATCAATTTACTCACCAAGAAATTGAGCTTTTAATCAAATCCGCTCCTTCCACAGAAAAAAGAATGTTCCTACTCAATTGCACCTTCAAAAAACTTTGCTTAATTAAACGAGCGTTCTTTTATTCAGTAATATTTACTACACATAAAGCAACATGAACTAATTTAAGCTACCCGTCGTGAGACGTCTAATCACAGAAATAACACCCAAAAAAACCATATACCTATGCTGTGTTAACTGTCACAGAACTAATTATCAAAGCATAGCTATAAACGAATAACATTGGGACGATGAAATCCAGATTATCTTACCAAATAAATTCTTTGTTAATGATATAATATGCCTTAAAGCCAAGGAACAAACCATTTAGTTTAATTATATAATTACTAGGAATACGGTATAGTTATTATTATAATCTGTATGTTTCTTTCCTAGGGATAGAATGGTTAATAGTATAAATTTTAAAATCCAAACATTTCTACAAAATAAAAAACCAGAGAAATTAGCTTCTCTGGTTTAATATTAATTAAAATGTAAACCTTTTAACGGTTAAATAGTATTATAACAAACTCTACTGTGCACAGAAATCAATTTCAAATACACCTGCAGGACTATCAGGACCAGCAGCGTACACAACATTACCATTTGGAGCAACAATACTAAAAGAGATTTCTCCCCAATTATCTCCTGGGAAAAACCATTCTGCCGATTCTGTTCCTTCTGGGATTGTAATTGTTGTTGACCCAGAAGAACCTTCGTTTGTACAATCATACTCATTGTCCTCATATGGAGTACATAGCCCAACTTCGAACACAGTACCATCATTCAACGTTACTGTAAGTCCAGGACCTCCATTGTTTGAAGTAGTCTGCCAACCATCTCCATAACTATCTTCCATATTTATAGTCCAGACTCCGGGAGTAGGGGCCATATCGCATTGCCTAAATAAGCTAATAGTAAGAGTTCCTGTTCCAAAAGTCAAATCATTAGAATTAGAAACATCTGTTAGATTAATTATCAATTGCCTTGTGCCTTCCTCTGGTAAAGCCGCAAAGTTACCTTCAATTGTAATTGTACCAGTAAACTCTCCCCCGGCAATATTAGACGTTGTAATTGTATACTGATCAGGAGTAGCAGTAGAAGAGGGATCTATTTCATAAGAAATCATTCTTTCGCTAGAATTCTCCGTACTCGCCGTAACGCTTACTACTTGGGAAGCCCCCTCAACGGGAACACCTAAATCTAAAGCTGAAGTACTAAAAGAAGCTATTGTCTGTCCTGAAACTTTATCGTACACTACATTCTCTTCTTCGCAAGAAGTTAACACTATACCAATTGTAGCCAATAAAACACCAGTATGTTTAATTAAATTTTTCATTTTTTCTTTCTATTAAAAATTAATACCCTGGATTTTGTTCCAAATTAGCGTTAGCATTAATTTCAGCTACTGGTATTGGCAACTGAAACATTGTGTCTCCAGCAGGAACAAGCAAAACTTCCGCCGGCGTTCCTGAACCATCTATAATATCACCATTTTCAGACCTGACAATAGATTCTCCTCTTCTTTTCAAATCAAAAAATCTATGACCCTCAAAACAAAGCTCAACTCGTCTTTCAAACTGAATTGCATCTTCTAAATCCTGGCCAGATTCGCCACCTGTAAAACTTGTATACCTGTTAGTTCTTAGAATATCTAAAGTTGCTAAAGCAGCCGACTCTAGCCCTAATTCAAATTCTGCCTCTGCTTTATTTAATAATACTTCTGCAGCTCTTAAAACCTTTATATCAACTCGGCCATTTACTTGACCCGCTTCACCTAAAAATTTTCTAACGGCATTGTAATTATTTCCTTGGTTTGTTCCAACAAATTGAATAACGTTTCTTCTTAAATCATTAGCATCAATACTGTTAAAAAAATCAAATTCAACAGCATACTCTGAAATTGTTGACTCAGAATTTGACTGGCTATATAGCACTCCTACATTGTTAAAATTAGACTCAGAAGAAGTGTTAACGGACCATTCAATTATAACACCATCGTTAACGGTATCTTCATACACATCAATTAAATCCGCAGCAGCAGCTAATCCTGTAGATACTTCATCAGCAGCATCAACAGCTAATTGATAATCTCCATTATATAAATAAACCCTTGATAACAAGGCAAATACAGCATCTCTATTAAGCCTACCCTCTCCATTATCCTCTCCAATCAAAGTACTAGCCCTTACCAAATCACTAATTATTTCCGTATAATTACTAGCTACAGTTTCCCTAGAAGGGGTAGCAAAGGGATCCCCAGTATCTCCATCTTCAACTTTCAAATACACAATACCCAAAGAACCATTTGCATCAGAACTTTGAGTAGGTATTTTACCGTAAGATCTAACCAAATCAAAATGAGCCATAGCTCTAGCCGCCAAGGCCTGTCCTAATATGTTATTCTTAACCTCTCCATCTGCTAAGTTATTAATTTGACCAATAATCAAATTAGCAGCGTTTACCGCTTCATAAGCTTCACTCCACCATAGGGTAATTGCACCTCCAGTATTTGGATTAAATCTATAATCATAATATACCTCATTAGATTTACGCCCTGATTGAACTAAGACTACGTTATCGGACAAGATATCTGGAATACCTTGCATTCCAGAACCTGTATTAGAATAGTAATTCCAAAACTGGCTATAAATCCCGTCTACACCATTTTGAAAGCTAGATGGACTGTTAAAGAAAGTCTCTGGACTTCCTTCTGTAAAAGGCTGTAAATCATTCAACTCATCATCGCAAGAAACTAAAGTTCCCAGTGCTAGAGTGAAAGCTAAACCTATTTTATAAAAGTTATTTTTCATTTTAATTTTTTTTATTAAAATCCGATTTCAACACCAAATGTATAAGACTTTGTCTGTGGGTAGCTAAATAAGCTTACCGCTCCTGCTAGGAAACCTGCATCACCAGGCTCTGAAGTTTCAGCAGATCCAAGACCAATCTCTGGATCACCATTAAATTCGGTCATAGTGAATAAATTTTGACCAGTTGCAAAAACTCTAAACACGTCAATACCCGTTCCATCTAAGAACTTACTTGGAAGTTTATAATCTAATGTTAGCGTTCTTAGCCTAATATAATCACCTTTTTCTAAAAATCTAGTACTAGTTTGATCAGCAGTTCCTTGGAAAATTGGATTTGGTAATACATTTACATCTCCAGGCTCTTTCCAATAGTTAAAAGCTTCTACTCTCTGATTGCTATCAATATTTCCAATATTTATCCCTGCGGATCTCTGGAAATTAACGATGTAATTACCTCCTTTACCCACAAAGTCAGCTCTTAAACCGAATCCTCCATATCTAAAAGAAGTATAAAATCCACCTTCAATGTTAGCATAAGGGGATTTACCATCTAAAAGAACCTGATCAGAAGCACTATACGTATTAGTAATATTTCCATCAATATCATAATATAAAGGCTCACCATTTGCAGGGTTAACTCCGGCATATCTAACCATATAAAAAGAGCTAATTTCTTCTCCTTCTCTAAGGATATTTAAACCAAACCCTTCATTAACAATGTCCTCCCCGTTTACCAATGAAACAACTTTGTTATCCAACAATGATACGTTACCTCCTATGCTCCAAACAAAGTTTTCTCCTCTAATAACATCAGCATTTAAAGTAAATTCAAAACCACTGTTTTCAATTTCACCGATATTTGCTACTATAGAATTGTTTTCGTCACCAACTGTTTGAGACAAAGGTTGATTCAACAATAAGTCTTTTGAATTCTTTTTGAAATAATCTACTACACCATTTATACGGTTGTTAAACAAACCAAATTCAACACCTATATCTAGTATTGCTTGTGATTCCCATTGAATTTGAGGATTCCCTACGCCAATTGGAATAGCAGTAGTATTACCATTATATGTATTAAACTGAAGTAAGTTTAAAAATTCAAAATTTCCAATATTTTGGTTACCAGCAGTACCGTATGATGCCCTTAATTTTAAATTATTAAATACAGAACCCTCCATGAATTTTTCATTAGAAATATTCCACGCAGCACTACCACTATAAAAATAACCATACTTATTCTCAGGACCAAAACGAGAAGAACCATCCCTCCTTACAGAGGCAGACAACACATACTTACTATCAAAGTCATAATCCAAAAATAAACCTTGAGAAAACAAAATATTTCTCTCCTCGTCAGAGCCTGCTGAAGTAGCCTCTGCCGCAACATCTTGATATGGAATATTAGGAGAAGGAAAGCCTCTACTTGTAGCAAATAAATCTGTAAAAATGTTCTCATTATATTCTAACAAGAAGCTTGCAGACAAATTATGAAATGTTCCAAATGTATCATTATAAGTAAAAATATTATTTACGTTATACTGAAGAGAATTGGAAAATTCATCTGTTTGTGTTCCAGGGAAATTAGCATCTCCCACAAAACCTTGTAAAACTCCTCCAGCAATTGATCTATTTGTTCTATTAAATCTATTGTTTGATGCACCTACTGAAAATCTATTAGAAAATTTTTCAGAAAAAGTCATGTCTGCATATAAGCTACCTACAATTAAAAAGTTTCTATTATCCTCTGGCTCTGTTTGTAGTGCTAAAGCGATTGGAAATCCAGTTGAAGTACGATTATAAACTGGCTCCCCTTGATCATCTAATCTAATACTACCATCAGCATTTCTAGCAAATAGTGGCTCGTATGGATTGTAATCATACATTGCCCTAAACGGGTTTTGAACATTATTTCTATCCCTTGGTAAATCAGTAGTACTGCGAGCCAAAGAAATACTCGTACCTACATTTAACCAATCCTTAGCTTGATATGTTGTGTTGATACGACCAGTAATTCTTTCAAAACCATCTAAGTTATCTATAATACCAGAGTTCTTATCATATCCCAAGGACATAAAGTATGTTAATTTATCATCCCCCCCAGAAATTGAAAGCGAATTTGATTGAATAACAGATTTTCTCAACAACTCTTCCTCCCAGTTAGTATCCAAACCAATAAGCCTAGCTCTTTCAGCGTCGTCAGCAGTAGCTCCAGGTAAAGATTGAGCCGCATTAACACCTAAAGCAGCATATTGCCTTTCTAATTCCAATTTTTGCTCGGCATTCATCAAATCAAAAGGATCAGAAACTCTTTCACCGAAACCATAAGAAGATCTAAAAGTAATTCTTGCCTCTCCTGAACGCCCTTTCTTTGTAGTGATTAAAACAACACCATTAGCTCCCCTTGAACCATATTTTGATACTGTGGCTGCATCTTTTAAAATAGAAAATGTCTCAATATCATTTGGGTTTAAGTTTCCAATAAAATCATCATCCACAGGAACACCATCCACTACATATAATGGAGTTGTACTTGCATTTAAAGAGCCAACACCTCTAATAGTAACAAATGCAGTTTGACCTGGCCTACCATTTGCAGCAGTAACTTGTACACCAGCCGCTTGACCTTGCAATATATTATCTACACTTGTAGAGGGAACAAAAGCTTCAATCTTCTCTGTAGACACTGTAGACACAGCAGAGGTTGAAAGTTCTTTTGATCTTGCTCCATAACCAGTTACCACCACCTCTTCTAACGCTTGTGCGTCTTGCATAAGTTGTGCGTTGATTGTACTAGAGGCTCCAACAGTTTTATTTACTGTTTTCTGTCCTAGGTAGCTAAACCTTAAAACTTGCCCTGTACTAGCGGTAATTGAATAATTACCATCAAAATCTGTTTGCGTTCCATTGGATGTACCAACAACTACAATGGAGACACCAGGCAACGGCAGACCATCTTGATCTGTTACATTACCTGAAATCGTTTTCTCTTGTGCAAAAGAAAATGAAAAAGTTAACACCAATAAAGGCGTCAACATCCACGTTAACATTGATTTCATTTAAAAAATTTTTGAATTAGTCAGTTCCAAAAATGATAATTAATCGTTAATATTCCAAAAATATCACACAATCAACCCCCTATGTTGTTAAAATATGTTCAATTTTTACAATAAAGCATCCATAAAGACGTTACTGATGAATTTTATTCAACGATTTGTCCCATTCTCTAATTTGTATCTATGTATTTTGTTAAAAAACACACCTATTAAGATATGATTAACAGTTTTTATCAATCCTTTAACGAAGCGGGGACAGACGAGGCAGGAAGAGGTTGTTTAGCCGGACCCGTCACGGCTGCAGCCATAATTTTACCCAAAAGTTTTGAAAATGAAATTCTTAACGATTCAAAACAGCTAACAAAAATCCAAAGAAACCGTTTAAGGGGCATTCTAGAAGCAGAATGTCCCGAATATGGTGTAGTACATATTTCCGAGCAAGAAATTGATCAAATTAATATATTAAATGCATCAATCTTAGGTATGCATCGTGCCTTAGATCAATTAAAACAAATACCGGAGCATATATTAGTTGATGGTAATAAATTTAAACCCTATAAACAAATACCACATACCTGCTTTATTAAAGGAGACTCTAGATACTTATCCATTGCAGCGGCCTCTGTTTTAGCTAAGACGTACAGAGATGAATATATGCTGAAAATACATGAAGAATTTCCAGTATATAATTGGGCTAAAAACAAAGGTTATCCAACAAAAGAGCATAGGGCTGCAATCCTAAAACACGGGCCTTGCAAATACCATCGTAAAACTTTTAAGTTATTACCTGAACAACTTAGTTTTGAGTTGTAACCAAACCTTTTAACTTTGCTATAAAAGGCCACTAAATGAACTACAAGTTCCTAATTCCAATTCTATTGCTAATTTTTTCATGTAAACAAGAACCGGTAGTAAAAGAAACCTTACTAGATCTACTACCTCAAGATGCGGCGTTATTCTTAAAAATAAACAACCTTACCAACTTTAATAGCGAACTAAAAAACAACACGGTTTTACAACAAATACAAAAAACAAAATACTACCAGCAAGTTCAAGAAAAAACTGACTACCTAAATCATTTAGCTATTAACGAAGGTGGTATTTTAGGCTTTTACGAAGTGGGTAAAAATAAATTCGAATTTATTTTTGCAACAAAAGCAAACCTACTGGATGCAGACCTAAATAAAGTAACCAACAAAAAAATAGAAACCATAACCTATGAGAACAAGGAACTAACTCGTGTTACCCTAAACAACCAAATCTTTTACCTATATAATTTAGAAGATTTATGGGTGCTAGCTTCTTCAAAACTCTTGATAGAAAATATAGTGAGAACTGGAAGGAAGAATAAACCAAATCCTATTCTAGAAAAGTTATATGGTACTAGTAGTAAAAATACTAGTGCAAGCATTTTTATAAATTTAAAAGCTAGCCAAAATATATTTAAGTCTGTATTAAAGGAATCCAAAACTGCTTCTGTAAAGCATTTTGCAGATTGGTTGGCCATAGAATTTAGCGGCAAACCAGACGAATTGTTTCTTAATGGAATAATATTAGCCAAAGACTCCATAAAAAATTTCACGAGCCTTTTAAGTAAAACTACCCCGGTTACAAGTTCTTTTGTTTCTTACACCCCCAAAAACATAGAGGTTGTTACCGACTATACTTTTAACAACTATGAAACTTTCTTGCGAAATCAAAAAATCTATCTCGATGCAAAAGAACCCCTAGACACCGGTATTAAAGGAGTTGAGCAGTTAAGTGTTTTGCAGCTTAAATCGGAAAAAGCAGTGATGCTAACTACTTTTGACGCCGAAGCCCTATTGGGTTTAATTGAAACTGCAAAAATTGAAGAGAGCACCTATCAAGGAACTACCCTAATTAAACTAAACAATTCTAATTTCATAAGTGATCGTTTTAATCCTTTGGTCAAAGATTTCGAATCTAACTTTTGCACGGTTTTTGAAAATACATACATATTCTCAGAAACGGAGTCTGGCCTACAAACAATTATTGCCAATATAAAAAGTGGTAATACCTTAAGTAATGACCATGCTTATAATACAACCAAAGACCTATTGGCCAATGAAAGTAGCATTCAATTCTACGCCACTAAAAATGGACTCTTACAACTTTCTGAACTAAATGGACTAAAACCCCTTACAGAGAGCATTTCCAATTTAGACAATTCAACGGTACTTGCCGCCCAAGTAACGGCGGATGCAAATTTTTACCATGCTAATTTAGTCATCAAAAAACCTGGCAAAACAACCACTACAACGTCTGTAAGCCCATTGTTTACTTTGGAACTAAGTAACGATTTAGCTACTAATCCGCAGTTTGTAAAAAATCATAGAAACAATACATATGAAATTGTTGTTCAAGATACAGACAACAACCTATATTTAATTTCTGCTATAGGCAAAGTGCTTTGGAAAAAGAAGTTAGACGGAAAGATACAGGGTAAAATTCAACAGGTAGATTTATATAAAAACGGAAAGCTACAATTGGCATTTACCACCAACAATCAATTTTTGATTCTAGACCGAAATGGTGACCAAGTATCTAATTTCAATTTTAAGTTTGAAGGAGGCAACCTAAACCCTTTAGCCGTTTTTGATTATGAAAACAATAGAAATTATAGATTTTTAGTTACCCAAGGCACTGCAATACACATGTACAACAGCAGCGCAAACTTGGTTAAAGGTTTTACCTATACTAAGGCAGAAAGCCCAATTATACAAGCACCAAAACACTTTAGGATTGGAAATAAGGATTATTTGGTGTTTCAATTGGCCAACGGCAGTCTAAAAATAAAACACAGAGCCGGCCAAGATAGAATCAACTTTAAAGATAAGATTGACTTTTCTAATAACGAGGTCTACCTCTACAAGGACAAGTTCATAACTACCAACAAAGAAGGGGTATTACATCTTATAGATAGCAAAGGAAAGCTTGCTGCAAGCAATCTAAAACTTGGACCTAATCATGGTTTAGATGCAACTAGTAAAACCTTGGTGTACATGGATGAAAACACGCTTAGTATTAGAGGTAAGACAACGGAATTAGAGCTTGGTGTATATGAGAAGCCAAAGATTTTTTACATAGACAACAAACTATACATTTCCGTAACGGACATCCAGAATCAAAAAATCTATTTGTTTGATAGCCAATCCAAACCCATTGCCAACTTTCCAGTATATGGCTCATCTAGTATAGATTTGATAGATATGGATAAAGATGATAAATTAGAAGTGGTAAGCAAAGACCAAGAAAACTCCCTAATTGTTTACAAGTTAAACTAGCGCTTTACACAATAACAATTACCGTTTATACACATTTTGGAACAATCTCATTTTCAGTTTACTAATTTGTGATGAATCTAATGAATCAACACAAAACACTGAAAATGAAACTTCCCTTTAGAATAGCTAGCCTAACGGCATTACTATTCCTGTTTACGGCTCCCGTGCAGAGTCAATTTTTAAAAAAACTTGGAAAAAAAGCTAAAGAAGCCGCCGAACGCACGGTAGAGCGCCGTGTAGAGCGCGAAACCTCTAAAAAAACAGACCAAACTTTAGATAGTATTTTAGAGCCTGGCAGTAAAAAGTCCGAACCAAAAACCCTTCCAGAACCTACCAACCAAGATGATGAAAACTTAGACAACGGCAACAATGATAAAAATGCCACCAAAAAAACCAATAACAGCAATACCAGTGAAGAACCAAGATTAGAAGTATACAGCAAATTTGACTTTGTACCTGGAGATAAACCACTGTTCTTTGATGACTTTGCAAATGATTTTATTGGTGATTTCCCGTCTAAATGGAATACCGATGGAGGTGGAGAAGTGGTAAAAGTGAACAACAATGACCAAAATTGGTTTGAAATGCTATCTGGCTCATATTACATTCCCGATGTACCCAATTTACCAGAAGAATATACCATTGAATTTGATTTGTTAGCCGTTGGCGTTGATAAAAACACGTCGTCTGGAGCTTTGTTACATGTTATTTTAGACGAAAAGGACAACTTTAGTTATAGTAAAAACACAGTGTTCAGCTATCTTCCTTTTTGCCAGTATATAGCTGTTGACATTCGCATGTGGAATAACATTGATGGCAAAAACACAATTAACAATCGTATCAATGCGGATGTTAGAGATGAAATGAATCAAATGCCGCACATCTCTATAGCTGTAAACAAACAGCGTTTTCGCTTATGGATAAATGAAGAAAAACATGTGGATATCCCAAGAATTGTCCCATTAGGTAAGATTACGAAATTGAAGTTTGAACCGGTAGGGTTTAAAGATGGCAAAGAAAAACTCTTAATTAGCAATTTAAAAGTTGCCGAAGGCGGTGTAGACTTAAGACGAAAACTTATGGCGGACGGTAAAATATCTACCAACGGAATTTTATTTGATTCCGGTTCTGCCAACATTAAACCAGAATCTATGGGTATTATTCGGCAAATCTACCAAGTGCTGCAGCAAGACGCTTCTATTAAACTTAAAATAGTTGGCCATACAGATGCAGATGGAGATGATACTACAAATCTAAAATTGAGTGATGCCAGGGCACAATCTGTAAAAAAAGCACTAACAAACGTGTATGGAGTAGCCGCCGACAGGCTTGCAACAGAAGGTAAAGGAGAACTAGAACCTATTGCTGATAATACTTCTACAGAAGGAAAGGCACAAAACAGACGCGTAGAATTCATCAAACAATAAAAATAACATCATGAAAAATCTTATAATTCTACTAACATTAAGTTGTTTAACCTATATAAGCACTGCCCAATGCAGTCGTTATTATCCGTTAGAAAAAGGAACCACATTTACGTATGACAATCTTAATAAAAAAGGTAAATCCGATGGTGTTACCCATTACCATGTAAGTAATGTAAGCACCTCTGGCGGCGTAACAACCGCAACAATGGAGGTTAAACTTACAGACGCCAAAGGAAAAGAGTCTTTTTCCTCAGATTATTCATTTACCTGTGACGGTGACGTGGTACGTATTGACTATCAATCCTTGATGAACACAAAGATGTTAGAACAGTTTAAGGATATGGAGATGGAAATTACAGGCACCGATGTAGAATTGCCTAATAACTTGAATGTAGGGCAAGATTTGGCAGATGCCAATGTAGCTGTAACCATTAATATGAGCGGTATGAATATGAAGATGAATGTAGATACCGTAAACCGAAAAGTAGAGAAAAAAGAAACCATAACCACTAGTGCAGGCACTTTTGACTGCTATGTTATCTATAGCGAAATCAAAAGTAAAATGATGATGACCAACCAAACTTTTCCGTCTAGACTATGGCTAGCAGAGGGTGTAGGATTGGTTAAGCAAGAAACTTATAATAAAAACGGAAAGCTCATGGGCTCTACCGTGCTTACCAGTTTAGAAATGTAGTTATCAATACACCTTTTTGCATAGTACTTTACGAATTGATTTATAGGAATTTAGTTTTCATTATATATGACTAATTACTTTACCATCAAAGATTTAATAAAACTGGATTAACAACAACATGGTTAAAACTATCAAAATAACCTTTACCTTTTTTTTATCCATCTTTGTTGGTTTATCTCAAAAATCTAAAGAATTTTCAAATTTATCTAATTCCGATTCCATAGTATTTCAAGATTACCGTAAAAAGGTGGTAGTTTATATAAATCCGCAACCTGATAGTGCATTGTTTTATATTCAGAAAATGAGAACTTTCAGTTTAAACAAAAACTATAAGACAGGACTTGCGGACACTGAATACACCATGGGGCATTACTTCAGAAGAATCCAAAATATGGATTCCGCCCTTTTTTATTATGACAAGTCTAAAAAAATAGCCCAAGATATCGAATACAACACTGGTGCCGCTCGTGCATTGAATGCGCTTTGCAGAGGTTATTATTTGGTTGGCAAAAGTGATTTGGCAAAAAAATCCTGTGAAGATTGTCTATCGATTGCTGACCCAAAACAAGACATACATATTATAGTTGACACCTATACTGCTTTAGGTAATACCTATATACGTGAGAACAATTTTAAGAATGCCGTCCGTTATTTTTTAAAAGCCGATTCAATACATCAAAACCAACCGCAACGACCAGATATTATTGCCGCTTCTTACCAAAGCTTGGGCAGTGTTTATAAAGAGATTAACGATTATAAGAAGTCAATCTCTTATTATAAAAAAGCGAATCTAGAATTTGTAAAATTACCCGTCAACAAAGATTTTTTTGTAAATAACACAAATATGCAATTGGGTACGGTTTATTATCTGAACAATGATATTGCCGAAGCTGATTCCCTACTGACTCAAGCCTTGGATTACTTTACAAAAATAAAAGATGAAAATGCGCTGGCCCAAACAAGTACATATCTCGGGCTCACGAAGCTAGAACAAGGTGAGCTTAAAGAAGCTGAAAAATTATTAACCAACGGGTACACCCTAAATCGGGACAACAAATTTAGTTATGAAACCACAGAAGCACGCTTAAAACTTGCAGAATTATATTTGAAAAACAACAATCCCAAGAAAGCCGCACAGCATCTTGAGGGTGTTTTGCAGAACAACAAAGAGAACAACAAGTCCATCGAAGCCACTGCCTTGGAGCAACTAGCCAATGCCTACCACATGCAGGGGCTTAACGCAAAAGCTTACACTTTACTTCAAAAAGCAAAAGATTTAAAAGATTCCATTGGAGCTGTTCAAAATCAGGCAACAATTCATGAGCTGGAAACCATTTATGCAACCAGTCAAAAAGAGCAAGAAATTGCACTATTAAAGTCTGACAATCAACTTACACAACAACGACAGAAAAGTCAAAAGAATATTCTTTTAGCTGGTTTAGGCTTGACTTCACTGACTGGAATATTTCTTTTCTTTCTATTTAGAAACCGCCAAAAAACCAATAAAAAATTAAGGGAACTAGACTTGGCAAAATCTAATTTCTTTACCAATATATCCCATGAATTAAGAACACCTTTATCATTGATTCGAGGCCCCATTGAACAACAACTCAATAATGATAAATTAAATAGCGAATCAAGAAATGGTCTTACGCTGGCCAAAAAAAACTCTGAAAGGTTAGAAGAACTTGTGGATCAGATTATGGACCTTTCAAGATTGGAATCTGGCCACTACCAGCTGAAGGTTTCCCAACAAAATCCCGAACCATTTATCAAATCAGTTTTAAGCTCATTTGAATTTAAGTCGCAGCAAAAGAAGCAGAACTATGACACACAAATTAATTTGAATATACCTAATGCATGGTTCGATCAAGATGTGCTTCAGAAAATATTGACCAATCTTGTTGGCAATGCCATAAAATATAGTCCTGAAAACGAAACTATTTTGGTCAGGGTAGACGGAAACAAAGACCAAATGAACGTAAGGGTAAGTAATTCAGGCACCTCTCTTTCTGAAGCGGAAATAAACCAAATTTTCAATAGGTTCTATCGTGCCAATGATACAGCCTCTGGTACTGGAGTTGGCCTTGCTTTGACCAAAGAATTGGTGGAGTTACACAAAGGGCAAATAAAGGTTGATTCCAGCAACGACGAGGTAGCGTTTACGGTGCAATTGCCTATTTCAAAAAATGCTTTTTCCTCCGATGAAAAGCTTTCTTTTACGAAGGCCCAAGATATACTTAAAATTGATGTTACCGATGCGCATCAGGAAATTGTGAAAATTGATAAAGTTTCAAACAAAGACTTGCCAATATTGTTGGTGGTGGACGACAATGAAGACCTTCGAAACTTTGTGGGTTCATTGTTTGAAAAGGATTATCAAATTCACCTGAAAGAAAATGGAAAGACGGGATTTGAACTGGCACAAGAAATAGTGCCCGACATCATCATTACCGATTTAATGATGCCGGAGGAAGATGGCTTGCTTTTTACCAAAAAATGTAAAACCAGTGATGCCACCTCACATATTCCCATTGTAATGCTAACAGCAAAAGCAGGCGATGAAAATACTCTTGTGGGACTCGAATATGGAGCCGACGCCTATCTAACCAAACCTTTTAATACCGAAATTTTAAGGCAGCAAGCCAAGAATCTACTTGAAACACAACAAAAACTACAGCAACGCTTTAGCAAAGAAGTGGTTCTGACCCCAAAAGACATTTCCATCAACTCATACGATGAACGTTTTTTGACAAACTTGCAAAACATTCTTGACGATAAGTTGGTGGAATCCGACTTCAATACCGAAAATTTTGCCCAAGCATTGGGTATGAGCCGCATGCAACTTCATCGAAAGCTAAAAGCCTTAACCGGGCAAAGCACTACAGAGTTCATTAGAATTCAACGGTTAAAGCTTGCTGCCGGACTCTTAAAAAAATCCGATGCAAACATTTCAGAAATTGGTTACTCTGTCGGGTTCAACAACCATTCTTATTTTACCAAATGCTTTAAAGAACACTTTGGCGTCTCACCAACTGAATACAGCACAAACTGACCAAAGGCTAGAGAGAAAAAAATTTACCCATTATAAGTTTTTCTACATTTTTTTATTTTTCAATAGATTGATTTTCAACTATATATTATGCATGTTACAATAGTTAAAGCTATTGTTACATACGTGATAACTCTATTTTTCCTTCTCATCTAGTTTTGAACTGAAACCAAAATAGTTCCCAAATAGAATTGAAAAATGATTATGAGAAAAGGGTGTTTGAAGGAGACCTTTCCAAAATGGACAGCACAGAAATCTATTTAAATGTGACCCATTTGAACCATGGTGATTACGTAATAATCATCACGGACAAAAACAAGGTTATCCAAAGAACGACTTTTAAAAAATTGGATGTTAACCCTGACAAGGGAAATACATTAAAGTAAAACAGTAAAAATTAAGAAGATGAAAAAACAACTTTTATTCAGTTTGACAATTATTCTGTCGTGCTGCTTCGGGCTTATGGCACAGGATAAAAAACAATCCTCCGGCACCAAAGAAACTCCAAAAAAAGAAATGAACCTGATGGATGAACAAGCCAAACTGTTCGGAACTCTTTTTGGAGATATGGAAGAAGACCTTGACGGTACCAAAGACCCTTTTAAAGATGTAAAAAGCTATGAGGATCTTTTAAATAGGTCTAAAATGGACCCTGAAACAAAATCAAAAATGAGGGCCATGTACCTTTTGTATGACCAAAGCTTGGACCCAAAGCAAAAAGATTCCCTAAAAGTGTCCTTGGAAAAAATGTTCGCGGAAAGCATTAAAAAACCTGAAAAACAAAACTAAAATGAGAACTCACAAAAATCTATTGGCGTTGTGTCTACTATTTCTAGTGCCCACGTTACCCACCGAAGCCCAATTTTTGAAGAATCTTGGAAAAAAAGCACAAAGGGCCGCCGAAAGAACCATTGAGCGCAGAGTTGAACGCGAAACCTCAAAAAAAACCGACCAAACCATCGATAGCGTTTTTACCAAAAAAGAAAACAACGGTATAGAAATGGGGGCTGAGGCCGATAAAGCTTATGCTTTCAACACAAAATACGTAATGGAAATCACTACAGATAATGACGTAATGCCCATCACCTATTTTTTTGGTGCGGAAGACGATGTTATGGCCACAACCATGGAAATGAAGCCGAATGAAAAAATCTATTCCATCATCGATTTAGGCGAAAACAAAATCCATTCGCTAATGGATCTTAATGGACAAAAATCTCGTACCTCAATGAAGTTTTCTCCCAACAAAATAATGGAGGATACCGATTACAGCGATATTTCGGTAAAACCCAACGGCCAGGCCAAAACCATTTTGGAATACACCTGTAAAGGATATGAGGTGTCTGGAACCGATTTTAACGGTACCGTTTGGGTGGCAGAAAATACTGGATTTTCGTATCCAGAAAAGTTCAAGAACATGTCCATTAAAAATTCCACAAAAGAAGGTATAGACCCACAATGGATGAGTTTGGTTGAAGGTATCCCTCTAGAAATGGACATGGTAGACATTTCTAAGAAAAAACCGCAGAAAGTACATATGCTCTGTACCGAAATTGGAACAATTACTTTCACTCTGGACGCAACGGAATACAAAGGAATATTTTAATTGATAGTCATGAAAAAAGTCTTAGTCATATTTGGAATCTTACAACTACTCAGTTTCGGTTGCAAAGAGAACAAGCCCTCTAAAAGACCAACCTCAAAAATAAAAACCGAGGAAAATACCCAAGCAGCCACACCTAACGATAATGTGCTATGTTATATCAACGGAACGCCTTGGAGCTATACCGAAGCTTCAGGTGTTTTGGTGGACAACAAGAACAAAGGCACAAGAATGTTAACGCTCACCTTCACCAAATATCTTAATCCAGGAAAGGAGCATTTGAGCCTCAGCTTTAACGAAGCCACAAAAGAATTGTTTGAAGCCTCCGTTCAGATTAAACAACATGGCAAAGATGGCAAACGAATACATGCCATTTATCTCTATAATGAAAGAACAACTGAAACCAACCCCAATGGTAGTATTGCTGGCCAAGTAACCATAGGTGAAGACATGGCATCAGGTAATGCCCAATTGCAAAACCTGCACATTCAATATGAGGGCTCGCTTTTAGCCAATCAAAAAGATGCCGAAATCACGGTAACCGACCTTTCTTTTAACAACATTGCCTTCTCCGATGTCAAAAAAGAGATGGAAGCAATCTTTAAAAACTCAAAATGATGAAGACAAAATACACAATCGCAATTTGCCTGTTGACATTTTCCATTTTCGGAAACCTTCTCGCACAAAACGAACAAGATTTTACCCCACCGTCAATTGATGATGAAAAAGAAATTCCTGTGGTAAAAGAAGAACTTCCAGTTCCAATGGAAGGTGAAAATTTTACCGTTCGTTACTTCTCAGGAGTAACGGATGGAGAGGAAAGTAGGATTGCCATTAAAAGCTTAGGGTATATTCTCCGAAACACAATGGTACAGGTCTTTACAGAAAATGGAGACCAACTGGATGTAAAAATTGTCAAAAAGGGTTGGGATGATATTCAAAGACAAGGCTCAACTAAAAATGGAGAATTCAAAAGTGTTTTTAGGACTGCATTGGAATTTGGCATAATCATCTCTGCCGCTGAAAAAGGTATCCCTTTCATTGTGGCTATTTCTGCAGGTCCAGAACTTTTCCCAACCAGCAACTTATTTGTTGATATCAGCACTAAGCAACCCTCAATAAATGACAGTGATTCTCAAACTTTAGAAACTGATAAAACCACATCAATTTTCACAACTAAAAGCCTAGCTTTTATTCTTATCGCTCTAGCCATTATCATAATCGGGTTATTGTTTTTTATAATATTCCGAAAGAATAGGAACACACTAAGTATTATCTTAATGTTTTTTAGTCTTTGTTCACTCCATGCAGGCAAAGTTTTACCGCACGGCAACTCTTTAAACAATTCTAGGCAAACTCCTCAAATGCAGGAACTTATAAATAACAGTAACAAAAAAATAAGAGAGGCAATAGAAGATGAATACGATAAAGATAAAAAAGATGAAGAAGATCTCTTATCAGAAGAGGACATAGAATTTGAACCTGAGCTTAGCCCAGCAGGTCAACCCTCCTTACCATCTAGCTGTATAGCCACTGCCAATGCAAGTGAGGGCGGCTCCATGGATGGTGATTTTGAACAGAATAAAAAAGATGGTTCCCAAGATGACAAGTATAAAGAAGGAGGCAAAAGTGAAAATACATTTTCAGAAGATGGTATGGATTACGATTCAGAAAATTCAAGCTCCTCGAACCAACGCGAAAATAGTGGGGGTACAGAAATGATTTCGTCAAGTAATTATGAAGCCAAAGAACCCAATAATGAAAATCCGTTTACTGGAGAATCGTCTTCTGAAACCTATAGAAGACTCCCCAAATATGATGAAAACGGCAACCTAAAGAATTCAGGCGATTATCCTGATGCGCCCGTAAAATATGACCCAAACTGGGTGCCTGAAGAAAATGTTTTTGTTGAAAGTGAAGGGAGTACCGGTACATACAGAAGATTACCGAAATATGATGAATATGGTAATTTGAAAAACTCAGGTGATTTTCCTGATGCACCTATCAAATACGACCCAAATTGGGAACCTGCTGAAAATCCATTTACTGGCGAGTCATCATCCGGTGATTATAGAAGGCTCCCAAAATATGATGAAAATGGTAATCTCAAAAATCCGGGAGACTATCCTGACGCACCATTAAAATACGATCCGAACTGGATGCCTGAAGAAAATGTTTTTGTAGAAAGCAACGGCTCTTCTGGCACTTACACTAGAATGCCTAAGTATGACAAGGATGGGCATCTACTTGATTATGGCGATTACCCACATGCCCCAAAACAAATTGACCCTGAACGTGTTGATGACCAAGAATATATCATGAATGAAATTGAAGCCAATATTGATGATAAAGGTCTGCCCAAAGAGGGTGAAAACACAAATTTGAGTGAAGGAAGCCAAGGGGAAGAAAATAGGCCAGGCCAAAACAATACGTCAGATATAGATAGTGGAAGAAGGCAAACATCGAACAGTAGTAACGACAGGAAGAGTGAAGGTTGTATATGTTTAAAAAAGGCGTACAAAGAACTTCATAAAAGAAGGTACAGTCTTGAAAAACTCTCAAAAATAGGCAAATACAACAAAAAGGTCACAGATTTCGGTCTTTCGTTCGGTGATAATTTTTCAAGCTCCAGTGGAGTCGGTTCATTGGCCTGGAAAAACAAAAGAATAAAGATTATGAAGTCAATGAAAAAGTTTGACCAGTCCTATAAAGACAAGCATGAGCAAATCACCAAATTATTGTACAAGAATCTCATGGAGATAAATAAATGTGAACGCATGCTGGGAGAAGATAATTGGTACAATAAATATGGCTTTATCTATTACGAATTCATGAAGACACGCTATGCTACCTATAAATAGAAATTACATCTCCCTTTATCTGGCTCTTTTAGTTTTGACATTTGCTTTAGCATCCTGCAACTCAAATTCATCCAAAGAAAAAGAAAACCAAAGCGATTTAGAAGTATCGAAAGCAAGAGAACACGATAGGAATTCAAATAGAAACGCCAGAAATTCTCATGATACCAATGCTGAGGACAAAACTGAGGTTGGCACCGTGTTTATTGAAGAAGATTTTCTGGCCCAAAAAAAGGCAGCCGAACCTGAATGGGATGAAATTCCCAAAGTCGAGGAAGATGATAAGGAGCAATCTAAATTCGACGTGGACCCCGAAGAATTAAAGCCTTTGTTCAAAACGTTTTTTGGGCTTGATTCCGATGAATCCGATCAGCTTTTTGCTTACAAAGCAGAAATGGATGTCTTGAAAAAAGAAAACAAGTTTGAAGGGTCTGAAGGTAACCGATTACGACAAAAAGCATACGCTTTTATCGATGAGTTGAAAAAGACAAAGTCCAAGACCGTGGCACCTTTGGAAGAGTTAAAGTTCATCTTTCGAAAGTCAAATTTGGAGAAGAAAAGAAAAGACAGTCTGCGCTATGCCATTCGAGAGTCTTTGAAACGAATACCTCAAGAATTTCTGCGGGCCGATGGGGTGGTTGACATCTCCTACATTGAAGCGGAATTAAGAAAAGAAGAGTTCTACCTCATCATCGAAAAGTTTATTGAAGAAAACAAACAGCAAATGGTACTTCAAGAACTTGATGATTCCCAATTGGCTGAACTCATGGAGGTAACCGAAGAGGAATATCAAATGCTGAAGGAAACACCAGCCCAAATTCACCCAAAAACGGCCAGTGAGGCTAAAGAATTAGCAAAAGGCAATCTATCCGAAGAGATTGAACAACAATTGAAAAAGGCTTCGGTTTCTGAAAAGTTTACCGAACGCATGAAGGCCCAAAAGAAAAAGCAAGTGGCAGTTGCCAAAAAGTTCTTGGCCAATTGCAAAAGGGCAGAAACCAAGTTTTATAAAGAAAACCCAAGTTGGTACAGTGATAAGGATGGCCTGAGTGAAGTATATCTTTCCGACCATGACGATTATGTATTTCTACCACTAGGCAAACTTTCTTTTGCCGATCAGGTAATTTCTTTTGACAGGGGCGATGGGGCAAGTTCGGCCAATCCGAATGCCGCTTTAAACGAACCCGATTACGACCGCAGGTTACAAGATTATAGCAAAATGTGCAACTTGGGTACCAAAGGCATGTTGACTTTTCAATTTGTTGACAATGTGCTTATTGATGTCAACGGACCCGATCTTTTTGTCTTTGAAGTAGGTGCCATAGAACCAACACTTTTAGAAATTTCTAAAGATGGACAAAACTGGGTGGATATCGGTAAAATTGAAGGCGGCACGGCCCAAATCGACATTGAACCTTTCATAAATCCCGGAGATACGTTCAACTACGTTCGGTTTACCGATTTGGATACCTACAGCGCGGTGCCCGGTGCCGATATTGATGCCGTAGCCACCATTGGTGGGGCATTACGATTGAGTTTGGACAGTGCCGTTTTGTTTGATACCGGAAAATTTGAACTCAAGCCTGAAGGTGTAGCTGCTGTAAAAGCCTTAGCAACACAAATTAAAAACATTCCCAAAGGCACAATTTCAGTTGATGGACATACTGATAATGTAGGCTCCACTCAAAACAACATGACCCTCTCTAAAAAAAGAGCGGCAAGTGTGGCCAAAATACTCAAACAAGAATTGGGTGAAGTGGCCTTTAAATGGAAAGAAAACGGCTATGGCGAAGGCAAACCTTTGGTACCGAATACTACCGATGAAAACAAACAAAAAAACAGGCGTGTCGAAATTTTAATAACGCCTTTCTAAAATAACAATCATCTAAATTTTATTATCATGAAAAATGTAAAAGCAAGTATTTGCACGGGAGCCCTATTGCTCATTTTTACGGCTTGTTCAAAAAATGAAGAACCACAACCAGAAGTTTTAAGTGGTGAGAACGAGATGTTGTCTTTTCAATTTCTTGCGGAAGATCAACCCGAACGATTAATCGTTGATGTCACTGCTGAAATTGATGGCACCAATCTTAACGCAGCAATATTTCCATTAAATGTAGCCGAAGCCTTGACACCAGTAATAAGCGTTTCAGAAGGGGCGGATTATAGTCCCAAAGGGCCTCAAGATTTTACAGTGCCAGTAACCTATACCATTACAGCAGAAGACGGTACGGCAAAATCTTATTTGGTTTCAGTTGAAGAAAACTTTACCTCAAGAAACTTAAGCGAAATATTCAATTGGGCCATTCTTGATGCCGCTTCAGAATTCAATCCAATAGATGAAGATGTTTATGGAAATATAAGTGATAGCAACAATTCAATAACCTTCTCTTTTCCTTCTGGTTCAGACGTTTCAGCCATCGATCCTCAAATCCAGTATGTTGAAATGGATGGAACTATTCTTACAGGTGGCACCTTTCTCGATTTCAGTGAAACCGAAGGAGAGCCACTCATATTGCCATTTCTTGAAATAGATGGTTCTGGATTATATATAAATTTTAATGTTGAGTTCGAGTAATACTGCAATACACAAGTTTCTCGCTATGTAAAAACTTATAAATACACGAAAATGAAAACTAAAATTTTAAATAGTAAACTATTACTGCTGGCATTTAGTGCCTTATTCATTGTTTCATGCTCTGTCGAGGATGGTATTGATGGCGCGGTCGGACCTCAAGGACCCCAGGGCATCCAAGGTCCTAAAGGGGACCAAGGAGAGCCAGGTCAGGACGGAAACGATGGTACTGATGGACAAAATGGTCAGGACGGCACGAACGGACAAGATGGAGAAGATGGCCAAGACGGGACCAATGGCCAGGATGGGAATACCAATGTGAATACATATAACTTTAATATTTTAACTTATTCAGGAGAAAAGTTTGAAATACCTTTTGAAGAATTGACCGATAATGTATTAAGAGATGACGCAATATTAGCATATTTATATGCAGACGGCGTTAATGGTCTTTGGTATCCAATACCTGGTATCGCATATACACTTTCAGTGGAAGTGGAACTTAGAGAGGGTTTCATTAATATATATTTTTATTCAAGACAAACAGGAGCTATCGTGGAAATCAATCAAGGTTACTTTGACGAGTTAAAAATCGTCATAATATCATCGAGCTCAACAACCACAGGAAAATCCGATTCAAATACAATTCTGGCTAAAATGAAGAGCGATGGCATAGACCCTAACAATTATTATGAAGTACTGGATTATTTCAATCTGGAATATTAAAAGTTTGAAACCTATAAAAAAACCTCGTCTCACACCGAGGTTTTTTCTTTTATCATTTCCGCCTCAAAAAGTGCAGCAAAATGCTTTAAAAGTTTTTCCTTCACCTCGTCCATATCCACCTCTTTTTTGCCCAGTTCCACATTTAAAGAAGTAACGGCCTTATCTTTAATTCCACAGGGAATCATCAAATCAAAATACCCTAAATCCGCATTTACGTTTAAAGCAAATCCGTGCATAGTAACCCAACGGCTGGCTCGTACGCCCATGGCGCATATTTTACGTGCAAACGGAGTACCAACATCTAACCAAACGCCAGTTTCCCCTTCTGAGCGTTCCGCTTTCAATCCGTATTCGGCCAAAGTAAGAATCACCATCTCCTCTAAAAAACGGAGGTATTTGTGTATATCGGTAAAGAAATTATCAAGGTCTAAAATGGGATAACCCACCACTTGTCCGGGGCCGTGATAGGTAATATCTCCTCCCCTATTAATTTTATAGAATGTAGCACCTTTTTCTTCCAGAATTTTTTCATCTACCAAAAGATTGGCCATATCGCCACTTTTACCTAGGGTATAAACATGTGGATGCTCTACAAGTAGAAAATGATTTGGGGTTTCTAGCCCTGCATCTTCCCTTCTATTTTTAATCTTTACATCTACAATATTTTTAAATAGCGATTCTTGGTAATCCCAAGTTTCTTTGTAGTCCTTCTGCCCTAAATCCTCTAAGTACACCTTTTTATTCATGCCACAAAGATACAAAATAGGCAATCTAGTCTTCTAGTTCTACCTCTATCTGTATAGATTCTGGGTCTTTAAGCATTTCTAGAAAATTAGCTTCGTAGATTAAGGTTTTTCCATCCATAGAAAAGGTAGCCTCATCTAAATTTGTGCTTTTAATCCGTCTTGGAAAATGGTATTTAAAAGTATAAGTAGAACCACCCAAAAACATCTCTGCGCTTGCCAAACTATCTACACTTTGGTTAAATAATGCTTGGTCTACTATTTTAGCTGTTCTTTTGAACGTATTTCTCTTAAAAGAATAGTCCACCTTTGTTGCGCTACCATCAGCTTGTTTGGGCATAGGTTTGGACCCTGCAGACGGACCAACCGTACTTGCACTCTGGAAGGCATTAAAAGCATCGTTCATTTGAGAGATTTTTTGAAAATCTCCAAACATATCAAACCTCATTAACCCCTCAGCATCGTTCATTTGCATACGTAAGCTAAAGGGCTCCAAACGCATTAACTCCTCTTGCTCTTTAGGGCTAAGGGTTGCAATACTATCTTTTTTCTCTTTTATTAAATCTTTAAATACAATGGTAGAATCCATAACCTCTCCAGTTCTTACGGAATCTGAGGGTATCATACTCATCATTTCGCTCCCATCAAATCCAATATTCAGCTTTCCAGAGCCGTCCTCATTAAGATATATTTCTTCCGTAAAATTACAGGCTACAAATAGCACTGTTACAAGAATGGCCAAAACCGATTTAGCTGTTTTCATTATTATTTAGTTTGGATTATTTAGTATAACCAGCGCCGCGATTACCCCGGGCACCCATCCACAAAAGGTTAATAACAATACAATTAAAAAAGACCCACATCCTTTGCCAATTACGGCTAATGGCGGAAATAAAATGGCCAATAATACTCTAATTAAACTCATGATTTATTTTGATTGATGTACCTATTGGACGTATTTTAGGGTTCTTTGTTACAAAAATAGTTAGGGTGCGCCAATTTCTACTTCTTTTTTTGCTTTTACCGTCTATTTGCATAGGGCAATATCAGTTTAAAGGTTCTGTGACCGATAGATTTAAAAACAAAAACATATACCTATCGCTTATAAACGATTTAAACAAGACAGAAAGAGTATATCTAGACCAAATTATACAACAAACCACAACGGATAGCTTAGGTGATTTTGAGTTTAGTGGCAACCAACTCCCTAAGTACAATAGTCTTTTACGCTTACATATAGATACTTGTAATGACACTGTTGGCAACAAACATTTTATGCAAGCCTGCGAAGACACCAAATCAATTTTATTTTTAGCAAAAAATAAGGACAGTCTACACTTTCCGATGTCTGATTTTGGTGAAGCCTTTTGCAGCATAGAAGGTACCAATCCAATAGCAAAAGGGTTTCTGGATTTTGAGGCATTGAAAAATGAGTTTATACATGATTTTTCGGGCAAAGAGACTTCTGCTGAAAAGCAATTAAAACTTAACCAGTGGTTTACCAAATTTCATGAATTTGCCCAGGCACAAAACGAACCGCTTTTAGATGCTTATATCTTATTTTATTTGGGTGACCCAACTGCAGAAACCTATGATGCTTACAAGAGTTTTTTAAAAGAAAATCAAACTAAAAAACCGCTATTTAAAACAGCCAAACCCACCACTTTAGACTCCAATTTTAATAAGCAAATCAATCAAAAATTGGCTTCACTTGGCTTGGTAGCCGCAGATACTTACACCACACTTAATGTTTTTTGGATTGTTCTAAGTATAGTTGGGGGGCTATTGGTTGTATTTATTTTATATCGCAGAACTAAAAGAACTTCATCTAGGGCTTACCTAACAGCAATACTAACCCCACAAGAACTTAAAATTGCTAAGGCAATGGCAGCTAAAAAAAGTAATAAAGAAATTGCCAAAGATTTTTTTATAAGCTTAAGCACCGTAAAAACCCACATAAACAACATCTATAAAAAACTGGGTATTACAGACCGAGAAATGCTAAGCAAATACCTGTCTGATTAAATTTCAACCGGGGGTCTAGACCCTATCTCAACCCCTTAAAGCTTCAAACAAAAAGGATTTAGAGTGATTTTGGCCTAAAAATCCAAAACATCATGAAAAATCTATTTTTTACAAGTCTTACGCTCTTTTTTATCATCAACCTAAACGCCCAAACCGAATTACGATTCAAAAGCGGAACACCATTCTTGTTGGGAAAAATAACCCAAGAGCATTTAGAAGCAGCACCGTATAAAAACTGGTTTACACCTAATTTTAAAAAAGCTAGCATAGACCAATCCCTTATTCCGCAAATAGCAGAAAAAATTACCCATAAAAAAATCTTGCTATTCATGGGTACTTGGTGTGGGGATAGTAAAAGAGAAGTACCAAAAATTTTGAAATTACTACAACAACTCAATTTTCCAAAAAACCAATTAGAACTAATAGCAGTAGACGGCAGAAAAGAATTTTATAAGACGAGCCCTGATGGTAAAGCAACCGTTTACAACCTTAAAAGAGTCCCCACTTTAATTGTAATAGAAAACAAACAAGAATTGAACCGCATTGTAGAAACACCTATTTTATCTTGGGAAGCAGACCTATTAGCCATTATAAGTCACCAAAAATATGTTCCTAACCACACAACAAACAGATTATAATATGTTCATGATATTAAAGCGCAAAAGTGTAATTTTGCGCTTTAATTTTTTTAGCCCATGCAACTGTCAGAGCAAGAATTAGTACGTAGAGAAAAATTAGGCAAACTTAGAGCATTAGGCATTGACCCCTATCCTGCCGCCCTATACCCAGTAGACCACACCTCTAAACAGGTTAAGGAAAACTATCAAGAGGGTAAAAAAGTGGTTATTTCCGGACGTCTAATGAGTAGAAGAATTCAAGGAAAAGCTTCTTTTGCAGAATTACAAGACAGTGCTGGAAGAATTCAAGTATATTTTAACCGTGATGAAATTTGTCCGGGCGAAGATAAAAACCTGTATAATGAAGTTTACAAAAAACTGCTAGATATAGGTGATATTATTGGTGTTGAGGGGGAGTTGTTTACCACCCAAGTTGGTGAAAAAACTGTAATGGTCAAAAATTTCACCTTATTAAGCAAAGCCTTAAGACCTTTACCTTTACCAAAAGCCGATGCAGAAGGCAATGTATATGATGAGTTTAACGACCCCGAAATGCGTTACCGCCAGAGGTACGTAGATTTAGTGGTAAACCCAAAGGTTAAAGAGACCTTTATCAAAAGAACAAAAATTACCAATAGTATACGTGAATTTTATAATGCAAAAGGGTATCTAGAGGTAGAGACCCCAATTTTACAACCCATTCCAGGTGGTGCAGCGGCAAGACCGTTTTTAACGCATCATAACGCATTAAATATTCCACTATACCTAAGAATTGCTAACGAATTATACCTAAAACGATTGATTGTTGGTGGTTTTGATGGTGTTTACGAGTTTGCTAAGGATTTTAGAAACGAAGGAATGGACCGCACCCATAATCCGGAATTTACGGTAATGGAATTATACGTTGCCTACAAGGATTACAATTGGATGATGGATACCACCGAGCAATTGTTAGAAAAAATTGCTTTAGATGCCAACGGGAGTACAAAAGTAACCGTTGGTGAAAACCAAATTGAATTTAAGGCTCCTTATGCGCGTGTTCCTATTTTAGATGCTATTAAAGAACACACGGGTATAGATGTTTCTGGAATGGACGAGGCCAAGCTTAGAGAAACTGCTAAAAATCTAGGCTTGGAAGTGGATGATACCATGGGCGTTGGTAAATTAATTGATGAGATTTTTGGTGAAAAATGCGAGCATCATTACATACAACCTACATTTATTACAGACTACCCAAAAGAAATGAGCCCGCTTACTAAAGCACATAGAAGTAAACCTGGATTAACAGAACGTTTTGAGCTTATGGTAAATGGTAAAGAATTAGCCAATGCGTATTCTGAGTTGAATGATCCTATTGACCAAAGAGAACGTTTTGAGGACCAATTGAAGCTTTCTGAAAAAGGTGACGATGAGGCTATGTTTATTGACCAAGACTTCTTACGTGCTTTAGAGTACGGTATGCCACCTACATCTGGTATAGGTATAGGCATAGACCGTTTGGTCATGTTAATGACCAATAATTCTTCTATACAAGAAGTTCTTTTCTTTCCGCAAATGCGACCAGAAAAGAAAAAAGTAGAACTTACTGACGAGGAGAAAGCTATTATAGACATTCTTAAACCAAAGGGAGAAATGCCATTGGCAGACCTAAGGGCTGCTGCTGGTTTAAGCGGCAAAAAATGGGATAAGAGCACTAAAAACCTATCTAAGTTAGGCCAAATTAAGGTAGAAAAAACAGCTGAAGCACTTTTAGCCAAGTACACTGGCTAAAAGATTCACCACTTAGTATTACATAAGAAAAGGACAGCAATGCTGTACTTTTCTTTTTGGTCTACATTATATAACTTAGTTTAACAAAAAAATGTCTAGTTACGACTAAGGCCAACTGCTAATACCCTATTTTAAATTGATAAATACCAAAAAAACATCCAACCATGGTTTTCTAGGGCAAAAAATGATAGTTCTTCCAAAACCTATACAAAAAGAACTAAAAGAGAATCTACTTTCCAAAAGCTTTTATATTACGGATATTGGCTACTATCCAAAAGCTCATGGCCATTATGTACATAGAAAAAAAGGCGCTGAGGAATACATATTAATATATTGTACAGACGGTTTTGGCTCAATAGAATATAAGAATTACAAAACACAATTAAGCGCTAACACGTTTTGCGTTTTGCCAAAAAATGTGGCGCATATTTATGAAGCGGATTCAAAAAAACCTTGGAGCATATATTGGATGCATTTTAATGGCGATTTAGCCCTAGGTATTTTTAGAAAGTTTCAAAATTTATCTTGTAAAAATCCAGTAGCAGCCTACACAGAAGATAGAATTGGCCAATTTAATCAGGTATATACGTTAATTAAAAATGAACATGCCCTATCCTATTTGGAATATGCCAATCTTTTAGGACTCAATTTTATTTCCTCTTTATTGTATGCAGATATTGAAAAGAATAATCCTGTATTCTCTAATACCCTCGTGGAAAAAATTAAAGGTTATTTAAGCCAAAACCTAGACAAAACGTTAAAGACAAAAGATATTGCTGAACGTTTTAATTATTCCAATAGCTATGTACTAAATACGTTTAAAAAACAAACGGGTTATTCGCTAATTCAATTTTTTAATCTAAAAAAAACACAAAAAGCCTGCGAATATCTAAAATTCACTGATTTAAGCATTAAAGAAATCAGTTTTAAATTAGGATTCCAAGATCCATTTTATTTCACCCGACTTTTCAAAAAAAATATAGGCTGCTCTCCTTTAGCTTACAGAAAAGCGAACTAAAAACTTTAAAGTGTATTATCCATACTTATAGTAATATAGTCCAGTTTTATAAATAAGTATCCTATTAATTTTAAATCAGTTTAGATATAGTGATTCTAACACTGATTAAATTGATAATACTACATAATTGAAAACTATAAACTATATTTTTTATCTAATTCTATTTACATTTTTAAGCCTTGCGTGTAAACCTGAGAAGCGTGTAGATTTTAGCACCCAAATAAAACCCATCCTCAATAAAAGATGTATCTCGTGCCATGGCGGCGTCAAAAAAAGTGGAGGGTTTAGCGTATTATTCCAGGAAGAGGCTTTTGCAGCTACAGAATCTGGAAAACCGGCCATCATTAAAGGCAATGCGTCGGCAAGTGAATTTATAAAAAGGTTGCATTCTGATGATCCTGAGCTTCGCATGCCCTATGAAGCAAAAAAATTACCCGAAGAAGAAATCGAATTGTTGACCAAATGGATAGACCAAGGTGCTGAATGGGGCGAACATTGGGCATATTCACTTCCTGAAAAAGTTACGGTACCTTCTATTACATCGGAGGCCAGTTTTGTTCCCGAGGATGCGTCCGATTTTATCAAAAATGACATCGACCATTTCATTTTGGCCAAATTAAACGATAAAGAAATTACTCCCAATGGTTCGGCTCCCAAGAACGTTATTGCCAGAAGGGCGGCTCTTGATATTATCGGCCTACCTCCGTCAGAGAAAGAATTGCAGGATTTTGAAGCCGGTATCATTTCATACGAATCCTTAATAGATTCTTTATTGAACGATTCTGCATACGGGGAAAAATGGGCGACTTGGTGGTTAGATTTGGCCCGATATGCCGACTCCAAAGGGTATGAAAAAGACCGAGGAAGAGAAATATGGAAGTATCGTGATTGGGTCATTGATGCTTTAAATCAAGACATGCCCTATGATCAATTTACCATTGAGCAACTTGCGGGAGACCTCTTACCAGACCCCTCTGTTGATCAACTAATTGCCACTGCTTTCCACAGAAACACCATGAATAATGATGAAGGCGGTACGGACGATGAGGAATTTAGGGTAGCCGCGGTTATGGACCGTATCAACACTACTTTTTCTGTTTGGCAGAGCACCACCATGGAGTGCGTTCAGTGCCACAGCCACCCCTACGACCCCTTTGTGCATAAGGAGTATTATAACCTAATGGCATTTTTTAATAATACCAGGGACGAGGATGTTCCTAATGAATCTCCTGTTCTAAAAATGTACACACCGGAACAGCAAGAAAAAGTGAATAAGGTAGTTGATTGGATTGCTAATTATGGCGATAAAGCTAGAGTCAAAAAAATAAAGGATTTTTTACAGTTTACAGAACCCGTTTACAAATCGCATTTCTTTAAGGAGTTCAAAAACAGTGTATATGATGACCATGCCTCGGTAGTTTATTGGGATTACGGCAGCACCATTATCGAAAATGCCTATACGGAAGAAGCTAGTTTTGTATATCTAAATTACCGCTCCCACTACAATGGTACTAAAATAACCATTAGAAAAGGAGACGCCAACGGCCCTATACTGGGTCAGTTTACGATCAACAAAGCTAAAAACAACACCACTTCCCGATTTCCTATTAAACGGATATCCGAAAAAACGAATATCTATATTGAAACACAAAACAATTCGGTTGCCAAAGAAGTAAATATCCTAAACCTCTATTGGGTGGGTTTTATTCCTGATATACCAGGAAAAAATGAACCTGGGTGGAACAACATTAATTCAGACTTCCTAGAACTCTTGAACACAAACCCGCTTACCGTTCCCATTATGGCCGAAAACCCGGAGTATATGAAGCGAACGACGCAGTTGTTCGACCGAGGAAGTTGGCTTACCAAGACCGATACCGTGAAACCCGGTGTACCGGCTAGTTTAAATGCCTGGAACAATGATTGGCCTGATGACCGATTGGGTCTTTCCAAATGGATGGTAGACAAAAAGAATCCGCTAACGGCCCGTACTTTGGTGAACCGCGTATGGCATCAAATTTATGGCCGGGGAATTGTATCTACGGTAGAAGATATTGGCTCGCAATCCGAACCTCCCTCCCATCCGGAACTTTTAGATTGGCTCTCCCTCCGGTTTATGAACGAAATGAACTGGAGCCTTAAAGCACTTATAAAAGAAATCGTTATGTCCGGAACGTACCGCCAAAGTTCTGAAAGCAGTCCGAAAATGTATCAAATAGACCCGGAAAACGAATTTTACGCGCGTGGACCTAGAATTCGTTTAGGGGCGGAACAAATTAGAGACCAAGCTTTGGCCGTAGCTGGAATTTTAAGTAATAAAATGTACGGTCCAGGGGTTATGCCACCACAACCTGATGGCGTTTGGCAGACCGTTTACAATGGTGCTAAATGGGTAGAAAGCAAAGGCGAAGACCGTTACAGAAGAGGGGTTTACACCTATTTAAAACGAACAAGCCCCTACCCTTCTTTTCTGACCTTTGATGCAGGCTCACGAGAAGTCTGTACCATTAGAAGAACGGTAACCAATACACCTTTACAAGCACTGGTTACGCTTAACGACCCCGTGTATTTAGAGGCTTCTTACCATTTGGCAAAAAATAGTTTTAATGTTGCCGATATTGAAAAAAGTATTGGCGCAGCGTACGAAAAAGCAACCCTTTCCAAAATAGAAGCTCAAAAACTAAATGCCCTTGTGGAGCTTTATGAAAGTTCTCTCACAGCGTTTAAAAAGGACCCTACGGCGCACGAACTCTTTTTACATTTTGAGGAACAACCAAGCCCAGAACTGAGTGCCCTTACCGTTGTGGCCAATGCCATTATGAATTTGGATGAATTTTTAACCAAAGCCTAAAACTAGAAAAGTGAAACACCATACCGATATCGTAAACAGATTATTACGGGAAAAGCTCGAAAGAGAAACCCAAGCCAAGACCAGAAGGCACTTTATCAAAAGTTGCGCCCAAGGCATGGGTGGTTTGGCCTTGAGTTCTATTTTTATGGGTTGTGATCCGCTGCAAAAACCAAAAGCAATTGCCCAAAGCAGTTTCACGGAAAGGGATTTGAATCCACTTGCTACCTTGGCTCCGCATTACGGACCTAAAGTAAAATCGGTAATCTACTTGCACATGGCCGGGGCACCTTCGCAACTGGAAATGTTCGATTACAAACCGCAACTTCAGAAATACCACGGACAAGATTGTCCGCAATCCTTATTGGAAGGTAAAAAGTTCGCTTTTATCAAGGGAACGCCCAAGCTAATGGGGCCTCAAGCCGAATTTAAACAAGAAGGCGAATCAGGTAACTGGGTGTCCAACTTTCTACCGCATTTTAAAAAGGTAGTTGATGAAGTAGCATTTTTAAAAGCGGTGCATACAGATCAGTTCAATCACGGTCCCGCACAATTGTTCATGCATACGGGTAGTCCAAGACTGGGCAGGCCTAGCATTGGCGCTTGGGCAACATACGGTTTGGGTTCAGAGAATCAAAATCTACCCGGTTTTGTGGTGTTAACCTCAGGTGGAAACACCCCGGATGCCGGTAAAAGTGTTTGGGGAAGCGGCTTTCTACCCTCCGTTTATCAAGGCGTGCAATGTCGCTCTAAAGGCGACCCAGTGCTTTATATTGATGACCCGGACGGAATTTCCCGAAACCTAAAGAAAAGCGCTATTGATGCCATTAATAAAATCAATAAAGAGGAATACGCAAAATACGCTGACCCTGAAATTTTAGCGCGTATTAATCAATATGAAATGGCCTACCGCATGCAGATTGCGGTTCCAGAGGTCATGAACATTAACAACGAACCCGAGCAAATTAAACAAATGTACGGCGTGGAGCCCGGAAAAGAATCGTTTGCTAATAACTGTTTACTGGCCAGAAAATTGGTTGAAGATGGAGTACGCTTTGTACAATTATTCGATTGGGGATGGGATACCCACGGAAACGTACGTGAAGGTTCTATTGATTTGGGATTGCGCAACAAATGTCGTGAAATTGACCGCCCTATGACGGCTTTAATAATGGATTTAAAGCAACGAGGTCTTTTAGAAGACACCCTTATTGTTTGGGGAGGCGAATTTGGTCGTACGCCAATGCAGGAGAACAGAGGTAACAAAGAAATGGCCTACAAAGGTAGAGACCACCACGGTGATGCTTTTACGATGTGGATGGCCGGCGGAGGCATTAAAAAAGGTGCTTCGCACGGTGCTACGGACGATATTGGGTTTTCTGGAATAGAAGGCAGGGTCTCCGTGCACGATGTACATGCCACCATTCTACATTTACTCGGTTTTAACCATGAAGAATTTACTTTTGATTTTCAAGGCAGACCCTTTAGATTGACCGATGTAGAGGGCAAAATTATTAAAGAAATACTGGCATAGACCAATAAGCAAACCAACCAAAACATGATACTTAAAAAGATTTTGACAGCTTTTGCACTCTCGTTTTTTACCCTTTTGGGTATGGCACAGTCCACAAAAAAAGTACTTTTTTTTCAAACGGATTGGGGTCGTTCCATTTCTTGGGATGCCTTTTGCGAAAAAACCAAAGCTTCTGGTTATGACGGACTGGAAACTTGGTTTCCTAAGAACGAAAAAGACCAAAAAGAGTTGAAATCCGCTTTAGAAAAACATGGTCTGCAGGTTGGTTTTCTAAACGGCACCAATAAGTCCATATCATTCAAAGAAAGTTTAGCGACTTACACTAAAAACTTCGAAAAAATCGCGGCTTGGAAACCTGCCTACATCAATTGCCATACGGGCAACGATTTTTATTCCTTTGAACAGAACAAGGCTTTTATTGAAGCTGCAAACGAAGCCGCAAAAAAATATAATATACCCGTATACCACGAAACTCATAGAGGTAGATTTAGTTTTAATTTGGTAGATACCAAGAAATACTTAAAAGCCATCCCTGAACTAAAATTGAATCTTGATATTAGTCACTGGATGGTGGTGCACGAATCCCTATTGAATACCCAAGAAGACGAACTTGAGGATGTGATGAAAAGAACCCATCACATTCATGCCAGAGTTGGCCATGCAGAAGGACCCCAAGTTAGTGACCCACAAGCCCCGGAATGGAAAAAAGCAGTGGATAGACATCTAGATATTTGGGAGAAAATAATCCGAAGTAAATGGAAAAATCAAGATACTTTTACGGTAACAACCGAATTTGGACCGCCAAACTATATGCCCACTTTGCCCTATTCCCATTTACCGGTTACGGACCAATGGAAGGCAAATGTGTACATGATGCAAGCCCTAAAACAACGTTTAAATTTGGAGTAGTTTGTATATGGAAATGATGCAACAATTACTCGGGCGCTTGCACCCCTTAATCGTACACCTACCCATTGGGTTTATTATTTTGGCGCTGCTTCTGCAATGGTATGACCGAAAAGCGAATGAATGGTCAAAAATTATTTCTCTCGTTTATTTCTGGGCAGGCATTTCGGCAGTAATGGCTTGTATTTCTGGCTATTTGCAATACCAAAGCGAAGGATATTCCTATGACTCCGTAAAATGGCATTTATGGTCCGGGATTATAACCGCTGTTTTTTGTTTCGCAATGTACCTAAAACTCGCCCCGAAGAAAGCAGCAAATTTTTTGGCCAAGGCACCCATTTCTATTTTAAGTGTTGTGGCCTTTATTTTGATTTCCTTTACTGGGCACCATGGCGGTAACATTACCCATGGCGAAGAATATCTGGTAGAACCCTTGCCTAACGCGGTAAAATCTATGTTAGGCTATGAGGTGATTGAAGAAAAAGAATTGGCACTCACCGAAGAAAACTGGGAAAAAGCCCTCGTTTACGAGGAAGTGATTCAACCTATTTTAAGCAGTAAATGCGTTAGCTGCCACAATCCCAAAAAAGACAAAGGTGGCTTGCTGTTGCATTCCAAGGAAGGTATTCTAAAAGGTGGAGATAACGGAGATGTTTTGGCATCGCATAGCGAAGAGAGCGAACTGTACGCCCGTATGGTATTGCCCATGGAAGATGATGACCATATGCCACCAGAAGGCAAAAAACAACCTACCAAGGAAGAAATTAAATTGATAGCCGCTTGGATGGATGCTGGGCATCCGTTTGAAGGAACCGTAAAAGAAAGTGGGTTAAAAAAGGACCTTTTCACCTCCTTTTTTCCTAGTAAAAGCTATAAAGGCCATCCGAAAATAGAAGTTCTTGAAGCAGCGCAAGACAGTATTCAGAGCATTGAAAAATTCGGAATTTATGTTGATCCTATCAGCGAGTCTACCCATTTTTTAAGCGTATCCTGCATCAACAAACCTGATTTTAAGGATGAAGATTTTGAAAAATTAATCCCCATTAGACAACAGATCGCCCAACTCGATTTAGGAGGAACACAAGTAACGGATGCCATCTTTGAAAAGTTGGTACAACTCCCTAATCTTTCCACCCTAAAACTAGACAATACTTCACTAACAGGCAATGGTATAGTGGCTTTAAAAAATTTAGAACACCTGCATATCATCAACTTATCCGGTAGTAGTTTTGACCAACCAACGGATATTTTTAACTCCTTTAAAACTTTGGAAAAAGTTTATCTATTTGAAACGAAAGTGGATAAGAACGGAACGAAATCTTTAAAAGATGGACAAATCGTCTTGGACTACGGAGGATACGAGTTACCTACCATTCCTTCGGATTCTATCATCTATTAAAAATCAGGCTTTTATAAGAAAGAGAAAAAAACTAGTTTAGGGGACTTATACCACCAACTATGGATTTAAGTAAACGATTAGGACTTATCATAGCGCCTTTACTATTTTTAGCCGTACTCCTTTTACCTTTTGATTTAGTGAACCCTAAAGGTGATGCCGTAATAGCGGTTGCTCTTTGGATGCTTGTTTGGTGGATAACCGAGGCTACCTCAATTTCAGTGACCGCCCTACTGCCTTTGCTTCTTTTTCCATTACTGGATATTTTACCTATAGCAGAAGTTGGGGCCAACTATGGCAGTCCAATTGTATTTCTATTTTTTGGGGGTTTTGTAATGGCTCTTGCTTTAGAAAAAGTGAATTTGCACAGACGTATAGCTCTTAATATTATACGAATAACCGGAACAACGCCCAACAAAGTTGTCCTAGGCTTTATGATTGCAACTGCCACTTTAAGCATGTGGATTAGTAACACCGCGAGTACCGTAGTAATGCTACCCATAGCACTGTCCGTAATTAATTTATTAATTCATGATGCGGACGGTTTTACCAAAAAGGATAAGAATTTTGCGCTTAGCGTTATGTTGGGCATCGCTTTTTCTGCCAATGCCGGCGGCGTTGCAACGGTAATAGGAACACCTCCTAATTCTGTTATGATAGGCTTGTTAGAAAACGAATATAACATTCAAATATCTTTTCTAAAATGGATGATTATGGGTTTACCGTTTTCCATAATCATGATAGGTATTACCTATATGGTCCTGGTGAAATTAATGTTTCCAACAAGGGGGCTTTCTTTTAATGCGTCTACCTCAGTAATCCAAAACGAACTGAACAAACTTGGCCCCATGTCTGGAAAGGAAAAACAAGTACTAATTATCTTTGGAATCACTGTGTTTTTATGGATATTCCGAACCTTGATTAATTCAATTTTTCCAAATTTGGGTTTATCGGATACCATGATAAGTATTTTTGCTGCCTTGGCTTTGTTCGCTATACCCTACAATACCAAAAAAGCAGATTTTATTATTCAATGGCAAGACACCTCTAAATTAGCATGGGGTATCTTAATACTATTTGGGGGAGGATTGGCTTTAGCTAAAGGCATGTCTGTGAGCGGAATTGTAGACTTGGTTGCCAACTATATTGCAACTAGCGACATTAGCATTCTACTAATGGCCTCCTTTTTAATATTATTAATGCTTTTTATGACAGAGGTGATGAGCAATGTGGCTTTAGTTGCTGTTTTGGCTCCCGTAGTTGCAGGTATTGCCATAGGTTTAGAGATTCCTGTTTTACATTTGTTAATACCCGTAACTATTGCCAGTAGTTGTGCGTTTATGTTACCTATGGCTACTCCACCTAACGCAATTGTATTTGCAAGTGGTCACGTAAAAGTTTCTCAGATGGCTAAAGTTGGGGTGTTGCTAAACTTAATAGCGGTAGGCTTATTAATCCTAGTTTTTCAGTTTGTGGTGCCTATTCTATTTTAATAAAAAAAGCTCTGGACAACCAGAGCCTTCATATACCTAATTCAAATCTATTCTTTATTTAAAGTCAGAAAACTTAAGTTTTGCAGCTCCAGTTTCTGTCTTTGAAAAATCTATTTTCTTAAAGCCATTTTTTTCTATGGCCACATCGGTTAAAATAATTTGTTGACTAGCAAGTGTTTTTAGATTATTTAAATCATCAAAACTGTTATTGGCTAGGTAGAGTCCTTTAAGATTCTTTAGTTGTTCCATACCTAAAGGCATTTTCCCTTCTAACTTATTGTTAGTTAAAACCAAATTTTCCAATTGTTTCAATTCAGTCAAAGACTTTGGAAGTTCACCGCTTAGTTGGTTGTTGGCCAAATTAAATTCCTTTAAACTTTTTAATCTATTAATAGTTGACGGGATTTTACCTTTAAAACGATTACCACTTAAATCCGCAACCATAAGATGATCAAACTTTCTTAACTCTACCGGAATTCTACCTTCTAGTTTATTGTTGGACAAATCCAACACTTTCAAATTTCTTAAGTTACCAATTGTTAGCGGTAAATTACCCACAAGATTATTGTTAGAAAGTTCTAGACCTACAACCTTGCCGTCCTCTACCGTAACTCCGTACCAAGTACGAACTGGTTTTGTTTGATCCCATTTGTGAGTCCAATTTTCCCCGTTAGTTTTAGCTTTTAATTCTAGTAATGCAATAATTTCTCTATTACTTACTTCCTGTGCGTTTAAGCTACCCATAGTGGCAACTAAACTTGTAAAAACTAAAAGGTACTTTGCGAATTTCATGGTATAAAGATTTGGTAAAACAAATTTGAGATAGAAGTAAAGACTGCACAAAAAAAAGTGGTCAATCCATTTCTATTTGTTGTCAAAATAGTAAAAATCCCAAGTGGTTAGATAAAAGGGTCTTTTTTTTCGATGAACTACAATAAAAAAGCCCAATTCAATAATTGGGCTTTTTCAACTAACTAACTCAAAATTTGATAAAATGAAACACCTTATCTTTTCTTTATTTTGCGAATGCATTAAAATTAACAGGCAATAAAGATTGATCTGTATGTACGCTCTCCATATCCTTAATATCTATATAATTTACATTCTGTAACACGTTACCCACGCTGTAGGGGTCAAAATTTTCTGGCAAATAATCAGCGGTTTCGAAACCCAGTTCCTCTTCGTCCAAAGATTCTATTTCTATGTAATTAACACTGCTGATATCAAAATAAAAGCTATATGGATTAAAACCTTCTGGCAAATGCTTTTTGGAGTCAAAATCTATCTCCTCTTCTATTTCAGTGTAACTAACACTCATAATATTTGCTGGCGCCGCATAGGCATCAAAGTTAGAAGGCAAGTAGTCCTTTGTGTCAAATCCCAAGTCATTCTCCTCCTCTATTTCTTCATATACTACGTCCTTTAAATTTGCATAGTATTTGTAAGGGTCAAAGTTTTCCGGAAGATAATCTTTAGTATTAAAATCTAATTCTTCCAAGTCCTCTAGGTCTATATATTCAATATCCTCTACGTTTAAATAGGTAGTTTTATCTTCAGCAATTGGCTCAGTATACAAGGTACTTACCACTAAATCTTGATGTTTTTCTTGCAAAGAAGCTAGTTGGTCTTGAACCAAAACCTCATTTTTAAGAATTTCAAAATTTTCTGCTTTCTGTGTCTCTGGCATGGGACTATTTCCTAAAAATAGCGCTCCATAAATCATTACTAATTTGAACATTTTTTGATTGATTTGATGATTGATGTCTTTGCAAATAAGACCGCGGTTTTTGAGTTTTGTTACAGCAATATTTTCGTTTTAACATTTTTTCAATATGTATCTTATCCCAACAATAGTGCAGCATACAAGCCATAATACCAGTAAAAGGCAGGACTCCCAATGGTTAGACAATAAACTTAAAATAATCAGCATTAATATTCTTTTAACACCATTACGAATTAATTTTTAGGTTCTTTGAAAGTATTGACTAATCCAAAGTGACTAAAATGATTCAAAAATTACTTCCAAAAGCATTGCTTTTGGTCTTGTGTATGGGGCTTGTAACCCCTTCCTCAGCACAATTATTTAAAAAAAAGAAGAAAAAAACAGAACAAAATTCTGCTCCTAAACCTAAAAAGGGAGACATTCAACCTTATTCCAAGGTAATTACTAAAGAAGCTAAAACAGATGATGGCTTGTTTAAAGTACATACTTTAGATGACAAGCATTATTACGAAATTCCAGATTCTCTATTTAATAGGGAAATGCTTATGGTAAGTAGAATTTCTAAAACCGCTACCGGAATTGGTTTTGGCGGTGGAAAAATCAACACCCAGGTAATGCGTTGGGAAAAAAAGCCTAAAAAAGTATTATTACGAGTTGTTTCTTATGAAAATTTTGCAGCTGATTCTTTACCTATCCACGAAGCTGTAGTAAACTCCAATTTTGAACCTGTACTTTACTCCTTTGATATTAAAGCTTTTAACAAAAAGGATTCTATAAACCAAGCTACGGTCATAGAGATAGATCCTTTGTTTACCAAAGATGTAAATGCCCTAGGGCTACCGTCCGGTTACAGAAAAAGATACAAGGTAAGTAGACTAGATGGCGACAGAAGCTATATAGAGAGTGTAAAAAGTTATCCGTTAAACATAGAGGCAAGGCACGTTAAAACTTATTTTGCAAGTAGTGCTCCTAGTAACTCTAGCCTTGGTTCTATTTCTTTGGAAATAAACAACTCTATGATTCTTTTACCTAAAGAACCAATGAAACGTAGGTATTTTGATGAAAGAGTTGGTTGGTTTGCCCGCGGACAGGTAGACTATGGCCTAGACGCGCAAAAAAGTAAAACAATTACCTACCTAGACAGATGGCGCTTAGAAGTTAAAGATGAGGACATAGAAAAATTTAAAAAGGGAGAATTGGTAGTACCTAAAAAACAGATTGTTTATTATATAGATAGGGCTACACCAAAAAAATGGATTCCTTTTATAAAACAAGGTATAGAAGATTGGCAAGTAGCTTTTGAAGCCGCTGGTTTTAAAGATGCCATTATTGCCAAAGACCCACCTTCTAAAGAAGAAGACCCAGAATGGAGCCCAGAAGACGTTAGATATTCCGTTGTAAGATATTTAGCTTCACCTATACCCAATGCAAACGGACCACACGTTAGCGACCCTAGAAGTGGAGAAATTTTAGAGTCTGACATCAATTGGTACCACAACGTGATGACATTGTTACGCAATTGGTATTTTGTACAGACTGCCGCAATTAATCCTGAAGCACAATCAACTGAGTTTAAAGACGAAATTATGGGTCGCCTAATTCGTTTTGTTTCCTCACATGAGGTTGGCCACACATTAGGGCTACCCCATAACATGGGTAGTAGTGTTGCCTATCCGGTAGACTCATTACGTTCTGCTTCGTTTACTAAAAAATTCGGCACAGCTCCTTCCATTATGGATTATGCGCGTTTTAATTATATAGCGCAACCGGGTGATGAGGGTGTTGCGCTTATGCCAGATATTGGGGTTTATGACAAATACGCAATTGAATGGGGTTATCGCCCTATATTGGATAAAACTGCTGAAGAAGAAAAACCAGTTTTGAACCAATGGATTTTAGCGCACGACGGAGACCCTTTATATCGTTTTGGGCACCAACAAGTAGGAGATATTCATGACCCAAGTTCCCAAACCGAAGATTTAGGAGATGATGCAGTAAAGGCTAGCCTTTATGGTATTGCAAATCTTAAGCGTATAGTACCAAACCTAATTAAATGGACTACCAAAGAAGGTGAAAATTATGATGAGTTGGAAACCATGTATGGTCAAGTATTAGCACAGTTTAATAGATATACCGGCCATGTTGCCAATAATATTGGTGGTGTATACGAATACCATAAAACAGCGGACCAAGAAGGTGCCGTTTATATTCATGTTCCCAAAGAACATCAAAAAAAATGTATGGACTTTCTGCAGGATGAGTTATTTACGACACCTGAATGGATGCTAGACGAAAACATTATTAGAAGAACACAATATTCTGGAGCTGTTGAACGTATAAGAGCATTACAAGAAAGCAGGCTAAAAACTGTTTTAGGGTTAGGAAAACTTGCCAGAGCTATAGAAAATGAAGCATTAAATGGCAAAGAAGCTTATACTATTACAGCTATAATGTCTGACCTAAGAAAAGGACTTTGGTCAGAAACCAGAACGGGTAAAACGCTAGACACCTATCGTAGAAATTTACAAAAAGCACATATTGATCAGTTGGCATATTTAATGACAGCCGAAAACCAAAGAAAGCTTCCAGATTTTGGAGGTTACCGTAAATCTACTGCTGTAAATACTAGTCAATCAGATATTAGATCGGTAGCTAGGGGTGAATTAAATAACCTTAAAAGGGATATCAGAAATGGTTTGGCAAGAACTAATGACCAAATGTCTAGATATCATTACCAGGATGCTTTGTTCCGTATTGAGCAAATACTAGACCCCGGCAACTAGTCAATTATAAAACTTACACAAAAAGGCCTGTTTTTCTTACAGGTCTTTTTTTTGTCTATAGTTTTTTACACTTCACCTACAGGAAATTGCCATTCACAACAAATTTGAATTTGGAGCAGAACCTTTTATTACTTTAGAAGTCCCAAATTCTTACAAATGAAAGCGTATAAAATTAAAAGCTTACTGTACTTTGCTGGTTTTGTAGCAGCAGCCGTTATGTATTATAATCTTGAACAACAAGATACTTTCCAAGAAACCATAACCACTTCTACCGTAGTTGAAACGCAAATAGAAGATTTACCGCAAGCAGAATTAGATGCCGAAACTTTTGAGAAAGAAGTAGATTAATTTTCTTTAGTTAAAGTATTCCAAATTTAATATTTCGGTTAAACCTTTTATACAATACATCGTCTTAATAGTAAATCAAAACTATTATAATGATGAGGAAGTTAAGAACATTTTTAGTTGCGTTTCTTGTTACAGGAACTTTTGTATTTGCACAACCCAGACATAAAGATGGGAATAAAGAGAAGCGAAAAAACTATACCCCAGAACAAATTGCCACTTTACAAACAAAACGGTTAACCTTAGTGCTAGACCTTTCAGATAAACAGGCTGAACAATTCATGAGTTTGCATTTAGAACAAGCAAAACTTAGGGAACAACAGCATACGTTACGCAAGTCTAGAGAGGAAGAGGACAGAGCAAGTCTAACAGAAGAGGAGCTTTATGCTATGCAAAATGCTAGACTAGACCAAAAAATAGCTTTTCAAAAAGAAGTTAAAAAAATACTATCTGAAGAACAATTTGAAAATTGGAAAAAAATAAGAAGACATCGCGGCGGTAAAAAGCATAAAAAGATGAGAGAAGGCGAACGACATAGTAGATAATGTTTTTTTGTTGATGTTTTATCCCTTGTATTTTTAAGTAAATGCAAGGGATTTTCTTTTTATATAAATTTACTTTTCATATATATCGTCTTTTTAAACGATAATATATTTTTTCGTTTATTTAAACGATATGTAAAAATATCGTATTTTTATACGATATTTATAGTATGAATAATACCATAGCAATTTTAACAGGAGATATCATCAATTCTAGGTCTGTAGCTACTCAAGAATGGTTAATCCAATTAAAAGCTATTCTAAATCTGTACGGGCAAACTCCAAAACAATGGGAAATTTACCGTGGAGATAGTTTTCAATTAGAGATTAAACCGGCAAAAGCATTACAAACCGCTATTCTAATTAAAGCTGCCCTTAAGCAACATAAAAACTTAGACGTTAGAATTTCCATAGGAATTGGACAAAAAGATTATAATGCCGAAAAAATTACGGAATCTAACGGCGATGCCTTTATACGTTCAGGAGAGGCATTCCATAAGATGAAAAAGCAAACTTTAGTTATTAATACAGCAGATCCTGAACAAAACGAAACACTCAACTTAATGCTAAAACTGAGCCTATTAACTATGGATAATTGGCAACCCGCCACTGCACAGACAGTTATGGTGGCGCTAAAAAACCCCTTTGCGCAACAAAAAGATTTAGCTAAAAAATTGGGCAAATCCCAAAGCACAATTAGTGAAGCGCTATTACGAGCCGGATTTGACGAAATAAGTCAGTTACTACAGTATTATGAAAAAAAAATAACCAACAATGATACTTTTACTATTTAAACTATTAGCAGCTCATTTCATAGGAGATTTTGTTTTACAACCCAAAAAATGGGTACTTCATAAAGAAAAATATAAAGTCAAATCCAAATACTTGTACGCCCATATTAGCGTTCATGTTATCTTATTGCTTTTATTTTTAGGGTTAAACCACATTTGGGCCGTGGTTTTTATTGGTATAACACATTTTCTCATAGATTGGGCAAAACTTGCATTTAGTACTCCAAAAAATAACAGTGTGTTATTTGTTATTGATCAATTAGCACACCTCTTGATTATACTTCTAGTTTACTACCTAATAGAACCATTCGCTATATCTTGGTCTAACTATTTTAACGTACAATTTTATCTGTTGTTATTGTTCCTAGTCCTTACCACTTTTGTTTCTGCAATACTTATAAAATTATTTCTTACGCCCTATATAAAACTACTAGACTTAGAAGAAGATAAACCAGAACAACCTACACAGGGAGAACCACTACCAAATGCAGGAATGTATATTGGCGTTTTGGAAAGATTGTTTGTTTTTGGCTTTATTATTGCCAATCAATGGGCAGCTATTGGGCTGCTGATTGCCGCCAAATCTGTCTTCAGGTTTGGGGACTTAAACAAAGGGAACAACAGAAAACTTACAGAATATGTTCTTATAGGAACCCTACTGAGTTTTGGCTTGGCTATTCTATGTGGTCTGGGCTATACTTATTTTATAGTCCAATTGTCCTAAAGAAATATCACAAATGCGATTATTTTCGATAAAAAACACAGACACAAACAAAAACCATAGTTTTTTTGTGGTTTTTCTACAACACCTAATGGAAATAAGGAATTAATTTGCAACGTGTTAACATTAACCACAAATTATTCTGGTAGCACAATTGGGGGTACTACCTTAATAAACTTAAACACAAACGCAAAAGCCTGCTAAAAGCAGGCTTTTCTATTTTATGGTATAAAGTTTTTAAAGCTTACATTTTTCTACCGCCTCTATTGTTTTATCCAAATCCTGATAAGAAATAGCATCGTTTAAAAAATAGCTTTCAAACGCAGAAGGTGGCAAATAGATTCCTTGGTCTAACATGCCATGAAAATACGCTTTAAAATAATCGTTATTCCCTAAGGCAGAAGAAGCAAAATCTGTAACCGGTACCTCACAAAAATGAACTGAAATCATACTACCAAATCTATTTATTTGGTGCGTAATACCTCGTTTTGTCAATACAGACGCTATTCCTTTATGTAGGTATTCCGTTTTATCTGCCAAGCTGGTAAACACTTCTGGTTTTTCGTCTATCTCTGTTAGCATGGCTAAACCTGCACTCATAGCTAAAGGGTTACCACTCAACGTCCCTGCTTGGTATACGGGACCTTCTGGAGCTAAGTGAGCCATAATCTCTGCACGTGCCGCGAAAGCGCCTACAGGCAAACCACCTCCAATAACTTTACCAAACATTACAATATCCGCATCTATACCTAAAGCTTCTTGCGCACCACCAGTTGCCAATCTAAAACCAGTCATTACCTCATCAAACAACAATAAAATACCTTCTTTAGTGCACAGCTCACGCAAGCCATGGATAAATTCGTCCTTAGGAATTATACACCCCATATTCCCCGCTACTGGTTCTAAAATAATGGCTGCGATTTCTCCTTTGTTAGCTGCTACCAACTGTTTTACCCCTGCCAAATCGTTATAATTGGCCAACAAGGTATCTTTTGCGGTTCCTTGGGTAACACCAGGACTGTTTGGACTACCAAAAGTTACCGCTCCACTACCCGCTTGTATTAAAAACGAATCTGAGTGACCATGATAGCACCCAGCAAATTTTATAATCTTATCCCTACCAGTATATCCTCTAGCCAAACGCACCGCACTCATACATGCTTCTGTACCGGAATTAACAAAACGAATCTTGTCAATGTTCGGTACCATTTTTACAGCTAACTGCGCCAATTTGGTTTCAATTTCTGTTGGAATGCCAAAAGAAGTTCCTTTTTTGGCTTTTTCTATAACCGCATTGAGCACCGGTTCATGAGCATGGCCAAATAACAAAGGTCCCCAAGAGGCTATGTAATCTATATATTGATTGTCATCTTCATCTGTTAGGTAAGCACCTTTAGCGTGTTTTATAAAAATAGGTTCTCCGCCTACCGCTTTAAATGCCCTTACGGGGGAATTTACACCGCCTGGAATGTATTTTTTTGCTTCGGTAAATAATGCACTGCTTCTTTGGTAACGCATGTAATTTTGTTTTGCTATTAATTGGCTCTCGCCTTTCTAATATTTAATACTTGCCCAATAGACAAGGTAGTATCTTTAAGGTTATTCAATCGCATTAATTCGTCTACGCTTATAGCATAAGTTCTAGATAATGCATATAGAGTATCGCCTTTAGTTACCACATGGGTAAAAACATCGTACTTTTTAGGTTTTCTAACCGTTTCCAAACCATTTTCTACCACTTCTTCATCATACTGGTGTAAGTTGTATTTGTCTATAAGGTAGATTAATTTGTTTGGGTATTTAGGATCGGTTGCATAACCCGCTTTTTTAAGTCCGTACGCCCATTTTTTATAATCGTCCTTAGCATAATTAAAAAGAAAACGATACCGCGAACGCGATGCTAGAAAAATACTATGGTCCCTAAAACTGAACATGGGGTGATTGTATTTTCTAAAACATTCCCCTTTGGCATCATCATCATGAAAATCGAACTCGCCCTGCCAGCCCGTGTGGCATTTTATCCCAAAATGGTTATTGGTCTTAAGCGTTAATTCACCTTTACCAGACCCACTTTCTAAAATCCCTTGAGCTAAGGTAATACTGGCTGGTATACCAAACGCACGCATCTCGTACTGTGCCATTTCATGAAACTCGGCAATATATTCCGTAGTATTTGCCACGGGGAATTTTTTAAAATAACCTGGGTCTTCTGGTAGTGGGTATAATTCTGATTTATTGAACTTAGTTCCTTCTAACCCATTATTAGGTTTGTAAACACCCCTTTGTGCACTTGTAGTTTTAGCGTTACTAGGTCTGGAAGTAGTCCTTTTTTTCTTAGCACCACAGCTGGCCAAAAGTAACACCACCGTAATTAGGGCAATCCATTTTCTTATCATAAATCCAATACCGGTAATTTTTTCCGTATTAATTGTTGGTTCATCCCTTTTATTCCCTGCAAACCACCCGTATGGATGGCCAAAATTTTTGTGCCTTTAGCAAAATTGCCTTGGCCAATGGCTTGCCATAGTCCAAATAGCATCTTACCCGTATAAATTGGGTCTAAGGGAATCCCCGTGTCTCGTTTAAACTCGTTGATAAACCGTATCAAAGGTTCCGTCACTTTAGCATAACCCCCAAAATGATAGTCGGTTACCAATTGCCACTGTTTATTGGTTGCAAATTTATCAATTTCAGCTTTTAGAAAATCGCCCTTTAGTGCCGGATATGCCAAAACCTGTTGCTTTTCTGTTAAACTATTGATGATACCCGCCACGGTACCTCCTGTTCCCACAGCACAAGCAACCACATCAAAATCCTTGTCTTCTGCTGTTAAAATCTCTTCACAACCCTTTACAGCTAAGGCATTTGTACCGCCTTCTGGAATAAGGTAAAAAGCACCAAATTCTTTTTCTAATTCTGCAAGATACTTGGCTTCGTTTTTAAGACGATATACCTCCCGGGTAACAAATAAAAATTGCATACCATAAGATGCGGCTTGCACCAAAGTAGGATTGTCCTCCCATTTTTCTTTTAATTCTTCGCCCCTAATAACCCCAACAGCTTTTAATCCTACCTCTTTTGCTGCACAAGCGGTTGCTACGATATGATTGCTGTAAGCCCCACCAAAAGTAAGTACCGTTTGTTGGCTTTGGGCCAAAGCTGCCTTAATGTTGTATTTGAGTTTTCTAAACTTGTTGCCACTAATAATGGGGTGTAGCAAGTCTTCTCGCTTTACCCAAAGAGCTACTTGCTGTTGTTCTAAAAGTGGATGTTGTATTTGCTGATTGTAAGAAGACAAGTTTACGGACGAAAAAGAAAATTGATAAAGCTATAGGGTTTTCGTCTTGCAAGATACCCTAAATCGTTCTCTTTTGCATAAGCTTCGCGCTCAAAACTAATATTTTGGTAAGCGCGGTAACTATCTAAATACAACACTGTTCTTAACAGCCATTCCATGACATACCAGAGGTAAAAAAAGAGAACCAAAAGTTCCTTTTGTTGCCGTAAATGAATACGTTCATGATTAATTAAAACCGTGTCTTCTTTGTAACTATCTTCTTTAACTATAATGAAGGGCCAAAGCGTAAGACCTACATAGTTTTTTCTAAAAAAGTGTCGAAATACCAATATCATTACAGCAAAAATTCAGACTACGTTTCACCTAATCCATTCAAATATAATTTTTAATTATCAATGAAATCATTTTCCCGGTTTAACAACGGCTTAATTTCGATAAATGCGTTAAAACATTTTAAAAACTGAAAATCCCCAGTTAATTTTGAATTAAAGCAAGTTACTATCCATGCGTAAAATACTACCTTTAGAAGAAGGTGATTTTTATTTGAGTCCAGAAGGTTATAAGGTGTTTACAGCACAATACCACCTTAAAAGAGGTTATTGTTGCGAAAGTGGTTGTAGGCATTGCCCTTACGGCTATAATAAAAAGACCAACAAGCAAGAGTAGCTCTAATTTCGGCATAATAATTGATGCTTATTTAGAAGTTAGCGAGCTCATTTTTAACATTATAAAAAAATTGATATGAAAAATTTTAAGTGGATAGCCTTACCCCTCCTTGCTGTAGTTTTCTTAAGTTCTTGTGCCACCGTAAACGTAATTACGGACTATGATAGACAGGCCGATTTTAAAGAATATAAAAGTTATGCGTTTTATAAAACAGGAATTGACAAAGCACAGATTTCTGATTTGGACAAAAAACGAATTTTAAAAGCCATTGAAACTGAAATGGCCAATAGAGGTTTTGTAAAGTCTCAGGACCCAGATATTTTGGTAAGTATTTTTACCAAAGAGCGTGAGCGTGTAGATGTCTACAACAACGTTGGCTGGGGCTGGGGTGGCTTTTACAATCCTTGGGCTTGGGGTCCCGGTTGGGGCTGGGGCTGGGGTGGTGGTTTTGGACCCAATGTTAGCGCCCGTACGGAAGGTTCTTTATACATAGACCTTATAGATGCCAAAGACAAAGAATTGGTATGGCAAGGACGCGGTGTTGGCACCTTGAATAATACCAAAGATATAGCCAAGAAAGAAGAGCGTATTCGTGAGTTTGTAGCTCAAATTCTAAAAGAATATCCGCCTATGCAGACAATAGCAGCCAAGTAATTAGCAAATACTATAGTTAGGCGAAGCATCTACCGCAAGTTTGAGTGTTCATCAGTACGGTTATAGGTAGGTGCTTCGCTTTTTTATTACCACAAACTTAGATTTTTATATATTTACACTTAACCGTTAAAATATTAGGTATGCTTTCTACTAACTTTTTAGGAATGATAGGTCCATGGCAGATTGTTTTGATACTAATTTGTCTATTAGGAGTTATACCGACTTTAATTGCTTTAGTTGATATTTTAAGAAATAGGTTTGAAGGAAACAACAAGATAATTTGGATTCTTGTGGTTTTATTTTTTAACTTTTTTGGAGCCGTGCTTTATTTTATTATAGGTAAAAAACAAAAAATCAAACTTCAATAGTTTTATCCTTTTATAGCCCAGCCATTTTATCACAGTAACGGAAACCGATTATCTTTTTTTGCTTCTTTGAGTCCAAAAGCACTCTTTACAGAACCTATGTTTGGCAAGGTGGCCACGCGTTGTTTTGCAAAAGTGTAGTAGGAATCTAAATCTTTCACTATAACTTTTAATAGAAAATCAAACTCCCCACCTACCACAAAACATTCTACTACCTCCGGAAAATCTTGGATACGGGCAATAAATTGGTCCATCAAATCAGCTTTTTGCACCTCTAAAGACACAAAACTGAATACGGTTATACTATCCGCTATCTTATCCTTATCCAGAATAGCTGCATATCCTTTTATAAATCCCTCTTTCTCTAAACGTCTAATACGGTCATAAACGGGGGTTTTGGTAAGTCCCAATTGCTCCGCAATGGTCTTGGCTACCATTTTCCCATCTTCCTCTAAGAGTTTCAATATCTGTCTATCTATAGCATCTAATTGCATACATTCCTGATTTACTCTTTACAATCAATGAAATTTAATGCTTTTTCCTCCTATAAACACTTATTACAGGAATTATTTCTATTTATTATTCCTATAACACGTTATATAATCACTTTATCCTAATTTTAAAGGAACTGCAATAAACTAAAACTACAAACAGCATCTCATGGTAGAACAGCCTTACGAAAGCAATCCTGTTCTGGATAAACTACCAGAACATTTAAGACAATACATTAAACCACAGAATTACGAGGAATACACGCCTGTAGACCAAGCGGTGTGGCGTTACGTAATGCGAAAAAATGTGGACTACCTGAGCAAAGTAGCGCACAAATCTTATGTAGATGGCCTGCAAAAGACAGGTATCTCTATAAATGCTATCCCAAATATGTATGGCATGAACAGGATTTTGAAGGAAATTGGCTGGGCAGCAGTAGCAGTAGACGGCTTTATCCCTCCTTCTGCATTTATGGAGTTCCAAGCTTACAATGTATTGGTGATAGCTTCTGATATTAGGCAATTAGAGAATATAGAATACACACCGGCTCCAGATATAATTCACGAAGGTGCCGGCCATGCCCCAATTATTGCCAATCCAGAATATTCGGAATATCTAAGGCGATTTGGAGAAATTGGCGCCAAAGCTATTTCTAGCGGAAAAGATTACGAACTATATGATGCCGTACGGCATTTATCCATCATAAAGGAAGCTGAAGGAACCCCACTAGAAGCGATTGAAAAGGCAGAGAAACGTATTGGGGCATTACAACAAAACATGGGAAAACCTAGTGAAATGGCCCTGCTCCGTAATCTACATTGGTGGACCGTGGAATATGGACTCATAGGTACGCTAGAAAACCCTAAAATATACGGTGCAGGCTTACTTTCTTCCATAGGAGAAAGTGCGTGGTGTATGACGGACAATGTTAAAAAACTACCATATACCTTAGAAAGCGCTCTAACCGATTTTGATATTACCAAACCGCAACCGCAGCTTTTTGTAACCCCAAACTTTGCTCACCTGAGTCAGGTTTTAGAAGATTTTGCAAATACCATGGCGCTGCGTACGGGTGGCTTATCTGCTGTTCAAAAATTAATTGACTCCCAAGCCTTGGGCACACTAGAACTAAGCACAGGATTGCAAGTTTCTGGTTATTTTGAACGTGTATGGAGTCATGAAGGGCTACCCATTTATTTTACGACTAAAGGTGCCACGGCCTTAGCGTACCATGACAAAGAATTGGTTTGCCATGGCACCGAACAACACCCAGAAGGGTTCGGTTCTCCCGTAGGTAAGCTTAAAGGCATAAATCTGGCCATTGAAGATATGAGCCCGCGCGATTTAAAAGCGTATAATATTTTTGAAGGCGAAACGGTAGAATTGGAATTTGTTGGTGGGGTTACTGTCTCTGGAGAAATTATTACGGGTACACGAAATTTACAGGGTAAAATCATTTTAATTACATTCCAAAATTGCACGGTAACCTACCAAGACGAAGTACTATTTAAACCGGATTGGGGTCTTTACCATATGGCTGTAGGTTGTGAAGTGCGTAGCGGGTATAATGGCCCAGCAGATTTAAAAAGCTTCAATTTGGTTTCTCACGCCTTGAGTGACGCTACCGTAAAAAAGAAGAGAGACGATGACAAATTAGCTCTAGAGGAATTTTACCAGCGTGTACGGGATTATAGAGAAGGTAAAAACACTATTATTTCTAGAGGTAAGCTATTTCAAGAATTTGTAACTCGTTTTCCAAAAGACTGGTTGTTGCCAGTAGAGTTGTATGAACTTGCCGTAAAAGGAAACAGAACTGGTTTAGCCGCAGAAATAAAAGCACATTTAGAACAACTAAAACTAGACCGCCCTAAGGTGGGGCATCTTATTGACGATGGCTTGGCTTTGGTAGACCAAGGACTAAAAGTGGGTTCTGAATTATAATTGGTTAAAAGTAAATTTTCAAGGTCATTTGTAACTCTGGAAAAATGAAAGGTGAGAAATCTCTAAGAGACAATAAAATTTCAACTAATCTTTCAACTGTAGCTCCAAATCACTCAGCTCCGTTACGGTTTGATCTTGATAAACGAGCGTCCAACCCATAGAATTAGTTAAGACCAACAGTTTAGACAATTCACTAACCAATCGGTTATTTGCATTGGAATACAACGTAGAGGCTTCAACTTTTTTTAAAAGCGAAGCCTTTACATTTTTCTTTATTTTATTGTAATCCTCTGCTGCAAAGGGATTCAAATAATCTTGAGTAACATCATAATACTCAAAATCTGGATGTAGTTTAATTTCTGGCTCAGGAATATGGGTTATCTGCACCGTTTTAGATTCCTGGTCTACTGTAAAAGCAACTTGCTTAAGGTCAAACACTATCTCAACATCAGCATTAACCACCACCAACGCTTTTTTTTCTGCGGTTACCAATGGTCCAAATAATTCCTTGCTATCCTTATAATTGTAAACTTCCGCAAAATGGCCCTCTGTTACTATTAACTTAGAAACCTGTGCAATTTGCTGCTCAATAAGCATAGAATTTTCCTTTAGGATAGAGCGCTCTTTCTGGGTATCCATATAACTATTATAAATGAATACCGCCGCTAAAGCAATTACAATTCCAGCAAGGATTTTTTTCATTCCTTTTTAATTAAGGTATGCTTTAACCTTATCCAACGCCTCCGGAATACCAGCAGGATTTTTACCTCCTGCCGTAGCAAAGAAGGGTTGGCCACCACCACCACCTTGAATGTATTTACCCAGCTCTCTTACAATTTGGCCCGCATTCAATTCTTTTGCTTTTGCCAGTTCTTTAGAGATATAGCAACTTAATAGTGCCTTACCGTCTTTATCTGCAGCTAACAATACAAACAAATTGTCTTTGTTGGCGCCCATCTCAAACAACAGATCTTTGATGCCACCAGCATCTAAATCTACTTGTTTGGCCAAAAAGTCGACTCCGTTTATGGTGGTAACTTCATTCAACAATTCTGACTTTAATCCTTTTGCTTTCTCTTTAAGCAATTGCTCTACTTGTTTGCGCAATTGGGCATTTTCGTCTTGCAAATCTGCCACCGCTTTTACAGGGTCTTTGGCTTTATTTAATAGACCTTTAATATCGGATAAAGTAGCATCATTCTCTTGGTAAAACGCTTTTACGGCATCAGAGGTAATCGCCTCTATTCTTCGGATACCTGCGGCCACTGCGCCTTCTGAGGTTATTTTAAAGTGCCATATTTCACTGGTATTTTGCACGTGCGTACCGCCACACAATTCAATAGAATTTCCAAATTTAATGGTACGTACGGTATCGCCATACTTTTCTCCAAACAATGCCATTGCCCCTGCTTCTAACGCTTGTTTTACAGGAACGTTTCTATTTTCTTCTAAGGGAATCTGCCCTGCAATACGGGCGTTTACAAATTGCTCTACCGCTTCTAATTCTTCTGGAGTAACTTTAGCAAAATGACTAAAATCAAAACGTAAATGCTTGGAATGCACAGCCGACCCTTTCTGCTCTACATGCGTTCCTAAGATTTCTCGCAACGCTTGATGCAACAAGTGTGTCGCCGTATGGTTACTAGCAGTACGTTGGCGCTGTTTTTTATCTACAACCGCTTTAAACGTACCCGCTAAATCTGCTGGCAAGTTCTCTGCAAAGTGTACAATCTCGTTATTCTCCTTTTTGGTGTCTAAAATGTAGGTTACATCGCCATTAGTAGCTTCTAAATAGCCCTTATCCCCTACTTGACCACCACCTTCTGCATAGAAAGGGGTTAGGTTAAAAACCAATTGGTAACGGTCCCCTTCCTTCTTAGTAGTAACCTTACGGTATTTTACCACTTTTACTTGTGCTTCTAAAGCATCGTACCCAATAAATTCTTGCTCAGCATCTTGTTCTAATACCGTCCAATCTCCCTTACTGATTTCAGAGGCGGCCCTAGAACGTGCTTTTTGGGCCTGCAATGCTTTTTCAAAACCCTCTGTATCTAAAGCAAAACCTTTTTCCTCTAGTATCAGCGCTGTTAAATCTATTGGAAAGCCAAAAGTATCGTACAACTCAAAAGCCTTATCTCCCTCTACTTTTTTATCCTTGGCAGATTTCATCACAGAATCTAACAACAACAACCCTTGCTCCAAGGTAGATAAGAACGAATTTTCTTCCTCCTTAATCACGTTCTCTATCAGTTGTTTTTGGTCCTTTAGCTCAGGGAATGCTTCTCCCATTTGTGCGGCCAACGTACTCACCAAACGATAAATAAACGGCTCTTTGGTATCTAAAAACGTGAACCCGTAACGGATAGCCCTTCTTAAAATTCTACGGATAACATAGCCTGCTCCTGTATTACTAGGCAGCTGCCCATCTGCAATAGCAAAAGCCACCGCTCTTACGTGGTCTGCAATTACACGGATAGCAATATCTGTTTCCTCGTTTTTACCGTACTTACTTTCCGTTATGGCTTCAATTTCACGAATTAATGGTGTAAAAACGTCAGTATCGTAATTACTTTGCACGCCTTGCAAAACCATACACAGACGCTCAAAACCCATACCGGTATCGATATGCTTTTCTGGTAAATTCTCTAATTGCCCATTGGCTTTTCTATTATATTGAATAAATACTAAATTCCAAATTTCTACCACTTGCGGATGGTCCATATTTACCAATTCTGCCCCTGGGGTTTTGGCTTTTTCTTCCGCAGAGCGAATATCTACGTGAATTTCTGAACAAGGTCCGCATGGCCCCTGATCACCCATTTCCCAGAAGTTATCCTTTTTATTCCCCATTAAGATGCGTTCTTCTGGCACAATAGCTTTCCAGAAATTAAACGCCTCTTTATCCATTTCTAATTGGTCTGCATCTTGGCTACCTTCAAACACGGTAACATACAAACAATCCTTATCAATTTTATAGACATCTGTTAACAGCTCCCATGCCCATGCAATGGCTTCTTTTTTAAAATAATCGCCAAAGCTCCAATTCCCCAACATCTCGAACATGGTGTGGTGGTACGTATCTTTACCCACCTCTTCCAAATCGTTATGCTTACCGCTTACACGTAAACACTTTTGGGTATCAGACGCGCGTTTAAATGTGGGTTTGGTATTGCCTAGAAAATACTCTTTAAACTGGTTCATTCCCGCATTGGTAAAAAGCAATGTTGGGTCATTTTTCATTACCATTGGGGCAGACGGAACTATCTTGTGTTCCTTATTCTTAAAAAAGTTTAAAAACTGTTCTCTAACCTGTTGGGATGTCATATGGAGAGTGCTACTTTAAATTATTTTTAACTCAACAAACAAAACAATTTTTATATTTGTTTGTTACCATAAATTGAAAGCCCAAAAATAGGATAAATTACCTTCATGTCTAAAGTAAAGTACTATTACGATCCAGATACCCTTTCTTACCGAAAAATAGAGCCTAAAAAATCTAAACGATACCGGAATGTATTTTTGTTCTTAGCCGGTTCTGCACTATTTGGTTTTCTGGGGCTTACCGTTCTATTGAATACCAATTTGGTAAATACGCCAAAGGAACTTTCCTTAGAAAGGGAAGTACAGAACTATGAGCTACAATACGAGATTTTAAATAAAAAAATGGACCAAATGGAACAGGTCCTTGCCAACATAGAAGATAGGGACAACAACATTTACCGGTTATACTTTGAGGCCAACCCAATTCCGGAAGAGCAGCGAAAAGCTGGTTTTGGTGGCGTAAATCGCTATAAATCTTTAGAAGGCTTTAATAATTCTGAGATGATAGTGAATACCACCAAACGGTTAGATATTATCCAGAAACAAATGGTTATCCAATCCAAATCTTTAGACGAAATTACCCTCTTGGCAGAAGAAAAAGAAAAACTATTGGCTGCCATACCCGCCATACAACCGGTACGAAACGAAGATTTAACCCGTATGGCCTCCGGTTTTGGTTGGAGAACAGATCCTTTTTTAAAAACACGTAAAAAACACTGGGGAATGGATTTTACCGCCCCAAGGGGAACACCAATATTTGCTAGCGGAGATGGTAAAATTACCCGCGCAGACAACAATTCTTCTGGTTACGGAAAGCATATAAGAATAGAACATGGCCATGGCTACATGAGTTTGTACGCACACTTAAGCAAATACAATGTTACTCCCGGCCAAAAGGTAAAACGAGGCGATTTAATTGGATTTGTTGGCAATACAGGCCGTTCAGAAGCGCCCCACTTGCATTATGAGGTTTGGAAAGATGGGGAACGCATAAATCCTATTAACTTCTACTACGGTAGTTTATCTCCAGAGGAGTTTGAAAGCATGTTGAAATTTGCTAACCAAGAGAATCAATCGCTCGACTAATGCATATAGACCTTCCAGAAAAACGATATTACGGTATAGGAGAAGTAGCCGAAGCTTTTGGTGTTAACACCTCATTGATTCGGTTTTGGGAAAAAGAATTTGATATTCTTCAACCTAAAAAAAATGCAAAGGGTAACCGAAAATTTACCCCAGAAGACATTAAAAATCTTAAATTGATTTTTCATCTGGTAAAGGAGCGTGGATTTACGCTAGAGGGAGCAAAAATTCATTTAAAAGAAGAAAAACATAAGACCCTTTCTCGTTTTGAAGTGATAGAAAAGCTACAAAAAGTGAAAGCAGAATTAATAAAAATTAAAGAACAACTATAACTACAATAAACACTAGAAAATGAAAAAAGGATTAATTGTGGTTGCTGTACTAGTCCTTATTGGTATTGCAATCTATTCATGGGCTGTAGGTTTTAACAACACAGCAGTAAAACTCAAAGAAACAACCACAGAAGCTTGGGGTAAAGTAGAAAGTTCTTACCAAAGACGTAACGACCTTATTGGGAACCTAGTTAAAACCGTACAAGGAGCGGCAGACTTTGAAAGAGGAACCCTAACAGATGTAATAGAAGCACGTTCCAAAGCAACAGCTACCACAATAGACCCTGCCAATATTACGCCAGAACAATTACAAGCATTTAACCAAGCGCAAGGCGGTTTAAGCTCTGCTTTATCTCGATTATTGGTAACGGTAGAACGCTACCCTGATTTAAAAGCCAATCAGAATTTCTTAGAATTACAATCGCAATTAGAAGGGACGGAAAACCGAATTAACGTAGCTAGAGACCGTTTTAATGAAGCCATTAGGCCTTACAACACCCATATTAAAACGTTTCCTAATTCTGTTTTAGCTGGGTGGTTTGGTTTTGATGAATTGGCATACTTTAAAGCAGAAGCCGGTGCGGAACAAGCCCCGGATGTTGATTTTAATTTTGACTAATGAACGCTAAGGTAGAAGCCTTTTTAACTGCAGAAGAAGAACAAGAAATTGTAGCTGCCATTATTAAGGCAGAAAAAAATACTTCTGGAGAGATTCGTGTGCATATTGAAGCTACAACGCAACTAGACCATTTTAGCAGGGCGCAACAAGTATTTCATTTTTTAAAAATGGATAACACCAAAGACGAAAACGGGGTGTTAATATATGTTGCCGTACAAGACAAACGCTTTGTTATCTATGGTGACCGTGGTATAGACCAAGCGGTACCCAAAGGTTTTTGGGAATCTACCAAAGAAGTTATTGCCCAGCACTTTAAAAAGGGGGCTTTTAAAGAGGGTATTGTAGCAGGTGTCTTAAAAGCTGGCCAAGAATTAGAAGCACATTTTCCTTGGCATCACGGAGATGTTAATGAGTTAAGTGACAGTATTTCTAAAGGGTAAACCACATGACCAAAGCATTGGGTATTAAGTATATTTTAGGTTTTACGCTAAGCATATTTTGCTTACAGCTTAGCTGGGGGCAGTTTACAATACCAGATAGACCTAAAGTAGAAACCAGTGTTTATGACTATATAAACCTATTATCGGCAGGGCAAAAAAAACAGTTAGAGCAAAAATTAATTCGTTACTCAGATAGTACTTCTACGCAAATAGTTATTGCCATTATAAATTCTACCGAAGGGGAGAATATTAATTACTTGGGAGCCCAATGGGGTCAAAAATGGGGTATTGGCCAAGAAAAGGAGGATAATGGAATTCTAATACTCTTGGCCAGAAACGATAGAAGAATAGCTATTAATACCGGCTATGGTGTAGAAGAATTCCTAACGGATTTTATGAGTAGGCGCATTATAGAACAGGTAATAATTCCTCAATTTAAACAAGACAACTACTACGCAGGGTTAGACAAGGGGGCAGATGCTATCTTTCAAGTATTAAACGGGCAGTTTAAAGAAGACCGAGATTTTAATAAGCAACCGTTTTTTAAAGACGCCCTACCATTTATCATTTTTATCATCATCCTCTTTGTAATTATCAGTAGCAGCAAACGTAATGGAGGCGGCAGAAACAACCGTGGCGGCAAAGGCGGCCGTGGATTGGATATTTGGGACATGATAATTCTAAGCAACATGGGCCGTGGCGGCGGGTCTTCCGGTGGTTTTGGCGGCGGCGGCAGCTTTGGAGGTGGCGGCTTTGGCGGCGGCTTCGGAGGCGGTGGTTTTGGTGGTGGTGGCGCATCTGGTGGTTGGTAAGTATTGCCTTAACGCCAACTTCACGGTTTTCAGGGTAAAAACAAGTACGTTTTAACCGTAAATTGCGTTAGCTTATAAGCGGTAAACCTAACCCATGAAAAACATAAACAAACTATTGGTTTTAACGGCACTACTAATTGTGGGTGCCTGTAAAAAACAAGCTACAAACCAACAAACCGATAATCTTTTCAAATTCAAAGAATACATTGGTTACCATACCATGGGGAGACAAAGTATAGGCACGCCTATAACCATTGGTCTTAACCAAGTTTTAACCGATTTTGAAATTAGCCAAGAGCTGAGTAAGGATATCCTAAGAATAAGCCCTAAAACAGAAGGCACCTTGACCATAGAAAATGGCCAAAAGCTAATTTTTGTACCCGCTGAACTACTAGAGCCCAACACCACATATTCCGTTAGTCTAAACCTTAATAAACTACTACCAAAAATTCCATCAGAATTTAAAACCTATACGTTTGAATTTCAAACCTTGGAACCCAATTTCAAAATTAACCTTGACCAATTACAATCTTACGCTAAAGACTTACAATACATTAATGGAACTTTAGAAGCTAATGATTTGTTACCCTACCAAAATTTAAAATCCCTACTATCGGTAACACAAAATGGCAAACCCCTTTCCGTAAAATGGAACGAGGCTGACCGTCCAAGCCTATTCTACTCCTTTACCATAGATAGTATCTCTAGAAAAGAAAAAGATAGTAAAATTCAAGTTTCATGGAGCGGTAAAGCTGTTGGCGTGGCAAACAACGGAACAACGGAATATACCATTCCCGGGCGTAATAAATTGGTAATAACGGATGTAAAAACATCCGCATCACCCAATGCCATTTTGACCATAAACTTTTCAGAACCCCTAGAGGCCAACCAGAACCTAAATGGCTTGGTACGTATTGAAGGTGCAGAAAATTTAAGATATGAAGTGAGCGGCAACTTGCTTAGGGTTTATCCTTCCAATAAAATAACAGGAGAAGTAAATGTAAAAGTTTTTGAGGGCATTAAGAGTATCTATGGTTACACCCTAAAAAACACCTTTTCAGAATTTGTTTCTTTTGAACAGCTTAAGCCTGGCGTTCGTATGCTTTCTAAGGGTACTATTTTGCCTAATTCCAGTACAACACCTATCTATTTTGAAACCGTTAATCTTTCTAAAGTTGAAGTAAGGGTCATTAAAGTATACCAAAACAACATGCTTCAATTTTTACAGTACGGCAACCTGTACCAGACTTATAGTTCAGATTTACGCCCGGTAGGCAGAAAGATAGCTTACAAACTATTGGATTTAGAAAAAAACCAGAACACTACTGGTTCTTGGACAGCCCATGCCTTAGACCTCTCCAAATTAATACAGGTAGATCCTGGCGCTATGTATAGAGTCGAATTCAGTTTTAACCATAATCATATCACCTATGATTGCGAGGCATCAAAATTGGATACCGAAACCCTTTTTTCTACTGCTACTGATGAGGATGCTACCGAAGCGGAAGAGCGCTATTGGAACAACGAAATTTATTATTGGCGAGACCAAAACTACAATTGGGAAGAGCGAGACAATCCCTGCCACCCAGCCTATTACAACCAAGACCGTTTTGCTTTCACCAATTTATTGGGAAGTGATTTAGGTTTAATCGTAAAAAAAGGCAATAACAAAACCTATCATTTTGCAACCACCAATCTACTAACGGCCCAACCGGAACCCGGCACTTCTATAGGCCTATACAATTTTCAACAACAAAAAATTGCTTCTATAAAAACGGACGCAGAAGGTTTTGCCATTTATGATGGAGCTAAAACCGTGGCTTTTGCCATTGCGGAAAAGAACAACAATTTTGCCTATGCTAAATTAATGGATGGTAATTCCCTTTCTTTAAGCAAGTTTGATGTTTCTGGAGAAACCTTACAAAAAGGGTTGCAAGGTTTTACCTATTTTGAAAGAGGTGTTCACCGCCCAGGAGATATTGCGCATCTAACCTTTGTTCTAGATGATAGCGCCAACCCATTACCCAAGGACCATCCTGTAGTTTTGGAAGTAACCGATGTAAACGGAAAATTGGTACAACGCAACGTCTTAAAAGATAATCCCATCGCTGTTAACGATAGCCTATTTGCCCAAAAGACCAACAACTTCTATTACTTTCCTATTCCTACCCAAGTAGATGCTCCAACGGGAAGTTGGTTGGCTAACATCAAGGTAGGGGGCGCGCAATTTTCAAAATCATTGCGAATTGCAACTGTAAAACCAAATCGTTTAAAGGTGGCACTTGCTTTTGAGAATGATATTTTGCACGCCAATACACCTAATGCCGGTACGCTTAAAGTGAATTGGTTACATGGAGCGCCTGGTAGGAATCTAAAGGTGACAGTAAATGCGGTTCTTGAAACCGACAACAATCCATTTCCTGATTATAAAGGTTACGAATTTACAGACCCCGTTAGAAACTATGCTAGTTCTGAAATTCAATTTTTGGAAGGAACGGTAAATAACCAAGGGCAATTAAAATTAAACAAAGAAATAGCGGTTAACGGCAAAGCACCAGGAATGTTAAAAGCCACTTTTACCACACTAGCTTTTGAAGGTGGTGGAGACTACAGTTTAGATGTATTTTCCAAAAAAGTAGCTCCTTATTCACATTTTGTGGGATTAAAGTCGCCCAAGGCCAAAGAATACGGTTCTTTCTACACAGATGAAAACAACACCTTTGAGGTACTTTCTATAGACGATTCTGGAAAAGCAGTTGCCAATAGGGAATTGGAGGTACAATTATTTAAAATAGAATGGAGATGGTGGTGGAACCGTGGTTACGATAACTTATCCCGCTATGAAAATGCAACCATTCATAGACCCTATAAAAACTTAACTATTAAAACAAATGGTTCTGGAAAAGGAGAATTTAATTTTAATATTCCAGATGAAGAGGGTGGCAGGTTTTTAATCCGGGTACTAGATAAAAAGTCTGGCCATGCAACCGGTAGGGTAGCTTATTTTTATAAAAATTGGTGGAAACGTCCCAATAACAATGATACGGAAAGCTCAAAAATTCTATTGTTTACTGCAGAAAAAGACTCCTATAAAACAGGAGAAACCGCTACCATTTCTTTTCCTTCAGAAGCTGGCAGTAAGGCTTTGTTAAGTATTGAAAACGGTAGTGAGGTACTACTGCAACAATGGATTAGCACGACAGCTAAAGAAACCAAAACTTCTTTTGCCATTACACCAGAAATGGCACCAAATATATATGTAAACATTTCGCTTTTGCAACCACATGGACAAGTTAAAAACGACATGCCAATTAGGCTTTATGGCATTGTTCCGTTAAACGTAGAAAATCCAGAAACCATTTTAAATCCAAGGCTAGAGATGCCAGAAGTCTTGAAACCAAAATCTAGTTATACGGTAAAGGTTAGCGAGAGCAATGCAAAACCTATGACCTACACTTTGGCCGTTGTAGACCAAGGACTTTTAGATTTAACAAGATTTAAAACACCAGACATACATAAGGCGTTTTTTAGCAGACAAGCTTTAGGCGTAAAAACCTTTGATATTTTTGATGACGTTATGGGCGCCTATTCGGTTAGCGTAGATAACATTTATGCCATAGGAGGTGGCGGAATGGCAGATGAGGCCAAAAATAGAAAAGCACAGCGTTTTAAGCCGGTAGTTACCTATTTGGGACCGTTTAATTTAAAAGCTGGGGAAAAGGCAACACATACTATAGCCATGCCCAATTATGTAGGAGCCATTAGAACAATGCTCATTGCCGGTAATGAAAACAGTGCGTATGGAAAAGTAGAAAAAGATGTTCCGGTTAGGCAACCGCTTATGGTTCTTAGTTCTGTTCCAAGAAAGCTTACAGCTGGCGAAACCCTTACTGTACCCGTAACTGTATTTGCCATGGAAAAAGGTATACGCAACGTTTCGGTTAACATTTCGGCCTCCGAGGCTTTAGAAGCGTTAGATGGAACACATAAGAACTTAACTTTTGACGCTGTAGGCGATAAGATTGTAAACTTTAAATTCAAAGTTAAAGCCAATCCAAAACATCAAACCTTGACGGTTAATGTGAATGGACATGGTAAAAAAGCAAGTACTACCACAGAAGTACAAATTGTTAACCCAAACCCAATTACAAATAAGAGCACGCTATATCAATTAGACGGCAATGCTTCGGAAGCGATTAATATCTCCCTTTTTGGAACATCTGGTACAAATGCGGCCAGTATTGAATTCTCTACCCTTCCGCCAATGGATTTTTCTAAACGCTTAAAGTATTTAATACAATATCCACATGGTTGTGTAGAACAGACTACCTCTGCCGTTTTTCCTCAGTTATTTTTAAGTGATGTGGTAGATATTACCTTTGAAAAGAAAAAAGAAACCGACAAGAATATTAAAGCTGCTATACGTAAACTAAGCGACTTTCAATCGCCCGAAGGAGGATTGAGTTATTGGCCTGGATACGGTGCGGTAGATGATTGGGGCACTACATACGCCGGTCATTTTATGTTAGAAGCAAAGAGAAAGGGGTATCAATTACCGCTCACCTTTCTAAGTAACTGGTTAAAATACCAAAGCACTACCGCAAGACAATGGAGCAGACAACAGCAGCGATACAATACAGACTTGAATCAAGCTTACCGTTTATACACCTTGGCCCTGGCCCAACAGCCAGAGCTTGCGGCAATGAATCGTCTGCGAGAAAGCGCCAAATTAAGTAACGAAGCTAAACTTAGATTGGCTGCAGCCTATGCCTTAGTAGGAAAGAAAAACATTGCCAAAACCTTGGTTAATACCGCCAATATAGAGACCAAAACCAGTAACAATGATTATTACACCTATGGTTCCGTATTTAGAAATAGAGCCATGGCCTTGGAGACAATGGTATTGTTGGCTATGGACGAACAGCGGGAACTTGCCTTGTCCTTGGCCAAGAATTTAGCTTCCCAACAATGGTATAGCACTCAAGAAACAGCATTTGGACTAATTGCATTGGCTAAAATGGCAGAAAATAACGGAGGTAAATCTATAAACGTCTCTTACGTTTACAATGGTAAAAATACAACTGTAAAAACAGAAAAAGCAATTGCCAACAGAGAACTACCTATCATTGGAAATTCTGAAACTATCACCGTAAAAAACAACAAAGCCAATATATTATATGTTACGCTAAACCAACAAGGCAAACTACCTGTTGGAGAAGAAATGGCTCAGCAAAGTAAATTGAAAATAACAGCAACATACACCTTACCAAACGGTAGCACTACTTCTGTTGAAAACATGAAACAGGGCACGGTATTTACGGCGAAACTAACCGTAAATAATTTAACCAATGATGCTGTTTCCAATGTGGCTCTAACACATATTATTCCAAGCGGATGGGAAATTGTTGACACCTCTTTTGCCACAAATACAAATAAGAACCAAGGTGTTGATTACATGGATATACGTGATGACCGTTCGTATATCTATTTTGATTTAGAAGCGAAACAAACCAAAACGTTCTATATTAAGCTAAACGCTTCTTATTTAGGCAACTACTATTTACCGGGAACGCAGGTAGAAGCCATGTACGACCATACCTACCAAGCTAGGAACAAGGGAAATTGGGTAACTATTAGCCAATAAGTTTACATGTACAGGTTAAGTGAATTAATTAAAAAACACAAACTTAAATTAGGTACTGCCTTAACTTTGTTTGTCGTTTGGTTATTTTGCTTACCCAACGTACTTTTTGATCAGCCTACTTCTACCGTGGCCTTATCTGCCAATGGGCAACTTATGGGGGCAAGAATAGCAAAGGATGGGCAATGGCGATTTCCTGCAATGGATACCGTACCTTACAAATATGAGCAATGTATTTTGCTCTTTGAGGACGAATACTTTTACCAACATCCAGGTTTTAACCCAATTTCTATTCTAAAAGCGATACAACACAATTTAACCAAGAAAAGCAGGCGAGGCGGTAGCACCTTAACACAACAGGTTATACGATTAAGTAGGGGGCAAAGAAAAAGAAGTTACACCGAAAAGCTAGTTGAGCTAGTGCAGGCCACCCGATTGGAAGCTCGTTTTTCTAAAAAAGAAATTTTACGCTTGTATGCTAGCCATACCCCCTACGGTGGAAACGTTGTTGGCTTAGAGACTGCGGCTTGGCGGTATTTTGGTATAAGCGCTAAGCATTTAAGCTGGGGGCAAACCGCGGCTCTGGCCGTTTTACCCAATTCTCCTTCACTTATTTTCCCTGGTAAAAATGATAACGCCTTATTAAAAAAAAGAAATAGGCTACTGCAAAAGTTACACGATAAAAAAATACTGGACGTAACAGGATTAGAGTTGGCCTTGGCAGAACCTTTACCCCAAAAGCCATTACCACTACCCAACTTTTCACCTCATCTAACGGAACGAATTAAAAATGAACATCTTGGCAAACGGATAAGAACTACCATAGATGCTACCTTACAAAAAAGACTCAATCGCTTAGCAAAGGTGCATCATCTATCTTTAGCAAAAAATGAAATTGATAATTTGGCCATATTGGTACTGGATGTTAATACCCGAAACGTACTGGCCTATGTAGGCAATGCACCTAACGTAGATGCAGAGGCCTATTTTGTAGACATTATTAGCAAAAAAAGAAGTACGGGCAGCACCTTAAAACCGTTGTTATTTGCTGCATTGATGGACGAAGGCCAAATATTACCCAATACCCTGGTAAAAGATATTCCAACGGTAATAAATGGATATCAGCCTGAAAATTTTAACAATACTTATGCTGGGGCCGTACCTGCTTCCAATGCCTTGGCCCGTTCTTTAAACATACCCGCCGTACGTTTGTTACAAGCTTATGGCTTGCAAAAATTCTACAATAAATTAAAACAGGTACAGCTACCGTCTTTAAATAAGCCCGCTTCCTATTATGGACTTCCTTTAATTTTAGGTGGTGCTGAAGCTACCCTTTGGGAACTTACCGCAACCTTTGCCAACATGGCTTCTGTGGTAAACCATTTTTCTGAAAGCAGTAGCACGTACAGGACACATGAATTTAAAGCGCCCAATTACTTGGCTAACCAAACCTATAACTTTGGTAATGACCAAAACAAGGCAACAGTTTACAGCGCAGGGGCTATCTATGAAACATTCCAAGCCTTACGTAAAGTTAACCGACCAAAAGGAGAGGAAAACTGGTATTTCTTTAATGACTCCCAACCCTTGGCTTGGAAAACGGGCACCTCTTTTGGCTTTAAAGATGCTTGGGCCGTAGGAGCAACCCCAAAATATGCCATTGGGGTTTGGGCCGGAAATGCAGATGGAGAAGGCAGACCAGGATTAACTGGAATTACTGCCGCAGCACCTTTACTTTTTAAGGTGTTACAGCAGTTACCACAATCTGGTTGGTTTGCAACCCCCTATGATGATTTAATGGAACTGCAAATATGTGATAAAAGTGGATTTGAAGCTTCACCCTTATGTGAGAAAACGAATAAAACATATGTTCCGTTAGCTGCTAAAAAAGGGCTTAATTGCCCATATCACCGGCAATTGTCCTTAGACCAAACAGGGGCGTTTCAAGTTAACGCTAATTGCTATCCTATTGAGAACATAGTTGCCAAACCTTGGTTTGTTTTACCACCTACCATGGCCTTTTACTATGAAAAACAAAATACGGAATACAAAAACCCTCCCCCCTTTTTAGACAACTGTGGCGAATTTAATCAACAAGAACTAGTATTCTTATACCCTAAAAAAGGGGAAACCCTTGTTTTACCCAAAGACCTTGGCAACCAAACACAAGAAGTTTTGGTAAAAGTTGCCCACAAAATGGAAGAATTGCCCGTGCATTGGTATTTAGATGAAAGCTATGTGGGCACTACCACGCACTTTCATGAACTTTTATTACCCCTTAAACCTGGGGACTACAAATTAAGCGTAATGGACGATAATGGAAATTTAATAGCCCAAAACCTAAGGGTGGTAACAACAGGGATGGAAAGGTAATTTACATTCTATAGAAACGCCTACCTCCTTGCCTTTTTGGAGCGCCACTACCACCAAAGGAATCGAACTTAATAGTTAGGCTTCCCATAAAATACCTACGCAATACGGTACCCTGAAAATCTTGTATAAAATCATCACCAGTAGTACGGCGTGTATTAATGTTCTGGTTTAACAAATCGTAAGCCAATACTTTTAAGGTTGCTTTTTTCTTAAACAACTGTACACCAAGGCTCATATTCCAAAAAAGAGCATCTTTATCAAAACCGGGCCCTACATTGCTGTTGTAGCTGTAATTGATGTCATTGCCCAAAATCCAATTACGTGGCCAATAAGTTGTAGTGCGTAAACCTACGTTATGGGTAACAAAAGAAACGTCTTCTAAACGGTCTAAATTGTATTTGGTTTGGTTGTAATTAAAACGATAAGACGGCTCTAATTCTAGCAGCTCTTTTAAGTTTAAAGTCGCCGACACTCTTGGACTTATACTAAATCTTTTTGCTTCTAATAATTGGCCATTACTAAAGCTTTTTTGTTTGCTATAGTTAAAACCGGGATTAATACGAAATCCTATGGCATACAATGTATCTTTTTTGATGTTCTTGGAATAATTGATTCCTGCCCAACCTTGGTAATTACCAGAAATATTGGTGTAGGTGGTTGTCCTTATCAAGTTATCGTCCGTTGTGGTTACGGGTACAATTTGGTCATCTACAAAACCTATACTGGCGTAGGCAAAAAGCCCTGTACGCTCTTTCCAATTGTAATTATTAAAATTTAAATAGATATCCTTGGAACGTATAGGTTCCAAGTCCGGATTTCCTTGTATAATATTCAATGGATTGCTTACATCTGCCACAGGTTGTAACTGACTTACGTTTGGCAACCTAATATTATTATTATAGTTTAGGTACAAGCGCGTGTTTTTGCCAAAGGTATAATTGAACCAGCCCTCCGTTGTAAAAATGCGATACTCTTTGTTAAATTGGGTTCCTTGTAAAAAATCAGCATTTTCTAAGCTTAGGATATTCCAGTCCGCATTAACCCCAAAACGTATTTTTTTATTGTTCATTTGAAAACCCACAGAGGGTATGTTTCGGGTTACATGGAATTCAAAATCTGAACTTAACAACTCATTAAAACTTGTATACAAAGCTGTTGTTTCATCCAAATTAAAAACCGTTCTATTGTTTTTTTCTTGTTCGCTTTCATAAGTGTAACTAAAATTCAAATAAACATCTTTCTTTAAAGGCTGTCTATATCTTGCACTTAGGGTGTAATTATCTTCTTTACGGTCTACCAGGGTTTGTTGGTCTAATGCTGTTTGTTCATTCCCTGTAAAAACTTCACTTAAGGCATTAAGATATACCGTATTCTCCGTTCTATTATTGGTGTTCCTAAAACGTATACGAATGTATTTACCAAGTGTATCTAGCCGTTTCATAATACTCGTGGTATTGTTAAAACCACTATTAAAACCGTCTTCTCTTGTAGTTGTAGTATTTCTATTAACTAAGTCTCCAAAGGCATCCGAGCTCTCCGTTTCATTTTGGTTTAGGGAATTGTATCTATTTACACTCAACGTAGGTTCAACAGTAATTCTTAAAGTTGGGTCTATGTCAAATTCCAGATTGGCAGAACCTCGGTTAGAATTGGTAGCACCTACAAAGTTACGTTCGGTATCTGTAAAGAAACTACCGGTTGGCAGTATGTTTTCTCTAGAAACCACTTCGTTGTTATAAGAATCACTGTATGCAAAAAAATAATTTGCATCTAGTTCATACTCATTTTTCTTTTGGTCTGCAAAGCTACCGCCCAGGGTACTAGAGGTAACTATACCGCTACCAAAACCAGAAGGTAATTGCCCCAAAGAAACACCAGCATTCTCATTAAAATTAAAGCCGCTTCCTCTGGAATTACCTACCATTTCATAAATCTCATCAAAAGAAAAACCTGCATTATTAATGTTGTTGGAACTGGCTAACAAACTTAAACGCTTGGTTTTATTAAAGTAGTTAAGTAAACCATTTCCTTGGTACCTGTCATCTGTACCATACCCACCAGAAACACGGCCCATATAACCTTTATTCTTATCTTCTTTAAGTGTTAGGTTGATGGTTTTGGTTTGCCCGTCACCAGCTTCACCAGTAAACTCCTGTTCCTTAGTTTTAGAATCCGTGATTTGTATTTTACTTATAATATCCTTGGGAAGACTTTTAGTGGCAACCGTTGGATCGCTGCTAAAAAATACTTGGCCATTTACCAATACCTGATTTACCTCTTTACCATTGACCGTAATTTTACCATCGGTACCAACCTCTACTCCTGGTAACTTTTTTAGTACATCTTCTACGGAAGCATCTGGTCTTACCTTAAAAGAATCAGCATTAAACTCTAACGTATCTTTTTTAACGGTAATGGGAACACGGTCCGCAACTACGTTAACCCCTTGTAACTGTTGTGCATTTATTTCCATACCCACAACCCCTAGCGCTATCAACGGTTTTCTGGTTACTATTTTAGATAGCTGTTTATAACTATTGTAGGTAAATACAACTCTTAACTCCTTTCTTGCAGATTTACCCTCTATCTCAAAAAAACCATTTTGGTCCGTAATAGAATAGGTAACCAGCGTACTGTCTTTTATTGTTTCTACATGTACGGTAGCAGCTTCTAATACAGAATTATCCGCTATGTCTTTAACGGTTCCTGTAATCTTAAAATCTTGTGCGAATAGGGAATTTACGGTTACTAAGAATAGCAACCATAATTGTGGTTTATTTTTCAAATTTGGTCTGGTATTTAATTGGTCTAGTTCTGTTTAGCCTTTAAAATACCCAAACCTTAGAAAGTAGTTTTATGGTTTAACGTTACTTTAGCAGAAACTTTAGCTAAAATTATTTTTTACGCATAAATACGGTGATAGGAACACCTGAGAAATCGAAGTTCTCCCTAATTTGATTTTCAAGGAAGCGCTTGTAGGGATCTCTTACATATTGGGGTAAATTACAGAAAAATGCAAACTGCGGATATTGGGTTGGCAATTGTGTACAAAACTTAATTTTAACATATTTACCCTTAATAGATGGTGGTGGCCTGTTTTCGATTATGGGTAACATAATATCATTCAACTTGCGCGTAGGAATACGCTTGGACCTATTTTGATAAACCTCTACTGCCGTTTCAATTGCTTTATAGATGCGTTGTTTGTTCAAAACAGAAATAAAAAGAATTGGCACATCTACAAACGGTTCTAGTTGCTTTTTAATGGCTTTGGTGTAATCTCTAACCGAATTGGTTTCTTTATCAACCTTATCCCATTTATTCACTAAAATAACAATTCCCTTATTATTGCGTTGCGCCAGCCAGAAAATATTCTGTACTTGCCCATCAAAACCACGGGTAGCATCTAACATTAAGATACAAACATCACAATGCTCAATTGCCCTAACAGATCGCATTACCGAGTAAAATTCCAAGTCTTCCTTTACCTTGGCCTTTCTACGTATACCTGCAGTATCTACCAAGTTAAATTCAAAACCAAAGCGGTTGTATTTAGTATCTATACTATCTCTAGTGGTACCTGCAATATCCGTAACAATATACCGATCCTCTCCTATTAAGGCATTAATGAATGATGATTTACCAGCATTGGGCCTACCCACAACTGCAAACCGAGGTAAATCGTCTACTATTTCTTCGGTCTCTGGCAATACTTCTACCAAAGCATCTAATAACTCACCAGAACCACTTCCGTTAATACTGGATATGGTAAAATATTCTCCCAAACCAAGTGCATAAAACTCCACCGCATCTGCTTCGCGCTGGGCATTATCTACCTTATTAACTGCTAAAAAAACTGGCTTATCTACCTTTCTAAGTAAATTGGCAACATCCTCGTCCATACCGGTTACCCCAGATTCTACATCCACCATAAAAATAATGGCATCTGCCTCATCTATGGCCAATTCTACTTGCTTATCTATTTCTTGCTCAAAAATATCCTCACTACCAATAACATAACCACCGGTATCTATTAGCGAAAATTCCTTTCCATTCCAATCACTCTTACCATAATGACGGTCACGAGTAACCCCACTTACCGCATCCACAATAGCCTCCCTACGTTGAATTAAACGGTTAAAAAAAGTGGATTTACCAACATTAGGTCTCCCTACAATAGCAACAATAGCGCCCATCCCTTGAAATTTTTGGCAAAAGTACCATTAATTTTCATAGGCTGCTATTTCTTAGTGATTTGTACTAAAAATAGTTTATTGGGCCAACTAATTTTTACTACTACTTTTTACACTATTTACATGAGATTTGTCTACTAATACTTCACAACCTCATCTTATTCATGGTTATTGTACCTTTCTTTTATAAATTGAAGATTTAAAAACGGGATATGGAAATTAACGATACGCAAAATATGATGGGCTATGTGGCCAACCCAGAACGATACAAAAAAATGCAGTATAAAAGGTGCGGAAATTCTGGACTTTTACTGCCTAAGTTATCCTTAGGATTATGGCATAACTTTGGTGACACGGACAACTTGATTACAGCCAGAAATATTTTAAGAACAGCTTTTGACCTTGGCATAACACATTTTGATCTAGCCAATAATTATGGCCCACCTTATGGTGCTGCAGAAACCAACTTTGGGAAATTATTTCAACAAGATTTTAAAAACTACCGAGATGAGCTAATTATTTCCAGTAAGGCCGGTTTTGATATGTGGCCAGGACCTTACGGCAATTATGGTTCTAAAAAATACTTGATTGCCAGTTTGGACCAAAGTTTAAAACGCATGGGGCTAGAGTATGTAGACATCTTTTACCATCATAGACCGGACCCAGAAACGCCTTTAGAAGAAACCATGGCCGCCTTACATCAAATTGTACAGCAAGGGAAAGCATTGTACGTGGGTATCTCCAATTATCCTGCAGAACTAACGGAAAAAGCATATGCCATCTTAAAAGAAATGGGAACACCTTTACTTATACATCAGCCAAAGTATAGTATGTTTGAAAGATGGGTTGAGGACGGTTTATTAGACGTTTTAGAAGACAAAAGAATAGGTTCCATTGTCTTTTCTCCCCTGGCACAAGGTTTATTAACGGATAAGTACCTAAATGGGTTTCCTGAAGATTCTAGAGCGGTACGCGATGCAAGATATTTAGATACCGGACAAATTACACAGGACCTTTTAAACAAAATCAGCGCATTAAATGATTTAGCTAAAAAAAGGAATCAAAGTTTGGCACAAATGGCCATTGCTTGGTTGTTACAAAAACCCCAGGTTACTTCGGTTTTAGTAGGAGTTAGTAAACCGGAACAATTAACAGACAATGTAAAAGCATTAGACCGTATAACATTTGATAACAAAGAGCTACAACTCATAGAAGACATCTTGGCTAAATAAATTCTATGACAGTATAAATTCCAAACTAATTACCGTTAAAAGTCAATCTTAACAAATCTTAGCAATTGGTTTTGGCGGTTTTGCTCAAGTATTAAATTTCATGGGATTAACTATTTGCAGAGCAATAAATCTTGTTGTTTAAAAATTAAATATCTTTTAGTTAGTTAAACTTAACCAATGAGTTCATTAACAGAAGAAATAATTCTACGTCCACGTTTCAAATTTACCCTGAACAAACCAATGGATTTGGTCCTTAAGCATTTGGACAATTTAGACAGGCCTCCATTTGTTATAAACAGATTGGACGAACATGTTTATATAAAGTTTAAAAAAGAAGATAGCAATTTTTGGACTCCACAATTGCATTTAGAACTTATGTCGTTTAAACCCGAAACTACCATAATTTGTGGTGTTTTTGGCCCAAACCCTACTTTATGGACCTTTTTTATGTTTTTACATTTTGGAATAGCTACCCTATTTATAGTAATAGGGATTTTTGCCTATAGCAAACATACCCTTGGACACAATATTACTCCATGGTTAATGGGTATGGCAGCTTTAATTTTAATATGGATTACCCTTTATGTTTTTGGTAGATTGGGCAGGCAAAAAGCAAAACCACAATTGGACCAATTAAAATTGTATATGGGTCTATTACTGGATGAATTAAAAAAGTAGGTCTGTACAAGATACCTCAACAGACATCATATAAGTAGCTTTTTAAAACAAGTTTTTTTAATTACAAAGCATTCTTCAAAATCCTAATAACAACCAGGATAAGATTAGAAATTATCGCACACCTTATATTTTAAGCTTTTACAACTTATAACAAAATCTTAGCTAAATCTAACAGGGCTTTAACGACTAGGCTTCAATTCCCATACGTATATCTTTTAAACAAATAATAGAACCTATGAAAATCTTAAAATCAATTGTATTGGCAGTAGTTTTAGTAAGCACAACTACACTTTCTGCCCAAGATAAAAAGGAAGAAAAATTAATAGTTGATGCCCACAAGGCCAAAAAAACACTTTTAAAGCAAGATCAAGGGCTAGAAGCGTTCTTTGAAAACGCTGCTGGTTATGTAATATTCCCGAATGTAGGTAAAGGTGGTTTTATAATTGGTGGTGCTTCTGGTAATGGTGTGGTTTATGAGAACGATGGAATTGCTGGTTATGCCAATCTAAAGAAACTAAATATTGGTTTACAAGCTGGTGGACAAGCCATTATTGAGGTTATCTTTTTTGAAACGGAAGAAGATTTAGCTGAATTTAAAGAAGATAATTTTCAGTTTGCGGCGGAAGCCTCTGCCGTAGCGGTAAAATCTGGAATTGCCTACAACGCAAAATATAAAGATGGCGTAGCCGTATTTGCTTTACCAAAAGCAGGATTAATGGCGGACGCCTCAGTGGGTGGACAAAAAATTGAGTTTACTCCTGTAAAATAATCGTTTTTTGATTGATGTTGATTGAAATGGGCCGGTAAAAAACTACCGGCCCGTTTTATTTCTGTTGGCAACCTCTTTACGTTTACTTTAAAAATTCAAAATCTACATTACTAGATTTTGCAGTCCTACCTAAGTAAGGTTCTCCAATTTCCCTTATTCTTCTGATTTTTGCAGGCGAACCATAAGCAACTACTCTATCCGGTAAATGATCAAGAACTAGAGAGCCTGCACCAACCACTGTATGCTCCCCAATCTCAATATTTTCTATAATATTTGTACCAATACAAACAACAGAAAAATCTCCTAAAATTAACTTTCCTCCCGTATTTACGTTAGGAGCCAAACTAGAGTACAAGCCCATTGTACTATCATGATCTAAAGAAGATTTAGTGTTTAAAAAGCAAAAGTCGCCTACTTCTGAACCAGAATTTACAATAGCACCTGGCATAATGGCTACTCCTCTTCCAATAAAAACATTATCTGAAATAATTGCGCTGGAATGAATGGTAGTTATAAAGTTGAAGTTGGGATAAATCTTTACTATTCTTTCAACTATTAAGCTCCGAGTCCAATTGTCTCCTATTGCAACTATTCCTCCTATAAGATCGTATTCAGAAATAAGTTTTGGAATATCAAACTCCGTTCCTAAAATGGGATAGTCAGATAAATACGTACCTTTTTTCTTATAAGAATCTACAAATCCTATAGGATTATATTTTCCTTCACTTTTAATGCAATCCAAAACAACACTGCCTTGGCCAGATGCACCAATAATAATTATATTTTTCATAGCGGGGGTTTTGCAATTCATCGATGCAATTTGCATTTCATCGATGTGTAAAGATAATCAAATGATTGTACAACGCGTATTAAAAAAATACTTTTCGATTAATTACCTAAATTTTCAAATACAACATAGGGAATTATTTCTGTTGGTAACCAAAACGCTTTAGCTGATTGCTATTGCTACGCCAGTTTTTATTCACTTTTACGTAGATTTCTATATGTACTTGTTTATCAAAAAACAGCTCTAAATCTTTTCTTGCTTCTACCCCTACTCTTTTTAGCGCGTTTCCTTTATGCCCTATTATAATGCCTTTTTGACTATCGCGCTCTACCATAATAATAGAACGGATGCGAATAATATCTTCATCTTCTAAAAATTCTTCTGTCTCTACTTCTACCGCATACGGAATTTCTTTTTTGTAATGCAATAAGATTTTTTCCCGGATAGTTTCATTAACAAAAAAACGTTCTGGCTTATCTGTTATTTGATCTTTAGGGTAATAGGCCGGGCCTTCTGGTAAAAGCTCCAAAATACGCTCAAATACTTCACGAACATTAAAATTCTGGAGTGCCGAAATGGGGTGAATCTCTGCTCTTGGCAACAAATCTTGCCAATATTGAATTTGTTCTTCTAAAACACCCTGTTCCGAAGTGTCAATTTTATTTAAAAGCAATAGAACCGGAATCTTGCTGTTCTGAATCTTTTGAAAAAAAGCTTCGTCTTTAAGTCCCTTTTCGCCAATTTCTACCAAATACAAGAGTACATCTGCATCTTCAAAGGCGGACTTTACAAAATCCATCATGCTGGTTTGGAGCTCATAAGCTGGCTTTATGATACCAGGTGTATCTGATATCACTACCTGAAAATCATCCCCATTTACAATACCAAATATACGGTGACGCGTAGTTTGTGCTTTAGAGGTGATTATTGATAATTTTTCGCCTACAAAGGCATTCATTAAGGTAGATTTACCCACGTTTGGGTTACCTATAATATTTACAAAACCAGATTTATGTGCTCCCATAAATTTTACCTTTTGTGCATACGGGGTTTAGGTAAATTTCTATCGTACATTACAATACTCCCCGCAACGGCTACATTTAAACTTTTAATCGACTTAAATTGTATTAAGTGATGTGCTTTATCACACGCCACCCTACTTAATCCGTGGTCTTCTGCACCCAATAGATATACACACCTTCTTGGATGTGTAAAGGTCTCTAAAGCCACAGCGTTTTCCTTCATTTCTACCCCAACCAATTCTGCCCCTTTTGGTAGATTCTTATAAAAATCTTCAAAAGTATCATAATGAAAATAAGGCATCGCCTTGACCGCATGGTGGGTATCACAAGCCTGTTTGGCATATCTATTACCAATAGTAAAAATAAAACTTGCCCCTAAATTTTGAGCGGTTCGCCATAAAACACCCAAATTTTCCGGCGTCTTACCATTCTGGATGCCAATACCAAAAAACTCGTGCTCAAAATTATCTGTGCTCACTCTTTAACTTCTGAAAATAGATTTTGGCCTCTTTATTTACTTTAGGCGCTAACAAAAGTACGGCAATCATATTGGGTATTACCATTAAAGCGTAGGAAAGGTCTATTAAGTTCTTAACCAAATCTAAAGATGCTACTGCCGCAAAGACAATCATCACCACAAAATAAACATTGTACCATTTGCCAATTTTTGCGTTGGTTAAATACGATAAACTCTTAACCCCATAATAGGAATAGGTGAATAATGTTGAAATAGCAAAAGCAGATACAATGACCATTAACAGTATACCGCCCCAACTACCCAAGGCTGCATTAAAGGCATTCAACGTCATAACAATACCACTACCATCTTGTAAATAAGCCCCACTCAATATTAAAACCACAGCGGTAAACGTACAGACCAAAATGGTGTCTATAAATGGCCCTAACATGGCCACCAGACCTTCACGTATTGGCTCATTATTCTTAGATTGACCGTGGTACATTGGCGCACTACCCAGACCAGCTTCATTAGAAAACATAGCGCGGCGAACCCCTAAAATAATTAGACCCCAAAAACCACCCGTAACTACCGTTTTAAAATTCCAAGCCTCTGTAATAATTAATTTTAAGGAAGGTAGAATTTGACCAGCATTGGTTACCATAACGCCAATAACAGCTAACAAATAAACCATCACCATAAAAGGAACAATTGCGGTAGCCACTTTAGCTATATTTTTAAGTCCGCCAAAAATGACAAAAGAGGAAATTATAGCTAGGGCAAAACCAATACCCAGCTTCCAATTAAAGTCGCCAAAAGCAGCGATTGTTTCATTCGGCTCCACAACACCCATAAAGGTTTCCGTAAATTGATTTGCCGTGAACACACCCAAAAAACCAAACAGACCGGCAATACTAAAAAATACCGCTAAAGGCTTGGCTTTTATCCCTAGCCCTTGGGTAATATAAAACATTGGGCCGCCTTGTAAATTTCCTTCAGAATCTCGCCCCCTGAACATTATGGATAAGCTACAAGAATAAAACTTAATGCACATACCAATGATGGCCGTAACCCAAATCCAAAAAACAACTCCCGGCCCACCGTCGTGTATGGCAATAGCCACTCCAGAAATATTACCCAAACCTACTGTTGCGGCTACCGCGGCAGATAAGGCTTGCAAGGAACTTACATCGCCTTGAGCATTTTTATCGTCATATTTACCCTTTGTAATATCTAAGGCATGTTTAAAGTAACGGTACGGTAAAAAGCGCGAGTACACCACCAAAAACAATCCGCCTCCTATCAATAAAATAAACATAGGCCACTCTGTAAAAGAAATGGCTTCTGCTAAAAAATTATTAAGTTTATCCATAGGGTGTGAAGGTAAGCATTATTAGCAATTTTGTAAGCATTGTAAATACCTAACTACTTATAGCCTATACGAGGCAATTAACTAACTTTAAAATAAAGACCCAACAATGCGAGTATTAACCTATACCTTCATTTTAGCTATTCTTATTAGTCTATTTTCTTGCAAAAGAGATGACGATAATCCACAGGAAATAACGTACACTTTAACCGTTAATAGTTCTGATGGGGGAACGGTAAACCTAGAATCCGGAACATTCAATGCAGGCAGTACGCTTACTCTAATTGCCACCCCAGAACAAGGTTATGCCTTTGATTTTTGGGAAGGAGATGCAAATGGTAGCAATCCAGAATATACTCTTGTCCTAAACCAAGACTCTGAGGTTACCGCTAATTTTAGCTCCATAGACACCAATCCTGAAATTTCTGACAACATTGTTCTCTTAAACGAAGATTTGATAGATACTTCTGGTTACGTGTTTGCTATTGAAAACGGTGGTAAGCGCTGTTTTTTAATGGACCATTATGGACAAATAAAACACGAATGGAATTTTGAACTTTCTCTAGGGCAAGATGCCGAATTAACAAAAGAAGGTAACCTAATTGGCTTGTTTAGAGGAGAAAATAGTCCCGTTAGTTTTGGTGGGCAGAGTGGTATTTTAAGAGAGATAGAACCAGATGGTACTGTTATTTGGGAATATACGATAGCCAATGATAACGAAATTGCCCATCATGATTTTACACAATTGCCCAATGGCAACCTATTGGTCTTGGTATGGTATAGGGTTTCTAATGCAGAAGCAAAGGCGGTTGGCTTAAACAACACAGGTGACGTTTTCATGGAGAAAGTTGTAGAAATAAATAAAGAAGACAACAGTGTTGTCTGGGAGTGGAAAAGTTGGGACCATATTGTACAAGATTTTGATGCCAGCTTACCAAACTTTGGAGTACCAGCAACCAATAAAAACAAAATCAACATTGCTTACGCCAATAATAATGTACATGAGTTTGTAGCCCTTGGCGACTTAATTCATTTTAATGGTATAGCCTATTACCCAGAACTAGACCTCATAGCCTTAAGTGCTAATTTTTATAGTGAAGTATGGTTTATAGACCATAGCACTACAACTACAGAAGCCGCAACAGAAGAAGGCGGTCAATTTAATAAAGGAGGGAGTTTATTGTACCGTTTTGGTAATGAAAAAGTATATGGTGATAATAACGCCGCATCTACTTTAAATTTTAATCACCATCCTAGTTTTATAAAAACCGGTAATGAACTTAGTCTTTTAATTTACAATAACAACAATAGTGAAGAGCAATCTAGAGCCATGGAATTTAGATTGCCCGCTATAGACGGTACCAATTTAGATTTACCACCTTCATTAATTTTTGATTTTACCCATCCAGATTTGTTTTATGGTAGGGTAAGTGGGGCAGTACGCTTGCCTAATGGGAACACCCTAATTTGTGAAGGCGATTATGGTTATTGGGAAGTTACACCAACTTTAGAAGTGGTTTGGAAATTTGATGGGTTTAATCAGCTCTATTGGAGAGGTCTTTATTATACAGGAGATAGCGAAGAAATCGTAAACTTAGAAAGTAGAACATAACCTTAGGATTATTGAAATTATTAAAAAGGGCTAAAGTTAATTTGGTGTAATCTAAAAAGGGTTGTATATTTGCCATCCGATTCGCAAAAAGATACGTTCTTGAATTGGTTTAAAATGACAATTTAGTTGCTACGCGAGCAATAATAAACATATATCGCGGGGTAGAGCAGTAGGTAGCTCGTCGGGCTCATAACCCGAAGGTCGCTGGTTCGAGTCCAGTCCCCGCTACTAAGGCTAAGGCCAACAGAAACAACGGTTCGTATACACACGAACCGTTTTTTTATGTCCAAGATTTCCTTACTTTTACAAAACGTATACGAAAACGAATACGTTTTATCTATGAAATTGAACTATTCTGAGCCTAAAATCTACACTGGAGGCGTTAAAATTTCAGAATGGTCCAAGTTATCCAAAAAAGAAAAAGAGTTTGCACTTTCTAAGCGTTGGTATGTATACTACTCTTTTCGAAATCCCGAAAATGGTAGATTAAAGAAACAGAACCCAATTTTTGGAGGAGCGAATCGCATGAAGGAGATGAAGTCTAGAATGCAAATCCTTAAGATGCTAAGAGATGCTCTTTCAATACTTCTGTATAAAGGCTATAATCCCTACAAAGACAACTCTAATCTTAAAGAATATATCAAAGAAGAATATCTTTCTTTTCCTAAGAAAACTACGTCAAGCCAAGCTATAGCTCCAAACAGTAAAATGCCTAATCAAACTGATGTTGAAATGGCAGAGGAACCCACCATTATAGAGAATCAAGTATCTATTAAAGAAGCCTTTGACTTTGGTTTAGACATAAAAAAATCCATGATGAGTGCTAACAGTTTCATCAGATATAAAAGTCGTATAAATATCTTACTTAAATGGCTGTCAGAGCAATATGACGTAGACAAAGAAAATCTTTCAATTATAACCAGAAAAACTATAATTGAACATTTAAATTTTGTTCTAAGCAAGAACAATAATAAAGGAGGTTACAACAATGCAAGAAGTGACATTAATAGCTTATTCAAAGTATTTGAAACAAACGAATTAATAACCAATAATTTTGTTGCAGATATACCCAAACTCAAACACAAGTCTAAAAAATTCCAAGCATTTCCTAAATCACTTGAACAAAAAATTGATAAATATTTGGAAGAACATGATCCAATGCTAAAACTGTTTATTCAATTTATATGTTATAATTATCTAAGGCCAATAGAAATCTGTAGGTTAAAAGTTGGAAACATAGATATAGAAAATAAAACCCTAAGTGTCCAAACAAAAAGCGAGAATTTTAAAATTAAAAGGCTTCCTGATATCCTTATTGAGCAGTTACCAAATCTTTCTAATTTTCCAAAAGACGCCTATTTGTTTACAAGATACGGATATGGTAAAGCATGGGATGTCAAAGAAATGAGCCGATCAGACTACTTCACCAAACGATTTAAAAAAGTTGTAAAGGATCATTTTAATTTAGAGAGTGAATATGCGCTATATGCCTTTAGGCATACATATGTTAGTAAGCTTTACAAAGAGTTCAGAAAAACCTTAAGTCCTTATGAAACTAAAAGCAAATTAATGTTGATAACAGGACATTCTTCCATGAGTGCCTTAGAAAAATATTTAAGAGGTATTGATGCAGAAATACCAGAAGATTATTCAAATTTATTAAGATAAATGGAACACAAATTTCACGGATTTTTTAAATCAAAACCTTTAGACAAGGGAAACCATGAAGATTACCTTACCAGGATTAAGAACAATAATATTGGGATAGTTAGGAACAAATTAAATTTAAAACCTCTAGTAGCTTCTAAAAAAGATAAAGAGGTTGAGGTCACAGCTTATTTTGGAATAGAAAATCAATCTATCAGATTCAACGAAAAAGTACTTAGAGAAGTCTATGACTATATTGTTTCAGAATATAGAGTTCATGTAGATTTAGCTATTAAAAGTGAGACTGATAAAATTGAATCTGAATTATTCTTTATATCTGATAAACAAAAAAAAGATAGAGCTCTAGAAATTTCAAAAAATCACTATGAACACGCCTGTCCTTTAAACAAACATAAGTTAGACAATCCACTCAAAAATATAGATGATTATCGTTTTGAACTTACCCAAAAAATTGGCACCAATGAAGATTTTGTCATCTCATATTTAAACGGTAATACAGATTCAATTCTAATTGATTTTGTTGATGAACATTTTTTAAGGGAAATATTAAATTTTCATAAACATTTAGAAATACTTTTATGGATAAACAAGAAATATAGACTCTTTAAAAATAATCATAATCTTAAAGACCCAACATTATTTAAATTATTTAAAGAGTATGAAGACGTTTTTAGGGAATATGAAAGTTTTGAATTTACACATGAGTATTTAGAAGAAAATAAGAACGATAAATTTTCTTCTCATATTGACAGTATCTATTATTTCTTATTCCATTTTGAACCTAAACTAGTATATACTAATCAACAGGGATTTCTAAACTATATTGAAGCTTTTTTTGGTTTTAAAAAAACCAAAATTAATCATTTAAATACCCTTCAAAATTTCGGGATAGAGAACAAAGCACACCTTAAAAGAGTAGAAGAGATTAAAGGTAGATGGGAAAAATTTAATTCATAAAATATTTTAAATCCAAAATCAACCAACCTTAATCCCTTTATACATATAGGCTAACGTGATTTTCAGAGATGTTCAGAGATATTGGGAGATAAATTAAGAGATACTTTATTCGTGTAATATAGAAATCTTGCGGTCATTAAAAATTAAAAGTAATGACAGTAATTTTAAACACAAGAATAAGTACGCATTTAAAAGAAAATCTTAATGCGATTGCCAAAGAGCAGAATATTACAGTTTCTGAACTAGCAAGAAATATTATTAAGGATTACATCGAAAATCATAATTCTAGGTTCTCTAAAAACAATACTCCCAACATCAGTACTATTGATGAGGATTATTATGTTGACGATGATGATGATTTTGTTGACCCCCACTCTCTACAAAAAATAATAGTTACTTGCGATGCAACTCCTGTAAATACTCACAATCCTTTAACAACTTACAAAGACCTTCTGTGTTTACTCATAGCGGTTACCGATAAACTTATTTTTCCGAGTTCAAAAATTGGTAAAAACTATTTTCAGACTGAGAAGTATTGTATTGAAAGATTACTAGAGTTAGATAATATCTCTTTACCCTTAAAAAAGGAACTTCTTAAAGTTTTAAATGATTATAACCGGGCACTTTTTGTGAGTAATGACGAATCAGTAGAATTTCAATTTACAAAGCCTAACCATCAAAACAGTTTAGACTATTCCATCCTTTTAAAGGAATTAATCAAAATAAACCAATAATTCTTTTAGCTATGGACAATAAATTATTACAAAAACTTGAAAGAGATATAGAGTACAACACTCCTAACAAAGAGATTGCTTACTTAACCACTCAATGTCTAATAATTAAACCGGTCAATAAGTGGATTGACTTAGCTAAAAAAAGGCCTATCCCCAATATGTTGTTTAGTGAGTTTTGGTATGAAAATGAATTGGGAATTCTTTATGCGGACACCAATGTTGGTAAATCCATATTAGCGGTTCAAATTGCAGAAAGTATAAGTTCTGGGGTTGCCATAGAGGGGTTTAAAATCACCTGTCTTGCCAAAAATGTTTTATACTTAGACTTTGAACTTACCGATAAGCAATTTGAAAAGCGATACTCTGATAATTATAAATACCATTATCATTTTCATTCTAATTTTAAAAGAGCTGAATTAAACCCATTCATAGAGCTTCCTAAAGAATTTAAAAGCATGGAAGACATGCTTATTCACCAGCTTAGGAATCAAATTAATATTGAAAACACAGAAGTCTTAATCATCGATAATCTTACTTATCTAAACAACGATAATGAAAAGGCAAAGAATGCTCTTAATTTAATGAAGGAATTAAAAACACTTACCAAAGAGAAAAATATTTCCATATTAGTTTTAGCCCATACACCAAAGCGTGATGCCACTATGCCTATTAGTAAAAATGATTTAGCAGGTAGCAAAATGCTAATCAACTTTTGTGATAGTGCATTTGCTATCGGTTCTTCTTGTACTGAACCCTCTGTTAGGTATTTAAAACAAATTAAGCAACGTAATACAGAACAGTTGTATCATGGTGATAATGTTATTGTATGTAGAATACAAAAAGAAACAAACTTTTTGGGTTTCAATTTTTTAGAATACGGAGCTGAACATGAGCATTTAAAAAAACGTTCTAATGAATTAGATGCTAGAGATGCTGAAATGATGAACCTCATAGCAAAAGGCTTATCTAACGTTAAGATAGCAGAGCATTTAGGCGTTTCTGAGGGAGCCATAAGAAAGAGAAGAAAAGCTTGTAACATCTAATAAAATGGATGCCTCTCATGTATACGCAATTGCAAAAGCCCTTCCAAAAGAAGAGCTTTCTAAATTGTATTACATGTTACAAAAAGAATTTACCCCTATTAAAATTAAAAAAGACAATCGAAGGAAGATTGATTATTCTATTTCTGACGCACTAAATTACTTATTAGAAAACCTGCCATAATTCCCTATTAAAAAACTCGTACCTCGTACCAAGGTACAAGTAGGTACGAAGTACGAATCAAAACTAACTTAAATGAATTATAAGTATACACTAGATACATCTAGCAAAAAATTCTATTGCCCAAATTGTCATAAAAAAAGGTTTGTAAGATTCATAGATATTGAATCAAAAGAGTATTTGCAGTCCATGTATGGTAGATGTGACAGGGAAAGTAAGTGCGGATATTTTGTTTTACCCAGAGGCAATAAAACAATTACCAACGGATTACCTATGGTAACAACAAAAAAGTACAGTGTAATTTCAGATGATGCAATAGCAAACTACTGTACCAATTATGATAACAACAATTTTGTTCAATATCTATTATCTCATTTTAAGGAAGAAGATGTAATACAAGCTATTGAAAGATATTACTTAGGCACAGGATACAAGTGGTGGGGATGTGTAATATTTTGGCAAATAGATAAAAGTTTCCAAATAAGAACCGGCAAAGCAATGCTTTATAATGCCAATACCGGCAAACGCATAAAAAAACCCAAGACATGTATTACATGGATGCACCGCGTAATACAATTTCAAAACTTCAATTTAAAACAATGTTTATTTGGTTTACATCTCTTGAATGAACTATCTATAGATGCTAAAATTTGTATAGTTGAATCTGAAAAAACTGCAGTGATACTAAGTATTTTATTACCCAATTACGTATGGATGGCTACTGGAGCCAAGGTTAACCTTAAAGAAAGTTTGCTACAACCGCTAAAGCAATACCGTATACTCGTATACCCAGACAAATCTGAGTTTAAAGACTGGCACAACAAATGTATTACACTTAATAAAGCGGGGTACAACATAAAATGCAGTAGCTTTTTAGAAATAGAAGGGAAAATTGAAGGAGATGATTTGGTGGATTTGTTGTTATAATACTCTACCATTAAAAATACTAGTTACAAATTTTTAAAGTATAGCATCCCTCAAAACCTTCGATTAGACCTATTTATTTTGAACTATTAAAAACTTAAATCAAAAATCTTTTCTAGAATAGGCCCTTCCATTTTACTTAATTTCAAATATTTTGGGTGATATGTGCGGTATGATTTTTCTGGCAAGCTAGGGTGTTTCAATTTAACGAATTGTCGCTGTTTCCAACCCATTATTTCCTCGAATTCAATATCCAGGAAGGTTTTCTTCAATCTAAAATTAAAATCTGGGCCCACCAGAAAAATACATATGTCCGGGTTTAAGATATCAATCTCTGAAATCAAGATTGAATCTACTGTCGAAATTTCTAGTTCGTATATGCCTTGCGGACGACCCTCGTTAATATCGTATTTATTAATATTAGTCCAGGCACAAGAAAATTTAGGCATATCAAATTGAAGCTCCAATTTTCTAATAAATGACCAGAATGGGGAGGCCATATATTTTTCTCCTAAATTGAATTTTTGATAAGTATGCATTAATCCTTCAATACCAATGTCCAAATTAGGCCAACCTTTCGTTTCCTGGCCAACAACAAGAATTTTGGTCTGCGCTTTAAAGTAATTTTCTTTAGGAGAACAAAGAAATGGACCGTGGAGACTAACATCCTTGATATTATACTTAATTCTTTGAAAATTTTGTAAATTTTGATTATATAGGGTTCTTAGCTGATTACCTTTGGCTTGTTCTATCACTTATTCTTTGATTTTTATATTACTCAATCCCCAAGAAATCTTTTTTCAAACATTTCAAGGTTTTACTAAGAAGCCACTTAAGGCTTTTTAGCTTTTGTTAGTTTTTTTCTTCAATTAACATTTAATCAATTAATCCACGTTCCATTTTCATTGATTTGATGGATTTGTTATTGTAATACATATAAAAAGAAGAAGTTAACTTTCCCCTCCTATTATTTCCATTATTTCTTTAAAACTATTTAGTCCAGATTCTATGTTTATAATGATTTCATTGGCTAAAATATCTGGGTCTGGTAGATTATCTAAATCGGTTAAACTTTTGTCTTTTAACCAAAAAATATCCAAACTGGTTTTGTCTCGTGCAATGATTTCATCATAGGTGTATTTTCGCCATCTACCATCTTCATTTTCCTCGCTCCAAGTTTCTTTTCGTTTGCTAATATTACTCCCATTGTAGAGTTCTATAAATTCAGACAAATGCTCTTGCCGCATTGGGCTTTTCTTTGGCGTGTGATGTACGTTTGTCCTGTAATCATAAAACCAAATATCTTTAGTCCACGCTTCTTTACTTGCTGGTTTGTTATTGAAAAACAGCACATTTGCCTTGACACCTTGAGCATAAAAGATACCCGTAGGTAATCTAAGAATGGTATGTAATTCTGTGGTTTTTAATAGTTGTTTTCTAACCTCTTCACCTGCGCCACCTTCAAATAAAACATTGTCCGGAAGCACAACAGCTGCTTCTCCGTTTATTTTTAATTGTGTTTTTATATGTTGCAAGAAGTTTAATTGCTTGTTGGAAGTTGTTTCCCAAAAATCTTGACGATTGTAGCTTAAATCTTCTTTTACAATTTCACCTTGTTCGTTGGTAAACGTCATACTGCTTTTTTTACCAAATGGCGGATTTGCTAAAACATAATCATAACGTTCGCCATCATCTGAAATTAACGCATCATTTGGATTTATAAACGATTCTCCGTCTATTTCTCCAATGTTGTGCAAATACATATTCATTAAGCACATTCTACGTGTATTGGCTACAATTTCATTTCCGTGAAAGGTTTTGTTCTTTAAAAACTCTTTTTCTTCTCTATCAAGCTTGTTGTTATCTACAATCCAATCGTAAGCTGCTAAAAAAAAACCACCGGTACCACACGCTGGGTCCACAATGGTTTTCATTGGTTTTGGCTTTACACAAGCTACCATTGTTTTAATTAAAGCTCTAGGGGTAAAATATTGCCCAGCACCACTTTTGGTATCTTCTGCGTTTTTCTCTAAAAGACCTTCATAGATTTTACCTTTTATATCTGCTCCCATTAGTGACCAATCTTCTTTATCAATGAGATTGATGACTTTGAGCAATTTTGCAGGGTCTTGTATTTTATTCTGGCTTTTGGTGAAAATCTGTCCTAATGTTCCTTTTTCTGTGGAAAGTGTACGCAACAACTGGCTGTAAAAGGCTTCCAGTTCTGCACCGCGCTTGCTGGATAAGGTTTCCCAGTTCGCAACCTCTGCATCCTCAACTTCGTTGCCTTCTACATCTTTTAGTTTAGGAAAAACCAAGCCTTTATTATAGGGCGGCTTATTAAGCTCATCTGCCATTTTAAGGAATAGCAGGTAGGTAATTTGTTCTAAGTAATCTCCATAACCAACACCATCATCACGCAATACGTTGGCAAGGTTCCATATTTTTGATATTATACTTGAGTCTGTCATTATAGTTTTAATTTGGAATAATCATAATTTTCATCAGAACGTTTTAATAGAAGTTCAATATGGTCAAGGTTTATGTAATTACGACCACCTAAAAAACTCTTTATATAAAAACTTCTCGATATTAAATTGCTTATTGCCCAAGGATTTTCAATATTTTTGAGAAAAATTTCACTAAAGACAAACTCGTCATGGTATGCGTAAGAAAATCTGTTGTTTGAACTGTCCTCATGTTTAAGTCCAGTTGCACTACGCACATTAGTACAATATTGCTTAAGGTCTTTAGATAAAACAAACACACAATAGTTATACAAAATATACCGAACCGAATCATGTATCATAAATTCCTCATCTGTAATTTTAACCAAAGGAGCTTTATAATTCTCTAAATACGGTTTTAATTGAGGATAATCTTTCTTAAACAAAGACAGTACTTCAGTATTATTATTATCCTCAAGGAAAGATTTTAAGTAGCTGTTACTTTCTATATAATCCCTTGGAAATATCCAATAATATTCATCTTCGCTTTTAAAATGTTTTGCTAATTCGCTGGCACCATCAATTAATCTCTGAATTTTTTTATCCATTTTTCTCCTTTTTAATTCGCTCCAATAACACACTCGCAGGTTCGTAAGCTGCATCTGCTTTGCATTTAGCAATTTCTTCTTCACTTAACAATTTACCTTCAAATGCTTTTTTAAGAATGCTTTGGCGTAAGGCTTGGGCTTTTTCTAAACTGTCTACTAAGTCTTTTTCTACTTTATCACAAACCGATAAACGACTTTCTATTTCGCTAACGATTTGGTGTTGTTCCTTTAATTCAATTTTGGGAATTTCAATTGATTTAAGATTATTTAAATTAATTCCCTTAACGGTTGTTCCACTTGATAGTTTAACAACTTTTCTTTCTGTGGACTTAAACAGATAATGAATGAACTTATTGAAAGTTTCAAACTTTGGCTTTACGACTTTTAAATCTTGATTAATTGCTGTATCAATTTCAGAAATTATACTTTTCCCAGGTGAAATTCTGGTTATTAAAATTATTTCGTTTTTTTTCGCAAGATTAGCAGAACTATTTTTAAGTCCTTCTTCGGTTATAAAATCTTGAGTGCAACTTAGAAAATCACCTTTAATATCTTTTACAGAAGCCCAAGGGATTTTTCCGTTCCAATATTTTGTTTCTCGTTTACTTGGTGTTCCTCCTCCAACAAAATCAAATAGTTCTCCAACAGTAGTACTTTCTCTATATCCCTCAAAAGCCTTTTTCAACACAGCTTGCCTGTAAATTTTGAGTTGGTCTTGTGCTTTTTTTAGGTCTGCAATTCCGCTATCTAAACTGCTAAATAGTTCTTCTATTTTTTTGACGATGGCTTTTTGTTCGACTACAGGTGGAAGAGGAAGTTCAATTTTACGTAAATGCCCTAAAGGGATAAATTTTTGAGTTGTACCTTTTAAAAATTGTTTCTTTTGAAGTTGATGATAAAAAGTAGTAGAGTCTAAAAAATAAGCTAAAAGGTTTGACTCTATAACTTTAAATCTATTTTTAAAAAGACCAACATTCTTTATTGAATAATGTGGTTCTTTTTTAATTACAACTGGATTTCCAATTGTACCTATCATTGCAAAAAGTACATCTCCAATATCAACCTTTGACCTTTTATTTATTTCAATAAAATCTTCTTCAGAAATATATTTTACGTTTGTTAAGTCTAATACTCCTTGTTTTAAATTTTTAGAAGTTACAAGAGGGTGTACTTCATCTTGAATATATTTCGGTGTTTCGTGGGTTCCGTCTCTAATATCTAATATTTCAGATGAAATTACTTCTATCCAATCTTTCCTCATTATGCTGCTAGTACTTCATTGAGTTCGTTAATAATGTCATTCATTAGGTTACCAAATAATTGGTGCATTTTTCCATTTCCGCCTTTAGCGTCAAAAGGTGTATAATCTAAATCGTCTATCTCTATATGGTAACTACTCACTACGTGAGTCTTTTTTATAATCTATTTATTCTATTATACAAGCTTTTATAATTCGAGCTATTTTAAAGGTACGCTCTTCTTCTCGAAGACTACAAAACCCTTTTATATGGTCTTTGTAAAAACCATCACCTTCAAAAGAATTATTGTACGCAATATTACTCAACACTCTAGAACTTACATCACCATTGAATTTTTTATAAGTAATTTTTATTGGTTTATTTAGAGTTATTGCCTTTTCAATGATTGATTGTGGAGAGTTGCCCCCCTCATTATTTGTTTTGTTCCATAAATCCAATAATCCCATGCTACTTTCTTTTAGTTGGCTGACACATAATTCGCCAAGTTTGCGAGCAATGAGTTTTGCCCGTTCAACCTCAATCTTCTACAATAGCTCTTATTACCTACTATATATAGTGCGCTCTTAGCTCGTGTTACTGCAACATTCAACAAAAATGGTGATGTCTCGTTTAGAAATCTAGGCAGTGACGCCCTACAATTTGTAGTGACAACAAGACTTAATATAATAATGTCTTTTTCGTCGCCCTGAAAATTGTGTATGACATCGCATGTTATTTTCTCAGCACCCTTGACATCTCTTAAAGCCGTAATTAAAGCTTCCTTTTGGTGTCTAAACGGTGTGGCCACACCAATGGATGCTTCAGGATATTCTTGCATTAATTTTATAGCTAGACCAATACATTGATGTACTTCTTGTTTATTCTCATTTCTTCCGTTCTCCATTTGACCAGTTACATTTATCCAATTCAGCCCTGGTGTACCCTGCGTAAAATCTTTAGGGTCGGTTTTTATATTTAAACTATGACCCGCTTTTGGCAAATAAAAATATTGATTGCTGAAACCAACTATATTAGGGTGACATCTATAATGCTCATTCAAAAAAGCAGATTCCAATAATGAAAGGTTACTAAGTGTTTTTGCTTTTTCAAACAGTGAATCCGAAATATAATTAAAATCTTTTTCAGGCAGACCAAGCCTGTCAATGACAAATTTTTGCTCATGTTTCCTCACAGAAGAAATATGTGGCAACTGTAAAGAATCTCCTATAATTACAACACGCTTGGCCCTATATATTAACGGCAGTGCAGAAGGTAAATCGCACTGCGAGGCTTCATCAATCACTAGTAGGTCAAATATCCCTGATTCTTGTAAAAACCCTTTTTTTATTGTAAGATTCGTAATAGATATGGTATTGAATATTTCCAAAAAACTATTGGTAATATTGGCACATTCCATTTGTTCATTTCTTTGCCATGGTATTCCATTTTGAACTAAACCTTTATAGCCCTCTATTGCTGAAATATCTGCTTTTCTAAGTCTTTCGTTGATGGTTGCCTTTAAAATTTCAATACCTATCAAGGGTTCTTGTTCAGTTAGGTTTTGGAAAGACTTTTTAAGGTTTTCTTTATTTTCCTGTAAGTACGAGAGTTTAGTTTTTGAGTCTTCAATTTTTTCTGAAAGTGAATTTATTTCCTTTGTAAACTTTTCATGTCTAGTAGTCAATTCCTTTTGGTTGTCGAGTTGTGTTTTAATGCAATCCAAATTTGAATATAAACTTTCAACAATATCACCTTGCGATGTAAAGACTGGAGCTATACCATCTATATATGATTTTATTTCAGATGGTTGGTTTTGATTAAGCTTTTCAACGCTCTCAATAGTTTTGCCTTTTTTAAACAAATTAAATGCAGTACGATTTAAAAAACTCGATTTGGATTTTGAAACTACTCTGAGCAATAAATTCAATTCAGAATTAGAAACATTTAATCTTAAATTGTTGGCTACATATAATTGAAACTCATCTTTGTTTGTGCTATCTAACCAATCACTAAAAGTGTTTTGAACTTGCTGAAGTCTCTCTTTTAATTTGGGAATCTCAGAATTTAAAACATCGATATGAGCTAGGTTATTAAGAATGTCTTCCTTGTCCTGTTTTATTTTTTTTAATTCTAACTTTTTAGTTCTTAACAAACCTGAATGGTCTTCATAATCATTATTTCGTATTTTTTGGATAATCGCATTCAGATTATCCAAAAGTGCGTTAGTGTGGTGGTTAGAACCTAATCGTAAAAAATAATTGGTGTTTAGCAAATTGCTTATCCTTTGATGAACATTATCAACTGCTTTGTTGTTTTTACTGGCAAATAGTACTTTTTGTTCCTTTAAGGTAGCATTTGCCAAAATGTTAGCAACTACTTGACTCTTTCCTGTTCCTGGCGGTCCAGTAATCACTGTTAAAGGTTGTTGAAAGGATAAGGCGATTCCTTGTTTTTGCGCTTTGTTTAATTCAGTTATTTGTATTATAGGGTCGTTATCTTCTACACATTTATATTGGATTTTAGAATTGGTTACAAACCCATTAAACACTGGTGGGTTATCCAGTATTCTTTTTTTCCTAATCCATTGATTTAATTCTGATTGTAGTTGTGCAGAAAATAAGCTCTCATTACTTAAACCTACTGATATTCTATCCACAAGTTCTAGTGGCACTTCCAAATAATTCCTAACCGCTTCAATTTTGTCAGACAATGAATACTTAACGTTTACCAAAGAAGACAATTCTTCAATTACATCCTCTGTTAAGTTCAATTCCTCTAATACAGGTCTGTAAAGGTCAAACCCATCAAAGTTCATTTCTATAGCCTTATGATTATCTACATCGGAAAATTGAATAATGGTATAAAAAAAAGGAACAGTCAATTCTTGAAAAAGAAGATTAATACTGAAAAATAAATTCTTAGGAAATTGCTGTTGACTGTTTTGTAAATAAATGTCTAAAAATCTAGTGTTATCCTCAAGATTTAAAATATACTTGTTAGTAGTAACACCTCCCCAATTTAATGGGTAATGGTGAATGTCTAAAACACTAGAATTGTTCAACCTTTCAATTGATAACATCGTGTTATAGAATCCGAGAGCTTTGATTATGTTATCTTCATGTTCAACCTCGGGGATTAATCCTATTATTCTTTCCAATCGACTTGAATCAATAGTGGTTGATTCTTCATCCTTATCAAAATCCTCTTGATTTGACTTAAATTGATTGGAGCTATTAATATTTAGAGTTTTTAAAATATTTTGAATCTCAACATCAGAAAAATTTAGTCCATTGCTATAGATGTCTTCAATATCATCAATAACTCTATCAAAATGAGTTATATGAAAATATCTTTGAATTTTAGGAGGAATTGAGTTTTGCTTAAACCTTACTTCCCTTTGAAACAACACCATTGCATTCGTATGTGCCCAAGTAATATTTGAATGATTTGCCTCCAAAATTGTTTGCTCATTCTCACTAAGAAACTGGAACAATGCAAATCTATAAGCATTGACTTGTTGATATGGATTTCTAGAATGGGCTCCTCCAGCAACAAATAGTATTCCACCATCATCCCTAGTTATTCTCCAAGGCCCGTTTTCAGAGAACGTTAACTCGCCAGAGTAGTCTTTAAAGTCAATAACAATTATTGCCCCCCTTTTTATAAAAATCGCATCCAAGGAATGTCCGCCAACACTTAAATTCCCTACAAGAACATGGTCATCGTCATGGTCATTAAATGCTAAGCGAAATTCTTCGTCTAAAAGGCGAAAGAATTTATTCTCATGAGTAAAATCAAACTTTTCTAATAAATAAGATGTGTAACCCATTACTATGCCGCTAATACTTCATTGAGTTCGTTAATAATCTCATTCATTTCCTTACCAAAAAGCTGATACATTTTTCCTTTTCCGCCTTTGGCATCAAAAGGCGTATAATCTAAATCGTCTATTTCTATATGGTAACTACTAACAACATGGTCTTTTATCATTCGCAACCAATCTAATTGTTCTGGTGTAAAACGATTGTGTTGTCCTGCGTTTTGTTTAAACATCCAGTTTTTAAAATTTTCGTCTATGGCTTTGTCAAAGGCTTTTAGTTCTTTGTCTATGCCACAAACTCTTCGTATCAAAGAAACCAAAGCTGTTAATTCATCTTTAGGTTGTTGACTTTTTACTTCTTCTAATTGTGTATAAGCATCCCAAACATAATCTGGTGCTAATAGCGGTTTTTCTAATTGCAGCTTTTCCATCACGTCTTTTATCATTTTAAATGTGATGTCTCTACGATTGTAGGGTTGATTGTAAAAAATACTCAACGCTTTAATTTCGTCTTTGTTTGCTTCTAAATATTCGGTAAAATCTTTTACAATTTTAGTTGCTTTATCAACAGAAGTGGTTTCCCATTCGCTTTTTATAACCGTGTCTATGTTTACGCTATCAATAATTTGTTCGTATTGTTTACGAACATTATCTAAATAATCATTCAACTCTCCATTAAACGTTTTACTTGCTTCTAAAATCAATTGTTCTTGAGCATTCTTTTTTGCATCTTCGATTAAAGCAGGTGTTTGGTCTTGAACAGGAATTTTGTCAATTTCAATTTGTGCTTTCGTTTCAATTTCGTCTTGGTCAAAAGCTGTAATTAGTTCTTTGGTAATTTGTTTTAAGTTTTTTCCACCAGAAAAATCCAATAATCTATCTTTTTCCTTTTCTGTAATTTGTTTCTCTAAACGGATTAATCGGTTAGCCAAAGACAAAAACAAATCTTCGTCTGCAACTCCCATTGTTACTGCTCCCAATAAATCTTTCATGGGCACAGACGGTTTGCGTTCTAAAGGTCTGCTGTCTGTTTTTTTAGATTTTGTTGCACCCACAGCATCTACAATTACGAAATGTGTTTTTGTTTTAGCCGTTTTAGTTACTAATTGCAAAGAATCACTATTTATAGTTCGTGTTCCACGACCTTTCATTTGTTCAAAATAGTTGATGCTTTTTACATCTCGCATAAACAGTAAAACCTCTAAAGGTTTTACGTCTGTTCCTGTTGCAATCATATCTACTGTAACAGCAATTCTTGGATAGTATGAATTTCTAAAACGATTTAATACCGATTTTGGGTCTTCGTCTATTTTATAGGTTACTTTTTTACAAAAGTCGTTGCCTTCGTCAAATTCCTCTCGAATAATTTTGATAATATCATCTGCGTGACTATCTGTTTTTGCAAACACTAATGTTTTGGGTACTTCATATTCGCCATTTTCGTCAATACGATTTGGATAAATAGTAGTTTTTAAAGCTCGTTTATATTCACGAATGATGTTACGGATTTGACTTGGATTGACAACTTTTTTATCTAAATCGTTGCGTTTGTATTCGGTGTCTTCATCTTCTTGTTGCCAACGTTTTTTACGAGTGAGTTTGTCTCGTCTATCTACAAACCAACCTGCTTTTATGGTTTCTCCTTTTTGAGAAATCTCCGTTTCAATCGTGTACACATCATAAGGAACATTTACACCATCTGTTACAGATTCTTCATACGTATATTGGCTAACTACGTTTTCATTAAAAAAACCGAAGGTTCTTTTGTCTGGTGTTGCGGTTAAGCCAATCAAAAACGCATCGAAATAATCTAATACTTGTTTCCATAAATTATAAATAGAGCGGTGAGCTTCGTCAATGACTATAAAATCAAATTGTTCAATGGGTACTTTTGGTGTGTACTCAACAGGAACCGCCTTGTTTTTTGACATTTTGTTTTGAAGCCAAGAATTTTCGTTTGGATTTTCTAGTTCAGCACTTTCGTCCAATTCTTCTCCTTTTAAAATAGAGTAGAGGCGCTGAATGGTAGAAATGCAAACTTGACTATCTGAAGCAATATAACTTGATGATAAACGCTGAACATTGTACAATTCTGTAAATTTTCGGTTATCGTCATTTGGCTGAAAGGTCATAAACTCTTGTTCTGCTTGTTCGCCAAGGTTTTTGGTGTCAACCAAAAACATAATACGTTTTGCATCTGCGTGTTTTAGCAAACGATAAACAAATGTAGCTGCTGTAAAAGTTTTACCAGCACCAGTAGCCATTTGGATTAAGGCTTTTGGTCTGTTCTTTTTAAATGAATGCTCCAAATTATTAATCGCAACAATTTGAGCAGGACGTAGTCCTGTTTCGTCTAATTTTGGAATAGCCAATAATCTTTCACGAAGACTTTTATCTTTTCGCAACCATTCCGCAATAGTTTCAGGTTTATGAAAACTAAATACATTTCTCCCTCGTGGTTTAGGGTCACGATAATCTGTAAATCGTGTTATTGTTCCGGTACTTTCATACACGAAAGGTAAAGAGTCGTTATTTAAATATTTGAGTTTTGCGTTGGCATAGTTTGAAGATTGTTCCTCAACAACAGTTAATCTGTGTCCTTCGTCCTCTCGTTTTGCTTCTATAATTCCGACAGGTTTTCGGTCAACGAAAAGTACATAATCGGCAGGTCCAACATCAGTTTGGTATTCACGAACTGCAACACCTTTTCCAGCAGATAAGTCAACTTTGTTTTTAGACTGAACTAACCATCCAGCTTCACGTAGCATTTCGTCTATTTTATCACGAGCTATTTGCTCAGGATTTTGGTTTAAGTTATTGGTCATTTTGGTCTCTTTAACAAAGATATTACTCAGTAATACTTTGATTATAGATTGGTTGTCTGTTCTGGGGGAATAAAAACGGTCAATTTTAGGTCTAATCTAAGACAAGTCTAAAATAACTATTTTTTTGAACCTTTAGAAATACAATTTCTTATACTCAATTATATCAAATAAGTAATCGACCTATTAGGATTCAAAAAAATGTAATGAAAACAATTCAAGAAAGAACCAAAAGTATTAAAAATGAACTTGGAGCTTTAATAAGCTGTCCAAAGCAACTAAGAAATGTAAACCCATTACTCATTGGAGCTAAACGAAATTTTTTATTGAACTATAAAAAGTACGGTAATACCCATCAAAGTCAAATTACTACTTCCGAAGACTTTTTTTCTATTAGCGTGTCTAAAAAATGCTTAAACCGTAGCTTAATTTTTTTAAATACCTTGATTAAAGGGTTTAAAGCCAGAGGTCACAAAATTGTTGTTAGGACAAACCAAAAATATAGTAATTATAACGGTACTAAAGCCATAGTATATGAACAAGTTTATCCCATAAGGTTAAGAGAATCTAGTATTAAAATTCCAAAGAAAGACAATTATAATTGGACTACGTATGACTATGAACCAACAGGGAAGCTTGTTTTTGTTTTGGATGACTTGTTTAGAAAGGAATGGACAGACTCTAAGACAGTCAAAATCGAAGATAAATTGGCAAACATAATAGCTTACTTTGAGCTTAAGGCTTTAGAAGATATTGAGAAAAAAAAGTATCACGAAGCGCGCAGAAAAGAAGAAGAATTAGCCCGGATTCAAAGAGAAGAACAAGAAAAAGCAATTGCCCTAGAACAAGCAAAGCTAGAAGCACTTATAAAACAGGTTCAACAACATACCTTAGCAAACCAAATACGTTCTTTTCTTAAACACAAAGAACTGCAGATAAAAGATTTACCTTTGAACAAAGAAAAAATTGAGCTGCAGTCCTATTTAGAATGGGGGTATAAAAAGGCAGATGAACTAGATTCCATTTAATAGTTTATATCCAAATCAGTTAGCTTACATAAGTAAGCAAAACCTTTTAAATACTTATTTCATAACTTGAGAATAAGTCTGGCAAACTTTTTAAGGCTTTGGCATCTTGTTGTAAGCTGTTAGCCGCGTCTCCATTTAAAATAGCTTCACCAAATTGTATACCTGTTAACTTTTCAATAGTATGTATTGGTTGTCGCACTGATTTCACATCCAATTCATATGCTTTTTCAAAGTCTATAATTTCTACCCATTGAGATTGGTCTAAAATATAACCAGCACTTACCAAACTACCATTTATATCTAAAAAAGCAGCTATTTTAAAAAATTTCTTTGGAATCTGCACACCTCTATGTACCGTGTCCTCTTTTGAGAAAATTGGCCCGGAAAAAATAGACATACGTAAATTATGTTTAATAGCCCCTTCATCCAACAAATACGTTTCAATACCCTGCCAATGTCTAGAGTTTTGATTAAAATACTTGTATTGAGGCAAACAATTGGTCCAATGAAACGTATCATCATTGGCTAACCTAGCACTTTCCGTTGGCCCCCAAGTAGGTTCTGTTCTTCGTACCAAGTGCCCCCTATCAAAATAATTACTATTATACCTTGCTGGTTCATTGCCATAAAACCAATTACCTATCTGCAAACGCTCCGGAAGTCTTCCATCATACTCCCACTTATCGCCTCCAAATTCCTTTCTAGGGCGCTGGTTATGATTTTTTCCATCAATATTTACTGCGGAGACAAAAGCCATTCTACGGTTTTTACTCATCCATAAAGAATAGTTGTAATAAGTGAACTCTGCTTCTCCCGTATCGCTATTAAAAGAGGTAGACCCCCATAATTCTTGTGCCTTATCTAAATTTGGTTTGGGTAATTCCACCCCTAAAAACGAACTTTGATAGCCATTCCTTTTCTCATAATCCTTGTCAGCTCTTCTGTTCTCAATAAAGCTGTTAGGGCTATGAGCTATTTCTGAACCATATTGGGTAATATTATCAAAACTTATTGGCCCAAGGTTGTTAAGCCATTCTGTAATTAATGGGTATTCCTTTGCTGCATCTGATTCTTTTAAGGCTTTTATCAAGACGCTAACTCGAGTACCTTCATTAGCCATCCAAACGATGTCACTTTCTAGGATACGAAGATTCTCAATAGCCTCCCACGTCATGTATTGGCCATTTTTTAATTTGATAAGCTTTGAGTCGCCTTCTTTTGTTTCTGGAATACCTCTTCTATGTATGGCAACTACCTGCCATTTATCTGAAAAACATGGAGCACCAGAACTGCCGTTAGAAGTATCTGAGGCATAAACCAATACTTTCTGTTTTTTTTGAATTAACCTATTTTCCCTCAATGCAACCTGTTTTAATTCGCCATTTGGATGATGAATTATACTGATAAAATTATTTACCTCTATTTTGCCTTCTTCTGGGTCAAGACTTAAAAATCCATAATCGGCTAATGCTTTATTTGCTTGGCTAAAAGGATTAACGGCAATAATGGTAACATCTAAATCTACATCTGTCCAAAACGCTTTCTCTGGATCCAAAACAAAACGATGTTGATTTTTTGGAAACCCATCTGGTCCTAGTTCATGGTCAAATTCAACAAATGCCTTTTTAGCTACCTGCCTATTGGGCAAATTATGATTATTGGTAATTAGTAAGTTTTCTGAAACCATAAAGCCCGTACCCGTAAATGGACCTTTATAATCTCTTGAATATACCTTGCATACAGAACGGGAAACAATATAGCCCTTCTGCAGGTAATTAATATCTACCAAATCCCAGGTATTGATTTGCCTTTCGTTAAAGACTTTAGGCAATACCGTTTTATCAATTTGCTTTTTGGTGATAGTATCTATTGGCGCTGTGGCAATGAAATCTTTAATTAAACCTGTTTTATTGCGTAAACTTTTAATTTCTAGAATCTCTTTGGCATCTGGGATAAATATTTGTTGTTCTTTCATGACTTTATGGTGATGGTAATTTGATTGTGTTTATAGTAAACGATGGTCTTTTTACATTCCCCTTTTGGTAAAATCACATTCAATAGATTTTGTAGCCCAATTAGTGATTCTTTTAGATACAAAACTGATTACAAACCTCTTGGACAACCACCAAAACACACCAGACATTCGCTGGTCTAATTCAATTTTCAATATTTTTTTTACTCGTTTTCTTATTGGTTGCTTCAGCTTATTTAGTGCTACTCTGTCTAATCTAGGCATGTCTGGAATATCAAACTTGGTTGGATTAGGGTCGTCATTAGGATGTAATTTGCTAACATCTGGAATAATCGGCATGTAGATTTTATCATTATACTTTTTACCGAATTCATTAACAGCTTCCTCCGTAACTCCATGAAATAAATTATTCACATCATTGGGATCATATTCTAACATTAAAAAATGACGTAAATATTTTCTTGCATTATTTCTACCTAGGAAAAAATCGTGTTGTCTAAATTTAATATCTAAAAAACCACCAAAGCCACCTATGGCCCCTGTTGCTAATGGATATTCAAGAGGTTCCTTTATTTTTCCTAATTCATACTTCCTAGGAAAAGACATGACCTTATAAAGGTTCGTAGCAAACACATCACTCCGTTTAGTCCTTGCCTGATTTAGTATAGTAGGTATTAAACTACCAATAAGATTTAGAATACCTTCAATCCTATAATTTAAATTAGTGGCACTTGTAAAATTAGGAAAGGGGTCAATGAGCATGGTGCCGTATTTTGGATTTTTAGGGTCTACCTCTCCATGTAATTGCTTTAAACACCTTAGTACTTCATCAAACGGTTCGTTATTAATAGTACCACCATCTACTGCCGTGAAGGATGTAAATTCCTTTTGATTATGATTTAATTCCTTTTCCTCATTAAACACCTCATTAGTAGACTCAAGTCCATTTCTAAAGACTAGACTATTTTTAAGATATTTAATTGTAAAATCAGCATCAAAATAACGTGGAGCCAAACCGATTGGAAATGCTCCTGTTGCGATGGTTGTTTTTATAAGGAAATCCCGATTATAATCTAGTTGGTTATCTAACGGACTAAAAGGTAAAAATTTGTCTTTATCCTCTTCCTCTGCATAATCAGTTTTAAAATGAGCTATTACATCATGGTAATAAATATTATGCTCCGGATTCAGATTAAATAAATTAGATTTTATTTTACTTAAGTTAATTGATTCCTTTATCGGAGTAAGACTAGTAAGTGTAATTAATATTCTTAGACCTTTTGAAACATATTTTGGAAAATTTTCTAAGCTTGCATTTGCTGGTAATTGTTTAAATACCCGTTCTGCAATAGTGTCAATAGGTTTTGAGTTTAAGAGAGAAACTACAGAAGATTGATTTTCCAAATCATCTAGGTTAAGCATTTTTTCAAATGTAGTTTTACCGCCATCACTGCTTTTACTTTCTACTTTATCATCATCTAGAAATACCCAATTATCGTACAATAAATTACCAGTTTTTGTATTCACTGGTTCTTTTACCGGAACGTATTCTTTTTGATAAAAAGCGAGTGCAGTCATCATACTAACCATACCACCAGCGGATGCTCCGCCTATAGCATCTATACTAACCTGATGCATTGGAATAGCACCCCTATCCTTTTCTTCCCATGTTTTTGCTTCCTCCCAAGCATTCAAGGCTTCAATTAAATAATCTACAAAACCAGCAGTATATGCACCCGCAGACACAGCACCAGCCATAGATAAGCCTAAATGGAAAATTTTGTTGTTTTCGTTTGGCATTTCAACTATGTTAAATTAAAATTTAGCAACTACTCTAAAGAATAACTGCAAGTATTGAGGGAAGTTTAAAACTACTTTAATTCATTTCGGGGAATGCTTAAATTTATAAATAGCATTTAAAATTTCTTTGCAGAAAAACCACAATATTTTAAAGGTTTACCAAAACTAAACCTCTCTTTTACAATATATTAATACACCAATAGCACACACTACAAACCTTTTAAACATAACAACTTTAAACTTAAAAAGCACGCTAATAATAGCGTGCTTTTTTTGCTTATTTGGTTTTGAAGCTATTTGTAATAGACCATTTACTCCAATTTAAAAATTGGTCTCTATAGCGTACCCGCCAATAGTAGGTAGTATTAGGGTTTAATCTAGTGGACACTTCATCGGTTAAATCGTCATCTTTTTGCCTATTTTCTTTATAATACCAATTTTCAAACTGTTTCCAACTATCAAAAACTGGTTTATCAAAAGTACTATCCGTTGCAATTTGCCACTGGCTAGCCGCATGGAAAGTCCCTTTACGACCACCAGAAAAAGTCCCGGCTTTAAGGGTTACAAATAATGTATCTACTAAGGAATCTTTGGGAGAGATAGGGTCTGGAGTGTTTGGTTCTTTTTTAAAACGATATACCGTAACCCGGTCCGTTTCTTCGTTATCTTTAAGGCCATCTACGTTATTGCCCCTAGATATGCGCTTAAGGGTCATTTTAGGGTCGTTTTTATCAGGATCTATGGTAACCATGACAAATCCGTATTCGTCTTCCGTTTTGGTAAACTCCTCATAATCCCTTCCTTCAAATTCGCCCCAATTGTCTAGCGCACCGCCTGCAGAGGCCACGTTTACCCATAGATGGTCGTGCTCCTTACTTTGCCCCCTAGAATAACCATGGGTATGTCCAAAAAAATGTAGTGTTGGTTTCCCGGTTTTATCGGAAAATTGCTCCAATAGTTTTACCACCTTACCAGTAGAAGCTTCCTCTCCCGGTATCCATAGTTCTGATTTATGTGGATGGTGCAACTGCGCAAAAACAAAGTCTATATCGGCATTGTTTGCCGTTTCCTCCAATACCTTCTCTAGCCATTCAAATTGATATTTAGAATCGCGATAGCCTTCATTGGAATTTAAGCCAATAATACGAATGTTGCCATAATCTTTAAACCACCAATGCTCTGCATAGGCCGGGGTTCCGTTTTTTGGTAACTCAAAATACTTGAAATAGAAGACCGAGTTCTGCTCATGGTTACCCAACACAGGATATACGGGCACCTGTGAAAACAAATTAGCAGATTGTTTAAAAAAATGCTGGGTCCAATGATTGTAATTAGACCCTGTAGAAACCAAATCGCCCGGAATCATAACCAAGGCTAAATTATCCGGAACACTGCCATCAAATTCATTCTTAAGGTATTTAATTACCCCTTCATTCACTATTTCTTCAAACTTCTCTGGATACTGCCAATCGTATTGCATATCGCTCATGGCCACTAAATTGAACGGTTCTGCTTCTTCTGCAAATGGAGGCGTTTTAAATTGATAGATAGCCGATTTTAAGCCTGCTGTTTTAACGCGATAGTAATAGGTGGTAAAGCGTTTAAGGCCTTCCAATTTTACTTCGTGTATTCGTGTGGCCGAAAAATTAACGTCATAGGCTATACCCGTTGTCTTTTTACCTAATTTCTCGGTAGTTCCATATTCTACCACACTTTCTTCGCCAGAACTGGTTTCCCACATGATTTTAATAGAATTGGGTTCGGCATCTTGTAAATAGGGTTTAACCACAAAAGTGGGTTGCTGTGCCACTACACTGGTTACACAGGCTATGGCCCAAAGGGCCAATCTTACTTTTCTTTTCATTTTATGCTATGGTGTTGATTTTTAAAAATGCTTGGTTCAATATTTCTATGGCGCGTTCCAAATTGCACCTTGTAATGGTCAAGGCTGGGGATAGTTGTAAAACGTTGCCTTTAGATACTTTAAAACTAAGGCCGTTCTTTAGACATTCATACATAATTTCTTCCGCTTCTTGGCAGGCCTTTTCTTTGGTTTTACGGTCCTTGACCAACTCTATGCCCCACAATAAACCCTTGCCCCTGACATCGCCAATTAAAGAGAATCTTTTGTGTAGCTTGTGTAAGGCATTTTTCATGAAAACTGCATCTTCCTTTACTTTTTGAAGTAGTTGATCCTCTTCTATGATTTGTAATACGGACAAACCTGCAGCCGCCCCTAATGGACTTTTCTCGTGCGTATAGTGCCCTAATGAGATGTCGCCAAACCTGTTGTATTCATCCTTGGTAACTATTGCGGCCTGCGGAACTATGCCACCGCCAAGACCTTTGCCCAAACACAGAATGTCCGGAACTATACCGTAATGCTCAAAAGCATACATTTTTCCTGTTCTACCAAAAGCAATGGGAATCTCGTCCAAAATCAATAAAACCTTATGGGCACTACAAAGTTTTTTGGCCTCTTTCCAAAAGTGTCTAGATGGAAACTGTACATCTGTGTTACGCACGGTTTCTGCTAAAAAAGCCCCAATTTGATTGTCTTTCTGTAGTACGTACTCCAAATGCTCCAAAACCTTATCGGCATTGCCCTCAAAAAGTCCTCTGTAGGCTATTGGTGGTGGTATCCTAATAGCACCTGGCACAAGGGGTCCCAAATACTCTTGAAATATAGCCTCACCGCTTACACCAGCCACATCCATGGAGGCACCATGAAATGAATCCCAAAAGGTAATAACTTTATATTTTTGGGTTACCGCTCTTGCCAGTTTTAATGCAATACCAACTGCAGAGCTGCCGTTGGGCGTCATTAAAATACGGTCTAGACCACTGGGTAGACTACTTACTAATTTCTCGGCAAAGTTTATGGCCACCTCATTAGTAAAACGTCTAGTACTAAAGGTTAAGTACGCTAATTGTTCTTGAATATTTTGAATCAATTTTGGGTGGCCAAAGCCCAACTGGTGTACATTGTTACCATGAAAATCCAAATACTTTTTTCCTTCAATATTTTCGATATATGCGCCATAATTTTTACCTAAAACATCCATACAGGGTGTAGAAAGCGCTTGGTGCATAAAGTATTTGGAATCTTTTTCTAAAAGCTGCTTGGTTTTATCGCTCACAGCAGTTTGTAGCCAATCTGCCCTGCCCCGGGTTAAATTAACATCTCCCTCTACGGCCCTTTCAAAATTCGCTTCAACGTTTATCTTTAGCATAGGCCTATTCTTTAGTGCGATACAATTGATTGGCAGAAATAATTTGTTTGGGTAAGTTTTTACCGGCATATTTTACATCTAAATGATAGCCACCACCACCGTTAAAATAACCCACACTTATTTTATGTCTACCCGCATTTAGGTTTATTTTACCACTTCGTTCGCGTACGCCATGATCACCATCATTATCTACAACTTTACTATCATTAACCCAAAGGATACTCCCATCATCACTATTGGTAAAAAAGGTATACTCGCCTGCTTCCTCAATTGCTAAATAGGCTTCATAAAGCAAAGCTACCTGTTCTTCTTGCGCTTGTATACCCAAAACATTTTTATGGCTATACTCCAAGCAGTACCCGCTTGCATTTGGGGTTAGCGAGTTAAAATCGGGCATTTTTTCAATCCCTTCAACCATATAGGACTTAAACGCTACCGGCTCTTTTTTGCTTTTGGGAACTAATCTGAAATTTCCTTCGGACAGGGTACTCGCCAACATTTCACCTTCAAAAACACCCGCCTTTATTAAGGTAGTTTCTTTTACATAAAAAGTATCCTTGTAGACTATGCTATTTTTAATAGTAGGTTTACTGGCATCTAAAGTATATCTGATGGTTCCTTTGTTATTTGGGTTTTGCATAATTACCGCTACAGAATCTGCCTTGAAAGCACCACCTGCTGGTTCAAAATAACCAGCATCCGGTAGTATCTTTGGAGCAGAAATTACTTCTTTGCGTTTGTAACGCAATACAGGTTTTTCATTACCAATAAAAGCGCCCATTACAGGTCTGCCAATCCAAGATTGGGGTGTATTTAGATTGAAAGCGTAGGCAACGGTTGCTGCATTATCATATTGATACACTGTCTCTTCTATACTATATCCTTTCTTTATCCCGGCTCCCGAAAGAATAAAAGGGATGGTCATTTCTGCTGGACTTTCCCCACCATGACCAAACCCAAGACCACCATGGTCTGAAGCAATCAAGAATAAGGTTTTTTCTAAAATACCGGCAGAACGGGCAGCATTAACTATTTCGCCTATTAACGAATCTGCCTTTGTAATTGAAGCATAATAAGCCTTGGAACCATGCCCCTTGCTGTGGCCCGCATGATCTACGTGGTCTAAATGAACAAAAGTAAATGCTGGGGTATTATCGCGTATATAAGTTACTGCCTCTTGAGTAGTTTTATCTTCATGGTCCGCATCTATATCAAAATCCACATCGGTTTTTTCAAATAAGCGTCCAAAACCATCCCAATCATAAATTGCCCCTTGATGTGCATCGGGTTTTTGGTCTTTTAGCAAGGTAAAGATTGTTGGGAAGGTACCAGCCTCAGTAGCTACTATAGTTGGTAACCTATGGTCATATTTTTCCCAACCGTTAGAGGTTATTCCATGTTGTTCGGGTCCGGCACCCATAATCATGCTTGCCCAATTTGGACTGGAACTAGATGGTAAAACCGAACGTGCATTCATGGTTGCTGCACCATTATCAATTAAGGAATCTAAAACAGGAGTGGGCGCTTTTTCTATTCCGTCTGGGCTCATCCCGTCTACCCCAATTACTACCACATGGGCAATGCCCTCTCTTTTGGTTTCTTTATTGGTATTGCAGGATACAATTAGCGCAAACATAGCTAACACTGCGTAATTAATTTGGTTTGCTTTGGTCATTTTTATACGTATTTATAAGCTGTTTTTTTAAATGATAAAAGGGTTACCCTAGCTATTATGCCAGGATAACCTTTTACACTAACTGAACATTTTTGTTAATATCTGGAACCGCTTTCCCACCATCCTGGAGAATTAATGTTATCTCCACCAATAGCTTCTACCGCCGCCCCATAGTTTTGGGTGTTTAGGGTTTGTTCTGAAGATGGATATAAAAAACGTACCGGATACCTACCTTGGTTTAAGTTATCTGGCCCTGCTTCTAACGCTGGCAAACCGGTTCTTCTGTAATTGAACCATCCTTGGTAATCCACGTTCCACAGCGCAATAGTTTTTTGGGTTAGCAACAGTTCTAAAGAACCATCATACACAACAGTTGGTTCTGCCAAGTAAGCAGAAATGGCATCATCGCCAACACCCCAATATGCTAAACTAGCAGTTATACCTGCATTGTAATAAGACGCTGCATCGCCAGAGATGAACCCTCTTTCTGCCGCTTCTGCAAGAATAAACTGAACCTCGGAATTTTTCATGATATAGGCTTCGGCATCTGTTCTAGAAAAATAGAACAAGTTTACGTCTAACCTACTAGGACTATTGGCATCGTCATAAGCACGGGCATTATCCTGATTAAGCCCTACAGGAATCCCTACCCATTCGCCATCACTGTTTCTATCGAACCAAATTTCTAAACGCGGGTCATTAAAATTTTCAAAATATGCTAAACCCGTAGTACATAGACTTTTTTCATCAAAACCACCAATACGTCCGGTACTTTCTGGCCAAGAGTCCGTATTAGAAGTGCCACTATAAGTTAGTATGGCATTATCCGCATTGTTGTTTATAAAATTACCATCGTTAACAATGGCTTGCATTTGGGCAGATACATCTCTTTGTTTAGAGATACGCAATAAGTACCTTAATCTTAGGGAATTGGCCAACTTACGCCATTGGCTAGGGTTACCATCATAAATAACATCACCAGTAGAACCCGCAATTGCTTGGTTCTGGGCCAAAGCTACATCGGCAGCTGCTAAGTCTGCCAAAACACCATCATAAACGGTTTCTTGACTATCATATATAGGCCTAAAAACACCATCTGTATCACCAGACATAGCCTCTGTATAAGGTATGGCCCCATATAAATCTGTTAAATTGGCAAAACACAAAGCTCTTAACGTAAGGGCAATACCTTCATAAGTACTATTTTGGCTCCCTTCTTTCCTTGCTATTTCTAGAATATCATTTACCTCTGGTAAAATACCATAGTAGAAATTCCACATGCCTTGGTCTCCCCAATCAAACTGACCAAAACCCGGAAAGTTATTTTTAGCCATTAATTGGGTTAAGGTGTTACCATCACTATACCCTTCTTGGGTTAATGTTCTGGTAATTTCTGAAGTTACCGTAGAAGTAAGTAAGTTGGCACTTACCTGTTCTGGTGCGTTGGGGTTGGTATTTATGCTTTCAAAATCTTCCGTACAGGAAACAAGTACCGCTCCGGAAAACAAAAGTGCTGTAATAAATTTATAAGCTTTCATCTGTAAATTTCTTTCCAATTAGAATTCAACGTTTAAGTTTAGGCCCAAGCTACGAGTACTTGGTAAGGCCATATCCTCTACTCCGGGCACTATGGTGCCACCAGAAAAAGAAATGGATTCTGGATCTACATGATCGTTCTCTGTCCATAAGGCTAGGTTACGCCCTACAATAGAAATACTAGCGGCATTTACCGGTAAGGATTTTAATAGTTTTTTAGGGAAGTTATAACCTAATTTCACCTCTCTTAATTTAACATAGGTAGCATCAAACATTGAGCTTTCCTCATTACCACGGTTGTATACATGAGAGTAATAATTAGAAGCCGCTACGTTCTGGGTGTTGGGCGTATATACCGGATTGTCTGCAGTACCGGTATTGATAACGCCTTGTGCCACAATACCATTTTCCCTACCTGGCACCGTAAAATCTAACATACCTGTTGTACCACCAATGGCAACGGTCCTGGAATGGAACCTTCCTCCTTGTCTCCAATCAAAAAGAAAACTTAGATTAAGGTTTTTGTATTGGAAGTTGTTTTGTAGGCCAACCATAAAGTCTGGGTTGTAATTACCTAGATTTCTTAATTCATTGCTACGAATAGGTAGACCAGATGCCTCATCTATAATCCATTGCCCAAAGAATGGACTACTCTTATCCGTAACTTTTTCAAAGCCGGTACCATACAAATCGCCCATGCGCTCACCTACTTCCGCGCCAACAATTAGGTAATTACTTTTTATTTGATAAAAATCTAAATCTTCTGTTAGTTCTTTAATCTCACCCCGGTTAGTGGTAAAATTTATATTGGTATTCCAGCTAAAATTTTGTGTGCTTACAGGGGTTGCGTTTAAGGCAACCTCCAAACCTTTGTTCTGTACTTTACCCGCATTAATAATTCTAGACCCAAACCCAGAAGTATTAGAAACAGGCAACGAAATAATCTGGTTTTTGGTTTCGGACTGGTACACGGCCACATCTAAACCAAGACGATTGTTAAGGAACCGCAAATCTGCACCAACTTCTATAGAATTAGTACGCTCTGGTTTAAGGTCGGACAGTTTTAATTCCGAAGGGGAATACACTCTTGAAAATCCATTGAAAGCTGTACCAAAACCATAGGTTGCGGCCAAATTGTAAGGATCGGTATCATTACCCACACTTGCCCAACCACCTCTAAGCTTTGCAAAGCTTATGGCTTCTGGCATTTGAAACATATCTGAAAGGATAAAAGACAACCCTACGGATGGATAAAAATAACTGTTATTACCCTTTGGTAATGTAGAAGACCAATCGTTACGTGCCGTTACATCTAAGAATGCATAATCTTTATAAGCCAAATTAGAGAAGGCGTACAAGCTGTTTACATTAAACTCACTATCATAATCTGAAGAGGTCAATGGTTCTGCAGCGTTGCCAAAATTATAGATACCCGGAACACTTAAAGAACGTGCACTTATACGTTGATATCTATTTTTAGCCGAACGGTGATTGCCGCCAAAAGAAACTCCAAAATCGAAATCTGAATTAAGCTCCGTATTATACGCCAATAAAAAATCTGTATTTTGTTCAAAAGCGTACACATAATCTTCTCTATACATACCGTTTGGAAAACGTTGTGTGGAATAGGCTCTTTTACGAGTGTCCGTTTCGTTAGAATAATCAAAACCGGTACGTAACATAAAATCCAACCCTTTTGCCACTTTAATATCTGCACGCATGTTGGTTATTAACCTATCCTTATTAAACGCATTAGTATTTTCATGAACCGTGAAATAAGGGTTGTCATGATAGTTATAATTGTAATTGTATTGTTGTACGCCCTCTAGACCCGGTTGCCAGTAATCTTTTAAACTATTCATGTTAATATGCCTACCGAACCAAATCCACAAATACATAATGTTTTCCGTTCCATAGGAGTTGTTGGGCCTATTATCCGAGCTACTATTTACATAGTTCATAGAACCGGTAACCTTTAACCAATCTGTAAGGTTGTAAGTACCATTTACGGCATAGCTTCTTCTCTTAAAATCAGAATTAGGAATAATACTTTCGCTTTGCAAATCTGTAAAGGATACACGGAAGTTACCATCTTCATTAGCACCTGTTAAGGCTATATTATTGCTCATGGTAAAACCTGTTCTAAAAAAATCTTCGATATTTCCAGGTTGTGGTAAGAATGGGGTTGCTATAATTTCGTCTGCAAATGTACCATCTGCGTTTCTTGGTCTTACATGCACATCACCAGCGCGCAAACCACTTGTGGTGGGGCTATCGTGTTGTGGTAATAATTGGCCATCCATAGCTGGACCCCAACTTTCGTCTACATGATCATTAATACCACCGGTTAAAGAACGGTTTTGACCACCATCATTAAAAGCGAACTGAAAATTAGAACCTTGCCCGTATCTGTCTTGATATTTAGGCATGGTCAAAATATCTTCAAAAGTGGTATTATTGGTAAAAGAAATGCCGATACCCTTTGTTCCTTTACCCGATTTTGTGGTAATCAAGACCACTCCATTTGCACCCCTAGAACCATATAGAGCCGTTGCGTTTGGACCTTTTAATACGGTCATGGTTTCCACATCATCCGGGTTAATGTCCATGGCGCCATTACCATAGTCTACCTCCATATTACCATCTCCACCCCTACTACTCACATTGTTATTTATAGGAATACCATCCACCACAAATAATGGTGAGTTCGCATTAGGACTAGGATTTAAAGAGTTTTCTCCTCTAATGATGATTTGTGAAGAACCTCCAACACCAGAGTTACCACCGGTCACTTGTACCCCAGCCATTTTACCTGCCAAAGAATTTACTACGTTGGTCTCTTTTGCCTGTGCAATTTCTTCTCCAGACACCTTTTGGACCGCATAGGCCAGTTTCTTTGTTTCCCTCTTAATACCAAGAGCGGTAACCACAACCTCATCAAGCGCCTGGGAGTTTGGTTGTAATTGTACATTTACATTGGTTTTACCCGTAATGTCCACTTCTAAATCTAAGTACCCTAAAAAGGAAACCATAAGAGCAGTTGTACCCTCAGGGACACCAATCTGAAAATTTCCATCAAAATCGGTAACTACACCTGTACCACCTCCTACAACCATAACGGTTGCACCGGGTAATGGCACGTTGTTTTCATCTACGACCGTACCCGTTATTTGGGTTTGGGCCCATCCCACAATACTACACCAAAAGAGAAGCATTGTAACGAATAGTGTTCTTTTCATTTTTTGAATATTTGTAAATATTGGTTAATTATTTATCAACAAATATCCTTCAAGATTATTAAGGCATGCTTCAAATAGAATTAATAAAAAGCAAGGATAAGGTTAAAAGAAAGCCACTAATGTTAGCTAAACATTATTTACTCATATGCAACTTTTACCCATCCCTTTTAGCATAAACCTTTTGAAAGGCAACAGTTAGTAATACCTAAAAGAATTAGTATTTTTAAGACTTTTACAAATAGTTATAAATATTAAACTTTTTAACACTACCCAAAAATGGAGGACTACCTAATTGGAATTGGCAAACGCATAAAAGAAATACGTAAGAACAATAAAAAGACCATAAATGATATTGCGTCTACCGCGGGCGTTACCGCCGGGTTAATTTCTAGGATAGAAAATGGACGTACCATACCTTCTTTACCTGTGTTTTTAAAAATAGTTGATGCTTTGGAAACCGAATTACCCGTTTTTTTTGATGGCATACCTAAGGGAACCGGACAAACATTTTTGGTTGCCAGAAAAAACGAATACACTGTTATAGAAAAAGAAGATGAAGCGGTTGGCTTTACCTATAACTATATGTTTAGTAAACAATTAAATTCTGTAGGCTTTGAGAGTGTACTGTTAGAAGTTCAGCCTAATTCTAAAAGGGAAAAAGTAGTTACGGATGCATTTGAATTTAAATATATCCTTTCTGGGTCTTGTTATTATGAAATTGGAGACCAAGAAGTACTTTTAAATGAGGGCGATTCTATTTTTTTTGATGGACGAATTCCCCATGTTCCTAAGAACCGGGGAACAATCGCCTCTAAAATGTTGGTAGTTTACTTTTTTATTTAGTTCAATTATCAAAAAGAATTTTATCCAACTCTGGTAAGGAGTTAAGAATATAATCTGGATTAGCTTCTTCTAATTGTAATCTTGTTTGTGCTCCAGAAAGTACACCTACCGTAATACCACATTGTGCGTTCTTGCCTTCTTCAATATCTATTGCAGAATCACCCGCTTTTAAAACTTCCTCCGCATCTGTGATATTGCAAATTTCCATGGCCTTATAAATCATATCTGGCGCAGGCCTACCATGCTCAGCATCGTCTGCGGTAACCAAACCATCAATGGTTTCCCCAATAATCCAATTTAATTTAGACAATAAGGTTGTTGCCGTTTTTTTGTCATAACCCGTATTTAAAACAACTTGGATTTCATTATTTTTTAAGTTTTGAAATAACTGCTCCATTCCTGGATAAGTTGTAACAGCTAATCTTTCATAGGCTTCTTTCAATTCCATTTTAAAGGTTGCAAATAAATCGTCTGCTACACCGTCAACATTCTCTACAGTAGTAAATCTTCTTAAAATATCTGCAATTGCTGTTCTTTTTTCTTTACCCGCCCCATATGTAAGTACGTCTTCTAATTTTATAGAAAAACCTGAATTGTTTAGCACCTTTGCCAATGTTTTGTAAACCACGTTTCCTTCATCTACGGTGGTTCCGGCCATATCAAAAACAGCAAGTTTAATGTTGCCCATAATTTTTATAAGTTGAAAAGTTTTGTAATATTCTTTTTTGCATAACCTGCGCTCCCTGTCATTCCTTTACCGCCAATACCCGTTATCACATGTATATTAGGTTCTATTTCTTGGTTAAAAATATCACTGTTCTTACACTGGGCATACATTCCGTACCACCTATTCTGAATGGTATAATTGGGTAACTTAAATATTTTTTTGGCTTCTGTAAGCATAAAGTTGTCTATGTCCATATTTAAATCGAAACCTAACTGATCTATGTTTTTTGCATCTGCATATTCATGGGAATCTCCTAAAATCATAGAGCCATCCATAGCTTGTTTAAATAAAATATGAACTCCCCATTTTTTTTGTAAACTGTTTGCATCTTCTTTACTTTTTACCGCAGCATAAGACGGACACTCTGTAAAAGCTTCGTACCTGCGTATAGACCAACCCGTGAGAATGCTACCTTTTAAACTGTAGTTTTCTTGTGGCTTGGTTTGCATCATTTGTAATTTAGACACCTCCAAATCACTCAATTCAAAATGATTAGGATATAAAATCTTAAATTCGGAACCGTTACAAATAACAATCTTTTTTGACTCCAAAACCTCCCCTTTAGTACTGTGTATGCGCACAGTGTCCATTACAGACTCGCAAGTATTGGCCGTCCATTGGGTAAATAGGTGCAAATTTTTATGATTTACCAAATAAGACTGTAATTGATGAATCATTATCCTTGGCTCTACAGTAACTTCTTCTGGAAAAAAAAGGCCTGCTTTTACATAATCTTGGTTTAATCCGGGATAATTAGCCAAGCATTCTTGCTTAGTTAGCATTCTTGAACTGTAAGAATTGGTATTGTTTATTGCCCTTAACTCTACCAACAATTGCTCTTCTTCCTCATTTGACGCCAGATAAACCGACCCATTTTGGCGCACACTAATATTAAATTGTGATTGAATTTCCTTGTAAATTCTTAAACTTTCCCTACCAAACTTTTGCCATTTGGCATTCATACCAGATGGTACTACTTGCCCAAAATTCTGCGTAGTTGCTCCCCTAGGTTTTTGGTCTTTTTCTACCAAAGCCACTTTTAAACCTGCTTGCAAGGCGTGATAAGCGTGAAATGTTCCTAAAACACCTCCGCCAATCACGATTAAATCATATTTCATTTCCATAAATGGCTTTACTATTTAATCCTATTTTATTGTATCTAGATTTAAAATCTAAGTAAGAAATGATGGTGATTAGGATACCCACAGTGGTTATTGCGTAAGCACCATACACAAAGAAGTTTAACCAAGACAAACTACCTTGTCCAAAATTCTTATATAACAAAACCCCAACACTACCTAAATATCCAAACGTATCTGCTATATAAATTAAAAAACCGGAATTACCTTTTATTCGAAATGCGGCTATAAATCGGTCAAAAAACAAGCAGTTAAACGGTACGTAACAACTGTACAAACCAAAACCCGTAATTACCATCCATAGAAAAGGATTAAGTAATCCATATTGAAAGAACACCGTAGATATTCCAATTACACCTACCCCTAGCAGTAGTAGAAAGTGATAGGCCAATAATGCTTTAAAATTATTTTTGATAAAGAACACCGTTGCAACCAATGCTAGCACTACAACTGCTATAACCACCTCAGAAGTTGCATATACACTAGCATCTCCCTCATAGCCTATACTATCCCATAATTCTCTAGCAAAATTGTCTCTAAAATCTCTAAACGCCGTTAAAAAGGTATAGAACAGAACCAAAATAGCTAAGGGAAACCAAAAAACACTAATTACCTTTTTACGGTCTGCTTTTGTCATAGGTTTACGGGCTACCTTATCTATTTTATCTAGCTTGTTGGGTTCTGGAATTTTGTTGAGCCAGTAAGCACAGGCTATTAATGGAAGGTAAAAAATAGCCCCAGTAACAAATGGCATCCAAAACGGGGACACCCCAAATTGGTTTATTGTTACCAAGCCAACAGATTTTACCATTCCACTAGAGACTATAAAGGAGGAACATAAAACCACCCCAAGAATATCTGTATATCGCCTACCCTCCAAATAGGAAAAAACAATACCCCAAATCATTCCAAGGGGTATGCCGTTCAAAAACATGAATAAAATGTTATAGGGTGAGGGTACTAACGCAAAAAATAATAAGGCAAATTCTGCCAAACTTATTAAACCTATTAAATAGACCAGTCTACGTTTGGGCTTAAGCTCTGAAATAAATTTAATACCCAGATATTTAGAAAGGGCGTAACCTAAAACCTGCGAGATTACCAGCCAAATCTTGTAATCTATACCTGCAAATGTTAGACCTTCAAAGGAGGCTACAGCAAAAGGTTTCCTAAAAGCGTACATGCAGAAATAGGTGCCAAAAGCAGCTAAAGAGGCATGGCCTACCACTATTACATCTTTAAACTTTTTACTTTTAAAACCCTTCAAGTTTACTAATATTAAATATATGAGGCAAAAAAAGACAATAATATGATTATAAGTAAACTTCTATAAGTTAATATTTGGTTAGGAAATTGGAACGTTATTTTGAAAAAAGGCAATTTTAGAAAATTAGCAACTAAGAACACTGCCTAAGTTATTTTTTAATAACAACAATTATTAAGATAATTTTAGCTAGTATTGCCTTTAAATATTTATTAATAATCAGTGTATACGAATACGCATACGTTTTTTGTTAAAACAAGCTAAAAAGAGGCGGAAAAAGGTAAAATCTTTGAACTCATAACCCGAAGGTCGCTGGTTCGAGTCCAGTCCCCGCTACTAAGGCTAAGGCCAGTAAAATCAACGGTTCGTCCAAAACGAGCCGTTTTTTTATGCCTGAAATTTCCGTATTTTTAGCTGCCGTACACGATTTCGTACACGATTCCACAATGAAGAAAGACTTTAGTCAACCAAAATATTTACCGGTGGCGTAGATTTTTCTCATTGGGCAAATCTATCCTTGGAAGACAAATCCTCCGCTCTAAAAAAGGAATGGTATGTCTACTAGTCGTTTAAAAATCTTTTATTTGAACTTTCAACGGTTCGGCTATGCGTAGTGTTTTTTGTGTTGCGCCTGCGGCAAAAAACATTACGTATGAGCCATTGTTGTGCGGTCGTACTTCCTTTCTAGTCGTCTTTCAGCGCTGGCGTGAAAGCTCTTTGCAACCGCAGGAACGAGTATTGCAAGTTGCTTGAACTTGCGTTGGCTATTGTAATTCATATTCCCTAAATTCAGTTAGAATTTCGTTTAAACTCTCATCTCCTTTATATTTTGCCAAAATCAATTTTTCGTCTTTCGTGATGAAGGTTTTGCCATTTATTTTTCTAAAGTTCTTTTCGACAAAGTTTTCAAAATCTTCTTTCTCATCTCCATAAAATTCAAATTCGGATTTCTTATTAGAAAAGAATTCAATAAAGTTGGTTTTAAACTTATCTTTCGTTTCCCTTCTAAATTTTTCGATGGTCATATTTCCGAACTGAGAATATGCTTTTAAAACATATAGAAAATTAATTTTATATTGATGTACAAAGAGAGTATCTCTGTCAAACAAACGGTCGACAAAATGGAACGATTTTACAATTTCGTCATTTTCATCAAGCTTACTTGTTTAAATCGCATGCAATTTTCAGGCACATACAAATGTCAGCGTCAGCAAAGTATTTCTGCATTTTAATAGGTAATCTGTAAAAATGAAACGGCCTGGCGTGGAAGATCAATTGTAATATTCGCCTTGCCATTACTGAACTTTACCTTTCTGGCTTTTTCAACTAATGCAAGTTCGCTGGCTTTTTCTAGCGCTTTAATCTGTTCAGGCGTTGGTTGTTGGGGCGATCCCATTTCTTTCCAGACTTCGTATGCGTTACTGTGGTCTGCATCAATTCGATAGTGCTCCAAGGTTGCTTTCTTAACGTTTAATCCCTTAATGGTTAACTCTATAGTGGCACTGGATTCCTGGATGTCCACATCATGGTAATTCCATAATAACACTGTTGTTTTTTCTTTATCAGTGGCAGCAAAAGCCGCAACATCTGTTTGTCTACCGCGCACGCTATTGCTTTGGATCGATTCATGCGTATAAGCCAGCTCACCGCTTACTTTTACCCTTTCTCCTGACATCATTCCTAACATTTGGAATACATTCAGCACTGGCTTGTTAATTCCATTGGTCGAAAGACTCCTAAAACCATAAAACCAAGGTTGGTTCTCAAATTCAAATGACCAGTTTACAGCTCCAATTAGATTAACGTTGTATTGTTCTGCAAAATCAAGTATACGTGGAATTGAAGCTGCTGTATAGCTGGAATACATGGTGCCGTTTCGGTATGCATTTTCAGGGTTGGTTTTCATTCCGCATGCAGCACAGCCTTCCGGGTCAGACTCTCCGATGATAACAGGGATGTTTTTCATCTCGGGGAATGATGATATTACAGCAAAATTGTTTTTTACATTACTCAATTGACTAGCCATTTTCATTACAACTTTTCCGTCCTTAACTTGTGGCCAGCCTTTGGCATGAAAAGCTATAAAGTCAAGCTGTGTGCCCTTTTCTCCGGTAGCAGCATTGGTGCCATTTATGCAATGATTGATAAATCCACGGACAAACTCGTGTCCGCCTCCGGTAGTATGTGGGCCACCTATCTTTGCTGTTGGCAATGCTTTTAATACGGCATCTGCACCGTAGTCATACATCTTACAGTATGTTTTAAGTCGGTTTTCGGCTTGGAGATAGCCAGCATCAGGTTCATTCCATACTTGCCAGTACCAGGTTTCAACCTCGTCGCGTCCGTATCTTTCTATACAGTGTTTAACCCACTGATATATCAGTTCGTGCCATTTGTCGTAGTTGTTGGGAGGATATGCCCAGCCCGTTAATATTTTATGATATGGAACTCCAGGTTCCCATTCGTGCTGGTAGGGTTCTGGATTTGTAGATAAGGCTTTGGGCATAAATCCTATTTGAACTAATGGCCTCATTTTTAAATCCACATAGGTGTCAAATATACTATCAACAATATTCCAATAATATATCGGGTTGCCGTTTTCGTCTTCGGTATACATATTAGTAGAGCCCCATTTAAGAGCGGGTGTTCCATCACCTGTAGTCATCAAGTTGTGCGCCCTGACGTATACCGGCACCGGGCTTATTTCGGCCAGGTTAGCCAAAAGCTTTTTGCCATTTTGCATGTACGTATAGTTGGGTTCGTCATAACCGTACCAAGCCCAGATATGTTTGAGTGGGCCTTGCAGTTCCGTTATATCAACTTCCAGATTAACAGGTTTTTGTTGAGCATATATTTGGGTAAAGAATGTTATAAGAAGAGAGAATAAACTAATTTTCATCATAATTGAGGTTGTAGTGATTATACAAATATGTTTAGATAATGAACGGTGTCTGTAATTGGCATAATGCCGTGTTCTTCAATTGCATTAAAATAGATACTGTCGCCTTCTTGAAGCTTGTATTCAATGTTTCCAACACGAAGGGTCATAGCTCCTTTTACAATGTACATGTATTCTTCGCCCTCGTGAGAAAGCCGGTGTTCAATAACTTCCCCTTTCTTTGCCTCAAACAGAAAAGGCTGCATTTTTTTTGAAGGTATTTCAGATGCAAAAGGAAAGATGCTATAGCCTTTTTCAGTTTTAGTGAAGTTCTTCATAGCCTTTTCCAACGACACCTTTACTGAACTGACAGAATCATTCTCTTCCATTAATACCGAAACATTAGTTCCCAAAGCTTTGGCAATTTTTACTAAGGTGGCAACAGAAGGTATTGCTGAGTTGGTCTCAATTTTTGATACCATACTCTTCGAAAGTCCGCATGAATCGGCGATTTCTTGTAGGCTTCGTTTTTGGCCTTGTCTTAGTATTCGTATGCGACTTCCAATTTTAAGTGATTTCAACTTCAATCATGTTTAATATAATTCAACACTGTTGAATTCAAATATATGAATTTTTAGTAACTTCCAAAGAAGGGCATATGTTACAATTGTCTTGTAGTGGGTTGAAATAGGGCAAGCTCTTTTGGTTTTTCAGCGTTGGAATTTAGCGTTGGAAAAAACCAAATGTGCTTGACCGAGCGTTGGCTTTCTTTGTATGCCGCACAACAACTGAATATCCTTCATTTGATGGATATATACTATAATTTGTGGATATCTGTAATAACGGATATATCTTTTGTATAAAAGTACTAAACCTGAGACGGGTAGATAATCCTTTACTTGAACCATTCTTTTTAATCTATTAAAAGTCCTTTCCTAAACAGGCTAAATTTTCAATTTGATAAGATTGATTTAAATCAGCTAAAACAATTATAGAATTTATTTACAATCCCTAAAGAAATTGGTAAAGAATAGATAATTGGTACTTAACCATTTGCCCTGTTATAGTGAATAATTTTGGAATAAAACCATCTTATATGAAGATAGTATATAAGCGACTTCTACCCTTTCTTCTGTTTCTCGCCATTTTTTCTCCCTTCTTATTTTTCCCAAAAGGAACCATAGTGTTATCCGTTAATGCTGTAAGAACCCCTTTTTGGGATTTGTTCTTCAGTAAGGCCAGCGCATTAGGAAATGCTTTAATGGTTGTTTTTGCGGCACTTTTGGTTTTAAAATTCAAATTTAAATGGCTAGCCATATTCCTTCTAGCTTTTGTGGTTCAAATCATCTTGGTTTTACTATTCAAAAAGGGCATTTATGCCGGTGAATTAAGGCCTTATCTTTACTTCAGAAATGCAGGCCTTGGAGAATTCATAAACCTGGTGGATGGGGTAAAAATCAGATACGTTAATACGTTTCCTTCCGGACACACTGCAACTATTTTTTACTTAACCTCTTTTTTCGCTTTGCTATCAAGAAACAGTACTGCCAGCTGGGTATTGGTATTTTTGGGGACTATAGTTGGGTTCTCCAGAATTTATCTTGTTCAACATTTTTTTATTGATGTATATTTTGGAATGTTTTTCGGGATGCTTTCAACCATAGTGGCATATTTAATAGTTCGTAAGTACCCAAGAAAATGGCATTCCCTTCAAATCAATATCAATTTATCCAGGGCACAGAAAAGAACTCAAGACGCTATTAACCAGTTTTTTAATGGATAATACTCAATTATACCGTTTGGTTAAGGGTTTCATCTATAAGTACGATTATGGCATTCTAAGTATTTTAAGTCTCTTGGTTTGCACATCGTTTATTGCCTCCTACCCCATCTACATTTTGGACGAAGCTAGAAATAGTGAGGCCGCTAGAGAGATGTTGGTTTTCAATAATTTTTTGATTCCTTACTTCAACGGAGAATTACGGACCGATAAACCGCCCTTACATTATTTCTTTATGGTCCTAGGCTATAAATTATTCGGTTTTAATGCGTTTGGAGCTCGTTTTTTTTCAGGCTTTTTTGGCACATTAACCTTATTGGTTACCTATTGGTTTATTAAAAAGTATACAGATTTTTTTAATGCATGGGTAACGGTACTAATTTTAATGGCTTCTATTTTTTTTATCAATGAGTTTCATTTGGCCGTACCCGATCCTTATCTAATCTTCTTTGTTACAATTTCGTATGTTGGTTTTTACGCTTTCTACAAGTCCCGTAAATGGGGGTGGTTCTTGGCCATGTATGGTGGTATTGGTTTAGGTGTATTGACAAAGGGGCCCATTGCCATTGTTTTACCAAGCTTAATCGTACCTATATTTTTATTAATTAAAAAGGATTTTAATTGGAAAACGCTGCTACGATTAAAACCTGTTTTTGGAATGTTATTAATTTTATTAATAGCTGCGCCATGGTTTTATGGAGTACATATAGCAACTGATGGAGATTGGACAAGAGGCTTCTTTCTAGAGCATAACATTTCTAGGTTCAGTTCTGAAAAAGAAGGTCATGGAGGACTTTTTTTAGTCACGATTATGTACGTTTTGCTGGGTATGCTACCATTTTCGATATTTGGTATCCAATCTTTTGCACACGCTTGGAAGAACAGAATAAGTAATGACATGGTACTATTGGCCCTGGTGGTTTGCAGTACCACCATACTATTCTTTAGTATATCTAAAACAAAACTCCCAAACTACCCTATGGTATGCTATCCTTTTTTGGGTTTTATAATAGCCAACTATTTTCAAAAAGTATATTGGAAAAAAACTAGTAAGAAGTGGGTATACTGGAGTTTATCTATTTTGATTATTGTATCCATACTTCTTGCCGCAGGGGGATATTTGGCACTCACAATCGAAAAACAATTCTACGAAATAAGATTTTTGAGCTTGTTCTTATTAATTCTGGCGGCAGCTTCAATCTTAGGCCTATATTTTTACCAAAAGGAAAAACTAAGAATTTCCTTTTTAGTAATTACAGGAGGTTGGATGTTTATGGGACTTTTACTTTTTGGTTACATATATCCGAGATTAACAGAGAAAAGTCCGGTTAATATGGCCCTTGAACATATTAACGTAAATGACAATATTATTGTATTTAAACGTTTTGATAGTGCTTTTCCAGTAAATTTTAAACGTACTTTTTCCGTATTTCAATCCATTGAAGCTATTGTAAAATACGCCGAAGAAAATCCGCAAACTTATATTCTAACAAATACTCGAAATAAAAACGATCTAAAACTTCTAGAGGGTTTTGAATTAATTATGGAACAAAAAGCACTTTTCGAGAACCATACTACCAGAATATACTTGGCGAACTAAAACTATTAATGTTAAACCTAAGGGTCTGGTTAAATACTCCATGCGTTCCAAGATTCCTTATGGTAAGCTTTTATTTTTTAAAAAAATAACGCCCATATGGTAATTTTAATTCTTTTTTTGAACTTTTGATTACCTCAGTTCTTTGTTGTTAAACGTTTGTATTCACTTCACTTTCTATTAATGACTTAAATTTTTTCATTCCGTGTTCATAATTTTTGTTATGCCAATATCGACCGCCTGTTCCTGGATGACATACAAAATCATATTTTACTCTTAATTCCGATTTTGGAATTTTCCATCTTAATTTATCCCAAGATAGTTTTGATACAAAAATTACTAAATCTGGTTCGATAATATTAATAACTGCATTAATAGTTTGCGCTCCAATTTTATAATCAATTGGCTTACAGAATTTTTTTATCGAATCTCCAGTTTCTGGTGCTGGTCTTTGAAATCCATTCATAAAAGCTACGTTAGTCATAGCTCTAAATTCCTTAACATCCATAAAATCAGACATTCGAGTGTTCAGCTCTCTGAATATCATATGTCCATTAGGCTTCCAATCTCCACTCAAAATACCTCTTGTGTTTATCCAAGCAATTTCTTCTTTTGATAAATCTGTTTGTTTAGAATTATACCAATTTTCAGGATTTTGGCTTATAGTCGATTTTGGTGGTAAATAATGGCTTTCAGCAACCAACATTATTTTTCGTGAATTGTACTTTCCGTAATTCTCTCCAATAAAAGGACGCATTGAAGGAAACTTTTGATAATGTTCTATTTTATCAAGTTTAGTGTCAAAAAATTCTGTCGATTTGTTCATATTTTGTTGGTCTGGGCAAATGGCTTACCACAATTATATCCGTCATGTGATGGATATCTCTTTTGTATAAAACTACTAAATCTTAGACGGGTAGATAATCCTTTATTTGAACTTTCAAAACTATGGCTAAACTGCCTTTCAATGCAATTAATGCTTTGTTGCGCCTAGTTTTCCTTTTTAACAATTTTCACAATTCGGTTAATTATAATTTCCGATAAATTCCATTCATAACCTTCAAAATCAGTTGTGTTAATAAATTGAACGACAACTGCATCTATATCTTTGTGATATTCTGCCAAGCTTTGATAACCAATGACTAAACCACCGTGATTATATTCGTAAGGATATATTTCCTCCTCACCTTCTTCAAATACAGAACCATCATTTAAAGCTCTTAAAAATATTCCAACATCCTCTGCGGTTGCTAACATTCCAAAGTCGCGGGCCTTAAAATCTTCTTCAATTCCTACATAATATCCACTCATTACATCATCTAAATCAACCTCATTAATCGAAAAAAATGTGTTTTTCAATTCAAGAGGTTTCAAAATTTTTTCTTTGACATACTCATTATGATTGTATCCCAAAACCTCATCAAGAATTCTACGAAGCAACAAATAATTCGTGTTCGAATATTCATATCCTTTGTCTGGTTTAAAACTAGCAGGTAAGTCCAAAGCAAAATCTAAAGCATTTTTGCCATTTTCTTCTTCGTTTTCCCAAAACGCCGGATTATCGGTAAAGTTTGGAATCCCAGAACGGTGTTGAATCATCATTTTCAATGTGATTTCATCGGCATTTTCAATTCTTTCTTTTAGCTCAGGGAGATAATCGGTTAGTGATTTATCAAAAGACAGACGCTTTTCTTTAACCAACTTGGTAGCTGCCACAGCCGTATACAGCTTACTGATACTAGCAATTTTGAACAAAGATTTTGGTTCGGCTGGTATTTTCTTTTCTCTATCTTTCCAACCACCTGTGAAAAATATTGGTGGTTTGCCTGCTTGATCTATGTAAACAATCATACCATCAAAACCATAACCAATTGCTTCATCTACTTGTTCTTGAATGGTATTCGGTAGCGGTAAAATCCAAGCCTTTACCAAAATCCAAGGAACAAAACATAATGAAACTACGGTTCCTATAAACAAGAATGCTCTTACAATCCATTTGGCTTTTTTGTTTTTTATCATTTTTTAATTTTCGATAATAGTATCTATTTCTTTGATTATGCTTAAGCCTACACCCTTTAATTCGGCGTACCGATGAATCATGGTATCAAACTGCCAAGCAGCTAAACTAATTACGTTTCTGTAGGCAGGAAATGAAGTGTACTTCTTAAAATCAGTATAATATTCACTTTCTTTGGTGGCTCTGATATTAAGGGAATCGGGTGGTACAAAGGCATACGCTAAAACCAAAGACCTGTCAAATTGAGTGGAAAGATATGCCTCTTGACTTTTCGCATATTCATTATAACTTTTTTCATTTAATGCAATCTCGCCAATAATGGTATGGTATCTTGTTAAAAGTGAATCCAAGGCAGTATTGTTGATTTTTCCATAGTAATTTGAATTTTTTAAAGCTTCGTACCCAGCAATACTAGGACTAAAATAGAGATCTATAAACGCCCAACCACTAGACATAAAAAGCATGGTGTTTTCTTCTTCAGTTTTATTTAAAATACTTGTTCGTGCCTTTTTACATAGTTCAGCTATTTGTCTTCTTCCTGTTGTCAAAGAGTCTAGTTCGTGAATATCTTCTAGGGTATTTGATTTGATTTTTACTAAAAATTCTTTCAAGGCCATATCACCTTTTCTAGATTCATTCCAATTGTTAATTTGCAAGGCAATCAAAATCCCAATTACTACCAACACAACTTCTCCTAAAGCATACTTAAGATATTGAGCTTTTTTATTGTCCAAAATCAGCTTATGTCGTATTCTTCTAAATAATTTCATTTGGTTGATTCAAATTAGTCACAACAATTTAATAACCATAAACTTACGGATATCTCTATTATTTAAAACTACTAAATCTTAGACTAGTAAAAAATCCTTTATTTTAACTAACAACGGTTAGTATATGAAGTATGGTAACCAAATGGGAGGTTGATTTCAAATACAGTATTGTACGATGGCTTATTCAGCAAACACATCATAATGTATTACATTTCCTGGAAAGTCAACTAAATATTGTTGATCCTCTTTATAGGATACTGCCTGTTTAAATTTTGGTCCTGTAAAATTTTTAATGGCATTCAAATCTGTCCAATAGGTCAATAGCTTGAAGTATGTAAATTCATTGTCTGACCGTTTTAGAAATGATAATCTTATGAACCCATCCGCTTTTTTGTAATCGCAAATATCCCGTTCCTCAATAATTTTAGTATATGTTTCTGAATGCTCAATTCTTGTTTTTCCTTCCCAAACTCTTGTTATCATCATATTTGTTTAATTTGCATTCTTGTTATAAATCTATATTGGAATTGTTTCATCTTCATGTTCTAATCCCGCCTTTTGTAAAAGTCGATTACTTTTTCACCAGCAGTCAACATTTTCACATCGTTTTTTTGAACTTTTAAAATTAAGCTGAAAACATTGGCAAGATAAACTCACTGATTATTGCCCATAAAATAAATCCTACAACAATTCCTATAAAGAAGTTTCGTGTGTTCTTTTTTAGTTTTTCATTTTCCATTTTGAATCCTTTTTTGAACTTTCAACGGTCTCGTATAACCGTCAGTTACGGGTTAATATGCGTTAATTTTCGGTTAAGCACTGACGTTAGCAATTCCGAGTGGATTCGGACGTAGTCGAATCCGCCGTAATTGCGGTTATACATTGTTGTACTGCGTTTTATTTGCATTTATATTCACTAATTGTTTCTGTCAGCCAATTTGGATATCTTTTTAGAACAGCTTTTACACTGTCGACAAACTTTTGGGAATATTTATGTGTTTCGTTGGTTTTTCCAATTTGAATTGAAGTGTGATATTTTTTATCTCCTTTTACATTTAATTTCCATAAAATACATCTTAATTCATATTGGTTTAATCCTAACTCGGATTTTAATTGTTCAAATCTGAAAGGATAGAGTTCATCTGAAGTTGGCATACTTTCAGTATCTACCATTCCTGTAATTTTACCAATTAATTGTAAAGTTGGTGCGCCATTTTTTTCTACGAATTCCCCTTCTTTAATAAAGTTTAACTGTTTAGCAATATCCTTGTCAATTAATATTTTTCCTTTTGTTGAGTGCAATTCACCTTTATAGCTGTCAAGAATATGAATGTGTCTAGGACCAACTTCGCCTATTTTTTCTATGTGCTTAACCCAAAACTCTTTTTCTTTTTGTCTTTCAGATTCAAGTAGTTTTTGAAGTTCGGGATATTTAATTTCCGTTGACTCTCCTCTATATCTATAATAGATAGCACCTTCTCTTAAAATCTTACTGTAGTTGGCTTTACAGACAATAGGTTTTATTTCAGATTCGTTAACCCAAAATCGTCCGAATGTCATTCCGTCAAATTCTACAGTTACCATTCCCCAATCTATTTCGTGACTAAAATATTTTTGACAAAATTGATTAATCACAAGAGAATCACAATCCTCAAATCTGTTGTTTTGAAGTCCTAAAGGTTTTCTTGGTTTGTCGTTAATACCAAAAACTATTTCGCCACCTCGGTTATTTGCCATTCCGACAATAGTTTTTAAATACTTTGCTAAACTGTCACCAAATTGAAACGCTTTTTTAAATTCGATATCAAATGATTCTCTTTGTTTTAAGTATCCTTTTGAGTTTATTTCGTATTTAAATTTCATTTATTGAATTCAGTTTCAAAATGCAGTACAATAATTGAATATCCGTCATGCGACGGATATATACTATTATTTGTGGATATCCGTAATAACGGATATCTCTTTTGTATAAAACTACTAAATCTTATACCGACAGAAAATCCTTTTTTTGAACTTTTGATTACCTCAGGTCTTCACCGATAATAACATTTATAACTTTTCAAATTCTAATCCCATTATTTTCATTGAAACAACTTTTCCACGCTTATCTTTTAAGAATTGAATAGGATAGTTTGGAATATGAAATAGGTCTTTAGCTAATGCATCTATTTCTGCGCTATATGCTCCTTTTCCATAATAAAATTGCAACCTATCATTTTCGAGTTTAATTTCTTTAGCTACTTGCAAATTCTTATTTAAATAAATGCCTTCAAGTTTACTTAACTCTAATTTTGTATGCTCATAGGGTTTAAATTCCTTGAATAACCAGGGTTTTTCATTCTTGTTAGCGTAAAATCGATATTGCCTATTATTGGGTCCAACATCAAACTCCATAATTATTCCATTCATCAAAAACTTTTGATTCCCAATTGGCTTTAATTTATCTATTTCTTCTCCATCTATTGTTCTCAGTACTAAATGTTTTTCTTCTAGTTGAATAATCCCTGTTTTTATATCTTCATATTCATTACCTAAAAAGATGTAAGATCCTTCATATTTTTTGAGGGTATCTTTAGGCAGTTCTATTATTACATTTTCTTGTTTCCGATTATTTTTATTCTCTATTTTACTAGGAATATATAAATCCACAAGTTGAAAAAATCGTTCTTCAAAGTCGTCTTCAAAGGTGTTTTGCGTTGTAAAAAAAGCTCTGTCTAATTCTGGAAAGTAAAGGTATTTAGAAACGAATCCGCCCATTATCATTCCATCAAATCCCATAGCAGAATAACCGTTATATGTTTCAAATTCTACTCCTAAGCCATATTCAATAGTTGTTCCATCATTTAACTTCGCTTTGGTTTGCATTTTTGTCCACAGCTTAGGCGTGCCTATGGTTGCTTTTAGAATACCTTGATGCCATTTAAATAGATCTTGGGGTGTTGTTAAAATTTGACCGTCTCCATTATAAATTGCGTTAGGCAAGTCCATTTTAAAATAAGCTCCCTCATCTTCTACATACCCTATAGCTCTATTTTTTATTAGATCATACGTTCGGCTTTTCTTAACCGTGTTTTCCATCTTTAATGGTGAAAAGATATGGTCTTGCAAAAATTCCGTAAAAGACTTACCGGATACTTTTTCAATGATATTGGCAAGCAGAATGTAATTTGCGTTTGTATACTCAAAATATGCTCCTGGTTTAAAGTTGAGTTCTTTTAAATTTAGAATGATATTGCTAACTCTTGATTGGGTAAGCAAGTCATTAAAAGATAAATCGGCCAAATAAAAATAAGAATCAACTTCTGGTATTCCGCTTGTTTGATTTAGCATTTGCTCTACTGTAGGATCGCCATCCTTATATCTAGGAAGATTTTCTATGTATTTATAAGCAGGTTCTTTTATGGATAATTTTCCTTCATTCTCTAATAACAAAATAGCGGCTGCCGTAAATTGCTTTGCAATGGAACCAATATCGAATACGGTTTTATTTGTTATTGGAACGTTATAATCAAGATTTGCAATACCGTATTGTTTTTCAAGTATAATTTTATCTTTTGTAAATACAGAAATTGAAAATCCAGGTTGGTTACCGCTTAGCTGGTACAGACTATCTACCCTTGAATTGATGTTTTGTGAAGTAACTTTTGAAATAAGAAGTAAAAAGATAATGAATAGTACAACCTGTTTTTTATTCATGAATTTTGATTTGCTTTATCTAAAGACCTGTTTATGTTCTCATTGTTACAGTTAAATAGGCCAAATTGGGATACATAACAATCCATTACATGGGGAATAGTGCCTTTGTATAAAACTACTAAATCTTAGCTCCAGAATAACTACAAGAAACTATCAATGCTTTTTCTTCTTGTAATGAATTGGAAGAATAACTAAAAACAATACAATTAAACAGACTACAATGGGCATTATTTTCATAATAGACATACTGAATTCTAATTTTAGATTACACCTATTAGAATAAGACTAGACCAAAATGTTAGAATTATTTAGCCCTATTACTCTTTTTAAAGGCAATTCGGAAGAAATATAGCTTTTCTATTTACACAGGCGGATTAGTTTTTATGTAAAAATTGATTGAGTTGTTTTATTTTCTTAATTAGCATAGTAGTAGGTAAACACACTAATTAGTAGCGTAAGAAAAATGCAGATTAACCAGTTCCATTCAAATTTCTGAGACGTATATAATTGTATTGTTGAACTTATTAAGGCAAGTAAGACAAAAAGAGCAGCAACTAAGAGTAATCCTATGCCTATGTATATAAGATAGTCTAAACCCGACTTCCAAAAAAAGTAATTCAACTTAAGGAATAGCAATAGACCGCCTATTACGCCGAATAACAAACCGATGATTAAAAGTTTGTTCACACTAATTTTTAACTCTGTTGCAACCATTTTATCTATAAATCAACAGTTAACATATCTAAAAGCACACTATCGCTAACGCAATACAACATCTATTACCTTAATAGGCATATGGAAGATAAACAAATACATCGCCTTTAAAGGCCATTAAATATGCTTTTCCTTTTCTACCATCCAGTAATCTAGAATCCAAGAAAAAGCTTCCCTTTTCTGTTTCTCCATAGTCGTAGATTAGGTTTTTTTGAATACCATAGATTGGTTTAAGATACTAAAATTAGAAAACCTACTTCTTTTCAATTTAAATTCTATGGTAGAATACCCCTTATTCCACTTATATTTATACCTTTCGCCTTAAACATTTTCTATGTCTATTCTAGCTATTCTAAAGAACATTACCAAAGCTGCTCACGTTAGGGTAGAAAAAGTAATGGTAAAAGAGCTTAAGGCTATTAGTAGCCCTGAAGACTATGCTAGACTTTTGGAACGCTTATTTCTGTTCTACGATCCTCTGGAAAGCAAAATACACCAAACCATAAACCAATCTATATTACCGGATATTGAAAAAAGAAAGCATACCAAGTGGATTTTAAAAGACCTAGAAGCGCTAGATTACACCGTAAATACGAGCAGAGAAAACAAGACGCAGCAAATTACTTCTACCTCTTATGCCATTGGTGTTTTGTATGTTATGGAAGGGTCTACCATGGGTGGCCAAATTATTTCTAAAATGATTAAAAAGCAGCTACACGGAAATATAAGCACCCATTACTTTGATTCGTATACTGATAATACCATGGAAATGTGGCTTTCCTTTAAAAATAGTATAGCCCAACACGAAACCCATCTAGACAAAGAAGAAGTTTTTAGGGGTGCCAATGAAACCTTTTCTGCCTTAAAAGAATGGCTAGAATTAACCTCTATTTTGGAAAATACAACCGAATAGTAGCGCCCTCATCCTTAACACCGTCCGCACGTATAAAACCGTTATGCTTTAGCATTATCTTTTTACAAAATGCTAGACCTATACCCGTACCTTCAAACTCGGACTTAGAATGTAATCTTGAGAAAATCTTGAAAATTTTTTCCTTATGCTCTTGATCAAAACCAATACCATTATCCTTAATGGCCACAACGTGGTATAAGTCCGATTTTTCGTCGGCTAAATCATTATATACTTCAATAACAACATCCCGTTCTGGAAACTTAAATTTTAAGGCATTACTAATAATGTTTAGCACACACTGTTTAATTAAGAATGGAATGCCAGATATAATTGGTAGGTTTTTAGACACTTGTATGGTTGCTCCCTCCTCATTTAAACTCTCTTTTATATCTTCTTCTATTTTACGCATCAAAGCATAGCAATCTATTTCTTCAAATTCTTGAAGTTCTGCATTGGTTTTGTTGTAATCCAGAATGTTTCTCACCAAATTTTGCATACGCTCCGCAGATTTGGCCATTCTGGTAATTCGCTTTACCACGATATCCGTTACCTGGTATTGCTCTGGGTTTTCTAGCAAAGTAGAAGCCATCATCCGTATTTTACGTAAAGGCTCTTGCAGGTCATGTGTGCTGATCCAACTAATGTTCTCCAATTCCGTATTTACGGCTTTTAAATTTTCACTTAAAATACGTTGCCGTTCTTTATCCTCATTGGTAAGTATGGACCTTACCAAAGACTGTAAAAACAGTCTAAATTTTTGGGCTGCTTCTATCTCTGGGGTAAGCCAAGGCTTACTGGTATCCTTAACTCTTTCTTCAAAAGATTGAAATGATTTTCTTGGCGACAAACCATTTTTATCTTTTTCTATGGCTTTGGTAGGATCACCGGCCCATGTTATGGTCTTAATGGTGGGCACCCTAAACCATGCTATATAATTTATATTGTCTAACTTATAAAAAAGCACCCCGGGAAATTCTTCTAATACATCGTTTTCTAGCTGATGTAGTTGCGGCATATTAGACGATTTAAATGTATTTTGATTTTTTTCTTGAACCAACAGATTTATATAAGGCTCTAATTTATTCTTATCTGGAATAGTGCCCCTACTATAATACTCACCACCAAAATAGGCTACCACACCATTACTGTTGCATAAATTGTAAATAGCATCGTCATTAAACAATTCTTGTACCGAAGCCCTAACAAAAGGTAATTCTTTTGCGGTTAGTTGGTCTACACACTGGTTTGCCTGATTAGAAATCTCATATTGTTCATTTAAAATCCTGACATCTATTTGCGAAGTGATAAAATGCCCATGCAACTTTACCGTGTTACGCACTTCCTGACTTAAAAACTTAGTGCCATAATGGTGGCAGGCTATTAAGCCCCAGAGTTTTCCTTTATGTAGCAAAGACACTGTTAGGGTAGCGCCTACGCCCATATTGTTTAAATACTGCACGTGTATGGGAGAAACACTCCTAAGTACGGACAAACCCAAATCCAATGTTTCTAAATTACTTTTGTTATAGGTAAATAATTTTACGGGTTGGTAATTTACATCTCCTATAATTCGTAATAAATTTTTGATATAAAGTGCCCTAGCTTGCGGCGGTATATCTGTATGCGGATAATGTAAACCCAGAAATGGCTCAAGATGTTCTTCTTTTACCTCAGCGTAAACCTCGCCGTTGTATTCTTGGTCAAACTTATAAATCATTACACGATCGTAACCGGTAATCTCTTTAATAGCCTGGGCAACGGAATTACATAAATCTTTTAAACTATTGGTATCCTCTATGTAGCTTAATAGCTTTTTGCTAGCATTGTAAAGTTTGGCTTCTTCATTAGGATGGTTTTCGGTTGCCTCCCCTTCAACAATAATATTGTGGTCAGATTTATGAATGGTAAACGCGAGTAACTTACCCGCACAGACCTCGTTGAAAGTTATTTTTTGCTCACCGGTATCTTCCTGTATATCTTTTATATGGCTATCTAAAGAAAACTCAAAAACCGATGCTATGCTTTTGCCTAAAACTTCAGTATAGTCTACAGCTAGGAATTCGTTTATATTCTCGCTACAAACGGTAATTATCTTTGTTTCAACATCTATAGCAATTAAAAAACCATGCGGTTGTATTAAACCTGGTATGTGAATAGCCTCGTCCTCACAGTTTTCTAGATTAACTATCTCCCTGTTAACTATATCCCTAAACTCCATTACTTACCCTATCAATTGGTTAAATAAAAAATTATTGGGCGGAGCCGTTTCTGTTTGAAAATCTATACTAATGGCTTTTTGGATAATCTTTTTTAAATCATTAAACGAATTGGGCTTAATGGCATAATAATTAGCTCCTAATTGCTGACTTTTTAAAATATTATCTTCATTAGAACTTGTAGAATACATAACTACCGGCACACTAGATAAAGATTGGTTGGAACGTAGTTCACTTAAATAATCAAAGCCACTTTTTACGGGCATGTTTATATCTAGAAATATAACCTTACTCTCCGCTTTATCATTTTCAATATGCTCTAAAAAATTACTGCCATCTTCAGAAACATGCAACTGTATTTTAAAGGATTGCTGCGCAGCAATAGCCATTACTGCCTCTTCAAATAATAAGGTATCGTCCTCATCGTCATCAAGATAATATACAGAATAAGTACTCATAATTGGTGGTGTTAACTTGGTTCTAAACGATAAATAGTACTTCTTAAAACTTTAAGCTACACAAACAATATTGTTTAATGTTTTTGTTAAAATACAAAACAAAATTTAATAGGGATGTCTTTTAATTAAGAATTTTTAATTCATATCCCTATAGATAAGTTTGCGTCATAGTTGAACTATTTGTGCCAAATATACTATTAAACCTAGTGTTAATTTTACTAAAACGGTATAGATAAAACAACACGTACACCTAAAACCAATGCTAGCTTTGCCTTACTTCTTGATTATCTAAATAGTAAATGGCGCTGGTGCCGTAATCACCATTTTTTGCTGTTTTATAGGATGCTTAAATTCTATTTGCTGCGCATGCAGATACAAACAGTCTAATGGTGTTCCGTACAAATTATCACCTACTATTGGTGCATGCAACCCTAATTTATGGGCACAATGTACCCTTAGTTGATGCGAACGCCCTGTAACCGGATTCAGTTTAATGAGGGTTTGCGTTTTAGTGGTTTTTAAAACCTCATAATGGGTAAGCGCCTGTTTACCATGTAGGACATCTACCTTTTGCATGGGTCGGTTATAAATATCCAAAATCAAGGGTAGTTCTATCTTGCCTTGTTTTGTTGTAATTGCTTTTTCTAAAACGGCTACATAAGTTTTATGAATAGAACGCTCTAAAAACTGCTTTTGCAATAACTTATGCGCCTCCTTGGTCAATGCTACCAATAGAATACCAGAGGTATCTTGGTCTAATCTATGCACGGTAAGCGGGCCGGTGGCATTGGGGTACAAAGCTGCAATTCTAGTTTTAACCGAATCTAGAATGGTTTTACCCGGTACGGACAACATACCAGAGGGTTTATTAACCACCACAAGATGTTGGTCTTTGTAAAGTATTTCTAATTTTTTGTTCGCGCCAAAATTCTCTAATAACGGATTCGGTTTTACGGGCAACCCCTTTAACATATGCGCCAAAATGGGCTTACATTTACCTTTACAGGCAGGATAATATTTACCGTGTTCCCTAATTTCCGAATCTGGTGCAGCGCCCCACCAAAACTCAGCTAACGCTATTGGTGTTAGCTTATGTTTAAAAGCATATTGAAACAATTTTGGCGCGGCGCATTCTCCCGCTCCTGCTGGTGGCACCTCTACCCCAGCTTCGTAAAAAACCGTTTTTACGTCCTTACTTTTTCCCTCGGAATTTAAAAATAGGTAAGACTTAAAAATAGCGTCTTGCAAGGCTACCGATTTATTTTTTCGCGCTGTTTTAAGTGTTTCTATTTGCTGTTGTAACGCATTTAGTTTGGCTTCCGCTTTTTCTAATCGCACATTTTCTGAACGCACGTAACGCCTAAGGTCCATACCCGCACCAGCCCCCTCTTTTGCTAAATTCGCCAATATAGTTGTTCGTTCCTCCTCAGAAAGTTCTTCTGCCTTTTTTCTTTGTTGGTCCCTTTTGGCCTTTGCTACTTTTGCAGCTGCTTTTGCTGCTTTAATATTTTGTGCCACGGAAGTTTTAGCTTGCTCCACCGCAAGCTTTGCCGCTTTAAATTCTAAACTATTTTCTAAGGCTTTAATTTGTTTTCCAATAGCGTTTATAGCTAGCATTTCCGGAAAATCCTCTCCTTTAGGCAGCTGATACACCGGAGGCACAAAGGGTAGTTTTTCCATACTTGGTTGTAGCTCACCGGAATAAGCAGAAAGGTAACCTAAGTTACCGTCTTGGTTTTTAACTACCAGAACACCAAACATGCGTCCTTTAGGTTCTGTTTGTAAACCTGGTAATTTCTTTTGCAACTGGTTTTGAAGATGGGTGGCCGCTTCTTTTGCTAGTGCGTTTGGCCTATAAAAGTGAGGATAATCCAATTTTTCTGGCGTTGCATGTTGCTCCAGTGCAGGTAATACTACTAATTTTAAGGATTTTATCAATGCCAATTAAGTTCAAGGTTTATCTACAATTCTACTAAACCACGACAAATTTAGAGAACTCAATGCTTTTTAAATTGCTTAAGTTGTAATGAAAATTTGAATCGATTTAAAAGTGTGCCAATTGGTCTCTTAAGTATTGGTTCAATTCACCTTTAGGTATTCCCAAATTGGATTCAATGGCCTTGTAATAGTCCGAATCTGTCTTTACGGTTTTCATAACCTTTTTAAGCAAGGGGTATCCGCCTGATTCCCAAAACTTTCTGGCAATAAGTCCTCCAATTGCGTAATGATAGGCCGTTTCTGAATCCAAGTTTTTAAGGGTTAGCATTTCACTCAAATCAATTTCAGGGTTTTGTGTTAAAAAATGATTGGTTTTTTTAAGATGCCAATCCAAACTATGACCCCGACTGCCACCCAAAAAAGTAGCAATACCTTCTGAAACCCAAAAGTGCAGCTCTGGAAAACGTTCTTCTAGTTGTACATGAAACACCTCATGTGTATAAAATTCGCCTAAACCACCACAATACACTTTGTTTTCAGCAGCTTTTCCGCTTGGTCTAAGCGGGCCGCCCATACCCAAATAATAATCGATTCCCTTTAAAGCTTGAATCTCATCATAATTAGCCGCCATATAGTAATCAAACGGTTTGGGCTTAACCCCAAAGTTTTCGCAAAGATTAATTATAAAAACATTTAGTTCTTGCGCTTTTTCATAATTGAATTCATGATAGTCTGGGTAGTAAAAATCTACCATACCCACAGTGGTACAGTTCCAAGATTGCCTATTTAACGGTAACATATTAAACAGTTTGTACGAGCCCTTTTCCTTTTTTGCCAAATAGTTTACAATAGCTAGTACGTAAGGGGTACCATCTTCTTTGCAATAGGAGAATTGTACTTTTATAAAAGCAACTTCTTCCTTAAAAGAAATGCTTAAAACATGTACGGGCAACCCCATATAAAGCGAGGGCTCAAATTCTTCTTCTAAGAAATCGTAATTTTTGTACTTAGTCTGTTCCTTGCTATTCCAGTAAGGGCTCTCCGCTTTTAGTTGCGGATTAGAACGGATATAATTTTCAAATAGCGTTTTAATTTGTTGGGTAGGCCCGTGGGAGGCATCTACTAAATGGTTATAGGTGACTTTTTGACCAAATCCATATAATCCAATAAACAGGAATAGGGTAATTATAAAATGCTTTTTCGCCATTAGATGGAAATCCATTCTTACATTGTGATTTGCTTTAACTGGTAGATAAAGCTAAGAAATAAAGTTAATGCGTTTGGTTAACCTTTTTAAAGAGCTGGATAAAATCAAAAACTAGGAGCGCATACGCTAATCTCACAACGTATTTAAATACAAAGCCAACACCAAACCAATTGCCGTGGCTAGGCCTGTCCAGTATTTATCTTGTTTAAACGCTTTTGGAAATACCTCTAGGGCCAAAGAAGCCACAACTGCGCCTCCTGCAAAACACTTTAAGTAGCTTAAATATTCTTTAGATACATTGGCTAATGTATAGTGCCCCACCAAAGCAGCAGCTGCAAGGATTAAAGCTGTTGCCAACCACAACAAAAAAACTTTGCTTTTCGTGTGCTTGGCTACCATTTCTTTTGCTCCACCTGCAGCCTCTGGTAAATTGGATAATAATATGGAACCGGATAATGCGGCAACCGATAGTGGGTCGGCTCCAATTAAAGCCACTCCAAGAGCTAAATTTTCAGGGATTCCGTCCAACGTTATGGCTGCCAATAAACCAGCACCATTTGGTGCGCTCCATTTTTTCTTGATTAGGTAATCTAAGACGGTAAAAACAATAGCGCCAAAAAAAACGATACTTAGTGCAATTGGTACTGAATAGTTCTTTACTGCTGGATGTATCAATTCTAAGAGAGCGGATACCAACAACGCACCCCCAGCCAAGGCAACCAAAAAACCTTCAAGGTTTTTGGAGAGTTTACCGTAGATTCCCCATAGTGCACCAACGATTAGCGCTGCAGAGACCATGAGAATTACGATTACCGTCATTTTTTAAACATTTTGTATTTAAAAACAAAAATACGCACGACACCAAAAGCCTTTACAGCTCTTTTACCAAAAAGATTAACGCTAAACCATTTAATAACAGATAGGTAAACCCAACCCCAAAAAGCCTGTTTTTACCTCAGTTCTTTGTTGGCAGTAGTTATTTTTCTTTAAATAATTGAATTGTAAAGTCTAATAGTTCAATTCCACCATTCTTTCCGTGACCAGGTATTACAACTTCAATTCCATCTATCTTGTTTTTTATTCTCTCCACAGTTGTAGACCATTGGTTTGTATTTGCATCTACAAGATTTCCTTTTCCAGAATTTAAAGCTTTTATTAGACATCCACCAAACAAAGCTTTTTCACTTGGAACGTAGCCTACAACATTGTCTTTAGTGTGCCCTTGCCCAAAAAATTGTGCATAGGCAATTTTCTTTTCTATTACAAATGCTATTTTATCATCAAAACTGTGCCTGGGTAATTCTTGACCGTCTTTTTTAGCAAGCTCAATCGTGAGTTTTGAAGCGTAGGACTCAATCTCATTCAAGTGAAATTCTTTGAGTCCACCTAGACAATCAATATGAAAGTGCGTTACTACTACACCTTTGATTTTCCTTTTTCCAATCCAATCAATTAATTCAGACGATGCTTTATTATTTGTTGGCGTGTCAAAAACCAAAGCTTCATTTCCGTTAAGATATACCATTCCGTTACAAGAGACCTTTCCATAGCTGTCAGTTTCCAAGTAAGAAATATGCCTGTAAATGTGATTAGATAATTTTTGAATTTTCAGCGTTTCGGATTCATAGTTTTTAAGCGGCAGTTTGGTAGACTTACAACTAGTTAAAATCAAAATCGGCAATAGGTAGATTATGTTTTTCACGATTACTAACGGTTTAAAATTTAGATTTATAGTCTTAAATATTCAGCGTATTAAAATAAATATGTAATAAGTAAAAAAATAAGAATTTTCAACTCGCTTTACCATCTGCTATTCTTTATCTACGCCGTTAGCAAAAGTTTTTGTCCATCCTATTCCTATTTGATATCCAGATTGCGCTTTATCACTTGTAATAGGGAAAAAACCATAAAGACCTAAACTGTTAGAATTGTTAAGTCTATATTTTGGAGAAAAAGATAAACCATAATTAAAAAATATTTCCTTATTAGAAAAGCCTCTTTCAAATCCTACCCTGTCATTCACCAAAGTTCCTTTTGTAAGAGCGAAACTAGCACCTATGGGAAGTTCAAAATGCAATTGTATTTTATTGAAATTTAATGCATATCCAATATTCATTGTAGGTATTAATCGCATATCAATGTCATTCTTTAAATAGGCTTCTGGTTCAGACTCTCCATTAAAATCAAAATAAGCAACTAAAGAAAATCCTAGGGTAAAAGGATGTTTATTTTGTGATAGTGGAATTATATATTTACCATATCCACCATAATAAAAAGCTTCATCCCCGGCTCCTAATAGTCCTATTTCTAATGTGGTGTTATTTGTGTTTTGAGCGTATAAAGCGCTGCTTCCAAATAATAGGCAGAAAAATAGAATCAATCTAGTTACTGAATACATAATCTAATCCTTTTTTGAATATTTCTATGGCAGAACCACTATGACCACTACCTGTTATTAATTCGCTTTTATGTCTAAAATTTGGAAAACCCCTACTATCTAAACGCTTGTTCATTTCTTCAAAAGAAGCTAACATAACACCACCTTCTAAAGTGCCCATTCCGTTGTAAAGGCTTACTTCTAAATCAGTATTTACATCAGCATAGGCTTGTTCATATTCAAAAATAATTCCTGCATCATACCAATATGATGTACCGCTAGCTATAAATTTATTAAAGGGGTTTAATGTTCTTTCTTGAGCCATTACGTAATGTGTAAATAGCCCCCCAAATGAATGACCTATGAGCGTTTTATTATTTGAAGCATCGATATCATATCTTGATTCTATCTCTGGGATTAATTCATCTTTAATAAATAGATAAAAATTATTAGCACCTCCTGAACCGTGGGCATAGGCAGTTGGTGTATAATCTCTATTTCTTTTCTGGTTATTGCCAATAGCAATAAAGACAGAAGAACGCATTTTTCCGTGGTGAATTTTATCGGAAATTAATGTAGCAATTTCATTAAACCTGGTCTCACCATCTAAACCAATGATTAATTGATTGTTGGAGCTATTGGAATAATTGTCTGGTAAGTAAACATAAATAGGATAACTGTCATTTATTATGGAGGACTCTATTCCAAACTGTTCCGTAGAACCGTTAATATTAGAGAAATCGTCGCTCTTAGAACAACTACATAGAATAATGGGCAACAATAAATAAAAAATGAGCTTCATAACTTAAGGTTTGTACAAAACTCTTAAAGTTTTAAAACCTAAAACTTATTTTAAAATAAGTAATGCCATTATTATGTATTTTTCAAGTATTCTTTTTTTACCCTGCTGTAGGTTTCTGCCGTAATGCCAAGGTAGTTCGCAATTAATTTTTGCGGTACCTGCCCTAAGAATATTTTGGCCTTCGGAATTGTGGTTAAAAAAAGCTCGTATTTTTTATAGGCATTCTTATGCTGCAGTAACAAAGACCTTTTTTCTCGTTCTAAATGAACTTGTTCAAATAATTTTGTATAGATATATGAAAATGGATGACTTTGCAACAACAGCTTTTCAATGTCATTTTTTTCAAAATACAGGATTTCAGTGTCCATTAGCGCCTCTTGTACCTGATTAGAAGGTGAATTTTCCATATAACTGGTAAAATTGTTAAAACTCATGCCTTCCAGTGCAAAATCAATTGTAAACAATTCACCTTCAATTGTTACATATTGATGAATAAAACCTTTTAAAACAAAACTCGTTTTAGTTTCTATTTGCCCAATATTTAGCAAGTTTTCTCCTTTTTTTAGTTTTTTCTTTTTTATTGCTTTAGCTAAAGGTCTAAAGTCGTTTTTACTAAGCGGGTAAACTTGATTGAAGAAATTAAAAAGAATAGTTTCTTCAGTAGAAAAAAAATCTCTCACAACAGGATAATATTTGATGGCGGTTTTAAATATGAATGCACTGCGAGCAACTAATTTAATATTAAATAACAAGCTATAACTTAGTACGGGGATTTTTCGAAAGATAAATCAGAAGAAATGTATTATACCCGTGTACCTCAAAATTATTTCCAAGTATTGGTAGTATAATTCTCTAATCCTAATCTTATATCACCATTGTCATAAAATTGATACGTAATTCGTGTTCCGTAGTAACCTCCTGAAGTATTTTTATTTCTCTCCCTAAACCTTTTTATTTCCTTTGCCTTCATATATGGCCTTAAGTCTATTGTTTTTGCAAACATTAAAGTATCAATAGCGGTCCATTTTTTACATCCGCTATTTATTTGGAATAATCTTGATGTTTTTAATTCTTTTTGGTATTGCTCTATGGTCTCAATTATATTTAGCCCTTTACCGGCAACAGAAGCTAAAGTAGCAATCTAGCTTTTGCCTTTTTTAATGAAAAAATCAGCTTTTTCTTTGCTAGTCTCTATAATATCTCCCTTTTCATGAGGGCTGTAATTTTTCAAGAAAATTAACTTTTTCCTTTTTCCCCTAAAATAGGTCTTTTTAAGGGATATAAAGACAGTTTTAGCCTCTGTATAGAACCATTTTTACGTACTCAAATTTGGACTTCTTTTTCCAACATCGCCATAATCTTAATTGAGAATATTAAATCCGAATTATTAGGATTTTTTCCCTCGAATTAAAAGAAAAATAGTTCCACCAACAATCATTATATAATACGTTGGTGAAATACTAAGTCCACTTTTATATTGGTCCCAAATACTGAACACACCAAGAAAAATTATAAAACCAGCTATTATTTGAGACCAAGAGGTTGGTTTTCCTTTACCTTTCATAGACTACTTTTAAGTTTTACATAATACAAGCTTAGCGATTTTTACATACGATTAATTACATATTCAAAGTGCAGACCTTAGCAAATGGAATAGAGAAACCACGAGGATTTTCACCAAGAAAAAAAAGGACTCCAATTAAAGGCAGAAATTTGTTGGTTCTTACCTCAGTTTTTTGTTAAGCGTATGTAAATCTTTTATAAAATGGTCTATCCATTATTCAATTTATAAATGACCATTTAAATAGCCAAATATTTGATATACAAATAGAAACAATCCAGCTATTACAAGATAGAAATTCACTGCTTTATAAAAGGCAGAAAAATGTTTGTAATTTCTTGATAAGGTGATTATAAAAATAATTGGAATTAAAGCTAAAATTTGGCCTACTTCTACACCTAAGTTAAAACATAAAATTTTTCCTAAAAATTGCTCTTCACCTATATCAAAGGATTGTAGTCTAGTGGAAAGTCCGAAGCCATGAATCAGCCCAAAAATTCCTACCATAAGTAATAAATTGGGCAATGTTACTTTAAGTTTTTTAAAGCCCTCTAAATTCTCAAACCCCTTGTATATTACGCTCACGGCAATTATTGCATCTACCAAATGCTCATTAGCTGTAATTCCAGCATAGGTTGCACCTATCAGTGTAATACAATGCCCTATTGTAAATACTGTTACGAATTTCAAAATGTCGTTAAAGCTTTTTAAGTAAAATATTATACCAACAAGAAAAAGAAGATGATCATAGCCAGTAAGCATATGCGTAGCACCTACGCGAATATATGCCCACAAACTACCATTACGTAAAATTTCTTGATCTGCACTTGTAACGTCATGGGCTAATCCTAATACTGGAATAAACATCCATAAAAGAGCTAATGCACGTTTTAAATTTATATGCATTGCTATTACTTTTTTCTAAACATTAGAAATAAAATTCCGATTGTAATAATACTTCCTATTATGAACACCCAAGTTGGGATACCTTCCTTATGTTCATGCTCATGTTCATCATTATGTGTATGTGTGTCACTGCCATGTTTATGCGTAACGCCAAATGTTAATGTTGCCCATTTGGATTGATGTGTTAATTCAGTACTATCTTTAACTTCAGTCATGTAAATAGTCCGTAAATAGTAGGTGCCTTCTTCAGGTAAATCTAACGTAATGTTTCCTTGAGCGTTTGTACGTAATATTTGACCAACATTATGAGAGTGTCCATGTTCTTTTGTTTCTGATTCAGAATGAGTATGTTTAACATCTGCTTTTGAATGGTCGTGTGAGTGTGTTTCTTCATTGTGTTCATGAGATTCATCGGTGGATGTATGTGAATGTCCATTTTTAATGTAATCTGCATAAACTATTTGGTTAGATAATGGTTTACCATCTAACAATAAAGATACTTCTAGACGATCACCAATGTATTTGTCATAAGGGTTATCTTTTGGAATAAATTCGATAGGATACCCAAATACAGTATTCCAGTCGTTCGTTTTAACATCACCAACTTGATAGATAGCTTTAACATGTTTTTGATAGCTTTCCAATGCATCTTGATGTAATAAGCTATCTATGTTACGCTTTTCCAACATATCCAATACACCATCACTTTTTAGGTAATTGTTAAATTTTTCAGCGGTGAGTGCAATGTTCTTTGCTTTAGTAGAAACTCCAGCAACATACGTGCCTTCTTTGTCTGTATTAAAGGTTAGTTGCGTAATGGTACTGTCTTTGTCTTTCCATTCATCTGCATTAATGGCAATTCTTTTTCCATGAGTCACAAAAGAGGCATCCAGTAAACGGTCACGGGTAATAATATTTTCGCTTTTTTCAAAGGATCCATTATAAAGACTTAAAGTTACTTCTTGATTAGGTTGTAAGAAATAACTATCCATTTTTACATATAAGTTATGACTACAGAATAAAATAATGACTAAGAAGTAAAAAAAATTTCGCATCGTTGTGGTTTTTTTTATATACGTAGAAAAAATACTTTGGGTTTTGTGTTGAAAAACGAAGATTATTTCAATGACATTATTTTCTGGGTATGATTCTTTGCTTTTGAATGTTCTAAATATATAGCTTTTTATTAAGCATACCTGTTTTGTATAAGAATAGTAGCGGATTTTAGACACTTAATTTTCAGTTTTACACTTATCTTTTAAATAGTTACTTACTTTCATTTGAGCGATTAAACCGCTATTATTTTTATACCGTGTTGGCAACAGTTATTTTATTATTTCTTTAATTTTTTCTATTGCTCTGTCTTTAGTGTCAAATTCCAAATTCATTGCTCTAAATAGTTCAGTTTCTTCTCTTGGATATTTAACTTTGTAATCGGCCGGTATTCCTGTTTCCTCAAATAAATTACCATCCATTGTTTCATAGACTTCGTTTGATAGCCAATAAGTCCAGCCATTAGGAAGTTCCTTGTATAATATATCTGACAAAGCTCCATTAGTATTAGAACCAACTCTTTTGAAATTTGGAAAACTCATTGTAGCTATTGTCGTTGTTTCAGCAGCACTAACCGTAAAAGGACTTGTAAGTATATATACACTTTTTAGATAAGCAGGATTTGAAGGTTCTATATCAATAACTTGATACTCGTAAAAATCGTCTTTAAATCTTCTTTTCTTTTTAAAAACATCATACTTTTTGTCAATAAAATGACTCATGAATGCCATTCCAATCCAATCATATCCTCCACCATTAAATCGTAAATCAATGATACAGGCTTCTTTGTTCTGAATCTCGTTAACAATTTTTACGGCAATTTTATGTGTGCCATTTATCAAATCCTTTTCATAATCATCACTTTCCTCTGCTTTTTCCCAATATTCATTTGCATTGGTAGGTTGATAATCAGCAAGCCCATCCATACCATTCATTTGAATATAAGCAAGATTTTTATCGATACTTCCCCAAGCTATTTGTCCTCCATTATATTTCTGTACGTCTGCTACAAAGTTCTTTAGAATTTTATCTTTTGCAAGGTCTCTGTAATCCGTGGTGTCTTGTTTATGATTTAATTTGTGCCATTGCTCATCGTATTCTTCTGGGACTTCAAAATCTGAATGTTCATCATTAAGTTCCAACACCATTTTTTCTATGAGCAAATAGAAATCAAATTTTGATGTTTGGTTGGTAAACTGAGATTGATACTTTTGCTTTAAGGCATTCCAATCGATATTTCGTTCTTTAAAAAAAGCATATTGGTCGTTAAAAGTATGCCAAAGAGTCTCGAAATTGTAAGTATTGCTATTTATTTGTTCTTCGGTAAGTTCTTTGCAAAAAGTTGGTTTTGCCTTTAATTTTTTATAGGTAAAAATGGTGTATCCTTCTTGATTAGTAAAAGTATTTTCATCAATTACCTTTATAAGTGGTGTTTCTGTATTGAAATATTCTCTCGAAATTTTCCATTCAGGAAAGCAATTAAAGGAACTGCTATAAAAAGAAGTTACTAAAGAATCATTGATTTCAATAATTTGTCCTTCTCCTTGTTGTTCAAAGAAACCATAGAGTTCAGCTTTTGTTATTTCAGTAATTTGTTTTTCTGAATTTTTGCAACCAATTATTGCAATGACAATTAAGGCGAGAAAGATATTTTTTACCATAAAATAGTTTCTATTAAAGACTGTCGTAAGTAGAAATTGTTACAGTTTGGTTTTAATTGTTGCCAACGGTCTCGGCTATGAGTAGTTGCGTGGTTTAGCGGTTAACTTTGCTAGTACACACCAAACTGAAAATCCGCGAGGATTTTCAGAAGTAGGCGAGAACAAGCAATTACTTATAGCCCTCTTAAGTTTGATTCTTTTTAAATTGATGTAATAATAAGAAAGAACAAAAGAGAGGAATAAGGTCAATATAGCCATAGGAACTATCGATTCC
>NZ_JBSWXQ010000005.1:0-229352 GCF_056160685.1 Croceivirga sp. ABH4_376 | reverse complement strand
GGTACTGCCACACCAGGTGGGAGAGTAGGTCGCCGCCTCCTTCAAACCCCTTTACAAAACGTAAAGGGGTTTTTTTATGCCTTGAATTGACCTAAATTTGAAGGATGAATATAAATCGGTCTAATATACTATTAGAGGAAAAGTGGAATGCTTATTCTCATGGTTTAGGAGTGGTATTATCGCTAATTGGAGGAATATGGTTGCTAACAATCAGTAGGGACAATCAGCTATTTCCTTTAATTATTTATGCTTGCTCTTTAGTTCTTCTCTTTGCAGCATCTACTGTATATCATTCGGTTTATAAACCAGATATAAAGTTTAAACTTAGAAAACTAGATCATATAAGTATTTACTTTTTAATTGCTGGTACGTACACCCCAATATGTTTATCTATTTTAAAGCCTTCCAAAGGATTATTTCTTTTAATTTTGGTTTGGAGTATAGCTATTGTAGGTACTATTTTAAAATTAAGGTTTACCGGTAAATATGAGGCAATATCTTTGGTTCTTTATGGAATAATGGGCTGGTTGGTAGTTATTGATTTTGATTTTATACTTCAAAACGATATTGTAGATTTTACGTATTTAGCCATAGGTGGAATTTTCTACACACTAGGAATATTATTTTATGCTATTAAACGTATTCCCTACAACCATTTCATTTGGCATATTTTTGTTTTATTTGGTGCAGCTTTTCATTGGTTTTTTATCTATAAGGAAGTAGTATTAAATTATTAGCTTAAAATTACTCCAATTTTACATAAAATAAGCGGTGGTAATCCCCAATATGATTACTAATAATTTTTGCAAGTTGAAGGAATGCCCTTTAGAACTTTCAAAAAGAATTATGGTTGCTATATGTAAAAATACACCTATGGACAAGGCGTGTAAAAAGATTTTATAATCTGAAAAGAAGGGCGAGGAACTCGCTAAATAACTTCCTAGAGGCGTCATAATGGCGAAAAGTAATATAAATAAGTAGGTGAACTTTTTCTTGAGCTCTGAATTAATTAAAAAAATTGATAAGATAAGGGCTATAGGTATCTTGTGTACTAAGATTCCCAGTAAAATATTATTATTTTTAGTAATAGGCATTCCTTCAACTAAAGCATGGATAGATAGACTGATAAATAATATAACGGGAAATTTATTTTTTTCTAAAGAAAAATGCATGTGCCCATGTTCTGCACCTTTAGAAAAGAATTCTAAAAATATTTGTAAAAGTAAACCGGCCAAAATAAATAGCGCTATTGTTTTGCTATTCGTTTTGGTATATACAGATGGTAATAATTCAAAAAAGGTTAGTGATAAAAGGAAAGACCCACTAAAAGCGAGCAATAGGTTAATGAACAAGGTTTTTTTTGGATTAAAAACCTTAACCAGAATAAAACTTAGTAAAACCGCTAATACGGGTAGAATATAAATCATTAAAAATAACAAAGGGTAAGGTGCAAAATTACCCTATTTTTGGAGAAATGAATGCATATATATGAGTGGTAATTTTAAGATGTTAGCAAAGACGCTTTTTGGGTTTGAACCTATCTTGGCAAAAGAGTTGAGAAATCTGGGTGCAAGTAATGTTAGGGAAGGTGTTAGAAACGTAACTTTTGAAGGGGATACTGGATTTTTATATAAAGCCAATTTAAGTTTGCGAACAGCCTTGAAGGTTTATAAGCCCATAAAGGAATTTAGAATTTCCAATGAAAAACAATTTTACAGAGAGCTTTTCTCTATAGACTGGCCTTCTATTTTTGATGTTTCCCAAACCTTTGCTTTTGATACTACAATGAATACAGAGTTATTCAATAATTCTATGTTTGTTTCTTTAAAGGCAAAAGATGCATTGGTAGACCGTTTTAGACAGGACGTTAAAGAACGGCCAAATGTAGATTCCCAAAATGCTTCGGTTAGAATAAACATTCATATTTATGATAATCAGTGCACCGTTAGCTTAGATAGTTCAGGTTCGTCCTTACATCAAAGGGGTTATAAAGTAGAAACAAATATTGCCCCAATAAATGAGGTATTGGCTGCCGGATTGTTATTGCAAAGTGGATGGGACGGTCTTACCAATTTATTAGATCCTATGTGCGGTAGTGGAACTTTTCTTATAGAGGCGGCTATGATCGCTTGCAACATTCCTGCAAATATAAACAGGGAAAAATATGCCTTTAAAAATTGGTTGGATTATGATGAAGAACTGTTTTTAAAGATTGTAGATTCCAGTTTAAATAAAGTACGAGAATTTAGATACAAGATTATAGGTTACGATAAAGCTCCATCTGCGGTACGTAAAGCCCAAACAAATGTTGAGCATGCCAACTTGGAAGAATATATCACTATTGAACGTAAAGATTTTTTTAGAACAGAAAAACCAACTGAAGGTAAATTGCACTTAGTTTGCAATCCTCCATACGGTGAACGCCTAAATGTGGAGATGGAAACGTTTTATGGTAAAATAGGAGATACGTTAAAGCAGAATTATCCAGGAACTGATGCTTGGATGATAACGGCTAATTTAGATGCTTTAAAACATGTTGGACTTAGACCGTCTAGAAAAATAAAAACGTTTAATGGTAAACTAGAATCTAGATGGGTTAGATACGAAATGTATGAGGGTAGTAAAAAACAGAAATATCAAAATAAAGAATAAAATAAAGGGCAACTTGTTAGTTGCCCTTTATTTTTAAATATCACATCTTAACAATGCATCTTTTAAAGCCGCAATTTTATCTTCCCAAGAAACAATGAATTCTTGAGCAACATAACCTTCAAACCCGGTTTCGTGTATTGCTTTAATAATTGCAGGATAATATAGTTCTTGTGTTTCATCTATTTCGTTCCGGCCAGGAACACCGGCGGTATGGTAATGTCCAAAATATTGATGGTATTGTTTTATGCTATTTATAATATCTCCCTCTTGAATTTGCATATGGTAAATATCATATAATAGCTTAAAATTATCACTGCCTAATCTTCGGCATAATTCCACTCCCCAAAGGCTGCTGTCGCACATGTAATCTGGGTGGTTTATCTGATTGAATAATTCCATCTGCAAGACAACACCATGTTTTTCTGCTATGGGCATAAGCTGAGCAAGGCCTTCGTAACAGTTTTGCAGTCCAACATAATCATCCATCCCTCTGCGGTTTCCGCTGAAACAAATTAAATTGGTATAACCGGCATCTGCTACTTTTGGGATTACTTCTTTATAGTTTTTAATAAGCTGTTCATGATTTTTTGGTTCATTAAAACCGTCTGTAAGCCCTAGTTCTGCCCCATTGCACATGGCACAATGAATATCGTATTTTTTTAACAAGGAAAAATTGTCCGGACCAATTAAATCTATGCCTTTGACTCCTAAATCTTTTAATATTGCCAAAAATTCCTCCAGCGGATACGAAGCAAAACACCATTGTGCTACACTATGGTTGATATTATTTTTAAGCTTAAAATCTTTTTTGGACGATGCCGTGCTTTGAGCGGATAAACTAGTTGTGGCCGCACCAGCGGTTCCAGCTGCAGCAGTTGCTATAAAATTGCGTCGTTTCATTATTATTGTGGTTATTTGTCCTAGAAAGATACTACTTTCATATGAAATGTATATGTTACACGATAAACAAAAACTGTTAGAGTTGGTTCATTACAAAATGCCTTTTGGAAAATACAAGGGCAGGTATTTAGTTGATTTACCTATAGCTTACTTGGTATGGTTCAGGCAGAAAGGTTACCCGCCAGGTAAATTAGGCGCACATATGCAGACCATGTTAGATATAAAATCTGATGGCTTGGAACCTATGATTAAAAAATTACAGAAAGAATTTCCCTTAGAATGACCCAAATTTTAACTGGTTTGTTGTAATTTTACGCCCCGTAACGTTGAATTTTGAACATGTCAGAGACTAAGTATATTTTTGTTACGGGCGGAGTAACTTCATCTTTAGGAAAAGGAATTATAGCAGCATCTTTAGCTAAACTCTTGCAGGCAAGGGGCTATAAAACCACCATACAAAAATTAGATCCTTATATAAATGTAGATCCTGGAACCCTAAACCCTTATGAGCATGGCGAGTGCTATGTTACAGAAGATGGGGCAGAAACTGATTTGGATTTGGGGCATTATGAGCGTTTTCTTAACGTTAATACGAGTCAGGCAAACAACGTTACCACTGGTAGAATTTATCAAAGCGTAATAGAAAAAGAGCGTAGAGGAGAATTTCTAGGTAAAACCGTACAGGTAGTACCACATATTACCAATGAAATAAAGGACCGAATCCAGATTTTAGGGAAGAGCGGTGATTACGATATTGTTATTACAGAGATAGGAGGCACGGTTGGTGATATTGAATCTTTACCATATATAGAATCTGTTAGGCAATTGCTATGGGAACTTGGTGATTTTAATGCCATAGTAATACACTTAACATTGGTTCCTTACCTAGCTGCAGCCGGAGAACTAAAGACCAAGCCTACCCAACACTCTGTAAAAACATTAATGGAAAGTGGTATAAAGGCAGATATTTTAGTTTGTAGGACCGAGCATGAAATTTCTGAAGAAAAACGTGAAAAATTGGCTCTTTTCTGCAATGTAAAAAAAGAAGCGGTTATACAATCCATAGACGCAAGTACTATCTATGATGTTCCTTTATTAATGCAAGAACAAGGACTAGATACCGTTACACTCAAAAAATTAGGATTACCAGATACATCAGAACCAGATTTAAACCGTTGGAAAGAGTTTTTGGATAGGCATAAGAATCCAAAACATGAGGTTACCATAGGTTTAATAGGTAAATATGTAGAATTACAAGATTCATATAAATCTATTTTAGAGGCATTTATACATGCAGGTGCCGCAAATGAGGTAAAAGTTAACGTACGTTTTATACATTCAGAATATTTGAAACCCAATAATGTAGACAAAAAACTGAAAGGATTAGATGGCGTATTGGTAGCACCAGGTTTTGGAGAAAGAGGTATAGAAGGTAAAATTAAAGCCGTACAATACGCTAGGGAAAACAAAGTACCTTTCTTAGGTATTTGTTTGGGTATGCAAATGGCGGTAATAGAATTTGCCAGAAACGTTTTGGGTTTAAAGGATGCAAATTCCATAGAAATGAACCCAGACACTCCAGACCCAGTTATCAACCTGATGGAAGAGCAAAAATCCGTTACAGAAAAGGGAGGCACTATGCGCTTGGGAGCTTGGGAGTGTGTACTTGAAAAAGGTAGCCTAGTTAGTGCAGCGTACAACGGAGCAAATACTATTATGGAGCGCCACAGGCATCGTTTTGAATTTAATAATGCCTATAAGGAAAGTTTAGAGCAAAAAGGTATGATGGCAACCGGTTATAATACTAAAGCAAATTTGGTAGAAATTGTGGAAGTAAAAGACCATCCTTTCTTCGTTGGCGTTCAATATCATCCAGAATATAAGAGTACCGTTGCCAATCCACATCCTTTATTTGTTGGGTTTGTAAAGGCTGTATTAAATAGAAAGCTACAAGAAAGCAGTGCCACTTTGGCATAAAAGTATTTTTTGGGCATATATTTGCTAGCTAGAGCAATAAATAATTTATTCTAAGTAATTTTCATGGAAGAGAAGAAACTGGATATCAAGTCTATAATCGGATTCGTATTAATATTTGGTATCCTTCTGGGCTGGATGTATTTAAGACAGCCATCTGAAGAAGAGTTGGCCGCACAAAAAGCACAACAAGAGCAATTGGCAGCCAAAGAAGATGCAGAGCAAACTGCACAGCTTAAGGCCAATTCTGAACCAAAAGAGCCAACCTTAAATATAAATGATTCTACGGCTGTAGCTAATTATAAGAAAGCCGTAGGCGAATTTGGTTTTACCAAAACACAAGATGGTACCACTTTATTGGAGAACAATGTAATCTCCTTGGTTGTTTCTAATAAAGGGGGGCAGATAGAGGAAGCAAAAATGAAAGATTTTGTAACCTATGATAGTGTTCCTGTTTATTTGGTAAAAGATAACAATGCAGATTTTGGATTAAATTTTACTACTAATGACAATAGGGTTTTAGATACACAAGATTTATATTTTGAACCAAGTTTAACCAGTAGTGGAGAGAATAAAGTACTTTCCATGAAAGCAAAAGTATCTAATAACCAGTATTTAGAATTTAGATATGAGATAAAACCGAATGATTATTTGGTGGACTTTACCATTAGGTCTCAAGGATTAAATGGGGTTTTTAACAGCTCTAAACCAGTAGAACTTAAATGGGATTTAAAGGGAATTAGGCACAGTAAAAGTGTTCGATATGAGAATAGATATACTCGTTTAACCTATAATCACGAGGATGGTAAAATTAGCAAGCTAAGTGAAAGTAGCGACGAAGATGAGGAAACCGAAGAAGACATTAAGTGGATATCTTACAGGCAACACTTTTTTAGCTCTATTCTTGCCACAGATCAAAACTTTAAATCGGCCAAATTAGTTTCTAAAAACCTAGTAGAAGAGGAGAGTAAGACCATTAAGTTTACCAAAGATTATAGTACTGTTGCTTCTTTAAATTTACAAGGAGGTGAGTTAAACCAAAGCATGTATTGGTATTATGGTCCTACAGATGTTAAAACATTTGAATCTTATAATAAGGTTGATAAATATAAAGACTTAAACCTTGTAGAGTCAATACCATTTGGTTGGGGTATTTTTGGTTGGATCAACCGTTATGTATTTACCCCATTCTACGGATTTTTAAGTTCGTTCTTGCCTTATGGAATAGCTATTATAGTTATGACTATCATGGTGCGTTTGGCATTGTCTCCTGTAACTTATAAATCGTACTTGTCTCAGGCTAAAATGAAGGTGTTAAAACCAGAAATTACTGAGTTAAACGATAAGTACAAGGACAATGCGATGAAAAAGCAGCAAGAAACCATGAAACTGTATAATAAAGCAGGTGTAAGCCCAATGAGTGGCTGTGTTCCTGCATTGCTACAGTTACCAATTTTCTATGCACTTTTCATGTTTTTCCCAACTTCATTTGCGTTAAGGCAAAAATCTTTTTTATGGGCAGAAGATTTAAGTTCTTATGATACAATTTTTGAATTACCTTTTACCATTCCATTCTACGGAGACCACGTAAGTTTGTTTCCAATTTTGGCTTCTGTTGCAATTTTCTTTTATATGACTTTGACCACTGGACAAACCATGCAAATGCAACAACAGCCTGGTATGCCAAATATGAAGTTCATCATGTACTTATCTCCAATTATGATGTTGTTCTTCTTTAACAATTATGCGAGTGGTTTAAGTTTGTACTATTTTGTTTCTAACTTGATTACAATATTTATCATGTTGGCAATAAAAAACTATATCATTAATGAAGATAAAATCCATGCTCAAATACAAGAAAACAAGAAAAAACCTAAAAAGGAAAATCGTTTTCAGCGTAAGATGAGAGAGATGATGGAAGAAGCGGAAGCACAGAAAAAATCTGGCCGTGGACGCTAAACTAAGTTGATAAAATATATCTGGGGGGAACTTTTATAAAGCTTCCCCCTTTTTTTATTAGGGGGAAACTTTTTCCAATTGTAATAGGTATAGTTTGGAAAGATTTAGGACTCCAAAGATGCGTTTCTTATACCCAATTACAAATTAATAGTTGTAAAACGGTCTTTTTTGTATGGTAAAAGAATGGTCTATGTTGTATCTCCGATAAACGGTAATTTAATACAATTAAAAAGCCTCTCTGTTTTTGCAGAGAGGCTTTTTGCCAACTAAACTTTAGAAGGTCTTGGGGGATTAATTGTGTAATGCGTCTAAGGTAGCTTGTGGCAGTAGTACTTTGTCTACAATATGTACAATGCCATTGCTAGCTTCATTATCTGCTCCAGTTACATTTGCATTTGTATCTGTTTTGTCATCTAGTTGAACGCCAGAACTTAAGTCTACAGTTATGGTCTCTGTTTGTAAGGTAGTTATAACTTGTCCGTTAGTTAAATCTGTACTAGCTACCGCAGCTCCAGATACTACATGATAGGTAAGGATTCCAGCTAATAGTTCTTTTTCTTCAGGAGTATCAAAATCTGCTAGACTGTTATAAGCATCGCCCAAAGAATCTAATAATGCAGCAAATGCAGCATTTGTTGGCGCAAATACCGTAAATGGTCCTTCACCACTTAATGCATCTACCAAACCAGCATCAGCTTGTATTAATGCATCAACCAAAAGGCTTAAATCATCAACAGATTGTGCTAGTTCAACAATGTTTGGTGTTTGTAGGCTAGCAACAAAATCTACTGCAGCCTGTGGTAATAAAACTTTATCTATTATGTGTACTACACCATTACTAGCTTCAACATCTGCGGTAGTAACTGATGCAGGAGTGTCCGTTGCATCGGCTATGAAAACACCTCCTGTTAAATCTACGGTTAGCATATCTTCACTAACTGTGGTTAACATTTGCCCATCTGTTAAATCTGTAGAAAATGCTGCGGCACCAGAAACCACATGGTAAGTTAAAATATCTACTAATAAATCAATTTCGGCTTCTGTATCAAAATCTTCTAAGCTATTATAATCGTCTCCTAGGGTATCTAAAAGAGCAGCAAATGCAGCATTTGTTGGTGCAAATACGGTAAAAGGTCCGTCACCACTTAAGGTATCTACCAAACCGGCATTAGCCTTAATTAATGCATCTACCAATAAACTTAAATCATCTGTTTCTTGTGCAATTTCTACAATATTTTTCATATTAAGAGAAGCAACAAAATCTATTGCTGACTGTGGTAACAATACCTTGTCAATGGTATGTGCTACACCATTAGAAGCCATGATATCAGTAGCGGTAATGTTGGCGTTAGTTTCAGATGCGTCACCAATTACAAAAGTTTCACCATTAGCAATTACTTCAATAGAATTGTCTGTTAAAGCTGTGGCAACCGTACCAGCAGCTAAATCTGCAGCCAGAACTTCTCCAGGAACAACGTGGTATAGAAGAATATCTGTTAATAAAGCTATTTCAGCTTCCGTATCAAAATCATCTAAGGAGTTGTAATCATCACCAAGAGCATCCAATAAAGCTACAAAAGCATCGTCTGTTGGTGCAAACACGGTAAAAGGTCCATCTGCTTGTAAGGTGGTTACTAGGTTTGCTTTTAAAACTGCTGCCTCAAGACTAGAAAGACTTTCAGTTGCAACTACAATATCAACTAAATCATCCATTGCTTCTTCTTCGCCATTTAAGGCATCAATAACCGCTTGTGGTAAAAGTACTTTGTCTATAACATGTACAATACCGTTGGTATTCTCAACATCAGCCATCACAACTTCGGCATCTGTATCTGTGGCATCGCTTATAAAAACTCCGCCAGATAAAGAAACGGTAATGGTTTCCCCCTGTACGGTTGTAATTTCTTGACCTTCAGTTAAATCAGTTGAAGCGGCAGCAGTACCGGCTACTACATGGTATTTTAAAATCATACCTAGCAGTGCTTTTTCTTCTTCTGTATCAAAATCGTCTAAAGAATCATAGCCATCTAAGCTGTTTAAAAGTGCAGTGAATGCATCATTTGTAGGCGCAAAAACGGTAAAAGAACCATCGGCACTTAATGTTCCAATTAAATCTGAATCTGCATTTTCATCTGCTTTTGATAATGCGGCAACCAATGAGCTTAATGCTTCCGTGTTTTGGGCGGTTACCACAATGTTAGTTCCCATTTCTTCCATGTTTGGTGGGTTACCTTCATCGTCATCGTCACAAGACAAGACGAAAAGACTCATGCATGCCAGTAGTAAGACATTGGACAACTTTAATAAATGTTTCATAGCTAAAAATTTATGTTTAATTAATTAATGATAAAAATCAACAACTAAACGCAGTTTGTTTTAAATAATAGGTTTATTGTTTTATGTTTTGCTATTAATGTTGATTAATTTTTTATAAAGATTAAACATTTTTGATAAGGTTGCGTTTGTTTAATTGTTTTTTGCAAAAGTTTAACAGAATGGGTTAAAGAAATAAAAAAACCACTTTTAAAGTGGTTTTGAATAAAATAACTGTAAATACTACAATTATACTTTTAATAGGGCAGTAGAGCAGATTCTATTGAAAATATACTCGCATTAGTTGTATTCAGTTCCAAATTCAAAATTTTCGATTTATGGTTATGTACATCAACCAGTATTTTATGTTCTTCTTCCTCTAAAACCTTAAGTATATTTCCTTGTTGCGTGGTTAATTCCATCCCATCCGTTAGCGATTCCATAGTTAATTTTGTATTTGGAATATGATGATAGGAAATAACATCGGCCAACAACGATACATTTTCTGCAGAATTTAAATCTTGTAAACTGATAATTGTTGGTATTTGCTTTATACAATTTAGAAAGGAGGTATGTTCAGGTACGAACAGGGTAAAAGGCTCACTACTGTTTAATATTTGGTCTAAATAGTCTTGAGCTAATACTATTGCAGTTATAAAAGCAGGACTTTCTGCTAAAATGTCCGTTAGTCCTAAATTATTAATAGAACTATTTTCTGCCAATTGTATAATTGCCTGCTCGGGAATCAATATTCTGTCTATGAGGTGTATAATTCCATTTTTTGCCGGTATGTCTGGTGTTGTAATACGTGCTGGTTCCCCGGTAAAATCAATAAATTCTTTAGTATAAGCTATTGTTATGTGCTCTCCGGCAAGGGTTTCAAGCTCACCTGCCTCCAAACTAGTTTTTGGGTGCATGCCATTTATTATATGATAACTTAAAACGGCTTTTAAAAGGCTAATTTCTTCGGCAGTGTCAAATTCTGATAACTCATTGTTACCGGCCAAGCTTAGTATAAATCCGATTGAATTATTGCTAGGCAATAAAACGGTAAATGGACCTTCTTCTCCCAAGCTGTCTAACAAATTGGTTAATTCCAGAGCTTCTTTAAGAACAGAAAAAGATTCATTTTGGATGATAAACTCTTTGAGTGTAGGGATAGCTTCTCCGTTGGGTGGGTTGTTAATGTCGATTCCAATATCTGCCAATAAATCAGCCGTTTCTTGAGAAATCAATATTTTATCAATTATATGAAGCGTACCGTTGGTGGCATCCAAATCTAAGGTGGTACTATTTGCTACTGTGGTGGTTGCATCTGTAATTGTGAATGACTCGGTATCTAGGGTCAATAAAAAGGTTTGGTCGTTTTGCAGCGTATTGTACATTCCACTGGCCAAACTAGTAGTAGGTAGGTTTTCCGCCACAATATGATATTTGATAATATCTTGAAGGATTATTTTTTCAATGCTACTATCAAAATCAGAAAAAGAGGAGTAGGATTCTCCAAGAAAATCAAATAACAATTGTATGGCTTCATTAGAAGGAGCAAAAACCGTCAAAGGATTTTCATCGCTTAATACATCATTCAAATTAGCAACTGTTATAGCTTCATTTAAAAATTCTAGTTCTTCAGTATTGGCTATAAGTTCTTCTAGATTTACGGTATTGGTCTCCTTATCAAGTTCATCATTATCCCCTTCTTGGTTAGTGTTTTCATCTGAACTTTGCGTGGTATCCTCTTGTTCTGCAATTGGGCCGTCATCTCCCTTTTTACAATTGGTAACAATGCTAATAGCAATAATAAAAATCAAGGATTTGAAATAGGTTGGTAGGGTTCTCATTTTACGTAAATAATTGAATAGAATTCTAGATTTGGAAAAGTAAAATAGTTATGTAACCCTTGTTTAAACGTAGTCTTAATTCTTTGTTACTACAATTTTAAACTTAAACCTATATGTAAAGTTAAGATGTAAATACCGACAGAATTACTTTGTATTTTTGCAGTGTTATGAGTAATGTTAAAAAGAAAGTTGTTGTTGGCCTTTCTGGAGGTGTAGATAGTAGTGTAACTGCTTATTTGCTAAAGGAGCAAGGTTATGAGGTTATAGGTCTTTTTATGAAAAATTGGCACGATGATTCCGTTACCATTTCTGATGAGTGCCCTTGGTTAGAAGATAGTAACGATGCCTTAATCGTGGCAGAAAAGTTAGGTATACCTTTCCAGACCGTAGATTTAAGTAAAGAATACAAAGAACGTATTGTAGACTATATGTTCAAGGAATACGAAATGGGTAGAACGCCTAATCCAGATGTGCTATGTAATAGGGAAATAAAATTTGACGTATTCCTAAAGATAGCATTAAACCTAGGTGCAGATTATGTTGCTACGGGCCATTATTGCAGAAAAGCGAGTTTTTTAAATGATGAAGGGAAAGAAATACATCAATTGTTGGCAGGTATAGATAACAATAAAGATCAATCTTATTTTCTATGTCAGCTGTCTCAGTCACAACTGGCAAAAACTTTATTTCCAATTGGACATTTAACCAAGCCTGAAGTACGAGAAATAGCAGCGGCCAATGATTTGATTACTGCAGATAAAAAAGACTCACAAGGTCTTTGCTTTATCGGGAAGGTGCGTTTACCCGATTTTTTACAGCAAAAATTGAAACCTAAAAAAGGTGTAATTGTAGAGGTACCGCAAGAAGCTGCCCATTATAAATATGTAGTGCCTGAATTTGCCTCTAAACAAGAAGAGTTAATGTTTAAGGCCAAAAAGCCGCACTATTCTATTACAGATGGGAAGATTGTAGGAGAACATAACGGTGCTCATTATTTTACTATAGGACAAAGAAAAGGTTTAGATGTTGGTGGAACCAAAGAACCCTTATTTGTAGTGGATACGGATGTAAATGAAAACGTAATTTATACGGGACAGGGTAAAAATCACCCAGGTCTTTATAGAAATACGCTTTTTGTAAATGAGACCGAAATGCATTGGGTTAGAGAAGATTTAAAACTAGCCATAGATGAGACTATGACCGTAAGTGCTAGAATACGGTATAGGCAGCCATTACAAGAGGCCACTTTATATAGGGTAACAGGGGGATTATTTGTGGATTTTAAAGTTCCACAATCTGCTATAACAGAAGGTCAGTTCGTTGCTTGGTACCATGGTGAAGAATTAATAGGCTCTGGCGTAATATCATAAAAAATGACCAATCCTATTACCCAATTATTCAAAATTAAATATCCAATAATCCAAGGCGGGATGATTTGGGCAAGTGGCCACAAGTTAGCATCGGCCGTTTCCAATGCCGGTGGTTTGGGGCTTTTAGGTGCCGGAAGTATGTATCCTGATGTACTTAGAACGCATATTCAAAAATGTAAACAGGAAACCACCAAACCATTTGGGGTTAATGTGCCCATGCTTTACCCTGATTTACAGCAAATATTGGATATTATTGTAGCAGAAAAAGTAAAAATTGTATTTACTTCTGCAGGTAATCCAAAAACATATACCTCCTTTTTAAAAAGTCATGGGATTACGGTAGTGCACGTAGTGAGCAGTTTAAAATTTGCACTTAAGGCACAGGAAGCAGGAGTAGATGCTGTGGTTGCAGAGGGTTTTGAGGCTGGCGGCCATAACGGAAGAGATGAAACCACAACCATGGTGTTAATACCAAATGTTGTAAATAAATTAAATATTCCTGTAATAGCCGCCGGTGGTATTGCCACAGGGAGCCAAATTTTGGCGGCCATGAGTTTGGGGGCAGCAGGAGTACAAATTGGTAGCCGCTTTGTGGCTACAGAAGAAGCTTCTTCTCATTTGGCGTTTAAAGAGCAAATAGTTGCCGCGCAAGAGGGGAGTACCCAATTAACTTTAAAAGAATTGGCACCTGTAAGACTCTTAAAGAATAAGTTTTTTGATGCTATACAACAGGCTTATGCAGATGGTGCCACTAAAGAAGAGCTGGTCCAATTATTAGGAAGGGCACGTGCCAAAAAAGGAATGTTTCTAGGAGATTTAGATGAGGGTGAATTAGAAATAGGGCAGGTGGCCGGGCTTATTGATGACATTATACCAGTTTCAGATTTAATGAAACGGTTATTGAGCGAATTTAACCTAGCTAAAACCAACATTAGCAAACTAGATTTTTCTTAGCTCACCTTAAAACATTAGCTTTTATATCTTTGCGTACATGTTAAAAAAGCTAACCGTATTACCCGTATTACTTTTCTGTTTTTTAGGTCAGTCCCAATTAGAAAAAGATAAGGCGTTACATTTTCTTGGTGGAAATCTTTATGGTTTAGCCGGGGCGGGTATTGCTAAACAGATTTCTAAAGGCAACAGGTTCTGGACTTTTGCTGGTGCGGTTGGCGGTAGTGCGCTTATTGGTTTAGGCAAAGAAGCCATAGACTCAGGTAAAGGAGGTAGCGGTTGGGACAATGAAGATTTACTGGCTACGGTATTGGGCGGACTTACGGTTGGTGTTACAATAGACCTGTTTACCAATCACGAACGACAAAAAAAGCGTTTTGCAGCCAAGCAAAAATTAAATGCGCAATACTATCAATTACCTAATAATTTATCGTTAAAAAAAGGCTTGCCAACTTTAACACAGCTAGCAAGCCCAAATCTTATTCGGTAAATTTAATTTCTATTTATTCTTTAAGGTTACTTAAGAATTCAATTAAGTCTCTTAATTCTCTTTTAGTTATCATTCTGCCCATTGGTGGCATTCCAGAGGGCATGTTTTTACGTGTTTTAATTCTACTATGTATTATTTCCATAGGTTCCGCATCTCCAGTTCTAAGAATTAGTTCTTCGTCTGTTTCTGCTTCTAAAACACCTGTTATTTCTTGGCCATCTGTTAGCGTTACTGTTACGCTACCATAACCAGGCGCAATTCTTTTTGTTGGGTTAATTAAGGCATCTAACAGTTCTTTTTTAGAAAGAACGGCACCTATATTATCTAATGCAGGGCCTACTTTACCTCCGGTTCCTTGATAGGAATGGCAGCGCACACATTGAGCCGTTGTGTTGTGTAAAAATACTTGTCTACCAGGCCAATTACTACCACCACTAAGTGTTTGTTCATAGGAATCATCTCCAAAACCATTATCGTCTAAAACGGCTAGTTGACTAATTAAATCTTGGTTTTCTGAGTTTTTAACTGACTCTATTAAATCCAATATCAATTCATTAGGTAATCTATTTTTATCCGCTTTTGCAATTAAATTACTTAAGATCGATTTACTTTTTTCAATTGGCATTGCGGCCAAAACCTCTAAAGTTTTTTGCTGTTCCCAAACACTTGCGTTCTCAAACACCGGTTTAACCACTTGTTCCAATGCTTCTTTTGATAGCTCAATTTTATCTAACATACCCAAAGCAGCGCTTCGTACTTGGCCACTAGGGTCTTTCATGCCTTGTGCTAATACTTGGTGCAATTGTTCATACTCTAGAATACCTAAAGCATTAAGAGCGGTAGTTCTTATAGATTCAGAACTGTTGGATTTTGCTAATGCAACTAATTCTGCTTCTTTTTCTTTTAAGCCCAAGTTGGCTACCAACTGTATGGCACCATTTAAAAGTGCTTCGCTCTTGGTCTGGAATAGATTATCTAATTCCTTATTCACCTTTTTTTGTACCAAGGCGGAATCTCTTTTTACCTCGCCTCTATAACGGCCATCTACACGATCATAAACCGAAAGAGACGCCCATGTGCCCAAGGCGGCTAAGGCTTCACCTCTTAAGTTTTCTGGTAAACTATCGTTCTTGGCAAATTTAATTAGATAGTCTATATGTTCTGGTTTTTCTACTCTTATGGCGGCGTTAATAGCTCGTCTTAGTAAAGCTTCATTGGTAAACTTAAAGTTATTTAATACTTCAGCTAAAGCAGGTAATGCCTCTGGTATAGACGTATCGTCATTTATAGCTCTTGCTGCTTCAGTGGCAATAGCTTCGTTAGTATCTTTTAAGAAAAGCGCAATTTTAGGGTCTTTTAATTTTCTTAGTACTAGTACCGCCGCCATTCTTAGGCTACTATCATTGCTTGCTGAAAGAGCGATTAAAGGCTCAGGATTTCCTATCCTTGCTAAGGCCAAAACAGCTGCATGCCTTAAGTATAAATCTTCATCGTTATTATTTTTGATAAAATTTAGCAGGGGCTCAATTGCTGTTTCAGCTTTAAAACGCCCTAATGCCTGGGCAGCATAAAATTTTACCCTATCGTTTTTATGTTGTAACAAGTTAATTGCTTTCTCACTTGCCTTAACATAATTGGCGTCTCCTAATACTTTTAGACTTTGAGCAACAATTTCTGGGTCATTATCTTCCAACAATTCGGTCAATACCGCAACCTTATCGGTATCTTTTTCAGCCATCATTCCCAGGGTCCAAATCCCGTGAATTCTGGCAAGTTGATTTTGTTCTTCCTTAACGTAAGACTTTAACTTGTAATAGCCCCAAAAGGTACTTTTTGCTAGTTGATATTGAGCCTTTAACCGAATTCTCCTATCTGTATTTTGAAATAATGCCAATAACTCGTCATTAGAAAAGTCTTCGTAATTGGCCTGCATTAATTTTAAGGTTTCCTCACGTTGTTGGGCAAGGTCATCTTTATCTTCAGAAACATCTAGTTTCCATATTCTTCCAGAATCTTTGGTGCCCCAACCGTTGAGCCAATCTGCCAAGTACAAAGCCCCGTCTGGTCCAAATTTAATACCGGTAGGTAAAATGCCACTTAAAACATCAACCTCACTTTTAAGCTCAAAAGACGCGCCTTTCGGTTTTAAATCAAAAGCCCATAAATGAGATAGGGATGGGTCTCCTACAAATTCTACAAGAAAAAACTTGTTTTTCCATTCACTACCCAATGCCGTACCTGGGTTGTGCACCATGCCTGTTGGGCCGTTATGGTAATTCATGATTGGCGGAACTATGTAGGCCGCTTGGCCTTCCCAGTGGGGTTTGTAAAGTTCTTCTTCCATCCAAACTTTATAATCGTTGTTTTTGGGGTCTGTATATTTTCCATATTGCCAATTAGAGCGCCAACCCGCATCTGAACCTTCTACAATATGTACAAGACGTTCGCTTTCGCCTCTATGGTCCCCATCATTATCAGAAGAAATAATATTACCGTAATCATCAAAAACAAATTCGTGGGTATTTCTTAGGCCGTGTGCAAAAACTTCAAAATTGCTTCCATCTGGATTACAGCGTACAATTACACCCTCGTTTGGAAAGGCGAATTCAGAACCATCTTTAGCCTTTATATGGCCACCAATATCTCCAATTCCCCAGTATAATTTACCATCTGGACCTTTAATGGCCCCAGACATGCCATGGCCACTAAATCCAATATGAACGCCAAAACCAGTTGCCAAGGCCTTTTTGGTTTCAAAATAGCCATCTTGGTTTATATCTTTTAGCTCCCACATTTCTGGGGCAACACCAACATACATTTTATCTCTTTCTACCAATAGCGCATTGGCAACATCTGTAATTTCAGTGTTAAAGTCATGAACAATTCTTTGGGCAACATCTGCCAGACCATCCTTATTGGTATCGCTTAGTTTCCAAACCTCTTCTTTTTCAATCGCTAGGTCTTTCCAATCGCTACTGCCATCGTTGTTCAAATCTTGTAACCATTGGTTTTGTTCACTATTCTCTGGAGCAAAAAAGGTATGTAAAAAGTTTCTTCTGTCTTCTGGTGTTTTAAAAGAACTTGTAGGGGTTACCCAATCTCTATACCCACGAATATCAAACTCTGAGTGTTTTTGACGCAGGGTACGTGTTATATAAACCGAACCAAAATCATCTACATCTAACGCGATAGGGTCTGGTGCTAACGAATCTGTAGCCCATAGGTCTAGTTTAAGCCCTTCTACAAGCTTTATAGTATTGTTGTTTTTTACCTCTAATGCCAGTTGCTTGGCGGTGGTAGCATTTTGATTAAGTGTTAGGGGATTTTGTTTGGGTAAATTTGGTTGTTGTTCACAAGAAAGCAGCGCTATCAAAGAAAGTGTTGAAATAGCACTTAAAAATTTATTAAAAAGCATTTGGTTTGGTATTAAGTAAAAATGAACTTGAAAATTAGTACATTTTAGATTAATCCCCTTGCTTTAATTTCTAAATATTTATTGATTGTATTAATGGTAAGATCCTCTGGTTTGGTCAATATCGTTTGTATTCCATTTTTTCTTAACTCATTGACAATGAGTCTTTTTTCGTATATAAACTTCTCTGCAATAGTCTGCTCAAATATTTGGTGTACGTTTTTAGCCTTATTTGTAACAAATTCTTGTAGTTCTGTGTTCTGAAAAAAGATAACCACCAATAGATGATTTTTTGCAATTGCCTGTAAGTAGGGTAGTTGTCTATGTAATGCATCTAGGGTTTCAAAATTTGAATACAATAAAAGTAGGCTTCGTTGATTTAGGTTTCGTTTAATATCAATGTATAGTCTACTGTAATCACTTTCTGCAAAGTCCGTATCCAAATTATAAAGTGTTTCTAAAATTAGGTTCATCTGAGCGCTTCTGCGATCCGCAACCACTCGGTTTTCTACCTTTTTGCTAAAGGAGAACATACCTGCCTTATCTTGTTTTTTTATGGCAATGTTGCTTATAACTAAAGTTGCGTTTATAGCATAGTCTAATAAGGATAACCCGTTAAAAGGCATTTGCATTACCCTACCTTTATCAATAACGGAATATATAGGTTGCGATTTTTCGTCTTGATATTGGTTTACCATTAATTGGTTGCGTTTGGCGGTAGCCTTCCAATTTATGTTCCTAATATCATCTCCTCTAACATAATCCTTAATTTGTTCAAACTCCATGGTGTGGCCAATACGTCTAATTTTTTTCAAACCGTATTCAGACAAACGATTGGAAAAGGCCAATAAATCATACTTGCGCAATTGTAAGAACGAGGGGTACACCGGTACTTCTTGATCCGTATTGAATTGAAATCTTTTGCCTATGAAACCAATAGGCGAAGACCCAAAAACGTTTATGCTACCAAAAGAATAACTGCCTCTTTGGGTTGGTCTTAATTGGTATTGATATTGTTTTTCTTGGCCAGGATTCAATACACTCCAAAGTTCAAAATCCCGCTTTTGAAATTGAAAAGGAATTTCGTCTATGAGCTTAACATGCGTTTTAAATAAATAACTGTTGGTTAAGCTAATGGCAATGGGGTTTTCATCGCCGTTAGACAATTTATCTGGAACCAATCTTTTACCTTCAATTTTACCTTTTGTTGCAAATAGCAAGAATAAATCTGTTGCCAATAACAACATAAAAATTACAAATAGTATTTGCATTACAAATAATACTTGCGGGTATACAAAGGCAACCAGAAAGCCTAAAATTAAGCAGGTTAAACACCAAAAAAAGCGTTTGTTGAGGTAAGTATTTTTAAAAATACGTTTCAATTTTATCTAGGTATTTCTATGGATTCTATAAGTTGATTTACCATTTTCTCTGGGGTTAACCCCTCCATTTCCCGTTCTGGTGTTAATATAATACGGTGCGCCAGAATAGGGTTGGCAATTTTTTTGATGTCTTCTGGAGTTATAAAGTCCCTACCGTTCATAGCCGCCATGGCTTTGGCAGCTTCTAAAATGGCAATAGATGCCCTAGGTGAAGCCCCTAAGTACAGATTGGCATTGGTACGTGTTGCATTTACAATGGCCGCTATGTACCGTAAAAGGTTGTCTTCTACAATAACATCTTTAATGGTCTCTTGATATTCTTTTATTTCCTTGGCTGTTAAAATAGCACTGACCAAATTTTCTTCATTGCGTACTTTTTGTTGGTGTTTCCGCTCTAAAATCGCCACTTCTTCTTCTAAACTTGGATAGGCAACATTTATTTTAAATAGAAAACGGTCTAATTGTGCCTCTGGCAATCTGTAGGTTCCTTCTTGTTCTACCGGATTTTGGGTTGCAAACACTAAAAAGGGTGGCGCCATATTATATTCCGCACCATCTATGGTAATTTGGCGTTCGGCCATAGCTTCAAACAAGGCAGCTTGCGTTTTGGCCGGTGCTCTATTTATTTCGTCAATAAGGACAATGTTGGAGAATAATGGACCTTTCTTAAATTCAAAATCAGAAGTTTTAACATTAAAAATAGATGTTCCTAAAATATCACTAGGCATTAAATCTGGTGTAAACTGTATTCTATTAAAATCTACATCCATTGTTTTTGCCAAAAGTTTGGCAGTTATGGTTTTGGCAACACCAGGAACCCCCTCTATTAGGGAATGCCCATCTGCTAAAATGGAAACAATTAATAATTCTATAAATTCTTCTTGACCAATAATTACCTTACCTAATTCCTCTTTTATTTTAGTTACTGCCGTCTGTAGTTTAGTAAGGTCTATCCTTGAATTAAATTCTAATGGGTTTTCGTTGGTGTTATCCATATATTATTTCTTAAATGCGGTTATCTTTTTGTTTAGTTCTAATAAGGGCTCGGGGCCGTTTATTTTTTTACCTTTTAAACGTTGTATTAGCTCCACTAAAGCCTTGGTTTCTTGTATTGTTTTTCCAGATTTGGCGGCCAATTTTTTAATTGTACCCTCATCTAATCTTGTAGTATCTATGTAATAGTTTCTTCTTAGGTACGCCAAAAAGAACTTTATTTTTTTAGCAATTAAATCCGAATAATCTTTGTTTTGATAGTAAAGAGATCCTACCGTTCTAGCAAAAGCTACAGAGGTATTCTCTTTGGCGGTAATTACGGGAATGATGCGTTGTTCCCTTTTTGCCTTGAAAATAACGAATAATAAAAGCCCTGCAATTGTTAAATAATAGGCCCATTTCAACGCGGTTTGGTTAAGCACAAAACGCATGGGTGAATCTATAATTACCTTACCAGCTTTCTTATAACTATCCCAAAACAATGGTTCATCATTTAAATAGGATAAGGCATTAGCGGCATATTCTTCATTGCCGTTTAAGAGATAATAATTACTAAAAGCTTGTGGTATGGTGTTTATGTAAAATTGGCCTTCGCCAAATTTAGATTTGATAAAATTTGGGTGTTTTTCGGTTAGTGTTGGGCCATCTAAAATTCCGTTGTTGCTTTGGAAACTTATATGCCCTAAAACAGTTGCATTTAAGGTGTCTATACTGCTAAAATGGGTATTGTATAAGCCCCGGTCATAAACATACTTCTTACTAAACTTTGTATTGGTAAAAGAAGCCTTTAAAGTATCTTCTTTAATGGTGTAATCCGTGCTAAGCTTTATATTTAATGTATCCATCAAAAAATAACTTAGAGATGTAGAGGAAATAAGCACGCTATTACCACTAGATACATATTTAAGTAATTGATTTGTTTCTTGACGGTCTAAACTAATATGATCATTAATGAGTAAATAATTGCTTTTTTGTGTGCTATCCCTGTTTACCAAAAACTCATAAACATTTTGATCTACACTAGTTATATCTGTTTTTGGAAACAAACTTTCTAGTTCCTGAAAAAGCACATGGCACCCAAACGGAATTTTATCATATTGGGTATAAGAAGGTCTCCAATTTAGTGGTCTTGGTTTTGTTATTTCGGTAACAATTATAGCCAATAATACCGCACAGAAAATACCTAGAATAATTTTAGAGCGTTTATCCATGCTAACTTGGTGTTTGGTCTTTTACGGTATTAAATCTAGTTGCTGCGGTTTGGTAGGCCGGTTCTGATATAGCTTGTTCTCCGTACCAAACATAGTCATATAAATAAGCCAATTCTGTAAAGCTATTTTTAAGTCTTGGTTCCTTAATTTCCTTGGTATAATCAGCATTTGTTTTTTCAAAATGCCAGTCTATTACGTCTTTGTTAGAAAGATGTTTTAACAACAGCAAAAATTGATACCTAACGGCCAGCCTATAATCCTTATCTTTTATGGCATCTGCCAATAATGCATCAAAATCTATGGTTTCTATATGTTGCTCTGCAATACCAAGATCGGTAAGTGGTTTTGCCCGTTTGGTTAATAGGGTGCTAACTTTTTCATTCACAGCAAATTTTATGATTAAGTATAGTACCAATCCGCCCAATAAGATATAGATAATGATTTCTAAAACTTTAAATGCTTCAGGTGATATGGTAAAGCCAAAAGTATCTGCTAACCAATTAAAGAAAAAAGCTAAAAAGCGGGTAAGCAGGTTTTGAGATTCTCCAGTAGTGATGGAGTAATCAAATTCATCACCCGCATATTTTTCTTGAAGGTCTTTTTCAAAGGCACGCTGCTCAAGATTGGTGTTCGTATCATATTTAACGATACTATCATTGGTCTGGCCCCAACATAGATAACTGCTAAGTAAAAAACCTAATAAAAGCGATACAATTTTAGGCATTGTTCAAATCCTCCCCAATTTGCGCTATACGTTTACGTGTATTAATATTATAGGTTTTTTCATGTAGGGTGTAATACAAAATTCCGTTAACAAATTGTGTTAGACATTGCCCATATATTAGAACGATTAAGGCTAAAGTAAGGCAAATGGTATAAATTACCGTAGCCACCACGTTACTGGTTAAAGAAACGCTATTCTCTACTACATGAAAGGTATAGATGCCAAAAAGTACTCCAGGAACGGACATCATTAACATCAATAAAATAAATAGTAAAAGACCCATTACAAAATTTACGCCCACAGAACGCCAAAAGTTATTTTTTACCAAATTCCAACCTTCGCTCAAGGCTGCACCTACCGGCTTCTTGTTCTGTAACATTTCAAAAAAAGAAACTCCTACCCAAGCAGAGATAAAAAATTGAAGTACATATTGTGCCAAACTCCCTAGAATAGGAATAATTAAAAAGAAAATTGAGACGATTAGAAAGCCTATATGGATAACGAATAACAATAAGATAAATAGAATTATACTTCCCATATGCGACTTGGTGTAGGCCCAAACGTCCTTTTTTTGAAAAGATTCGTTGGGGTCGTTATCATACAAAACCATATAGCTGGTAGATAAGCCATAGTTTAAAGCACCAACCATTACAAAAATGAGAAAGAACAGACCACCGCCAATGGCCATGGGTATGTAGAAATCTTCTTCATTAGCGGTCTCTATGCCAAAATTGTTTTCAATTTCAATTAAACCAAGAATACCGGAAACCATTAAGTAACTGGCAACCAAAAGACCTATTAAAAAAATACCATTGTAGCTAATAAAAACATTGGTAAACTTTTTAATATTTCGCTTAAAAAAATCAAAATAGGTATTGATAATGTCACCAAAGTCCCTATTCACCCTTAAGGGAACGTAATTTTTCGTCATCTAATCTATTTAAAAATATAGGATAAAGCAGATAATAGAAAACAATTAAAATTAAGGATACTCCTATTATCAAAGCTGCCAACCAAGTTGGCATATTCGTGTATCTAGTTATAAAACCTTCAATAAAGCCTGCTACAATAAAAAAGGGTATGGTACTTATTACCACTTTTAAACCATCTTTAGCGCCTTTCATAAAAGAGACTCTTCTAGAAAACGTTTTGGGAAACAAAATACTATTTCCCATGATAAGACCTGCACAGCCCGCGATGATTATAACAGATATTTCTATTGTTCCGTGAAGCCAAATTTGCTTGTTGGCCTCAAAAAATACTCCTTTGGTATAAAAGAAAGTGATAAATGCTCCTAGCATTACCCCATTGCTGAACAGAATATAGGCCGTACCTATGCTTGTAATAACGCCAAAGGCAAAAGCCAAAAAACCTACCCTTATATTATTTATGGTAATACCCAAAAAAGTACCAATTTCACTACCGCCTTTATATATAGCGGCAGGGTCTCCTTTGGCAATATTGTTCAGGGTTTCGTTTACGTAGGCATCCCCAAGAATCAACCGTAAAAAACTAGCATCATTTAAGGCGCTTATTACACCTATGGCGGTTGCCGCCATAAATATGAGAAAAGCTACCCCAAGGGTTTTATGGTATTGTTTAAAGAACAAGGGAAATTCAAAAGCCCAAAAATCTACAATCCTGTTACGGCTCTCTTTCTTGTTTTTGTATATTTTTTGATGGGCCTGGGAGGCCAGAGCATTCAAATACAATAAAGTTTTACTTTCTTCGTAATAAGTTTGCGCGTACGCCAAGTCATTGGTAAGCTGTATGTACCCTTCTGCCAGTTCATCTGGATCAGTGTTGGATTTTAGGTTAATGGCCTTTTCAAAAGCTATCCATTTTTCCTTATTTTGCTTTACAAAGGCAGCTTCGCGCATAAAAAAGTTTTACTAAGAGTTAAATTTAAAGTTTAATGGGCAACCTCCAAATCAATACAACGCAAAATGTAAACCTAAATTATAAAATAGTAAGTTTAGGGGAGCGCATTGTTGCATTTTTAATAGATGGCTTTATCCTATATCTCTATGCCATTCTTGTGAATTTTATTGGAGATATGATTGGTTATATTTACAAAGATGGTTGGACCCAAAGGGGACTGGTTGCTTTAATTTTTTTACCAGCAATGGGTTATAGTTTGTTTATGCATAGCCTATTTAACGGAAGAACCGTTGGTAAGATGTTGTTAAAGATGCGCGTGGTTCGTTTTGATGGTACACCTGTACATTGGAGTAATTATTTGGTTAGGTGGATGCTGCGTTTAGTAGACATTTGGCTTTTTTTAGGTTCTATAGGTATCTTATCCATTTTGTTTACGGAAAGAAGGCAACGATTAGGAGATGCCGCGGCGGGTACGGTGGTAATTAGCACTAAAAATAAAACCAAGGTTTCCCATACCATTTTAGAGGATGTAACGGATGATTATGAACCAACTTTTACTAACGTTACCCTACTGTCCGATAAAGATATTAGACTAATTAAAGAAACGTTCTTGATTGCCAAGAAAAGTAACGATTACAAAACGTTAACCGCATTACGGGTTAAGGTAGACAGTATTTTGGACACCAAATCTAATCTGTATGACCTACAGTATATAGACACCGTACTAAAAGATTACAATTACTACACGCAAAAAATATAAAACTTGTTTTTACAGCTTATAGATGTTTTGGGTACCATAGCCTTTGCAATCTCTGGTGTTTTGGTGGCCATGGACAAAAAATTAGACCCCTTTGGGGTACTTATTATTGGTTTTGTCACCGCTATTGGTGGGGGTACCTTAAGAGATTTGCTCATAGGAAATACACCTGTGGTTTGGATGCGAGACGCCAATTATATGATTATAATAATTGCCTCCGTATTTTTTGGTGTATTGTTTTTTAATAAGTTAAAGTACCTGCGTAAATCTCTTTTTTTGTTTGATACCATAGGTATTGGCCTTTATACCATTGTAGGTATAGAAAAGGGATTGGAGGCTGGCCTTATTCCTGCTATTTGTATTGTTCTAGGAATAATTACTGCCAGTTTTGGTGGGGTTATCCGGGACATTCTTTGTAATGAGATTCCTGTGATTTTTAGAAAAGAAATTTATGCTACGGCCTGCATACTGGGTGGTGTGGCCTATTTTGGTCTTAATTACATACCTTTTACTAAAAATTATGCTACCGTGGGTGGAATTCTCGTGGTTTTATTAATTAGGATTTTAGCCGTACGGTATAAAATTTCATTGCCGAGCATCTACAAAAATAACTAAGCTTAATCTAGTACTTCAGCTTTCAAAATATAAATATTTTGCTTAGGCCATTCTCCAGTATCTATTGGGGTTTGGTTTATTTTGTCTACTACGTCCATACCTTCTATAACCCTGCCAAATGGTGTGTAATCTCCATCTAAATGATAAGAACCAGGGTTTGTGGTCACTATAAAAAACTCAAAAGGAGAAGCAAGTTTATGTGGGTTGTCTCGCTCACTACTAGGCATAGAAATGGTTCCTCTATGGTGTTTGTGTCCTTTTCGCGTATCTGGAGGCAGAAGATAACGTCCTATTTTACCACGTTTTTTAGCCGTTCTCATATCATCAGAGTTTCCGCCTTGAATAATAAAATTGGGTACTACACGGTGAAATTGAGTGCTATCAAAATACTTTTTACGTGTTAAGTAGATAAAATTAGCTTTGTGGTAGGGAACATTATCGTACAACTGAAGGGTAAAACTTCCTTTGGTAGTAGTTAGCCTTACTTTATCTTGTTTCAAGTTTTTAGCGTAGTCAAAGAAAAATTTTATCGCATTTTCCTCATTTAGTTCAAAGGTATCTTTTTGTTTTTCTGCTACGGCAATACTATCTGCCCGTTGTTTTGCTTTTATTGAATCTTGATTTACAACTTCTTTAACTGTGTTTTTTTGCTTTTTTTTAGGAGGATTACCGCATTGAGCCATAAAAAATAATAGTAAACTTGCTAAAAAGGAGAATTTTAAAACACGCATGAATTTTACCGATTTTAAGAAACAGGTCGTAAAAATAAAAAATCTGAATTTGCCGGGGCCAGAGGCGCACTTTAAAATGGAGCCAGAAATGCGTAGGGTGGTTAGGGAACAGCATGTAGACCATTTAAAAAAAGCCAGAAAAGCAGCTGTTTTAGCTTTGTTTTATCCTAAAGGAGCAGCAAATAGCACACATTTATTGCTAATTTTAAGAAAAACGTATAAAGGGGTACATTCCAATCAAGTTGGTTTTCCTGGTGGCAAGGAAGAAAAAACAGATGCTAATTTACTAGCAACAGCTTTAAGAGAAACCCAAGAGGAAGTGGGTGTAACCCCTGCTGAGGTTGAATTGGTTAGAGAATTGACGGATTTATACATTCCTCCAAGTAATTTTTTGGTGCAGCCCTACTTGGGCTTGTATGCCAATCCTAAACCATTTGTTAAAGACCCGGTTGAGGTAGAACGTTTGGTAGAGGTTTCTTTAACCAACTTTTTAAGTGCAGCTAGTTTAATTGAAGAAAAAATGAATACCTCTTATGGTTCCGATATTTCGGTACCCGCCTTTAAATTAAATGGTTATACCGTTTGGGGTGCAACGGCAATGATGCTAAATGAAATCAAAACCTTAATAAAACAAGTGCTTTAGCGCCTATTTTGTATTTTAGCGATTCTGATTTAACGTATGGATATATTTAAGTCTACCCCCTTTGGACACAATCTTTTCCTAAAAAAATGGCTAATCCGTATTTTAGGAATGGTAACACATTCTAGATATAAAGGATTTAATAAGTTAAAAATCGAAGGTTCTGAAGTTATAAGAAACCTACCGGAGAGAAATGTTCTTTTTGTAAGTAACCACCAAACTTATTTTGCAGATGTGGTAGCTATGTTTCATGTCTTTAATGCTGCCTTAAGTGGTAGGGAAGATAACATTAAGAACGTAGCCTATTTATGGAATCCAAAATTGAACTTCTATTATGTTGCGGCCAAGGAGACCATGAAAAAGAACCTTCTGTCCAAGATTTTGGCTTATGCAGGTTCTGTTAGTATTGAGCGCACATGGCGCGCAGATGGTCAAGACGTTAAACGCCAAGTAAAACTTAGCGATATTAGTAATATTGGTGTGGCATTAAATGATGGTTGGGTGGTAACGTTTCCCCAAGGAACCACAAAACCTTGGAAGCCCTTGCGAAAGGGAACGGCCCACATAATTAAAAGATATAAACCCGTAGTGGTGCCTGTTGTAATAGACGGCTTTAGACGTTCTTTTGATAAGAAAGGATTATACATCAAGAAAAAAGGAATACTCCAATCTATGATTATTAAGGAGCCCCTTAACATAGATTACGAGAACGAAAGTATTGACCAAATCATAGAAAAGCTAGAATATGCTATTGAACAGCACCCTTCCTTTTTGCGTGTAATACCACAAGAGGAATTAGCAGCCTATGAAGAGGACCATCAAAAAAGAAGATATAGTTACAAGGGAGATTCTTAAACCTCTAGCTTTTTTAATTCTTTATAATTTTCTTGTAACCGTTTTAATAGAATGCCATAGATAAGACGGTAAAATAGCCAAAGTAATACTCCGGTTACTAGTATGCAACCAATTACTATTATGCCAATTAAGGCGTAAACCATAAAGGTATTATCAGCTGCGGCCAATTTTTCGTTTAAAGCGGTAAATTCTGGTTCATAGAAAATTAATTCTGCAGTAACTATTACCAAAGAAATAGCAAAGACAGAAAGGCTTACCCATACATAGGTAACAACGGTTCTACGCGTTTTTAAAATATTCTTCATCAACGCCCGGGCAGAATCCGTGGTGTTAATTTTCTTGTAGTTCAAATAAAACTTAACGATAAAAAATAGCATTATGCAGTAGGATAACACTTCTAAAACGGTATAAAGTGTATTGGTGTTTTTTAATTCTGAAGTGGAAGATTCCGCAACAGGTATCTGGCCAATAAGAATCCAAAAAAGAAATTCAGCAATACTTATATAGAAAATCCACTTTACAATGGAGCTCGACTTCTTCAAAATCATTTTATAGATTTCGTCATAGCTAAGCTTAGGCAAAGAAGCTGTTTTCTTTTGCCAATCTTTTTTCAATAATTCTAACTCGTCCATCATAGTTTAAGGATTTAAAATGGTCCTTAATTTGTTTTTAACCCTATTCATTTTCACTCTTGCATTTACCTCACTAATACCAAGGGTTTCAGCTATTTCGGCGTAATTTTTATCTTCTAGGTAAAGAAAGACTAAGGCTTTTTCAATATCGCCCAATTCTTTAATGGCATTGTACATTAATTTCAATTGTCGTTCTTCGGTATCGTCATATTCCTGAGCCTTTATTTTGAACAAAACTGAATCAAAATCTTGCGTCTTTACTCTTTTCTTTGACTTTCTATAAAGCGTTATAGCCGTGTTCAATGCCACACGGTACATCCACGTACTAAACTTAGCGTCTCCTCTAAATTTTGGATAAGCTTTCCACAACTGTATGGTAATTTCCTGGAACAAATCGTTATGGGATTCACGGTCGTGCGTATATAACGTACACACTTTGTGAACAATATTTTGATTGTTCTCCAATTCCGTAACAAATTGATGCTCCAGGTTTTTACTCACAGTTGGTTGGTGGCTACTTTTTTAATTAGTAGTCTAAATTTTAAAATTGTTACAACTATTAATCCCTATAATTTAGAGCGGGTGCTCTATCTCCTAGTAAAGGTTTGTAAACAAAGTTGTTACCTCTTTTTTCTTTAAATTCTTTTTTGGATTTTTCTATTATATCGGTATTACTAAATAGGTCTATGGCTGTTGCGGTAAGCGTTTTTGCTGCCACCATCATACTTTTTGTACCAATAGATGTGCCACCTGCGGCAACGGCTTGCCAACTATGCGCGGGTGTTCCCGGAACCCAAGTTGCGGTACTAAAACCTACAGTTGGCACAACAAAACTTACATCTCCAACATCTGTAGAACCAAAGGCGCGGGCTTCTTCTTTATAAGGTTGTACTATTGTTGCGGTTTGCTCTGCTAGTTGTTCATTACCTAGCGATTTAGCTATTTTTTTGGCAAATGCCCTTTCCTCATTTGTGTACATTATACCGCCAATAGTAGAAAGGTTGTCATGAACTAGTTTTTGTAAGGTAAGATTGGGTAATAATTCATGTGTGCCACCTATCATTTCATACTCCATGGTGGTCCCAGTACCCATTGCGGCACCTTCAGCGGCTTTTACCATACGGTCAAAAATATTTATTACAACATCTCTGTTACCATGTCTGGCATAGTAGTAAACCTCTGCATAATCTGGAACTACATTGGGTGCTTTGCCACCATCTGTAATTACATAGTGTATTCTAGCGTCTTGTGGTATATGTTCTCGCATCATATTAACCATCATATTCATTGCTTCCACACCGTCTAATGCAGAACGGCCTCTTTCTGGAGCGCCAGCAGCGTGGGCGGAAACACCATGAAATCTAAACTTTGCAGATTTGTTTGCTAAAGCTGCACCTGCACTAGCTGCATTTTGAGCCCCAGGATGCCAATGTAGGGCTACATCTACATCGTTAAAAATTCCAGAGCGTACCATATATACTTTTCCGCTACCACCTTCTTCTGCAGGGCAACCGTAAAACCTAACCCTACCTTTTGTATTGGTTTCTTGCAACCAATTTTTTACGGCAATAGCAGCCGCAGTAGAGGCCGTGCCAAACAAGTGATGGCCACATGCATGACCTGCCTTGCCACCTGCCGGTACTTTTTCTGAAACCGCTTGCTGGGATAATCCTGGCAGGGCATCATATTCTCCTAAAATAGCAATAACAGGCCCTTCAGTTCCATATTCTGCCATAAAGGCCGTGGGTATTTCAGCTATTCCAGCCGTAATTTCAAAACCTTCGTTTTTTAAGGTTTCTTGTAGTAAAGCAGCACTTTTTTCTTCTTGATATCCCATTTCTGCCCAATCCCAAATTTGCAAGGCAATTTTGCTGTATTCAGAACTTTTAGCATCTAGATTATTTAAGGTGCTTTTTTTTGCTTTTTGTGCAATAATAGATACAGGAATCCATAAAAATGCAATTAGTAATACGTGGTAGTTTTTCATAAAGATATTTCTTTGGTTCTAGCTTTAAATATAGGCTAAAATCTACTATTCTATGGTAGGTTAATAGGCTTATTGTTTACCTTTGAGGCAATGAGTTCAATGAATATTCCACAGTCTAGCAATCCCCGCGTAGTTATTATTGGCGGTGGTTTTGCAGGTATTGCGCTTGCCAAAAAACTGAGTAAGCAAGAATTTCAGGTAGTGTTATTAGACCGCCACAATTACCATACGTTTCAACCTTTGTTATACCAAGTCTCTACGGGTGGTTTAGAACCTGATTCTATTGCCTATCCCATACGAAAGGTTTTGCAGGGTTATCCTAATTTTTACTTTAGGTTGGCCGAGGTTTTAAAGGTGAATACGGACGTAAATCTTGTAGATACCAACATAGGTTCGCTCAAGTTTGATAAGCTTGTAGTGGCCACTGGTACAGAAACTAATTACTTTGGTAATACCGAGTTGGAACAGAATAGTATGGCCATGAAAACCATACCGCAATCCCTAAATTTAAGAAGTCTTATACTAGAGAACTTTGAACAAGCTTTATTAACGGACGATTTACACGAGCGTGAAGCGTTAATGAATTTTGTAATAGTAGGAGGTGGCCCTACGGGAGTAGAGCTTGCAGGAGCTTTGGCTGAAATTAAAAAGGGAATTCTACCAAAAGATTATCCAGATTTGGATACCAGGAGAGCCCAAATAAACATAGTACAAGGTGGGGATCGTTTGTTGCCCGCTATGAGTGAAAAAGCTTCTGAAAAAGCAGAAGCCTTTTTGGAAGAACTTGGGGTAAACGTTTGGAAAAAATTAAGGGTTAGTGGTTATGATGGCAAAATGGCCACCACCAATACCGATATATCATTTAGGACAGAAACCTTGGTTTGGGCCGCAGGGGTTAAAGCAGTTTCCTTGAATGGCTTGGACGGTGAAGCTTTTGTTAGCCGCTCTAAACGTTTGTTGGTAAATGAATACCACCAAGTTAAAGGTTTTGATCACATCTATGCCATTGGAGATGTGGCCCAAATGGAGTCCGAAGCGTTTCCGCATGGGCATCCTATGATGGCACAACCAGCCATGCAACAAGGCGAAAATTTAGGCAATAATTTAGTAGCGGAGTCTAAAGGAAATAAATTAAAACCTTTTAGTTATAGGGATAAGGGTAGTATGGCTACAATTGGTAGGAACAAGGCTGTTGCAGATTTACCTAAATTTAAGTTTCAAGGAGTGTTTGCTTGGTTTGTTTGGATGTTTGTACACCTTTATTTTTTAATTGGTTTTAGAAATAGGGTAGTAGTATTTATTAATTGGGTGTATAATTACATAAAATTTGATAGAGAAGCGCGTTTGATTATACGTCCATTTAAAAACCATTTTAAAACAAAAGAATAGTTTTAGTCTGTACTTCTAGGGTGAAATTTTTCTAGCACTTTGGCTAAATGGGTCCTATCTACATGCATGTAAACTTCTGTTGTGGTAATGCTCTCATGGCCAAGCATTTGTTGTATGGCACGTAAATCTGCTCCATTTTCTAATAGGTGGGTGGCAAAAGAATGCCTAAAGGTGTGTGGGCTAATGGTTTTATTTAGTCCTATCTTTTCAGCCAGTTGCTTTACAATGGTAAAAACCATGGCCCTGGTTAATTGCTTGCCCCTTCGGTTTAAAAATAATATGTCCGTGGCCTCTGGAGCAATAGCTTGGTGCACCCGTATTTGCTCCAGATAAATTAGAATATATTTTTTGTTGATGTCTGCAATGGGCACCAATCGTTGTTTATTGCCTTTTCCGGTAACTTGTATAAAATCTTCATTAAAATATAAATCTGATAATTTTAAATTAATCAACTCAGATACCCGTAAACCGCAGCCATAAAGCGTCTCAAGTATAGCTCGGTTGCGTTCACCTTGCGGGTGCGATAAATCAATCGCGGCAATTAGGTTGTTTATTTCATCTAAGGACAAGGTATCTGGTAATTTTCTACCAATTTTAGGCGACTCTATTAAATCTGTAGGGTTGTCTTCCCTAAGGTCTTCAAAAACCAAATAGTTAAAAAAACTTTTTATGCCGGAAATAATACGTGCCTGTGAACGCTCGTTAACCAATTTGGCAATTTCATAAATAAATTGTTTAAGGGTTTCCGTATCTACGGTTAAGGGTAGTTCCGTTAGTTTCTTTTCTTCCAGAAATCGAACTAGTTTTTCTACATCCATTACGTAGTTGGCAATGGAATTATCCGCAAGTCCTCTTTCTAATTTTAAATAGGTTTTATAAGCTACCAGTGCTTGGTTCCAATTCATTTTTCAAAGATATACACTAAATTGTACTGTTAATTTGTAAAAGATAAACTACCTCTTTTAAGTACAAACTACGCGTGTTTTACGAGTAAAGTTTCATGTCCTTTAATTAAAGCAAAATAAATATACAATGGTTATACTCTTTAAAACTAAACCTTACGTATTTAATTCTATACCACATAAAATGAAAAACTGGCAACTTTTATTAGGTAATAGTTTGTAAAGCAGGCAATTTGTGATAAAATTAATCAACCATGAAAAAACGACTAGTATTATTCTTCATTCTTTTAACTACAATTATTGCTGCACATGCACAAAAGGTAGACCGTTCATTTTTTAAAGCAGGTTTACAGGTTTCCATGCCCCTTGGTGATGCAGGTGATATATCTAATTTTGGTTTAGGGATAGACTTACAGCAACATTATGGTGTAGATAAGATTCTGGATTTAGGGTTTGCTACTGGTTTTATAAACTATTTTGGCAAAACAGAGTCCATTTCTGAAGGATTTGTAGAAGTTGAAGCAGATTTTCCAAACATTCAGTATTTACCCGTTGCGGGCCTTGTAAGATTATATGCTTCTAAAGGTTTTAATTTTGGTGCCGATGTTGGTTATGCTTTTGGGTTAGATGAAATTACGGAAGGTGGTTTTTATTATAGACCTACGGTAAGTATTGGAATGTCCGATACTTCTGCATTGGAATTTTCTTATACCGGTATTTCTGATGAGGCCGTAGATTGGTCTTCTGTAAATCTAAGTTTGGTTTTTCTATTTTAAGGACTAACTGTAATAAATAAGAGTTGTAAGAGTTATTTTATTAATATTGTAACGTTTTAATATATAATCAAACAACTTAATTTATTATGAAAAACTTATTATTTTCTTTAGTAGCAATACTAGGTATTACCATTGGCGCTAATGCACAAGACACTTCTTTTGGTGTAACTGCAGGTTTATTTAATGCAGATGCAACTGTAAAATTTGAAGGTGAAAAACAAGATGTAGATGGCAGTACAGGTTTCTACATTGGGGTAGTTGGTGATTTCTCTATCACTGAAAAATTTGGAATTAGACCAGAACTACTTTACGCCAATATAGATGAGAGTTCTGCTATTTTTATTCCAGTTATGGCTAAGATTTTTGTTGCCGATGGATTGCATTTTCAAGCGGGTCCTCAATTCGGTTTTTCTTTAGAAGATTTACCAGAAGATGCTAGTGCATTTGATTTAGGATTAGGTGCAGGTTTAGGTTATGATTTCCCTTTTGGACTCTTTTTAGAAGGGAGATACACTTTCCAAGTTAACAATTCTTACTCGGGTGATTTAGACCTTACAGCTAAGGGTAAATACTTAACCTTTGGTGTTGGTTATAAGTTTTAAGAATTTTTAATTCTTAAGATTTATTTAATGTTGAATTATATACATTTGAAGCTTCAACAACAAACACTACATATTATGAAAAGACTTTTAATTTCATTGGCCTTAGTTTTTGGTTTGGCTTTAACTGCTCAAGCGCAAAACTATAAAGGAGCCATTGGTTTAGGATTAGATCTAGGAGAAGGTTTTACCTTTGTTGGACCAAGTGGTAAGTACTTTTTTGATGAAAACAATGCAGGACAATTTGATCTTGGTTTTGAGGATCAGGTAACTGCTTTAACCTTCTTGTATTCTTATCACGGTCAGTTTTCTGGCGCAGATGGTTTACAGTGGTTTGCAGGAGCAGGACCAAGCATTTGGTTAATTAAAGATTTTGATACACAATTTTCTTTAAGACCACATGTAGGTTTGGATTTTAAGATCCCTAATGTGCCTTTAGCTTTTTCTGGAAGTTGGAGACCTATCTTAGGATTGAGTGATGGTTTTGACGGAAACCGTTTTGAAGCTGGAGCATTTGCTTTAGGCTTTAGATACGCTTTCGACTAATAAATTACTTAATCAACAACTAAAAAGCAGTGCCTTGGCACTGCTTTTTTTATTCTTAATTTTTTTCAAAATCTAATTAGGAAAGGTGTCATTAAGGATATTCACCAAATCTATTACCCACCATACCCCTAAACCTCCTAGGGTTAGGATAAATAAGATATTGTATCCTGTTGGTTTACCAGCGTACCATCTATGTGCGGCAAAGAAACCTAAGAAAAACCACAGGCCAAGTGCTACCCATTTGTTGTAAGAAGCAGCAGCTACAGGAGTTTCTAAATCAGCTACGGCAACTTCAATTAATTCGTTACTTTCGTTATTAGTTTGATGCCTTTTAACAGGAAAGGATGCAGAAACACTTGTTAGCATAAAAATCATGCATAAAAATGTAAAGAGGAATTTTAATTTCATAATACTAGTTTTTTAATTAAATAAATGTACAGATTGCATAAAAACCTTTTAACGCTATTCATTTTATTGTGCACTGTAAGCCATTTACAGGCGCAAAAGCATGAATTTTTAGGAGTTTTAACCCTAAAAGATACCGTACACGTTGCCTATCGTTTACTATTAGAGCTTAAGGGAGAAAAGGTGTCAGGGTTTTCGGTGACCGATTTAGGCGGGGCGCACGAAACCAAATCTTATGTTACTGGAAATTATTATCCAGAAAACAACACTTTAAAATTTCAAGAATTTGGTATAGAATACACCAAATCTGATGTAGAAACGTATGACTTTTGTTTTGTACATTTTTCTGGTAAAGTAAGTAGTTTAGAAAAAGAAGATATAATCCAAGGACAATTTGTAGGTAGGTATGAAGATGGTTTTGCTTGTATAGACGGGGAATTAAATGTAAAATCTATAGATAAGATTTATAAAAAAGCTAAACGAATAGATAAAAAAATACAAAAGGCTAAAGTTGTGCCAGATAGTATTAAGGCGATAACGAGCATGACAAAAACAATAGATGAAAGACGTTTAAACATGCTCAAGGCAAATGAGAAAACCTCCATTTTTACCAAAAGTAATCAAATAACACTTAGGGTTGTAGACGTAGGCAAAGAAGATGGCGACCAAATTTCTATTTATCTTGATGATGCCGTACTGCTGAAAAATAAAGAAGTAACTAATAAAAGTTATACTTTATCCGTGAATTTGGAAAAACCAATTACTACTCTTAAGATTGTGGCTCAAAATGAGGGAACAATTGCGCCCAATACGGCCAAATTAGAAGTGGAAATAGATAATAGGGTTATAGAATTAATGAGCAATCTAAAAGAAGGTGAGCAAACCAGTTTAAGCTTTCATAAAATACAAGAATGAAACTAATTATAATTAATGGTCCCAATTTAAATCTCTTGGGCAAAAGAGAGCCAGAGGTTTACGGTAGCAAAACGTTCGAGGATTATTTTTCTGAACTTCAGTTTAAATTTAAAAACACTCAATTAGAATATTACCAAAGTAACATTGAGGGCGAATTAATTGATAAAATTCAAGAGGTTGGTTTTGAGTACGATGGTATTATTTTAAATGCTGCCGCATACACCCATACTTCTGTTGGTATAGGAGATGCAATTAGAGCGGTAACTACTCCTGTGGTAGAGGTACATATTTCCAATACATTTTCTAGAGAAGAATTTAGGCACCAATCCTATATTTCTCCAGTGGCCAAAGGGGTAATCTTAGGCTTTGGGCTCAACAGTTATGATTTAGCTATCAATAGCTTTCTATTGTAAGTCTTTTAGATATTTCTGGTCTACATAAAAAGTGCCAAATGGTAATAAGGAGGCAATAAAGAATATAATAAACCTTTTTATGCTCCATTTGTATTGGTAACAAACCATACCGGCTAAAACTACAAAGAGAATAAAAAGTACACCATGTGCCATGCCCACGTGTTTGTTTGGCTCTCCTATATTTGCCCAGTATTTTAAGGGCATGGTAAATGCAAACAACAACAAGTAGGATATTCCTTCTAAAATAGCAGTTAGTCTAAAGACTTTAATCATAGTATTAATATTAAAAACCGCCAAGTAGTTAATGTACTTGGCGGTTTTGTTTTTCTATTACTTATATGTGTTTATAAGTGAATTACTTCGTCATAAGCAGCAGCTACGGCTTCCATAACCGCTTCACTCATAGTAGGGTGTGGGTGTACCGCTTTCAATACCTCATGACCGGTAGTTTCTAGTTTTCTAGCTACAACGGCTTCGGCAATCATATCGGTTACACCGGCGCCAATCATATGGCATCCCAACCATTCCCCATATTTTGCGTCAAAAATTACCTTTACAAAACCTTCAGCGTTACCTCCAGCTTTTGCTTTTCCGCTAGCAGAGAATGGAAATTTCCCCACTTTTATATCGTAACCTTTTTCCTTGGCTTGCTTTTCCGTAAGACCAACAGATGCAATTTCTGGCATACAATAGGTACAACCTGGTATATTGCCGTAATCCAATGCTTCTACATGCATCCCGGCAATTTTCTCTACACATAAAATACCTTCTGCAGAAGCTACGTGAGCCAATGCTGGTCCTGGGGTAACATCACCTATGGCATAATAACCCGGGATGTTGGTTTGGTAATAATCGTTCACCAATATTTTATCTCTATCCGTAGCAATGCCTACATCTTCTAACCCTATATTTTCAATATTGGTTTTAATACCAACGGCAGAAAGTACAATATCCGCTTCTAGAACTTCTTCTCCTTTAGCTGTTTTTACCGTAGCTTTTACGCCGTCACCACTGGTATCAACTTTAGTTACCTCGGCATTGGTTTTTATTTTAATTCCTGACTTTTTAAAGCTGCGCTCTAATTGTTTGGACACATCTTCGTCTTCTACCGGAACAACATTTGGCATGTATTCTACAACGGTTACTTCGGTGCCTAAAGAATTGTAAACATAGGCAAATTCCATTCCTATGGCGCCACTACCTACAACAATCATTTTTTTAGGTTGTTTTTTTAAGGTCATGGCTTCTCTATAGCCAATAACTTTTTTACCATCTTGTGGTAAGCTTGGCAATTCTCTACTTCTTGCTCCCGTTGCAATTATAATATGGTCAGCGCTATAAGTTGCCGCATCGCCGTTTTCTCCTTTTACAATTACCTTTTTACCAGCCTGCACCATGCCGTAACCGTTCAAAACTTCAATTTTGTTCTTCTTCATTAAGAATTGAACTCCCTTGCTCATTCCGTCGGCAACGTTTCTACTACGGTCTATAACTTTATCAAAATCATGTTCTACTTTTTTGGCACTTAGACCATAATCTTCTGCATGCTTTAAATATTCAAAAACCTGAGCAGATTTTATCAATGCTTTTGTAGGTATACACCCCCAGTTTAAACAAACACCTCCTAGGTTTTCTTTTTCTACAATGGCGGTTTTTAAACCAAGTTGAGAAGCACGGATTGCAGTTACGTAACCTCCAGGTCCGCTTCCTAAAACTATAACATCGAATTTGCTCATTGATTTACTTATTTAAGTTGTCTTTAAAAATCGATTGCAAAGATAATGAACTATCACAAGATTTTGGGTATTGTTAGGTCAAGGTTAATGGCAATTAATAAACCTTACCTTTTCTTGTTGTTTATTGTTAACATTTATTGTGGTAACAATAGCGTTTTAGCTCCTATTTGTACAATAAAAAAGCTCGCTTAAGGCGAGCTTTTTAGATTCTTATGCTAATTGAGGATTACTCTTCTTTCTTAAAATCTAAACTTAAACTATTGATGCAGTAACGCTGGCCTGTTGTTTCTCTAGGCCCGTCGTTAAAGACATGTCCTAAATGCCCACCACAATTTGCACACAATGTTTCGGTTCTAATCATCCCGTGAGAGGTGTCTCTTATGTACTCTATGGCTCCTTCTACTGCTTGATCAAAAGAGGGCCATCCACAGCCACTTTGGAACTTATTGTTACTTTCAAATAGTTTTGCCCCACATGCCTTGCAGTGGTAATCGCCATCTTCAAAGTGTAAATTATAAGTGCCGGTAAACGGGCGTTCCGTACCTTTTTGGCGCAATACATAGTAAGAATCTGAATCTAATTCTTTTTGCCAATCTGCCTCTGATTTATCTATAGGATATTTTTTCATTCTAAAACTTTTTTAAGAAGATGGAACAAAATCTAAGGCCGCACCATTAATGCAATGTCTTTCACCGGTAGGTTCTGGTCCGTCTTTGAAAACATGTCCTAAATGGCCCCCACAGGTGGCACAATGTTCTTCGGTACGGGCGTACCCAATTTTATAATCGGTATCAAAACCTACATTGCCCTCAATTTCTTGATAAAAACTAGGCCACCCTGTACCAGATTTGTATTTGTGTTCGCTCTTGAATAAAGGTGTTTGGCAAGCGGCACATACATAGGTTCCTTTTTCTTTGTTTTCTAATAATTCACTGGTAAAAGCATTTTCCGTACCCGCTCTTCTTAAAATATAATATTCCATATCCGTGAGCTCCTTGCGCCATTCCGCATCTGTTTTGGAAACTTTATACTCTTTTACTTCTTTTTTTTCTTCAGAATCTTTTTTTTGCGAAATACCGTTGCACGCGGTAAGAATTCCAAATACGATTACAGCTAATTTTTTTCCCATCTTTTTCTTTTTCAATATGTCGTTTAAACGGGTTTATCCTTTCAATTAAAAAGAAAACCACACTTTAGTTACGTAAAAATAACAAGTGTGGTTTTAAAATATATGTTTGTTAAAGGCTAATTTACACTAACCTTTTCTATGGAGTTTACGTCTTGGTTAAGCCCGTTCATTACACTATTAAAGTCGGCCGGGTTAAAATCTTCGCTATTGGCATACTCAGCAGGTACAACTGCTATTCTAAATACTTGATTTTGGGTGTCTCCCGCCTGTAATGTACCTAAATCAAAATCTGACTCTAAGAATAGACTTACATCTAAAAAAGTATGATCGTAGTTATACTGCAGTAAACCTTGGTCAAGAATCCTGGTTTGTGGCATTGGTCTCCAAACCGAAATATTTCCATCTGGGTCTTCAATTTCTTCCCAAAGTAGATAAACAAGAACAACATCAGATTCTAAAACCTCAATGCCATCATCTGCAAATGAGTAGAATAACGAGTAATCGTTTTCTGGGGTAAAAGACCCCTGAATTTCTACTACTTGTCCTAATATGTTTACGCCGTTGGCACCGTCTGAACCATTTAATCCGTCAAAACCATCCCTACCAGGAGGTCCTTCGGGGCCTTGGCAGCCAAATGCCAGTAATGCTATTGCAAAAATTCCTAAAAGTGATTTCAATTTTGTCATTGTGTATTGATTTAATGATTTGTAATTTGTTGTTTGCTTGTTTAGGTAGAAAAACAAATATCGTTCCAAAAATTTTACCTAAGCTTTGCAATCTAAGTTTTACTATCTTGTGTAAAGTTGTATAATATTGTACAAATCTTTAATCTCATCTTTATGGCAAATGTTTTACCGCATAGTTTTTTCACTGAATTTGATATCAATCTTTTTAAGGCGGGAAAGCATTTTAGGCTTTATAACAAACTAGGTTCACATATAACCACCGTGGAGGGTGTAGTTGGTGTTTATTTTGCGGTTTGGGCGCCTTCTGCCAAAGCGGTTTCTGTTGTAGGTAACTTTAACAATTGGGATGCTGGTACTCACCAACTAATGGTGCGTTGGGATAGTAGTGGTATTTGGGAAGGTTTTATACCCCATATTTCGCAAGGGGAAATTTATAAATACAAAATAGAGTCTCATGGAGGGACTATTACCGAAAAGGCGGACCCTTTTGCCCGTTTTTGTGAACATCCGCCAAGAACAGCATCTGTGGTATGGCAGGCAGATTATACCTGGAAAGACCAAGAATGGATGCATACCAGGGCTAACCATAATGCATTAGATAGACCGTATTCTGTATACGAGGTACATTTAGGTTCTTGGAAGCGAAACGCGGACAACTCATTCTTATCTTACAAGCAACTTGCAACAGATTTGGTAGCTTACGTTAAAAAGATGGGGTTTACCCATGTGGAATTTATGCCTATCATGGAATATCCTTATGATCCTTCTTGGGGATATCAATTAACAGGTTATTTTGCCCCTACTTCACGTTTTGGTAAACCAGAAGAGTTTAAGGAATTGGTAGATGCCTTGCATGCGGCAGGTATTGGAGTAATATTGGATTGGGTGCCTTCTCATTTTCCTGAAGATGCACATGGTCTAGGTTATTTTGATGGGTCACATTTATATGAACACCCAGATAGGCGAAAAGGCTATCATCCAGATTGGAAAAGTTTAATTTTTAATTACGGCCGTAACGAGGTTAGGGCATTTTTAATTAGTAATGCCGCTTTTTGGCTAGATCAATACCATGTGGATGGCTTACGGGTAGATGCCGTTGCCTCCATGCTTTATTTAGATTATTCTAGGGAAGAAGGAGAATGGGAACCAAACATGTATGGTAATAACGAGCATTTGGAAGCCATGTCTTTTATTAGGGAAATGAATGCTGAGGTCTACGCCAGTTTTGAAGGTATACAAACCATAGCAGAAGAATCTACCGCTTTTACCGGTGTATCTAAACCTGTACATTTAGGGGGCTTAGGTTTTGGTATGAAGTGGATGATGGGGTGGATGCACGATACCTTAGAGTATTTTAAAAAAGAACCCATTTACAGAAGGCATCACCAAAACGATTTAACCTTTAGCATGACTTATGCCTTTACCGAAAATTTTATGCTGCCTTTTTCTCATGACGAGGTGGTATACGGTAAACAATCTTTGATTTACAGGATGCCCGGAGATGAATGGCAACGATTTGCCAATTTAAGGTTGCTTTTTGGGTACATGTTTACCCATCCTGGTGCTAATTTAATTTTTATGGGGGCAGAGTTTGGCCAAACAGCCGAATGGAATTTTCAACAAAGTTTAGATTGGCATTTAACCCAATACCATTTTCATAGTGGCATCCAAAAACTAATTCAGGATCTAAATAAATTATATAAAAAAGAACCTGCATTATATCAAAAGCAATTTAGCCCGGAAGGTTTTGAATGGATAGAATGGAATGATGCGGAAAACTCTGTACTTTCCTATATACGCAAGGGAAATACTAAAGAAGAACAAGTTATAATTATAGGCAACTTTACTCCAGTGCCTAGGGAAAAATATAAATTAGGCGTGCCAAACAATACCAAACTAAAATTACTGTTTAATAGCGATGATAAAGCATATGGGGGCAGCGGAATAGGAAAGAAAACCGCCAAACCCAGTGTGCAAGGTTGGCACGGTAGGCCCAATAGCGTAGAATTAAACCTTCCACCGCTAGGTATTTTGGTCTATAAGCAGTAATCGTGTTAACTATAACGTTTTAGTTGTAAATGAGTTATAAAGTTGCTTTCCGGTGTCATGGGAAAACACTTTTTTTGTTAGTATATAAAATCATTAGCCTATGATTACCAATACAGAAGTTGAAAAAAGGGGCAATCAGTATCCCAACAATATAATAGATTTTAAGCACGATAATGAAAAGGTCTATTTTACCACTCAGAATGGTGTGTTACTTGAAATAACCATTCTTAGGGATAGTATGGTGCGTTTTAGATATGCAACAGAATTTGCCTTTGAACCAGATTTCTCTTACGCAATAAGCTCAGAAGTAAACACGGGTTATAATGAGTTAGAAGTAGAAGAAAAAGATACCTCTTTTAGTATTGCTACGTCAAAGGTGGTTATACGTGTAGCTAAGAAGAATCTTAAAATTACCATATCAGATTTAGAAGGGAATATCATAAATCAAGACGATAACGGATTCCATTGGGAGGAAAATTTTGATTACGGTGGTAATGTGGTTAAAATGACCAAGATTACCCAGTCCGGAGAAAGTTTTTATGGAGGTGGAGACAAAGCCTCCCATACCAATCTAAAAGGAAAACGAATTTCTAATTGGGTTACGGATTCTTATGCCTACGGCAAAGACCAAGAGCCATTATATAAGTCTATACCATTTTATATTGGTCTACATAACGAAAAGGCCTACGGAATTTTCTTTGATAATTCTTTTGGTACATACTTTGATTTTGCGCATGAGCGTAGAAACTTAACCAGTTTTTGGGCAGACGGTGGAGAAATGAACTATTATTTCTTTTACGGTCCTAAAATTTCGCAAGTAGTAGAAGCTTACACAGACCTTACCGGGGTTCCAGAGCTGCCTCCAATGTGGGCTCTGGGTTTTCATCAATCAAAATGGAGTTATTACCCAGAAAGCAAGGTTAAAGAGGTGGCAAAAACATTTAGGGATTTAAAAATTCCTTGTGATGCTATCTATCTAGACATTGATTATATGGATGGTTTTAGGTGTTTTACCTGGGATAATCAAAAATTTCCAGACCCTAAACGAATGATAGATGAATTGGAGGAAGATGGTTTTAAAACCATAACCATGATAGATCCGGGTCTAAAAATAGACCGGGAATACGACATTTACCAGCAAGCAATGGAAAATGATTTTTTCTGTAAGCGTGCAGACGGACCGCATTTTAAAGGCAAGGTATGGCCGGGAGAATGTAAGTTTCCAGATTTTACCAATCCAAAAGTACGGGAATGGTGGGCAACACTTTATAAAGAAATGATTGCCGACATGGGAGTACATGGTGTTTGGAATGATATGAACGAACCTGCCATTATGGAAGTGCCCACCAAAACGGCCAATTTAGATGTTCGCCATGATTATGACGGGCATCCATGTAGCCATAGAAAAGCACACAATGTGTATGGCATGCAAATGGTTAGGGCAACATATAATGGTGTTAAAAAATATACTTTCCCAAAGCGTCCATTTGTATTAACTAGGGCAGCATATTCGGGAACACAGCGGTACTGTGCTACGTGGACAGGAGATAACGTGGCTACTTGGGAACATTTGTGGATTGCAAATGTACAGATGCAGCGTATGTGTATGAGTGGTTATTCCTTTGTAGGTTCGGATATTGGTGGTTTTGCGGAACAACCTAATGGCGAATTGTTTGCCAGGTGGATTCAATTAGGGGTTTTTCACCCATTTTGTAGGGTACACAGCAGTGGCGATCATGGAGACCAAGAACCATGGTCTTTTGGTGAAGAAGTAACCAATATTGTGCGCAAATTTATAGAGCTACGTTATGAGCTATTACCTTACTTATATACCGCCTTTTACAAGTATATTGAAAATGGTGTGCCAATGTTGCAATCTTTGGTGTATTATGATCAAGCAGATACCCAGACCCATTTTAGAACAGACGAGTTTTTATTTGGTGAACAAATTCTGGTATGCCCGGTACAAGAACCAAATTCACAAGGCAGGAGAATGTACGTGCCAAAAGGGAAATGGTATAATTATTGGACAGATGAGTTGGTAGAAGGGGGCGTTGAAAAATGGGTTTCAGCTCCGTTAGACCGTATTCCGCTTTTTATCAAAGAAGGCGCAATGATACCTAAGTATCCGGTACAACAGTATGTGGGCGAGAAAAAGCTAACAGAACTTAAAATTGACGTTTATTTTAAAGAAGGAAAAGAAGATTCTGTTATTTACGAAGACCAATTAGAAGGTTTTGATTATAAGAAGGGTAGGTATAGTCTAAGAAACTTCAGGTTAACCGGGAAGCCTAATGAGCTTATCATACAGCAATTTAAAGATGGTTCATTTACAACCACCTATGAGAATTTTAAAATTCAGTTTCATGGTTTACCCTTTAAAATAAAAGAAATTGAAGTAGACAATGAAGTGGTAAGTTTTGAGTCCTTAAAGTATAATGGCAATAATGCTATTGAAGTAAGTAAGGATATGACGGCAATTCACTTGATTGGCGAATAAAAAATTGTAAATTACCATTAAACACAAATATACCATTATGAAGAAGATAGGTCTAACCCTATTGGTATTTATAGGCGTAATTGCCTGTAAGACCAATCCTTTTACGGGTAAGAAAATGTTGAACTTTTATGGAAATCAACAAATTTTCCCCATGGCTTTTGCCCAGTACGATCAGTTTTTAGAAGAAAACAAGGTAATTACCGGAACTGCAGAAGCAAAAATGATTACTACGGTAGGGCAACGTATTGCCACCGCCGCAGAACGTTGGTTAAATGCCAATGGCTACCCCGGCTATCTTAAGGATTATAAATGGGAGTATAACCTAGTTAATGATGAAACGGTAAACGCTTGGTGCATGCCAGGGGGTAAAATAGTTTTTTACACGGGTATTTTACCTATTTGCCAAGGCGAAACAGGGGTTGCCGTAGTTATGGGGCACGAAGTTGCACATGCTCTGGCCGATCATGGGGCCCAACGTATGAGCGCAGGTACATTGCAACAAATTGGCGCGGTAGCTGGTAATGTTGCCATCCAAGACCCCCAAAAACGAAATATGTTCAATCAGGCATATGGCATTGGTTCACAATTGGGAGTAATGTTGCCATTTAGTAGAAGCCATGAAACCGAGGCAGACCGTATAGGGTTGCAAATAATGGCAATAGCAGGTTACAATCCTGATGAGGCAGCAGAACTTTGGAAGCGTATGAAAGCTAAGAGTGGAGGGCAAGCCCCACCAGAATTCATGAGCACGCACCCTTCTAACGACACCCGTATTGCCAATTTAACACAATGGGCACCTGCGGCAAAACAAGAGGCTGCTAAATTTGGTGTTACATCCTTTAAGTAAAAAAACAATTCTTTATATTGAAAGCTGCTTTTGAAGCAGCTTTTATTTTTTATACCATGACTGAAGTTTTAGCATTAAAAGGAGAAAAAAAATTACTAAACGCATGGGCCTTTTATGATTGGGCCAATTCCGTTTACAGTTTAGTAATTTCATCCGCTATATTTCCAATTTTTTACGGTGCACTTTTTAGAGTTGCAGAAATTGAGAAAGTAGCCGTTTTTGGATATGAAATAGCAAGAGCTCCCCTAATTAGTTATGTTACATCTGCCGCATTTGTTTTTATAGCTATAGTTACGCCACTGGTTTCTGGTATTGCAGACTATTTAGGGAACAAAAAATTATTCTTAAAATTCTTTTGCTATTTAGGTGCGCTTTCATGTGCTGGTCTGTATTGGTTTTCTTTAGAGAATATTTATTTTGGGTTGGTTTGTTATTTTTTTGGTTTGGTAGGTTTTTGGGTAAGTTTTGCCATTAACAATTCCTATTTGCCAGATATAGCTTTTCCAGAGCAGCAAGATCGTATAAGTGCAAAAGGTTTTTCCTTGGGCTATATTGGTAGTGTTATTCTATTGTTGTTTAACCTTGCCATGGTTATGAAGCCAGAAGTGTTTGGTATTACAGACAGTTCTGCTACTGGTGGTGATGTAGCTGAGGTTAAGGCCATGAAGTATTCTTTTGTAACTGTAGGTTTTTGGTGGGCCTTGTTTAGCCAATATACATTTAAACACCTACCCAATGGTTTTAAAAAGGAGGGTGAGCGAAAAAATGTAATCTTAAATGGTTTTTTAGAATTAAAAGGTGTTTGGGGGCAATTAACAGAAATGCCCAGCCTTAAACGATACTTAGGTGCTTTCTTTGTTTATAGTATGGCGGTGCAGACCGTAATGCTTATTGCAACTTATTTTGGAGAGGAAGAAATACAGTGGGGTACGGATAGTGAACGAACCACAGGTTTAATTATCAGTATTTTGGTGATTCAAATTGTAGCGGTTTTGGGTGCTTCTGTTACTGCTTGGTGTTCTAAGCAGTTTGGAAATATTAAAACTTTAGTAACAATTAATATATTTTGGCTGGGTCTATGTGTTTATGCATTCTTCTTGATAACTCCAATGGATTTTTATATTGCAGCAGGTCTCGTTGGTCTGGTTATGGGCGGTATACAAGCATTATCTAGATCTACGTATTCAAAATTTTTGCCAGACACTACGGATACTACCTCTTTCTTTAGTTTTTATGACGTAGCGGAAAAAATAGGAATCGTAATTGGTACGTTGCTATACGGTTTGGTTGCACAGATTACTGGTAGCATGCGTAATGCTATTATCTTTTTAGGGGTATTCTTTTTGGTAGGTGCTTTTTTATTAACCAGAGTAGAAAAAAAGCCCCAATCCAGAGATTAGGGCTTCGTTTTTTGATTGGTATATTTTTTCTAGTATTTGGAAACGTCTCCGGAGCCAGAGCTTTTTGTTCTTACCCTAGAAGGGTTACCTTTGTAGGTAATATCTCCACTACCAGATACTCTAGCCTCTATGGCGTTATTTGCGGTCACTTTTATGTCCGCTGAGCCAGAAACGGTAGCTTCCACATTATCTGCTTCTAGCTCATAGGCAGAAATATCTCCGGAACCTGATACCGTGACGTCAAAATTAGTGGTGTTTCCTGCAAATTTTAAATCGCCCGATCCAGATAATCTTACTTCTAGATTTTTGGCTTGTACCTCCAGGGCGCAATCTCCGGACCCAGACATACTAATATCAAGATTATCGCTATCTAAAACCACGGAGCTACTAATGTCTCCAGAACCAGACATGCTCAATTCACTAATTTCTTCTACTGGTATTGTAATAGAAATTCCGTTTCTCCAGTTAGATGATTTAAGGTTTACCCCTTTTTCAACTTTTACCACCAATTTATCGTTCTCAACTTCAGTAATAATATATTCTAGTAGGTTTTCCTCTCCTTTAAGGGTTATGTTTCCTTCTTTACCTTTTACCAATTCAACATCAAACCATCCGGCAACACTAACTCCATCATAATCTCCCGTATTCCGTTCTATGGTTACTACATTTCCGTTTCCTTTTATGCGTTTGCCCCATTGCGCGTAGGATGAAGCGGTAAAAATTAGGATTAAACTAAGGGTAAAAAGGTTTTTCATGATTGTTCGTTTTTATATTTAGATTTAATTTTTAGATAGACTTACGCCACCGTATTCACTGTTAATAATTACATTGTTTTTTGCAGAACTGCTGCCATAATAACCTTTGTAATATTTATCACTGGATTTTTCTTGGCTTATATTAATTTCTAAATCTTCTTTGCCACTTACACCGGCATATTCTGTTGTTATTTCAAATTTGAAATGGTAGTCCGCATCGTAGCCCAGCTTAACACCGGTATAATCCGTTCTTATGGATACATTGCCCGCATCCGAGGTTAAATTTGCAATTTTTATAGATCCATAATCCGCAACTAGATCTACGTTACCAGACACATTACCTAGCTTAACACTTATGTAGTCGCCATTGCCGTTTACATTTTTTACATTTTCTGCCGTAATGGATCCGTAATCACTGGAATAGTCTAGATTACCCATGTTCTGTATGGTTGCATTAGTGTAGTCTGCCCTTACTACTAAGTTACCTGCTTTTTCTATGGTAAACCCAGAGTAATCTGCAATAATTTCTGCGCTGTTAATATATTCAAAGCTAGATTTGCTGGTGTAATCAAATCTTAGTTCGTTATTTCTGCCCCTAAGTTCACCAATTTCCATTTTACCGTAATCACAACTTATTTTTGCATGGCCGTCTATTCTATCTAAGTAAATATTACCATAATCGTTACTTAAATTAACACTGTTCTTGGTGGGTAGTTTAATGGTATAATTTACCTGCACGTTTACACTTTTTTTGTTGCCCCAGCTCCAGCTCCATCCACTATTTCTTTCTCCAAAGCGGGTTATGGCAGAAACCAAACTTGCCGTGTTTTCAAAATCTACGTCTATCTCGGCTAATCTTTCCTTTACTCGTTCTTCATTGTTACCATTGGTTTTTACATGAACTTCTATAAGCACTTTGTTCTGGTCCCAAGAAGAGATATTTAAGTTACCATAGCTGTTTTTTACCTTAAAAAGGGCATCTGCATTTACCGCAAACTCTTTTTTAATGGTTTTTTCCTTGGTGTACTTGCCGCCCCACCTAGCGTTTATACTATTGGCATTTACTGCAAAAGGCAATGCCAGTAGAATTAGTAAACACGTTTTAAATAGTAATGTTCGCATCATTTATTTCGTTTAAATTTTTAATATCTTCAATAGTGGTCAATACTTCTTTGACCAGGGTAATTCTTGTTTCAAAATTGATGATCATAGCGTTTAATATTAGTTTACTATTACCACCATTTACCAATTCTTGTTCTAATTTTTTATAATCTTTTTCTAGCTTTTGTAGCTGCCCCAAGGTGTCATCTACAAGTTGTTCGGTTGCAGGTGTGCGCTCAGCTTCTAAAAGGTTGATCTGTTCTTCTACCAAGCTGGTAAAATAAAATTCAGTATTAGAGGCCTCCGGAGCAATTTCTACTACCTGTTCTTTAATACTTTGCGTGGGCATTAAAATTTGTTTGCTCAAAACAAATACCAATGCTAAAGAAGCAGCAATGCTTAAGGGCATCCAAATGTTAAATCTTTTCTTGGTTTGTTTAACAACTGTTGTAGGTTGTTGTAATTTTTCCAAAAATCTTGCTTGATGCCCATTGTTGGGTTCTTCAAAATCAAATTGGTTATGTAATTTTTTAAACAGTTCTTCAATAGGCTCCTTTTCCATAACTACACATTTACTGTTAATTTTTTTCTTAGACTTTCTTTTGCCCTGCTAATTGTTGTTCTACAATTGGCATAACTTATATCCATAATCTCACAGATTTCGTCATAATCATACCCTTCTATTAAATGTAGGGTCAAAGACACTCTGTAATTATCTTTTAGATTTTTCATGGTTTCCATCACCTTTTGAGCCTTCAGTTCTGTATACCCACTAGTATCTGTTGTAACTACTTCGTCATCTTCAACCCTGTACATAACTTCTTCTAGGTCTACCGTGCCGGTTTTCTGATTTTTTCTGTAGTGATAAATACTATTGTTTATAACAATTCTTTTTAACCAAGCCCCAAAAGCGACGTCTCCTTTAAAGGTGCTTAATTTGGTAAAGGCACTTAAAAAAGAATCTTGCATAATATCTTCTGCTAGTGCAGTATGCTTTACAATTCTAAGTGATGCATTGTACATAGCTTTGTAATATTTATTGTAAATAGCTAGCTGTGCACGTTGGCTCCCTTCTAAACATTGTTTTAGCAACAATTCTGTATTTTCACTTTGTTGGCTCAAAAGGTGATTGGTTTGGTATAAAGATGGCCCATTTTTACTTCTGTTACACTTTTCTTTTATTTTTTTATAATTACATGGCACAAGAATTGTTTTTAAGCCAATACATAATTTTAGTGAAGCACGCTAAATTGTTGTTCTACAAGAGGTTTTGTCCATATTAAGGGTGTTTGTAGTGGAAAAGAACAATTTTTTAGGGTGACAGAATGACCGATATAATACTATGGGAAGAATAAAATTTACAGATTTTGACAATATGTCTCTTCAAGGTTTAGATCAAGATGCGGAGTTAATTCCGTTATTGACACCCGAAGATGAAGAGCAAATGAATAACGAGAGTCTTCCGGAGACCTTACCAATTTTACCTTTACGTAATACAGTGTTGTTTCCAGGAGTGGTAATCCCCATTACAGCTGGTAGGGATAAATCTATACAATTAATAAAAGATGCCAATAACGGCTCTAAGGTTATTGGAGTGGTAAGTCAGAAAGATGAAAGTGTAGAAAATCCAAAGGTAAAAGATATTAATACGGTGGGTACGGTTGCACGTATTCTACGTGTTTTGCAAATGCCAGACGGTAACACAACCATTATTATACAAGGTAAAAAACGTTTTGAACTAGCAGAGGTTATTACGGAAGAACCTTACATGACCGCTACGGTTAGAGAGGCGATAGAAAAAAGACCTGAAAACGATGACAAGGAATTCTTGGCTATTATAGATTCTATAAAAGACTTGGCATTTAAGATTATAAAGGACAATCCAAATATTCCTAGTGAAGCAAATTTTGCAATTAAGAATATTCAAAGTAACTCCTTCCTTATCAATTTTGTTTCTTCCAATCTTAACCTTGAGGTCAAGGAAAAACAGAATTTGCTAGAAATACCAGATTTGCAAGAACGTGCATTGGCTACCTTAAAATACATGAACCTGGAGCTTCAAAAATTGGAGTTGAAAAACGATATACAGTCCAAGGTAAGGAGTGATATGGACCAGCAACAACGTGAGTATTTCTTACACCAACAAATGAAGACTATTCAAGAAGAGTTGGGTGGTATTTCTTATGAAGAAGAGGTGGATGAAATGCGTAAAAAAGCCAAGGACAAGAAATGGGGAAAGAAGGTTAAAGAGCATTTTGAGAAGGAATTGGCTAAAATGCAGCGTATGAATCCACAAGTAGCGGAATACAGCATACAGCGTAATTACTTGGATTTATTTTTGGACTTACCTTGGAATGAGTTCTCAAAAGATAAGTTTGATCTAAAAAGAGCACAGAAAATATTGGACCGTGATCACTACGGTTTAGAAGACGTTAAAAAGCGAATTATCGAATATTTGGCAGTGTTAAAACTGCGTAACGATATGAAATCGCCCATTCTTTGTTTATACGGACCTCCTGGCGTTGGTAAAACCTCTTTGGGTAAATCTGTGGCAGAAGCTTTGGGCAGGGAGTATGTTAGAATTTCGTTAGGTGGTTTGCGAGACGAAGCAGAAATTCGTGGTCACCGTAAAACGTATATTGGTGCTATGCCTGGTAGAATAATACAAAGCTTAAAAAAAGCAGGCACCTCTAATCCTGTTTTTATTTTAGATGAAATAGATAAACTGAGCAATAGCCACCAAGGAGACCCATCTTCTGCTATGTTAGAAGTATTAGATCCGGAGCAAAATGGGGAGTTTTATGACAACTTTTTAGAAATGGGGTATGACCTTTCTAAGGTTATGTTTATTGCTACCGCCAACAATTTAAGTACCATACAACCCGCATTAAGGGATAGAATGGAAATTATAAATGTTACCGGTTATACTATTGAAGAAAAGGTAGAAATAGCCAAAAAACATTTGTTGCCCAAGCAACTTAAAGAGCATGGTTTAACCGAAAAAGATTTAAAAATAGGTAAGCCACAGTTAGAAAAGATAGTTGAAGGTTACACTAGAGAGTCTGGTGTGCGTACCTTGGAAAAGCAATTGGCAAAAATGGTGCGTTATGCGGCTAAAAATATTGCTACGGATGAAGCATATGAGATTAAGGTAAGCAATGAAATAGTTGAGAAAGTTTTAGGTCCTGCAAGGTTGGAGCGAGATAAGTATGAGAATAATGACGTTGCCGGTGTGGTAACCGGACTGGCTTGGACAAGTGTTGGTGGTGATATCTTATTTATTGAGTCTATACTCTCTAAAGGTAAGGGTGCCTTGAACATTACAGGTAACCTTGGTAAGGTTATGAAAGAGTCTGCAACTATTGCCATGGAATATATTAAAAGTAACGCGGCTGAGTTTGGCATTGAACCTACCGTGTTTGAAAAGTACAACGTACATATTCATGTTCCAGAAGGGGCTACACCAAAAGATGGTCCAAGTGCAGGTATTACCATGTTAACTTCTTTGGTATCCTTATTTACCCAACGCAAGGTTAAGAAAAGTATAGCAATGACGGGTGAGATAACGTTAAGAGGAAAGGTATTGCCAGTTGGTGGTATAAAGGAGAAGATTTTAGCGGCCAAGCGAGCCAGAATCAAAGAAATTATTCTGTGTGAAGAGAACCGTAGGGACATTCAAGAAATAAAAGCAGAATACCTAAAGGGGCTTACTTTTCACTATGTAACAGATATGAGCGATGTAATTAAATTGGCCATAACCAAACAAAAAGTAAAGAACGCTAAGGAGCTGTAATTCTTTCAGTATTTTTAGAACATGAAGAACATCACCATTGCAATTGATGGCTTTTCCAGTACAGGAAAAAGTACGGTTGCCAAAAAATTGGCAAAAGCCCTAGGGTATATTTATGTAGATACTGGGGCCATGTATAGGGCGGTAACCTTGTTTGCCTTGGAAAATAATTTTTTCAAAGCGGATGTATTGGATAAATCAGCTTTAATCAATTCGTTAGTAGCAATACAATTGCAATTTAAGTTTAACGAAGAAACCCAACAGTCCGATATTCATTTAAACGGAAAAAATGTAGAGAAGGAAATTAGGACCTTAAGGGTTTCTAAAAAGGTGAGTCCAGTAGCAACCGTGCCAGAGGTAAGGGAAAAATTGGTAGCCATGCAACAGCAAATGGGTAAGGATAAAGGTGTGGTGATGGATGGCCGTGATATTGGAACAGTTGTTTTTCCAGATGCGGAATTAAAGTTGTTTATGACGGCTTCTTCAGAGAAAAGGGCTTCTAGAAGGTATAAAGAGTTATTGGATAGGGGCGATGTAGTTACCTATGAGGAAGTTTTAAAAAACGTGGAAGAAAGAGACCGGATAGATTCTACCAGGGAAACCTCGCCATTAAGGCAGGCAGAAGACGCAGTTCCTTTTGACAATTCTGACATGGGATTAGAAGAACAATTTGAGCGCATTTACCAATTTGCTTTGCGGATAATAAACCAATAAAAAAAGCACCTTTTAAGGTGCTTTTTTTAGTTCTATGTTTAATCTTAATTATAGATTAGGTATAACTAATTCCTGATCCGGATGAATCACGTCTGGATTCTTTAAAATACCTGTATTAGCTTCAAAAATTTGCTTGTATTTCATTGGATCGCCATAGTAGTGCTTAGCAATTAAGCTTAAAGACTCTCCGCTTTTTACTGTGTGTCTGTGGTAAACAGAAGTATCGGCAACTGTAATATTTGCTTTTAAATCGCTAGGGCTATCACCACCAATTTCTTTGATTTTATCCCAAATCAAGTTTTTTTCATATTGTGTAGCAGCTTCGCCTTTTATTTTTAGAACACCAGCTTCTTCTGTTACGTTACCGTCTTTAATGGCTAATTTTTCTCCTAAATCTAAAACAGGTTGGTATTTTGCTTTTACGCTCATAATAAGTAATATTTTAATGGTTATAATTAGGAAACAAGTTAGCGATAAAAGTCACATTAAAGCTTAAATTATCTTTAATAAATCAAAATTGAGGGCAATACAAGAATAAGCCTTTGTAAAACAAGGAATTAATTGTATTTTTGCACACCTTTTTGACGATAGGCAGGAGAAAAAAGGATTCAATTTTATTTTAAACAACTTCTACGGTCAACGTTAACTCCTGTAAATCCGTAGGATACAAATTTTAATCAGCGCATGGCTGAAGAGCAAAAAGCAGCTGAGGTTGTAGAAGAAACCAAAGCACAAGAAACGTCTCCAAAACAAGACCCAAAAGAATTTTTGGACAATTTTGATTGGGACAAGTACGAAGAGGGTATTGAAAAAGTAGACGACAGCAAACTTAACGAGTTTGAAAAGTTAGTTGAGGAAAACTTTGTAGATACTGCAGATGAAGAGGTTGTAGAAGGTACCGTTGTTCACATGACGGACAGGGAAGCAATCATTGACATCAATGCTAAATCTGAAGGTGTTATCTCTTTAAATGAATTCAGGTACAATCCAGACCTAAAAGTAGGTGATAAGGTTGAAGTATTGATAGACATCCGTGAGGACAAAACAGGACAGTTAGTATTATCTCATAGAAAAGCTAGAACTATCATGGCTTGGGATCGTGTTAACGCGGCCCATGATAAAGAAGAAATCGTACAAGGATTCGTTAAGTGTCGTACTAAAGGTGGTATGATCGTAGACGTATTTGGTATTGAAGCATTCTTGCCAGGTTCTCAAATAGATGTTAAGCCAATCCGTGATTACGATCAGTATGTTGGTAAAACTATGGAATTCAAGGTGGTAAAAATTAACCATGAGTTTAAAAACGTAGTTGTATCCCACAAAGCGCTTATCGAGGCGGATATTGAAGAGCAGAAGAAAGAAATTATTGGCCAATTAGAAAAAGGTCAAGTATTAGAAGGTGTGGTTAAGAACATTACTTCTTACGGTGTATTCATCGATTTAGGAGGTGTAGATGGTCTTGTACACATTACAGACCTTTCTTGGAGCCGTATAAACCACCCGAACGAGGTAGTAGAATTGGATCAGAAATTAAACGTTGTTATCCTTGATTTTGATGATAACAAATCTAGAATCCAATTAGGTCTTAAGCAATTAGAGAAGCACCCATGGGATGCTCTAGGAGACAACATCCAAGTTGGTGAAAAAGTTAAAGGTAAGGTAGTTGTAATTGCTGATTACGGTGCATTTATCGAGGTTGCAGAAGGTGTAGAAGGTCTTATTCACGTATCAGAAATGTCTTGGTCTACCCACTTACGTTCCGCTCAGGATTTCGTAAAAGTTGGAGACGAGGTAGAAGCTGTAGTATTGACTTTGGATAGAGAAGAGAGAAAAATGAGCTTAGGTATTAAGCAATTGACTCCAGATCCATGGACAGATATTACATCCAAATATCCTGTAGGTTCTAGACACAAAGGTATTGTACGTAACTTTACCAACTTTGGTGTATTTGTAGAAATGGAAGAAGGTATTGATGGTCTTATCTACATCTCTGACCTTTCTTGGACAAAGAAAATCAAGCACCCATCAGAATTCGTTAATGTAGGAGATGAGTTAGAGGTAGAAGTACTAGAACTAGATGTTGACGGTAGAAAATTAAGCCTTGGTCACAAGCAAACTACTGAAAACCCTTGGGACAAGTATGCTGCTGAGTTTGGAGAAGGTTCTGTGCACAAAGCAACGGTTACCGATATTGTAGACAAAGGAGCTACTATCGTATTAAACGACGATATTACTGCATTTGTTCCTTCTAGACACATGGAAAAAGAAGATGGTAGCAAAATTAAAAAAGGAGAAGAGGTAGAATTCAAGGTAATTGAGTTCAACAAGGACTTCAAAAGAGTTGTAGCTAGCCACACTGCTATTTTCCGTGAGCAAGAGGAAACCAACATTAAAGCGGCTAAGCGTAAAGCAGCTGCTTCTGCAGAAGAGAACGCAACTACTTTAGGAGATGCTAATTCTGCATTACAAGCATTAAAAGATAAAATGGAAGCAGACGCTAAGAAGTAAGCTTTTAAAATCTTTAAATATTTGGAAACCCCGGACTTTAGTTCGGGGTTTTTTGTTGCCGTTTCGTTAGCAAGAAATGTTTACTTTTGTAGGCAAGCGCTAGAAAAATAGCCAATGAGTCAAAAAATTCTGCTTTCCGCAAAAGAAATAAACATCATTTTACATCGTTTGGCCTGCCAATTATTGGAGAATCATTTAGATTTTTCCAATACGGTACTCATAGGTATTCAACCAAGAGGAACCTTCTTGGCAGAGCGGTTAAGACAAATATTGTCTGAAAAATACAAGGTAAAAGATGTAAAAATGGGCTTTTTAGATATTACATTTTATAGGGATGATTTTAGAAGGGGGGAAAAAATATTAGAAGCCAATTCTACCAAAATAAACTTTTTAGTAGAAGATAAGAACGTTGTTTTTATTGATGATGTCCTGTATACCGGTAGAAGTATTCGTTCTGCTCTAACTGCTGTCCAATCTTTTGGTAGGCCAAAACAGATTGAGTTATTGACCTTGATAGATAGAAGGTTTAGCAGGCATTTACCTATACAACCCAACTATAGGGGCAGACAGGTAGATGCTATTAATAATGAAAAGGTAAAGGTAATGTGGAAAGAGAATGATGGGGAAGATGCCGTTTATTTAGTAGAAAAAGTATGAGCGAGTTAAGTGTAAACCATCTATTGGGCATAAAATATCTTAAAAAGAAAGATATAGACCTGATTTTTGAAACTGCAGATCATTTTAAAGAGGTCATAAATCGTTCTATAAAAAAGGTGCCAACCCTAAGGGATATTACCATTGCCAATATTTTCTTTGAAAATAGTACGCGTACCAAACTATCTTTTGAGCTGGCAGAAAAAAGATTATCTGCAGATGTTATTAATTTCTCAGCCTCCCAATCCTCAGTAAAAAAAGGAGAAACCCTAATAGATACGGTAAACAATATCTTAAGCATGAAGGTAGATATGGTAGTAATGCGCCATCCTAACCCAGGTGCTGGTATATTTTTGTCTAAAAATGTAAAAGCTGCCATAGTAAATGCGGGTGATGGTGCACATGAGCATCCTACGCAAGCCTTGTTAGACTCCTATTCTATTAGGGAGCGTTTAGGGGATGTTGGTGGTAAAAAAGTTGTAATTGTTGGGGATATATTACATTCCCGTGTAGCTTTATCCAATATATTCGCTTTACAATTACAAGGAGCAGAAGTAAAGGTGTGTGGGCCTAAAACCTTAATACCAAAACATATAGAATCTTTAGGGGTATCTGTAGAAACCAATTTAGAAAAGGCGTTGCAGTGGTGCGATGTAGCCAATATGTTACGCATACAAAACGAACGTTTGGATATTAGCTATTTTCCTTCAACAAGGGAATATACCCAGCAATTTGGCTTAAATAAAGCCATGTTAGAACGTCTGGATAAGGAGATTGTAGTAATGCATCCTGGCCCAATTAATAGAGGGGTAGAAATAACATCGGATGTCGCAGATTCAGGACAATCTATTATCTTAGACCAAGTAGAAAACGGTGTGGCCGTAAGGATGGCGGTAATCTATCTTTTGGCCTCAAAAATTAAGTAAATATGATTTTTGATAAAGAAGGTAACACAACCATAGTATTTCAAGAAGATATTTCGTTAGCTGGTTTTTTGAGCAATTTAAACCAGGCATACGATAAAATAAAGCACGATCATTTAATCATCAACCTATTTTCATTTAGCAAATTATCTGCAAATGAAGTATTGGAATTTTTGGATTTATCTAATACCCATAAGGCTAAGAAAAAGTCTTTTGTCTTAGTAAGTAATGCTATTTCTTTTGAAGAAATACCAGACGAGCTGACCTTGGTACCTACCGTACAAGAAGCAAAAGACGTTATCGAAATGGAAGAAATAGAACGCGATTTGGATTTATGAAACTAACCATTTTAGGTTGTTATTCTGCCACTCCGCGTACTCTAAATAACCCAACCGCACAAGTATTGGAAATAAAAAACCATCTTTTTCTAATAGACTGTGGAGAAGGTACCCAAGTACAGTTGCGTAAAAGCAAGTTAAAATTCTCCAGAATAAAGCACATCTTTATATCTCATTTACATGGAGACCATTTCTTTGGTTTACCAGGTTTGGTTTCTACTTTTAGGTTGTTGGGTAGGGAAAAAGAATTACATATTTATGGACCAAAAGGTATTAAAGAAGCTATAACCTTACTTTTAAAGTTGGGCGATTCTTGGACCAATTACCCATTATATTTTCATGAATTGGAAGGCAAGGAGTCTCGAATGATATATGAGGACGACAAAGTAAAAGTTACCACTATTCCGCTAAATCATAGAATTTATACAAACGGTTTTTTATTTCAAGAAAAGGAAGGTGCTAGAACTTTAAATGTAGAAGCTGCTAAGGCATGGGAAGTAGACAAAAGTCAGTTCAATAACATTAAAGCGGGTAAACACGTAGTTTTAGAAGATGGTACAATTGTAGACAATAAAGAATTAACTTTTGACCCACCAAAACCTAAAAGCTATGCTTTTTGTAGTGATACCATGTATAAAGTAGATATTGTTCCTTTAATTAAAAAGGCAGATTTACTTTACCATGAGGCTACTTTTCTAGAAAGTGAACAAGAATTAGCCGTCAAAACCAAACATTCTACGGCCAAAGAAGCCGCAGAAATCGCTAAACAAGCACAAGTTGGTAAATTAATTTTAGGACATTACTCTACTCGTTACAAATCTCTAGAAGTATTTAAAGAAGAAGCTCAAACCGTTTTTACTGCTGTAGATTTGGCAGAAGATGGTAAATCTTTTGTAGTGTAGTATTTGCTTTTAATTCTGCTGTAATTTCATCAAATTTGTGTTATGCAGAAAGATTTAAGCAACTACCGTAAATCCTACCAAAAAAGTGAATTATTAGAAGAAGCCATTTCAGATAATCCTATGGAGGTTTTTCAAAAATGGTTTTATGAGGTTGAAGCCGCAGAGGGCGTAGATGAGCCCAATGCCATGACCGTAAGTACTATTGGTTTGGATGGTTATCCAAAAAGTAGGGTGGTACTAATGAAAAAATTTACTTTTGAAGGCTTTATTTTTTACACCAACTACCTAAGCGAAAAAGGGAAAGCTATTGCCAACAACCCCAACGTTTGCTTATCTTTTTTCTGGCCCAACCTAGAAAGACAAGTATTAATAAAAGGTAAGGCAGAAAAATTGGCAACAAATCTTTCAGACGGTTATTTTGAATCCAGACCAAGAGGTAGTCAGTTAGGAGCGGTGGTATCTGAACAAAGTGAGCCAATAAAATCCAGGCAAGTACTAGAAGATAGACTCATAGCCTTAGAAAAGGAATTGGAAAATAAAGAGATAGGTCGTCCTGATCATTGGGGTGGCTATCTAGTACGCCCTGTTTCCATTGAATTCTGGCAAGGCAGACCAAATAGATTACACGATCGCATTCGTTTTGTGCTAAAAGAAAATTTAGATTGGAAAATAGAACGTTTGCAACCTTAAAGCTGCTTATATGAAAACCGTTATTTTTATTAGACATGGCAAATCATCGTGGGATTTGGATGTAAGTGATAGGGATAGGCCACTAAAGGAACGAGGAATTAATGATGCCTATTTGGTAGGTGAATATTTGTATGCAATTGATAAAAAAATAACGGCTGCATACGGTAGTCCTGCCAACAGAGCCCTACACACCGCGCTAATTGTTTTAAAAACAATAAGGTTTAATTTGCAAAATTTTAGGGTATCTAATGATTTATATGACTTTTCAGGAGAAAGCGTAATGCAGTTTCTAAAGAATTTAGAAAATAAACATGATTGTGTTATTGTCTTTGGTCATAACCATGCCTTTACAGAATTGGTAAACAAATTGGGAAATAAATATGTTGATAATTTACCAACTGCCGGTATGGCTATACTAAATTTTGACATAGAAAACTGGACCAATATAACTAAAGGAAAAACAGAAAAACTTATCTTTCCAAAAGAATTAAGATAAATGGCAAAACCTAAAAACGATTACATAAATAGAGAAATTAGTTGGTTGCATTTTAATGACCGTGTACTGCAAGAAAGTGCAGATAAAGATGTACCATTAATTGAGCGCTTACGTTTCTTAGGTATTTTTAGTAACAATTTAGACGAGTTTTTTAAGGTACGTTATGCCACGGTAAAACGTATTGTTGATGCTGGTAAAAGCGGAAAAAGTGTTCTTGGAGGCGAGAAGGCGAAGGACCTTTTGGAAGAGATTACGCGCATTGTTATTAAACAACAAAGTAAGAGTTTAGAAATCCTGAATAAAATTCAGCGAGAGCTGGCCACGGAAAATATTTTCATGATTAATGAAACCCAGGTTTCAGAATCGCAAGCACCGTTTATCAAGGATTACTTTTTAAAGAAAGTAAATCCAGAGCTTACTACAATAATCTTAAACAACCTTAGGGAATTTCCACTTTTAAAAGATACTGCCGCGTATTTGGCGGTACGTATGGTATTAGAAGATGAGGTAGGTACGTTTCTACGTAAACGTAATGAAGTTCAGTATGCTTTGATAGAGATTCCCAAAGGCATAGACCGTTTTGTGGAATTACCAGAAGAAGATGGTAAGAATTACATTATTATGCTAGATGATGTAATACGCTATTGCCTAAATAGCATATTTACCATGTTTGAATATAAGGAGATTTCTGCACACATGATAAAGATTACCAGGGATGCAGAATTAGATATAGATAATGATTTAAGTAAGAGCTTTATTCAAAAGATATCCTCTAGTGTAGAGCATCGTAAAATTAGCGACCCTGTACGTTTTGTTTACGATAAAAAAATCAAAATAGATACGCTACGTTTTTTGAAGGAAAAAATGGAGATTGAAGAAACCGATAGTGTAATTCCTGGTGGTAGATACCATAACCGTAGGGATTATATGGGGTTTCCAAGTTTGGGAAGAGCAGACTTATTGTACGATAAGATAAAGCCTCTACCTATTAAAGGACTCAGTTTAGAGGGAAGTATTTTTGAGAAAATTGCGCAAAAAGACTATTTGCAATATGCACCTTACCACACTTTTGGCTATCTAATAAAGTTTTTGAAAGAAGCGGCCTTGGATCCATATGTAAAATCCATTAAAATTACAATTTACCGTTTAGCATCGGATTCTCAGGTGGCGGCGGCACTTATTAATGCTGTTAAAAATGGTAAAGATGTTACGGTTCAAATTGAATTACAGGCAAGATTTGATGAGCGTAATAACATAGAGTATGCCAGTAAGCTACAAGAAGAGGGTATTAAATTAATTTTTGGGGTACCTGGTCTAAAAGTGCATTCCAAAATTTGCTTGGTAGAGCGTTTAGAAGGAGATAAGATAAAACACTATGGATTTATCAGTACGGGTAATTTTAATGAAAAAACGGCCCGTATTTATACTGATTATACCTTGTTTACAGCTCATGAGGAAATTTTAAGAGAAATTGATAAGGTGTTTGGTTTCTTTGAAACTACTTACAAAATAAATAAGTATAAACACCTGATTGTTTCTCCACATTATACAAAGAGTAGGTTTTCTAAGTTAATAGATGTGGAGATAGCTAACGCCAAAGCAGGTAAAGAGGCTTACATACGCATAAAGATGAACAGCTTTACCTCTTATAAAATGGTAGATAAGTTGTACGAAGCCAGTAGGGCAGGGGTAAAAGTGCAATTGATTATTCGTGGAATTTGTTGTCTTATTCCTGGAGTAGAAGGAATGAGCGAGAATATAGAAGCCATAAGTGTGGTGGATAAATTTTTAGAACATCCTAGGTTGTTCATTTTTGGAAATAATGGTGACCCAAAAATTTATATTTCCTCAGCAGATTGGATGACAAGAAATATAGATTATCGCGTAGAAGTAGGTTGCCCTATTTATGATGAAGATATTAAACAAGAATTGATAGATACGTTCGAGATTTCTTGGAAAGATAATATTAAGGCAAGGGAGTTTACGGCAAAACAAGATAATGCTTACCGGGATGATGATAAACCTAAAGTGCGTTCACAATTTGCCACGTACGATTACTATCAAAAGCGAATAGAGAACGAATAGATGGCCATTAATATTCGCAAATTTGCTGCTATTGATATTGGTTCCAATGCGGTTCGTTTTTTGGTGCATAATGTTATTGAAAGAAAAGGACAGCCTGTAAAATTCAAGAAAAGTGAGCTTGTTCGGGTGCCGATTCGTCTAGGAGAAGATGCTTTTATACTAGGTGAAATTTCTGAGAAAAATCAAAATAGGATGCTAAAAGCTATGAAATCCTTTAAATTGTTAATGGATGTTTATGGTGTAGAAGCATATTGGGCTTGTGCTACTTCTGCTATGCGAGAAGCAAATAATGGTCAAGAATTAGTAAGTAAAATTGCAGCAGAAGCTAATATAGATGTAGATATTATAGATGGTAAAGTAGAAGCCAAAATAATAGCTAGTACAGATTTAAAAGAATTGCTGCAAAACGGAAAAACGTATTTGTACGTTGATGTTGGTGGTGGTAGTACCGAATTTACCATTTTTAATGGTAACGAAGTAAAAGGCTCAAAATCATTTAAAATTGGAACCGTTAGATTGCTAAACCAACAAGTAAAAGAATCTGTTTGGGACGCTATAAAATTATGGATTAAAGACCATTTAAAGGATGCAGATAATGTAGAAATAATTGGGTCTGGAGGTAATATTAACAAGTTACATAAAATGTCTGGCCGTAAAATAGGGCAGCCTTTATCTTACATATGGCTCAATGCACAATATCACTTTTTAGATGCTATGTCTTATGAGGATCGTGTTGCTGAGTTAGGATTAAATCAAGATAGGGCAGATGTAATTGTCCCGGCTACCAAAATTTTCCTTAATACTGCAAAATGGTCAAAAGCAAAAAAGATACACGTTCCAAAGATTGGTTTGTCAGACGGTATGATAAAGACCTTATATCATAAGGTAACTACCCATGCATAGTTTCTTTTTTACCTAGTTTTTTCATGATTTCGGCTTCGTATTCTAATAAATCCTGCCATTTTTTATCTACAATTTCTTTTTCGCCATATTTTCTGGCAAACTTTAAAAACATAGTATAGTGGTTTGCTTCGCTTACCATTAATTTTCTGTAGAATTCACGAAGGTCGGCATCGTTTATATTTTCAGATAGTAATCTAAACCGTTCACAGCTGCGTGCTTCAATCATTGCCGCATAAAGTAGTTTGTGTACTAAATGAGTTGTTTTACTTCCGCCCTTAGGAAAAAACTTCATCAATTCAATTACATATTCATCCTTGCGTTCTCTGCCTAAATTTAAATTACGTTCTAAAATTTTTTCGTGAACCATATTAAAATGGCCCATTTCTTCCCTAGATAAAGCAATCATTTCTTTTACCAAATCAGACTTATCTGGAAATCCTATAATTAAAGAAATTGCCATGCTCGCTGCTTTTTGTTCACAGTACGCATGGTCTGTTAAGATTTCTTCTATATTTTTTTCTACAATATTTACCCAACGCGGATCTGTTGGCAGTTTAAGTCCTAACATGATTTCGAAAATTTGTAGCAAAGATAAATTTAACCAAGTAAATATGTATTTATAGACTGTTATATTTGTAAGACCAACAGATTCTAACCTTTTATGAGTTTATCCGCTAACAAATATCTAGAGGATATTTTATTGAGTAACGGAACAGAAAAGCAGCTTTCTTGGTTGCGGCAAGAAATCGATACTATTCTTAATACTAAATCAAAGCAAAAACTATATATAACTTATAGTCTATGCGCTATGCATTTTAATGAGAATATAAGGTTTGATTTGGAATTTGACCAACAACAATTATACGTTAATACCACGCTGTTAGAAGCCGCTCGGTTGTACTTATTGCAAACAATATTACTAAAAGAGCCAACTTTTGTAAAAGCAGTGCAGCAACTTATACAAGTTGCAGATAAAACGGAGTTGGAAGCTTTTTTAAAACACTTGTACTTATTGCCTAATGCTGTAGATTATAAGTTTGCGGGCGTGGAAGCCTTAAGAACCAACATTGCAACTGTTTTTAATGCAATATCTCAACAGAATCCTTATCCTGGGGCTTATTTTAACGATGCGGAGTGGAACCAAATGTATCTAAAAGCTGCCTTTATGCAGCAAGATTTGACTAAAATTCTTGATGTAGATAAAAGAGCAAATAAGGATTTAACCCGGATAATTTTAGATTATGCACATGAACGTTGGGCGGCAGGCCGTACTATTGATCCTTTATTCTGGAGGCCTGTCTCCAAATTTGTAGATGATCATGTTTTAAAAGACTTGGAAAGACTTTTTTCTAGTACAAATATTAGAGAAAGAAAGGCGGCGACTTTGGTATGCCAAAGGGCAACAGATGAAAGTGCCAAAAAGCTGTTAAAAGAAAACAATGAATTTCAGGAAGATGCCATAAGCGGTAAATTAACCTGGCAAAATATTTAAGATGGAAGAAGAAAAATTAATGATTATTGATCCCCATGTACACATGACATCTAGGACCACGGATGATTATGAAGCCATGGCTGCAGCTGGAGTAGTTGCGGTTATAGAACCTTCTTTCTGGTTGGGGCAGCCCAGAACCCAAGTTGGGTCTTTTCAAGATTATTTTAGTAGTCTAGTAGGGTGGGAACCTTTTAGGGCATCTCAATTTGGGATTAAGCATTACTGTACTATAGGCTTAAATTCTAAAGAAGCCAATAATATTCCTTTGGCGGAAGAAGTAATGGACTTATTGCCATTATATCTACATAAAGATAATGTTGTTGGAATAGGTGAAATTGGATATGATGACCAAACACCGGCAGAAGACCGTTTTTTTAGAGAGCAGTTAGAACTTGCCAAGACGTTTAACATGATGGTTCAAGTACATACCCCGCACAGAGATAAGAAAGCGGGTACCTTAAAAAGTATGGAGGTTTGTCTGGAACATGGTCTAGATCCAGGTATGGTAGTGATTGATCATAACAACGAAGAAACCGTTAAATCGGTTTTGGATAAAGGTTTTATAGCAGCTTTTACCATTTATCCTAAAACCAAGATGGGTAATCAACGTATGGTAGAAGTAGTGCGTAAATTTGGAAGTACTAATATTATTGTTGATAGTTCTGCCGATTGGGGAGTTAGTGATCCTTTAGCGGTACCTAAAACAGCAAACTTAATGCTGCAAAACGGTATTGGTCGCGAAGATGTGGTCAAAACTTGTTACCAGAATGCGCTTGACTTCTTTGGTCGTTCTGGGAAAATGAAACCAGAACATTGGTTAAGTCCCGAGGCTATTGATCAGCGAAAATTGTATAATGACAATAGTGTATTAAGGGGCCAAGAGCCAAAGGTTGAAAATAATAAAATAATTTAATGGGTACCGATTTAAAGGCCTATTTACAATTATGTAGGCCAGCAAATTTGCCTACGGCAGCAGCAGACGTTTTAGCAGGGTTAGCCATTTCTGGATTGTTTGGAAGTTTGGATTATTTTGAATTTCCAAGTTTATTAAATTTTAATCTTATTTTACTGGTTTTTGCTTCGGTATTCTTATATGCTGGGGGGGTAGTATTAAATGATGTTTATGATTTTGAATTGGATAAAAAAGAAAGGCCGGAAAGACCAATACCTAGCGGACGAGTTGCTTACAAAAATGCCTTAGTTTTTGGTTATGCCCTGCTCATAATTGGTATTATTTGTGCCTTTATGGTAAAATTAGAATGTGGCGTGGTATCCATGGCACTGGCAACGGCTATATTGTCTTATGATAGAGTGGCTAAACACCATTCATTTTTAGGCCCTTTGAATATGGGTATTTGTAGGGGGCTTAATTTATTTATGGGAATAATCTATGTTAATCAATTAGATAATTGGTTGTATGCGTTAATCCCCGTTGTTTTTATCTTTGCGGTTACATTGATTAGTAGAGGGGAAGTACATGGCAAGAACAAACGTAACATTGTTTTTGCCGGTCTGTTATACACTTTGGTAATAGTTGCTATAATTGTATTAAATCAGTTTTATAGTTTAAACGAAGGTATATCTTATTTGTTTTTTATTGTTCTTTTCGCATTTATTGTGTTTTTACCTTTAATTAGGGCATACACCAACAATACGCCTCAGAATATCAAAAAGTCGGTTAAAGCAGGTGTATTATCAATTGTGCTATTAGATGCGGCTATGGCAGTAGGTTTTACCAGTATAGTGTACGGCATTGCCATAGTATTGCTTTTACCACTATCTATCCTATTGGCTAAAAAATTTGCTGTTACTTAACTATGGATTTTAATAAACTTACAACCATTAAACAAGCTTTTCAGGTAAATTACCAGTATGAGTTGCATTTTACATCTTCGGTATTTCAATCGGATAATCCTTTGTTTTGTACAATAATTCAAAATTATGCTCCAAATCGGCCTATCAAATGTCTATTTGTTATCGATGATAAGGTTAGCCGATTTCACCCAAAATTGGTTAGTCAGATTAAAGCTTATTGTAAAGAAAATCCAAATCAGTTACAATTTACAACCGCTATGGTGGTTCCCGGTGGGGAGATTGCCAAAAAAGAACCAAAACACACCCAAACTATTTTAGCGGCAATTAACGATTTTGCAATTTGTAGACATTCTTTTGTAGTGGCAATTGGCGGTGGCGCTCTAATAGATATGGTAGGTTACGCTGCTACAATTGCACATAGGGGTGTTAAATTAATACGCATACCTACTACTGTATTGGCACAGAACGATGCCGCTGTAGGTGTAAAAAATAGTATTAACGCCTTTGGAAAAAAGAATTTTTTGGGAACCTTTTCTTTGCCCTATGCCATTATTAACGATTTGGATTTTCTAAAAACACTAGAACAGCGAGATTGGATTTCTGGCATAGCAGAGGCAATTAAGGTTGCATTAATTAAAGACAAAACATTTTTTGAATCCATAGCGAATTCCGCAGAGCAATTGGCAACTAGAAAATTAGAACCCATGGCGGAATTGATACATACATGTGCGGCATTGCACATGGAGCATATATCAAAAGGAGGGGATCCATTTGAAAGTGGTTCTTCACGCCCGTTGGATTTTGGGCACTGGGCGGCACATAAACTTGAGTACATGACCAATTACCACTTGCGCCATGGTGAAGCGGTGGCAATTGGTATGGCTATAGATGTTACATATGCCCATTTCCTTGGACTGCTCTCTAAAGCTGAAAAGGAACAGATTATACAAGTTTTGGAAAGAATAGGTTTTGACTTAAGAATACCAATTGAGCAGGCTCAAATTAAAGAGTTATTAAAAGGGATTGAAGAATTTAGAGAGCATTTAGGTGGCGAATTGACCATTACTTTAATCAATGCTATTGGAACCAAAGTGGATGTGCATCAAATAGATTATCCGGTAATGGAGAAAGCAATTGCCGCCTTCATTAATTAAGAACTAAAAAGAAGTATGGAAATAAATAATAGACATTTAACCTATTGTACCAACATCCATGCAGGGGGTGATTGGACTGAAACGTTTAAATCCATACAACAAAATTTACCCGCTTTAAAACAAAGCGTTTCACCTAACAAAAAAATGGGGTTAGGTCTAAGATTGAGTAATAAGGCAAGCTTGGAATTGGGGGAAAAGGATAATCTGATTCAATTTAAAAATTGGCTTAATCAAGAAGAATGCTATGTTTTTACCATGAATGGTTTTCCATACGGAAATTTTCATGGTGAACCAGTAAAAGACAAAGTACACGCACCGGATTGGACTACGGAAGACAGGGTAAAATACACACAACGTTTGTTTGGTCAACTGGCTTTTTTGGCCCCTGCCAACATGGAAGCTGGTATTTCTACTTCTCCAATTTCGTATAAACATTGGCATAAAACCGAAGCTTCTAAAGCTATAACTTTTAAAGAGGGTGCTAGGAACATGGTTCGTATTGCAGATTATTTAAAGCGTCTAGAGAACGATACTGGGCGTTATATGCATTTAGATGTAGAGCCTGAGCCGGATGGGTTTTTAGAAAATACCTCTGAGGTCCTTTCCTTTTATAAAGATTATTTAATTCCGGAAGCACTAGTTTATTTTAAAAATTCAGGTAAAACAGAAATCGAAATTACCGCTTTGGTAAAAAGGTATATAACACTATGCTACGATGTTTGCCATTATGCGTTAGCTTTTGAAGAACCGGAATTTACTTTTGAGCAAATGCAAAAAGCAGGTATAGTAATTGGGAAGATACAGGTAAGTGCGGCCTTGAAGGTAATATACGACGAAAACCAAATAGACATTATATGGAAAACACTAGAAGAGTTTAACGAGCCGGTTTACTTGCACCAAGTAACGGAAGAGAAAGCAGGTAATGTTGTTACTTATAACGATTTGCCCTTAATATTAGAAAAGAAAGCCCCTTTTACAGAATTGCGCTCACACTTTCATGTTCCTATTTTTTTAGAGGATTATGGTGTATTAAAATCTACCCAAGACCAAATTTTAAAAGTATTGTCCTTGTTAAAAACTAACCCTATCAGTAATCATTTGGAAGTTGAAACCTATACATGGGACGTGCTACCACAGGCCTTAAAATTACCTTTGGTAGATTCAATTGCAAGAGAGTTACATTGGATGAAAAATAGGCTATAATGAAAAAGACCGTTGTAATTAATGTAGTAGGGTTAAGCCAACGTTTAATTGGGGAATATACTCCTTTTATCAGTGAATTTGTGGCTAAAGGAAAAACGGCTGTTATAGAACCGGTTTTACCTGCCGTAACTTGTAGTGCCCAAAGCACATACCTAACAGGGAAATTACCTTCTGAGCACGGTATTGTTGGTAATGGGTGGTATTTTAAAGACGAATACGAGGTTAAATTTTGGCGCCAATCCAACGCATTGGTGCAGGCCCCAAAAATATGGGACGAATTAAAACGCATGGACCGTAAATTTACTTGTGCCAATATGTTTTGGTGGTACAACATGTATTCTAATGTAGATTATAGCGTAACTCCTAGACCAAATTATTTAGCAGATGGCCGCAAGATTCCAGATGTATATAGCAATCCAGCGTCCTTACGAGATGAATTGCAGGGGCAACTGGGAACGTTTCCTTTGTTTCAATTTTGGGGGCCAAAAACTAGTATTAAATCCAGTAAATGGATTGTAGATGCCACTATAGAGACCGATAAAAAGTATAATCCTACGCTTACCTTGGTGTATTTGCCACATTTGGATTATAACATGCAGCGCTACGGTCTCAATTTTGAAATAATTAAAAATGATTTAAAGGAAATTGATAGGGAAGTGGCCAAACTTGTTACTTATTACGAAGCACAGCATGCCAACGTAATTTTGTTATCTGAGTATGGTATAACAGATGTTTCTAATCCCATTCATCTAAACAGACATTTAAGAAAAGCTAATTTATTGGGTATCCGCGTAGAGCGCGGCTTGGAGCTATTAGATGCAGGGGCAAGTGAAGCTTTTGCAGTGGCAGATCACCAAATTGCACATGTTTATGTCAAAAACAAAGAAAAGCTACCGTTGGTAGCTTCTATCTTAAAGAAAATTAATGGAGTAGAAGAAGTAATTCCTAAAGCTGAATTGAATAAGGCGGGATTGGACCACGAACGTACAGGTGATTTTGTTTTAGTGGCAAATAGTACTAGTTGGTTTACGTATTACTTTTGGGAAGATGATGAAAAGGCTCCGGATTACGCACGTATGGTAGACATACATAAAAAACCTGGTTATGATCCTGTAGAGATGCTTACCGACCCCAAGGATAAAGCAATTATGGCAAAAGTAGCTTGGAAGTTGGCCAAAAAGAAACTAGGATTTAGGAGTGTTTTAGATGTAATACCACTGAAAGCGGAATTGATAAAAGGTTCTCATGGTAGAAGGCCAGAAGATAAGGCAGATTGGCCTGTATTTATTAGTAATGCCAATCAGTTGGATTTGCAATCTGAAATTGCGGCCACAGCAGTTTATAATCAACTAAAAAACCATATTTTATCTTAAGTATGAATGTATTTTTTAAAGTTTTAGCAGGCTTGTTTGCCATCCTATTCGGCTTTGCTATAGTAGTACAGTTTAATGATCCTGATGCTTTTAAATGGGTAATTATTTATGCTATGGCGTTGTTAGCTTCAATATTGTTCATTTTTAATGCGCTTAAAGTATATCAGGCTTTATTTTTAATGGCATTCTATATTACATTAACTGTAATTTACTGGCCAGATGTATTTGAAGGGGTGCAGTTGGATCAAGGCATGAAAACTAATAATATAGAGTTGGCTCGTGAATCTTTAGGCTCACTAATTGCTGCTGTTGTAATGTTAGTTTATGCGTTACGTATAAAATTTGGAAAAACTTAAAAGTCTAAATCAAATTCCCTTCTGAGAATATCTAGGGCAGGGTTTTTTTCTCGTAGTTTTTCAAATTTTTCCTGTGGGGTAAATGCAAATTTTTTAGCCACCTCTTCATTTACAGATATTTGGAGTTCTATATTATAATTCTGTAATTTTTCTCTCAGGTATTGAATTAATGGTCCTTGTTCCCGTTCTACCTCTTTTTTCATGGTGCTGTTGGGTAGCTCTATCCATAAGGTATGTTCTCCTTTTTTTCTTGGTTTATCTGCTTGTAAATTAGAAGCTAATATCTTTTTGCCGTTCTTTTCAATTTTGTCCACAAAATCATTCCAGTGGCGTTGCATTTCTTTTTCCTCAAAAGGTTTTGTAGGTAGATTTTTATGGTCTACTTCATCTACCTTTTGGGATTCATGTACTTTTTTAGCTTTTATGCTGGATAAAGACAAGCCAGAAACTCGCTTTTTACGTTCAGTTATAGAAATACCGGCTTTTTTTGGTTCCTCTACGCTTTGGGTATTTGTTGTTTGCGCAGCTCCGGTTTCTGATTTTATTGTAGGTTGTACTACTTCTTTTTCTTTGGCCACCTGGATATTACTGCCGGGTTGGGAAACCTCCTCTGTTATACTATAATTTTTGGAAGCTTTGGTAAATGGTTGGCCCCTAAAATGAGTGGCAGGTATTATGAAATCAGACTTTTTTTTTTCAGCATCAAAACTCAACGATGCTAATTTCATTAAGCAAAGTTCTACTAATAACCTTTGGTTTTTACTGGTTTTATATTGCAAATCACATGTATTGGCCAGTTCCAAGGCGTTTAGCAGCAATGGTCTTTTAAATTGTTTGGCCTGTTCTAAATATTTGGCTTTGGCACCTTCCCCCACCTCTAATAAAATATGGGTATCTGGGTGTTGACTTACCAATAAATCCCTAAAATGGGTGGCCAAACCGGTAATAAAATGATGCCCATCAAAGCCTAAAGCTAAGGTCTTATTAAAATGAAGTAGAAGAGAGGGGATATTGTTTTCCAACATAAAATCCGTTGCCTTAAAAAAGGTATCGTAATCTAAAACGTTGAGGTTTTCTGTAACTGCCTGACGGGTTAGCTCATTGCCGGAAAAACTTACCACACGATCAAAAATAGAAAGCGCATCTCGCATAGCGCCATCGGCCTTCTGGGCAATAATATGCAAGGCGTCGTCCTCTGCATTTATTCCTTGTTCTTCTGCAATGTATTTTAAATATTCTGCCGCGTCTTTAACGGTTATACGTTTAAAATCAAATATTTGACAGCGAGATAATATGGTAGGTATTATTTTATGCTTTTCCGTGGTAGCCAGTATAAAAATAGCATGCTTTGGAGGTTCTTCCAACGTTTTTAAAAAGGCGTTAAAAGCAGATTGAGATAGCATATGTACCTCATCTATTATATACACCTTGTATTTACCGGTTTGCGGCGGTATTCTAACCTGATCAATTAAGTTTCTAATGTCATCCACAGAATTGTTAGAGGCCGCATCAAGTTCAAAAATATTAAAGGCGAAATCTTCTTCTTCGCTTTCGGTACCATCTTGGTTTATTTTTTTCGCCAAAATACGGGCACAGGTAGTCTTACCAACACCTCTTGGACCGCAAAACAAAAGTGCTTGTGCCAAATGGTTATTGGCAATTGCATTCTCTAAAGTGTTGGTTATGGCCTGTTGGCCTACCACATCTTTAAAGGTCTTGGGTCTATACTTTCTGGCAGATACAATAAATGGTTCCAAACGCTAATATTAATATGCTTTACAAATATAAAAATTGAAGTGCTTTCGTATTGATAACAAATCTAAAGGCATTCACCTTTTTATTAACAATTAAAGTATCTTTGCCTGTTGCAGGCCACCTTATCGCTGCCGTGCCTAGCACGGGAGAGGAAAGTCCGGACACCGCAGTGCAACATAGCGGGTAACGCCCGTCCGTCGAAAGGCGAGGACCAGTGCAACAGAAAGCAAGTACAGTTAGGCTGTAGTGAAATCAGGTAAACTCTATGTGGTGCAACGTCATGTATACCAACGCTTGAGGGTTGCACGCCCAAGTTGGAGGGTAGGCGGTTAGATCTTAAAAGTAATTTTAAGGCTAGATAAATGATAAGGACCCTTTTTGGGAACAGAATCCGGCTTATGGCCTGCTTTTTTTGGAAGCTAATAACTTATTGAGCAAGAGTATGTATAGACTATGTAGTTAGGCGTTTTTTCCATTTTGTTTATCTCAGAATGGTTAAAAGAGGTTTTGTAATGCTAATAAGGTATTTATGGATTTTATTTACCTATTCTTCTTCTTCCAACCCAAAAAAACTGAAAACATTACTACCGTACTTTCTGTCTTCTAAAAAGTTAGGTAGCTGGTCCATTTTAGTTTGTGGGCTGTGCTCTACTACCAAAATGCCTTCTGGCAGTAACAATTCGTTCTTAAAAATTAATTCAGGAATTTTAGCAAATTGTTCTTGAGTAAAATCATAGGGTGGATCGGCAAAAATAAAGTCATACTGCAGCCTGTGACGTTCCAAGAATTTGTATACATCTATTTTTAACACTTCTATTGGAAAACCTAGTTCTTGTGCTGTTTTTTGAATGTATTTAATACAGCCCATGTGTTGTTCTACGGCGGTTATTTGCTTTGTTCCTCTAGAAGCAAATTCAAAACTTATGTTTCCGGTTCCTGCAAAAAGGTCTAACACTTGTAAATCTTCTAAATAATATCTGTTTCGTAAAATATTAAATAGGCTTTCCTTGGCCATGTCCGTTGTTGGCCTTACGGGTAGTTTTTTAGGGGCTACTAGCCTTTTACCTTTATATTTTCCAGATATTATTCGCATTTATAAAGCGCTTAATAGTGTTAAGTCTATCGCTGTTTTTTGGTGAACCTCCAGTTCGTAAGCGGTATTTTCAGGTTCGGCTAAATGTATTTCTTTAATGTACTTTTCGGTAAGAATAAAATTTTCGTCTGTAGTGTCTATACTTCCAAACAAATGGCAGGGCACTTTTTCCGTATCTAAGCCCAATTGTTCATAGGTGAAAAGAATGTAGTAAAGAAAATCTTCCTTAGAGATATAATCAAATTGATTGTATAACTTAAGTTGTTTGTGTTCAATAACACAGATTTCTAGGGTTTTGGGCGTAACATGAACGTAGCAGGTTTTTTGCTGTTTATTTTCTGCTAGTAGGGTTTGTATTACGGCCAAACTAGAATGTTTAAATTCAAATGACCCAAATAGGTTTAAAAGGTAATTGTTTATGTTGGTGAAAGGTACATAAACACAAATAATATCCTGGTTGGGAACTTGATCATGAACAATCTGATCTGTTGCTAGAATTTTTGCATTGAATTTTAGGTAGTTGGCCAATTCTTCAGGATCAAACAAGGCTTTTGGCACCAAACTAAATAGGTTGTTTCTATGTAAAACCGCCACCTCGTTAAAGTCTACACCAGCCAGGTTATGCTTTTCAATACTAGCTTTTAATTCTTTTAGAAGAAGGTAAGGTGTAAGCTCTGTTTTGAACGTTACTTGGTCTACCATTTCTATCTTTTTAGAAATAGTGTCCAGTACACAAAAAGAAAGTCCATTCAAGCTTACCTGAATGGACAGTTTCTTAAAATTATTCTTAGAATCGGTCACCCCATTAATTTTCTAATTTTCTATCATAGATAGGAGGCCAGTTACCATTGGTGCTTACCTCGGTTAATGATCCTACTTTAATTGTATTTCCATTAACTTCCTCCACACTATTATGAGCGTTTTCCTTTGCTCTTAAATCATCTGGTTGATCGTAAAGAATTGCATCTTTTTTAACGCTTACTTCAAATACTGGAGCTTTAAAACCACTCTTTTCAATGATATCCGTCTTCATATCAAATTTTACATCTCCTTGAGCGTAAGGCACGTTCATCATAGAGGTGTAACGGTTATCCTTACCAAACAAAGTATCTTTTACTTTAACAAATCCTAAAGTATCTACCACAACGGTATCTACCTGCATGTCTATCTGGAATCTTTTATCGTAACGCATAAAAGAAGAATCACGTTGCTGGGTAATTGTAAAGTTAGCCGTATCTATAAATTGGATTAGGCTATTAAAATCTTTAGCATATTTTCCGTTTACTTTTTTGTAGGCCTCTTGAGAATCCCTGATATCCTTAAGTTTGGCAATAACGGCAGCATAACGTTCTTCACGTACTTTATTAAACTCAATAGGAGCCATTACGGACTGATAGATTAAATAAGCAAAAACTCCGCATAAAATCCAAAGAGCTATTTGTAAAATGGTCTTCATTCTATATAGTATTAATTACATTTAGTGGTTAAAAGCAAATCTACAATTTTTTTTGAATGATGAAAGTTTTTGTCCTAAAAATGATGGCTATCTTTGGCCAAGTATGGACCAACTAACACCTGAGAATTTTTACGTTTATTTAATTGATAAATTTCCGCACAAGCCTACTTCGCTGCAAGACTTAACGTTACGGCAGCTAGCAGAGTTTGTAATGGCTAAATCCAAAGAACAACTTTTTCTATTAAAAGGATATGCAGGTACTGGAAAAACTACTATAATAGGTAGCTTGGTAAAAAGTCTTTGGAAAGTTAAAAAAACGGCCGTGTTATTGGCACCGACCGGTAGGGCAGCTAAGGTTATGACCAATTATTCTAATACACAGGCATTTACCATACATAAAAAAATCTATTTTCCTAAAAAACAACAGGGTGGCGGGGTGCAGTTTACCCTTGCGCCTAATAAGCATAGAAATACTGTTTTTATTGTAGATGAGGCATCTATGATTCCAGATGCGCCATCAGATTCCAAATTATTTGAAAATGGTTCTTTATTAGACGATTTAATATTTTACGTATACAGCGGTCATAATTGTAAGCTGGTTTTAATTGGAGATACGGCCCAGCTGCCACCGGTTAAATTAGATTTGAGTCCTGCATTGGACGCCGGTAAATTAGAATTGAACTACAATAAGGATGTAAAAAAAATAGAATTGGACGAGGTAATGCGGCAATCCACCACCTCAGGAATTCTTTTTAATGCCACCAATTTAAGGGAGCAGTTGCAAGATGCGTTTTATTCTGATTTTAAGTTTTCCGTTTCTGGTTTTACAGATATTGCAAGGTTGGTAGATGGTTATGAGGTACAAGAGGCCATAGATACGTCGTATGCAGAGAATGGTAAGGAAGAAACTGCGATTATTGTACGGTCTAACAAAAGGGCCAATTTATTTAACGAGAACATTAGAAGCAGAATTCTTTTTTTGGAAAACGAAATCTCTGTTGGTGATTTTATGATGGTGGTGAAAAACAATTATTTCTGGCTCAAACCAAATTCGGAAGCTGGGTTTATTGCCAATGGCGATATCATAGAAATTCTTGAGCTTTTTGCCATAAAGGAGTTGTATGGCTTTAAATTTGCAGAAGTTAAAGTACAGATGGTAGATTACCCCAACCAAAAACCTTTTGAAACGGTTTTACTGTTAGATACCATTGCAGCAGAAACCCCTTCTTTATCTTATGAAGATGGTAATAGGTTGTACCAAGAAGTAAGTCAAGACTATGCCCATGAAAAATCTAACTACAAACGGTTTTTAGGTGTAAAGAATAATAAGTATTTCAATGCACTGCAAGTAAAATTTAGCTATGCCATTACCTGTCATAAATCGCAAGGTGGCCAATGGGATACGGTTTTTGTGGAGCAACCCTACATGCCTAATGGCATGGATAAGGAAAATTTAAGGTGGTTGTATACCGCAATCACAAGGGCAAAGAACAAATTATACCTAATAGGGTTTAAAAAGGATTTTTTTCTTGAAGACGAATAGTCTATTTTTAAACAAATACATTTAGCATGACTTCAGAAACCATCATTAGTATATTTTTAGGTGTAGGCCTAGCTGCTTCTGCAGGTTTTAGGGTCTTTTTGCCACTTTTTGCTCTAAGTTTAGCTTCTTATTTTGGTGTTTGGGAGCTCAATGATAGCTGGAATTGGATTGGAAGTCTGGCAGCCGTTTTAACGCTTGGTGCAGCAACTGTTTTTGAGATTTTTGCATATTTTATTCCATGGGTAGACAATGCCTTGGATAGCTTGGCTATTCCATTAGCCGCTATTGCTGGTACAGCCGTAATGGTATCCACAATTGCAGATTTAGATCCGGTTATAACTTGGTCTTTGGCCATTATTGCAGGCGGGGGCACAGCTTCTGCTATAAAAGGTGCCAATGCAGCAGGTAGGCTTACCTCTACAGCTACTACGGGAGGCTTGGCAAATCCGGTTGTATCTACGGTAGAAACCGGTACGGCCGTAGTAGTTTCCACGGCATCTATTTTTGCCCCTATTGTTGCAGTAATATTAGTTATCGTAATTTTAGCAATTATTTTTAGGGTTTACAGAAAACTCAGACCTCGATTAAAAAACTAAGACAACAACGCATACCCAATTTTATGAAGGTAATATCCATGATACCTGCACGGTATAAGGCTTCTAGGTTTCCTGCTAAATTAATGCAAGATTTAGCAGGAAAGCCGGTTATTCTTAGAACCTATGAGGCTGCCGTTAATACCAAATTATTTGAAGCTGTTTATGTAGTTACGGATAGCAAAGAAATCTTCGATTTGATAAAAGAAAACGGAGGTAACGTAATTATGAGTAAAAAGGAACACGAAAGCGGTAGCGATCGTATTGCAGAAGCCGTTGCAGATATAGAGGTTGATATTGTGGTAAATGTACAGGGAGACGAACCTTTTATAGACCATGAAAGTTTAGAAAAGGTAATTCAGGTCTTTAAAAAGGATACCCAAAAAGAAATAGATTTGGCATCCCTAATGACGCCAATTAATGATTGGGAAGAGATAGAAAATCCAAATACGGTTAAAGTAATTGTAGATAATCAAGATTTTGCACTTTATTTTTCCCGTTCACCTATTCCTTTTCCAAGAGATAAAAATGGTGGGGCTACTTATTATAAGCACAAGGGAATTTATGCCTTTAGAAAACAAGCCATTCAAGATTTTACACAACTACCCATGTTACCTTTGGAGGCTACGGAGAAAATTGAAGCCATTCGCTTTTTGGAATACGGCAAAAAAATAAAAATGGTAGAGACCCATGTTACGGGTGTAGAAATAGATACCCCAGAAGATTTGGAAAGAGCACGTAAAGAATGGAAGTAGATTTTAAGAAGATAAAGGTTATAGGCTTTGATGCAGATGATACCCTTTGGGTAAACGAAACCTATTTTAGGGAAACTGAAGAGCGTTTTGCCACCTTATTAGAAAACTATGAAACCAAAAATAAGGTAGACCAAGAGCTTTTTAAAATGGAAATAAAAAACCTTGACCTGTATGGTTATGGAATTAAAGGTTTTGTATTGTCCATGATAGAATCTGCTTTGGACCTATCGCAAAATAAAATACCGCAAGAAACCCTGGTAGAGATATTGGATTTGGGTAAAAAAATGATTTCCCAACCCGTTGAGTTATTAGATGGGGTAACGGAAACCTTAAAAGCATTGAGTGACAAAGGCTACCGGTTAATTGTATTGACTAAAGGCGATTTGCTAGACCAAGAACGCAAGTTAGAAAAGTCTGGTTTAAGCAGCTATTTTCATCATGTTGAGGTGTTAAGTGATAAGAAAGAAAGCAATTATAAAAACCTCTTGGAACACTTAGAGATAGATGTAGATGAATTTTTAATGGTAGGGAATTCACTAAAGTCAGATGTTATACCCTTGATAAACCTTGGCGCTAAGGCAGTTCATATTCCATTCCATACTACTTGGGTGCACGAAACGGTAAGCGATAAGGAAGAACAAGAGAGTGATTATCTAAAATTAAATTCGATAAAAGAGCTGATACCTCTTTTTAATTAAAACCAGATTGGTTTATAAAGAACAGAACACTGGAACAGATCAAAACATACAAGAATTTTCCAATGGTGCCCAGAGTGGTTTTTGGCCGAGGTAGTTTTACAAGTTTAGACACCATCTTAATGCCAAAACGTAGAAATTCTGAGGCTCCATTTATTTACTTAATAGATGCCTTTTTTGAAGGTACGGATTTACATTCCAAAATTCCGTTGTTATTTAACGACCAAATTATTTACATATCTGCAGAAGAAGAACCTAAAACAGAACAAGTAGATGCCTTGGTAGCCAAGTTAAAGACAGACTATACTGAGTTGCCTTCTGGAATTATTGGAATTGGAGGCGGTACTCTTTTAGACATGGCCAAGGCGGTTGCCCTTTTAATGACCAACCCTGGGTCATCTGCCGATTATCAAGGATGGGATTTAATAAAAAGGCCTGGATTGTATCATGTAGGTATACCTACTATTAGCGGTACCGGTGCAGAGGTTTCTAGAACAGCGGTTTTAATGGGGCCAGAGAAAAAACTGGGATTAAACTCGGACCACACCACATATGACCAAGTAGTCTTAGACCCTGATTTTTTAGCTACTGTGCCCAAAGAACAGTGGTTTTATACCGGTATGGATTGTTTTATCCATTGTGTAGAATCTTTGGAAGGAACTTATCTAAACGCCTTTAGTGAAAGTTATGGTGAAAAGGCCTATGACTTGTGTAAAGAGGTATTCCTAGAAGATATTCCGAAAGTGGAAGCCGAAGAAAAATTAATGATGGCGTCTTGGCATGGGGGTATGAGTATTGCTTATTCTCAGGTAGGCGTGGCACACGCTATGAGTTATGGGCTTTCTTATGTTTTAAGTACCAAGCATGGTATTGGTAATTGTTTGGTTTTTCAGTTTTTAGAAGCATTTTATCCAAAAGGTGTTGCACTTTTTAATAGAATGCTACAAAAACACAACATTTCCTTACCTAAAGGAATTTGTGCTAATTGCACCGATGCTGAATTTGAACTAATGGCTAAAATTGCGTTGGGTATGGCGCCGCTATGGGAAAATGCATTAGGTCCAGATTGGAAATCTAAAATTTCCAAAGAAGATTTAATCGACATTTATAAAAAGATTTAATGGCAAAATGGCTGTCCCATATAATCCTATTTAAAATAATGGGCTGGAAATTCAATGGCGAATTCCCAGATGTTAAAAAATGCGTAATTGCCGTTATACCACATACCCATTGGATGGATTTTGTTTTAGGGGTTTTGTGTAGAAGTATCATTAACAAGAAAATGCATTTTATTGGTAAACAAGCATTATTTAAACCACCATATGGATGGTTCTTTAGATGGATGGGTGGTACTCCCGTAGACCGTACCAAGAACAGTAATCTAGTGCAGTCCGTAGCAGCAATTTTTAATAATAAAAAAGTGTTTAGGTTAGCTTTGGCACCAGAAGGTACCCGTAAAAAAGTAACTGACCTAAAAACTGGTTTCTACTACATTGCATTAAGTGCCAACGTGCCCATAGTATTAGTGGCTTTTGATTTTGGAAAAAAGGAAGTTAAATTTAGTAAGCCTTTTGGGCCCACAGGAGATTACACTAAAGACCTAAACTACATACGCACATTTTTTAATGGGGTAATAGGTAAAGTGCCCCAATACAGTTATTCCTAAACCGGTTACGATCAGGTTTAACAATTACTTCTTTTTTTTTAACAGAATTTGGCTGTTTTTAAGAAAACCCAATATTCATATTCTCGTAGGTAATCTTTAGAACAATTAAACAGATTCTTATGAAAGTTTTAAAAACACTAACGGGAAGATCATTGTTATTATCGGCATGTACGGCTTTAGTTTTTACTGCCTGTAGCGATGATGATTCTGAAATGATGGTTATGGAAGATGACGGTATGCAAGAGGGTAGACGCGCACAATTGTATACTACAAACAATGAAAATGGGGACATTACCATTTTTGATTTAACTAATGATTCACAGGTTACATTAAATACCAATTCAACAGCGGCAGAGGGTATTTATTATGATGCTACCGAAGATTTAGTGGTTCAAGCTTCAAGATCAGGTTTGGCATTGGAGGCCTATTCAGAAGTAAGTACGGTAACGGCAAATACGGCTGTTTCTGTTACTTTAAGTGCTAATGCAGATTTAGAAAGTCCAAGGGAATTGGCGGTAAAGGGTAACACTTATGTGGTTGCGGACAACGGAAGCAATAAGCTTTTTGTATACACCAAAAATACAGCTGGGTTTACCTTAGATGCTACGGTAGAAGTGCCTTTTGCATTATGGGGTATTACCTTTAAAGGCGATGATTTATATGCAGTAGTAGATAAGTCTAGTGATTTAGCGGTTTACTATGATTTTGTCGCAAATGCATCAACTGGTGTAATGGCTCCTAATAAAAGAGTTACAATAGCTGGTATAGTTAGAACGCATGGATTGGCGTATAGTGGTACGGATGATACCATGGTAATGACAGATATTGGTGATGCAGCTAATACTACAGATGATGGCGGTTTTCATGTCATAAACAATTTTTCTACAAAATTTGACGCTTTATCAGACGGTGATATATTGCCTACCAGTATGCAAACAAGGGTGGCCGGTGATGCAACCCTAATGGGTAATCCTATAGATGTTGCCTATGATTCAGAAACGGATGCAGTTTATATCTCCGACATAGGAACTGGAAAAGTATTGGGCTTTACAAATATTGATAACGGTGGTAATCTTTCACCAAGTTTTAATAAGGACCTTACCTCTACATCTTCTATTTTCTTTTCTAGTGATGAAACGGATATGGATTTTGGCGTTGCTTCTATGAACTTCTCATCTACCTTATTTACTACGAGCACGGCAAATGGTGATATCACGGTTTACGATCTATTAACCGGAGCAATTAAAACAGTAGAAACAACATCTACGGCTACAGAAGGTATTTATTATTCTGCTTTGAACGATATGGTTTTTCAAGCTTCACGCTCTAATCTAATGGTAGAAGCTTTTGCGGATTTTTCTAATAATATGGATGCAGCTATGATTTCTCCAGACTCCCAGAGCATGGCAGATTTAAATAGCCCAAGAGAAATAGCAGTTTACGGTGACAAAGTTGTGGTAGCAGATAATGGTGAAAATAAGCTGTTTGTATATACCTATACCAATGGCAGCTTTACAATAGAAGGTGTTTTTGAAACAGGCTTTCCGGTGTGGGGAATTGCTTTTAAAGGAAATGATTTATTAGCAGTTGTTGATACTACAAGCGATTTGGCAATTTATGGCGATTTCTTCTCCAATATTGCAGATGGTACGCTTACCGCAACTAAACGTATAACGGTAGAAGGCATAGTAAGAACCCATGGTATAACCTACAGTGCCGCAGATGATGTCTTGGTTTTAACAGATATAGGGGATGCTGCAAATACCACGGACGATGGCGGATTTCAGGTAACCATGAACGCAACAGCCATGTTAGATGCTGTAGAAAATGGAGGAACTTTGGCGTTGGCCAATCAATTAAGGGTGGCAGGAGCTGCAACTCAAATGGGTAATCCAATTGATGTTGCCTACGACCATAAAACCAAAACAGTGTATGTTGCGGAAATTGGTAACGGTAAAGTTTTAGGTTTTACGGGAGCTTTAGAAGCAACAGGAGATATTGCGCCAGCATTGGTTAATGATTTAGAAGCAGCAGCTTCATTATACTTATATAACAATTAAGTTAGATGTATTTGGATTGAGAAAAAAAGGCTGCCAATAGGCAGCCTTTTTTATATTATAAAGTGTTTAAGTGATTTGGAAAATCGGCTACTTCTTCGCAACAAATTTGTTCCATAACCTGTTGTAATTCGGTCTTAAGTAATGAAATGGTGTGGTCTCCTCCTTTGCTACCCAGCGCAGCCACACCATACATAAAAGATCTGCCTAAAAAAGTAAAAGCTGCGCCAGATGCCATTGTTCTAGCAACATCTGGTCCAGAGCGTAAACCACTGTCCATCATTACTTTTATTTGGTCTCCATATTTTTCGGCAATTCTTGTTAAGGGTTTAATGGTAGATTCTCCTGCATCTAATTGCCTACCTCCATGGTTAGAAACTATAATACCGTCTAGGCCCAAACGTATGGCTTTTTCGGCATCCATCTCCGTAGCAACGCCTTTTAAAACCAATTTACCCTTCCACATATCTCTTATGGGCTTAATCTTTTCTTCGTTTAACCTGCCCGAAAACGTTTGGTCCATAAACTTACCTAGTTGTTTTAAATCTAGGTTTTTGGGCATATAAGGTTTAAGTGTTTCAAAATTAGGTTGACCGTGAACAAGGGTTTTGTAGGCCCATTCTGGTTTGCCCAAAATTTGTAAAATATTACTTAGGCTCATTTTGGGTGGCATGGCCAATCCATTTCGTATATCTCTAGGTCTAAACCCAAAGGTGGGTACATCACATAGAATTACCAAAACAGGACAAGAAGCCGCTGCGGCTCTATTTATAATATCGTCCCGTAACTTATTCTCGGTAGGATGATACAGCTGAAACCATGCTTTACCTTCCGTTATTTCAGAAATGCGCTCAATGCTGCTTGTAGTTACCGTACTTAAAATAAAAGGTATATTATGCTCAAAAGCGGCCTTAGCGAGTATTTCTGGTGCATTGGGCCACATTAAACCTTGAAGACCAACTGGCGCTATACCAAAGGGAGCATCATATTTATGGCCAAACAATTCTGTTTGCATGGTAGAGCCTTGGTGTTTGGTTAAATAGCTCGGTAAAAGTTCTACCTCCCTTATATCCGTAGTGTTTTTAATAAGATTAACATCTTCGTTGCAACCACCATCTAGATACTCAAAAGCAAATTTTGGAATTTTTCGTTTTGCTTTATTCCGCAAATCCGTAACAGAAGGGTAGGCGTTATTAATTGTCCACTTTTTGCTACTCATAATTTAAAAATCAAGTCCATTAATTGCCATTTTTCTCCTGGTTTTGCAAGCGGTAATGCTTTTTGGTATTTCCACATAAGTGTTTCCCACTCTTGTACTTTGGTATTTTTTTTATCCATTTCTTCTTTCAATTCAAAAGAAAAATTGTCTTCTGTTTCCATTATCATAAAAAGTCTGTTCGCAACCAGATAGATTTCTAAATCTATAATACCTGCGGATTTTATACTGCTGATAATTTCTGGCCAGACTTTAGTATGATGTTTTTTATACGCCGCTATTAATTCGGCATCGTCTATTAGGTCTAAAGCAAAGCAATGCCTTTGTTTTTTCATTTTATTTATCAAATAGTTTTTGCGCATAATTACCATAAAAGGCAATAACGATGAAGCACCCTAAGGGTAGAATAAATGAAAAATTAATCTCGGTTATCCCTAAAATTTGGGTGTCGTTTACTCCATAACCGCCAATGTCTATAATTCTGCCCTGTAAATTTGGCATTAAGGCCCCGCCAACTATGGCCATAACCAAACCTGCCGCACCAATCTTAGATTCTTCTTCTTTTAATCCTTCTAATGCAATCCCATAAATAGTTGGGAACATTACGCTCATAAACAAGGTTATGCATACTAAACCATAAAGACCAACAATGCCTTGTACGGTTATGGTTACTACGGCACTTAATATTGCAGCAATTGCATAGAACTTAAGTAGTTTCCCCGAAGAAATAAAACGCAGTAAATAGGTACCAATAACACGGCCCACCAAGAATAAGATAAAGGCTGCAAATTGATAGTTGGCCGCACGCTCACTAGAGATTCCTATAGCTTCGGCATATTGGTAAATGTATGTCCAACACATGATTTGGGCTCCTACGTAGAATACTTGAGAAAGTACACCAAACACGTAATTTTTATTCTTTTTAAGGGAATTAAAAGTTTGGGCAATACTAGGTATGTTGCCATCCCCTTTGGTTTGGGGCATTTTACTCACGGCAATTAGCACAAAAATACCTATGATTACGAGTCCTAGAATTACATAAGGGTCACGTATAACCATTAAATCCGCGGTTCTTATCATTGCTTTTTTGGTTTCGCTTAAGGCGGCATAGTTATCAATGTCGTCGGACTGTAGGTTTTTTAAAACAAATTGTTGGGCTACAAAAAGGCCTAATAATAACCCTACAGGATTAAACGCTTGGGCAAGATTTAATCTTTGTGTTGCGGTTTTTGGGTCTCCCATTGCAAGGATGTAAGGGTTGGCGGTAGTTTCTAAAAAAGCTAGGCCAAAGGTTAAAATATAGAGGCCTAAGCAAAAGAACCAAAACTGTTCGGTTATGGCCGCTGGATAAAATAGTAAAGCGCCAACGGCATAGAGCGCCAAGCCAATTAATACGCCAATCTTATAAGAAAATTTTCTAACGAACAATGCTGCAGGTAAAGCCATACAGAAATAACCACCATAAAAAGCCATTTGTACCCATGCTGCCTGGGCATTAGAAAGCTCTAATACCTTTTTAAAAGCTTGTACCATTGGATCTGTAACCGCATTGGCAAACCCCCAAAGCGCAAATAAGGAAGTGATTAAAATAAACGGAATTAGTGTTTTCTTGGCAACAACGGCCGGTTTTTGCTCTATTTTCATTCTAGTTTTTAGTTGTTTGTTTGTGGTTTGCAGTTTATAGGGCTCTATCTAGATGGGTGTAACCACCATCTACAAAAAGTAATTGCCCTGTGGTATGGCTAGATTTATTGGAAAGCAAAAATGCCACCGTACTTCCAATTTCAAATTCAGTGGTCATTCTATTTTCCAAAGGAATTTTATTATTGATTTCTTCTAACCGTTCTTTGGAATTGGGTAAAGAGCTTATCCATCTCTCGTACAACGGGGTATAACATTCCGCAACTATTACCGCATTTACTCTAATGGAGTAGGGTAGTAGCTCTACCGCCCATTCTCGGGTAAGTGCATTACGGCCACCATTGGCTGCAGCATAACCAGAGGTGCCTCCTTGACCCGTTATTGATGTTTTGGAGCCAATATTAACAATTGCACCTTTACTTAATTTTAATTGGGGTAGGGCATAATGCGCCATCATGTAATAGTGGGTAAGGTTTCTAGAGATAGAACGCATAAATTCTTCATGGTTTCCCGTCTCTAAGCCAACAGAATCATTAACTCCTGCATTATTTACCAAACCATCTATTGTTCCAAAAACTGCTAAGCATTGGTCAATAGCTTTTTTACAATCTTCTGGTAAGGTAAGTTCTGCCGTGCAGTACGCTGCCCTTACACCAAATTGTTGTAATTCTTCTATAACAGATTTTAGGTTGGTTTCGTTTCTACCAACTATAAAAAGGTTAGCGCCTTCTTGGGCCAGGGTAAGGGCAATACCCCTACCAATACCAGAAGAACCGCCGGTTATCAATATAACTTTATTTTTTAAGTTTAAATCCATTCTACGTTTGTGTAAGCGGTTTAGTTAATCTTTATAGCTTATAAAATTGAATGGCATTTTTGGCCATGATTTTACTTCTTTCATTAGCAGTTAAAGTAGCTATATAATTGTCAACAATGGATAAGACCTCTTTAAAATTTGCAGCTAGATTGGATACCGGCCAATCTGAACCGAATAATAATCTATCGCAACCAAACGCCTCAAATACTACATCTAAATAAGGTTCAAAATCATTTGGAATCCATTTGTCCCAAGTTGCTTCGGTTACTAAGCCAGATAGTTTACAATAAACATTGGGTAATTGTGCTAAGTCTTTGAGGTCTTCTTTCCAATCTAAGATGCGACCGTCTTTAATGTAGGGTTTTGCCAAATGGTCTACTACAAAAAACTGGTTGGGAAATTTCTTCACCAATTTTTTTGCCGCTTGTAATTGATTAGGAAAAATTAAAATATCATAGGTTAAGCCATACTTTTCCAATTTACTAATTCCATTTAAAAATGGATCACTTAGCATAAAACCTTGGTTTTCTGCCTGCAAAATATGCCTAACCCCTTTAAAAGAATTGAAAGTATTGTAATGTGCCAAGCTTTCTTCTACGGAAATATCGCAAAGGTCTACCCAGCCAACAACACCTTTTATAAATGAATTGTTCGCTGCTAACTTTAGAAGAAAATCGGTTTCTTTTAAAGATTGGTCTGCTTGTACGGCAATACAGCCATCAACACTATTGGCCTGATAGATGGGTAATAAATCTTCTGGTAGAAAATTACGCCTAATAACCTGCATAGAATCATCTATCCAAGCATCTCGGACCGGGTCATATTCCCAAAAATGTTGATGGCTGTCTATTATCATTAGCTGTGGGCTTGCGCTATTTGAGACGAAACACCTAATTTGTCTATACCTAACTCTACTACATCTCCTGGCTTAAGGTAGCGTGGAGGATCAAAACCAAGGCCTACACCAAAAGGTGTGCCCGTAGAAATGATATCTCCTGGTAATAGTGTCATGTATTCGCTTATGTAACTTACTAAATGTGGAATGTCAAAGATTAAATCTTCCGTATTGCTATCCTGTAAAAGTTTACCATTAACTTTTAGCCATAAGTTTAGATTATGCGGATTAGGCACTTCTTCTTTAGTTGCCAAAAATGGGCCTATGGGCGCAAATGTATCGCAGCTTTTACCTTTTACCCATTGCCCTTCTTTTTCTAATTGAAAAGCACGTTCGCTATAGTCGTTATGCAACGCATAACCTGCAACATAGTCCATGGCATTTTCTTTGGTTACGTAGCTAGCTTTTTTTCCAATTACCACGGCTAACTCTACTTCCCAATCTGTTTTTTCACTATTTCTTGGAATTATTACCGGGTCATTTGGGCCGCAAATAGCAGAGGTAGCTTTAAAAAACAATACAGGTTCTTTTGGCAAGGCCATACCACTTTCTGCTGCGTGCTTGGCGTAATTTAAGCCAACACATACTATTTTTGATGGTCTTTTTATTGGCGCCCCTAACCTTTCTTGATCATTAATTACGGGTAAAGAAGTTTCGTTTTTGGCCACGTATTGGGCTAATTTAGAGAGACCGTCGTTTTCAAAGAAAGCCTCATCGTAATCTGAAACAAATCCGGAAACATCTAGTCTTATGTTCTCATCTGTTAATATGCCCGGTTTTTCTTGGCCGGGTGCGCCAAAGCGTATTAATTTCATTTTTAGTGTTTTATCCGTTTAATTTTATAAATCCACCATCTATTGGAAAATCGGTTCCCGTAATGAAAGATGCTTCTTCTGAGCATAAGTATAGTGCCAAGTTAGCAATCTCCTCTGGTTTTCCCATTCTTCCAATAGGTTGCGTAGCCGATAGTTTTTTGAACATTTCCTCTTCCTGTCCTGGATAATTTGCCTTTAAAAAGCCATCTACAAAGGGAGTATGCACACGTGCGGGTGAAATACTGTTGCATCTTATATTATGGTTCACGTAATCTTTGGCTATGGAATACGTCATGGTTAATATAGCCCCTTTACTCATAGAATAAGCAAAACGGTCAGTTATGCCTACAGAAGACGCTATAGAAGCCATGTTAATAATAACCCCGCCGTTCTCTTTAAGGTGTGGCACCATGGCATACATACAATTATAGGCGCCTTTTACATTAACATTATAAACCCGGTCTAAATCTTCTTCCGTGGTTTGTTCAATATTTCCTACATGCGCAATACCAGCATTATTTATTAATATGGATAAGGGGTGTTCTTGAGCAATGCTGTTTACCGTATTTAATACTTGTTGCTGATCAACTACGTTACAGGTGTAGGCAAAAGCTTTACCCTTTTTCTTTTCTATTTGTAGTAATGTATCTACGGCATTTTCTTTGCTAAGCTCAATAATATGGACGGTGGCACCTTGTTCTGCAAAAGTTTTGGCTATGGCCTGTCCAATGCCGCTACCGCCACCAGTTACTAAGGCATGTTTTCCGGTTAGGTTAAACTTCATGATACTTTAGTTTTTAATTCTTCTTTCCAAAAATCACCATTTGGAAACTCATAGGTATCCAAAGATTTGTTTTTCATGGTAATACTATAGCCAGGTAGTTTAGGAGGCATATAGGCGCCGTTTTTAATGACTACAGGTTCTATAAAATGTTCATGTAAATGATCTACAAACTCAATGATACGATCATCTAATTTACCACTTATGGCAATGTAATCTATCATAGATAAATGTTGTACGTATTCACAAAGACCAACTCCACCGGCATGGGGGCAAACGGGAATGTCAAATTTGGCCGCCATTAAAAGTATGGCCAAAATTTCGTTTACGCCACCAACCCTACAACTATCAATTTGACAAATACCTAAGGCACCTGCTTGCATCAATTGTTTAAAAATAACCCTGTTTTGGCAATGTTCCCCTGTTGCTACTTCTATAGGTTTTACAGCTCTAGCAATTTTGGCATGTCCTAGGATATCATCGGGACTCGTTGGTTCTTCTATCCACCATGGGTTAAATTCTTTTAACGATTCCATGTTGGCAATGGCTTCGTCTACATCCCATTTTTGGTTGGCGTCCATCATTAACTTTAAATCGTCCCCAATTTCTTCTCTAATAATGGAGGCTCTTCTCATATCATCCTTAAGGTCTGAACCTACCTTGATTTTCATGTGTTTGAAACCACTTTCTTTAGCTTCTCTACACAACCTTCTCATTTTATCATCAGAATAGCCCAACCAACCAGCGGAAGTAGTATAGGCGGGATAACCATTTTCTTTTAAATACGTAATACGCTCTGCCTTAGATTTTGCCTTACTTTTAAGTAGATTAAGGGCTTCATCTGGTGTAATGGCGTCTGTGATATAAGTAAAATCTACACAATTGACCAGTTCTTCTGGGGACATATCTGCCAAAAGTTTCCAAAGTGGTTTTTGAGCCAATTTGGCATATAGATCCCATACGGCATTTACCACGGCACCTGTAGCTAAATGTATAACGCCTTTTTCTGGCCCTAACCATCTTAGTTGGCTATCTCCGGTTATCATTTTCCAAAAAGCACCCATGTTGCTCGTAAAGCTTTCTAAAGTTTTACCAACAACCAAATGGGCCAACGATTCAATTGCTTTGGTGCATAATTCATTGCCCCTACCAATGGTAAAGGTTAAACCATGACCTTCTAAGTCTTGCACATCTGTTTCTAAAATTACATAGGCGGCAGAATAGTCTGGGTCTGGATTCATGGCATCTGAGCCATCTAAAGATTTGCTGGTAGGAAAGCGAATATCGCGAGCAATTACGGCAGTAATTGTTACGGGTTTAGACATTTGTTACTGTTTTAATCAAAAGTAGTAGCCTATTTTTGACAATACCACCTAATAAAACGCATAAACCTATACTTTTTTTGCAATTTTAGAAATGTTCCTGATGCCTTTTTAAATAAGAGCGCGGCGTTTCTCCTTTGATCAATTTAAATTGTCTGTTGAAATTAGAAATATTGCCAAAACCACTTATGAAAGCAATATGCGTTATACTTTCTTTGTTTTCCAAAAGGAGTTTGCAGGCAAAACCCACCCGAATTTCATTTAAAAAACGCGTAAACGGCTTTCTGTGGGTATTTTTAAAAAAACGGCTAAAAGCGGACGGATTCATGTGGATGTGATTAGCAACATCTTTAGCACTAATGGCGTTGTGAAAGTTGTTGAATACAAACTCATAAATATTATTCATTTTATGGTCTGCAGTTTTATGAAACGTATTGATAAACCCATTGCTAGAGAGTATTTCAAAAGATTCCGATTGTGCCAATTCTAGCAGAATTTCCAAAATTCGTAATAAACGAATGGCAGGATTATGATTGCTAAGATTTAGAAGGTTATTTTTAAGCGTGTTTGAAAGGTCATAAAAACGAATGCCTTGGCTCGCTTTAGAAAGCAATTTAGAAATGGTCCGCATTTCTGGTAATGAAAAGAACGTATTTCCGGCAAAATTTTCTTTAAAATGAATAGCAACCGCCTCTGCTTCTAAAGGATTCTCTTTATCAAAATAGGAGTCGTCATTTAGCCACATATGTGGTACGTTTTTACCAATTAAAACAAGTTCTCCGCGGTCAAATTTGCCAATATGATCACCAATAAAACGAGTTCCTGAACTTTTTAAGATGTAAACCAGTTCCAATTCTTCATGGAAATGCCAAATTTTTAGAAAATGAGGGTAACAATTGTGAGAAACGGTTACGGAGGTATTATCTATGCTAGAACGGTCTAATAAATGCAGGCGCATTACCACGGTTTTGTTACAAGCTACAATGTATAAAAAATATATGTTTGGCGTGTAATTTTTAGGTATAAAGCTCTTTTTTAAACTGTTATAAATATGTTAATAAACCACTTTAAAACTACTTTTCTTGCGTATGCCATACCAGTATATTTGTGGTGTAAACCGTAGTATGAGACCATTAGAAATAGGAGATAAAGTATATAATGTAAGGCAGAATGGCTTTGCAGATTTTAAAAGATATTCTTTTTCTGTTGTAGTAGAACTTACCAAAACGTTGGCAATTTTAAAGAACGGAGTTCGCTTAATAAATATACCAAAGGAGTCTTTTATTATGGAAGATGTTGGCTATTCCGTGTATAGAAAAAAAGGGGTTCACTGGCATTTGGTTAGTTTAGATGCTATACGTTGCGCTCAGATAGAGAATAGGCGTATTGCTGCGCATGATTGGTTTAAAGAAAAAGAGTTTACCGTTGAAGAAATGATTAAAGTACATGATTTACTAAAACGTTAACATCATTATCGTATAAACAAGAAAGCCGCTAAGTAGCGGCTTTCTTATTGTAATTTGTTTAGTATAAGTGTACTATTCTTTCATAGTATGGTATACGTTCTGTACGTCATCGTCTTCTTCTATCTTTTCCAATAACTTTTCTACATCTGCAACTTGCTCTTCGTTTAGTTCTTTGGTTACTTGTGGTATACGTTCAAAACCAGAAGATAATATCTCAATTTCTCTAGATTCCAACTCTTTTTGTAAATCTCCAAAACTTTCAAAAGGAGCATATATTAAAATACCGTCTTCATCTACAAAAACTTCTTCGGCACCAAAATCTATTAACTCCAATTCTAATTCTTCTGGGTCTAGGCCTTCTCCATTAATCCTAAAATTGCAGGTATGGTCAAACATAAACTCTACAGATCCAGAAGTACCTAAGCTACCATTACATTTGTTAAAATAACTTCTAATATTGGCCACGGTACGGGTATTATTATCTGTAGCCGTTTCTATTAAGATAGCAATGCCATGTGGCGCATAGCCTTCAAAAAGTACTTCTTTATAATCTCCCTGACTTTTGTCAGAAGCTCTTTTAATGGCTCTTTCTATATTGTCTTTGGGCATGTTTACAGACTTGGCGTTCTGTATTACCGCACGCAGTCTAGAGTTGGCATCCGGGTCTGGGCCACCTTCTTTAACTGCCATAACGATGTCTTTGCCAATTCTGGTAAACGCTTTGGACATTGCTGCCCAACGTTTCATTTTTCTGGCTTTTCTAAACTCAAAAGCTCTTCCCATGTTTACACTTTAATTTTTATGATAGCGACAAATTTAATCAATCAAGACTATGAAATACAAATTTGAGCCTAGGCTAAATCTTGAATAGTTTTGGCAAGGTCAAAATCTTTTTGGGTAACGCCACCAGCATCATGTGTGTTCAATTTTATGCTTACGGAATTGTATACATTTTCCCAATCTGGATGATGGTTTTGTGCTTCGCATTCAAACGCAACTCTGGTCATAAAAGCAAATGCTTGCTTAAAATTTTTAAACTCATAGTTTTTTTGAATGCAATTGTCTTTGTAGTCCCAACCTTTTAAGTGGGTCAATTTTTCCGTAATTTCTTTTTCGGTCAATTTTTCCATGACCTAAAATTAAGCATTATTCTATAGGTAGATGATGGTCTATAACTTCTTGATAACCAAATTGTAGGTTTTTGGGTAGTAGGTGATTTTTGGGTAACGCAGCTAGGTAACGGTCATCATTAGTTGTGTAAACTTTTTTAAGGATAGGGTGAAAGTTACCAAGATTTTGAATGGTTTCTTTTATAAAATCTTCATGATGTACCAAATCTTTACTTCCAAGGTGATAAATACCATAAAGGTTTTGGTTTATGATGTAATGTATTTGTTGAGATAATTTATCATCATCGATAACATTGGTTATTAAATTTGGAAACACCTCGATAGGTTCTTTTTCTTGTAAAGCCGTTCTTATTTCTTTAAGACGAGGGGATGCATTGCCAAAAACCATAGAAACCCTTAGTATGGCCATTTTCTCTTGAGGTATTCTCATGAGCATGTTCTCTATCCTAATTTTCAATTTTCCATAAATACTTCCAGACAAGGTTTTGTCATATTCGTACGATGGAAACTTGCTGTAGGCGTCAAATACATTGGCCGATGATATGAATAGTATTTTGGCATCATTCTCAGACACGTATTCTACCAAATGTTGGTGGGCAATAAGCTGGGCGGCAAAATCGCCCCTCACGGCAGAGATGATAATATCGGGCTTTATTTTTTCCAAAATTGGAAAAACATCGTCCTCTACCATATTGTAAGGATAAAATTGCTGATTATTCCTAAACGTAGGGTTGGTGCAATAGGTGCCATACGTATCAAAATAACCCCTAAGTTCTTTATACAAGGCATTACCTATAAAACCGCTACCACCTAAAATCAGTATTTTTTTTCCTTTTTCTCTACTACTCAAATCCGCTTTCTCCTTTATTTAAAAAAACAAACATCCTATCTTTTACAAAGGTAGGATGCTTTAATATAGTTTTCGTTTCTGTTTAAACCTTATAAAAGGGTAATTTTACCACTTGTGCCGGCACTGTCTTTTTACGTATTTGAATGTGTATTTGGGTGCCAGGTTTGGCCATATTGGTAGGTACGTACCCTAATCCAATGCCTTTATTAAGAGAAGGAGACATGGTACCAGAGGTAACGGTGCCAACAGTGGTATTATCTGCCACAATTGCATACCCTTGTCTGGGTATTGCTTTTTCTAACATTTCAAAAGCCACCAACTTTTTAGAAACCCCATTTTCTTTTTGTTGGGCCAATGCATCCGAATTAACAAAATCTTTGCTGAATTTGGTAATCCATCCTAAACCAGCTTCTAAAGGCGAAGTAGAATCGTCTATATCATTACCATACAAACAATACCCCATCTCTAAACGTAAAGTATCTCTAGCGGCTAAACCAATAGGCTTAATTCCATAAGCTTTACCTGCTTCAAAAACCTTGTCCCAGACTTGCTGTACTTCAGCGTTCTTACAATAAATCTCAAACCCACCGGATCCCGTGTAACCTGTTGCTGAAATAATTACATGTTCTATTCCGGCAAAATCCCCAACTACAAAGTTGTAGAAGCTGATAGCGGATAAATCATGCGAACTTAAAGATTGCATAGCTTCAAGAGCTTTTGGACCCTGAATGGCCAAAAGTGAGTAACCTTCGGATAAATCTTTCATGTTGGCTTCAAATTCCTTGTTGTATTTAGAAATATGATTCCAATCTTTTTCTATGTTAGCCGCGTTTACAACCAATAAAAAGGTTTCTTCTTTAACACGATAGATGATTAAATCGTCTACCACACCACCCGTTTCATTGGGCATACAACTATATTGTGCTTTACCAACCGTGAGTTTACTGGCATCATTAGAACTGATTTTTTGAATTAAGGCCAATGCGTTAGGTCCTTCTATCAGAAACTCTCCCATGTGGGAAACATCAAAAACACCCACTCCATTACGGACGGTTTCATGCTCGGCATTAACCCCTTCATAGGAAACAGGCATTTCGTAACCAGCAAAGGGTACCATTTTAGCACCCAAGGCAACGTGTGTATCGTTTAAAGCAGTTTTTTTCATTAGTTGAAATTTAGTCTGCGCAAAAATATTAAATCTAGCTGGGTTAAAACGTGGCTATTTGTCATTATGATTTTAACAGATAGGTTTTTAGTTCTTTATAAGAGGTTATTGTAATAGCTTCTTTTTTCCCATTCATGACCTTCATAATCTGTGGTGGAATTTCTGGTTCTATACCAAGCGTTTCTTTTACCACGGGTAAAAATTTAACAGGATGCGCTGTTTCTAAAAATATGCCATAGGTGTTTGGGTTGGTTTCTTGGAACTTTTTAAGCCCAAGATAACCTACGGCTCCATGCGGATCCGCTACGTAACCTGTTTCTTCATAAATTTTTTTCATGGAAGCTTTTGTTTCCTGGTCTGTAAAAGAATAGGAAGAAAGGCTTTTAGAAAGCGTTTCAAATGCATTATCATATAATTGCTGTATTCGTATAAAATTACTGGGATCGCCCACATCCATTGCATTGCTAATAGTAGCTGTAGATGGTTTAGGTCTATATTTGCCTTTTGACGCCATAAACTGAGGTACCACATCATTTACATTTGTTGCGGCCACAAAGTGCTTTACGGGCATTCCTAACTTTTGGGCTACCATACCGGCACAAATGTTTCCAAAATTTCCAGATGGAACGGAAAAAACAATTTCTTGGCCCTGTTCTTTTGCTTGTTTATAGGCAAATAAATAGTATAAGAGTTGAGGGAGCCAACGGGCTACATTGATGCTATTGGCAGAAGTTAGCTTCCTAACTTTGGTAATGTCCGTATCTAAAAATGCCGTTTTTACCATACTCTGGCAGTCATCAAAAACACCATTTACTTCAATTGCCGTTATGTTTTGCCCTAGTGTAGTTAATTGCTTTTCTTGAATATCGCTGACCTTACCACTAGGGTATAGGATAACCACACGAACCCCTTTTACACCTAAAAAACCGTTAGCTACAGCGCCACCTGTATCACCAGATGTAGCCACTAGAACTGTGACTTCTTCATCATTACCCTCAGAAAAATAGCCTAAGCAATTGGCCATAAAACGAGCTCCTACATCTTTAAAAGCCATGGTTGGGCCGTGAAACAATTCTAAGGTTGCTACATTTTTTTCAATTGGCACTATAGGAAAATCAAAATCTAATACATTGGCCAATATTTCACGTAGACGTTGGTTTGGAATTTCATCAGCTACAAATTGATGAATGGCATTAAATGCAATTTCCTCTTTACTAAGGGCCGTTATATTCTTAAAAAATGATTCTGGTAGTGGTGTTATTTGTTCTGGAAAATACAAACCTTTATCTGGGGCAATACCGGCTATCACAGCCTCTTTAAAAGTTGCGGTATAAGATTTATCGTTTAGGCTATAGTATGTCATTCTATAAAATTTTGTGTACCCCTGAGGATGCTATTTTAGAAACATGGATATCAAAATCTATCCCCGTTTTACTGTAAATTGTTTTTATGGTTTCTGCAACTTGTTTAGCCATATCCTCGCCTTTGCTCAATGCAAAAATAGAAGGGCCAGAACCAGAAATACCGGCACCTAATGCACCAGTTTCTTTTACACTTTCGGTAACTTTTTTAAATTCTGGTATCAATATAGAACGTATAGGCTCTATTATATGGTCTTCTAACGAACGGCCAATTAGATTGTAATTTGAAGTGTATAGGCCGGCAACCAAACCACCCATATTACCCCATTGTTTAATTCCCTGCTCAAGGGAAAATGTATTTTTTAGAATTTTCCTGGAGTCAGAAGTTTTTACTTCTATCTGTGGATGTACTACCGTTGCATATAATTCTTTAGGCGTGGGTATGGGTACTATATCTAATGGGCTGTAACTGCGTACTAAAGTAAAACCACCAAAGATGGCAGGAGCCACATTGTCTGCATGAGCAACATTACTGGCTAATTTTTCGCCCTGCATGGCAAAAGTGGTTAGTTGGGTAAAATTAAACGGATTGTCCAGTAAAATGTTCATGCCCACTACAGCACCTGCAGAACTGGCAGCGCTACTACCAATGCCGCTACCGGGTTTTATTTTTTTATGGATTTCTATTTCAAATCCGCCCTTATAATCAGATGCTTCTAAAAGTGCCAAGCCTGCCACGCCTGCCACATTTTTTTCTGTTGCCAAGGGTAAATCTTGACCGGTAATTTTGGTGATAGTTATACCTGGTTCCTTTTTTTTACGGACTATCATGGTATCCCCAACAGTTTCCAAAGCCAGACCAAGAACATCAAAACCACAAGAAACATTGGCAATTGTGGCAGGGCAAAATAGTTGAATTTCTTCCATACCTAAAAATTACCAATTCTAACAATGTCCGCAAAAATACCAGACGCCGTTACATCTGCTCCGGCACCGGCTCCTTTAATTATCAAAGGTTGTTGTGGGTATCGCTCCGTGTAAAATAAAACAATATTGTCACTACCTTCTAAGTTGTAGAAATCATGCCCTTGCGGAATTTCTTGTAAACCAACCTTGGCTTTGCCATTTTCAAATTGTGCTACATATTTAAGTTTACACCCTTTATCGGCTGCATTCTTATAGCGCTTTTGAAAATCTGCTTCATATTTAATCAAGGTTTTAAAAAAGGCCTCATTAGAGTTGGTTTGTAAACTCTCTTCAGGTAAAAAAGCTTCGTTTTCAATATCCGTTAATTCTAACTGGTAACCACTTTCTCTAGCGAGTATTAGAATTTTACGGGCAACATCAATTCCACTTAAATCTATTGTAGGGTCTGGTTCTGTGTAACCTTGTTCTTGTGCTTGTTTAACAACATCATGAAAAGTGGTTTCACCATTAAAATTATTGAACACAAAATTTAAACTACCAGAAAGCACAGCCTGTATTTTCTTTACTTTATCACCAGAAACAATTAAATGTTTTAGGGTATCCAAGATTGGTAAACCTGCCCCAACGTTGGTCTCAAACAAAAAAGGAGCGTTGTATTTTTTGGCTAATTGCTTAAGCGAAAGGTAATTTTGATATTCGCTAGAGCAGGCAATTTTATTGCAGGTAACCACTGAGATACTGCTCTTTAAATAGTTATTATAGGTTGCTGCAACAGTAGCATTTGCGGTATTATCTACAAAAATGCTGTTGCGGTAATTTAAGTCTTTAATTTTGGTAATAAATGCGTCTTGGCTAGCTTTAGTACCAGAATCTAAGGCATTTTGCCAATTAGATAGATCTATACCACTTTCTTGAAAGACCATTTTTCTAGAATTAGCAATACCTATAACACGCACATTTAGTTTTAATTCCTTCTTTAAATAACTATGCTGTTGCTGTAATTGTTGCAATAATTTGGAACCTACGTTGCCACAGCCCATAACAAAGAGGTTCAATTGTTTTATATTCTCTTCAAAAAAGGCTTCGTGCAATGCATTTAATGCCTTTTTAATATCCTTTTTATCAATTACGGTAGAGATATTACGCTCAGAAGCACCTTGAGCTATAGCCCTAATATTCACGTTATTTTTTCCTAACGTAGAAAACATTTTTCCGCTAAGCCCTTGATGGCTTTTCATGTTGTCGCCTACTAAGGCAACAATAGCTAAGTCTGTTTCTACTTTTACCGGATGTATTTTATTGGAAGCAATCTCGTATTCAAACGCTAGGTTTACCGCTTTAGAGGCGTTGGCAACATCCTTATCTGCAATACCAATGCAAATAGAATGTTCAGAAGAGGCTTGGGTAATTAAAACTACGCTAACCCCAATTTGGCTTATTGTTTCAAAAAAACGTTTAGAAATACCTGGAATACCTACCATTCCGGGACCTTCTAAAGACAACAGACTAATGTTTCCAATATGGCTTATACCTCTTACGGTTTTACCTTCTCCATTAGTGTTCTTTGTAATTAAAGTTCCTTCTTGTTCTGGTTCAAAAGTGTTTTTTATGACTATAGGTATCTCTTTATTTAAAACGGGTTGTATAGTAGGAGGGTAGAGCACTTTGGCACCAAAATGTGATAACTCCATAGCTTCTTCATAAGATATATGGGCAACACATTTAGCCTGCTTTACCAATTTTGGATTGGCGGTATACATACCGCTAACATCTGTCCAGATTTCTAAAATTTCACTATTTGTTGCTGCTGCTAGAATGGCCGCGGTAAAATCAGAACCCCCTCTACCTAATGTTGTGGCGTCTCCTTCTTCTGTTGCTGCCACAAAACCCGGTACAATGGTAATATGGTGCGGATTGTTTTCAAAAAATGCAGCAACTTGTTCATTGGTATTACTAAAATTTACGGATGCATTACCAAATTTGTCATTGGTAACTATAAGTTCTCTTCCATTTTTGAGAATCGCATCTAAGCCTTCGGCCTTAAAATGTTCACTTATTAAATAAGAAGAAAGTAATTCGCCATAGCTTACCACTTTATCAGAAAGGCGTTGCGTGGTTTCACCAATTAAAAAAGCCCCTTCTAGTAAGGTTTCCAAATCATTGAGTTCGCTCTTTACCTTGCTAATTATTCCGCTATGTATGGCAACAGGAAATAGTAATTTAATAGCGTTAAAGTGTCTTTCTTCTATTTGCGAAAGAATTTCTTTGTAGCCTATATCGTTCTTGGCAGCTAGGTCTAAGGCGTTTAATAATAAATCGGTAACGCCACCAAAAGCGGAAACCACCACAATAGTTCGTTCTTGGTTTTGTTCAACTATAGCTTTTACAAGTTTTATATTATTGGCATTGGCGACAGAAGTGCCACCAAATTTTAGGGTTTTCATGTGAAATGAAATTTAGATTTAAACGAATTTAATTGAAATAAGGACGGAAAGTATATATATAGATTACCCCAAAGGGGTTGTAGTGGTAATTGTACGGAAGTTGAAATTACCATGTGAAAAAGTTGTTTTAATGTCCGATTGCTTAAATTGCATGCTTCAATTATCTATACCAAAAGTAGTGTATAGCAAATAGGCATCAAATAGATTCGTCTTATTTTTACGATATTATCAATTTAATACAATCATTCTTATATAATGAAAATTTTATCTGCAAAACAAGTACATGAGGCTGACAATTTCACAATAAAGAAATACGGAATTACCAGTGATATGCTCATGGAACGAGCTGCTGACCAAGTTTTTAATTGGATACATACTAGGTTACAGGGTAATCCAATAAAAATTCATGTTTTCTGCGGAATTGGTAATAACGGAGGGGATGGTTTGGCCGTTGCCAGGATGCTTAAGGAGCATTATTATAATGTAGCGGTCTATGTAGTAAATTATAGCGAAAAACGTTCTAAGGATTTTTTAATAAACCTAGATCGTTTAAAAGAGCGTAAGCTATGGCCAGAATTCATAGATGATAACTTACACTTAACCCCAATTAGTAAGGACGATGTAGTTATAGATGCCATATTTGGAATAGGCCTTAATAGAGACCCTGAACCTTGGGTGGTAAAAGTATTAAGCCATATTAATGGTTCTGGTGCTTTTGTATTAAGTGTAGATGTGCCTTCTGGTTTGTTTATGGAGCAAGCCCCCTCTAGTGAAGCAAATGTGATTAAAGCTGATGTTGTTTTAAGTTTTCAGACTCCTAAACTTCCCTTTTTTTTACCAAAGACGGCAAGTTATTTAAACCATTGGGAACTGCTGGATATTGGTTTAGACGCTGAATTTATTTATAATGCTCCTACGGCATACCAATATATAGGTAAGCCTGAGGTAGCTGCCTTATATAGGCCACGATTAAAATTCTCTCATAAAGGAACGTACGGTCACGCATTAATTGTAGGTGGCAGTTATGGTAAAATTGGGGCTGTACATTTGGCGGCAAAAGCTACATTAACGGTAGGGGCTGGCTTGGTTACTGCTTTTGTTCCGGCGTGCGGTTACTTGCCGTTGCAAACCGCTTTACCAGAAGTTATGGTATTAACAGACGAACAAGAAAAGCAGATTAGCGCTATTGAAGTGCCAGAACAAGTAAATGTAATTTGTTTGGGAATTGGTTTAGGGCAGCAAGAAGATTCCAAATTAGCACTAGTCAATTTTTTAAAGAAGAATAAATTACCGTTGGTTTTAGATGCTGACGCTTTAAACTTGTTGTCAGATAATAGAGAACTGTTGGAATTGGTGCCTGAGGGGTCTGTTTTTACACCACATCCAAAAGAATTTGAGCGTTTGGTTGGTGCATGGTCAAGTGATTTTGAAAAGTTAGATAAAGCAAAAAAATTCAGTGAGCAAACCAAAAGTGTATTGGTCTTAAAGGGCGCTCATACTATCTGTTTTTATAATGGCGTTGGCTATATTAACTCCACTGGAAATCCGGGTATGGCCACAGGAGGTTCTGGTGATGTTTTAGCAGGTATGGTAACTGGGTTAATAGCACAGGGCTATGATGTTCTGGCGGCAAGCGTTATGGCAAATTATTTACATGGCCTATCGGCAGATATGTCTGTTGCCAATATGGGGTATGAAGCGTTAACCGCGAGTAAGATTATTGATGGTATTGGTGCTTCTTTTGTTGAATTGTTTAAACGTGAACAGCCACAACAGCAAGGACAACAAGAGGAGGTGCAGCTATAAGGGTTTTTTATTTCTTTTTTGCTTTTACCTTTTTTTGAGCCCATGCAATCGCGTTTTCGTATTCTATAAAAAACTCCATTTGTTTCTTATAAAATAGTTTTTCAATCTTAAAGTTGTGCATGTCTATTTCTTTTTTAGATACAACCGCCAATGCTTTAAGGTTATCTAGTTCTCTTAGGTACGTATAAATAATGGGGTCTATAGCAAAAGAATTTTTTCTATAACTGATGTATGCAAAGGGCCTTTCCCTAAAATGGATTTCTGTAATTCCAATAAGTTGATACAAACGCTCAAGAGTTAATGTAGTACCCTCGTTAAAATGCGAAACAATATAGTCTTCAAAGACTTGTATTATACCCGCATCCAAGTGGTACTCGCGCACAACCACTTGTTTCTTTGCTGCCCCAAATTTCATTTGCTCTTATTATAGTGTCTCAAGGACAAAACTAGAAAGGTGTACTGCGGTGTTGAAATTTATTAGATTAAAAGCAGATTTAGCTGGACAAATGTTAAAAAAAATGGACTTTTATCGATTTTAGACGCAACCATAAAAAAGGACTGCATCTGCAGTCCTTTTCAAAAACCTTGTAGCTAACCTTTTAGTCTTCTTTTGTTTCAGAAGATTTTTCAGCTTTATTAATTTTTATGGTCAACTCTTCTTTCTCTTTGTCCAAGTCCATAAAAATGCTATCACCTTCTTCTAGGTTGGCATTTACAATTTCTTCTGCAAGGGCGTCTTCAATGTATTTTTGAATAGCTCTTTTTAATGGTCTTGCGCCATATTGCTTATCAAAACCTTTGTCTGCAATGTAATCTTTAGCCTCTTCTGAAAGGGTTAAATCATAACCAATATCCTTGATGCGTTTGAACAATCTGTTCAACTCTATATCTATTATTTTGTGAATGTCTTCACGTTCTAATGCATTAAATACAATAACGTCATCAATACGGTTTAAGAACTCAGGAGCAAATGCCTTTTTTAATGCATTTTCTATTACACTTTTTTGATGACTATCTGCCTGTGCTTTTTTAGAAGCCGTTCCAAAACCAACACCTTGTCCAAAATCTTTTAATTGTCTGGCACCTATGTTAGAGGTCATGATTATAATGGTGTTCCTAAAGTCTATTTTTCTACCTAAACTATCTGTGATAAAACCATCATCCAATACTTGTAATAACATGTTAAATACATCTGGATGGGCTTTTTCAACCTCGTCTAGCAATACAACAGAATAGGGTTTTCTACGCACTTTTTCTGTTAATTGTCCACCTTCTTCGTAGCCAACGTAACCTGGAGGTGCACCAACTAATCTGGATATAGCGAATTTTTCCATGTATTCGCTCATATCTATACGAATTAGCGCGTCTTCAGAATCAAATAGCTCTTTTGCTAAGACCTTGGCCAACTGGGTTTTACCCACACCTGTCTGTCCTAAGAAGATAAAAGAGCCAATAGGTTTGTTTGGGTCTTTAAGTCCTGCTCTGTTACGTTGTATGGCTTTAGCAACTTTTTGTACCGCTTCGTTTTGACCAATAACAAAATCTTTGATTAAGTTGGGCAGTTCTGCAAGTTTGTTGCTTTCTGTCTGTGCTATCCTATTTACTGGAATACCGCTCATCATACTTACCACGTCCGCAACGTTGTCTTCTGTAACCGTTTCCCGGTTAAGCTTACTTTCTTCTTCCCATTGTTCTTGGGCAGATGCTAAATCTTTTTCTAAGCGTTTTTCATCATCACGTAGTTTTGCGGCTTCCTCGTATTTCTGCTTTTTAACTACGCTGTTCTTCAGTTCCCTAACATCTTCCAATTGTTGTTCTAACTCTAGAATTTGTTTAGGAACGTCCATGTTTACAATATGAACACGAGAACCAGCTTCATCTAAGGCATCTATAGCTTTGTCTGGTAAAAAACGGTCCGTCATGTATCTATTGGTTAGGTTTACACAAGCTTTAATAGCATCGTCTGTGTAGACCACATTATGGTGGTCTTCGTATTTCCCTTTAATGTTCATAAGGATTTCTATGGTTTCATCAACTGTGGTTGGTTCTACCATTACCTTTTGGAACCTTCTTTCAAGGGCACCGTCTTTTTCAATATACTGGCGGTACTCATCTAATGTGGTAGCACCAATACATTGAATTTCACCACGGGCCAACGCTGGTTTAAACATATTAGAGGCATCTAAACTTCCGGTTGCGCCCCCTGCACCAACAATGGTATGAATTTCGTCTATGAAAAGAATGATATCATCATTTTTCTCCAACTCGTTCATTACCGCTTTCATTCGTTCTTCAAACTGCCCACGATATTTGGTACCTGCCACCAATGAGGCAAGGTCTAAAGTAACAACCCTTTTGTTGTATAGTATTCTAGAAACCTTTTTGTTAATAATACGTAGGGCCAAACCTTCTGCAATGGCACTTTTACCTACACCGGGTTCACCAATTAAAAGTGGGTTGTTCTTTTTACGTCTACTCAAAATTTGAGACACACGTTCAATTTCTTTTTCCCTACCCACTACCGGGTCTAGCTTGTTATCTTCTGCAAGACGCGTAAGGTCTCTACCAAAATTGTCCAAAACAGGGGTTTTGGATTTTTTATTGCCTTTTGCCTGTCCAGAAGAACCAAAGGTACTCTCCTTTCCATCTCCTAAATCGTCAGGTTCTCCAGGGAAAGATTCTGCCCTTGGTGAATCTGTAAAATCGTCGTCGCTTGTTATCATAGACTTAAATTGCTCTTTTACGTTATCATAATCAACTTTAAGTTTATGGAGCAATTTGGTTGTAGGATCGTTTTCGTTCCTTAAGATGCACAATAGCAAGTGTGCTGTATTAATAGATGAGCTTTGAAAAAGCTTAGCCTCTAAAAAAGTTGTCTTTAAAGCTCTTTCTGCCTGTCTAGTTAAATGTAGGTTTTTTTTATCTTTTTGTGTGGTACCTGCACTGGGGTTTGCGGGGCTTAATATTTCTACCTTCCTCCTCAAATGATCCAAGTCCACATCCAGGGCATCTAATATGTTAATTGCTTTGCCGTTTCCGTCTCGCAATAATCCTAACATCAAATGTTCGGTGCCAATAAAGTCGTGCCCTAAACGCAGGGCTTCTTCCTTACTGTAAGCAATCACATCTTTTACCCTTGGTGAGAAATTATCATCCATAGCTTATCTTTTCCGAACTTAAAATTAATAAAAGTATTGCAACCTTGTCCAAATACCGTACCTATATTCGATAAAGAAGTGCTAAATCACGGAAAATGTCAGGCTTTTGTAAAAACTTTAACGAAATACCCCTTCATAATATTGAATTCAAAGTGTTAATAATTTTTTTAATAAAGAAGTTTGTCAGTTCCCGTAAGGCGGCAATTTTTGGTATATTGCCACGATATTTAAACTGCAATTAAATTTAGCAAAATAAGTATGGCTGAAGGAGAAAAATTAATACCGATCAACATCGAGGACGAAATGAAATCTGCCTACATTGATTATTCAATGTCGGTCATTGTGTCACGTGCCCTGCCAGATGTTAGAGACGGTCTTAAACCGGTACACCGTAGAGTACTTTTTGGAATGCATGAATTGGGTGTAAGGTCTTCTAGTTCTCACAAGAAATCTGCGCGTATTGTTGGTGAGGTATTGGGTAAATACCACCCTCATGGCGATACATCTGTATATGATACCATGGTGCGTATGGCCCAAGAATGGAGTCTGCGTTATATGCTGGTAGATGGTCAAGGTAACTTTGGTTCCGTAGATGGCGATAGCCCTGCGGCAATGCGTTATACGGAGGCCAAAATGCGTAAGATTTCTGAGGAAATGTTGGCAGATATAGACAAAGATACTGTTGATCACCAACTAAACTTTGATGATACCTTAAAAGAACCTACTGTTTTACCAACCCGTATACCCAATTTATTGGTTAACGGAGCTTCTGGTATTGCTGTGGGTATGGCTACCAATATGCCGCCCCATAACCTATCTGAGGTTGTGGACGGTACCGTAGCTTATATTGATAATAGCGATATTGAGATAGACGAATTAATTACTCACATTAAAGCGCCCGATTTTCCTACTGGTGGTATTATTTATGGATATGACGGTGTCAAGGAGGCTTTCCATACCGGTCGCGGACGTGTAGTTATGCGTGCAAAGGCTTCTTTTGAAGAAGTTCAGGGTAGGGAGTGTATCGTGGTTACGGAAATACCTTATCAGGTAAATAAGGCAGACATGATCAAGAAGACTGCCGATTTAGTTAACGATAAGAAAATAGAAGGTATTTCTACCATTAGGGACGAGTCCGATAGAAAGGGTATGCGAATCGTGTATATGTTAAAACGCGATGCCATACCAAACATCGTGCTTAATATGTTGTACAAATACACGGCATTACAATCTTCTTTTAGCGTAAACAATATTGCCTTGGTCAATGGTAGGCCCAAATTATTGAACCTAAAGGAAATTATCCATCATTTTGTAGAGCACAGGCATGAGGTGGTTGTGCGTAGAACGCAATATGAACTTAAAAAGGCAGAAGAGCGCGCCCATATTTTAGAAGGATTAATCATTGCTTCTGACAATATTGATGAGGTAATTGCAATTATCCGCGGATCTTCTAATGTAGAAGAAGCTAGAAATAGCTTGATGGAACGCTTTAAATTAACCGAAATACAAGCTAAGGCCATTGTAGAAATGCGTCTTAGACAGTTAACGGGTCTAGAACAAGATAAATTAAGGGAAGAATATGATGAGTTAATTAAAACCATTGAAGACCTTAAAGACATCCTGGAAAAGAAAGAGCGCAGAATGCAAATCATTAAAGATGAATTGCTAGAGGTTAAGGATAAATATGGCGATGCCAGACGTTCGGAAATCAATTTTGCCGGAGGCGATTTGAGCATAGAAGATATGATTCCAGATGAGCAAGTGGTAATTACCATTTCTCATGCAGGTTATATCAAAAGAACCTCACTTTCTGAATATAAGACACAAAATAGAGGAGGAGTAGGCCAAAAGGCATCTAACACCCGAAACGAAGATTTCTTAGAACATTTGTTTGTAGGTACCAACCACCAATACATGTTGTTCTTTACCCAAAACGGAAAGTGTTTCTGGATGCGTGTTTATGAGATTCCAGAAGGCAGTAGAACTTCCAAAGGAAGGGCAATTCAGAATCTAATCAATATAGAGTCAGAAGATAAGGTTAAAGCCTTTATTTGTACGCAAGACCTTAAAGATGAGGGCTATGTAAATAGCCATTATGTAATTATGGCAACCAAAAAGGGTACGGTTAAAAAGACTTCTTTGGAACAATACTCTAGACCCAGACAAAATGGTATCAATGCCATTACTATAAAAGATGGGGACGAATTGCTAGAGGCAAAATTAACTACGGGTACCAGCCAAATTTTCTTAGGATTAAAATCTGGTAAGGCTATTCGTTTTGAAGAAAGTAAAACCAGACCTATGGGTAGAAATGCGTCGGGTGTGCGTGGTATTACTTTAGCTGATGACAAGGATGAGGTTATAGGTATGGTTTCTGTGAACAACTTTGAAGATAATATACTAGTTGTTTCAGAAAATGGCTATGGTAAAAGATCCGATATTGAAGATTATCGCGTAACTAATAGGGGTGGTAAAGGTGTAAAGACCATTTCGATAACGGATAAGACGGGTGGATTGGTAGCTATAAAGAATGTTACCGATTCTGATGACTTAATGATTATTAATAAATCCGGTATTGCTATCCGTTTAAGCGTAGAAGATTTAAGGGTTATGGGTAGGGCAACCCAAGGTGTTAGGCTTATAAACCTTAAAGGAAAAGATTCTATTGCGGCGGTAGCAAAAGTGATGAAAGATGAAGATGCCGTAGAAGATGTTGATGTTATGGATATAGAAGTGAAATCTGAAGATGGCACGGCTATTGATAATAAGACAGACGAAAATGGTTCTGAAGAGGCGTCCAATCCGGATAACGAATAGAAAAGAACCTTATAAAAATTAATAAACACTAAATTAAAAATTACAAATTAAGAAGATGAAACGTAAAATGTTAGTGCTACTTGCCATGGGAGTTTCCTTAGCAGGTGTTGCCCAAAAAGATGAAATAAAGACTGCCTCAAAGGCAATGAAAACTGGCGATGCTGCTAGTGCAAAAACGGCATTGATGAGTGCTTCTGGTAGTATTTCTGGTGCAGATGAAAAACTACAGGCGCAATACTATGCGCTTCTAGGTGATGCTCATGCTAAATTGTCAGAATTTGATCCTGCAATTGAAGCTTACAAAAAAGCAATGAGTATAGAAGAGGCCAGTGGTAAAAAGAAATACTCTGCAGATATAGAGCAAAAAATGTCTCAGATGTCGGCAGACATGATTAATTCAGCAGTAGAAGACAACGCTAATAAAAACTTCAAAACTGCTGCAAAAAAGTTATACCAAGTGTATAATATGAGACCGCAGGATACCATTTATCTATATTATGCGGCCAGTAGTGCTGTAACTGCAGGTCCTGAAAACTTCGATCAAGCCATCAAGTATTACGAAGAGTTAAAGGAAATTGACTACGACGGTAGCGGTGTAAAATATACTGCTGTAAACGTGGCTACTGGAGAGGTTGAAGAGTTAGACGAGAATACTCGTGACCTGTACATTAAAGCGGGTACACATAAAGACCCTAAAGATGAAAAAACTGAATCTAAAAAAGCAGAGATTGTAAAAAATATTGCTTTGATTTACCAAGAGCAAGGTAAAAATGATGAAGCCTTGGCTGCTTACGAAGACGCTATTGCTAGCAATCCAAATGATGTTAATTTGGTGTTGAACAAAGCTAATCTTTATTATTCTATGGGAGATAAGGATAAGTTTAAAGAATTAATGGGTCAAGCTTCTGAAATGGATCCAGATAATGCAGATTTGTTGTACAATATTGGAGTTATCAATATGGAGCAAGGAAATCTAGAAGAGGCACGTGCGGCTTATAAAAGAGCCTTGGAGATTAATCCGGATTATACTAATGCCCAACTTAATTTATCTACCTCTTATGTAAATGAAGGTAATGCTTTAATTGACGAGATGAATGTTTTAGGTACATCTAGAGCAGATACGCAACGTTATGATGAACTAAAAAAGCAAAAAGACGATTTGTTTAGACAGGGAGCTAAGATTTTGGAAGATGCCTTAAAGGAAAAGCCTGGTAACGAAGGGATATTGGCTCAGTTAAAGAACATTTATGGTGCTTTAGGTGACAACGAAAACTTTATGAGAATAAAGCAAATGATGGAGTAAGACCTACACCATTCTAATAATAAAAGAGCCTCGTTTTTATGAGGCTCTTTTTTTTTAGATAATCTTTTTTATGACGCGCAACTGGTGCGAATAGCGGTTTTCATCCGTATTAAAAATACCAGTATGGTCAATACGGTCTATACGTACTTGATGGTGGGCATGAATAATATAGTTGTCTTGTAGAATTATTCCAACGTGATTGATGTTTCCTTCGTTGTCATCAAAAAAGGCCAAATCACCAGGCTCACTTTCTTCTATAAAACTTAGGGCTTCACCTTGTTTTGCTTGTTCTTGCGTTGTTCTAAGTAATTTTAAGTTATTTAATTTGTATACCATTTGGGTAAATCCAGAAGCATCTGTACCTAAAGGTGTTCTACCTCCATTTAAAAAGGGTGCGTTTAAAAATAAGAAAGCGGTATTTACCAATTCTTCTTTAGCGGTAAAAAGGGTTGGTGCTTCCGCTTCGTAAGTATGTTGCAATAAGGGAGCTATATCTAATCTAGAGCCTAAAACTACTGGCTGTAACACATTTTTTTGTGTAGAAATGTAGGTGAACAAATCTTGGGACAAAATGTACTCATTCTGTTCTTCTATGGCCAAGTAGGAATGTTCTTCTATTTTGGTTATTTGTCCATTAAGAACCCAGCCTTCTATGCCGTCGAATCTATTTTGTACACGGCTCCAAAATTTACGCTCTTCTTTAATCTTAAAATGATCACCGTAAATAAGCTGGGTGATCATTTCAGATGTGTTGTCTGGGTTTATCCTTACTGGGATAACACTTAAATGTGCCAGTCCATATTGCATGTATATCTTTGTTATAGGCGTTCTAGAATCAATGCAGAAGCGCCACCGCCACCATTACAGATGCCCGCAGCTCCTAGTTTGGCATAATTTTGTTCCAGTACGTTTAAAAGGGTAACTACAATTCTTGCTCCAGAACACCCCAAAGGATGCCCTAAAGAAACTGCACCACCATTTACATTTACATTACTATCGTTTAAATCCAAAAGCTTCATGTTGGCTAAGGCCACCACAGAAAAAGCTTCGTTAAATTCAAAATACTCAATATCTTCTATAGATACATTGGCTTTTGCCAGTGCCTTTGGTAATGCTTTTGCTGGCGCTGTTGTAAACCATTTTGGTTCTTGTGCAGCGTCTGCATAACCTGTTATTTTAGCCAATGGTTTTAGATTCAATTCCTTGGCTTTTTCGGCACTCATCAAAACCAAAGCTGCAGCACCGTCATTAATGGTAGATGCATTGGCAGCCGTTACGGTTCCTTCTTTTGTAAAAGCAGGGCGTAAAGCTGGTATTTTCTCCATCTTTACGTTTTTATACTCCTCGTCTTCTTGGATTACGATTGCATCGCCACGACGCTGAGGTACTTCTACCGGTACTATTTCATTCTTAAACTTACCAGTATCCCATGCAGCTTTAGAACGGTTGTAAGACTGTATGGCATAATTATCTTGGTCTTCCCTGGTAAAACTGTATTCAGAGGCACAAGCATCTGCGCAAACCCCCATAGCTTGTTGATCATATACATCAACTAAACCATCTTTTTGCATACCATCTATCATCGTTGCAGGACCAAATTTGGTACCTGTACGCATGTGCACATAATGAGGAATTTGACTCATGTTTTCCATGCCACCGGCTACCACTATATCATTATCGCCCAAAGCAATACTTTGCGTAGCTTGCATAATTGTTTTCATGCCAGAGGCACACACCTTGTTTACCGTTGTACAAGGAACACTATCTGGAATACCGGCAAAAATAGCAGCTTGTCTAGCAGGGGCTTGCCCGGTACCAGCTTGCACCACATTACCCATTAAAACCTCTTGTACCATTTCTGGTTGTAAGTTAATTTTATCCAGTGCTCCTTTAATTGCAGTTGCCCCCAATTTAGGTGCAGGAATGCCGCTTAAAGCGCCCATAAAACTACCAATAGGCGTTCTTACCGCAGAAACAATAACTACTTCTTTCATGTCTTTTTCAGTTTGTGCCACGAAAATAGTAAATAAAGAGAAATGATGCGGTAAACTTTGCAGGTCTACGTTGCGTTATAATTTTCTATTTTTGAAGATAACCAATCTATAAAATGGCGAACGCTTTAGAAAATATATATAAGAACCAATCCCTCATTTACAAGTATATCTTATACGCCATTTCTGTTGGATTAATCGTTTTTTTCTTTCCTAGAGGTGGTAAGTTTAAATTCGATTTTCAAAAGGGTAAAGCATGGCAGTACGAGAACCTCTATGCACCTTTCGATTTTTCCATACGTAAAGGAATTGATGAGATAGAAGCGGAAAAGAAAGAATTGTTGCTCAACAAGGCGGCTTATTACGTTTTTGACCAAAGTATTTACCAGCAAGTACAAAAACGGTTTGCCAATGATTTTGCCGAAGTATTTGATGCGGCAAATTACACTTCCAATGAACGAGAAAAGCTTTTTGATTTAGGAAAATCGCTTCTTTCTTCTGTTTATAGAATAGGTGTTTTTAAGGAGAACAAAGTAACGGGGCAACCTTATCTAGTTAAAGATAATGAAGCCACCTTGATTCGTAAGCACCAAATTATTACTGTGCCTTCTGCTGCTGTTTTTCTAGATAATAATTTGGATGTCAATTTGCCTAGGGAGCAACGTACAAAACTATTAAGTGTTTTAGAAGGGGTTATAAAAGCTAATGTTAGTTATGATAAAGAACTTTCTGATAAGGCCTATGCAGATGAGCTGAGCAAGGTTTCTTTTACTCGAGGTTCTATACCAGAAGGGAAATTACTAATAGCGAAAGGGGAAGTTGTAGATGCGGATAATTTTTTGGTGTTGGACTCTTTACGTTCGGAGTACGAATCTGAAGTATGGAGTAGGGATAACTACTACTATATTTTAATGGGTTATGCCGTTCTGGTAGCCCTGGTGCTGGTAATGTTGCTTTTATTCTTAAAAAAATATAGGCCTGATATATTTGAGAATAACATAAAAGTTACTTTCATTTTTTTTAATGTATTGTTGATGGTTTTTATCACCACTTTGGTGGTAAAACGTATGGATGGCTACGTTTACATAGTACCCTTATGTATATTACCCTTAATCTTAAAAAACTTTTTTGATGCTAGATTGGGATTGTTTGTTCATGTGCTTACCATATTAATTTTAGGGTTTGTAGTGCCCAATAGCTTTGAATACATTTTTCTACAGATTATAGCAGGTATTGTTACCATCTTAACCGTATCTGAGTTATACAAGCGTGCCAACCTTTTCATTTCTGTGGGCCAGATAACGCTCATTTATATTCTGGGTTATTTTGCTTTTCACATTATCCATGAAGGTAATATGGATAATATACAGTGGTTTACCTTTTTAATTTTCTTGTTAAATGGCATGCTTACTTTATTTGTGCAGCCATTGATTTATTTATACGAAAAGCTTTTTGGGTTAGTCTCTGATGTTAGCTTGCTAGAATTATCGGACACCAACTCTAAACTACTTAAAGAATTGGCCAACAAAGCTCCAGGAACATTTCATCATTCGTTACAGGTAGCAAATTTGGCCGAGGCAGCAGCCAATGAGATTGGTGCTAACGCAATGTTGGTTAGGGTGGGCGCACTCTACCACGATATTGGTAAAATGAATAAACCAACGTATTTTACCGAGAATCAAATAACCAACGTAAACCCGCATGACGATTTGCCGCCAAAAGAAAGTGCTAAAATTATAATTGATCATGTAATCCAAGGTATAGAATTGGCTCGAAAAAATAATCTACCAGATCGGGTTATCGATTTTATACGTACCCATCATGGTAATTCATTGGTGTATTATTTTTACAAAAAGCAATTAGATTTGGAGCCTGATACGGATCAGGATTTTTTTAGATATCCGGGTCCTATGCCATTTTCTAAGGAAACGGCTATTTTAATGATGTCAGATGCCGTAGAGGCAGCCTCTAAAAGTTTAAAGTCACCAACCTATACCATAATCAACGATTTTGTTGAGAAAATTATACAAGGACAATTAAAAGCAGACCAATTTATTAATGCTGATATTACGCTAAAGGAGATAGAAATGATAAAAAAGGTGCTTAAAAAGAAGCTAACCAACATTTATCATTTACGTGTAGAATACCCAGAATAAGGCAGTTATAATTTTTATCAAAAAAAAGCAATCAAAATAGTTGCATTGTATATCAACTTATGGTATTTTTGCAACCGCATTTTTAGCGACGATCTTATAAAAAAATATTGGAGAGGTGCCGGAGTGGTAACGGAGCAGATTGCTAATCTGTCAGCGCGTAAGTGCTGCCTGGGTTCGAGTCCCAGTCTCTCCGCTTTTTTTTCCATATAAAGATAACCTTCGGGGTGTAGCGTAGCCCGGTTATCGCGCCTGCTTTGGGAGCAGGAGGTCGCAGGTTCGAATCCTGCCACCCCGACAAGTAAAAGCCACTGAGAAATCAGTGGCTTTTTTTGTTTAAAACCTTTTTAATCAATTGATTTTCAGGTTTTTTTGCTTTTAAACCCCTTGCGAAACTGTCCAAATCAGTACAAATTTCACATCGGACTTGTCCTATTACGTGCCCTATTTTTATGCTACAATTTGGAAAGTACTGTTAACAATGAGTTTTAACATTTAGGTTCTCGGGGAATATGGATTCGAATATTTTACTATTTTAAAAAATTGTTTTTCAATGGTTTAGATTTTTGTAAAAACAAAATGGTGGCCTATAAATTTGGTGGTGTCGATTCCAATAAAATTGTGGTGAAGGATATTATAGGATAGGGGGTCCAATACTAAATTTTAAAGTGTACATTAAAAATTGTCTTAAAACTGAGAACCAACCAAGATTCCACTTATATGGCTGGTTGATCAAAATTCGATATGGGTTTCAAAGGTGTTCGATATTTTGGTTATTAGTTTGGTGGTTATAGCATGTCTAGCAACATCATAAGTAGTATTTATAATAAGCATTGATCCCCAGCAAGTTTCAGTATCTTTTTTCATATTTTCTTTCGTTATGTAAAAATGACTTGCTAAAAAGTAATTATTCTAATATATGTGAGTCTGGTGCAACTTGTGCTCTTTACTTCCTTTTATATGATTGATATTGCATAGTATTGGAGGTTTATTGCTTATTCTTCACAAAAGTGATTGTTTAATTTGCGGTATTCTAAAATTGTATATCAAAAAATGATATTATGGCACGTAATCCACATTATTTTTCCCAATTAGCACATGTTGAAGTATTAACTACGGATTTAGATAAATCTGTTGAATTCTTCAGAGATGTTACAGGAATGGATGAAACAGACCGTGATGAAACATCGGTATATCTTCGAGCTTGGGGCGATTATTTTCATCATACTTTAAAATTGACAAAGAGTAACACTTCTGGACTAGGTCATTTGGGTTGGAGAGCCGATAGTCCGGAAGCCCTTGAGGATTGTGTCGCATATTTGGAATCTATTGGAGCTGGCGAAGGTTGGATAGATGGAGACAAAGGTCACGGAAAGGCCTATAGATTTAAATCACCAGACGGTCATATCCATGAAATATTTTGGGATGTTCAATGGCTCAGAGAAGATGGAGAACGAGGCAGCATTTATGCTGATCGTTATGCAAGTAATCGTTTAAAGGGTGCTAATCCAAGAAGGCTTGACCACGTCACGTATATGGTGGCCAAGGGTAAATACCAGAAAGAAAAAGAGTTTTGGCAAGGATTCGGTTTAAAAAATCCAGATGAGATAAGGATAGACGATGAAAAACCACCGATAGGAGGTCTTTGGACTATTGGAAACTTATCTCATGATATAGCTGTTTTTACTGATCCCAATATCGAAGAAAACCAAGGAACACTTAATCATATCTGTTGGAATGTGGATAGTCGTGAGGAAGTTTTGTTGGCACTAGATTATTACATTGAAAAAGGCTACAAAAGCGTAATGGGCGCACCAACACGACATAAAGCAGATGAAGGTTTCTTTATTTACATACAAGATCCGGGAAGTGGCGTATTGTTTGAGTATTATGCATGTGCGCGACTAGTTTTTGCCCCGGATCACCAAGATGTTCATTATTTAAAGGACAATCCAAATGATGCTTGGGGGTCTGTAAACCCATTTTCAGAAATGGCAAAAGGTAAAAAGCTGGGTCTTTCAGAAGATGGTGTAGTAAAACCAGTTGACATTTAATTTAATAATAGCAAAATAATGTGGCATTTTTTTCCGGGCAAGTATATGCCCTCATATCAAATAAACAGAGCGCTTACCCAAGCACATTATGGTGGGGGTGAATTTGCTGAAATTTTAGAAGTGGCGGGTAATATTAATCCCGACAATAGGGAAACCTTTAATGTAGAGTGGTTAAAAAAAGGAAATGAGGTTTACGGTTGGGCAGAAAATTATGAAAAACATGAAAATTTTGTTTCGGCCAGAAGAACATATCTGCGCGCATTCAATTATTTAAGAACAGCGGAATTTTTTATGAATCTTCAAGATTCCAGAAAAATAAAAACATATTTAAAGGCAAGGGATGCTTTTATCAAGGCTACCCAATATTTTGACGAAAAACCGTTACAGGTTGAGGTTCCTTTCGAAGGTTCGCATTTGCCTGGTTATTTGTTCAAACCCAAAGGTGTTAAAAATCCTCCGGTGATGATAATGTTTGGGGGGCTGGATAGCCTTGCGGAAGAACTCTATTTTGGAATTGGTGATCATCTCAATGAAAGAGGTATTGCCCTATTGGCAATGGATGGTCCTGGTCAAGGTGCTGCGTTACGATTAAACCATATACATTCAAGATATGATTATAACGTAGCCGGAACTGCTGTGTTAGATTGGGTTCTGGATAATTTAATGGGAGAGGTTGATACAGCCCGAGTTGGTATTGCGGGTGTCTCTATGGGCGGCTATATGGCGGCCCGTTGTGCTGCTTTTGAGCCCCGTTTTAAGGTTTGTATGATTTTTGGTGCTGTATGGTCTTACTACTCCGTATGGGCGGGTAGAAGCGGTAAACACCCATTGGCTGAAATTGTAATGCATATTATGGATGCAGATTCTTATGAGAAGGTGCTAGAGAAACTAAAAGGGTTTACACTCGAAAATGGGGTGGCTGAAAAAATCTCGATGCCAACTTTTGTGATGCATGGGGGTGGAGACAAACAAAATTTTGTTGAACATGCTATAACCTTAGAAAAACATTTAACGTGTGAACATCAAATAAAGATTGTTCCTGAGGGAGAAAGTGGTTCACAACATTGCCAAGTAGATAACTTCATGCCAACATTGGATATGTACGACTGGATAGCTAAAAAAATTAAAGCATAACAGAATAAGAAATCAACTAAACAAAACTATAATTATGGCTGCGGTAAAAAAAGTATTGATTGTAGGTGGAGGAATTGGTGGGCAATCTGCTGCTATTGCTTTTGCTCAAAAAGGTGTAAACGTGGAAATTGTTGAGATACAACCCGCTTTTAACGTGTATGGGGTAGGGATAATTCAGCAAGCTAACGCCTTGAAAGCCTTAGATAAAATAGGTATTGCAGATGAAGCCATGAGGAGAGGCTTGCCATATGGTCAAGTAAGGATGTATGCTGCGGCTGGTAGGCATTATATTGGTGAAGCCGGTCCTTTACCTAGTGATAGGTACCCTAGTCATAACGGAATTTCAAGGCGTACGCTTCATGAGATTATGTATGAGAAGGCGCAAAAATTAGGGATACCCTACAAAATGGGTATTACAGTTGCAGAATTTCAGAATAACGTTGATAATGTTAAAGTAGTATTTAGCGATGGTACAGAAGGAACTTATGATATTGTAGTAGCATCAGATGGTATTCGTTCCAAAACAAGAGAAATGGTTTTTGGTAGTCATCTAAAACCAAAGTTTATGGGACTTTCTGTTTGGCGTTACGCTTTTCCACGCCATAAAGATTTAGATACGGGTTACATGTATTATGGTAAGCGGAGTAAAGTTGGTTTTATACCCATGTCCAAAGACAAAATGTATATGTTCTTGGTGTCAATGGAAGGGCAGGAGTGGATTGGGGAGTCTCAATTTATACCAATGCTTCAAGATTATTTAAGTGAATTTCCGGTAAAGATTGCACAAGATTGCAGTAAACAAATTACGGATCCCAATTTGGTAAATTATCGCACTTTGGAGGCGGTTAGGATTCCGGAAAAGTGGTATAAAAATAGAATAATAATTATTGGCGATGGTGCTCATGCAACGGTACCACAATTGGGCTCCGGAGCAGCATTAGCTATTGAGGATGCCGTGGTTCTTGCAGAGGAACTAGATAAAGTAGAAAATGTACAGGAAGGTTTTCAAAATTTTATGGACAGACGCTACAAAAGAGCAATTGCAGTAGTAGATGCTTCCGAAAAATTGGCAGAATGGGAAGTTCTTGAACTTAGTGGGGAACCCTTACCGGAAAATGCCAATCCTGGCAAGTTGATAGGGCAAACTATAGGAATGCTTATGCAGCCATTTTAATTCAAGATTACATGAAATTAGTCACATATAAATATAAAGACGCTAAACCAAGAACGGGTTGGCTAGTAAAAAATGGTGTCGTGGATATGCAAAAAGCAGATGCTAATTTGCCATTAGATATGCTTACCTTTATAGACCACCATGAACAATTTTTACCTATAGCGCAAAGTCTTGAAAAAAGTGATCCACATTTTGCCTTGGAAGACGTGAAGCTTCTGGCGCCATTACCTAACCCTAGAAGTATTAGGGATTACTTGGGTTTTGAACAACATATGCTAAACGCCAGTAAGGCTTTTGGGCACAGTATAGGAGAGGCTTATTACCAAATACCTGTATTTTATTTTACAAATCACAATGCTGTTTTTGGTCATGGTGATAGTATCAAAAGGCCATTTAACGAAACCAAAATGGACTTGGAATTGGAGCTAGCTGTTATAATGGGCAAAAAAGGAAGTAACATCTCATTAGAAAATGCCAACGACCATATCTTTGGTTATACTATTTTTAATGATTGGACGGCTAGAGCCCTTCAGCGCCAAGAAATGACACTTCCATTAGGGCCTGCAAAAGGGAAGGACTTTGCTAACGCTTTTGGGCCATGTATAGTAACTAAAGATGAGTTTGAAAAGTATAGATGTACCATTAATAGAGAAACACATCCTGAACAGTTAAAAATGCCCAATACAACAGGGGACCGCTTTAATGTAAAGATGATGGCCAGGATAAACGGAGAAACCATTTGCGAAGGCAACTATAAAACAGCGTATTGGACCTTTACACAAATGATTAAAAGGGCCTCTGACAATGTTGAAATTTTACCCGGCGATATACTCGGTAGTGGTACAGTGGGTTGGGGCAGTTTAATTGAAAATAATTTTTCTATTCATAGACCTATAGAACCTGGAGATGTAGTTGAATTGGAAGTGGAAGGAATTGGAATTTTAAGAAATGAAGTGATTTAGTCATTCAAAGGATCTCACTATGAAGATTATTGATTTATCGGTTACCATATCAGAAGAGATAAAAGAACCATTACCCACCAAAATTGTTTATGAGGACCATAAAGAGGGGGCTAAAAAAATGGGTAGCATCTTGTTTAATGGTTTAACCGATGTTTTTCCTAATGGCAATGGTCCTGCCGGAGAGTTTTTAACAGTAACAAGTCACTGCGGTACCCATGTAGATGCTCCCTATCATTATTATCCAACTTGTAATGGCAAGCCGTCTAGGACTATTGAAGAAATGCCATTGGACTGGTTTTTTAGAGATGGCGTGGTATTGGATTTCACAGATAAACCCGAAGGATACCAATTTGGTGTAGAAGATTTGAAAGAAAAATTGAGTGCTATAAAATACACCCTTAAGCCGTACGATATTGTACTTATCAGATGTGATGCAGATAAGAAAATTCACGAAGAAAATTTTGCTAAAATTCATGTTGGGGCCTCTGCGGCGGCTACGCATTGGTTAATTGATAATGGCATAAGAGTCATGGGTACCGACGGTTGGGGTTGGGATATACCCATGCATCTACAAGCAGAAAATTACAGGGCTAATCCAAGGCCCGGAATTATTTGGGAAGCGCATTATGTTGGTATAGAAAAAGAATATTGTCAAATTGAAAAATTAGCTAATTTAGATCAATTACCGCCTTTTGGGTTTAAGGTGGCATGTTTTCCTGCAAAAATTAAAAGAGGTAGTGCTGGATGGACACGCGCTGTAGCAATCTTTGAAAATTAAACTTTTATGATGAATAAACCAGAATCTATTCCGGTTTGGGATTTCAAAGAAATGAACAAAGGGCACTTTGGAAAAAATGCTATTCCAAAAGAATACGTTGGACCCTACAAAAAATTTTATATTAATACTTTAAAAAACGTAGGGGAAAAAATTAATTTCCCATTACCTCCACATAGAAAACCGGTATTCGATTTTATTTTCTTAACAAAAGGAACAACTAAAAGAGGCAAGGCTTTAACCCAGTACGAAATACAAGAAGACACATTTTTCTTTTTACCAGCATACCAAATAACAAGTCATGAATTTGTAAGTAAAGATATAGATGGGTATTTCTGTCATTTTAACATGGATATTTTCTCAGATTGGTTAGCTCCAAACCTATTGCTCCGTAAGTTTCCATTTTTGCAATTTACGGGAAATCCTGTTGTAAAAGTTAGTAAAAGAAGTAGGCCATATTTAATACCTATAATGGATAGGTTAACCAATATATTAAGAGAAAAGAATGAAATCATTCGTCATGATTTAATCGCATCTCACCTTTTAGCGCTTTTTGCAGAAATTAACCATTTTTCAGATGATAAAGAAGTTGTAAAACAAGAGTCTGCATACCTTATTACGGAACGATATAAAGATGCGCTGGTAAAAAAAATTTATGACAATTTGCAAGTTTCAGAATATGCATCTTATTTAAGTATTTCTCCAAATCATTTAAATAAATGTATAAAACAAACCATGGGAGTTTCTGCTCAAGACTTGCTTAGTGAAATGGTATTATTGGAAGCTAAAGTTCTATTAAAACAGACCGATCTTTCAATAAGTCAAATTGCCTTTCAACTGTCTAGGAAAAATCATAGTGATTTTAGTCGTTTCTTTAAATCAAAAACAGGTACTACACCCAAAGAATATCGCCTAAGTTAATAGCTTTCCTATATTTTTTCAATTCATATTAATAACGTGGTAACTGTTTATTTAATGTTAAAAACTGACAATTATCATATTTGATTGATATTGCATATTTATAGATTAATATAGCTTAAATTTTACATTGCCATATTGATAATTTTAGACCAACATTATTAAGAAGATGAATAATAATGTTGCTAAAAATTAACTAAAAACTAAATGTAAAATGAAAACTCAGAAAAGACCTTTAAAGTTACCTATCCTTTTTCAGGTGGCATTTGCTCTTAGCTTTCTTTTTTGCTCCCTAGCCCACGCTCAAGATATTTCTGGGAAAGTGGTAGACGAAAACAACGCTCCGCTCCCTGGTGCAAATGTAATTGTCAAAGGAGAGACAAAAGGAACATCTACAGATTTCGATGGAAACTTTTCCTTAAATGAAGTGGAAATTGGTACTATCCTAATAGTATCTTACACGGGCTATACAAGTCAAGAGATTGCTGCTGCAACGAGCATGCAAATTCAGCTTTTGCCTGGTAATCAATTAGATGAAATAATTGTTACAGCAGAAAATAGAAATGTGTCGGCACAAAAAGTTTCAATTGCCATGGATATTGTAAGTGGAGCTAAGCTTTCTGATCAAGGAATATCAGATATCAGACAATTACAAGGATTGGCTCCAAGTTTAAGTATAGTTCAAAATGAATCGTTTACCCCAATATTTATTAGAGGGGTTGGTACGCAAGAAACAGGTGTTTTAACCGACCAATCGGCCTCTTTAAATATAGATGGTGAATTTGTAAATAGGCCGGTTGCCTTAAACGTAACACTATTTGACTTGGAAAGGATTGAGGTCTTAAAAGGTCCGCAAGGAACTTTGTATGGTAAAAATTCAACTGCTGGGGCGGTTAATATTTTAACGGCAAAACCAAAGCTTGGACAATTAAATGGTAATGTTCAATTAAATTATGGAAACTACAATACTGTTAAAATAAATTCGGCATTGAATGTACCCCTAGGAAATAAAACTGCCATAAGAGCAGCCTTTATAATGGACAAACATGATGGATATAGAGAAAGCAACGGTGATCCTGCAAATGGAGGGTATAGAGGAGAATTAGATAATGGGAACGCTTTAGGGGCACGTCTTGGTTTTTTGACTAAACCTACAGATAAATTATCTATATATATTGCTGGAGAGTATAACGAAGTGGACCAATTGCCAATTGCGCAATATGGTATTAGTAGTGATCCAAACGAGCCTTCTTATGATCCAGGATTTGCTCCTTTTGAAGGTCAACAACCAAAGGATTTTGAAACTGAACTACCGGACGATTGGAATGTAGGGGTTGCGGGTTTTCAAAAAATTAACCAAAGAGCGGTTAGGTCAAATATAACTTATGATTTTACCGAAAATGTACGATTTACTTACCGTGGTGGATTTAGAGATATTTCAATGAGTACTTATCAGCCGTTAAATGGATACGTACCGGAATCTTTTAGTTTTGAAAGAAACAGGGAATTTAGTAATCAAAGTCATGAGTTTAGGTTAAATGGTGAATCTGATAAATTTATATGGCAAACCGGAGTGTTTCTTGGTAAAGATGTAAGTACGGCTACAGGTGGTTTAATATTCGCTTTCGCAACTTTCTTAAGTCCAGAAAACAATCAAAAACCTTATGGTTTTTACAATAATTGGGATACGGAAGTTTCAAATACCGGGGTATTTGGCCAAGCAACCTATAATTTTTCTGACAAACTTTCATTGACAGGAGGACTTAGGTATACTAACGATAATAAAACCCAGAGTGGTTATTCATCAGGGGCACCTTTCGGCCCACCGGGAACACCAGTATATTTTTATCCTAATGGACCAGAAGAAGGGGATCCAGGAACTGAACCAATCGTTGGAGGAGATGAGTCATGGAGTCAATTTACCTGGTTAACAAATTTGGAATATAAGCCTAACGAGAATTCCATGCATTTTGCTAAGATAAGTACTGGGTATAAATCTGGAGGATTTACCATAAGAGGGCCTTTTGACGCTGAATTTTTGACCGCGGTTGAAATAGGAAGTAAAAATAGGTTAGCCGATAATTTTAGATTAAATGCTTCTGCTTTTTATTATGATTATCGTGATCAGCAAATACCTGTTTTTATTGATATTGAGAATGGTTTTGATGTGGCCAATGCAGGTGAGTCTAGAATTATTGGACTAGAATTAGAAGGGGACTATTTGATTACCTATAAGGATCGGTTAAATTTTAATATAAATTATTTAAACTCTAAACTAACCAATTTTGTTACAGAAGTAAATAGGGTTAATGCAGAGGCGGTTGCACAAGATCTAAGTGGAAATAGACCTGCTCAAAGTCCTGAGTTGATAATAAACCTTGGTTATTCTCACAAATTCGATATTGGATCAAAGGGTGCAATCTTAGATGCAGGCTTCAATACTTTATTTAAGTCTAACTATTACGTTACTCCTTTCAACAATAGAATGGATAGACAAGATGCCTATACCAGAACAGATCTTAACTTAACATATACTACGGCCAATAATAAATGGGATTTAGGAGTATATGTGAATAATATTGAGGATACTAGGGTGATTACCTATGCAAGTTACTTAGGGGGACCTGATATTAATCTATACAATTGGACATTTGGTGCACCAAGACTTATAGGCGCTAAACTTGCGTACCGCTTTGGAAAGTGATTTGGCAATAAGATTAAAAATGGTTTATAAGCTTATTTTAAGTTTGAGTTAGTAATTTTTAATTGGAACCGGGGTATGTGCACATGCTCCGGTTTTCACTATGAACAATGCTTATTTAATATAGATTTATGTTTAACCTTCCCTAAATACACTAAAAATAAAAACATGACAAAGGTGCGCGTATTATTAGAATATAGGTTTTTCTTAGTTTTTATATTGGTGTCCTTTGTTGCTTGTAAGCAGCAAGGCACTAATACGAAATCTGATGTAAACAAACATACAAAACCAAATATTTTATGGTTAATTGCTGAAGATATGAGTCCGTATTTAGCGGCCTTTGGCGATTCAACCGTTTCTACACCCAATATTGATAGGTTAGCTTTAGAAGGGGTTACCTATACAAATGTTTATTCACCTTCAGGAGTTTGTGCGCCAAGTAGGGCCGCCATCGCAACGGGGATGTATCCAACAAGTATTGGTGCAAACCATATGCGTACAGGTTCCCATACCGAAAAAACGGGTCTGCCAAAATATGAGTCTGTGCCTCCTGCTCAAGTCAAAATGTTTAACCAAATATTGCGAGAACAAGGGTATTATACCACTAATAACAGCAAAGAAGATTATCAGTTTAACGCTCCCAAAGCTGCCTGGGATGACAGTAGTCCCTATGCACATTGGCGCAATAGCGATGAAGGGCAACCTTTCTTTTCAGTTTTTAGTTTTATGACAACACATGAATCTGGATTATTTGAACCTTATGGTATTCTAAAAAATGAACTTCGGTTATACCAAGCAGGTGATACTACTTATCAAATGGGCCACCCTTATGCGAAAACGGCAATTGAGGAAACTACAATTCATATCCCACAAGATACAAAGTTTGAGGTGCCACCTTATTTGCCAGATACCCCAACAGTTCAACGAGATTTGTGGAAAATGTACAATAACATTGCAGAGATGGACAAACAGGTGGGTGCCATATTAGATCAACTTGAAGCTGATGGTTTGCTGGAAGATACGGTGATTTTCTTTTTTTCAGACCATGGTGGGCCACTGCCTCGACAGAAACGATTGATTTATGATTCTGGGCTCAAGGTACCTATGGTTGTGCGTTATCCAAAGAAAAAAAATGCTGGAACTATAGATGACCAGTTGATAAGTTTTGTGGATTTTGCTCCAACGGTTCTTGAACTTGCCCAAGTAGAATCTCCCGATTATTTACAGGGACAGAATTTTATTGATAGCAAAAAGGAGAGAGAATATATACATGCTGCAGCAGATCGTTTTGATGGCCATACAGATGTTATTCGGGCAGTGCGTGATAAGCGTTTTAAATATGTAAGAAACTATAGACCCGACCAGGGTTATTATTTACCCATTGCATTTCGGGAGAATATTCCAACAATGAAGGAATTGCTTAAACTAAAAGAAGAAAACAAGCTAACCCAAGAACAAGAACAATGGTTTAGAACCTCTAAAGCCCCTGAAGAATTGTTCGATTGTAAGAACGACCCACATGAGCTGAATAACTTGGCAACGAACCCAGAGTATAAAGAAACGCTTCAAGTTTTAAGGAAAGAAATGGATAGGTGGCTCACAGAAATAGGGGATAATCCTGACATGCCCGAAAGGGAATTGATTACCAAATTATGGAATGGTAGTGACGAGCAACCAAAAACAAAAGCCCCAATATTAGAAGTCAAGGACGGGCTCCTTTCTGTAAAATGTAAAACAGAAGGTGCAACAATAGCGTACAAAAGTACCAAGGACAAGGCTTGGCTTTTATACCAAGAACCAATTTCCATTGAAAATAAAGGTCAATTGGAATTTCAAGCACATCGCATAGGTTTTCAACCAAGTGAGATTTTAACGTATCAAAATGAAGGAATGTAATATCATTTCTTAGAATTCAAATTCTAATGCAAACGCAAAAAACAGATGTAATTGTGATTGCTGCAGGCCCAGCCGGGCTAGCAGCTGCAATTAGCGCAGCTGAACAAGACCTTTCTGTAATCGTACTCGAGAAAGAAGCCATTACAGGGGGTACTGCAAACAGGGGCATGGGGCCTTTAGGTATTGAAAGCCGCCATACACGAGCTAGACTTTTGGAGCCAACCAAAGACCAAGCCTTTAAGGCTTTTATGGACTATACCCATTGGCGCGTAGATGCCAAATTGGTTAGGGCATTTCTAAACAAATCTGGTGATACCATTCATTGGTTGGAAAGCATGGGTGTGCAATTTGTGGAACCCGCCACTTATTTTAAAGGTTCCTATTCTACTTGGCATTTGGTAAAGCCAGAAAAAGGTCCTCCAGGACCGGGTGGTGCGGCAACTATGATGAAAATATTGACTCAAAAAGCAAAAGAACTAGGTATTGAGATTTTATTGGAAACCCCAGCCAAAAAGCTTATTACAAAAAACGGGAAGGTAGTTGGTGTCAAGGCAATAAAGAATGGTGAAACCGTTGAAATTTTGTCTAAAGCTGTTGTAATTGCTACTGGAGGTTATGGTAATAACCCAAAAATGATTAAAGACCATACGGGTCTAGAGGTAGATACCGATTTTTATCCGTTTCGTGTTCCGGGGATTACGGGTGACGGTATTCGAATGGCTTGGGAGGTGGGTGCCCAAAAAACCGAAATGGGCATGGAATTGGTTTACGGTATGCCCAATCCATTAAAAGTACCACCAGCATTGCACGAGGCATGTCGCCAACCCCATCTTTTGGTCAATTATGCCGGAGAACGTTTTATGGATGAGTCGGTTATGGCCAATGTCACTTTCACGGCAAACGCTATTGTCCTACAGCAGAGAAAAACGGCTTTTTTAATCTTCAACGATGCCATTTTAAAAATAATGGAAGATGATTTTGATAGCAGAAATAGGGTATTCCCAGCAACGAATTTTAAAAATAGCCAACAGGTAATTGATACCTACCTAAATTCAGGAAACGGTAACTTTTATGTGGCTGATACTCTAGAAGAACTTTGTGACCAAACCGGAATTGAACTGAACGGATTACAGCAAACAATTCATCAGTACAATGGTTTTTGCGCAAGCGGATATGATGAACAATTCAATAAAGAGCACCGGTATTTGCGTCCGCTAAAAGATGGTAAGTGGTATGCGGCGAGGCATTTTCCAAGTGCCTATGGCAGCGCAGGAGGCATTAAAATCAACGAAAAGGCAGAGGTTATAGGCAAAAATTGGAAACCCATACCCGGATTGTTCGCCGCTGGTACTGATGTTTGTTCAATTTATGGGGATAGTTACCCTTTTATCTTTCCAGGAACGTCTATGGGTTTTGCATTGAATACGGGTAGAATTGCAGGAGAACAAATCAATAAAGTACTAACAGCCTAAAAATAATCGGAAATGAAAAAGCTTTTTACCTACGAAAACGGTACAGTGTCTTTAATGGCGCTTACCTTCGGAGCCTTATTTTTTGATCGCTTGGCCCTAAACTATTTAGGCCCATATGTTGCCAAAGACCTTGGTTTAAACAATACACAACTTGGAATTTTAGCCGGGGGTCTGGCTTTGGCTTGGGCGTTTTCAAGTTATTTTACCACAGCTTGGTCAGAAAAAAAGAATCGCAACAAACTTGTTTTTGTAATGGCGGTAATCATTTTTTCAATCTGTTCGTTTGGATCCGGATTTGCCGTTAGCTTTGCTACCCTGTTGATTGCAAGAATAGTTATGGGCCTTGCAGAAGGGCCTGTAATTCCTTTAGCGCAGTTATTCGTTGAGCGCGAATCTTCCAAAGGAAGGTTGGGCTTAAATGTTGGTATTTTACAGGCCGTAGGTGCGGCGTTATTCGGATCTATTTTGGCCCCTGTTGTTCTAATAGGCATCGCTGAAGAAATGAGTTGGCGAGAAGCATTCTATATAGCCGGTATACCTGGGTTGGTTTTGGCTTTGATTGCAATTTTTTTCATAAAAAAATCAACGGCCCAAAGTGTGGTGGATAAAGAAAAACAAAAGCTCAACGTTAAAGAATTGTTTAAGTACCATAATATAAAATGGGGCCTGGTGGTAGCTTGTTGTGTTTTGGGCTGGTGGTTTGCAGTACTTCCTTTCATTACGAAGTATTTTACCGATGTACAAGGCATGTCTGCCCCTGAAATGCAAAAAACAATGGGGCTTTTAGGCGTGTTCATGCTTGTTTTTTCTATGTTTTTTCCTGGAATTTCTGATAAGATTGGCAGAAAAAAAGCCCTTTTAATTGGTATAGGTATTGGCATCCTTTATCCTTTTGCAATATATTTTTTAAATGGCACAGTAATACATTTACCCGCCATGTTGTTGACTTATGGTATGGTGGGCACCATTCCTATTGTTGCAGCCGTCATTCCGTCTGAAGCTGTTCCCAATCATTTGAAAGGGTTGGCCATTGGTTTTATTACAATGGTTGCCGAGGTAGTCGGCGGGGTTATAGTTCCTGCTATTTCTGGAGTTTTATCCGATGTGGTTGACCAATCGGCCTTTTTATGGGTGGCAGCAGTACTAGCTGCATTCGCTTTTTTTGCTACCCTGAAATTAGAAACTAATCCAAACCCAGAAAACCATGTCTAATGTAGTCAATTGCCCAACCTGCGGAGGTAAGGCTAAATACAAAGAAAAAGATGGTGAGCCAATTTATATAGGTCTTACCGATGAAGAAAAAGGAAAAAAAATTCAACAGCTTAAAAAGGCAATGATAAAATTTCGCGAAAAGGCCGAAAATCTAGAACGAGAACTAGAACAACTTAAATCCGAATAAAGATGAAAAAAACTTCAATCATAATGACTCTGGGATTCCTTTGTATAGGATGTGAACCAGCCGTTGAAACTCCGTATAGAGATCTAAATAAAAATGGAAAAAAAGATGTGTATGAAGATACTTCGCAATCCATAAACAAACGCATTGATGATTTGTTATCCCAGATGACGTTAGAAGAAAAAGCTGGACAGCTTTTTAATGCACGATGGAATGGTGAAATGGGCGAACCTCCAGCTGTGATGGATTCCTTAATTGAAAAAGTAAACATCAGCCATATAAATATGCCGGGCATGCCTACGGCTAAGGCCATTTTGGAGCATCACAACCGAGTACAAAAACTGGCCGAAAACACAAGATTGGGCATTCCAGTAACTTTCTATTCAGACCCAAGGCATAATGTTCGATTTAATGAAAGCGTTGGGGAAAATCGATATCATTCCTATTTTCCTTCAGAATTGGGTTTTGGAGCTACTGGAGATGAAGATTTGGTTCGTGAGTTCGGTGATATTTCTAGACAAGAGTACCTTGCTTTGGGTATTAGATTAGCCTTGCACCCCATGGCCGATTTAGCTACAGAACCTAGGTGGTTTAGAGCAAATGCCACTTTTGGCGAAGATGCCGATCTAAGTGCAAAATTGACCAAAGCATACATTGAAGGTTTTCAGGGTAAAGAACTGGGCAAGGAAAGTATACTGACCATGATAAAACATTTTCCGGGTGGTGGACCGCAAAAAGATGGTATGGATTCGCATTTTGCAACAGGTAAAGAACAGGTCTATCCAGGAAATAATTTTGACTATCATTTAAAACCCTTTACAGAAGGTGCTTTTCCGGCAGGCACGGCACAAGTAATGTTGTACTATGGGCAACCAATTGGTATAACTGAGGAAGAAGTTGCCTTTGCGTTCAATAAAGAAATCGTAACAGGTTTATTGCGCGATTCACTCAACTTTAAAGGCGTGGTGTGTACCGATTGGGTATTGATCAACGATAACCCTGCAAAACCAGCTTCCGCCTGGGGTGTTGAACATTTGTCGCCCAAAGAGCGTGTTCAAAAAATTATTGAAGCAGGGGTAGATATGTTTGGTGGTGAAAGTTGTGCTGATTTGGTTGTAGACCTTGTTAACGAGGGTAAAGTGACCGAATCAAGATTAGACGAATCCGTACGTAGAATTTTACATGATAAATTTATTCTAGGCATTTTTGATGACCCCTATTTAAAAGAAGAAAATCTTATTGTTTTTAACAATGAAGACTTTAAAGAAAAGGGTAGAGCGGCGCAACGAAAATCACTCGTAGTAGCCAAAAACGAAAGTAATATACTACCACTGTCAGAAGGTGTAAAGGTGTTTGCAAAGGGTATGGACGCCAAATCATTGGAGCCTTATGCTCAAGTGGTTGATGACCCTAAAGCTGCCGATGTTATTGTATTCAAATTTGGAACGCCTTATACTCCTGTTGATGATCCTGAATATTTTCTACAGAGAATTTTTCAGGAAGGACGTTTGGATTTTCCAGAAGAAGAAAAAAAAGCAATGCTAAAACTCATTGATACGAAGCCTACCGTTTCTATTTTTACCATGCACAGACCTGCCGTAATACCAGAAATAAATAATGCAAGTAAAGCTTTGATAATAGATTTTGATTGTCAGGATGAGATTTTAGCAGAATTGATTTTTGGAAGGTTTAATCCTACCGGAAAATTACCTATTGAGATACCCTCAAGCGTTGAAGCGGTTGAAGCCCAGTTAGAAGATGTACCCTACGATTCTGAAAATCCCCTGTACCCTTTTGGTCATGGCCTAAGCTATTAAAATTACATGTCAACAGAGCTTTTTAAACTACCTAATAAAGTAGCTTTGGTCACAGGGGCAACTAGTGGAATGGGCAAAGCAATTGCCCAAGCCTTAGGGGCTCATGGTGCAAAAATGGCCATAGCCAGCAATGATGAAAACGCCTGTTTTGAAACGGAAAAAGAATTCGCCCAAATAGGTATTACCGTTAAGGGCTTTGTTTTTGATGCGGCAGATAAAAATTCGATTCATGATTTAGCCCAGAACGTAAAAGAACATTTTGGTACCATTTATATTTTGGTAAGTTGTGTGGGTATCGGACCGGCAGTCCCATTTATGGATATAGATTCCAAATTATACAATACCGTAATGGGGATAAATCTTCAAAGCGCCATTTACTTGACCAAGCAAGTAGTGCCCAATATGCAAGCTCAAAAAGAAGGTGTTATCATTTATTTAGCAAGCATTGCCTCAGTTAGGGGAAATAAAAACATCGGACTTTACGGAATATCAAAAGCCGGTCTGGTGCAATTGGCCAAAAATTTGGCCGTCGAATACGGGCCAGATAACATACGGGTAAACGCAATTTCCCCTGGATTAATCGATACGCCCTTTGCAGCTAGTTTAACTGAAAATGAGGTCTTTATGAAAAAACGTCTTGCGTTAACGCCCTTGCGCAGGGTCGGTACTGCTGATGAAGTTGCTGGTGTTGCCGTCATGTTAGCCTCAAAAGCAGGTGGTTTTATAACTGGGCAAAATATAATCGTTGATGGTGGTACCACCATTTCTGATGGAAATTAAAGGGTATGGAATTCAATACGAATATACAATCGGTATTAGATGGGTATCATCAACGAATGGGTGATGAAATGAAATTGATGCAATCAATCTCGCAAGAAGAAGGTATGCGCAGACGTGATGAGTTCTTATTGCCCGTTGGCAAAGAGGTAGGTCAATTTTTGAATAACCTGATAAAAGGGGCCCAATCGAAAAGCATTCTTGAAGTGGGCACTTCTTATGGGTACTCAACACTGTGGTTGGCAGAAGCTGCTATGGCCAATAATGGTAAGGTCATCACTTTGGAAATTGACCAACACAAATCTGACTATGCAGCGCAACAAATTAAAAGCGCAGGTTTACAAGATCATGTGGAATTTAAAACGGTAGATGCCGTTTCATGGTTGAAAAATACTACTGAATGTTATGATTTTGTGCTTTTGGATATATGGAAAGAACTTTATGTTCCGGCTTTAAAGGCCGCGCATACAAAATTGAATCAAGAGGCTTTCATAGTAGCCGATAACATGATTTTTCCACCTAACCATAAAGTGGAAGCCATGGAATATCGGTCAGCCGTTAAAGATTTGAATAAATTCAATAGTGTTTTATTGCCCATTGGCGGCGGATTAGAAGTAAGTAAATTACAATGATGAATAGATTTAAAAATAAGGTGTGTCTGGTAACCGGAGCCGCATCAGGTATTGGTAAAGCTACCGCAATTGCATTTGCTAAAGAAGGCGGTAAGGTCGTTGTTTCGGATCTTAGTGAAGCTGTTCAAGATACATTAGCTGAAATAAAGAAATTTAATGGCGAAGCCGTAATGCAAATCTGTGATATTTCCAACTGGCAGTCGGTTCAAGAATTGTTACGAAAAACGGTAGAAACGTACGGAGCTCTAGATTGTGCAGTGAACTCTGCGGGAATAGCGGGTAAGGTAAGTCTTGCGGTTCATGAATATCCTGAAGAAGGTTGGCATCAACAAATAGGTGTGAATCTAACAGGTGCATGGTATTTTACCAAAGCATGTACCACACAAATGTTGCAAAATGGCGGTGGATCAATTGTGTTGGTTTCTTCGGCAGCAGGTTTACGTGGCCAACCTGAAAATTCGCCATATGCCGCTTCCAAACATGGCGTGGTGGGTATTACCAAAACAGCAGCCATCGAGTATGCTCAAAAAGATATTCGCATTAACTGTATTTGCCCTACGGCTATTGAAACGCCAATGATTATGCATGGAAGAAGAAATTTAATTGAGAACCCCAAGGCTTTGGAAGCAGCCAAGAATGTACAGGCTATGGGTAGAATGGGACAACCGTCAGAAGTCGCCGAGGTAAATCTATGGTTATGTTCAGAACAAGCCTCATTTGTTACAGGATTGGCAATGCCAACGGATGGCGGGGCTTTAGCCAAATAGCAATATTAATTAAGTAACTATGCCCGAAAGAATACGAAGAATAGTAACGGGCCATACCAAAGAAGGTAAGGCCATATTCTTGGATGACCAACAGTTTGACACCCATTTGATACCTTCTGGTGATGCCGAATTTGCTAAAATTTGGACTACCGCAGAGGTGCCGGCCGATCTCAATGACCCTACCGAAGGACGAGATCGTGAAGCAGCAACTACACTTATGGGTGGGTCGGTAATAAGAATCGTAGATATGTTACCTGGTGCCCAATCTCCTTTTCATCGTTCGGCAAGTATAGATTATGGTATTGTATTGAGTGGAGAAATTGAATTGGAGTTGGAAGATGGGGTCAAAAAAACCATTGGCCCAGGCGGTATCATTGTGCAGCGCGGAACCGTTCATTTATGGCGTAACCCCAGTAAAACGGAACATTGTCGAATAGTTTTCATTTTAATAGAAGCCAAACCGTTTGAGGTAGATGGCAAACCACTTGAAGATGTTATGGAACCTTAACAGTTATCAAATAGCTTTCAAATAGCTTGGATTTTAAGGTGTTTTTGAAATCCTAACTTAACAAGCCAAAAACAACCTAAATGACTTTTAGGGTTCGGTAATGTCTGCCTTTTTAAATAAAAGAACAGTCAAACCCGCTGCTAAACATGGTATCGCATAAATCACAAAACTCATATTCATGCTGATCCCTGACGCAATGATATAGCCGGCCAATAAAGGTCCCAATACTGCGCCTAGCCTACCAGCACCAATAGCCCACCCAACCCCGGTATTTCGAATCTCAGTAGGGTATAATCGTGTTGCTAAAGGATACAACCCAATGAAGCCCCCTTGCATCGCAAAACCAATTAAGGCAAACATGACCAAAACCGCGGCAGAACCTGTAAAAAATTGAAAGGTAATCATAAGTATCGCAGCAGCAGATAAAAAGATACATATGGTTTTACGAAGCCCAATTTTTAGCGCCAATCCTCCTAAGGATAAAATACCAATAAACGAACCTAGATTAAATACGGCACCAGAATAATACCCCAATTGCTCTGGCATACCTGCCGAGGAGGTCAACTTTGGTATCCAACTTACCAGAAAGTAAAGCACGCCAAATGCCATGAAAAAAGACGTCCACAGGGTTAGTGTTTTACGTTTGAAATCTCCCAGTAAAAGGGACTTTATTCCGGTTTTTGTTTTTTGTTGGGCAGTTTCTGGTAAGGCCGTAAGCGTTTTTAAATTCATTTTAGTTAAAATGCTATTCGCCTTGGCCAATGCGTTTTTTGGTTTTTGGGTTACCAAATAATCCAGAGATTCCACACATAGAAAGTAGATTAGGGGTACGGCCAATAAAGAGAGGATTCCGGCAATTTTAAATAGCATGCGCCATCCGTATTCGGGTATGATCCAATTGGCCAAAAAGCCCACTAAAGTTGCCCCAATTGCATAAGCCCCAACAACAAAACTTACCCAAAAATCTTTATTTCTACTAGGAGCATATTCTGAGGATAACGATGCTGTGCTGGCCAACATTCCGCCAATACCCAAACCGCTTAAAAAACGTAGTGTTATCAATTGGAAGGTTGATTGGCTAAAAGCGCTACAAAATATGCCTATACCCATGAGCGTGGCACAACCCAACATAATTTTTTTACGTCCTATTTTGTCGGCCTGTGGAGCAATCAGTAGCGCACCTATAGTCATACCAACAACAGCTGCACTAAAAACATAACCCAAAATATCTGGGGGTATATTCCATTCTTTGGCAATAGCGTTGGCTGAAAAGGCAATGACCAATACATCCATACCATCTAGCAGATTCATAAATGCACAGATAAAAATTGTCGTGTACTGCAACAAAGACATCGGGCTTTCATCGATAAGTTTTTTTATGTTCATACTAGTAAATGGATTTATAATTTAATTTAAACTGTTTCGGACTTTTACCCACTTGTTTTTTAAAGAACTTGCTAAAATGGGATGGGTCTTTAAAGTTCAAGGAATAAGCTATCTCAGCAATAGACCTATTTTCTTGTAATAGACTGCGCTTAGCAATAATGGCCAGCTGTTCATGTATAACATGTAACGCAGATTTTTGAACCAATTCGTTGCAAATACGATTTAAATGTACCGTACTTATGTTCAGGTATTCTGCGTAATCACTAACCTTTAAGGTCTCTGCATAATGTGTTTTAATGTCCTTTATAAATTGATTGTAGTAAGCTAATTTTCTTTTACTCTGAGGCAGTTCAAAATCTAAATTTTCACTGACCAAACGGTACAAGCGAACAATTAAAATTTGAATCAGTAAGGTAATAAGCTTATCTCGAGCTATTTTTTTAGTTTTAAGTTCTGAACGTAGCCTTTGGCGCGTACCCATTAACTCTATAAAAGAGGTACTGTCTTCTTCAAAAGGAATGTATCGTAATTTCTGAAAATAAAGACTCATGTTCATTAAACCTGACAAAGCATTCGCAATAAGCTCAGATTTAAGGGTAAGAACTTCCCCGGTTATGGTCTCAGAAAATGAAAAGCCATGTAAAATACCTTGTGGAACATAAATAATGCATGGTGACTCAATTGCAACACTTTTTCCTTCTGAAAAAATAGTGGCACTTCCCTCCTCCAAAAAAAATACTTGTATCAATTGGGTGTGTACGTGTTCAGATATTTCAAAATCATACAATGTCGTTCGCTGTTTCAGAGGTTCCATATGCAATGCCATATTATCCGCATTAAATACCTGCTCCCCAAAAACGCCTTTAAAATTCTGTATTGTACTCATGAGAATGTATTAATTGTACTTAAAAATAGAGTTAAAAGTCATATAATTCACTATTAATGTTTGATATATACAAGTTTTGGATATTTTTCTACCTGATTTTAGAACCCGTCTTTTCTACATTTGGTTACATCGAAATGATGACTATGAAAAAGTTAACGACTAAAGTGGGAATTATAGGTGCGGGACCTGCCGGACTAACACTTTCCAAACAATTGCATGCATGGGGCATTGACAATATTGTTTTAGAGAATCGAAGTCGCGATTATGTTGAAAACAGATTGCGTGCTGGGCTTTTGGAACAAGGTACCGTTGACTTATTAAATGAGCTTGGGGTAGCAGATAATCTAGAAGAAAATGGCATACCTCATCATGGGGTGTTGTTAAGTTTTAATGGCGAACGGGCGCATATTCCTTTTGAAGAATTGACAGGAGGTCGAAGGATAACCATTTACGGACAACGTTTTGTAGTAAGAGACCTTATTGCCGATTTGGTTGATAAAAACAACAAACAGATTTTGTTTGAAGCCGAAGCGACCAAAATTGAAAATGTAGACACTGATAAGCCGGTGATTCATTTTACCCATGATGGGGAAGACTCCGAGCTGCACTGCCAATTTGTGGCCGCTTGTGACGGCTACCACGGAGTCGGCAGAAAAACCTTGCCCACGGGTAGTTTTAATCGTTTTGATATTGAATACCCTTTTAGCTGGCTCGGCATATTGGCCGAAACTCCACCTTCTTCAGATGAATTAATTTACGCTTTCCATGAAGAGGGTTTTGCACTTTTAAGTTATCGTTCTCCCACAGTCAGTCGTTTGTATTTGCAAGTTGATAATGATGACCACGTTGATAATTGGTCCGATGAGCGCATTTGGAAAAATCTACATAAGCGTTTGGCAGCTCCTGGGTTTACTTTGAATGAAGGGCCAATCATTCAAAAAAGTATAACCCCAATGCGTAGTTACATGATAGATAGTATGCAATGCGGTCGAATGTTTTTAGCGGGTGATGCCGCTCATATTGTACCGCCTACGGGAGGTAAAGGTCTAAATCTTGCCGTTGCCGATATTAAAACCTTGTCTGTGGCATTACGCCTGTATTTTGAAAATAATGACGATGGAAAGCTAAAGACATACACGCAAGACTGTTTAAAACGTGTTTGGCGTTACCAACATTTTTCAAATATGATGACCCAGCAGTTTCATAAACACCATGAGGATGGGTCTTTTGATTATAACTTACAAAAATCACAATTCAATTACATAAAAAGTTCGTTGGCAATGCGTACCACCATTGCAGAGAATTACGTTGGAATTGAACACGTTTAAAAAAGAAATTATGAGTACATCTACTTTTACAATGAACCAGTCATTTCCTATGAATGCCTGGTATGCCGTAGCTTGGGATGTGGAGGTGAAAAATGAGTTGCTTCCTCGCACTGTTTGTAATAAAAAACTGGTGCTTTATCGTAAAAAAGACGGTGAGGTCGTGGTATTGGAAGACGCGTGTTGGCATAGACTATTGCCCTTATCCAAAGGGTATTTAAAAGATGATGACAGTTTGGTGTGTGGTTATCACGGTTTAGAGTATAATTGTGAAGGTCGCTGTACCTACATGCCATCACAAGAGACCATTAATCCATCGGCATATGTTAAGTCGTATCCCGTTGAAGAACGACACCGATTTGTTTGGGTATTTATGGGTAATCCCTCTTTGGCCAATCCAGATACTATTCCAGATATGCACTGGAACGATGACCCAGATTGGGCTGGTGATGGAAAAATGATAGAAGTGAAATGCAATTACCGCTTGGTGGTCGATAATTTGATGGACCTAACCCATGAAACCTTTGTGCATGCCGGAAGTATAGGCGACAGAAATGTTGCAGAAGCTCCTTTCGATGTGATTCATGATGATGAAACGGCAACGGTAATCCGTTGGATGAAAGGCATAGACCCACCTCCGTTTTGGAAATCGCAATTGAACAAGGTCATGGATCATGATGGTAGGGTTGACCGATGGCAAATTATCAAATTTCAAGCGCCTTGCACGGTAAATATAGACGTAGGCGTTGCAGTGGAAAACACAGGCGCTCCTAATGGTGATAGGTCGAAAGGAGTAAATGGCTATGTTCTAAATACTATTACCCCATCCACAGAGCAGACCTGTTTGTATTTCTGGGCTTTTGTGCGAAACTACAATCTTAAAGACCAGGCCAATACTATTGAGTTGCGTGAAGGGGTAGCCCGAATTTTTCAGCAAGATGAAGATATTTTAGAGGCCCAACAACAGGCCATTAATAACAACCCGAACAGAGAATTCTACAATCTTAATATAGATGCCGGAGCCATGTGGGCGCGTAGAATTACCGATAAATTAGTAGCTAAAGAAGAAAACGCATAAGATGAGATATCGCAATAGTTGGATACATGCTAAGGTAAGTGCTGTAAGAGAGGTGGCAAAAAACGTACGTGAATTTCAATTGGTGCCAGAGGGTGATACCGTGCCTTTTAGTGTAGGCTCGCATTTAGATTTTTTGTTACCAATAAATAAAAATGTAGAGTTACGCAGCTATTCATTGGTGGGTACCTATAAAAAAAATGAACCCTATACTGTTTCTGTAAAACAATTGCAAAGCAGCAGAGGTGGGTCTGCTTACATGTGGACACTCAAAGTTGGGGACATGGTCAAAATATCGCAACCCACCAATCACTTTGAATTGTCATTGAATACCAAAACCTATCTGCTCATTGCTGGCGGTATCGGTATTACTCCAATTTTGGGTATGGCAGAAGAGCTTTCGAACAAGCCCGATGTTAATTTGACCATGCTCTATTTGGGTAGAAACCCATCCGAAATGCCCTATTTGGAAACCTTGAATACCTTACTTGGCAATCGTTTAAAAACGCATTTCAGTGATGAGGATGGATTCTTTCCTTTGGAAAAAATATTGAATTGGGTAGATGATAAAACACAGGTGTATTTATGTGGTCCCGCACCCTTAATGAATGCGGTCAGAAAAACTTGGGAGCAAAGTAATTATCCCAATGAAAATCTCCGGTTTGAAACTTTTGGCGCTTCGGGTCTTTTTGCTCCACAAAGCTTCAAGGTCACAATTCCTAGATATAACAAAACTTTTGAAGTTAAAGAGCAACAAACCTTGTTGCAGGCCATAGAAGAGCAGGGCATAGAGATGATGTATGATTGTCTGAAAGGTGAATGTGGTTTATGTATGGTCGATATCCAAAAGTTTACCGGTGATATTGACCATAGGGATGTTTTTCTGAGTGAACATGAAAAGGGCGAAAACCAAAAATTATGTACCTGTGTGAGCAGGGTCGCTAACGGAGAACTAAATATTGATGTACCTTATAGAGGTCAACAAGCATAAAACACAATGGCATTTTTAAAAGTACATAACAACGCATTACACTACCAATGGCATGATCAAAAACGGTCAAAAAATATAGTTCTGATTAATTCCCTTGGGTCTAACCTAATGATATGGCACGCCGTTCTACCGATTCTCAAAAAGAATTTTAATGTATTGCTTTTTGATAAGCGAGGCCATGGATTATCTGCTATCAAGAAAGGTAAAGTTTCCATTGACGATTACGCCGATGATGTAATCGTTTTAATGGATTTTTGTGAGATTAAAACAGCTTCAATAGTTGGCCTTTCTATAGGAGGCTTAATAACGTATAGCTTGGTTAGCCGCTACCCCGAAAGATTAGAAAAGTTGATTTTCAGCAATACCGGTGCCAAAATTGGTACTAAAGAAGGATGGGCAGAACGCATTGCGGCTGTAAATGAAAAAGGATTGGATGCCATGGCTCCTGCCATTATTGAAAGATGGTTGTCGCCAAAATATAGAAAAGAGCAACCCGAGGCTACCACAGGCTATACCATAATGGTAGCACAAAATTCCAATCTTGGCTACACACAGGCTTGCGATGCCATAGCTCAAGCGAATTATAGTGCCGTTGCAAAAAACATTAAGAACCCAACCCTTTTTATTGGAGGTTCTGAAGATGTAGGTACCACTCCAGAATTTGTCAAAGAACATGCTTCGCAGATACCTAATAGTACTACCCATATTATTGATGGCGTTGGACATTTGCCGTGTATTGAAGCTCCAGAGGCAGTTGCAAAATGCATTCAAGATTTTTGTTTGGATGATGAAGAGTCATTGTACGATAAGGGTATGAGAACCAGACGTTCAGTTTTGGGTGATGCACACGTAGACAAAGCTGAATGCAATAAAACCGATTTCGATACCGATTTTCAAGAATATATTGTCAATAGTGCTTGGGGCAGTATTTGGTCGCGACCGCATTTGACCAAACGAGAACGTAGTATGATTACCATTGCCCTTTTGGCCGCTTTAGGTCATGAAGAAGAATTAGCTATGCACATTCGGGCTACTAAAAATACTGGAGCCACGCTTGAAGATGTTAAAGAAGTACTCTTACATACTGGTATTTATGCTGGTGTTCCGGTTACGAATGGAGCCTTAAAAATTGCAAAAGAAGTATTGAACATAAAACCAAGTACCGATGAGTAAACGAGATTGGGACATCCATCCACCTTTAATATATCCAGAATATAAGTCCACCAGATTACGCGGACCTAAGAAACCCTTGGTGACCATCAGCGAAGCTTTAATGGAGGCCGCCTTACCCGTATATGGTGAAGATGTACTTGGGGAGTTTGACCACGACCTTACTAAAAATGGTCGCAAAAATGGAGAACCTCTTGGAGAGCGTATTGTAGTTCATGGTACCGTGCGAGATGATTACGGTAGGCCCGTGCCAAATACCTTGATAGAAATTTGGCAGGCCAACGCTGCAGGCAGATACGTGCATAAACTAGATGGGCATGATGCGCCTTTAGATCCTAATTTTTTCGGAGCTGGCCGTGTTATGACCGATAAAAACGGCAAGTATAAATTTTACACCATCAAACCGGGTGCATACCCTTGGGGAAATCATGACAATGCGTGGCGTCCCAACCATATTCATTTTTCATTGTTTGGTACTCATTTAGAAACACGTTTGGTTACCCAAATGTATTTTCCTGGAGACCCTTTATTGAAGTTGGACCCAATTTTTCAGGGCATACCTAAAGCTGGTCAAGAGTTGTTGATTGCTGATTTTAAATTGGAGCACACCGAACCGGAGTTCGCCTTGGGTTATGAGTTTGATATTACGTTGCGTGGACGTAACGAAACCCCATTTGAAAATAAAAAGTAGTAATGAAGCAATTAAAACAAACTCCTTCACAAACCGTCGGGCCTTATTTCGCATATGGTATTACCCCCAAACAATACCAATTTCAACATGGAGAGTTGGCCACAAATATTTTATACAAAAACCAATCTGATGGGGAACGTATAACAATAACAGGTCGTGTATTGGATGGTGATGGAAACGCCGTGAACGATGCGTTGATTGAACTTAGGCAAGACAGCACACCAGCTGGTTTTGGGCGTATGGGCACTGGTACCGAAAGCGATTATTCTTTTCACTTTTCTACATTAAAACCTAGGTCTGATGGTAAGTCCGCACCGCATATCAATGTCACTGTTTTAATGCGTGGTTTGTTGAATCACGTATTCACTCGTATTTATTTCTCTGATGAGGTAATTGCAAATCAACACGACCCTATTTTAAAAAGTATCTCTGACGAAAGACGGCAGACCTTGATTGCAAAAAGAGAAGAGAAAAACGGCAAGATACATTATCATTTTAACATTCATATGCAGGGTACCAACGAAACTGTTTTTTTTGATGCATAAACTATTTTCTAAATATCTCTCAAATTCCGAATTCCGAGAAATTTGTTCCGATGAACAGTTCTTGGCCAAAATGATACGTGTTGAGGTAGCATTGGCACAGGCACAAGCAGAAGAAGGAATTATTCCTGAAGAAGCTGCAAATGCCATAGAAAAGCTGCTTCCTGAACTAAAATTCAATATTGAAGATCTAGCGGAGAATACCGCAAAAAACGGAATTCCGACCATAGGTTTTTTGGCCCAAGCCAAGCAAGAATTGCCAAAAGAATATGCTGGTTTTTTGCACTGGGGCGTAACCTCTCAAGATATTTCAGATACAGCACTAGTGCTTATTTTAAAGGAAGTTTCGGAAGCCGTAAAGTCGGAAATTCAAAGCATTATCAAGGCCTTTGAAATACTGAAAGAAAAACATCAAGGGGTACAACTTGCTGCAAGAACCCGGAACCAAATGGCTGTCCCCGTTTCGTTTCCATTGAAAGTGGATAGCTGGATGAATCCGTTGCAACGGCAATTAAAGCAATGGGAAAGTTTAAGCGAAGATGTCTTTTGTTTACAGCTAGCAGGAGCCGACGGGCAATTAGGAATTTTAGGAGATAAAGCTAAAAACGTTCGAAATAAAGTCGCTAAGAAATTACAGCTTACCCCAGCAGCAGTCTGGCATAACCAGCGCGACCGACTGAGTAATTTTTCTGATGTGTTAAGCACCGTGGCTGCCTCTCTAGGTAAGTTTGGGCAAGATGTATTATCGCTATCACAGACAGAGGTAGGCGAAGTAAAAGAAGGTGTCAAAGGTGGTGGTTCCAGTAGTATGCCACATAAAAATAATCCAGTAAGCAGTGAAGCCCTTGTGGCGTTGAGCTTTGTCGCCATCGATTTTGCTTCGGGAATCAAACGAGCACAAATACACAAGAACGAACGTGATGGTGTAGCATTGGCTATCGAGTGGTTGGTATGGCCCAAATTCATAGAAACAATAGGTGCTTGTTTGCAAAAAGCAAAACAAATAGCCAATGAGCTTCAAGTTGATGCTGAACGAATGAAAGGGAATATCGAAACCCAATCAGGATTGCTTCAATCGGAAAAGGCAACCTATGTTTTGGCAGCACATCTGGGCAAAGACCAAGCAAAACAAAAAGTAGCGGATGCCGCTCAACTAGTACAACAGCATGGCATAACGCTAACAGATGCTTTACAACAATTAACTTCAGAATTTAACATCGATTGGAAATCGATTTTACGATAAAAACAAACAAATGAAAGAAGCCTATATTATCGATGGAATTCGTACGGCATTTGGTAGCTTTAGGGGCAGTTTATCGCCCGTTAGAGCAGACGATTTGGCTGCAATTCCCATAAAAGAACTCCTCAAAAGAAATCCTGAGATTCCCGCAGATGATTTCGATGATGTTATTCTCGGTTGTGCAAACCAAGCTGGTGAAGACAATAGAAATGTTGCGCGGATGGCCTTGCTCTTGGCAGGCATGCCTTTTACTGTTCCTGGCGAGACCGTTAACCGCTTGTGTTCTTCGGGTATGTCTGCCATAGTGCATGCTCAAAGAGCAATAAAAGCTGGAGATGGAGATGTGTTTATTGCCGGTGGGGTAGAACATATGACACGAGGACCTTGGGCTATTTCAAAATCTTCAAAACCCTTTGGTAACGATAGCAAAATCTATGATAGTAGTTTTGGCTGGCGCTTTATCAATCCGAAAATGCAAGAGTTGTACGGTACAGAAGCCATGGGCAATACAGCAGAGAACTTGGTTGAGAAATATGACATTTCCAGAGAAGATCAAGACCAGTTCGCTTATGCTACACAAATGAAAGCCAAAAAAGCACAAAAGTCCGGTAGATTGGCAAAAGAAATTGTAAAAGTTAGTATTCCGCAGAGAAAAGCTGACCCAGCGGTGTTTGATACGGATGAATTCATCAAACCAAATACAACCCCGGAAATCTTGGCTAAACTTCGCACTGCCTTCAAAAAGGAAGGCGGTACGGTAACGGCGGGTAACGCTTCAGGTTTAAACGATGGTGCGGCAGCGACCATTATTGCTTCGGGTGATGCCGTAAAAAAATACAATCTAAAACCCATGGCCAAAATTGTGGCCTCTGCGGTAGCAGGCGTTGAACCACGGATAATGGGAATTGGTCCTGTAGAAGCGAGTAAAAAAGCACTCCAAAAAGCAGGACTTACCTTATCAGACATCGATATTATTGAACTTAATGAAGCTTTTGCCGCACAGGCCTTAGCGTGTACCAGAGCCCTTGGTTTAAAAGACGATGACCCTAGGATTAACCCCAATGGAGGTGCTATTGCCATAGGACATCCGCTAGGAGCTTCGGGTACTCGAATCACCTATTCTGCAGCCTTGGAATTGGTAGAAAAACAAAAGAAATATGCACTGGCCACAATGTGTGTTGGGGTTGGGCAAGGCTATGCAATCATTCTTGAACGCGTTTAAATAAATAACAATGCAAAAGAAACCACAAATAACAGCGGAAGAGGCTGCCAAAATGGTGAATTCTGGAGATACCCTATTATGCGGAGGTTTTGGTATGACAGGCGCACCAGTACATTTATTACATGCGTTAGCAGCAACCAAAACAAAAGAATTGACCTTTATTGGCAATAATGTAGGAGAATCCAATCTTGGAGGCGGTCGCTTGCTGAATAACGGGCAGATAAAGAAAATGGTTGGATCTTATTTTACCAGTAACAAAGATGCTGTAGCTGCGGCTCAAGAAGGTAGGGTAGAATATGAATTATTACCCCAAGGTACTCTTGCAGAGGCCATGCGTGCTGGTGGTGCAGGCTTGGGTGGTTTTTATACGCCTACCGCTTATGGAACGCTTATTGCCGAAGGCAAGGAAACAAAAAATATTGATGGCAAAGACTATGTTTTTGAAAAGGCGATAAAAGGTAATGTTTCGTTCATTCGCGCCCATAAGGCCGATGAGTTGGGTAATTTGGTGTATCGCAGAACAGAACAGAATTTTAATAAAGGAGCGGCTATGGCTTCTGATTTGGTGATTGCTGAGGTGGAAGAAATCGTACCTGCCGGTAGTATTTCGCCAGATGAAATTCATACTCAAGGTTGTTTTGTTCATTATTTGGTACAAGCACACACAACTATTGAAGAGTTGGGTTCATCGGCATCCATAAATTCTAGTATTAAAAAGGTAGATGAAACTAGAATGCGCATTGCCGAACGTGTGTTAAAAGAATTAAAACCCGGTAATGTGGTAAATCTCGGTATTGGTATTCCTACATTGGTAGCCGATTTGATCAAACCAGAAGACTTAATCAACCTGCATACAGAAAACGGAATGTTGGGTGTGGGTCCTGCACCAACCGATGGTGGCGGAGCTATGGATTATCCGGTTAATGCAGGGAAAATTCCCGTTACAGCTTTAAAAGGTAGCAGTTATTTTGATAGTGCCGATTCTTTTGCCATGATTCGCGGGGGTCAGGTAGATGTCGCCGTGATGGGCGGTCTACAAGTAGATGAAAAAGGAAACTTGGCCAATTGGGCCGTTCCCGGTAAACCACTCTTGGGTGTTGGGGGTGCAATGGATTTGGCCTCTGGAGCCAACAAGCTTATCATCACAATGACACATACTGACCGAAAAGGTCGTCCCAAAATAATCCCGGAATGTACGTTACCTTTGACAGCCTATGGGGCTGTTGATATGATTGTGACGGATAAGGCGGTTTTCGAGTTTATAGAAGGTGCGTTAACTTTAATTGAAATATTACCAGGGAGTAATTTTGAGGAAGTGAAAGCGAAAACAACGGCTAAGTTTGTAAATCAATTAACACATTAAATCAAAACTCCGAGTTTTAGAAATGGTACAAAATAAATGATATGGTCAAAAACTTTTTTAAATAATTGGTTTTAAAAAAATTTTATCTCTAGTATTTAAAAATTGAGCAAGGGTGTTCTTTTGAGAATATTTAAAAATGCGATAAGTAATTATACTTTAGATGTAAGAAGTTTACGATTCAACTATTCTATAATTTTGTTCTACGCGGCATCTATATTTTGTTATTATTTTGGGTAATTAAGATTTGTACTTGTGTTAACTTTGAGGTGCATTTAAGCCCTTTTGATTTATTAGTCTTATTAAATCATGTTACTTTTAATGCTATACTAGCAATGAATGAAATTAAGTGATTTTAAATATATAGCGCTACTTTTAATCGTTATTGGATGTAGGCAAGAAGCCAAAACAAATACTAGCTCTAAAGAAGGTTCAAGTATGGAGCCAACGACGGCTAAATTAGTTTTATCTAAACCTTCTAATATAAAATCACCCGTAAATATGGTCTGGGTAAATGGAGGTACTTTTTACCAAGGTGCATTGCCTAATGATACCATGGCCATGCATCATGAAAAGCCACGACATAAGGTAACCGTAAATGGATTTTTTATAGATACGCATGAAGTTACGAACGACCAATTTGCAGAATTTGTAGCGGCTACAAACTACGTTACCGTTGCAGAAAGAGCTATTTCTTGGGACGAGATGAAAAAACAGCTACCGCCAAATATCCCCAAACCACATGATTCTATTTTACAACCCGGTTCTTTGGTCTTTAAAAAAGCGAAATCTAGCTTACCCAACTTGTATGATTACTCCCAGTGGTGGGAATGGAAAATAGGAGCCAATTGGAGGCAACCTAACGGTCCTGGCAGTTCCATTGAAGGCAAGGGAGATTATCCAGTTGTACAAATAGCTTATGAAGATGCCTTAGCTTATTGTGAATGGAAGGGAAGGCGTTTACCAACAGAGGCAGAATGGGAGTATGCGGCAAGAGCGGAAAAGACAAATGAAGTTTATAGTTGGCCCGGGGGGTTGCAACAGCTAAGCGCCAATGCAAATACGTGGGAGGGAGAATTTCCTGTAGAAAATAAGTTGCAAGATGGGTATGAACGCAGGGCGCCGGTAAAAAGTTATCCCGCTAATGCAAATGGTTTGTATGATATGGCAGGTAATGTTTGGGAATGGACGAGCGATTGGTATCATGTAAACTATTATTCTACTATGGCAGAAATAGAAGATTTAATTAACCCAACTGGTCCAGAAAAAGCATACAATCCTAATAATCCCTATGTACAAGAAAAGGTTATAAAGGGCGGTTCTTTTTTGTGTAGTGCTAGCTATTGTGCTAGTTATCGTATTAGTGCCCGTATGGCTACGGGTTTAGATTCAGGGGCAGAACACCTTGGTTTTAGAACGGTTTTAAGTACAGACATGATAGAAAATAAGTAATACATGGTCTGTTTTTGCCAAACAGGTGTCTTTTTCTTAATGAAATGTTAATAAAACTAAGTCTTTAAAATTATTTATTAATAAAATTCTTACATTTAATTCTGGCATAACCATCTAATAAACAAAAGAATTTAAAATTTTAGTTCGGCATCTTAAAACACACGCACCTTATTTTATCTAATTTTAAACTATAAACTTTTATCGAATGGGGTCTACACAAGATGGTTTTATGGTAGTGGCAATTGGGGCTTCTGCTGGAGGTTTGCAAGCAATACATACTTTTTTTGATGCAATGCCCGCTAGTCCAAATATGGCTTTTATTGTGGTGCAACATTTAGCACCCAATTTTAAAAGCCTAATGCCAGAACTTCTGGCTTCGCACACTAAAATGAAAATTTTTGTTGCCGAAGAAAACCAAGAAATTAAACCAAATTGTATATACCTAAATAATAAAGACAACAATCTTGGCATAGAAGATGGCAAATTTACCTTGTTAAAGAAAGCACCAAGGAAGCAATTAAACTTACCCATAGATATCATTTTTAAAATGGTAGCTAATGCGTACAAAGAAAATGCTGTTGGTGTAGTGTTATCCGGTACTGGTTCAGACGGTTCCAAGGGTATTTTTAATTTAAAAGAGGTTGGTGCAACTATTTATGCACAAGACCCTAAATCTGCAGAGTTTGATGGCATGCCAAAATCTGCCATACATACCAATTGCGTAGATTTTATATTATCGCCCCAAAAAATTGCAGAGAACATATTGTGGCTCGCAAACCAAGAGAGAGATTTTCAAACCCTTATAAATCCGCAAAATGCCACGGTTTATGATACCATACTTACTAAGTTATATAAGAATAGTGGTATCGATTTTAGTAAATACAAACCTAATACCTTAATTAGGAGGATGAACAAACGAATGAGTTTATTGCAATTAAACTCACTTGATGTTTACTATCAGTATTTATTAACAAATGAGGAGGAGTTAAAACTTTTAAGCCAAAGCTTTTTAATTGGCGTAACTTCTTTTTTTAGAAATGTAGATGCGTTCAATAGTTTAAAATTTAGCGTAATTCCAGAATTATTTGCCAATAGATTGCCAGATGATACCATAAGAATATGGATACCGGGTTGCTCTATAGGTAAAGAGGTTTATTCCTTGGCTATTTTATTAGATGACTACCTGCAAAGCCAGGAATCTAATTTAAATTTTAAAATTTTTGCAACAGATATAGATAGGTATGCCCTTAAAAAGGCTGGTAATGGCGTTTTTGGTGTTAATGATACCTCAGAAATTGGCGAGGAATACCTAACAAAATATTTTGTAAAAAAGGGAGACCGTTTTCAAATTATAAAACGCATTAGGGAAAAGATTATTTTTTCTTATCATGATCTTACCAATGACCCTCCTTTTATTCAAATAGATTTAATTTCGTGCCGTAATTTATTGATTTATTTAAACAAGGAAACCAAAGAAAAGATTATTAGTGCTTTTGAATTTTCTTTAAATGATAACGGATTTCTCTTCTTAGGAAATAGTGAGTCTTTGGGTAAAGCAGAACAAAATTTTGCTGTGGTGAACAGTAAACAGAAGATATATAAAATCCAAAATGGTAGAAAATCACTAAAGAATAATCCGTTAAAAATTAAAAGCAAAACGCATTCTAAGATTAACTATTTAAACTTGTCCAATAAAGTGGAGCAAAATCATAATTATACAGCTAAAAAAGAAGTACTTTTTTACAAGCATCTGAGTAAAAAACATGCGCCTGTAACTGTTTATGTAAATGAGGATTATGACGTAATCTTTATGTTGGGCGATTTTCAAAAATGGTTTTCACAGAACGACGGTATTTTTAATAACAATCTCTTAGGATTGGTGCCTTCAGAATTAGCAGGTGTAATCCGTAATGGAGTAAGAAGAGCAAAAACGAGCGATAAGGTAATTACCTATAAAAATCTTTCTTGTGTTGTGGCAAGTGGCCAAATACAAACCAATTTGTATGTAGAAAAGGTACAATTGGAGGCAAACGGCGATTTTTTATATATGTTGCAGTTTGGAGAAAGTATTGGCCAAGAAAATACCGAAGAAGTTGTTTTTAATACTGATGACATATCTGGCTTGGCTCAACAACAAATAGATGATTTAGAGTATGAATTAAGCGAAAAAAAGGAAGAATTAGCTAATATATCCGAGGAATTAGAAACCAGCAACGAAGAGTTACAAAGTTCTAACGAAGAACTAATGTCTTCTAATGAAGAATTGCAAAGTAGCAATGAGGAATTGCAATCTGTAAATGAAGAATTGTACACCGTAAACACAGAGTTTCAAGAAAAAAATAAGGAATTAGAAGAGTTGAACAACGATATGAACAACCTTCTAGACAGTACCAACATTGGTACGCTTTTTTTAGACGAAGCTTTAAAAATAAGAAAGTTTACACCGGCCTTAAAAAAGGTTTTTAAGTTAGAATCTCAAGACATTGGTAGGCCTATTTTTAATTTCTCGTCCGTTTTTGAAGAAGAAGCCCGCATGCGAATTTTAAACAAATCTAAAGATGCACTAACTACCTTCAATACTTTAGAGGAACAATTGTCAGACTCTAATGGTAATTGGTATCTAATTAGGATTTCTCCATTTGTTACTAAAGAAAAAAGAATTTCTGGTGTAGTAATAACTTTTGTGGATATCACGGAAATTAAAAAAGCAGAAGAAGAACTTAAATTAAAAACGCAAGAACTTACCATTGCACAAGAGGTTGCTAAAGTAGGTAGCTGGACCCTTAATATTGCCACCAACGAAGTATATTGGTCAGAAGAGTTATTTAAAATGTATGGCTTAGATCCTAAAGATGGGGTGCCGGCCTATGATGATGAAAATCATAGAAAACTGTTTACACCTAAATCATGGGCAACTCTAGAAAAAGCGGTTAGTAAAACTATAGAAACAGGAGAACCATACGCATTGGAGTTACGTTCCATTAGAAATGATGGTAGTAAAGGTTGGATGTATGCCGTAGGTAGGGCCTTAAAAAATGAGACTGGTGAAACCTCTCATTTACAGGGCATTGCGCAAGATATAACAGAGCGTAAACAACTACGTTCAAAACTGCAAAAGGCAGATGAGTTTGCTGGTAAGATGACGCGGCTTTCCCCTTCTGGCATGTATATCTATGATATGGTAAAGGGATCTAATGTTTTCATGAACGAAGGGTACACCAATATTTTAGGATACACTCCGGCAGATATAGAGAAACTGTCACCAGAAGAATTTTTTAATTTGTTTCACCCAGACGATCAACACCACATAGAAAAGCATATGGCCAAGGTTTTGGAGGGTAAGCTAGAAAATATTGTGGAGTATCGCTTTAAACATAAAAAAGGTAATTGGGTTTGGTGTTACTCTATTGATTCTCCTTTTGAACGAGACGAGCAAGGGAACGTTACTAGTTTCTTTGGAGTATTTATAGATATAACCCAAAAGAAAGAAAATGAAGAAAAGCTTAAAAAAGCACTAGTTGAAGCGAATAGTGCCAATATCTATAAAAACCAGTTTTTGGCCAATATGAGTCATGAAATTAGAACACCCCTCAACGGTTTGGTTGGTTTTTCTAATTTATTAAGAGACCACGATTTAGACGTTAACGATAAAAAGGAATATGTTTCTATTATTGAGAACTGTAGCCAGCAATTATTGAGTCTAGTAGATGATATTATTGACTTATCCAAGATAGAAGCAGGTGAATTGGATATGGATTTTATGCCGTGTGAATTAAACCATATGGTTAGGGAATTGGAGATGACCTTTAATGAAATTAAAAAACAGAAAGAAAAAGATAATCTAGAAATAAAAACCTTTGTACCCAACCCAAATATTCCCGTTAATATTAAGACAGATCCAAATAGATTAAAACAGGTATTAATTAACCTAGTAAACAACGCCATTAAATTTACAGACAGCGGAAGCGTGGAGTTTGGTTATGCGATAAAAGGCGATTTTGTTGAATTTAAGATTAAGGATACGGGTATAGGTATTGCAGAAGAAAATTTAAAACTCATTTTTGAACGTTTTGAAAGAATTGGTTTTCAAAACAATGATAAATACAATGGTAAAGGTCTGGGCTTATCTATTTCTAAAGGTATTATTGGGTTGTTAGGCGGAACAATGGATGTTACTTCTACCCTTGGTAAGGGCAGTGAATTTTCTTTTACCATACCTTATACACTTGTAGAAACGGCTAAACCCATAACAGAAAAATCTATAGTTACCAATTATTCCGATTTGTTTGATGATCACAAGATTTTGGTTGCTGATGATAATCGTATTAATAGGCATTATTTAAAAACATTGCTTAAGCGTACCAAATTATTGGTAGATTATGCAGAAAATGGTGAAGAAGCGGTAAGCATGTTTAGACAAAAACCAGATTATGACATTGTTTTAATGGATATTAGAATGCCAATAATGGACGGTTTTGAGGCTAAGGAGGAAATTGTAAAAATTAATCCCAATGCCAAAGTTATTGCGCAAACCGCACATGCCATGTCTAATGATCGCGAACAATGTTTAAGCAAAGGTTTTGTAGATTATATTGCCAAACCACTAGGTAAAGAAGATTTGTTTGAGGTTATAGCAAAGTGGATTTAAGAATTTATAACTATTGCCTCTGCAAACGTTTGGTTTGGCCAGGCTACTAAATCCTTCTGTATTAAATTAGAAACACTATCCTGTAGTTGAGAAAGGTTGTTTTTTAACTTTTTGGCTATTGGTTCAGGGGTTTCTGCATCAATAAAGACATACCCATTCTTAAGTTGTAAGGTTATAAGCGATTTGTAGTCTAGAAAGTGCTCTGCATTCTTTATTAATATAAGGGTAACTTCAAGGTTAAGTGCATATTCAATATTTAAACGCGAGTAGTCGTCTAGTTTTAATTCGTTCGTATCCCAAATAATATGCATGTCCACCAATTTTAAGTAAAATTACAATTTTAAAACGTAAAATTTACATAAAATTTACATTCAGTTGAGGTCAACTTTAACGCTTAATTGAGTATTAGTTTTAGGGTTATTCGGTTGTTGCAAATATCTTTGTGTATTCTACGTAATTTATTTAGATAATGAGATATATAAAACGATTTACTGTTGTAATTGGGGTTCTAATTTTTTTTACAAACTGTAATGCCCAAAACAAGGATTTAGATAGAAATAAAGAGGCAAAATCTATGCGGAAAATGAATAAATCAGAGCTGCCAGAAAATCTCAGCATCTTTAAAGATCAAGAATACAAAGCTATAAATGGTAAACGTTTATTGTTAGACGTTTACAAAAAAAAGGATGCTGTAAACCCTCCGCTTTTGGTTTGGATTCACGGGGGCGCATGGAAACGGGGTAGTAAAGAAGCGTTCATCAGTAAAAACAATAATTTGGTAAATGCAGTTTTGGATAAAGGGTACGCCCTGGCGTCTATTAATTACAGACTAAGTAGTGACGCTATATTTCCTGCTCAAATACAGGATTGTAACGATGCCATTAACTTTTTGTATAAAAATGCGGATACATATGGTTTTAATAAAGATTCTATTGCTTTAATGGGGAGGTCTGCAGGTGGCCATTTAGCCGCATTGGTGGCTACCTCCAATAACTCTGGTAAAAGTGATTTTATTAGTGATAAAAATGGAATTTTATTCAAAGTAAAGGCATTGGTCGATTTTTTTGGCCCAGCAGATTTGATAAATTTTAAAACCTATGGTACGGACAAGGGTTTAGGTACACCAGAAGCTGAGTTGTTAGGGGGTAGTCCGTTAGCGAAAGAAGCGTTGGCAAGGGCGGCAAGTCCTATCTATTATGTTGATGCGCAAACACCGCCTACCATTTTATTTCATGGTACTGCAGATAGAAACGTACCCACTAATCAAAGCGAACTTTTTAAAAGCGAATTAGACAAGTATAATATACCCAGTGAACTTTATTTGGTAGAAGGGGCTAGACATGGAGACCCTGTTTTTGATACGGAGGTATATGTAACCAAAACAATGCAGTTTTTACAACACTATTTTCCCGTAAAATAAACCATAAAAAAAGGAGGTCCAATAAGGCCTCCTTTTTTTGTAGTGTTTTAAGCTTCACAGCTAACACAGTCTTTCTTCTGCTTAAATTTTTGAGCAGCATTCATACTATGTTGGTAATACAAAGATTTTAGACCTAACTTCCAAGCTGTAACATGTATTTTGTTAACTTCTTTGGTTGGCATTTCTGGGTGTACTATAATATTTACAGACTGCCCTTGGTCTATATGGTTTTGTCTATTGGCCGCTTGGTAAATAATATCCATTTGGTCCAACTCAGAATAGGTTTTAAATACCGCTTTTTCTTCTTCTGTCAAGAAATCCAAGTGTTGTACAGAACCATCTCTATCTCTTATGCTTCTCCACACCTCTGATGTGTTCATGCCTTTTTCTTCCAAAAGTTCCATTAAATAAGGGTTCTTAATGGTAACCTTAATTTTGGCAATATCTTTAACGTAGCAGTTAGACCAGATAGGCTCTATCCCTTGTGATACTTGTCCTAAAATAAAAGCAGACGATGTTGTAGGGGCAACCGCGTTTAAAGTGGTATTACGTCTGCCGTAACCCTCTAGCATTTTTGGTTCTCCAAAGCGTGCGGCAAGCTGCTCTGATGCTTTGTAGGAACGTTCTTTTATTTCCCTGAAAATTTCACTGTTTAAATTATAAGCTTCTTGACTGTTGAAGGCCAATTTTTTAGACTGTAATAAACTATGCCATCCCAAAGCACCTAGGCCTAAGGCTCTGTTTTCTTTGGCAAAATTGTAAGCCCTTTCCATAAACAGGAAGGTTTGCTGGTCATCTCTATTATCAGAGTCTTTGTAAACTTCTAATTTTTCTATGAATTCTGTTATAACCGCATCCAAGAAGTGAATCATGGTTTCAACGGCATCTGTTTCTTTCCATTTATCGTAATGCAACAAGTTAATACTAGAAAGTACGCAAACAAAAGACCAATCTTGGCTAGAAGGCAACATAATTTCTGTACACAAGTTACTGGCATAAATACGCTGGTCCTTGTCTTTGTAAACATCTACTGTACCATCATTGGCATTGTCAGAGAAAAATACGTACGGATAACCCATTTCTCCTCTACATTGCAAAACTTTGGCCCAAATGGTACGTTTTTCTACATCTCCATCTATCATTTCTTGCATCCATTGGTTAGGAACCGTTACACCATGTGTTAATTGCTGTATTGGGTTACCCTCTGTACCAATTTCTAAGAATTCTTTGATATCTGGGTGGTCTATTGGTAAATAAGGAGAAAAACGACCTCTTCTAACAGAGCCTTGGCTTACAACATCTACCATAGACTCGAACAACTGCATTATATGTACCGCACCAGAAGCCTCGCCATTATTTTTTACAGCTGCACCACGATGCCTAATTTTTCCAAAGTAACCAGATGTACCACCACCTAGTTTAGACATCATACCAACTTCGGACTGGGTGTATAATATATTACCCATATCGTCATCTATATGAGAACCAAAGCAGCTAATAGGTAAACCACGTTCTTTACCAAAGTTAGACCAAACCGGCGACGCTAGAGAATAAAACCCTTCTGACATGTAATTGTAGAACTTATCCGCAAATCCAGGCATCTCTAAAATTTGCTCAGCACGTACTGCAATTTCCCTTATTCTACCCTCTGGGGTAACACCTTCCGTTAGGTAACCAGATGCTAAGAATTTTCTACTGTACTCGTTTAACCATTTAAAACCTTCCGTTTCTACTGGTTTTTCTTTTAAATCAGATAAGGCAGATTTTCTTGCATTAACTAAATCTAAAGTGGTGTTGTCTTTTTGTTGTAGGGTTTCTTTCCCTATAGTTTCAGTGTTCTTTTCCATAGCTGCTTAAAATAAATCGTCGCTGGTTATACTTTGTGTTCTCTTGCTGTAGTTGATAGATCTTTTTACAAAGAAATCACCGTGCTTGGTTCCAATAATTTCATCATCGAACCATTCGGTTTGTTCCAATAATTTTTCGTCTACCTCAAATATTTTGCTGATTCCTATACTCTCAAGGGAGTTGTTGAATCTATTTTTGATGAATTCGTTGATAACCTCTTTAGGTAAAAAGTCCAATTCTCCATCCTCAAATATCCAATCCACTATTTTACTTTCTGCAACAAAGGCTTGCTCACAGATTTCTTGTATGGTTTGGTGGTATGTTTCATTGAACCAATGTGGATTTTCTTTCTTAATAATATTGATGATATCTATACCAAAATCGCCATGAATTTGCTCTTCTTTAGAAGTAGCTTCTACCACATTAGATATCCCTTTTAGCATGTTTTTATGCTTGTTAAAGGCCATGATTATCAAGAATTGAGAAAATAAGGATACGTGTTCTATAAACAGGGAAAATAACAAGATAGACTCTGCATATTCTTGGTCATTTTCACTTTTTGCGGTTTTAAGGGCAGCTTCTAAATACTGAACCCTTTTCATGATTACCGGTTTCTTCTTTAGGGTTTCAAACTCTCTGTTTAAACCTAATATTTCCAATAAATGGGAGTAAGCATCATGATGCCTAACTTCACTTTCTGCAAATGTTGAACCAACTGCCCCAATTTCCGGTTTAGGCATTCTTTGATAGATATCTCCCCAAAAGCTTTTTACCGCAACCTCTATCTGAGAGATAGCAAGCATCGTGTTTTTAATAGCACTGCGTTCTACCTCGGTTAATCTAGATTTAAAATCTTGGATATCACTCGTAAAATTGAATTCTGTATGTATCCAATAGGAGTGTCTTATAGCAGAAACATATTCGTATAATTCTGGATACTCAAATGGCTTTAAATTAATACGCTTTTCAAAGATATTGGTAGCCCTTTCCTGTGCTCTTTTATTTCTGTAGATAATGTAAGCTTTAGCCACATCATGAAATTGACTTTCCATTAGGCTATTCTCCACAACATCCTGTACTTCTTCTACCGTTGGAACGTAATCTTTTACTTGATTTTTACGTTCTAACAATCTTAGTTGTACATCATCTGCAATTACTTGAGCATCACCTAGTTGACCATGGTCAACAGCTGTCATTGCTTTCATGATTGCGTTTGTAATCTTGTGTAACTCAAAGGGTTGTGTGCTAAAATCCCTCTTCTTTATCTCAGAAATCTGCATAGGTAAAACGGTTTTTGGAAATTAACTAATGGTTCAGATTGTAAAATTCCTATTTTCTTGCCTACAATTTTCATAAGAAGGAAATGGGTTCTCAACATTTTTATTAACAAAGCGTTAAGAGCTTGTAAAACAAGGGTCTGAAGCGTAATAAAATCATTGAAAAATTCAGAAAAATTTGTTCACTAAAAACTAAGATTATTTATCCACAGGGTTATAAACAGTTCTCACATTGAAGTATAAAAAAGAAGATGTCTTATACAGCTTTTAAACAGCTAAAATTTATAAACGGATTTAAATTTTAAAGGAATGTTTTTTTGTCTGCGTTTAAATAAATGTAAATTGCACACCTAAAAAAATACCTATTTCCGTAAAGGCTTACTTTTTCCAAGGAAATAAAGGAAAATTAAAATGTATGGGTGGCGAAAATAGCTTAACCATTGTTTCTCCAGGAAGAATAAATTTAATTGGGGAACATGTAGATTATAATGATGGGTTTGTGTTGCCTGCCGCAATTGCGCAACATATTCAATTTAAGATAAGTAAGAACGGAACAACCAATAAAGCTACGGTTCGCAGTAAGGGTTTTGAAGGAATTTTAGAAATTAACTTAAACGCAATTGCACCAAGACAAGCAGGTTGGGAAAATTATCTGCTGGGTGTTATTAACGAAATACAACAATTAACAGATGGTATTTCTGGCTTTGATTGTGAAATTCAAAGTTTTTTACCCGTGGGTTCCGGTGTAAGTTCTTCTGCCGCTTTGGAATGTGGTTTTGCATTTGCCATTAATGAGTTGTTTGATTTAGGTCTGGACCGTTGGCAAATAGTTAAGTTGAGCCAACGAGCAGAACACAATTATGTTGGTACCAAATGTGGTATTATGGATCAGTTTGCATCGGTAATGGGTAAAGAGGGCTATGCCATGTTGTTGGATTGCAAATCCTTAGACTTTGATTATGTTCCGGCAAACTTTGATCCCTACGTGCTTTTGTTACTAAATTCTAATGTTACCCATGATTTAGCCACGGGAGCCTATAATACAAGAAGACAACAATGCGAAGATGGGTTGTCTTTTTTAGTTTCTAAATACGGGACTGCTCCTTCTTTTAGAAACGTTACTATAGCTATGCTAAATGAGAGTAAGTCTCAATTGGATGCCACGGTATTTAATCGCTGCTATTATGTAGTAGAAGAAATTGCTCGCGTACAAAAGGCTAAAACGCTTTTAAAAGAAAATAATTTGAAGGCTTTTGGAGAACTTATGTACCAAACCCATGAGGGTTTAAAAAATAAATACGAAGTAAGCTGTAAAGAATTAGATTTTTTGGTTGATATGGCCAAGAAAGAAAATGGAATACTTGGTTCTAGAATTATGGGTGGTGGTTTTGGAGGTTGCACCATAAATTTGATTCATAAAGATTGCGTAAATCAATTTATAGATAAGGCCAGTACAGCATATAATAAGGAATATGGTTTGGAACTTACCGCATTTGAGACCCTGCCAAGTAATGGAACTACCTTAATTAAAGAAAATCATGAAATTGGATTATAACGAGCATCCACATAGAAGATACAACATATTAACGGGAGAATGGGTTTTGGTTTCACCGCACCGTACCAAACGGCCGTGGCAAGGCAAACAAGAAAAGTTACCGGAAGTCAAAAGACCTACATACGATCCCACATGCTATCTATGTCCGGGAAATACTAGGGCAGGTGGGGAGCAAACCCCAAAGTATAAGTCGGTCTACAGTTTTACCAATGATTTTTCGGCTTTGTTGGCAGATACCCCTACTACTTTGGAAGAAGATGGCTTGTTAAAAGCGAAGGGCGAAACTGGAATTTGTAAGGTGGTCTGTTTTTCTCCAGACCATAGCTTAACCCTACCTTTAATGGAGCATAAAGCTATTGCAGCTGTAATTGCGTTATGGCAAAAAGAATATAGTGAACTGGGTGGCAAACCTGATATTAACCATGTTCAAATTTTTGAGAACAAAGGTGCTATGATGGGGTGTAGTAATCCGCATCCACATGGGCAAATTTGGGCACAATATTCCATACCACAAGAAGTAGCGCGCAAAACAAAGATGCAAAAGACCTATTTTGAAAAAAATGGTTCCAGTCTTTTGGGCGATTATCTACAACAAGAGCTTGACAAAGACGAACGTGTTCTGTTTCAAAATGAACATTTTGTTGCGTTAATTCCTTTTTGGGCGGTTTGGCCATACGAAGCTATGATTGCGCCTAAAAAACAAATTCAAAATATAGCAGCGCTCACAGAAGAGCAAGCTATGGCTTTTGCAGAGGCCATTAAGGTGGTTACCACCAAATTTGACAATTTATTTGAGGTCTCTTTTCCCTATTCTTCAGGAATGCACCAAGCACCAACAGATGTAGATCATCCAGAATGGCATTTTCACATGAGTTTTTACCCACCTTTGCTACGTTCGGCTACGGTTAAAAAATTCATGGTAGGTTATGAAATGTTTGGTAACCCACAAAGGGATATTACCGCAGAGCAGGCAGCAGAAAAATTAAAGGGATTATCTAGTACGCATTATAGCTTAAAATAGCCGCTTACGGACATCTTGCCCTAAGGAAAATTTTTTGTTGTATTTTTCTGATCGCTTTCCGTAAAATAGAAGGTGTTTAGCTATGCAGAAGACCAAGAAATTTTCATTAAAAACCAGGAGTAAAGTTTTAGATAGGGCAAAAGAAGAAACTTTTGACTTAATAATTATTGGTGGCGGTGTTACCGGAGCCGGTATTTTATTAGATGCTGCCTCAAGAGGTTTAAAAACCCTTTTGTTAGAAAAAGGAGACTTTGCCTCTGGTACCAGTAGTAAATCTACAAAGCTAATTCATGGTGGTCTACGCTATTTAAAACAGATGGATTTTGGTTTAGTGCATGAAGTTGGTACGGAACGGGCCATTGTTCATGATTTAGCGCCGCACTTGGTGGTACCCGAGAAAATGCTTTTGCCCCTAACAGAAAATGGTGCGTATAGCAAATGGCTAACCTCTATTGGTTTAATGGTCTATGATTTATTGGCAAAGGTTACCGGTGACGATAAGCGTAAAATGCTAAATACCAAAGAGGCTTTAAAAAAGGAACCGCTACTACCCGTAAAAGGTCTTACAGGAGCTGGTTACTATGCAGAATACCGTACAGATGATGCCCGTTTAACTATGGAAATTATTAAAACGGCAAGAAACTATGGCGGCATGGCCACTAATTATACAGAGGTGGTTGGTTTTGTCTATGGAACCGATAATAAGGTTAAGGGAGTAACGATAAAAGATTTTGTCAGTGGGCAAAATATTACCATACAAACAAATTATGTGGTTAGTGCCGCTGGTCCTTGGGTAGATGATTTAAGGCAGACTGATAAGTCTAAAAAAGGAAAGCGTTTGCACTTAACCAAAGGTGTGCACTTAGTTGTGCCACATAAAAAATTTCCGGTACAACAGTCTGTTTATTTTGATGTGCCAGATGGTAGAATGATGTTTGCCATACCTAGGGGTAAAATTACATATTTTGGCACCACAGATACCAATTATGATGGCGATAAAGAGAATGTATTGGCCAATAAGGAAGATGTAGATTACTTATTAAACGGAGTAAACTCCATGTTCCCAACCGTTAATCTTAAGCAAAAGCACGTAATATCTTCATGGGCAGGCTTAAGACCTTTAATTCATGAGGACGGCAAGTCTGCATCTGAACTTTCCAGAAAAGATGAAGTATTTGAATCTAAAACGGGTCTTATTAGTATTGCCGGTGGTAAATTAACAGGTTATAGAAAAATGGCTGAGCGTATTGTGGATTTGGTGGCCAAGAAAGCAAAGAAAAACCATAAAAAAGAACTTAACAATTGTATTACGGATGCCATACCGTTATGCGGTAATGATTTTAAAAAATACAAACAAGTAAAAAAATACACGGTTAAGCTCACACAAAAGCTAAAGGCGGAAAACCTTTCTGCTTATGATGCTTGGTATCTGGTTAGTAATTATGGAAAACAAGCCAATCAAATCTGGACTATTTATAATGAGTTGGACCCTGTAGAGTCTAAGTTGAGGTTGGGTAAGGCAGAGTTGCAGTTTACCTTGCAACACGAAATGGTAACCAGCCCTATAGATTTCTTTGTTAGGCGTACCGGTAGATTGTATTTTGATATAGAAAGTATACCTTATCTATGGAATGGTTTAAAGGTTGATTTTAAGAATGCATTGGATTGTACGGATGAAGAATTAAATGCCTATGAAGACGAATTAAATAATTTGATTAAAGAACACTCCAAATTCAAATAAGATACACTTTTTGTATAATCAAAACTAATGCTAAATCATTGTGAATCATATTTTTAAAATTTTTTTTAAAAAAATATAAAAATAACCTTCAAAAAGTTTGCAGCATTGATTTTTTAGCTATGTTTGCCCCGTTAAATGAGTCCAACTAATTAACCGGACGCATTGCCTTTTTATTGAAAACTTTTTTCATGTTCGGGCCTTTGGGGATAAGGAAGTCTACCCAAAAAGCTGTTCTAAGATTAGGACTCCGGATACTAGGGCTGACTTCTAAAGACCGCTTGTTATCAGGACGTGCAACTGTCTTAAATCGCACGTTTAAACCGTATACCGTTTTTGAATTTCGTATCTGAATATTCTTGTTATTCTCTCGTGTTTTTTAGAATTTTAGGATTAACAGATGCATAAACAAAAATGAAAACGAAATATTTTGATCTAATTGATCAAACCTATGACTTTCCGCAGGAGGAATTTCAACTTAAAGACAACAATTTAGAATTTCACGGTATCGATTTAAAAGGATTAATCGCTGAGTATGGCGCACCTTTAAAATTTACGTACCTGCCAAAAATATCAGACAACATACAACGTGCCCAAAAGTGGTTTGCAAAATCCATTAAAAAGCATGGGTATAAGGGTAAATACCACTATTGTTATTGTACCAAAAGCTCGCACTTTCAGCATGTGTTGAATGAGGCATTAAAGAATAATATTCATATAGAAACGTCTTCGGCTTTTGATATCGATATTGTAAATCACCTTAAATCCAAAGGAAAAATAAGCAAAGATACCTTTGTACTTTGCAATGGTTTTAAGCGCGATAAATACATTAACAATATTGCAGACCTTATTAATAATGGACATGAAAATTGCATACCTATTATTGATAATTATGAAGAATTAAATCTGTTGCAGTCCAATATCAACGGTACATTCAATGTGGGTATCCGTATTGCATCAGAAGAAGAGCCAAAATTTGAGTTTTATACTTCAAGATTGGGTATAGGTTATAAAAATATAGTTCCTTTTTACAATCAATCTATCAAAGAGAATGACCAAGTGAATCTTAAGATGCTTCACTTTTTCATCAACACAGGTATTAGAGATACAGCTTATTATTGGAACGAATTATTAAAATGTTTAAAGGTATACATAAGTCTAAAACGCGTATGCCCAACCTTGGATAGCCTTAATATTGGTGGTGGTTTTCCTATTAAAAATTCGTTGGCATTTGAGTATGATTATGCCTATATGATAGATGAAATCATTAATCAGATAAACCAGGCATGCCAAGAAGCTAAAGTAGATGTACCAAATATTTTTACGGAGTTTGGAAGTTTTACCGTGGGCGAAAGTGGTGGTGCCATTTATGAAGTTCTGTATCAGAAACAACAAAACGATAGGGAAAAATGGAATATGATCAACTCATCTTTCATTACAACCTTACCAGATTCTTGGGCCATTAACAAGCGTTTTATTCTGTTGGCTATAAACCGTTGGAATGAGGAGTATGAGCGTGTGCTACTTGGCGGATTAACATGTGATAGTGATGATTATTATAATTCTGAACAACACATGAACGCTATTTATTTGCCTAAGTACAAAAAGGATAAACCCTTGTACATTGGTTTCTTTAATACGGGAGCATACCAAGAGTCTATAGGTGGTTATGGCGGGTTGCAACATTGTTTAATACCGGCACCAAAACATATTCTAATAGATAGGGATGAAAATGGTGAGCTAACTACAAAAGTTTTTGCAGAACAACAGACATCAGCCAAATTTATGGATATCTTAGGGTATACCAAGTAGTTGGGCATTAGCGTAAAAAAACAAAACAACAAATAATTTATAGTACCCTTTTAAAATGAAAAAAAATAGGACCTATGCTGGCATTCCAGACCAATATGCCGCTATGGATAAGTCTAAAGTAGTTTTATTGCCCGTTGCTTATGATGGTACAAGCACGTGGGGCAAAGGAGCAGACAAGGGACCAGAGGCTTTTTTAGAGGCTTCTGAGAATATGGAACTCTATGATATAGAAACCGATAGTGAAGTATATAAAGAAGGCATTTATCTAGCAGATACCTTGGAAGGATTTAATTCTCCTGAAGCTATGGTAACTACGGTGCACGATAAGGTAAAAGAGTTGGTTAAGCGCAATAAATTAGTTACCATGGTAGGTGGTGAGCACTCGGTATCTATTGGTGCTATCCGTGCTTTTTCTGAATATTACCAAGATTTAACCGTTGTACAGATAGATGCGCATGCAGATTTGCGTAAGGAGTACGAAGGTACCAAATACAACCACGCCTGTGCGTTGTATGAGGCCAATGAGACCACCAACTTAATACAAGTAGGTATCCGAAGCATGGACCACGCAGAAACTTTGGTTATGGATTATAACAAGGTGTTTTTTGCACATGAGATGGTTACGGATGATTTTTGGATGGATAACGCTATAGAATTGATGACGGATAACGTCTATATTACGTTTGATTTGGATGCATTTGACCCGTCCATTTGCCCATCTACGGGCACACCAGAACCAGGTGGATTGTTTTGGTATGAGACCTTGGAGTTTTTAAATAAAATTTTTGAAAGTAAAAACGTAGTTGGTTTTGATATCGTGGAGCTATGTCCAAATAAGATAGACCGTTCATCGGACTTTTTGGCTGCAAAATTATATTACAAAATGCTAAGCTATAAGTTTAGAAAAGACGAAATTGATACAGAAGATTTAGATGGAAATGAGCCATCTAACAAAAGAAATTTAAACGCAGAAGATTTTTACGATGAGCAATAAAGGACCTATATCTAATTTTATAGAAAAACACTATTTACACTTTAATGCGGCAGCCTTGGTAGATGCCGCAAAGGGGTATGAGGCACAACTTAATAATGGTGCCAAAATGTTGGTTTCTTTAGCTGGTGCCATGAGTACTGCAGAATTGGGTAAAAGCTTTGCAGAAATGATTCGCCAAGACAAAGTGCAAATTATCTCTTGTACTGGTGCAAACTTAGAAGAAGATATTATGAACCTTGTAGCGCATTCGCACTACAAAAGAGTACCAAACTACAGAGATTTAACGCCGCAAGACGAGTGGGATTTACTAGAAAATGGACTCAATAGGGTTACAGACACCTGTATTCCAGAGGAAGAAGCCTTTAGAAGGCTGCAAAAACACGTTCATAAGATTTGGAAAGATGCAGATGATAAAGGAGAACGTTATTTTCCGCATGAGTATATGTACAAAATGTTACTTTCTGGCGTTTTAGAAGAATATTATGAGATAGATTTAAAAGATTCTTGGATGTATGCCGCGGCAGAAAAAAACTTGCCTATTGTGGTACCCGGTTGGGAAGACAGTACTATGGGTAACATTTTTGCCAGCTATGTGATCAAAGGAGAACTAAAAGCAAGTACCGTAAAATCGGGAATAGAATATATGACCTTTTTGGCAGGTTGGTATAGAGACAACAGCCAAAATGGAATTGGGTTTTTTCAGATAGGTGGTGGTATTGCAGGAGATTTTCCTATTTGCGTAGTACCAATGCTGTATCAGGACATGGAAGAAACAGAAACACCGTTCTGGAGTTATTTTTGCCAGATAAGTGATTCTACTACTAGTTATGGGTCGTACTCCGGTGCGGTGCCAAATGAGAAGATTACTTGGGGTAAACTAGATATAGATACGCCCAAGTTTATTGTTGAATCAGATGCTACCATCGTGGCACCCTTGATTTTCGCTTATTTATTAGATCTTTAAGCTTAGAAAGCAAACGTAATTTTAATTATAAAATGAAAGTATTAACATTTGTATTGGCCTTTGTTCTTACCGCTAGTAATCCTTTTGTAACACAAGATGAAACCGTAGTAGGAACCTACATTGGCTTTGAGAACGACATGTATGTTTTTGTAGACAATGACGAAAACTACTATGAATTCTCTAGTGCGTTACCTGCAGTTACGGATAAAATAGACCTTATGGCAGAGGATGCCAAAGGAAAATTATATCAAGTAACGTATAAGGTAGAAACAGATATAGATGAATTAGATGAAGAATTTGACGTCTATATTATTACAAGTTTAAAGTTATTACAATAACTTAGTAGGGCAGGAGGTTTACTCCTGCCCAATTTTATCGGTATATGAAAAAGTTATGCAAATCTAGATTGGTAGCAATTAGTGGCTCTAAAGTTCTTGTTATGAGAAAGGTAGGAACAGCCTTGCAATATACCCTGCCGGGTGGCATAAAAAAGAAACAAGAAAAATATACCGATGCTTTGGTAAGGGAAACAGCAGAAGAAATAGTTTTATCTATTAATGCAGAAGAGCTAGAGCTGTTCTACACCCATACTAAAAGTGACAAAACTACCCTATACACTAAAAAATATTATTACATAAACCTTGAACCTAACCCTATTGCTGTTATAGAAAAGCATAAATTTTTAAAAACTCTTTGGTTAGATTGGAAAACGGCCATGATTTATATGGATAAGACCGATAAACTAGCTATAAAAACCATCTTTAAATCTAAAAGGGAATTAGAAATAAACAGGGTAAAATCTACTGTTAGAAATATAAAAACGGTTTAAGAAATTACCATTTACCATAATGGAAACTAAAGCACATGCAATGCATGTTGCACAGAGCTTGGATATAGCTCAGTGTGCAACCCTATCTTTGGGCCAACTGCTGTTTGGAGACCGAGACGAACTTTTTTACCGTAACCAAGAAGGCTATTTGTACTTGTTTAAATACGGTATTATCTCTTACTATAATATTCCAGAAACCACTGTAAACCAAATTAAATTACAATTAAAAGAATTTGCTACAGGTTGGGGCGTATCTGATTTTGAAGATAGTATACCGTTAAAATTAACAACTAACCCTGTGGTAAAAAGGGTTAAAACCAATGAGGTAGAACTTAAAGAAGACAACCAAGAAGGTATACGGTTAACCTTAATGCATTTGGCACAATCCGTTGCTTTAGATTATTACGCCAATCTATCAGAACAAATTATGAAAGAAACCCGTATGCATACCACTAATTTAGAATTGCACGGTAAATTGGATATTGGCGGTAAAAAGTTAAAACGCCATATTGGGCATGTGCTTAATATTAACAATCAAATATCAGAGAATTTATACATTTTTGATTCGCATGAAGTAACTTGGGAAGATGTAAGTCTGGATTACTTAGATCAAGATTTAAAAAGATTATTCGATTTAAAAGAGCGTTACAGAACTATTAAAGAACAAGGGGCCATCATCAAGGAAAACCTAAGTTTGTTCAAAGATATAATGGACCATAAAGAAAGTAGCCGCTTAGAATGGATTATCATCATTTTAATTTTGGTAGAGGTGCTAGATTTATTTATTATGCGAATGATTTATTAAAACAAGATTAAATGATGAATAATATTGTAGCAAGTGAGGAATGGTGTAAACTAGAAGAATTGGGAATACCTGCGGTAAAAGCCAGGGTAGATTCTGGAGCAAAAACCTCTTCCTTACAAGCCACAAAAATTAAGATATTTTCTAAAGGGCTAGAAGAATGGGTTCGTTTTGAGGTAAATCCTATTCAAGACAATAGAAGTATATCTATACTATGCCAAGCCAAATTAGTAGGGCTACGTACCGTTAAAAGTTCGCAAGGTATTGCAGAAGAACGTCCAGTAATAAAAACACAGGTAACCATAGGCGACCAGGATTTTGACATTGAGGTAACTTTGGCCAATAGGGATACCATGGAATACAGGATGCTTTTGGGTAGAGAGGCGTTAAACGATCGTTTTTTGGTAGACCCCTCAAAAAGTTTCTTAATGGGAGATATTTCCGAGGAGGAAATAGAAGTGCTTTACAAACCGTATATGCGCAAAAAAGATGGGTTAACTATAGGCTTATTGGCCAGTAATCCAAATTTGTACAGTAACAAACGTATTGTAGAGGCAGGCCAAGCACGCGGACACGAAGTGGTTTTCTTAAACGTAGAAAGTGCCTATATGAAACTAGATGCCATTGCACCACAGGTACGCTATAGAGGAGGTAATGTTTTGGACAAAATGGACGCCGTAATTCCGCGTATAAAACCCTCGGTTACCTTTTACGGCTGTGCCTTACTAAGGCAATTTCATACCCTTGGGGTGTACTGCTTAAATTCTGCGGATGCCATATCAAAGTCTAGGGATAAACTGTACGCCTCTCAGGTATTTTCTAAAAACGATATTCATATTCCCGTAACGGGGTTTGCCAAATCGCCACAAGATACCAAAGACTTAATACGTATGGTAGATGGGGCACCCTTGATTATTAAACTGTTAGAAAGTACCCAAGGTAGAGGTGTGGTTTTAGCAGAAACCAATAAAGCGGCAGAAAGTGTTATTAATGCCTTTAAAAGCGTGCAAACCAACATTTTGGTTCAAGAGTTTATTAAAGAGGCAAATGGTCAAGACATCCGTTGTTTTGTAGTAAATGGTAAGGTGGTTGCTTCAATGCAAAGACAAGCACAAAAAGGCGAATTTAGGGCTAATATTCACCAAGGAGGTAAAGCCTCTTTAATTAAAATTACACCAGAAGAACGTAAGCTGGCTATTAAATCTGCCAAAGCGTTAAATCTGGATGTTGCCGGGGTGGACTTAATACGTAGTAACCGTGGGCCGTTACTGTTAGAGGTAAATTCTTCTCCAGGATTAGAAGGTATAGAAAATGCAACCGGTTTGGATATTGCAAATATTATGATTGAAACAATTGAGCGTAAGCTTAAATTTAAGGCCAGTTAATTACTATAAAGTTTAATTGTCATATTCCTTTTTTATGTCCATACTTTTATTAATGAAGTGTTCTTAATTAAGACTTTAATGGCGATATGGTGTTGTATTAATTAATGGAATTACAAGGCGCAACTAAAAAAGTCGTCTGCTTAAAGAACTTGGAATATGTTTAGAATTTGCATTGTTTTAGTGAGTTTACTATTTGTTTCTTGTGCCGAAATGGTCGAGGAAAAAGTAGGAGACAAAGTCAACGAAAGAAATCAAGTTAATCAGAAGTCAGAATTAACGAATATAAAAGATTGCAAACTATATAGTTTTAAAACATACCAGCAACAAGCAGATTACCTTCTTAAGTTTTTAAAAAAAGCTAAGGAGTCTAAAGGAGCTACTAAGAAGAATTGGGATCAACAATTTTTTTGTGCATTTCCCAATTCTTTTGAAGAAATGCAGCTGGTTTTTGGTTTTGACGAAGACCTTGGAGCTGCACCTTTGTACGACTATGAAAAGGGTAGTAGTGTAATAAAATATTTTAGTGAACTTGAGTCAATACCAGATGCTGTCTACTATAAAAAATACATTGCTATAAATATTGGTGGTAAATGGGAAGCAGACCATATTAGAGAGGCGTTTGGTTTTGCAGATGTATTAGTATCAGATACCCCAGCAGTAGCCAAAGCACTTTCTATGTATACAGATGAAGAAATAGAAAGTGTATTTCGGTTTGTATTTGATGGTCCACACCCTAACAATAAACAAAATTTAGCACGTTACAATCGGGTTAAATCAGAATTAGACAAGATAGATTTAAGATTAAGTGCCGCATGTACAAACGCCTTTAGACAGTTGCTAACTGCTTCTAACTAGAAGGCAACTTAGTATAATGTAATTTTAAGTTATTTCTGCTGAAGTTTGCTAAACCATAAGAATAGGAATCCACATAAAATCCAAGCTGGGAGCGTAACAAAAGACAGAAATATTCCGAAACTAATGGAGATTAAGTAACAACCAATGGCACTTATGGCCCATGCCGCTAAAACCGATGTATTAACCGCTAAATTCTTTTTTTCTGCATAAAAAGGAATATGGTTCCATTTAGCACCAAAATAGTACTCAAAAACTATAATGGCACCTACTGGCGCTAAAATAAATCCATATAATGCCACAAAGTCTAATAGTTTCATGGCAAACGCAGGAAAAAGACCTGCAATAGTAGCGATGCTTCCGGCTAAAATGGTGACCCAAAATGTTGAGGTTCTTGGCAAAATAGCCTGAAAAGCCAAACCGGCCCTGTAAATGGTAGGGTTGGCAGTTGTCCACCCGGCTAAAACTACCGCTATAATTCCAAAAAAGCCAATTGCATTATAGGCCAATGGACCTGGTGCAACTGTTGGTGCCTCACCATTGGCCAGCATGGTTTGCGCTTCTGCAGATTTCAAGTAAACAGCATATAATAATGCCGCCGCTATCCATGCCATAAAATGCCCTACATACATGCCGGCAGCAGTTGTCCATCCAACACTAGGTTTTTTTGCAAATCTAAACACGGATAAATCAGACATACCAATATGCATGGCGGCGTTGGCAAACCAAGACCATATGGCAACATGCCAAAACGTATATTTTATTTGTCCGGGAAATGGCTCGCTTCCTTCTCCCCAAATAGCCCAAAACTCTGAAAAGTTATTTATTTCCAATTGGTTTAAAGCAACTATACCGGACACTAAAAAGGCTAAAACGATTATCGGAGACATCCAGTTGGCTGCTTTTGAAACAGTTTCATAACCCCTGGCGGCAATCAACGAAATTACTATACCAATTACCAAAACTATAACTACCCAAGTAACACCATTTGGCATGGTGTCCGTTAATTTAGGCATTTCCATATCAAAGGGAATACCAACCGCAGTAGCTGAAATGGTAATCATTGAACCGGCCAAAAAACAAAAAAGAATGCCATTTGCTAAATTGTAGAGTACTACCAATTTTTTACCACATATCTTTTCTAGATGATAGTAAAGTGTAAGTCTGTATTTAACTGCAATTTCTGCTGTTAAGAACCGCCAACTTAAAACCGCCAAAAAGTTCCCCAAGAGCAATCCAATTATTAAGTCAAAAGCACTAACGCCGGTAGTTAAAAACAGTGGTCCAATTACAAATTCGGTACCCGCGGCATGTTCTCCTGCGTACATACCCAAAAAGCTTTTCCAACCTTTCCATTTGGATTGTGGTACAGGGGTTCTCTCAAACTCGCCACCCGCTATTTCTTCTATTACTACTTCTTCGTTGCTAATTTGGCTCATGGTTATTCAGTTTGTTTGCAGTTATTCTAACGTATAAAATTAGGCAGGTCAGCTACTTTTTCGCAGCAAAGTTGCTCCAAGACTTGTTGTAGTTGTGTTTTTAGCATAGCCATTGTGTGGTTACCGCCTTTATTGCCTAAAGCACCTACACCATACATAAAAGACCTTCCCATAAAAGTAAATTCAGCACCGCTAGCCAATGCTCTGGCAACATCTGGACCAGACCGCATCCCGCTATCCATCATAATGGTAATTTGGTCCCTGTATTTTTTACTAATTCTTTTTAAAGGAGCTATAGAAGCTTCACCGGCATCTAATTGTCTACCTCCGTGATTAGAAACAATAATACCGTCAAAACCTAATTTTATGGCAGCTTCGGCGTCTTCTTCGCTAGCAACACCCTTTAAAACTAGTTTACCTTTCCATTTATCGCGAATCGGTTTAATTCTTTCTTCATTTAACCTTCCAGAAAAAGTTTTGTCCATAAACTGTCCTAATTGTTTTAGGTTTAATCCTTCTGGTGTGTATGGTTTTAGGGTTTCAAAGGTGGGTGTGCCGTATTTTAAAGTGTTTACTGCCCAGTGTGGCCTACCAAAAATTTGTAAAATATTAGCTATTGTCATTTTTGGGGGCAGCGCCAATCCGTTTCTAAAATCTCTTGGTCTGTAGCCAAAGGTGGGTACATCGCACAATAAAACCAGAACAGGAACTTCTGCGGCCGCTGCTCTGTCTAAAATGTCATTTCTTAAGGCATCATCCGCAGGATTATAAAGTTGAAACCAAGCATTACCATTTGTTAATTCACTAGCCCGTTCAATATTCATAGTAGTTACCGTACTTAGAATAAAAGGTAGGTTGTGCTGCACAGCGGCCTTGGCCAAAATCTCCGGGGAGTTGGGCCACATTAGACCTTGCAGACCAACCGGGGCAACGCCAAAAGGGGCGTCATAGGTTTTACCAAATAGTGTGGTTTTTAAGTTTGCTCCTTTATATTCCCTAATGTATCTAGGTATTAATTTAACGTCTCTTAATTCAGCAGTATTTCTGTGTAGGTTAATATCTTCATTACATCCGCCATCTAAATATTCAAAAGCAAACCGAGGCATTTTTTTATAGGCCTTTGCTCTTAAATCTTCCATTGAAGGGTATTTTGTGTCAAAATCAAAAGCCATATTTAGGTGGTTATAAGTGGACTATGTTTTTTTAACGCATAATTTTTTTGTAAAAATTGCCCATCTAATTTTACATTGGAAATAGCAATTGCCGCTCCTAAAGCAGAGCCTAAAGAGGCATCTGTTGTTTTTATTTTCATTGCAGGAAGTGCCCTTGAAAGTAATTCTACAAAAATTAGGTTATTGGCGAAACCACCATCTATGTACAGGTTGGTAATTACATCTTGCCCAATAGCTTTTTTTATGTAGGTAACTTGGAGCTGTACCAATTCTAAAACCAATTGATGGTAGGCCACTTCATAAGTTTTAAATGGAATTTCGGTTTGTTGATCAAAAACCGAATCTTCTGTTTGTTGCGTTATAAAAAATTGGGATTTACTATTTGTATGCTTTTCAATTATAGCTGCATCAAAAGCTACTTTTTTATGATAATCTAAAGGCTTATTGAAATAGTTGGACAGCCATTCTATTTTGGTATTGTAAATACGGCCTAAAAATAATCTGGAAGCTTTTACGGGTTCGCCATTTATCCGCATATAATTTATACAATTATCCGTCACATCAGTTTTAGATAGTATACCGTTAGAAAAAGGATTTAGGCAAATACTCCATGTTCCGGTAGAGAGGAGAACAAACTTGCTGTCTATGCTTCTTAGATATGGTAACAATGCCGATGAACTATCATGAATGCCCACACCAATTTTTAACCGTTTTTGGTTGTATTTCATGTTTATGCTTGTCTCTGCAGCAACTATGGGAGCAAGTTTTTCATATATGCCCTCTTGGTATACCCAGCTGTGATAGTCTTGTTTGTCATAATCCCAGAGTGCGGTATGGCAACCAATACTGGTATATTCGCTAACCGGTATTCCAGTGAACATAAAACTTAAATACTGGGGCAAGTGCATAGACCATTTGATTTTGTTATACAAGTAGGGCTTGTGGTGTTTTAACCAATATAGCTGCATGCCAGCGTTTAACATACCGCTATTGGTGGTTCCCGTTGTTTGCCCAAATGCTAGTTCTGGTCCATAAGCTTTATAGAAAGAAGCAATAGTCTCTTTGGGTAGTATTTTGGTATAGTTATAGAGCGGGGCAATTACTTGTCCTCTATCATTTAAATGAACCAAACTGGCACCATAAGATGAAAAGTTGATAGCGGTTATATCGTATTTTTTGGCATTTAAAATTTCATGGAAAACTGTCTTCATCCAACGGTGTAAAGCGTCTATGTTTTCGGTTGGATGCCCGTCTTCGTCCGAAATTTGCTCTAACACTATATATTTCCGATAAACTTCCTTGAAATCGGAATCGAAAAGAAAAAACTTCTTGTTGGTTTTACCAATATCAAATACCGCTGTAACCTCTTTTAACATAGTTAAATTCTTATAAACCAGAAGCCACGGAATTTTTGCCTCTTATATCTACTAAGCTTTGTCTAATCTGCAAGTTTCTATAGGTTTCTATTGGTGCTATGGCACCGCCAGCTTTAATTCTAGCCTCGGCTACCAAAGGTCTCACATCTGTATTATAAGCTGCTTGTAGTAATTCTTGACACGCAACAACATCATGCTCTTGTTGTGCGGCTTTTAATTTTTTTTGGTCTACCAATAATGCTTTAGCGTAAGCAATCTGTATTGCTTCCAATGATTGCATTAAATCTTCCAGAGGGTCTTTGGTGTTATGGCTGGCATCTATCATCCAAGCGGGGTATGGATTCTGTTTGTTGTTCTCCATACCATATACCAACTCATTAAAAATAAGAAAAAGGCTATAGGGTTTTATACTACCTACGGTTACATCATCATCCCCATATTTACTATCGTTAAAATGAAACCCGCCCAGCTTGCCTTTTAGCATTAAGGTGGCAACAATTTGTTCTATGTTGGTATTGGGCAAGTGATGCCCTAAATCTACCAAGGTGTATGCTTTGGGGCCACAGGCATTGGCTAGCATAAAAGAAGTACCCCAATCTTGAATAACCGTGCTATAAAAATTAGGTTCGTAAGGTTTGTATTCTATAAATAATTTCCAGTCTTCCGGAAGGGATTTATAGATTTCTTTTAAGCTATCCTCAGTATGGGACAGTGCCGTTTGAAAGTTGTTTTGCCCTGGGAAGTTGGCACCGTCTGCCAACCAAACGGTTAAACTCTTGGATCCCAACTCATCACCAATTCTTATAACCTCTTTATTGTGTGCTATAGCTTGTTCCCTAACGGCTTTATTGGTATTGCAAAGCGAACCAAATTTATAGCTATGCGCCTGATTTTTTTGGTCTTGAAAAGTATTGGAATTAACCGCGTCAAAAACAATTCTATTTGCTTGGGCTTTTTCTTTTATAGCCAATGTATCCTCGGGAATATCCCAAGGAATATGAAGTGAAACAGCACCTGCAGTTTGCGTAAGTTGATGTAGCAAGCCAATATCTTCAATTTTTTGTTCTAAGGAACTAGGCTCTCCTTGATACGAAAACCTACCAAAACGGGTGCCACCGGCACCAAGCGCCCAACTTGGAATAGCTACTTGAAATGCAACCAATCTATCCACTAGTTCATTAACTTGAACCCCGCTTGCTTCTAGTTGATTTGCCAAAAAATCAAAATGTGCATGGTGTTGTCCACTTTTCTTTTGGTTTGCATTATGCAGTTGGTCTTTAGAAATATTCATGCGTTAGTTTGTGTTAGACGTGTAGCAGAAATACGCTACGCATCTCAAAAGTTAATCAAATTATTCTTTGGTAATTATCTTACAAATGCATTTGCCATACCGCCATCTACATTTATGATATTACCTGTGGTTTTGGTTAATAGACCCACTAGGGCAAATACTCCATCTGCTATATCGGCAGGATAGATAATTTTATTTAATAAATTTCTTTTGGCATAATGTGCAGGTAATTCATCTACAGAAATACCATAGGCTTTTGCTCTACCTTCTGCCCAGTCTCCTTCCCATATTTTACTACCCACGATTACGCCGTCTGGATTTACGGTATTAACGCGAATATCATCTGAGCCCAACTCTGCCGCCAATAGCCTAACCATGTGTTGTTGTGCCGCTTTTGCGGTACCATAACCTACATTATTAGGGCCGGATACCAATCCGTTTTTACTGGCTATACTTATAAAATCGCCCCCTAATCCTTGTTGCTTTAAAAGGGTAACGGCTTGTTTTGCTAGTTCAAACTGGCCTTTTACCAATACATTTTGTAAAAGGTCCCAATCTTGTTCTGTGTGGGCTTCTAGTGGTTTGCTAATTGCCAATCCGGCACTGTGTACCACAATGTCTATTCCTCCAAATTCTAAACATGCTTTTTTATACGCTTGGGCTATGGAGTTTGCATCGGTAACATCACAAACAGCATAGGTTGCAACATCTCTTTTATAGGTAGCTTCAGCTTCTTTTAACCGGTCTTCGGCAATATCCGTCAACACAATGTTGGCTCCTTCCTCTGCTAGTTTATCTGCAATGGCTTTACCTATACCCCCACCGGCTCCAGTAACCAAGGCTACTTTTCTAGATAAAGGTTTTTCTTTAGGCATACGTTGTAGCTTGGCTTCTTCTAACAGCCAATATTCTATATCAAAAGCTTCTTGTCTCGGTAAAGAAGTGTAAGCACTTATAGCCTCTGCGCCACGCATTACATTGATTGCATTAATATAAAACTCGCTGGCTACACGGGTAGTCTGTTTATTTTTTGCAAAACTGAACATACCTACTCCAGGGTAGATAATAATTACTGGATTTGGGTCTCGCATTGCCGGACTATTGTCTCGTTTGCAAGTATTGTAATAGGTTGCGTATTCTTGTCTGTATTTTTCGAATGCAGGTTTCAATTGGTCCAAAACAGCTTCAGAATTAGATAAATCCTCATCTGTTGCCAAGTCTAAAACCAAGGGTTGAATTTTAGTTCTTAAAAAATGGTCTGGGCAAGAGGTGCCCATTGGTGCCAATTTACTTAGGTCATTACTGTTTATATACTCTAAAACAACATCGCTATCAGAAAAATGGCCAATCATTCTATTTTCAGAAGAACATAACCCACGTAACAAGGGCATTAACTGTGCTGCCTTTTCCTTACGTTCGTTTGCAGGAAGTGATTGTATTCTTTGCCCCCCAAAAACACTGCCTTTTTCGTTTATTTTTTTAGTAATGTATTCAGAGGCCGTTTCAATTACCTCCAGGCTGTTCATATAGCACTCGTAAGAGGTATCGCCCCACGTAAATAATCCATGGCTACCTAACACAATGCCCCTAATTCCCGGATTATCGTTAAGGCACTTTTCTAACTGTAAACCTAAATCAAAACCAGGTCTTTGCCATGGTACCCAACCCATGGTATCTCCCCATATTTCTTTGGTAACTTTTTCGCTATCTTTTGCTGCGGCCACTGCAATTAATGCATCTGGATGCAAATGATCTATATGCTTAAAAGGAAGTAGACCATGCAGGGGAGTGTCTATTGATGGTGCCCTACTATCTAAATCGTATATGCAGTGATTAAACAGGCCAACCATTCGGTCTTCGTCATCAAGACCCTTGTAAACTTTTTTAAGGTTTCTAAGTCTTTCTGTATATAAGCCGGCTATTCCGGCCCTATTTAAAGTACCAATATCGCCACCGGAACCCTTTATCCACATTACCTCTACCTCCTCGTTGGTTAGTGGGTCTTTTTCTATGGTTTTACAACTGGTATTTCCTCCACCGTAATTGGTGATACGTAAATCTGCTCCTAAAATATTGGAACGATAAAGAAAAAGTGCTACTTGGTCATCTCCCAATTCTGCAGCTTTTTGCTCATTCCATAGGTAGTTTACGTGTTTAAAGGTTTTTATGGACATCAGAAGTTCTATTTTAATGGTTTAGGGTAAAAGTAATTCCTGAGGTATTTTTAAGTGTCCTGTACTGTTCTGTTTTAGTTTTAGAACATAAACTGGATGAGTAACCTAATACACCTTTAATATAAATACTTTCAATGGTTTATTGGTCTATTTTACAACAATTAAGTAAATACCAAAAATTAAAAAGGTTTATCTTAGATAGTGATTTTAGTGCTGCTTTAAAAACGGGTTGTCTAGGTTGTTTGTGAACCGTTAGTCAACTATATTCCTAAGCGCGAAATAGGTTAAGATTCTAAATTTATTATGATAGTAAGAGGAGTAACTCTAAAAGATATTGATGCGTTAGTAGAGCTATCAAAAACCACGTTTTTTGATACGTACGCGGCAAAAAATACCGCCGATGACATGGATTACTATTTAGAAACCAATTTTTCTAAAACAGTGTTATTGTCAGAATTAAACGATTCAAACATCAATTACTATTTTATAGAATTAGAAAACGACAGGGTAGGTTACCTAAAACTCAATGTGGGTAATGCGCAAACAGAACTCAAAGAGGCTAAAAGCTTAGAAATAGAGCGTATTTACCTAAAAAAAGGATATCAGGGCAAAGGTATTGGTCTACAACTTTTAAAAAAGGCCATAGCGGTTGCTAAAGAGAAAGCGGTAACGTATATCTGGTTAGGCGTGTGGGAAGAAAATCCAAAGGCAATCCAATTCTATAAGAAGCATGGGTTTGAAGTTTTTGACACGCACACATTTTTGTTAGGTTCAGATGAACAAACGGATTATATGATGCGATTGGACTTGAAATAATGTGATTATCGGATTTTCTAAGTTTGTATAGAAGGAATTAATTGTAGGTGACACGCCAAAACCAAAAGAAGAAATTTAAGCTACCTAAAAAGCTTAAATTTCTTCTTGTTGTAAGTGATTGAAAATTACCTGTAATCTATAGAAGGCAAATAGCTTTTATTTCCAAGCTATATAATTATAGTTTAAAACTAAAACCATCTTCTTTAACTTTCTTCTCGTACTTTTCCTTATCAAAATTATAGAGGTAAGCACCCTTTCTAGAAACGGTTTTGTCTTTTTCTTCTAATTTAATAAGAACGTCTAAAGAGTTTATTTTATTGATAAAATTTCGTTTGTCTAGTTTTTTATCCAAAATAGACTCATACAAAGTTTGTAGCTGGCGCATGGTAAATTTTTCGGGCAACAATTCAAAGCCAATAGGTTTGGAAAGTGCGCGCCTTCTTAACCTGGCTATTGCTTTATCTACCATATCCTGGTGGTCAAATATCAATTTAGGAGCTTCATCCAAATCAAACCATTTGGCAGATTCTAATTGTATTCCATCAAATTGGTGGTTGGCCACATCTATCAAAGCAAAGTAAGATACGGAAATGGTGCGCTGCCCTGGGTCACGGTCTACTTTACTGTAGGTGTAGAGCTGTTCCATGTAAATATCACTCAATCCGGTAAGTGTATAAAGAACCCTAGCGGCGGTAGTATCCAGATTTTCATTTTTTTTCATGAATCCACCTATTAAAGACCACTTGCCTAGTTCTGGTTCAAGATTTCTTTTTACCAATAACAGTTTTAATTTGTTTTGGTCAAACCCAAAAATAATACAGTCTACCGCCAGTAAAACTTGGTCTTCTTTTTCATAATACGTAAGGGGCTGTTTTACATTTGTGATTTTGTCCAGTTCTGATTGATTCATGTCTAATGTTAATAGCTAATGTTAGTTACGAAAATTTAAAGTGTCAAAAATACATTTTTCTGATCGTTTCTTTGGTAGAAAGGTTATTCTTTCCTTAATTTACAAATGTAAAACTGACACTTTTTAAAAATGTACCTGATTTTGTTAGGGTACAACTTTGAAAAGATACCACAACAAGCTGTAATTATGAAAATTAAAGCATTCTTATTTTGTGTTCCACTACTATTACTAAATTCCTTAGTAGGGTGGGGACAAGAGGTCAATATTTCTATAAAGCCAGATGAAACGGCCCCAAAAATTAGCAAACACATATATGGGCATTTTGCAGAACATTTGGGAAGATGTATTTACGATGGTTTATACGTGGGCGATACCAATAAGATTATACCCAATACCGCAGGTGTTCGTAATGATATAATAGCGGCCCTAAAAGAATTACGAATTCCTAATTTAAGATGGCCGGGGGGGTGTTTTGCAGATACTTACCATTGGAAAGATGGTGTAGGGCCAAAAGACGAAAGACCTACCATTGTGAACCGTTGGTGGGGAGGCACAACAGAAGATAATAGTTTTGGAACCCATGATTTTTTAAACCTCTGTGAAATTCTAGATGCAGAACCTTACTTATCTGCAAACGTAGGGAGTGGTACGGTGCAAGAACTTATAGACTGGGTACAATATACCAATCATGATGGTAAAAGCCCTATGGCAGATTGGCGAAGGGAACATGGTAGGGAACAACCCTGGCAGGTTAAATATTGGGGAGTAGGTAACGAAACTTGGGGATGCGGTGGTAATATGACGGCCGAGTTTTACGCCAATATTTATAGACAGTATGCCACCTTTATGCCTGGTTGGTCTGGTGAAACTAAGATTGTTAGAATTGCTTCCGGTGCTTCTGAGGACGATTACCATTGGACGGAAACCTTAATGAAGAACGTGCCCCACCATCTTATGGAGGCCGTTGCATTACACGATTATGCCGTTTTTAATTGGGAAGATAAGGGCCCTTCTTTAAATTTTGATGAAGAAATTTACTTCAAAAGCATGGAGCAGGCGTTGAAAATGGAAGAATACGTGACCAAACATGTTGCGATCATGGATAAATATGACCCAGCCGGTAAAGTTGATTTATTTGTAGATGAGTGGGGTGGTTGGTACGATGCTGAACCCGAAGTTAAAAAAGGAGTGCTATACCAACAAAACACCATGCGGGATGTAATGATAGCGGGTACGGTGCTTAATACTTTTAACAACCATGCAAGGCGTGTAAAAATGGCAAACTTAGCCCAAATGGTAAATGTGTTACAGGCCGTAATCTTAACAGAAGGGGAAAAAATGATTAAAACCCCAACTTACCATGTGATGAATCTATATAAAGTACATCAAGATGCTATCTTATTGCCAACTACAATTACAAATAATACAGCATATAGAGGTTTACCTTCAATTTCTGTTTCGGCCTCAAAATCAAATGTAGAAGGCGTTAATATTTCATTGGTGAATATAGATGCCAACAAGCAGGTAGAAGTGGTCATAGATTTGCAGCATATTTCTTCTAAGAAATTTACAGCCCAGCAATTGGCCTCAAAAAATATCACGGCGCATAATTCCTTTCAAAATCCAGATAGCGTAAAACCAATGCCTTTTAAAGATTTTAAGGTTAAAGGAGATAAGCTAATTGTTAACATGCCTAAACATGCGTTGGTTGTATTTAACGCTAATTAAATTTTACACCAATATTAGCTGTGTTTTTTTAGGTGGTTGGGGTTTCTAACCAATACTATCGCCAATCATAAAGAGACTATATACGATTTGATGTTTTGTAATGACAAAAATAATATGAACAAAAAAATAAAGGGTGCAATTACCGCCTTGCTACTATTGGCAATAGTAAGTAGTTGTAAACAAAAAGAACCGCAAAATACCGGTGAAAACAACAAAGCGGTTTCCGAAGAGTTTGAAACCAAATCAGACTTGGTTGTAGATTTCTCAGATACCGGAATTGGTATACAACCTACAATGTACGGGGTTTTCTTTGAAGACATCAATTTTGGTGCAGATGGGGGTATCTATGCAGAATTAATCAAGAATAGGTCTTTTGAATTTCCGAATCCAAAAATGGGATGGCAAGAACCGAACAGTGTACGTTATTCGCTAAATGGTGATTCTGGTTTTGCAAAGGTTACAGATTATGTAAATGGTAAGGGCAACAAAAGGTATGTTCATGTAATGGTAGAGAACGACCAACGTTATGAGTTATATAACGAAGGTTTTAGGGGTATTGGAGTCAAAGCAAATGCCAAGTATGATTTATCGCTTTCCTTGGCTAAAAACAAAGGCATTTCCCAAATATCCGTTGCTTTATTGGATACTGCCAATACTGTGGTAGGCCAAACAAACATACTTCCCAAAGAACATGAAGAATGGCAAACCTATGAGGCCACATTACAACCTAATAAAACCGTTTCCAAGGGGAGGCTAAAAATTACATTTAAGGGTAAAGGGAGTATAAATATGGACCTGGTTTCATTGTTTCCTCAGGACACTTGGAAAGGAAGAAAAAAGGGACTACGTAAAGATTTGGTTACGCTGTTGGATGGTTTAAATCCTGGATTTGTACGTTTTCCTGGTGGTTGTATTGTAGAGGGAATGAATTTGGACAATCGTTACCAATGGAAAAAGACCGTTGGCGCTTGGGACCAACGTGAACTAATGATCAATCGTTGGAATATAGAATTTCCTAACAAAAATGCACCAGACTATTTCCAAAGTTTTGGTTTGGGATTTTTTGAATATTTCCAGTTGTCCGAAGATTTAGGTGCGGAGCCATTACCCATTTTAGGTTGTGGAATGGCATGCCAATTTAATTCTGGCGAGCTGGTACCGTTAGAAGATTTAGACCCTTATGTGCAAGATGCTTTGGATTTGATAGAATTTGCCAATGGTAGCACCAATACCAAATGGGGTAGTTTGCGCAAAGAGATGGGCCATCCAGAACCATTTTACATGAAATACATTGGTATTGGTAATGAACAATGGGGACCGGAGTATTTTGAACGATACAAGGTATTTGCAGCAATTTTAGCAGAAAAACACCCAGAAATAACCGTGGTTTCTACCCCAGGGCCTTTTCCGGATGGTGATATGTTTGAGTATGGTTGGGAACAGCTAAATCAACTGGATGTAGCCTTGGTAGATGAGCATTATTATAAATCTCCGGAGTGGTTTTTAGAAAATGCCGATAGATATGATTCCTATGACCGTAATGGTCCAAAAGTTTTTGCAGGCGAATATGCTGCCCATCCTAAAGACAAAGATGGTATAGTAGAAAATAATTGGCAAGCGGCATTGGCAGAAGCGGCCTTTATGACCGGCTTGGAACGTAATGCAGATTTGGTACACTTAACTTCTTATGCCCCTTTAATGGCACATGCAGATGCATGGCAATGGGCTCCAGATTTAATTTGGTTCAACAATTTAGAAGCGGTGCCTACCCCTAATTATCAAGTGCAAAAATTATTTTCTAACAACCCCGGTACTAATTTAATTGCAATTACTAAAGATAATAAGCCATTAACAGGTCAGAATAGTTTATATGCTTCGGCAGTGGTAGATGTCAATACGCTAGAAGTAATATTAAAAATAGTAAATACGGCAAGCAAAGCTCAAGAGGTAAATATCAAACTAAAAGGAAAAAAAGTTGTTGCTAACGGAACCAAAACGGTGTTGACCAGTACTGGATTAGAGGATATTAATTCATTTGAAAATCCTGAAAATATTGTTCCACAAGTAGAAGATATCACAGCAATAGAAGATACGGTTCTGCTACAATTAGTACCACAATCTTTAAACGTTGTCAAATTTAAAATCAAGTAAAGTAAAAATGGGCAATTTTGTAATTGGCTTGGATTATGGCACAGATTCCGTTAGGGCTGTGTTGATAAACACAATTAATGGAAAAGAAATGGCAACTGCTGTTTTTTACTATCCAAGGTGGAAAGAACAACGGTACTGTAATGCTGCCATAAATCAATTTAGGCAACATCCTTTAGATCATATAGAAGGCCTAGAAACCACCATAAAATCGGTATTAAAAAAATCAGGGGTGGAGGCTGCATCGGTAAAAGGTATTTGTATAGATACAACGGGGTCCAGTCCAATGCCTATTCAAAAAAATGGCACGCCGTTAGCATTACATCCAGATTTTTCTGAAAATCCAAATGCTATGATGGTATTATGGAAAGATCATACGGCAGTAGCAGAAGCAAACCAAATAAACGAGTTGGCATGGAATTGGGGCGGTACGGACTACACCAAGTATGTGGGCGGAATTTATTCGTCGGAATGGTTTTGGGCCAAGATTTTACACATTGCTAAAGAAGATAAAAATGTAGTTGATGCCACGTATACGTGGATGGAGCATTGTGATTACATGACCTTTATGCTTTTGGAAGACCAAAACATAGACCAGTTTAAACGTAGTAGATGTGCCGCTGGGCATAAGGCTATGTGGCACAAGAGTTGGGGCGGGCTTCCAGAGAAATCTTTTTTAGAAAAGCTAGACCCATACTTGGCCCATTTAAAAGATAGGCTATATGTGGATACGTATACTTCTGATGTTGTTGCCGGTAACCTGAGTGGTACTTGGGCCAATAAATTAGGCCTTACTACAGACACCGTTGTTACCGTTGGTACTTTTGATGCACATGCCGGTGCTGTTGGGGCCAAGATAGATGAACACACTTTGGTACGGGTAATGGGTACTTCTACCTGCGATATTATTATAGCAAATAACGATGTTGTAGGCACTAAAACAGTAAAAGGGATTTGCGGTCAGGTAGATGGTTCCGTAATTCCGAACACCTTAGGTTTGGAAGCCGGGCAATCTGCCTTTGGAGATGTATTGGCATGGTTTAAGTCGGTTTTAATTTGGCCGGTGGATAATCTGGTATTACAATCCGATACCCTTAGTGCCCAACAAAAGGAAGAATTGACCAAAGAAGTTGAAGCTAACTTTATTAAAGTCCTTTCTAAGCAGGCTGAAGCATTGTCAGAAGAAGAAGTTGTTCCGGTAGCTTTAGACTGGGTAAATGGGCGTAGAACCCCAGATGCCAATCAAGAACTTAAAAGCGCCATAATGGGCCTTTCACTTGGTACTAAAGCTCCCCACTTTTTCAAAGCGCTGGTAAATGCTATTTGCTTTGGTTCTAAGATGATCGTGGATCGTTTTGAGGAAGAAGGTGTACCCATAAAATCGGTTATTGGCATTGGTGGTGTAGCTAGAAAATCGCCTTTTATTATGCAAACATTGGCAAATGTGTTGGACAGACCCATTAAGGTAGCAGCATCTGACCAAGCACCGGCCTTAGGGGCCGCCATTTATGCGGCAACCGCAGCTGGATTATACAAATCCGTTATTGAGGCAAGCAAAGTAATGGGTAGCAACTTTGAAGCAGAATACCTTCCAAATAAAGAACAAGTTTCCAAGTTTGCCTTATTGCATAAAAAGTATGAGGATTTGGCTGCATTTATAGAGGAACAAACAAAATAAGACAACAGATGAATGCTACCTATAAAACGTTAAAAGAAGAGTGTTATGAGGCCAATATGGAACTCAATGCACTGGGATTGGTGATATATACCTTTGGTAATGTTAGTGCTGTAGATAGAGACAATGGGGTTTTTGCCATTAAACCAAGCGGCGTGCCATATGAAAACTTACAACCTAGCGATATTGTTATCGTAGATTACGATAATGCCATAGTAGAAGGTAAACTTAGACCTTCTTCTGATACCAAAACGCATAGCTTTTTGTACAAAAATTGGCCAGAAATTGGTGGTGTGGCCCACACGCACGCCATGTATTCCGTCTCATGGGCACAGGCACAGCAAGACATTCCTATTTTTGGTACTACCCATGCAGACCATTTAACACATGATATTCCTTGTGCGGCACCAATGGCAGATGGTTTAATTGCAGGTAACTATGAGCACAATACGGGAATCCAAATAATGGACTGTTTTAATGAGCGCCAATTGGATTATAAAGAAGTAGAAATGATTCTTATTGGTAATCACGGACCTTTTGCTTGGGGTAAAAATGCTGCAAAAGCGGTGTACAATACCAAAGTATTAGAGACTGTGGCACAAATGGCATACCTAACCCTACAAATAAATCCAGAAGCACCAAGATTAAAAGCTTCTCTAATCAAAAAACACTACGAACGTAAACACGGTAAAAACGCCTACTACGGTCAGTAATAACTATAACTTATGTCTAAAATAACAACAAAAGAAATATGGTTTGTAACGGGTAGCCAACACCTATATGGCCCTGAAACCCTACAACAAGTGGCAAACAATGCCCAAACCATTGCAGAGGGTTTAAATGGCGCCATGGCAATTCCTGTACCTATTGTTTTTAAACCAACGGTTAAAACACCTTCAGAAATTACGGATTTATGTACCCAAGCAAATGCTTCCTCTAATTGTATTGGTATCATAACATGGATGCATACGTTTTCTCCTGCCAAGATGTGGATACATGGTCTATCCATTTTAAACAAACCACTTTGCCATTTACATACACAGTTTAATGCGGCAATTCCTTGGGAAAGTATAGATATGGATTTTATGAACCTTAATCAGTCGGCCCATGGCGACCGTGAATTTGGTTACATAATGTCTCGTATGCGTAAAAAGCGTAAAGTAGTAGTAGGCCATTGGCAAACAGAACGCGTTCAGCAAAAACTGGGTATTTGGTCCAGAGTAGCTTTGGGTGCAGACGAAATGCGTAACCTAAAAGTGGCACGTATAGGAGATAATATGCGACAGGTTGCAGTAACCGAAGGGGATAAGGTGGAAGCACAGATACGGTTTGGACTTTCCGTAAATGGGTATGATTCTTCTGATGTAACACAGAAAATTGAAGAAGTTTCAAAAGATGCTATTGATAGTTTGTTGCAGCAATACGAAACGGATTATGAGTTAACACCCAGTTTAAAACAAGGTGGGGACCAAAGAGAAAGCTTGGTAGAAGCAGCAAAAATAGAATTAGGTTTAAGAGCTTTTTTAGACGAAGGTGGTTTTAAAGCGTTTACGGATACTTTTGAAAATTTAGGAACACTAAAGCAATTGCCCGGACTGGCGGTACAACGCCTTATGGCAGATGGTTATGGTTTTGGTGGTGAAGGCGATTGGAAAACGGCCGCAATGGTACGTGTAATGAAAGTAATGGCACAAGGTTTAGAAGGTGGCACCTCTTTTATGGAAGATTACACCTACCATTTTACTCCAGAAAAATCCTATGTTCTTGGATCGCACATGTTAGAAATTTGTCCATCTATAGCCGATGCAAAACCATCCTGTCAGGTACATCCGTTGGGAATTGGTGGTAAGGAAGATCCTGTTCGTTTGGTTTTTAACTCACCTAGTGGCGCAGCAATCAATGCTTCACTTATAGATATGGGTAACCGTATGCGTTTGTTGGTAAATGAAGTGGAAGCCGTGGCACCCATGGGAGAATTACCTAATTTACCGGTAGCAAGGGTTCTATGGGATGCTAAACCTAATTTAGAAGTGGCTGCAACGGCTTGGATTTTAGCTGGCGGGGCTCACCATACCGTGTATTCGCAAGCAATTACTACGGAATTTATGGAAGATTTTGCTGATATCTTTGGTATTGAGCTAGTGGTAATAGATGAAGATACAAGAATCAGGAACTTCAAAGACACCCTAAATGCTAATGAAAGTTACTATCATTTGTTTCAACACGGGTTATAGTATAAATCAAAAATTATCCACATGTATAAAATAACAAAATACAGTTATTTGTTTTCTACTTTCCTTCTTATCTTGGCTACTACTAGCTGCAAAGAGGCTAAAAAAGTAGAAACCAAAAACACAACTGAAACTGCAGAACAAATGAGCGCTCAGCCCATATCAAAAACGGAATTTGGCACCTTGCCAAACGGAACCGTAATAGACAAATATACCTTAACCAATGCCAACGGAATTGCTATAGACGTTATATCCTATGGGGGTAGGATTACCGCTATAAAAATGCCGGATAAAAATGGTAAAGTAGAGAATATTACCCTTGGCTTTGATACCCTAGAAGATTACTTGGCAGACAACCCTTATTTTGGCGCTTTAATAGGTAGGTATGGTAACCGCATAGCAAATGCTCAATTTTCCATAGGGGAGAACACCTATAAACTTGGAGCCAACAATGGTACCAATAACCTGCATGGTGGACCAGAAGGTTTTGATCGTGCTGTTTGGAAAGTAACCCCAAAAACAGGTAAGGATAAAAGTGCCTTGGTTTTGGAATACTACAGCAAAGATGGAGAAATGGGGTATCCGGGTAATCTGGCTACTGTGGTAACCTATACGTTAGACAACGACAACCAATTTGAAATAAATTATGAGGCCGAAACGGATAAGGCTACTGTGGTTAACCTAACACAACACGCTTATTTTAATCTCTCGGGAGATTTTAGCAAGCCTATTACAGATCATGAGGTTAAAATTGATGCGGATAGCTTTTTACCGGTAGATGAAAATTTAATTCCTACAGGAGAGATACGAAACGTTTCTGGAACTCCATTTGACTTTACACAACTTAAAACGGTAAGTAAAGAAATAGATGCGGATAATAAGCAAATTGCCTTAGGTGGAGGGTACGACCATTGTTGGGTATTAAACGGTGTTACCGGAAATCTAAGAACTAGTGCCACTGCGATGCATGCTGCATCCGGTAGAAAATTGGAAGTTTTGACCACGGAACCCGGTATTCAATTTTACACAGGTAATTTCTTAGATGGCACATTGCCAAATCCAGCTGGCGGGTTTTACGGTAAACGCTCTGGCTTTTGTTTAGAAACACAGCATTATCCAGACAGCCCTAATCAACCCAAATTCCCTTCTACAAAACTAGAACCGGGAGAACGTTACAAAACCACCACCATTTTTAAATTTTCAATTGAATAACAATTTTAACCAACTAACCAATGCAGACCTTAGATACATTTGATTGGATTGCCATAAGCGTTTATTTTGCCATTTTGTTGGGCATTGCTTTTTGGGTAATTCGTAAAAAAGAAGATAACACAGAAGATTATTTTTTAGCAGGTAGAAACGTTGGCTGGTTTGTGGTTGGTGCTTCTATTTTTGCTTCCAACATAGGTTCAGAACACGTTGTAGGCCTTGCTGGTGCTGGAGCAAGTAACAAACTGCCCATGCTTATCTATGAAATCCACGCTTGGATTGTGTTGATATTAGGCTGGGTATTTTTACCGTTTTATGCACGTAGTGGCGTGTTTACCATGCCCGAATTTTTAGAGAAAAGATTTGATGCCCGTTCTAGATGGGTTCTATCTATTTTTTCAATTGCCGCCTATGTGTTAACCAAAATATCCGTAACCATTTATGCCGGTGGGGTTGTGGTTTCTGCGCTATTAGGTATTGATTTCTGGACTGGAGCCATTGCAACCGTTATCCTTACGGGTATATACACGGTATTGGGCGGTATGCGAGCCGTAGTATACACAGAAACCTTACAAGCTGTTTTATTAGTTATTGGTGCAGGTATATTAACTTATCTAGGACTGGAAAAAGTAGGCGGATGGAGCAGTATGGTAGAGACCGTTAAGCCAGAATACCTAAATATGTGGCGTCCTTCTGATGACCCAGATTTTCCGTGGCCATCTTTGGTGGTTTCTAGTACCATTGTAGGTATTTGGTATTGGTGTACCGATCAATATATTGTACAAAGGGCATTGACCGCTAAAAACATTAAAGAGGGGAGAAGAGGTACTATTTTTGGTGCGGTCATGAAACTGATGCCCGTATTCCTATTCTTAATTCCTGGGGTAATTGCATTGACACTAAAAATGCGTGGCGAATTGCAATGGGATTCTCCAGATGAGGCTTTTCCGGTTTTAATGAGCAACGTTTTGCCTTCGGGTCTAAGAGGTTTGGTGGCTGCAGGCTTACTGGCTGCTTTAATGAGTTCCTTAGCCTCTGTATTTAACTCTGTTTCTACCTTGTTTACGGTGGATATCTACAAAAAGCTAAGACCAAACACACCAGAGAAAAAATTGGTGAGAACTGGACAAATAGCAACTGTAGCCGTGGTAATTATTGGTATTATCTGGATACCGATTATGGCTAATATTTCTGGGGTTTTGTATGAATATTTACAAAGCGTGCAGTCTTACATTGCACCACCAATTACTGCAGTATTTCTTTTGGGTATTTTTCATAAACGGATTAACGGGCTAGGTGCATATGCCACTTTGATCATGGGTATTGTGGTAGCTGCCTTGCGTATTGTTTTAGAATTGGTAAGGGGTTCCTTAGATCCGGACGGAATCTTGTTTTACCTAGGCGATATGAACTTTTTGACCTTCAGTGCTTGGTTTTTCCTGTTCTGCGTGCTATTTGCAATTGGTACTAGTTTATTGGCTCCTGCACCTACTATTGAGAAGGTAGAAAACCTTACCTACGGTACCATTACGGAAGAAGAAAAACGTAAGAATAAAACAAGTTATACCACTAGCGATATTATTATTTCCATTCTTGTTTTGGCAATTGTAATTGGCGTAATGGTATTCTTTAATGGTAAATAACACAATTAAGCTGCAACCTAAAGCGGTTGCAGCTTAATTAATAGCTTTTGGATTAGGGTAATTATCAGATTGATCTTCCACTGTTTCATCCATGCACACAAAATCTTTCTCCACTAATAAATAAAGGTCTTTTCCATTGGGTAATGGCAGGGTGGCATTATAACCAATAATTGACGATGATGCCCAGGTTTCTAAATTTTCAATTGACATTAATAGGATTATTTCATTATTTTCAAAAGAAGCTTCCATTTCTGAAATTCCTTTTTTGGACCGCAAAGAATAGCTAAATATACTTGTAGGGAATTCGGTTCGGTTTGTATAGAAGCCTTCTCTACAAAAGGTCTCCACCTCTGTTTTGGTTAAGCGTAACCTTACTGAGTTTCCTTTTATTCTAATTTTCATATTGTAAATCGTAATTAATAGTTACTCTGGTGCCGTTGCCAGGGTTGGAGTTAAAAAAGAGACGACCGTTAATATATCCAATACGTTCTTTCATAAAAAACACACCCATGCCGCCCTCACTATTATTTTTAGGTGGTTTACTTAATATGGAAGTGTCAAAACCTTTTCCATCATCCTCAATAGAAACGCTCAATAGGTTTTCCATGACATTAATTGTAACTAAGATATAATTTGCTTCTGCGTATTTAATGGCGTTATTTACGGCTTCTTGTGTTACACGGTAAATATTGGTTTCCGCAAGCGAATTAAAACGAATGTTTACTTCAGCTTTATTTTCAAAAAGCACATTTTGTCCAGTAAGTTTTGCCAATTCTGTGGTCATTTTCTGCAATGCGGGGAAAATGCCGTGGTCTCCTAATTCAGGAGGGGTTAGATTAAAGGTTGCCGTGCGTACTCCTTTTATTAGGTCAGACGTTAAGTCTTTAAGGTAAGCTACTTTTTCTGCAGCTTTTTCTGGATGGTCTAAGTTTATAGATTGTATGTTAAAGCGTAAGGCGGTTAGCATTTGCCCTATACCATCATGTATATCTTTTGCAATACGTTTGCGCTCTTCTTCTTGCCCTGCAACAATTAAACTAGCCTGTACTTGTTTCTGCTGCATACGGTCTTCGTAATTACGCTGGTTCAAGGCCGCAATTTCGGCTTCGTTCTTTTTACGCTCCGTACTGTCAGAACATAGAATTAAAATACTCTGCTTAAGGGTGGTTTGGAACATAGGTATAATAGACATGTCTAACCATACTTCTTCACCATTATGGTTTTGTATTTTTATTTCTTCCGTACGGATGTTGCGTTTTTTTAACGACAGTAACTCGCGCAAATATTGTTGTTGTCCTTCATTTTGCGTTAATGCTTCGTACAGGTAAGAATTTACAGGTGTTTTTTCTAAGCCCAATAGGCCTAAGAACTTTTTGCTGATAAAGGCAATTTTACCGTTGCGGTCTGTACTGGCAAATAATGCGGCATTGTCTATGGCAAAATTGAGTTCTTTTAGTTCCTGTAATGAAGCTTGCCTATCTTCTGCAATTTTCTGAATTTTTTGGGCATCCATTTCCGATTGTTGTCTGCGCTGCATTAAATCGCCAATGGTTCTTTTAATCTGGATAGACATCGGTTTAAAAATAAAAAGCACCTCTAATAACAGAATCAGCAATGATATACCCAATAACAGATATTCCTTAAGTTTTAATTGTTGCAGGCGTTCTTTGGAAATAGTATCATACGCATTTACTATGGCATCCATTTTGGTCAAAAAATACTGCTCGTTTTGTAGCAAGGTGTTCACCTCTTGATTAATACTAATCTTAGTTTTTTGCTTTTTCAAGATGCTTTTCACGGCCTCTACCATGGTGGTGTGGTGCGGTTGTAATTCTGTAAAGAGCTGTATAATTTCCGGATTTTCCTCTTTAGGTAAACCTATGCTATCATTACCATATAACAGCCCGCTGTGCGATGTTTCCCAAACATAAAGCGTCTCTTTTAAGCGTTCTGGTAAGCTGGTGTCTTCCGCACCTTTTTGTAGCAATAGACTTTCTTTGACCAATTTTTGACTGTAGGCCCTTTGGCGGCCGGCAACGTTAATAACTCGGGAATCGCTTAATTGGGAATCTAAATGATTTTGAATAAGTATTTGTGCAACAACAATAGTTAACGCTATAGTAGCTAGGGCAAGAATATACCATTTACGAACCCTTAAAAAAGTAAGGGTATCTAACGTTTGATGCTTCTGCCCGTTTACTGCCATATACTATGCTAATGCTTGTTGTATTAATTGCAATCCTTTTTCTGAGTAGTGGAGCTCCAAAGCGGCTTTATGTCCTTTCTCAGACATTTTTTTCCAAGTTTTCTGTAATATGCCTATCATTTTGGCATCATCATGTTTGCTTAAGAACGATTCATAGTAATGTTCTAAAAAAACGAGACAAATAACATCTTCTAAGCACTGGGTTTCATCATCTCGCTTCAGTTGTTTTTTCTGTAATAAAAACTGTACCCGGTCTATGGTTTCTTGGTCGTAGCCAACTTGGGTTAGTATATCTGCTGCTTTTTTAGCATGGAATTTCTTTAAATTCTGTCGCCATAACAAATAACCAGTTCGGTTCATCTCATAGCTTTCCCTAGGTATTTCCCATCGGCAAATGTGTTGGCAACGAGCAGTTAATTGCAAAGCCTCAGTGGCATTGGGTTCAAAACGATTTAAAGTTGCGGTCATTCGCTCAGCATATAGCAGTTCTTTGGGGTAGGTTTCCCCATTCACCACTTCTGTATTAGGGTCTTTGGCATTAGCAGCATCAAACTTGGCAAATGCTTGCTCTAATTTTTGGGAGTTGCCCATAAGTATTGGTTTTTCAGACGTTAATCAGAAAAGCCAATATACACAAAACCTGCTTCAATTTTTACGGGATAGGTGGCTATTGCGGGTAAATCGCCATTCAAATTTTCTCCTGATTCTAGAGAAAAGGTTTTCTTGTGCAGTGGGCAGGCTACCTTAGGTGTGCCTTGGTGGTCGCCAATCATACCACGGCTCAAAACCATTTCCAATTTATGCGGACATAAGTTTTGGCATGCAAACCATTGGTTGAGTCGCGCAAAATTGAACACGGCTATCTGCTTGTCTTTGTATTTTACACAGGCACCACCATCTTTTGGAAAATCGTTTACCGAAGCCGCTTTGAACCATGTGGTGACTTCTGCCGGAGCGGTTTTAGTATATTTAGAAAGAAATGTTTCCATGGGTTGTTTTTTAGGTTGATAGGTTATTGCCACTGCTGAGGCATTTTTTGTTCGCGCATGGGTACAAAAACCAAATTATCGTCTTCTTCTTTGCTGTTTACAAAATGGTTGAAGCGTTTCATCATTTCTGGATTGTTCACGGCTTGTGTCCATTCGCACTCAAACTTATTGACCAAGGTTTGCATTTCTGCTTCTAAATCTGCCGCAATCCCTAGCTTATCTTCTATAATTACCTCTTTTAGATATTCCATGCCACCGTCTAAACGCTCTTGCCATGCTGCAGTACGTTGTAAAGGTTTTGCCGTACGCATGTAGAACATTAAGTAGCGGTCTAGGTATTTAATAACCGTTTGGTTGTCTATTTGCTCCGCCAATAGTTCTGCATGCCGTGGATTGGCGCCACCGTTACCACCCACGTAGAGATTCCAACCGCCTTCTACGGCAATAAGCCCAAAATCTTTACCTCTGGCTTCGGCACATTCTCGAATGCAACCAGACACACCGCCTTTAATTTTATGGGGTGCTCTTATACCGCGGTAGCGGTTTTCCAGTTCAATACCAAAACTTACACTCTCGTCCATACCATAACGGCACCACGTACTACCAACGCAGGTTTTAACGGTACGGAGTGATTTGCCATAGGCATGTCCGCTTTCAAACCCGTGACTAATTAATTCTTTCCAAATTAATGGTAGCTGGTTTAAGGTAGCCCCAAACAAATCGATTCGGACACCACCAGTAATTTTGGTATACAAATCGTACTTCTTGGCAATTTCTCCTAAGGCGATAAGTTTGTCTGGTGTAATTTCTCCACCCGGTACGCGAGGTACTACGGAGTAAGTACCGTTACGTTGGATATTCGCTAAAAATCGGTCGTTAGAATCTTGTATGGCATACTCTTTATTGGCCGTATCTGCATGTATTGTAGCCATAAGCGAAGCAATTACAGGTTTACAGATTTCACATCCGTGACCGCCGTTACCGTGGTTATCGAGAACCTGATTAAACGTTTCATAGCCTTTTACCTGAATTAAAGAATACAATTCTTGTCGGTTAAAATCAAAATGTTCACAAATGTGGTCTTTAACTTCTATTCCTAAGGATTTTAAAGTGGCTTCCGTAAGGTCTTTAACCATAGGTTTGCAACCCCCGCAACCAGTGCCTGCTTTTGTACAGCTAACAACACCAGCTAAATCCGTAGCAGCACCTGTTTCTATGGCATTGCAAATTTGACCTTTAGAAACGCTTTCGCAAGAGCATACTTGGGCTTCGTCTGGTAAATCCATAACATCTCCCAACAATCCACCACCTTCACTGGCAGGTAAGATAAGTTGTGCTGGGTCTTCTGGGATGGCCATTCCATTTAGGTAAATCTGGTGTAGCATGCTATAATCAGCTGCATCACCTACCATTATACCTCCCAATAATTTTTTACCGTCTAGACTTACGTTGATGCGCTTGTATAGAAACTGGGTTTTATTTTCAAAAATGATGGATAGCCCCTTATCAGCAGGCATAAATGGAGTGCCAAAACTAGCCACATCTACACCAATGAGTTTTAACTTGGTAGACATGTCTATATCACTGGCCATTGTGGAATCTGTGTGCCCTAAAATTTGTTGTACGGCTACATGAGCCATATCATAACCAGGAGCAACCAGACCATATATCATTTGGTTGTATAAGGCTACTTCGCCTATGGCATAAATATTAGGGTCGGAGGTTTGCATACGGTTATTCACTTCTATACCACCACGGATTCCCATTTTTAAGCCGCAGCTTTTTCCTAGTTCGTCTCGTGGACGTATACCCGCAGAAATAATGAGCATGTCGGTTTCCAAAATATCGTCTTCACCAAACTCCATTCCTGTAATTACTTCTTCTCCTAAAATCTGATTGGTGGCCTTGCTTAGGTGAATGTGAATCCCCATAGATTCTAGTTTCAATTGCAGCACCTTACTACTGCGAGCATCTAATTGTCTAGGCATTAATTTAGGAGCAAATTCTACCACATGGGGTTCTAAGCCCATATCCATAACCGCTTTGCCGGCTTCTAAGCCTAGTAGTCCGCCGCCAAGGATTGCCGCCTTACCATTCGGTTTAATTTGGTTAATGTGCTTGGCATAGGCAATCATCCCTTCTAAATCTTCAATAGTTCGGTAGACAAAAACACCTTCCTTTTCTACGCCTTTAATAGGAGGTACAAAAGGCACAGAGCCCGTTGCTAGCACCAAATAGTCGTACGTATATTGTTGGTTATGTTGGTCGGTTACCGTTTTAGCTTCTTTATTAATGTCTACAATACGGTTATGGGTAATTAGGTTGATGTTGTTGTCCGTGTACCAAGAAGCAGGAGCCATTTCTAGTTTTGTAGCATTTTCATCTTCAAAATAGGCGCTTAAATGAACCCGGTCGTATGCAGGTCTTGGTTCTTCTCCAAAAACCGTAAGGGTAAAACCAGTAGTTTGGGTGGCAACAAACTTCTCACAGAATTTGTAGCCTACCATTCCATTGCCAATGACTATTATATTTTTCATAAGACTCTACTTAATTTGTAAATCAAAAATAAGTATAATTACTTAATTTATTACTTTTTATTTCGAAATAAATACGTATCATTGTTGCGAAATCAATAATCTTAACCCAATAAATTAGATATGAGAGCAATAGATAGAGAAGCGAGAATTAGTTTGGTGGGAGCAGGTCCAGGAGCAGAAGATTTAATAACAGTAAGGGGTTTACGTACTTTACAGGATGCAGATGTAGTTATGTATGATGCTTTGGTTTCAGAAAAGTTACTGGCAAAGATTCCTTCTACTGTTAAGAAAATATACGTAGGTAAAAGATGTGGTCAACACAGTTTTAATCAGCAAGAAATTAATACCTTGTTAATAGAGAGTGCTTTTGCTTACGGGCATGCGGTTCGCTTAAAAGGAGGTGACCCTTACGTGTTTGGTAGAGCTACGGAAGAAATAGCCTATGCCAATACATTTGGTATTCCTGTAACGGTAATTCCAGGTGTTAGCAGTGTTACTGCCGTTGCGGCTAGCCAAGGAATACCTATTACTAAAAGAGGTGTAAGTTCCAGCTTTTGGGTGGTTACGGCTACTACAAAAGATGGTAGTTTTTCTAAGGATTTAGGTTTGGCTGCGCAGTCTTCTGCAACCTTGATTATACTTATGGGAATACGTAAAATGAAAGCTTTAGCAGCATTGCTACTACAACATAAAGACAAGACCACGCCCTTTGCTGTTTTACAAAATGGGACCTTAGAAAATGAAAGTTGTACTATGGGTACATTAGGCGCCATGGCAGATCTTTCTAACACTATGGATGTTACGCAACCAGGCATACTTATAATAGGTGATGTAGTTGCAGAGCATAACTTCTTTTTTGAGGATGATATACAGCGGGTATTAGATTCTGTGCTGTAATTCAAATCTTTAAATTATCAATTTGTAAATCTTATCCCTTGGTTTTTTTGCATTCTGCAAAAATCCCCCTACTTAGATTCTCAATCACATAATAATCTGCAATTTTAAGTATAAATACGTAATAATACGTAGTTAAATATATTTTCATACGTACATTTACAACGTAAGGAATTAGAATAACCATTTAAACAATACCGCTTTATGAAAACGATTATGAAAAAATTATCCGCTTTTCTTGTTATGGCTGCACTTGTAGCCTGCGGAGGAAAAAAAGAGAAAAAGGGAGAAGATTTAGCGCAAGCAGAAACAGCTTCTACCGCTTTAGAGATTGAGAAACCACAGCTGACATTTGGTTTTATTAAATTGACAGACATGGCGCCTTTAGCCATTGCTAAAGAGAAAGGCTTTTTTGAAGATGAAGGTTTATTTGTTTCTGTAGAAGCACAATCTAATTGGAAAAACGTTTTAGACCGTGTTATTGATGGTCAATTAGATGGTTCTCACATGTTAGCAGGACAACCAATTGCAGCAGGTGCTGGTTTTGGTAGACAGGCCGAATTGGTAACGCCATTTTCCATGGATCTAAATGGAAATGGTATTACGGTTTCTAATGATGTTTGGTCTAAAATGAAGCCAAACGTGCCAAAAGGAGAAGATGGCAAACCAGTACATCCTATTAAAGCAGATGCTTTAAAACCTGTGATTTCAGATTATAAGAATAGCGGTAAGGCCTTTAAAATGGGTATGGTTTTCCCAGTATCTACACATAATTATGAAATACGCTACTGGTTAGCTGCCGCGGGTATACACCCTGGATTATACACTGCGGATAACGTACAAGGACAAATAGATGCAGAAGTATTGTTGTCTGTTACTCCACCACCACAGATGCCAGCTACCCTAGAAGCGGGTACTATTTATGGGTATTGCGTTGGGGAGCCTTGGAATCAACAAGCGGTTTTTAAAGGTATTGGTGTACCAGTAACTACCAATTATGATATCTGGAAGAACAACCCAGAAAAGGTATTTGTAATGACTAAAAAGTTTGTGGAAGAAAACCCAAACACGGCTACAGCAGTTACCAAAGCATTGATTAGAGCTGGTAAGTGGTTAGATGAACCTGGTAACAGAGCAGAAGCTGTAAAGATTTTATCTATGCCGCAATACGTAGGTGCAGATGAGGTTGTTTTGGCCAATTCTATGACGGGTACTTTCGAATTTGAAAAAGGCGATAAGCGTTCTATGCCAGATTTTAATGTTTTCTACAAGTATAACGCTACTTATCCTTTCTATTCTGATGGTATTTGGTTCTTGACGCAGATGAGAAGATGGGGGCAAATTCCAGATACAAAGCCAGCTGCTTGGTATGATGAAACTATCAAGGATATTTACAGACCAGACATTTGGAAAAAGGCTGCGGAAGCCTTAGTGGCAGAAGGTAAAATACCTGCTAGTGATATTCCTGCTACAGATGGTTACAAGCCTGCAACTACAGATTTTATAGATGGCAAAACGTATGACGCTAAAGACCCAATAGGGTACATCAACAGTTTTGAGATAGGAAATAAAGACGATTCATCACTCTAAAACGAACTCACCATGAAGCAAAGTGTTACTGTTGTTAAAGATGATAATGTAAAGTTTGGTGCTACAGTAAAAGCTGTAGCGACCAAGCTGCTACCTAAAATGCCTAAATGGAACGTGCAGACCTTTTTAAGAAAGGTATTAATACCGCTTGCATCCATATTGTTATTCATAGGATTATGGCATATAGGTGCTAAAGCACTATTTAATATAGAGGCCGATTATAAAATTGAGAAAGCATTAACCGACCAAGGTCAAGCCGCGGCAGACGAGATGGCGGCGTGTATAGCTTCTGGTGATGTAAGCTGTCAACCCAACACCTTGCCGTCTCCTGCTCAGGTTTGGACTTCGTTCAACACCCTCATTGCGGACCATAAAACCATTAGTGCAGACAAGGCTGAATTTAAAGCTAAAACCGCTGCTTTAAATGAAAAAAGAGAAGCAGAAGGTAAGGCGCCAATTACGTATACGGGTAGGCCTTCTTTTGTTGACCAAATTTTTACCAGTTTAAAAACGGTTTTTGCTGGCTTCCTTTTAGCATTAGTAATTGCAGTACCTGTTGGTGTTATTATAGGTTTGAGTCCAACTTTACGCAATAGCTTTAACTGGTTAATTCAGATTTTTAAGCCTGTATCTCCCGTAGTTTGGTTGCTTTTGGTGTTCATGATTGTAAAGACAATGACCAAAGATTCAGACTCTGATAGTGCATTTATCATCTCGTTTATTAGTGTTGGGCTTTGTGCCATGTGGGCAACTTTGGTCAATACTGCTATGGGCGTATCAACAGTAGATAAAGATTACATTAACGTAGCAAAGGTTCTAAAATTAGGAGCAATCCAAAAGGTGTTTAAGGTGATATTACCCTCGTCTTTACCCTTAATATTCACAGGGTTACGAATTACCTTATCCGTAGCATGGATGGTATTAATTGCTATCGAACTTTTAGCGCAAAGTCCTGGATTAGGTTCTTTTGTATGGGAAGAGTTTCAGAATGGCGCCAATGATTCTAACTCAAAAATAATTGTTGCCATGTTCATCATTGGTATAATCGGTTTCTTGCTAGACCGTATCATGTTAACCATACAAAATATGGTGTCTTTCAACAAAAACGCAACAGCTTAAATCGAAGGGGTATGGCGTATTTAGAACTAAATAATATCAACAAGACCTACGGCACGGGAGCAGATGCAACAGAGGTGTTAACAGACATTAACCTAAGTATGGAAGAGGGCGAATTTGTTGCTATTGTAGGCTTTACCGGTAGTGGTAAAACTACTTTGGTCAACTTAATTAATGGTTTGCTAAATCCTACTAGTGGAGAAGTGCTGTTTAAAGGCGAACCTGTAAAAGGTACCAGTCATGAAAGGGGTGTTATCTTTCAAAATTACTCGCTTTTACCATGGCTTACCGTGGGGCAAAATGTAGCTATGGCGGTGAAAGAAGCTTTTCCAAAAGCAAGTAAAACCGAATTAAAAGAACGCGTAACGGAATACGTAAAAATGGTAAATCTGTTACCAGCCATCAACAAAAGGCCTAAAGAACTCTCTGGGGGTATGCGCCAACGGGTTTCTGTTGCCAGAGCGCTAGCTATGAACCCAGAAATGATAATCATGGACGAACCCTTAGGCGCGTTAGATGCCTTGACCAGAGGGAAATTACAAGATGAAATCTTAAAAATCTGGAGTAAGGACAAGCGTACGGCATTGTTAATTACCAATGATGTGGACGAAGGTATTTATATGGCAGACCGTATTATACCACTAAAACCTGGACCTAATGCAACCCTAGGTCCAGAGTTTAAAATAAATATAGACAGACCTAGAGATAAAACGGCTTTAAATGATAATCCAGAATACAAAAAGACCCGTAACGCTATTATTGAATACCTCATGGGTATTGGAGAAGCGCGTAAATCTGCCTCTAAGAAGGAGTATGTTTTGCCAGATGTGGCCCCTAAAAGTTTTGTTGCCTAATCTCTAAAAAAAGAAATCATGGTTGTAGAAGTTACTAAAAAAGCACTTGGCCATCAAAATGGTATAACATTTCCGTCAGACAACGTAATGTTAGATTTAAACGACCTTAAAAAGGTGTACCCAACGCCAAAAGGCGATTATGTAGTCTTAGAACATTTAAATCTGCAGATATTAAAAGAAGAGTTTGTGACCATTATTGGGCATTCCGGTTGTGGAAAAACCACGATGCTTTCTATGATTGCAGGGCTAAATCCTATTTCTGATGGACGCATTTCGGTTTTGGGAAGTCCTATAAAAGGCCCAGGCCCAGACCGTGGTGTTATTTTTCAGGCACCCAGTTTAATGCCATGGATGACGGCTTTACAAAACGTATTGTTGGGGGTAAATCAGGTTTTTCCGCATGCCAGCAAATCCCAAAGAAAAGATATCGCCATGTATTATCTGGATAAGGTAGGGCTAGAAGGAGCTTTTCATAAAAAGGCGAATGAACTCTCTCAAGGAATGCAACAACGTGTTGGTATTGCAAGAGCTTTTGCTATAAAACCCAAGGTATTATTGTTAGACGAGCCGTTTGGAATGTTAGATTCCCTTACCCGTGGCGAATTGCAAGATATTTTAATTGAAATCTGGAATAAGGAAAAAATTACTGCGGTGATGATTACCCATGATGTGGACGAAGCTATCTTTTTAGCAGACCGTGTAGTAATGATGACCAGCGGGCCAAGAGCTAAAATTGGAGATGTTTTGCCTATAGAATTTAAGCGTCCCCGAACCAGAAAATCGGTCTTAGAACATGCCGATTACTACAAGTATAGAAAACACTTAATCGATTTTTTAGAACACTAAAAATTCCAATAAAAAACTAAATAACCCAAACATTTAATCAGTATGAAAAAGCTAATATGTACTATTGGCCTAGGTATCTTTTGCCTTGCCACCATCCAAGCACAGTTTACTCTAGATGGTCAGTTTAGACCACGTACGGAATATAGAAAGGGATTTGGAAGTATAATTCCAGATGCGGCAGACCCGGGCTTTGCCATTTCTACAAGGGCAAGATTAAACGCAGGCCTTAAAACCGAGAACTTTAATGTATTCTTAAGCATACAAGATGTATTGGTTTGGGGAGAGAACAGACAAATTTTACCAGATGACCAAAACGATTCTTTTGCTGTTTTTGAAGCCTGGGCAGAATTGAACCTAGGTTCTGGTTGGTCTACCAAATTAGGGCGACAAGTATTGTCTTATGATGACCAACGTATTTTAGGTGGTTTAGACTGGGCGCAACAAGGTCGTAATCATGATGCCGCTTTAATAAAATACGGTAAGGATAAATTTAAGATGGATTTTGCCTTTGCTTTTAACCAAGATTTTGATAACCCAACAGGGTTTCAATCTGTAGGTACGGCGTACAACACCACCGGATTCTTTAGCTATAAAACAATGCAAATGCTGCACTTGAGCCAAAAGTGGGATTCGTTTTCTGGGAGTGCTTTGTTAATGAATAATGGTTTCCAAAATTTTGATGATGAAGGAGCTGCAGATGGTTTAAATAATTTGTTTACTGCTGGGGTGCACCTTAAATACAACAAAGGTAGTTTTGGTGTTGCAGCTAATGCGTATTTCCAATCTGGAGAGCGCCAAGGCGGATTAGAAGTTAAAGGAGCTAGTTTACTAGGGTTAGATGTATCCTACAAGGCATCAACCAAAGTTGGACTAGGTGCCGGGGTTGAATTTATTAGCGGTAATGATGGCGAAACCGCAGGGGAAACGGGAGCTTTCTTTCCATTATATGGTACAAACCATAAGTTTAATGGCCTTATGGATTACTTCTACGTAGGTAATCACGCCAATTCTGTAGGGCTAACGGATGTGCACTTGAGTGCTAATTTTAAATTGGGAGAAAAAGGCAGCCTTATGGCAAAAGTGCTTAATTTCTCTGGAGCAGAAGAGTTGCCAAGCGGAGAAAAATCTTTGGGAACCGAATTAGATTTGGTGTATTCCCAAGGCTTTAAAGGTTTTGCCTTAAAAGTGGGCTATTCGCACTTATTTCCTTCAGATGGTATGTACGAGCTTAAAGGGGTGGCAGAAGCAGATGCGGCAAGTTCTCAAAATTGGGCTTGGGCCATGCTTATCATAAAACCTAAATTTTTCACTACAGCAGAAAAATAAAAGTAACACATTGCTTCGATTGGGTCATGTTGCTTAGGCAATGTGGCCTTTTCTAGTTTATAGATAATTCAATTACATTTGCGTTATGGACCCACAAACTATGCAGCAGACTATAGAAATTGTTTTGGCAGACGACCACGCTTTGGTAAGAGATGGTATTCGTGCGCTACTAGAAGAAGAACAAGATTTAGATGTAGTTGCAGAAGTCAGCAATGGTCTAGAGGCCTTGGATGTGGTAGCGCAGAAAGCCCCGGATTTGTTAATTATTGATATTCGCATGCCAAAAATGGGTGGTATAGAAGCGGTAGAAAAATTAAATCTGCAGAAAGACCTTAAAACCAAATGCATCATTTTATCTATGCACGATTCTGAGGAGTACATTCTTAAATCGGTTAAGGCTGGTGCCAGCGGATATTTGTTAAAAGATACGGACAAGGCAGAGTTTATCAAAGCAATACATACCGTACAAAACGGCGGTAAATATTTTAGTGGCGATATTTCCAATGTGTTGGTGAACAATTTATTTGCTAACGCTAATTCTAATGGGCCTGCAGAAAAAGTAGAAGCCGAAATACCATTCGATTTAACCAAAAAAGAATTAAAGGTATTGGAGCTGATACTAGAAGGCTATACCAATAAAGAAATTTCAGAAAAGCTTCAAAATAGCAAAAGAACCATAGAAACACATCGGTTTAACCTTATGAAAAAAATGGAGGTGAAAAACCTTATCGACCTAACTAAAAAAGCAAGAACACATAATCTTAGCTCGTTTTAAATAATTCTTTCTGTTTGCCCTTAATTTTTATTGAAACTCCATTTTTAGGGCACATATTTATGATATAATCACTACGTATTTATACGTATTTTTTTAATTTTCCATAAGCATTGGCAACTCCTTTGATTATGAAAAATTCTACCTCGCATAAAACTGTATGTTCCTATTGTGGTGTGGGTTGTGGCATGGTTGTACACAAAGACCCAAAAGGTACTTTAACCGTAGAAGGGGACAAGGAATACCCGGTAAATAAAGGAATGCTTTGCTCCAAAGGCAAAACCTTGAATTATGTAGCACAAGATACTACAGACCGCATTCTATATCCAGAGATGAAGTGGAGTAAAAACCATGCTAGACAACGGGTTTCTTGGGATGTGGCATTTAAAAGAGGTGCTGCTGTTTTTAAAAGTATAATTCAAAAATACGGCCCAAACAGTGTGGGTATGTACGTTTCTGGGCAATGCCTTACAGAAGAATATTACCTAGCCAATAAATTAACCAAAGGATTTTTTGGTACCAATAATATAGACACCAACTCGCGTTTATGCATGAGTTCTGCCGTAGTAGGGTATAAAAAAACGGTAGGTAATGATGCCGTGCCCATTGCCTATGCAGATATAGAATTGGCAGATTGTTTTTTAATTGCAGGAGCTAACCCAGCTTGGTGCCACCCCATCCTTTTTAGACGTATAGAGGCGCATAAAGAAAAAAATCCTAAGGTTAAGATAATTGTGGTAGACCCACGTAAAACCCAAAGTTGTGCTCTGGCAGATTTGCACCTGCAAATATTACCGGGAACCGATGTAATCCTATTCAATGCCATGGCAAGATGGCTTATAGAAAAGAAAAAAATAGATAAAGGATTTATAGCCAAGCATACCGTAAATTTTGAAGCTTGCAAACAAAAGGCTTTTGAATTGTCTTTAAAACAAGCGGCAAACTTGTGTGGTATTCCTGTAGAAGACATAAGAAAAGCAGCTAGGTATATTGCAGACGCCAAAGGCTTTATAAGTATGTGGACCATGGGGCTTAACCAAAGTGTTATTGGGGTAGATAAAAACGTATCCTTATTAAACCTCTCACTTTTAACTGGGCAAATTGGAAAACCCGGTAGCGGACCATTTTCTTTAACCGGGCAGCCCAACGCCATGGGTGGTAGAGAGGTTGGTGGTATGGCAAGTTTACTGGCAGCTCATAAAGATTTAGGTAACCCCAAAGACCGGTTGGCCGTACAAGAATTTTGGAACAGTGGGCCCATCCAAGCAGAACCTGGCTACACGGCCACAGAAATGTTTAAAGCCTTGGAAAGTGGTAAAATGAAAGCCGTATGGATTATTTGTACCAATCCTGTTGTGAGTTTACCTAATGCTAAGCTTGTAGAAAAGGCGCTAGAAAAAGCCCATTTTGTAATTGTACAAGATATAAGCCATAATTCTGAAACCACTAAATACGCAGATTTACTTTTGCCTGCAGCGGGTTGGTTAGAGAAAGAAGGCACTATGACCAATAGCGAAAGGCGCATTAATTATTTACCTAAAGTATTGGATGCTCCCGGAGAAGCCTTACCAGATGCAGAAATTTTATGGCGTTTTGCGCAAGAAATGGGATTTAAAGGGTTTGATTATGAGTCGGCCGCAGAGGTGTATGATGAATATTGCCTTATGACGAAAGGAAGCAATATAGATATTGCTGGGTTATCTCATGAACGCTTGCAAAAAGAAGGAAGTTTTCAATGGCCGGTACCACATGCCGAGCATCCGGGAACACCACGTTTATTTACAAACCAAAATTACTATACCCTATCTGGTAAAGTACAGTTTAACGCACCCCAAAATCTCTTTAACAAATCAGAAGCTACAAGCCCAGAGTTTCCATTGGTACTAAATACGGGTAGGGTAAGAGACCAGTGGCACACCCGTACCAAAACCGGTAAGGTTAAAAGATTGCTTACCCATATTCCCCAACCGTTTTTAGAAATGAATGCCGTTGATGCTTATGTTAGGGGAATCAAAGAAGGAGACCTGGTGGTAATTAAAAGTAAGCGGGGTACGGTTAGGGCCAAGGTTAATGTTAATTATGAAATACGGGAAAAGTTGGTTTTCTTACCCATGCACTGGGGTAAAATACTTAACCAAGATTTTAGCCGTGCCAATAATTTAACCCACGCCTTGGTAGACCCAATTTCTAAGGAACCCGATTTTAAATACAGTGCCGTACAAGTAGAAAAATACAAAAAAGCCAAACAGAATTTGGTGATTATTGGGGCAGGGGCGGCTGCCTACCGCTTTATTCAAACCTATAGAGATAAAAATAAGACCGACACGATATCCGTTTTTTCTAAAGAAGAAAACCCGTTCTATAATCGGGTTTTATTACCAGAATATGTGAATGAAGATTTAAGTTGGGAGGCCTTAAAAAAGTTTAAAGAAGGCGAATTAGAAAAACTTCAAGTTACTTTATATGCTAAAAATGGAATTCAGAAAATAGATACTCAGAAAAAGATAGTCTATGACGATTTTGGGCAGAAACATCCTTATGATTTGCTTATTATGGCAACAGGGAGTAGAGCTTTTGTTCCGCAAGGAGTACGTATGGATTTGCCGGGTCGTTTTACCATGCGTGAAAAAGGGGATGCAGACCGATTAAAAAGCTACTTAAAACAAACGGGGCTAGCAAATGAGCAACAACATGTAGCTATTGTTGGTGGTGGATTGCTGGGACTGGAGTTAGCGGCATCACTAAAAAAAATTGGTTTAGAAATTAGTATTATTCAGCGTGCGCCACGTTTAATGGAGCGCCAATTGGATCCAATAGCTAGTAGATTATTGGCAGAAGATGTACTAGAGCGGGGTATTAAAATCTATTTTGATAATGAGGTAAGTACCATTTTTGATGCCGAAGACAGTACCCATGGCTTGCAAATAAACCTAAAAACGGGGCGTACACTGCATTGTAATGCCATAGTGTATGCTATTGGTACAAGGCCTAATATGGATATTGCCAAGAATGCAGGCTTGCAAACGGGTAGAGGAGTGGTCGTTAATCCGTACCTACAAACTAGTGACCCCAGTATATTTGCTATGGGAGAGATTGCCGAATTTAAGGGTAGTCTATTTGGAATTACCTCTGCGGCGGAGCAACAAGCAGATGTGGCGGCCAATTATATTTTAGGCGATTTAAGTAGCATTTACAACGGTTCTGTACTAATGAATATTTTAAAGTTTGATGATTTGGACCTCTGTAGTATTGGAATGGTCAATGCTCCTAAAAATGATGATACATACCAAGAAATTATTCTAATGGATGTGCACAAACGGTTTTATAAAAAGTGTATCGTTAAAAACGATATTTTAAAAGGTGCCATCCTAATAGGCGATAAAAATGAGTTTGCCGAGTTTAAACGATTAATAGAAGAGGAAATTGAACTCTCTGAAAAACGTGACGAATTGCTACGTGGTGCACCTTCTGGCGAACCTATGCTAGGTAAGCTGGTTTGCTCTTGTAGCCAAGTGGGGCAAGGCAATATAGAAAAGGCCATAAAAGGTGGTTGCACCAGATTTACAGATTTAGTTGCACAAACAGGTGCGGGCTTGGGATGTGGTAGTTGTAAACCAGAAGTGAAAGCTATTTTAGAAGCACAATTGCAAACGGTATAAACCTAAAGCTATGAATGACGATTTACATCGCATATTTTTTAAAGGTGGGGTTACTTCGCCGGGCGAATTAAAGGATAGTATTGCCATGCTAGAGGCTGCTGGCCTGCAAGAAGTGTATTTTGGCTCGCGCCAAGATTTACTTTTTCCACTACCTCATAAAAGTAAAAAGCAATTAGAACTGTTGTCTGAGTTTAATACCAACATTGTTGCAGATAGAACCTATCAAAACATTGTATGCTCTTACGTTTCAGCAGATATTTTTGATATGACCCATTGGTTGAAAGGGTCTACATATTTGTATTTGTTAGAGCAATTTAATTATCAACCTAAATTAAAAATAAACATTGCGGACCCAAAACAGCGGTTGGTGCCCCTTTTTAGTGGTAACCTTAACTTCATAGCCTCTGCAGAAGAAGATTATTGGTATCTAAATGTTATGCTTCCCCATTGGAAGAACAAGGCCTTTTACCCGGTATTGATCTATAGCTGGGATATTGTAAAGATTGCCAAAGTTATAGAAGAGGTGTTTACGGGAATCGATAATGTAGACCAGTTGTTTACCATCATCAATCAGCAATTAGAAACGAACAACAAAAACATACAAGAGCCTTTGCAAACGCCCTATTTAACCTTTCCTTATTATGAGGGGATGAACAGAATGGGGCTAGACCAATATTGGTTAGGACTTTATTGGCGTAATAACCGCTACAATTTAAAATTTTTAAAAGAATTTTGCGGCTTTTGTTTGGACAATGGTATTGGTAAGATATGTATAACCCCATGGAAATCCTTGATTGTAAAAGGAATTAAAACCCAAAGTAGACCCGCTTTGGAACGATTTTTAGGTTTAAACGGTATTAACGTTCGCCATTCACAATTAGAGATGAACTGGCATTTGCCCGTAGATGATGCAGAAGCATTTGAGTTAAAAAGGTTCCTATTACGAAATTTTGACCAGAATGATATTAGTACATATGGGCTAACCTTTGGTATTAGTAACGATGTAGGCAAACGCTCACATTTTTCTTCCATTGTAATAGAAAAGAATGCGCCACCTAAACTGGTAGCGGATTTTGAGGTTAGACCTTCTTACAATGTACTACACTTTAAAAATTTTGACCCAAATACGGATACGTATATAGTTTATGCCCAAGATGTAGACAAGGTAGAATTGAGTGGCCTGCTTATGGAGCTAAGTAAAAAATATTTTGAACAGCTGTATAAGGTTGCCGAGCCAACAATTCAAAAAGAGCCCAATAAACCCAAAGATAAAGGCAGAAAGGTACACCAATGCCAGAATTGTTACACCATTTATGACGATGTTGTGGGGGATAAAAAGAATAAAATACCTAAGAACACGGCCTTTAATCAACTACCTTCTTTATTTACTTGCCCTACCTGTGGCGCATCTTTGGCAAAATTTAAACCTATTCAGTTGGAACTTCACAGCTAAATTCAGTACGCTTTTTATAACATAGGACTTAACAATTTTGCTGCGCCCTCAAGTAATTTTTTTCGTTTAGAGCGCTTATGGTAGGCATCAAAATCTGATAATCTTATGGCGCTTTCGCAATCTTTTAAAAACTGTTCTTTTACTTGTTTGCTTAAGGCTTCGTGATAGATAATAGCATTAGTCTCATAGTTCTGTTGTAGGCTTCTATTATCCAAATTTGCCGTTCCAATACTTGCTATTTTATCATCACTTACCATAATCTTACTATGGATAAAAGCATCTGGATGCAAATGTACTTTTATCCCCGATTTTAGGTAACTTTCAAAATAAGAGCGTACACACCAATCTACCATTTTATAATCTGTAGTCGCAGAAATTAATAACCTTACGTCTACACCGCTTAAGGCCGCCGTTTGCAAACTCTGTAAAATAGCGTGGTTGGGAATTATATACGGATTTACAATGTATAGATAGTCTTTGGCGTTGTTTATAATTTTAAAATAAACCTGTTCCATTACCGCAAAATCATCGTCAGGTCCGCTGGGTACTATTTGTAACGGAATTTTATGCCGAATTTCTTTCTTAAGGGTATTGCTTGGTATTTTTACTTCTTTTTCCGTAGCAAGGTACCAATCGGTTAAAAATATCCGATTTAAAAGATTTACGGCATCGCCTTCTATCTTCATGTGGGTATCTTGCCAAGAACCAATTTCCGTATCTTCTTTTAGGTACTTATCAGATACGTTTATACCTCCGGTAAACCCAATAATATTATCGATAATCACAATTTTTCTATGATTTCTATAATTTAAGGAAGAAATAAATTTGCCTAATCTAAAGGGTAAAAATTGGCCCACTTCCACACCAATATCGTCCAATCGTTTTTTGTAAGATTCATCCAAAGAAAAGCTTCCCACACTATCATACATTACGCGTATGCCAACCCCTTCTTTTCTTTTGGCTTCTAGAATTTTAAAAAAGCGTTCTGCCAATTCGCCGTCTTCAAAAATGTAATATTGTATGTGTATATGATCCTTGGCGGTTTCTAAGGCGTTAAAAATACAGTCAAAAGTGGCTTTACCATCTCTTAGTATCTCTACGCTATTGTTGCAGGTTAATGGGTAACCACAACTACCATAAATAAGGTTTACTAAATTTCTATGTTGTTTTACATCTTCAGTAGGTTTAGACCTAGGAGGTTCTGGCAGGTTTTTTGTAAAATCGTCCTTAAGGGTAAAAAGTTTATTTTTTCTTCTATTACGCCCCACCATTAGATACAGTAAAATGCCTCCAATGGGAATGGTAAAAATGGCAAGCAACCAGGCAAGAGACTTGCTTGGGCGCATGCCATTTATTAGAAGTTTAGCTACTATACCAAAGGCAAGTAACACGTAGAGTAGTATTGTTATGGTCCAGAACATATACAATGATAGTTTAATTGGCGCAACAAAAGGTGCTCTATTAAGTTAATAGTTAACCAACTAAAAAGAGAAAGGTTGGCCCGTACTTTGTAATACGGCGAACCAAAATTCGCTTTCTAAATCTATCTTTTTACGTTTTGTGGTAACTGCCGCTATAGGTAGGTATACAAACTTGTTGTTTACCTTGCCCACCACAAACTGAGTTTTGCCAGCCATGGCCCCGTGTACTGCTTGGTATGCCAAACTGCTGCAAAAAATACTGTCGCTACTATTTGCAGGTGCGCTACGTACAATGTAACTAGGGTCTATATATTTAATGGTTACAGGTAGGCTATTGGCAAAATAATCCTTGATTTTATCTTTTAAGAAGACACCAATATCCTCATGTTGTACATTACCAGAGGCATCTTTAACTTCCGCTTCCTTTTGTATCAAATGCTGCCCTGCGCCCTCTGCAACAACAATTACCGCATGTTTTTTATCCAATAATCGTTTTTTCAATAGCTCTAAAAAACCAGCTTCACCGTAAAGGTTAAATTCCATTTCTGGCACCAATACGTAATTTACCTCTGGCATAGCCAAGGTTGCAGATGCGGCGATGAATCCACTGTCCCTACCCATCACTTTTATAATGGCAATACCATTTAGGGCTCCAGCAGCTTCATTATGAGCATCTCTAATTATAGGGCTGGCAATGTCAAAACTGGTTTCGAACCCAAAAGACTTGTCAATTATATCAATATCATTATCAATAGTTTTAGGTATACCCACAACACTTATGTTCGCCCCGCGTTTAGCCACTTCTTCACCAATGGCATTAGCTCCCTTTAGGGTGCCGTCACCTCCAATAGTAAATAGGATATTAACCTTATTTGCAACAAGGGTATCTACCATGGTACTTACACTTTGGCCTCCTCTGGAAGAACCTAAAATAGTGCCACCGTGATGGTGAATATCTTTTACCACATCTGGGGTCAATTTTAAAAATTCATGGCCCGCCTCTGGGTTTAAACCCTCGTAACCGTAACGTATGCCCAGAATATCCTTTATATTATAAAAGTAATGTAAGGCCATTACTATACCTCTAATTACATTGTTAAGCCCAGGGCACAAACCGCCACAGGTAACAATAGCGGCTTTTGTATGTTTGGGGTCAAAATGTAAAAATTGTCTAGGTCCCGCCTTTTCTAACCAAACTGGTGCAATACCATCCGCAATGCATTGTTGGTAGTTTTCTAGGGAAAGGTCATAAATAAGTTTATCCTCATCTTTGATAAAATTGAAGATATTATCCCCCTTAACAGTACTTAACTGTAAGGGGGATTCTATTTTGGGTGTTCCCAATTGGTTAATTTGGAACATAGGTTTTATGTTTTTTAAAAGTGTTCTGCCAAACTATGATGTGAATCAATTAGCGGGCCTCCATTTAAAATTTCATCAGATGCCTCACTGGCAAATTTGTCAAAATTTATATGGAAAGAATGTGCCAATTGTATTGCTTTACTAATATAAGCACCTTTTTGCAACCATGTATTCATTGGGTCTAAAATCTCTGAAGGTACTCCTGGGCAATATTTAGGCATATGTAAACCAAATATTGGGTGTGCCTCAAAATCTACATCGGCTAGCTGGCCTTCTAAAATTGCAGAAATCATGGCACGTGTATACTTTAGCTTAATTCTAGAACCTACCCCATAAGGGCCGCCACTCCAACCCGTGTTTATTAACCAAACATTTACACCTGCTTCTGTCATTTTTTTACTTAGCATTTCTGCATATTTGGTAGGGTGTAACGGCATAAACGGTTCTCCAAAACAAGCAGAGAAAGAAGGTACGGGTTCTGTTATACCAGCTTCAGTACCAGCCACCTTGGCGGTGTAACCAGATATAAAATGATAGGCAGCCTGCCCCGGTGTTAATTTAGATACCGGCGGTAAAACCCCAAAAGCATCACAGGTTAAAAAGAAAATATTCTTTGGATTGCTAGCGTAAGAAGGTAACTGGATATTGTCTATATGGTCTATTGGATAACTAACCCGAGTATTTTGGGTAATGGTGCTGTCAAAAAAGTCTACTTCTTTGGTACCTTCCTTAAAAACGATATTTTCCAATAGAGCCCCAGGTCTAATTGCCCTGTAAATATCTGGCTCTTTTTCTTCGGTCAAGTCAATAACTTTTGCGTAGCAACCTCCTTCAAAATTAAAGATGGTATTTTCTTTTGTCCATCCGTGTTCATCATCCCCAATCAATTTTCTTTTTGGATCTGCGGATAAGGTGGTTTTTCCGGTACCGGAAAGGCCAAAGAAAATAGCGGTGTCTCCTTCTTCTCCAACATTTGCGGAACAGTGCATGGGTAAAACGTTTTTTTCTACGGGCAGAATTAAATTCAATGCAGAAAAAATACCTTTTTTAATTTCGCCAGTATAGGCAGAGCCACCTACTAAAGCAATTTTTTTAGTGAAGTTTAATATTGAAAAATTGCCAGCTATAATACCAAATTCCTTTGGGTTTTTTGCTTCATAACCGGGAGCACAAAGCACCAACCAATCTTCTTCAAAATTTTCTAATTCTGCTTCTGATAAACGTAAGAACATGTTCTTAACAAAAAAGTTAGACCATGGGTATTCTGTTACCACACGTACGTTCATAGTATATTGTGGATCTGCACAAACTGCGGCATCCCTAACAAATACTTCTTTGCCAGAAAGGTAGTTTTTAATCTCTGTTTCTAATAGGTCAAAATTTTCTGGGCTAATAGGTTTGTTAATTCTTCCCCACCATACCTTGTCTTTAGTATATTCATCTTTTACCAAGAAGCGGTCTTTTGGTGAACGACCAGTGAATTTACCTGTTTTAATGGCTAAGGTTCCATTTTCAGTTTCTACCCCCATGTCTTTTTCAAGCGTAATTTTTTGAAGGGTTTCTCCGTCTAAATTCCAATTTGCCTTAGTGTTTTTAAGGCCGTATTGTTCTAAATTTTTAGTGTTTTCCATAACTGTTTCCATTGTTGTTGTTTTTTAAGGTTTTTAAAAATTCCATATAAGGGGAATTAGTATTAGTGTTGTTATAAAAAAGAGTAGCAGTAAGGGCCCGCCAACCTTTACGTAATCCATGAATTTGTATTCGCCAGCCGTCATAACCATTGCGTTGGTGGTAGTGCCTACCGGGGTTAAAAATGCCGTAGATGCACTAATGGCCACGGTAATTAAAAACGGTTTTGGAGATACGCCCAAAGTGGTAGCGGCAATCAAGGCTATAGGGGCCATAAGTACGGCCGTTGCCGAGTTGTTAATGGTTTGGCTAAAGGCAGTTGTTAATAGGAAAATACCGCCTAAAAGGGCAACGGGATGCCAAGTGCCCAAAAAGCTTACTAAATTTTCTGCTGCTAATTGGGCCACGCCTGTTTTTTGTAGCGCTATGCCCATGGGTATCATGGCCGCTATCATGATTACACTGGTCCAGCTGATGCCTTTATATGCTTTAGAAATGGGTACACAGCGTGTAAGCATCATAATACCCGCACATAATAAAGCCGCTATTGCTCCTGGTAAAATTTTAAATACCAATAAGATAATCATGAGCAATAAAGTACCCATGGCAATAAAGCTTTTGGGTGTAAGGGCCGTAACATTTTTAGCCATAGCCTCTGGACTACCAATGATTACCACATTTTCATATAAATTTTGGAGCGATTCAATATTCTCCCAGGGTCCTCTTATCACAAAGGCATCTCCTGCATTTATGGTTATTTTACCTTTTAAAGGTCTATTGTTTCTTGAAGCTGCCAAGAGTTGCACCCCAGATTTTTTAAGGTATTGACCAAGGTTTATAGTTTTACCAACAAACATGGACTTTGGGGTAATGAGCATTTCTGCCATACCTACCTCTTGGTTTATAAACTCTTCTTTTAATCCGTCTTTTTCTGATGGGGCTGGCAAAATACCTAAGCTATAGGTTTGCATTAGTTGGTTTACAGCTGCTGCTTCGCCTTTTACCGTAATGATATCATGGTACCGCATTTCAGTATCTGGGCCTGGTAATTCTACAAAGAGTGGTGTTTTTTGTTGTAACGGACTAGGATGCCTACGTCTAAGTCGCATAATGCATACTTTGTAATTATCCTCAAAATTCCAATCGCCCATTTGAGTGCCAATTAGCTGGGACATGGAACGAATCCTAAATCGGTAAAGATTATCTCCAATACTATATCCTTCCATCCATTTCAGCATTTCAGCATCTAAATCTACTGGCTTGTTAGCAGTTTTGTTTTTGGGTAATAACCTATGCCCAATAAAACGGAAGTATAAAATAGCTACCAATAACAAAGGCAAACCTATTAGACCGAATTCAAAAAAGGAAAAACCTTCAAATCCGTTTTCTACCAAGGCGTTACTGGCAATAATATTTGGAGGAGTCCCCGTTAGTGTTAAAAGTCCGCCAGTATTTGAGCCAAAGGCTACCGGCATTAATAATTTAGAGGGTAGGGTGCCAGCATTCCAGGCCGCGGATACAGTTACGGGCAATAAGGCCGCAACGGTTCCGGTGTTACTAACAAAACCAGATAGGATACTAGCACCCATGGTAACAATTACTAGTAGTTTAGGAACACTTTTACCAGCCCATTCTACAAAGAATTTACCCGCCAAGGCAGTCCACCCAGTTCTAGATAAACCTTCACCAATAATAAATAATGCGGCTATCATGATTACGGTAGTATTGCTAAAACCACTTAAGGCTTCTTTTACCTCTAAAATGCCAAAGAGATATAGAGAGAGCATAGCAATAAGGGCTACTACGTCTGGCGGAAATTTTCCCCAAATGAATAAGGCTATGGTTATGAATAGTATGACTAATACAAGTGTCATAATTTGTATGTATTGCTTGTTAATCCAAGGTTAGAACAGGTACGGTGGCATGTAGGGTCAACAATTTGGTTAACCTACCTTCTGAGGGACTTGTTTTATGGGCATGATTTCTAGGTATAATGGCCAATAAATCAATTTCTTTCTCCTCTATAAAATCTAGGATACCTTTTTCCACATCTTGATTTTTTTCAAAATTGTGTTCGGCATAAAAGTGTTCCAGATAATACTCCAAGGTTTCTTCATTACCTTCTACTATTGCTTTTTCTTCTAAGATGTTTTCTTTGTAAATGGTAAGTACATGCACTTTTGCATTAAAACTTCTAGCTATATCCAACAGAAGGTTTAATACACTTGGTTTTTCAATTTCTTCGCTACCCAAGACCAATGCAATATCTTTTGGTATTACCATTTCTGCATTGTAGGGTACGGTAAGAATAGGACATTCCGCTTCTAATACCAGTTTGGATGTATTGGTAACATGATCGTTTGCACTTTGATCGCCCATGGTACCCATGAAAATGATATCTGCTGCCAAAAACTCTCTTTGATATAGGATTACATCCGTGAGTTTACCTTGTACCATAACTAGTTCTGGCCGGTTTTTGGTTTTCTTGTTCAGTTGTTTTAAAATTCGATTAAAACTTGCTTCACTCTCCTTTATATCCAGTTCTGTAAATGGATTAGGGCTAACGTATAGCGCCTTTATTTTAACATCATTGTTATAGCCAACAAATGTCATACTATAATCCAATGCATTTATAGCTGCTTCCGTAAAATCAAAGGGAACCAAAATGGTTTTTATGGTGTTCATACCTGATGTTTTTAAATAATTGTTAGTAACACCTCAAAAGTAGTATCAGGTACCATCCTAAAACATGACAGATATCACGTTTTCAAAACTTTACATGGAATTAACCTTAAATACTAGGTTCATGATAATTGTCATTATTTTGATTTAGAATCCGTAAGACCTTTGCACAAACAAGTAATAATTTGTTTATGCGGTGTTTAAAAAGCAATAGCTTCCAATTCATTTTATTCTGGTTTTTTGTCCTGCTACTAAACCCGGATACCATACAATCTCAAGAAAACTTAAAAAACCAAGTAGGTACCTGGTTTATAGTGGCTGGTGATAATACCCTTGGAGACCATTGGAACATACCAATTGTAGGTATATGGCGCCAATATAATTATGCGCAAGAAACAGAATTTGGATTTTTAAGAACGGGCTTAAATTATAAGCTAAGCAACCAATGGTACGTTGGTACCGGGGTGGCCTTTTTAGATACTCATCCTTTTGAACATCTAGGTAATCTAGAAGAAAAGTCACAATTTTGGTGGTACCAAGAGGCAGGGGTAAAACACTCAAATAAACTTACACAACGTTTTAGGGTAGAGAATAGATGGCTTAATGGACCTACGGGTAAATCTTTTAGAACACGATTTAGACACCGTTTACAATATAAAAAACCGCTTGCCACCAATACCTACCTTAAAGTGTCCAATGAATCTTTCTTTGAGTTTAAAGAGCTAGATTTTTTACAGAATCGTTTTTTTGTAGGGATAGGTAAAGCGGTGCATCCAAATGTATGCTTGGAGATAGGTTATTTAAAGAACCATGTAAATGGTGAAAACTACGACCGTATACGGGTATCTATATACTTTAAAACACGTATTGCAAAAAAAATAGTGGACGTAGCAAAAAATACACCTTAATATATAGTAATCACGTTTATTGGAAATTAAGTTGAACTGATAAATATCATGTTTTAAGGTACTTAGAGGTAATATCTTTAGGGTATAAATAACAAAGTCATGGAACGCAAGAAAAACCCACAAGCAGATTTGAATAGAAATAGCGGACTTTATTTTGTAATAGGTCTTGCCATTGTCTTGTTTACCGTATGGAGATTGTTAGAATACAAAACCTATGATACGGTTAAAGAGTATGACACGGTATTGAATGTTATGGACAATATGGATGAGGAGGTACCGATAACGGAAATGATAAAAACGGTTACACCACCACCGCCCCCTGCGGCACCAGATGTAATTGCTATTGTAGAAGATATGGTAGAGGTAGAAGAAACCATAATAGAAAGTACGGAAAGTAGCCAAGAAACCTATGTAGAAGATGCTATTGTTAGCGTAGAAGAGGTAGAGGTAGAAGAAGTAGAAGAAGAAATAACCGTTCCTTTTGCGGTTATAGAAGATGTACCGGTATTTCCAGGTTGTGAAAGCTTGGCCACCAATGCCGAACGTAAAGCTTGTTTTAATGAGATGATACAAGAACACATAAAGGCCAACTTTAAGTATCCTAGTACGGCAATAGAATTAGGTATACAGGGTAGGGTGTATGTTCAGTTTGAAATAAACCAATATGGTAAAGTAAGTAAGATATTAGAAAGAGGTCCGGATAAATTGTTAGAGGCAGAAGCTAGTAGGATCATTGCTTTGTTACCAACCATGAAACCAGGAATGCAACGCGGTAGACCGGCAACTGTTAGGTATGCCGTACCTATAAATTTTGTAATGCAAATGCAGTAGAGGGTTTTATATTGTTACTTGCAAGAGCCCCATATACTTAGGTGTATGGGGCTTTTTTAGTTTATATATTAGGGGTTAACAGACGTTTAAATTCCTCTCAAAGCTGACAATTATCATATTTTATCCCTACTACAACTTATAGTTTTGGAGTATAATTTATTTCAGGTATGTGTAGTTTAATTCAAAAATATAATGTTCCCGGTCCTAGGTACACCAGTTACCCAACGGTACCCTATTGGGATGTTTCTTCTTTTAGCGGAAAGCAATGGGAGGCTTCCGTGCGTAAAAGTTTTATAGAAAGTAAAGAAGAGGGGGTTAGCCTTTATATACATTTACCCTTTTGCGAACAAATGTGTACCTTTTGTGGTTGCCACAAGCGCATTACTAAAAGGCACGATGTAGAAATACCTTATGTAAAAGCGTTATTACAAGAATGGGATTTGTATGTGTCCTTATTGGGCGAAAAACCAACCATTAAAGAGTTGCATATTGGTGGTGGTACACCTACCTTTTTTGCTCCAGAAAACCTAAGTTGGTTGCTACAGCAAATTTTTAGAAAGGCGCACAAGGCACCAGATGCAGAACTTAGCTTTGAGGGGCATCCTAACAATACCACCAAAGAACACTTAATAGCACTTTATAACGTTGGTTTTAGACGTGTAAGCTATGGGGTACAAGATTACAATATAACCGTACAAAAAGCCATTAATCGTGTACAACCTTTTAAGAACGTAGAAAAAGTAACCCAATGGGCTAGGGAAATAGGGTATACCTCTGTAGGGCATGATCTAATTTATGGCCTGCCTTTTCAAACCTTAGAAGATGTGGCATATACTATAGAACAGACCAATGCCTTACGGCCAGACCGGATTGCCTTTTATAGTTATGCGCATGTACCTTGGATTAAAGGTAATGGGCAACGTGGTTTTAAAGAAGAAGACCTGCCAAGCGCTACAACCAAAAGACAGCAATATGAGTTGGGCAAAAAGCAATTGGAAAGCATGGGCTATAAAGATATTGGCATGGACCATTTTGCGCTACCAGAAGACGAATTGTACCTGGCGTCCACCCAAGGTAAATTACACCGAAATTTTATGGGGTACACACCCTCCAAAACACAGCTAATGATTGGTCTTGGGGCTAGTAGTATTAGCGATAGTTGGTACGCCTTTGCACAGAACACCAAAAGTATAGAAGAATACCAAGAATTGGTGGCCAATGGTGTAATTCCAGTTTTTAGAGGTCACATTCTTACGGATGAAGATAGTGTTATTCGAAAACATATTCTTAATTTAATGTGCCGTTTTAAAACAGAATGGCAGCAAGAGGATGCGGCTTTTATAGATAAACAGGCCATCCAAGAAAAACTGCAAGAAATGCAGAACGACGGGCTTTTGATTATGGATGACAAGGGCATACAGGTAACCCAAGAGGGGCAACCTTTTATTCGTAATATAAGTATGGCTCTAGATTTTAAATTACAACGTAAAAAACCGGAAACCAAGTTGTTTTCAATGACAATATAAACCCCAAAACTAAAAACAGATGAAAAGTATTGTAGTACCTATAGATTTCTCGCAACAATCAGAAAGAGCGTTAAAAGTAGCTGCTGATATTGCCAAAAAGAACAATGCGGAATTGTTTGTAATGCACATGCTAGAGCTATCGCCTTCGGTAACCTCTAGTACGGATTTGATTCCGCCACAACACATGGTGCATTTGCTAAAAATTACAGAGGAACGTTTTGAAAAATTTCTTCAAAAACCCTTTTTAGAATCGGTTAAGGTTACCCCAATTATTAAACATTACAAGGTGTTTTCAGAGGTAAATGAGGTTGCCGAAAAGCACAATGCAGATATGATCGTAATGGGATCACACGGTGTAGACGGCCTGGAAGAAATCTTCATTGGTTCTAACACGGAGCGTGTAGTACGTAATGCAGAAGTACCGGTATTGGTGGTTAAGGGCAATTACGATACATTTAATGCAGACCGTATTGTTTTTGCTTCAGACTTTAAAAAAGAATCTGCTCAAGTAGCCAAGCGTGTGGTAACGTTTGCAAAGCTTTTGGGTGCAGAACTTAAGCTGGTCTTTATAAATACCCCTGCAGATAACTTTTTAAGTACAAAGGACGCTTACGAACGTATCTCTAAGTTTTTAAATGAGGCCAATTTAGGTGTTGAGGTAGACATTTATAACGACTATACCGTAGAAAAAGGGGTTTTGGCCTATGCGGAACAAAATGCTGCGGATATGATTGCCTTACCAACACATGGCCGTAAAGGACTTGCACACTTCTTTATGGGAAGTATAGGTGAGGATATTGCTAACCATAGCGAAATACCTGTGGTTACATTTAGAATATAATTACATTTTTTAGATTGGTTTTCTTAGGCGCTGTTTACAGCGCCTTTTTTTTGTTCAATGCTGATAATTGTCATGTTTTGAGTTGGTTATATAGGGTAACTTGTAGTATAAACTAAAACTAAAAGATGATGAAAAAGCGAGTACCCGTATCAGAGATAATGACAAAGAATGTGGTAACCCTTAGTACTGCGGACGATTTGGTTACGGCAGAAGAATTGTTTAAAAAGAACAACATAAGACATATACCCGTAACCGAAGGCGCACGTATTATTGGAATGATGAGCTATACGGATTTAATGCGCATAAGTTTTGCAGATGCCATAGATGAAGACGAGCAAGAAGTAGATACCATGGTCTACAATATGTTCACAATTGAACAGGTTATGGTAAAAGATGTGGTTACCGTGCAACGCCACACCACCATAAGGGATGTAGCCCTGTTCCTGAGCCAAAAGGAGTTTCATGCATTGCCAGTTGTAGATGGAGATGAACTTGTTGGTATTGTAACCACTACAGATTTAATTAATTACTTGTTACAACAGTACTAGACGGATACTTAATAGAATCCAAAAAGTATTGTAAGAGGAGGTTTGGGAGAGCCTCCTCTTTTTTTTAGCCTTGTATTTTACCCATACCGCAGCTTATGTAAGATTTCATTTTTGTGCCCAAGCGGTTTTCATCCGTAACGGTAGGGTATCCCATTTCCTTTAAAGCCGTTAAAACCGTTTGTTCTTCTACTTCCTTGTTTATAGCTAAGTGTAATGTGGCATTTTCCACATCAATGGTATGCACACTAACACCTGTAATGCTGTTGAGTTTTTTTCTAATGGTACTGGCACAGCCACCACATTTTAGATTCTGTACTTCAATTGTTTTCTCCATAATTATAATAAAGTTGTGGGTTCTACATAATCCGTTACCGGTATATTGCTTTCTTTTATCCCAGCAAAACCATCGGCTACATCCTTAAAATTATCCCATCCACGTTGTTTTAAGATAGCGGCAGCTATCATACTTCTATACCCTCCGGCACAATGGATAATAAATGCTTCGTTTTTAGGAAATTGAGCCAAATGTTCGTTAATGCTATTTAGCGGTACGTTCAACGCTCCTTTAACATGCTCTGCATCAAACTCACTTTTTTTGCGTACATCTATGAGTTTTATACCTTGTTCCAACGCTTGGTTTAATTGATTTGCTGCAATACGCTCTACGGTTTCTATGTTTTTATCGGCTTGTACCCAGCTGTTAAAACCATCTTTTAAATACCCTAACGTATTATCATAACCTACACGGGCTAATCTTGTAATGGCCTCTTCTTCCGTTCCAGGTTCCGTAACTAATAAAATAGGTTGTTTTACATCTGGTATCATCTCACCAACCCACATGGCAAAGCTTCCTTTTAAACCAATATTTATGCTATTGGGGATAAAACCTTTGGCAAAAGTTGCCGCTTCCCTAGTATCTAAAACCAAGGCACTATGCGTATTGGCCATTAATTCAAAAGCTTCAGGATCTAATGCATTTAAGCCCCTATCCATAATGGTATCCATACGCTCATAGCCTTTAATATTCATTAAAACATTTTGCGGAAAGTAGCCCGGTGGCGTAGTTAGCCCATCTAAAAGTTCTTTTATAAATTCTTCCTTACTCATATTGGGCCTTAACGCATAGTTGTTCTTTTTTTGGTTGCCCAAAGTATCCGTGGTTTCATCGCTCATTTTTTTACCGCAAGCAGAGCCTGCCCCATGGTTGGGATATACGATTAAATGGTCTGGTAACGGCATAATTTTATTGCGTAGGGAATCATATAAGTGTCCGGCTAATTTTTCTTCCGTAAGTTCAGATACCACATGTTGTGCCAAATCTGGTCTGCCTACATCGCCTATAAATAAGGTGTCTCCTGTAATAATGCCGTGTTCCTTGTTATTTTCGTCTATAAGAAGATAGGTGGTACTCTCCATGGTGTGGCCGGGCGTATGTATTACTTTTATCTTATAGGCTCCTAATTCAAAAATCTGATTATCCGTGGCCACCAATGCATCATACCCTGGTTTGGCCGTTGGGCCGTAAACAATGGTTGCACCTGTTTTTTCTTTTAAATTTAGATGTCCGCTTACAAAATCGGCATGAAAATGGGTTTCAAACACATATTTTATTTCGGCCTTGTCCGCTTCGGCTTTGGCCAAGTACGGCTCTACTTCTCTTAAGGGGTCAAAAATTGCCGCTTCTCCATTACTTTCTATATAGTAAGCTGCATGTGCAAGGCAACCGGTATAAATCTGTTGTACTTTCATTTTGTTTTTAATTTAAAATTGGAATAAAACTAAAGGTTGAAGCGGTACCAAACCGTGACTTTTGTCACATTGGGCTTTTAAATTTTACTAAAGTTTGTTAAAAAAACTAGGGGCGTAGATTTCAGTTTAATTGTTTGATAAACAACGCGTAATCATGAATGGACTTCTACTAAAAAAGTTTAAGGCTAGATGGCTATACCTTTTACTGTAACAAACCGTGAAAACAACTGTCCTTTTAAAAAATCAATTAAAAACCAATCAAACAAATGAAAACCAAACTGTTTATTTACGTAGTATTACTAGGTGTTGTTTTTAAGCTTACGGCACAAGACCAAACCCAATTATTTAAAGAAACCAATCCTAAAGAAGTACTCTTGTGGGGTACGTTTCATTACCACAACCCAGGTGCAGATGTGGCCCAGACCAAGTCTTTTGACATCCTAAGCCCTAAGGCCCAGAAAGATTTGGATAAGATGACCAAACAACTGGTAAACTATAACCCTACAAAAATCTTTGTAGAATGGCCACATAATGAACAAAAAGAACTAGACTCACTCTACAACCTGTACAAGGCGGGCAACTATTTTAAACAAGAAAACCTATCTAATTTTTACAAAAAGAACGAGATTTTTCAACTAGCATTCAGGGTGGCCAAGGCCAATAACCTAGAGCGGGTTTACGCCATAGATTATACGGATACCAACTTTCCGTATACCGAGGTTATGGAAGATATAGAAGCCAACCAACAAACCCAATTACAGCAAGAAATAGAAGAAAAGCTAAAATGGTTTAGTGCAGATTTTGATAGTCAAATAAATCAGGGTGTTTCCTTAACTGCGTTAACATTGGCAATGAATACCAAAGCTATGCGGTACGAGAGTAACAACCTGCACAATAACGTACTTTCCCTTGCCGGTAACACAGAACAATTTAATGGCGCGCTTTTAACGGCAGAATGGTACAAAAGAAATTTGTACATGTGGTCTTTGGTACGCAAGTATACAGAAGAAATAGATAAGCGGGTTATGGTTTTGGCCGGTTCTAGCCATGCAGCCATGTTCCAGATTTTTGTAGACCAAGACAACAAATGGCAAGAGAAAAAAGTAGAACATATACTTTCTGAATAACAGTGTATTAAGCGTAATAATATAGGTTTAGAAGCAAGAAATAGATACCTTGTAAAAGGTTAGACTAGCTATTTGTTGTCATGAAAAACTTAAGTTATCTATTTCTTCTTTTGTCCCTTGTTGCAGAAATTTTGGGAACCATTGGTGGGTTTGGTTCTTCGGTTTTTTTTGTGCCCATAGCCAACTTTTATTTCAGTTTTGAAGCCGTTTTGGGGCTCACCGCAATTTACCATCTGTCTAGCAACCTAAGTAAAATAGCCTTATTCAAAAAGGGACTCAACAAAACGCTATTGCTCCAAATTGGTATTCCCTCCGTGGTATTTGTAGTGCTGGGTGGTCTATTGGCCAATTATTTTAAGAGTAGCAATTTAGAATTGGTTTTAGGGCTTTTTTTGGTTGTATTAGCCCTAGTTTTTTTAATTAAATCCAACTGGGTAATAAAACCCAATAAAAAGAATGCGCTAATAGGGGGTAGCCTATCCGGTTTTTCTGCTGGCTTGTTAGGTACAGGGGGCGCTATTAGGGGGCTAACCATGGCCATGTTTAACTTGGAGAAAAACGTTTTTATCGCCACTTCGGCTTTTATTGATTTTATGATAGATTTCTCTAGAACCTTTGTGTATTGGTACAATGGTTTTATCCATAAAGCTACCTTGGTATACGTACCTTTTTTATTGCTTATTGGCTTTGTAGGTACTTGGGTGGGTAAGAAACTATTGGATTATATTCCCCAAGAACGCTTTAAACGTATTTCGCTTGGGCTAATTTTGCTTATTGGTCTAGCCACATTGGTAAAAGTTTTTTCCCTTTCAGCATCCACATAATTAGTAACTTACAGCATCAAACCAACTAAAAATAACGTATTCGTTTTTCTAAATAATAACAACATGTTTACCAAAGCCGTACTAAGATGCACGCTAGTTACCGCCTTGTTTTTTCTAGCCTGCAAGCAGCAAACCAAAACACCGGAACCACCACAAGAAACCAAAGCTATGCTTACAGATTGGCCCGTTTTTGAACCCCAACCTTTAGACCCTAAAATAGAAGCCAGGATAGACCGTATTTTACCACAATTGACTTTGGAACAAAAGGTAGGGCAAATAATACAGGCAGACAGTGAATCCGTTACACCAGAAGAGGTAAAAAAATACCGTTTGGGTTCCGTTTTAAGTGGCGGTAATTCTGCTCCGGGCAACAAGGCCTACGCAGATGCCCAAACATGGTTGCAAATGGCAGATAAGTATTACAATGCTTCGGTAGATACAGAAGGTGTAGCAGTGGCCATACCTATTATTTGGGGTATAGATGCCGTACACGGGCATGGTAATCTAGAAGGGGCTATCGTTTTACCGCATAATATTGGTCTGGGTGCTACCCATAACCCAGCACTCATTCAAAAATTAGCAGGTATTACCGCGCATGAACTAACCGTTTCTGGGCACGATTGGACATTTGCCCCAACCTTGGCCGTACCACAAGATGTGCGCTGGGGGCGTAGTTATGAGGGGTTCTCAGAAGCGCCGGATTTGGCCAACCGCTACGCGGATAAAATTGTATTGGGCCTACAAGGCCATAAAGGCGATGCAGATTTTATGGGTGCAGGCCGCGTAATTTCTTGCGCCAAACACTTTTTGGCAGATGGTGCCACTGAAAATGGGGTGGATCAAGGCGATGCAAAAATTGACGAATCGGAATTGCTAAACGTACACGCAGCAGGGTACTATAGTGCCATCCCTGCCGGCGTACAAACCGTAATGGCCTCTTTTTCTAGTTATAATGGTAGAAAATTGCATGGCGATTATGAGTTGTTGACCGAAGTTTTAAAAGGCAAACTGGGCTTTAACGGTTTTGTGGTGGGCGATTGGAACGGCCATGGCCAAGTACCCGGTTGTACCAATGAGGACTGCCCCAATGCCTTTAACGCGGGTGTAGATATGTTCATGGCGCCAGATAGTTGGAAAGGACTTTATGAAAGCACCTTAAAACATGTAAAAGAAGGCACTATTACCCTAGAACGTTTAGACGATGCCGTGCGTAGAATATTGCGCGTAAAGCTGGCTTCGGGTATTTTTGAAAAAGGCGCTCCTAGTACGCGCCCATTTGCAGGAGATGAAAACCAATTGGCCTTGCCAGAGCACCGTGCCCTAGCACGCCAAGCGGTACGAGAATCCCTAGTATTGCTTAAAAATAATAACCAACTTTTGCCATTGGATGCCAGCAAGACCATTTTGGTGGTGGGCGATGGTGCGGAACACATTATAAAAGCCGCTGGCGGGTGGACGCTCTCTTGGCAGGGCGAAGGCCATACCAATGAGGAGTTCCCGAACGGGGAATCCATTTTAGCGGGTATAAAAGAAGCCGTAGCCGAAAAAGGAGGGAAGCTTATTTTTTCGCCAGAGGCAGATAACAACCTTAGTGCAGATGTGGTTATTGCCGTTTATGGCGAAGACCCGTATGCGGAGTTTCAAGGGGACCGCAAACACTTGGATTTTGTACCTAACGGATTTGATACCGAAAAATTAGCAGCCTACAAAGAAAAAGGAATCCCCGTAGTAAGCGTATTCCTTTCGGGTAGGCCCATGTGGACCAATCCAGAACTAAATAATTCCGATGCTTTTGTGGCCGCTTGGCTACCGGGTAGTGAAGGTGGCGGTGTTTCAGACCTGTTGTTTCAAAGAAACGAAAATTATGATTTTACCGGTAAACTATCCTTTTCTTGGCCGGCAACCGCGGTGGCGCCACAAACCAAAGACGTTCTTTTTGGTCTAGGGTATGGCTTAAACTACGGCAGTACGGAAGAAGTACCGCCGCTACCAGAAGAGGCTGGTTTAGAAAACCTAACGGTGGCCTCTACCGGTGTGTTTTTTGATAAGGGGCAAGCAACGGCTCCTTGGCAACTGCGGTTACAGTCTGCCGAATTGGAAAAGCAGGTAGCCAGTTTTCCAACTTCCATTGGAGGTTTGTTGGTAGCCAAAACAGACCATAAAGCACAAGAAGATGCCTTAAAATTGGAGTGGACGTCTACGGAGTTGCTACAAGCCCAATTAGTAACTACTAGTCCGGCAGATATGGCCCGGGAAAGCAATGGTGCCATGGAACTAGCCTTTTACGCACGCAACTTTGGCCAAGAAACTGCAACCGTACAAATAGGGTTGTGCGGTACGCCCGGCCTTTGCAACCAAACCTTGGCCGTAACCATAAGCGGGCAAGACTGGAAAGCCTACCGTCTAAGCCTTAGTTGTTTTGAAAAATTAGGTGTAGATATGTCCAAAATTACCACGGCCTTTAGCATTAGCGCCCCAAAAGGAACCACTTTAGGGTTGGCCGCTATACAATTGGCTACGGATGCAGATGCCAAACCCGGCTGTAACGGGCAGTAAGCATAAGGGAATGCTAATGGACTTATTAAATACGATAAAGAATTATCAAAATTTGATTACCTTTTTGGGAACCAAAACCAAACAACTCGGATGAAAGTAACACCAGAACATAACGAACGTATAGCCAATCTAAAATTCTTTTCGGTTTACCCGCATTATCTGAGTAAAGTAGAAAAAAAGGGGAGGACCAAAGAAGAGTTACACCAAGTAATTACCTGGCTTACCGGGTATGATGAGGCGGCCCTTGCACAGCACCTAGAAGACCATGTTACCTTTAAGACCTTTTTTGAACAGGCAACCGTAAACCCAAAGGCCCAATTGATAAAAGGGGTAATCTGTGGGTATCGTATAGAAGAAATAGACAACACCCTAACCCGGCAGGTACGGTATCTGGATAAATTGGTAGATGAATTGGCTAAAGGTCGAAAAATGGAAAAAATATTACGTGAATAACCATGAAAAAAAGCGCGTTAGTTTTACTGTTTCTTTTTGCTATCAGCTTAGTGGTGGCCCAAAACAAAACCACCCAAAAGCCTAGGGTGCTTATAAGCACGGATATTGGCGGTACAGACCCAGACGATAACCAATCTATGGCACACCTGCTCATGTATAGTGACCGGGTAAGCATAGCAGGTTTGGTTTCTAGCCCCTCTTATGGAGAAGGCAGTACCCAAGAAATCTTTAGGATGATAGATTTGTACGAAAAAGATTTGCCCAGATTAGCAAAACACTCCAAAGGCTTTGCCCAACCGGAGTATTTGCGCCAACGGGTAAAACAAGGCCAAAAAGGCACCGCGCCCTATAAAGGCTACAGAACCGCCACGGAGGGTTCTAATTGGATTATAAAATGTGCGGGCGAGGAAAAAGAGCCCTTATGGGTATTGGTTTGGGGCGGCTTGGAAGATGTTGCTCAGGCCCTGCACGATGCACCGGAAATAGCATCTAAAATAAAGGTGTATTGGATTGGCGGACCCAACAAAAAATGGAGTGCCAACGCCTATGCGTATATCGTGGCTAATTTTCCAGATTTGTGGTTTATAGAAGTAAATGCCAGTTACTACGGTTTTTTCTCGGACAATACCGCTATAGATACTATTAGGCCAACAGATTATTATAACAAACATATTAAGGGCGCAGGTCATTTGGGGGGCGATTTTAAAAACTATTACGGTGGCGAAATAAAAATGGGAGACACCCCCTCTTTGCTCTACGTACTAAACGGTAACCCAGAAAACCCTACTACGGAAAGCTGGGGCGGTAGTTTTGCCCCCATTACCCACAGCCCTAGAAAAATATACACGGCGCCTACTACGGTAAAAGACAGCATCCCTTTTTGTGGTATTATGGAATTTAACCTTAAAGGCCCAGAACAGGCCATGGAACCGGGTACGGTCTGTTTTAAAATGGTAGTGCCCTACGGCAAGAGCCAACAAGTATGGCCGGGCTATTATATGGGCAATGGGCAGTACCAATTGCGCTACATTCCTAAAAAGGCCGAAACCTTAAACTACTATTTTACCTCAGAAATTGAAGCCCTAAACGGATTAAAAGGGAGTATTGTAGTAATCAACAAATGGCCGGGAGACCAATTGAAAAACAGTTACCCCTTGGGCAAAACCTGGTTTACAGACAAACCCGAAGCCCAGTTTTATGATGGCAAACTACAAGGGGGCAAAACCATTGGTAAATGGCGTACTGCTGTTATGGAAGATTGGGCCAAACGCTGGGCATGGCTAAAAGAGTAGTGCTAGTAGGCGCCTAAAACGTAACTTATGCCATAAAATGGCGGTCAGTTTATTTCTAGATTTTTAAAAATAGTATCATAGTCATACGTACCGCTATTTACCACCTGTACATCTATGGTTTGGTCTTTAAAAGCTATAAAGAACCTAAGATTATTAGCTTTTAGACCTGCTGCGGTTGTGGTATACGCAAACTTATAAACGGTAGCCATACCAACTTTAGAAAATGTGCTTTCATCTATGGTGTAACCCACTTGGTAATTCTTCTTATTCGTTTCTAGGTATCCCTTCATTATTTCTTGTATAATTTCTGAAGTTTTAACGGTTACGGGTATATGACTCGGGTATTTTTTAATGACCACAAAATTTAAGCTGTCCCTTACGTCTTTAAAGATAGAGATGCCACTGTGTGGTGAGGATAAATTGGCCATCCACATGCTTTGTACATTTTGGGGTACAGCTTCCCCTTGGTTGGCTAAAAAGGCTTTAAGTTTATTTTTATCTACTTCTATATGATTTTTGGGTAAAAAAACGCTTGCGTTTACATATTCCAATTGGTGTTTGGCAAATTCTGATGCCTTAAAAAGCCCATTTTTATCCAGGGTTCTGCTACAGGATATTAGTAGTACTAAAAGCAATAAAAGGAAGGCTCTCATAAGAAGTAGTTTTGGGGAAGGTTAAAATTCGATTCTGTTTTTATGAAGTTACCAAAATGTTTGGTTTTTTATTGGGGCGGTTTACAACTATATCCAGACCGAAACATAAACCTATATCTTTTTCTCTTTTTATTTTACTGTGTTTAAGAGTTAAACCTAGTTATGGTTACAAAGATTAACAGCAAGGTTAATAGTCCAATTGCGGTTGTAAATAGGCCCACTTTTTTAGATTTGGTCCAGCCAGATAATCCAATCATGGCTGCTAGGGCAAAAAGACCGACCATAAAGGTTGACATTCCTAGTATTCTAGCCAGTTGAAAATCTTCTATGGAGACGTTTTTAAGATAGCCACCAGGGGTTGTGGTCATTACAATTTGTACCATGGCAAAAACCGTAACCAAAAAACAACCGGCCGATAAGGTAGCACATTTTAAAATACGGTTGGTAAGCTTCGTAGTTTTATCGGAAACCAATAGGTTTGCTACAACGGTAATTGAAAACCCACTTAATAAGGAGGTGATTAGGAGGGTTTGTTTTGCTAGTTCATTCCAATATTCTAAGGTCATTTTTTAGGAGTTGGTTGATTTGGATTATTGGTAGTCTGATATGTGCATAACAATGTATCCCGTATGGTTCTAGGTTATATAAGTGTGTCTCAAATTTAAAGCGGAAAAAACTTGTTTTTTAACTCAGTTCTTTGTTGTAAGCAGGTGTTTATTTTCCAATTAGTAAAAGTCTTTTGTCAAAATCCTGTTCAAATACTTTGTGATATCTATAAATGATTTTTCCAATAGGTGTTAAATCTTCTCTTTTTTCTCTTTCAAATGCCAAATCTCTATCAATCATTTCAGTTAATACTTCACCTCCAATTGAGCCTCCTCTTTCAAAAAACTGTCCCAATTGTAAAAAAGCTTTCCACTTTTTATCATTTTTTAATTCTTGAACTTTCATTAAAATTTCAGGTGGAAATTTGTCAATAGTAGAGTAAAATTCTTTACTTTTTTCATTAAAGTACAAATGTTCATATCTCTTTATTTTCTCTAGATATTCCCCATTATCTTTTTCAAGTGACTTTATAGAATTTTTTAAACCATCTATTTGTAAATTTTTTTCGCTAATTTCATTTTTTGAGGATTCTAATTCTTTTTTAGTAGAATCTAATTTTGTTATTGTTTCACTTATAGTTTCTGTTTGTTTTAATAAATTTTCATCTTTTTGTTTTAACTGTTCAGTTTGTTCATCAATAGTTTTTGAAAAATTTCTGACATAGTTTCTTTGTTCCTCATATTGGTCAAAATATTGTTCTCTTTCTTTAACAACTTCATCATATTCAGTTCTGCGTACAACATTTTTATTCACGATTTTTCCTGATATAAAAGGCATAAGTCCAAATTCAATAAACAAAACTATGCTTCTCGTAAGTACTACAATTAAATAGCCTATGAACATATATAAAAGAGCTTGTAAAGCATCTAATAGAAATGATTTCCAAGTGATATTATTTACAATATAACTTTTTACAAATTCGATTTTCTTGTCTAATGTAAATCCTTCATCGAAGTTAAATATCCCAAAAATTAATTCCCAATGATGAATTATTAAAACTAGGATAAGTGTACCAAAGTAAGGATTGGTCAATTTATCTTTTATGTTACTGAAAAATGAATTTACGACTTCCATTAATTATTTTATATATAATTTTCATTGATTTACGGATGTTTTTCCACTTGCTTACAACGTTTATGTATATTAGCTGTGGCGCCTCTCGTCACAGACCTTTGCCGATAAAAACTGGCTTTGTAAAATCTGCAGGATTTTCCAAGTGTGGACTGACCAAGCCATAGCTTATATACTGTGTTGGCAATACTTTTTTTAATTTATTCCACAATAGCAGATGCAACTTCTCTGTGTATTTTCCATTTACCATCATTTTTGTCCTTTTTGAGGATGACAAGAAAAGTATCCTTTAATTCTATGGGTTCTCCCTCGGCATTAGTATAGTAAACAGAACTTGTTCCAAAGTCATACGCAATAGTGTCACTAGCAATAATAGTTTCTTGAGGTCTCATTCTTATACTGTCATAGCTGAATTGTCCCATTGGTTTTTCACGAATTCTTTTGTATTCCAACCAATCCTCACTTCCTGGCGAAACAGCTTTAAAATCAGATGTTGAGTATTGCTTTAAGTCACCATATCTTTTTTCTTTTATTGCGAGCTGAAAAGCAGTTCGGGTTTCTTCAATAGATTCTAATTCAGCTTGTATATCAATTTTGTCTGTATCTGTCGATTTTAAATCCGACTGATTGTTTTTTTCATTACAAGAAATCAAAATTAAGGTCAAAATTATTAGTAATAGATTTTTCATTTTATGATGATTTTATGGTTATTCATAATTATTGCCAACAATTGTATATCCGTCATTTGACGGATAGCTGTTTTTATACTAAATAGGTGACACCCATGCCTAAACGCTTGGGTTGGGGGAAGTACTGGTACTAAAGATAGTTTTTATTTGCTTATGCTGTTGAGTTAGTAGCTAAAAGTTGTAAGTAGCTAGTATTAAGTAGTAAGTACAAAGTATTAAGACAAAGAAGCGGTCTCGACTGCGCTCGACCTGACCAGTAAGAAGCTGAAAACCCATTCTTTTAAAGGGATTTCTCGGTCCTAGCTACGCTAGTCCCTTCGAAATGACGCTAAACTACTAACTGCTGTCGCTTCGGATAAATATAGAACCCAATTATAGAATTATGTTTTACCTTTTTATAAGCCAAAACAGACCATATGGTTATTGCAATAAGTTTTTTTTCAGGATTTTTAAATACGCACAAACCTTTCGGTTTAGCCTATTTCATCTAGGTTATACAGACCTTGTTGTATTGCGTTATTTTTTTGGTTCTTTTGCCTTTCGCATTTCAATTCTATCGTAACTTAAATAGTACAAATTATTTATATCTGGAAAATCCTTTGATATGATTAATCCAATCTCTTTTTGGATACAACTATCTATTGTTCCGCAAGGTAAACTGTCTATATGTAGTCTTGTTCTAAACTTAAATTTACCTTGTTGGTAAGTATAGTTAATATGAAGGTCTGCATACGATTCCGATACAGGATAAATGTTTGCTACCTTACCTTTTATCTTAATTCCGTTTCTTAAAAGCGTTTTATGTCCAAGTGGTTTTTTTGTTATTTGTATTTTAGAGTTGCTTGGGTTTGTGGCATCATATTCAACTGGGTAAAACTTGTATTTAATAGCTCTGGCTTCTCGAACATACTTTGGCCATCCTGAGTCGTCAGGATCACTAGTGTCATAAAGCTTACCATTAACATAGAATTTGAAATCAACATATCCATTTCTAGTGGAATATTTAAGATCGGTCACTTTACCGATTGTCATTTTCCTATTAGCGTTTAATGAAATTTCATCTTTCCATGAATTATAAAATCCTATAATTAGGAATAAGCTAAGAATTGAAAAAATGAATATCCCTCTTTTGTTTTTTATTTTCTCCAAGAAATGGTCTAATGTTTTACAACGGTTCGGCTAAGCGTAGTGAAGAGGCAAGCTAACTTTTCCTTTTCTTCTAATTTGCAAGCCAGAACTTTTTTCTGTATTTGTTTTTTTAATTGCCAAACCCAAAAGATTTGGCAGCTTTGGCAATCAAGCCCAAGCCATTAAATTTAGAACTTTATGCCCTATTTGATATAGGTGTTTTTGTAAGTAGTTACTTTTCAGTTCTATATTCACCAACTTTTAATTCAGGCAATCCAATTTTTTTCCTTTCCATATTAGTGCTGTCAATATTTTCAATGAACGGCGGTACAATGGTATTTGTTTTAGGGTCGAATTCCTTTCCCGTTCCATAAAGTTGATTTTTTCCGAATGCTTTTTTACGCATATTGTCAACATACATTGCAAACTTACTAGGTTCCATACGCTTTGCATTTACTTCTTTAAAAAGTAATGTTTGCATTTTTTCAATGGTCTCTTTTGGGGTATGGAATAAAAATGTCATGGGGTCAACTATAGAGTCCAATCTTGTTTCACTTAACCATCCATATTTTTCTGTTAATTCATAAATACGATTGGTGTTTTTTAAATCGATTTCTTTTTGTATTGCCCAAAGTGAGTCTTCTTGTTTTTTATTGAGTTCTGATTTATGGGATTGCATAAACGAGATATATTCCTGAGTAGTTAGGTTTTTAGTGCTGTCAATTAAATTTTGATTAAACGTTCCTAATGAAATGTACGACCTGTTTAGTTGGTCTTGTTCTTTCATTTCTTTTAATTCTGATATTAATTTCTCTTTTACAGATTCGGTTAATTCCGCTTTCTTTACTTCATATTCTTTTTCTTTACAGGCATTAATAGCCAACACTATTGTTAAGAGGTATATTACTTTTTTCATGAAATTCAGATTTTTCATAATTATTAAGAACGTTCTCGGCTATGAGTAGTTGCGTGATTTAGCACTTAACTTAGCAAGTACACACCAAACTGACACGAGCGTAGCGAACTGGCACAGGCAAAATCCGCTAGGATTTTCAGAAGTAGGCGAGAACAAGCAATTACTTATATAAATTGTTGTAACACGTTATTTTTTTATTCGTTTATATTTTTTAAGTGTTTCAATCAGCAAGTCGTGTGGAATAGCATAAGCTTTATTTCCATTAATTCCTTCCATTGTTTCGGCAGCTACCATTGCATTTATTATTGCTTCTTCTACTGCTTGAACTGTAGCTTCAAAAACCGGCATCAATAAATCATTTGACATAGTTTCGACTGTCGTCATTTCATCGCGATTAAATGCTTTTTCATTTGCAGTTGAAAATGCTAAAAATATGTCTCCAGAACCATTGCTTCCTCGTCCACCAACAATACCAATACCTAAAGGAATTCTTTGTGCAATTCTTTTTAATTGATGTGGTAATAAAGGAACATCGGTTGCAACAATTACTATAATAGAGCCATCACCTTCTTGCCTTCTAGATTTTGGTGATGCTTTATATTCATAATTCAAAGTGTCTTTTAACTCAATACCTACTGGAACACCCGCTATTGATAGGTTTCTTTTAGCTCCAAAGTTAGATTGAACAATTGCTCCAACTGTATAAGTAGAATCCTTGATTTTGAAAACTCTTGATGATGTCCCTGTACCGCCTTTAAAACCTAAGCACATCATACCAGTTCCACCACCAACATTTCCTTCAGCAATTTTTCCACTTGAAGAATTTTCTATAGCTTCTAAAACGTGCTTTTCTTTTACGTGAAATCCATAAATATCATTAAGAAAACCATCATATGTTTCCGCTACTACTGGATAGGTATACCACCAATCTTCTCCACTATACCAATCTGTATCAACAAACCATTTCAACACAGCTTGTCTTACTTCACCGACACTATTCGTATTGGTTATCATAATTGGCGTTTCAAGGAAACCTGATTCGGTTACCCATGTTGTACCTGTCATTTCTCCATTTCCGTTTAAACTATACCAATTGGCGAATACTGGACTAAATTTTTTGGCTTTTCCTCTCGGAAATATGGCAGTAACTCCAGTTCTAATTGGCCCTTTACCTAAGATGTTTTCTCCATCGCCAGAAATAATTGTGCTATATCCAACCTCAACTCCATTTACATCTGTAATTGCATTGAATTCTCCTGTTTTTCCAACAAAAGGAACTCCCAAATCTCTTGCTCTTGGCTTTTGTCCGTAGGATTGAGAACAAATGAGCATTGCTATTAAAACTAAAAATATTTTATTCATATGGGTTGGTTTTTAATGTGGTATAACGGTCTGTATATGGTGTGTTGCCGTCTCGTAGGGCGGCTATGCACTATATACCTCTTAAGTTTAATTCTTGTTATTTTAAAGTAATAAACCAGAAAGAAAAAAAGCGTAGAATAAGGTTAATATACACCGAGAAACCTAGATTTC
>NZ_JBSWXQ010000004.1:0-330054 GCF_056160685.1 Croceivirga sp. ABH4_376 | reverse complement strand
CAACCATCAACCATCAACCATCAACCATCAACCATCAACCATCAACCATCAACCATCAACCATCAACCATCAACCATCAACCATCAACCATTAATGCTTCTATCTCTACAATCTTTAGTGTACCTTAGCAATCTATGCTATTGATATATACCCATAAGATTACCAACAGATTTACCTATACCATGAACCAGGTATTGGGTAGAATTTTGGGTTTAGAGCTCGGCTTTACTACTAAAGTAGAAGACTTTATTAAGCATAACGGCCCTAAAATAACATATACCAAGCAGCCTTTGCAAAACGAATTTTTTATTCGCGCTAACGACCTTTTGTTTGAGCAGGGAATTAACGATATAGATATACGGGTTAAGCAGTGGCAAGATGTGCCCTGTTTTTTTGAAACAGATGAAAGAAGCAGCATTCCTTTTGATATTTTTTCGGCCAGTTTTTATTTATTGAGTAGATACGAAGAGTACTTGCCACATGTTAGGGACAGTTTAGGTCGTTTTCCACCGGAAACAAGTTTGGCTTTTCAACATAAGTTTTTAGAAAAACCCGTGGTAGACTTGTGGGCGCTTCAGTTTTTAAACGTTTTGTTAGCGCGTTTTCCAGAACTGGAGGTAAAAAAAGGAAGTTATGTTTTTACCCCAATTATAAATGTTACAACATCTCACATATTTGCAATGCGTGGCTTGGGGCGTACGTTGGGTGGTTTGTTCAAAGACCTATCTGGCTTTAGGTTTGCCCGTGTTCTAAAACGAATTTCGGTTTGGATAAACCCTAAAAAAGACCCCTATGATAATTTTTCTAAGCTGTTAGAAATTCATAAGAAATATGCTTTTAAAAGTATGTTTTTCTTTCAGTTTGCAGCCTATTCAGAACATGATAAGAACATTTCTATCCATAGGACCGGTTTCCGCTATTTAATAAAGTCGGTTGCAGACTATAGTATAGTTTCTTTAAGTGCAAGTATGGCTGCCGGCGACAATTTAAACGCACTTAAAGAAGAGAAAAGGCGTTTGTCTCAATTAATAAATAGGCCTATTAAATATTCTAGAATGCGGTATAATAGGGTTATGGTACCGCAAACCTATAGGAATCTTGTAGCGGCAGAATTTACCGATGATTTTTCCATGGGGTATACCCATCACCTTGGTTTTAGGGCGGGCACCTGCTCCACTTTCTATTTTTACGACATTAATCTAGAAGTACAGCAGCCCATAAAGGTGCATCCGTTCGCGGTTTGTGATTATGCGTTAAAACGCTATAAAAAACAAAGTGCCGCATTGGAAGCCATGGATAATCTTTACCACCAGATTAAACTAGTTAGGGGTAATTTTAATTTAATTTTTTCCAACGAATTGTTTGGCGAAAAACAACAAATACACTGGATAAATTTATATAAAGCGGTTTTAAAAAGATACTATGTATAGAGAGGTGGTTACCGATGTTTTTTTTGACCTGGACCATACCCTTTGGGATTTTGAAAAGAACTCTGAACTAACGTTTAAAAAAATTTTTGAAGAACACGATATTCCCGTTTCGCTTCCCGAATTTTTAGCGGCTTATGTGCCAATTAATTTTTCTTTTTGGAAGCTGTTTAGGGAAGAGAAAATTTCTAAGGAAAATTTGCGCTACCAACGTCTAAAACAAACTTTTGATGCAATTGGTTTTAAAGCTACCGATGCGCAAATAAATACACTGTCAGAAGGCTATATTGCCCATTTGTCTAGTTTTAACCATACTTTTCCTGGGGCGCATGAAATTTTAGCATATCTAAAACCAAACTATAACCTTCACATAATCACAAATGGTTTTGCCAATGTTCAAGAAAAGAAGCTTAGAAATGCCAATATCTTGGACTATTTCTCCGTGGTGGTAAATTCTGAAATGGCAGGTGTTAAAAAACCAAATCCAAAGATTTTTAATCTAGCCTTGGAAATGGCAAAGGTGCCAGCAAATAAATCAATTATGATTGGGGATAGTTTAGAGGCAGACATCTTAGGGGCCAAGGCATTAGGCTTGCATACACTACATTTTAATGCGCACAACGAACCCAAGCACAATGTTTGTGATATCATTTATGATTTAGACGAAATAAAAAACTTTTTATAGAGTTATAGTAGGGTACACATGGGTAAACATTGTTACCTATAAAACCTAGGATTACACGCTATGAAAACCTTTTTAATCTTTTGCAGTTGTTTGTTATTGATGGTATCCTGCTCGGAAGAACAAGATTTTAATCAGGTAGACGACCTTTCTCTACAGACTTCTTTAGCATCCAGTTTGTTGTATTTTGAGTCTAATGAAGATACGATGAATGCCGCTGGGCCTGGTCTGTTTTTTTCAGAGATATTTACGTTTGAGGCCTTTAAAGAAAAGTTTATTGCAGATGAGGTTGTAGAAGGCACTATTACCTATCAAATAGAGAATACGACCAGTAAAAGTTTGGCTTTGCTTATAGAATTTTTAAATGAGGCAGATGTAGTCTTGTACCAAGAACCGTTTACTATTGAACCACAACCTACGGCAGCGTTAGAGCGTCAGGTTAATTTTGGCCCAAATGGTGAGTCTTTGGAAATTCTAAGAAATACTGCAAAAATTAGAATCAGTGCTTCTAATGAAGGCGATGGAACTAGCCAATCTGCCCTTACCAATCCAAAATTGGTATTTAAGTCTAGTGCTACCGTTGTATTGAATGTAGAATGAAAAAGATAAACGTACTCTTCTTTTTAATTGGGTTGGTATTTTGTACGGCCCAGAATAAAGCTGTTTTGTATGATTTTTATGAGGTACCGCAGGCGTTGCTCTTAAACCCTGGTGTAAAAGCCCCGTACAAATGGCATGTTGGTGTTCCCTTATTATCCGGATTTTCTATGCAGGCCGGTACTAGTGGTGTAACGGTTAACGACCTTTTTGCCAATGATGGTGTAGATTTTAATACTAAAATAAGAGAGCGCGCCATCTATAGCATGTCACAACGGGATGAATTTAGCCTTAGTGGGCAATTAGAGCTATTTACCGTTGGTTTTAGGGGAAAGAACAATCCAGACAATTATTATTCTTTTGGAATGTACGGCGAGGGTTTCTTCTCTCAATTTTGGCCGCAAGATTTGGCTATTTTGGCAGTTGAGGGAAATGCTACCAATATAGGTAGACGTTTTGATTTGAGCCATCTTACCAATCAAGGTGAAGTGGTAAACGTGCTACATTTTGGAATAAATAAGCGTTTAGATGAAGACTGGACCGTTGGGGCACGAGCAAAATTATACAGTAGCGTGCTAGAGTTTAAAACCAAGGGTAATTCGGGTTATTTTGAAACTACATTGGGCGAGCAAAATATTTTAAGAAATACGGTGGTGGCAGACCTTTCTTTAGAAACTTCCGGGCTACAGGAATTTATAGATATTGTAGATGAAGACAGCAATACCACACAGGAAGATTTAATCAATAAATTTATATCCCGTTCTTTATTTGGTGGTAATCTAGGAATGGGTTTTGATATTGGATTTACACATAACCTTAGTGCCAACACCTTAATCACAGGTAGTTTATTAGATGTTGGTTTTATTTACCATAGCAATGCGGTAAAAAACTATTCGCTAACGGGGAGCGCCAATAATGAAGGCTTGGAAATTATTTTACCAGAAGATTTGGCCAATTTCAACACAGATTTGTGGCAAGAATTGGTAGATGATATAGAACAGCAAGTAGATTATACTACAGATGAATCTTCTTGGGTCTCTCTTCGTCCTGTAAAACTATATGCGTCTATACGGCATAATTTTGGAAACACGTCTACTAAAACAGTAAGAAGGGATAATTGTGGTTGTGCTTTTAACGGAGCCAGTAGTACTGGTGGCTCACAAAATATTGATTATAAGAATGCCGTAGGGGCACAGCTATTTATGATCAACAGACCAAAAGGACCGCAAGCTGCATTAAGTGCTTTCTACCAAAAGCGCTTGGGAAATTTTTTGGCATTTAAGACTACCTATACGGTAGATAAATATTCCCTTTCTAATATTGGGTTGGGGCTAAATTTTCAAGCAGGTCCTATTAATTTTTACATTATGGGAGACAACCTGTTGGGTTATCGTAATGTAGCAGATAGCCACTATGCATCTTTACAATTTGGATTTAATATTCTATCTTGGAACGATAATTGATTTCAAGAGCATATGAATATGAAGAATATACTTATTGGCCTGTTTTTATTAACAGTTCCTGTGTCGCTTACCGCGCAATTTAATGATTACAAATACATAATTGTTCCTAAACAATTTGAATCTTTTAAAGAAGTTAATCAATATAACACTAGTACCTTAACCAAGTATTTGCTAAACAATTACGGATTTAATGTAGTCTATGACGATGCTTTGCCTGTAGATTTAAACGTGAACAGGTGCTTAGGGTTAACCACGGTGTTAAATGACCAATCTAACATGTTTACTACTAAGGTTTCTTTGCAATTTAAAGATTGTAACAATACCGTTGTTTTTGAAACATTAGAGGCAAAAAGTAAAATTAAGGAGTATAAAGACGGTTATAAAGAGGCGATAACAAAAGCTGCGCAACAATTAGCAGGTATAGGCCATAATTATACACCCAAGCAAGCGGAAACAGTTACACTTAATTTTAAGGACGATGTAAAAAAACTTCCAGAGACTACGCAACAACAAACAATGGATAATACCAAATTACCAGTTGTTGTTGAGAAGTCTCAAGTAGAGAAAACTGCAAATAGTACTACTAGTATTAGTACTACGGTACAAGAAGACGTTAATACAAACGTCTTGTATGCACAACCCTTGGACAATGGTTATCAATTAATTGATAGCACCCCACAAATAGTATATGTGCTAAAATCTACCAGTGCACCAGAAGTATTTATGGTTAGTAAGGACGGTAAAAATGGGGTTGTTTTTAAAGATAATGGACAGTGGTACGTAGAATTTGACGGGGATAAAGCTCCTAAAGCTATCAACATAAAATTCTAGAAGTCATATTTATCTTTCCATCGCTTTTTTAGAAAATCGCGCATGGCATTTTCCCTGGCATTATTGCCCGGCTTATAGAAGGTAGTCCCAGAAAGTTCTTCTGGTAAGAACTCTTGTGCTACAAAATTATGTTCATAATCATGGGCGTAAGCATAATTTTCTCCGTAACCTAAATCTTTCATTAGCTTGGTGGGCGCGTTGCGTATGTGTAACGGTACAGACAAATCTCCGGTTTGTTTTACCTTTTGCTGTGCTTTGCCTATGGCCATATAGCTTGCATTACTTTTTGGAGAACTTGCCAAATAGGTGGCACATTGCCCAAGTATTATCCGTGCCTCAGGGTAACCAATGGTAGTAACCGCTTGGAATGTGGCATTGGCCAAGACCAATGCGGTAGGGTTTGCATTACCTATATCTTCAGATGCTAAAATGAGCATTCTTCGGGCCAAAAATTTTACATCTTCACCGCCTTCAATCATTCTGGCCAGCCAATAAACAGCTGCGTTAGGATCACTACCCCTTACAGATTTTATAAAGGCCGAAATAATATCATAATGCTGTTCTCCAGTTTTATCATAAAGCACCGTATTTTTTTGAACTTTGCTTAAGACAAGGTCATTGGTAATCGTTATGTTATCCTTTGCCTCAGAATTTATAATTAGTTCAAAAATATTGAGCAATTTTCTACCGTCCCCACCAGACAATCGCAATAGGGCTTCGGTTTCCTCTAATTTGATGTTTTTTTTAGAAAGGATAACATCTTCTGTAATTGCCCTGTTTAATAATAATTCTAAATCTTCTTTTCCAAAAGGGTTAAGAATATATACCTGGCATCTGGATAACAAAGCAGGAATTACCTCAAAACTTGGGTTCTCCGTAGTAGCGCCTATTAAGGTTACCCAACCTTTTTCTACCGCTCCAAGTAAAGAATCTTGTTGAGATTTGCTAAACCTATGAATCTCATCTATAAACAATATGGGATTTTTAGTAGTAAATAACCCACCACTTTGCTTCGCTTTTTCAATAACTTCTCTTACCTCTTTTACACCACTACTAATGGCACTAAGGGTGTAAAAAGGCCTGTTGCTTTCTTCGGCAATAATATTGGCAAGGGTGGTTTTGCCCGTTCCGGGTGGGCCCCATAAAATTAATGATGGTATGGTACCGCTTTTTATTTGTTGGTAAAGTGCACCTTTTTCTGTGCCAACTAAATGTTGTTGACTTACGTATTCCGTTAAATTTTTAGGTCTAATTCGTTCTGCTAAGGGTTCGCTCATGTTGCAAAATTAGAATAATTTAGATGGATGACAATTTAGCAGTAAACCTTAAGTTGGACTTCTTATTGCGTTGTAAATACTATGAATGAGGAAAACTATTTTAAATTTAGTCTTGGGCAATTAATTCCGCCTTTGTTTGGCATGTTACTTATTTGGTTCGTGTTTTGGGTAGAGGTGAGTCAAGGAATCAATCTTAATAAATTTGGTGTATTACCTAGAACAATCAGTGGCTTAAAAGGCGTATTGTTTTCACCATTAATTCATGGTTCTCTAGAACACTTATATAACAATACCCTACCACTAGGTATTCTTTTAATGGCGCTGTTCTACTTTTATCGGCAGAAAGCATGGAAAATAGTGTTTTTGGGATGGCTGTTCAGTGGATTTTTAACTTGGATAATTGCTAGATCTAATTACCATATTGGGGCAAGCGGTTTAATTTATGTGTTTGCTAGTTTTATTTTTTTCAAGGGAATATTTCAAAAACACTACAGGTTAATTGCATTATCCTTGGCCGTTGTTTTTATTTACGGAAGTTTGTTGTGGTATATTTTTCCTATTGAAGAAGGTATTTCTTGGGAAGGACATTTATCTGGTTTTATAACGGGTTTAATCTTGGCAAAGTTTATAAAGGTACAAACCCCGGAAACCAAAAAATATGAATGGGAAAAGGAAGATTATCAAGAAGATGATGACCCTTTTCTAAAACATTTTGATGAAAGCGGAAATTTTATAGAAACACTCCCAGAAGAACCTATTGATGAGGTTTCCGTTAACTACGAATACAAACCTAATAAAGGCAAAATAGATTAAGCTAACCGTTGTCTAAGGGCTTCGTACAAGAAAACACCACAAGCAACAGAAACATTCAAAGATTCAATTTGCCCCATTAAGGGTAATTTGGCTTTGTGGTCTGCAAGTTTTAAAATAGAATCAGAAATACCTTTGTCTTCTGCGCCCATTATTATTGCGGTTGCACCGGTAAAATCTACATCATAAATAGAATTTTCTGTTTTTTCGGTGGCGGCTACTAGTTTAAATCCAGATGCTTGCAAATAATAGATAGCATCTTTTAAATGGTCTGCCTTAGCAATAGGAACGGTAAATGCAGCACCTGCACTCGTTTTTACAGTATCGCTTGTTATAGGTGCGGATCCGCTTTTGGGTACTACAATTGCATCTACGCCAACACATTCTGCTGTACGTATTATAGCCCCAAAATTTCTTACATCTGTTAGCTGATCCAATAACAGAATTAAAGGGGTTTCTTTTACTTCTAAAATTTGTTCTATTAAGGTATTGAAATCGTGAAAATCTACGGGTGCAATTTGGGCTATGGCACCTTGATGATTGTTTTGGGTAATTCTATTTAATTTTTCCCATGGTACATAAGAAGCGCTTATGTTTTTTTTACGGATTAGGGTTTCTAATTCTGAGAATAATTCTCCCTTTAACCCTTTTTGTAAAAAAACCTTATTAATACTTTGGTCGGCTTCTATAGCTTCCATTACCGCCCTAATACCGTAGATAATATTGTCTTTGCTCATGGTGTAAAGATAGTGGAAGATTCTTTGTAAAAGGAAATAAAAAAAACCGCCTTGCTAAAGGCGGTTTTGCTAAATATATTGTTTGGCTAGTTGTTTACGGCCGTAGGAACATATAACCCAATTACTTCTGGTGCATTTGCATTGGAAGATGATTCCGTTAATGGATATAAGAATCGCTGCGGAATTGTAGTTTGCGTACTATTTTTAATTGTTGTACCAATCAAGTTTTGTGTTCTATTTGTGTCATGAAAAGTTGGTACTCCAATTACAGAACAGAATTTTTCTTTTAAAATTTCAATATGTAAATCTTCTGTATCAGTAAAGTCACTTTCTGTATAAGGGTCATATTGGCTTCCTGGGTATTTTGTTACGTTATTTGCACGCACAAGATTCAAGGCATCAATGGCGGCCCCATTATCAGAATTGGCTAGTATCTCGGTTTCCGCTATTATCAATTGCATTTCTTCGAAAGAAACAACAGGAAAGGATGCAGTTTGTGCTGCAAAACCATCAGTTGTATTAATACTTTCACCGTCTGCGTAATAGTTATATCTAGCAGCTTCAGTTGTTTTTGAGTTTCCTTTGTAATTTGGGTGATTAACATCCAATAATTCTAACATGTATGAAAAGTTAGCAGGACTTTCTTCAGTAGCTGGAGCAGCTACTTTTAAATAATCACCTCGTTGTTCAACCTCAAATTGCCAAAATAGATTTTCTCCAAAATTCGCTGGAGAATGATTGATGGACCAATCATCGCTATTGGAAGCAAAGTTTGCATCTTTAGCAGCTTGATTTGCAAGACCGTACTCTTTTTGTGCAAGATAATATCTCGCTAATAACGCATTTCCAATTTGTCCCCAAGATGAATTTGTTGAGAATACATTGTTAGCAGCAGATATGCTGCCGGCTTTTGATATTCCTTCTTGAATTAGATTAATAGCTCCACTTAAAACTGTTGTCTGACTTTCATAAACAGGATCAGTAATCTCAGGGTTGTTAACCTCAGAGAAAGGGACGTCACCAAATAATAAGGCGGCTTCTGCAAAGTAATAACCTTCAAGAATTAAAGCTTGTCCTTCTGCGGCAGTATTGTTTGCTTCTATTGCTTTTTGTTTAGCTATTTGCGCTTGGGTAATACCACGTTGATAAAGGTCTTCCCAATGTTCATCAAAATTAGATTGTGTAACACTGTATCCGTTTAAGGTTCCATATTGTCTATCTACTCCCATAAACTGGTCAGTAAAAATTGTTGCGTATCTTGCCATGTCAGATTCAGCAACACTCACCACATTTAATATTGCATGGTTTAGAACTAAAGACAAACTTGTGTCATTAAAGTTATTGGGGTCTTCGTTCAAATCTTCTACAACGCTTTCACAAGAAGTTAGCGTTATAAGAATCCCTATTATGTATAAAAATTTTGTTTTCATCTTAAAGTCCAAGTTTTACATTTAAAATAATACTTCTTGTTGCAGGGTTTGTAAAATAATCCAAACCTCGTCCTTTTGAGGCTCCAGTTAAATTTACTTCAGGGTCTACTCCTTCAAAATCGGTAAATAATAGTAAGTTTCTTCCAGATATACCAACTTCTAGGTTTTTTAGGAATGTTTTATTTAGAATTGACTCAGGAAAAGAATAAGATAAGCTCACTTCTCTTAATTTAGTCCATGAGGCATCTTGAACAAATTGTTCGTCCAAATCCCCAAAACCACCTCCATTGGTTCTGTACCAACCTTCTTCTAAAGCTACTGGGCCACCACCAAAATCGCCAATTGAACCTCTAAAGGTAGTTCCAGCAGGTATCACACCACCAAAACCTCCAGAGTACCTAGGTAAATCTACTGGAGCAACAGATTCTACTGCTGTATTTGGGTGGATTCCAAAGTAATGTAGTACCCCATTAGTACCACCCCACATATCGTTCCCTTGACTAGTTTCGAATAAGAATGAAAATTTAAATCCTTTATGGTCTAATGACATTCCTAATCCTCCTCTCCAGTCTGGATTTGGATCGCCTATAACGCCTTGCTCCGCATCAATTAGAGGAAACCCATCTGCATCTAATTGAATTGTACCGTTGTCATCTCTTAGGTAACGACCACCGTAGATAGCTCCAAAAGGTTCTCCTTCTACAACTGCTGAAGATGTAGATGTAAATCCATTAAGAATATATCTAGATACGTTTGGTAGTTTTTCAACAATGTTCTTGTAGGTTGTCCAGTTACCAAATAAATCAAGCTTCCAATTTTCGTTTCTAAGGATGGAATAACTAAAATCTAACTCGACCCCTTTATTTGAAATTTCGGCAGCATTTTCGTAAGTAGATGCATAACCTGTTGATGCAGGTAATTCCAGTTCTAATATTGCATCTGTAGTTAGTCTGTCGTAATAGGTTAAACCTAAACTTAGTCGATCTTCAAAAAATCTAAAATCAGCTCCTACCTCATATTCTTTGATTTTTTCAATTGTTAGGTTAGGATTACCTCTTACCGCACCTCTCCTAACAGTTCCTCCGTAATTTGCTCCGTCTAAATAATCTCCCCAACCTTCTGCGCCAGCTGTGGAAGCAAAGAATACGTCTCTTGCTAAATACAATTGTGGTTCAATACCGATTTGTCCATAAGAAGCTCTAATTTTTGCAAATGACAAGAATTCAGAATCTATCAAATTTTCCGTCAAATCGTAACCCAAAGATACAGAAGGGAAAAAGTTTGTGTCATCAACAGTTGTAGCTCTTTCCATTCTACCTGTGGTTTCAAATAACAATCCTTTGTAACCTAAGTTAAAAGAGTAGTAGGCTCCATTTTTTCGGTTCAGACTATTAAATTCGCTGGCCAAGATGTTTTCGTTGGTAGCGTTGTCCATTAACTGTCTTACCGGGTCTGGGTTAAGGAAAATATTTGTTGATGAACTAAATCGGCTATAACGTGTGGATTCTAGCATGTAACCGAGAATGTAATTAATATTTACAGCTTCATTTAATCCAATTTTCCCGTTGAAGAATATGTTTAAGTTTTCAATTTTTTCTGTATAGTCGTCTCTAAAGTACGCACCTTGAGAAAAATCACCAGCAGATCGAACTGGGAAATATGTATTTCTTTTATCTAAATAAAAATCTAGTCCATACCTTACGGTTAACCCTAAACTTTCTGTAAAATTGTAGTTAAGTTCTGGAGCTAAAGTGAAGCGATTTACAGTGTTTGGATTGGAAATGTTATTAATTGTCCAACCTGGATTATTATAAATAGCTGAGGCTTCTCCAAGATGCCTTGCTCTATATGATCTATGGCTGTTAATCGTTCCTACTGGATCTGTTGATGATGCAAAATAGGTTCCGTCGTAATCTGTGTTATTGAAATCCGGAGATGTTCTTAAATATCCTAAGTATAGACCGTTCAAGTTCGAACCTGTTTGTACTCTATTAGAGGTAGAATGAGCATATGAAGTATTTACTCTAACTGAAAATTTATCGGTTAATTCTCTAAAATGATTAAGACGGATTGTATTACGCTCGTAATCTGATTGTCCGTTAATAATACCTTTTTGATCAACTCTAGCAAGTCCAAAATAGGTGTTTGAATTAGACTCCGCAAAACTTATGCCCGCAGAATAGTTTTGTGTAACACCAGTTCTAAATATTTGATCTCTATTAATAGCGTTAAAAACTTCTTGGCTATTTTTGGTGGTTACAGGATAATAAGTATTTCCTGTCTGATTACCTACAAAGTAAGCTCCAGATGTATCGAAGACATCACTTCCACCAGCTCTATCTGCTATTTTATCTCCCCAAGATAAACCAGACGCGTTTGAGCTCCATACCCCACCTGCTCCTTGGCCATAAATACCTTGTTTTTCATGTTCTCTATTTACCTCGTCGATACTAAGGCTACTTGAGATATCAATAGACATCTTTCCAAAGCTACTACCCTTTTTTGTTTTAATTACTACAACTCCATTTGCTGCGCCTGTACCCCAAACTGCTGCGGCTGCAGCGCCTTTTAATACTGTTACACTTTCAATATCGCTTGCAGGTATATCGTTTAATCTTGATTGTTGTACTACCCCTGCTGTGCTAGCTCCGAAAGCACTATTGGAAACTGGTACGCCGTCAACTATTATTAACGGTGAGCTATTTCCTAGAATGGTGTTCTGTCCTCTAATTTGAATGTAAGCACCAGCACCAGGGTCGCCAGAATTTTGAGTAATGTTTACACCTGAAGTTTTACCAGCTAGGCCTTGTACTAAATTTGGCTCGCCTGATCTGGAAATTTTGTCAGTTTTAATGATAGTAGAAGAGGATATGTCATCATCCTTCTTTTTTTCAAACCCCAAAGCTGTAACCACAACCTCTTCTAGTGCTTGAGCATCTTCTACCATTTGGACATCTATGGTGTTTCCTTCTCCAACGGCTTTTCGTACATTTTTCTGTCCAATGTAAGTAAACAATAATGTTTGGCCAGTACTGGCAGTAATGGAATAGTTTCCATCAAAATCAGATTGTGTTCCATTAGAAGTTCCTTCTACTAAAACATTAACTCCAGGTAGTGGAAGCCCATCAGCATCCGTAATCGTACCTGAAATCGTTTTGTCTTGTGCAAAAGAAAAATGCACAACTAACGCCATAAGAAGCGTTAAGATTCCACTTAATTTTGTTTTCATTTTAAAATTATTTGAATTAGCTGGGAGCTAAAGTCATAAATTCATGTTAATAATCCAAAATAAGATCATTAAATTTTAAGAATTAGTTTAAATATTGGGTGATTAAAAATAGAAAGGCATTGACTTGATAATTTACTAAAAATTAGCGTTTAAATTATTAATTTCTCAAAAAACCTATTAAATTCAATTGTTTTGCTGTGATGTTTATTTCTTAAATAAAATTTAAAATCCAGTTTTTTGTATTTAAATTTTTTGTTAAAAAGAATTCTTGGTTGTGATGCATAATTGTAGGTTGGTAATATAAAATTTGGATGTAATTTTTTACGAAATACGATGGTCTCCTTGAGCTTTAAATTATTTATTGGTAAAATATTTATAGCTGTATTTGAATAAATTAGAATTATTACTACATTTGCAGCCCTCAAAATGAGGGTTGTATAAAATAATATAAGTATTTAATGCCAACAATTTCACAATTAGTAAGAAAAGGAAGGAGCACAATTACCAAGAAGAGTAAATCGGCTGCTTTGGATTCTTGCCCACAAAGAAGGGGTGTTTGTACGCGTGTGTACACTACTACACCAAAGAAACCTAACTCTGCAATGCGTAAAGTTGCAAGGGTAAGGTTGACAAATGGTAAAGAGGTAAACGCATACATCCCGGGAGAAGGGCATAATCTTCAAGAGCACTCGATAGTATTGGTAAGAGGTGGAAGGGTAAAAGATTTGCCTGGTGTTAGGTATCACATTGTTCGTGGTGCCTTGGATACCGCTGGTGTAGCGGGTAGAACTCAGAGAAGGTCTAAATATGGTGCAAAGCGCCCTAAAAAGTAATCAACTTTAGAAAGAAGTAATGAGAAAAAGACAGGCAAAGAAAAGACCGTTGTTGCCGGATCCAAGGTTTAATGATCAATTGGTAACACGTTTTGTTAATATGATGATGTGGGACGGAAAGAAATCCGTTGCATTCAAGGTTTTCTACGATGCTATTGATATAGTTGAGGAGAAAAATACAGATGAAGAAAAAACTGCTTTAGAGTTGTGGAAAGATGCACTTTCTAATGTAATGCCACACGTTGAGGTTAGAAGTAGAAGAGTTGGTGGTGCTACATTTCAGATTCCAATGCAGATTCGTCCAGATAGAAAAATTTCTACCGCTATGAAATGGTTAATTAGTTATGCGAGAAAGCGTAATGAAAAATCCATGGCTCAGAAATTGGCAGCGGAAATTTTAGCTGCGGCTAAGGAAGAAGGTGCGGCAGTTAAGAAGCGCGTTGATACACATAAAATGGCAGAGGCCAATAAAGCATTCTCACACTTCAGATTTTAATTAACCCATGGCTAGAGATTTAAAACTTACAAGAAATATAGGTATTGCTGCGCATATTGATGCGGGTAAGACAACTACTACTGAGCGTATACTTTTCTATACAGGTGTTAGTCACAAAATTGGTGAGGTGCATGATGGTGCTGCGACTATGGACTGGATGGAGCAAGAGCAGGAGCGTGGTATTACCATAACTTCGGCTGCTACAACTTGTACTTGGCAGTTTCCTACAGAGCAAGGTCAGCCTACTGCAGATGCAAAAGGTTATCACTTTAATATAATTGATACTCCTGGTCACGTAGATTTTACCGTAGAGGTAAACCGTTCGTTACGTGTTTTGGATGGTTTGGTATTCTTGTTCAGTGCTGTTGATGGTGTAGAGCCGCAATCAGAAACAAACTGGAGATTGGCTGATAATTACAAGGTGCCAAGAATGGGCTTTGTAAATAAAATGGATAGACAGGGTTCTAACTTCTTAAACGTGTGTAAGCAGGTTAAGGATATGTTGAAATCTAATGCTGTTCCTATTGTTTTGCCAATTGGTGAGGAAGCTGATTTTAGAGGTATAGTGGACTTGGTTAAAAACCGTGCTATAGTATGGCATGATGATAACTTTGGTTCTACTTTTGATGTTATTGATATTCCGGAGGATATGAAGGAAGAGGTAAGCGAGTATAGAGCTATGCTTATCGAGGCTGTGGCGGAATATGATGAGACATTGATGGAGAAGTTCTTTGAAGATGAAAATTCTATAACCGAGGATGAAATACATGCGGCGCTACGTGCGGCTGTTATGGATATGAGTATTATCCCAATGGTTTGTGGTTCTGCTTTTAAGAACAAAGGTGTTCAGTTTTTATTGGATGCGGTATGTAGGTATTTGCCTTCTCCTCTAGATAAGGATGCAATTGTTGGTGAAAATCCAGATACAGGCGCGGAAGAGTCTAGAAAGCCAGACCCAAAAGAGCCTTTTGCTGCATTGGCATTTAAAATTGCTACAGATCCATTTGTTGGTCGTTTGGCATTTTTTAGGGCTTACTCTGGTACATTAGAGGCTGGTTCTTATGTTTTGAATAACCGTTCTGGTAACAAAGAGCGTATTTCTAGAATTTATCAGATGCATTCTAACAAGCAAAATGCTATTGAACGTATTTCTGCTGGTGATATTGGTGCTGCGGTAGGTTTTAAGGATATTAAGACTGGCGATACTTTATCTGACGAGAAACATCCTATCGTACTTGAAAGTATGGAGTTTCCCGATCCTGTAATTGGTATTGCGGTTGAGCCAAAAACAAAGGCGGACGTAGATAAGTTAGGTATGGCTTTAGCTAAATTGGCTGAAGAGGATCCAACTTTCCAAGTTAAGACTGATGAGGCTTCCGGGCAGACTATTATTTCTGGTATGGGTGAGCTTCACTTAGATATTATTGTTGATCGTCTTAAGCGTGAGTTTAAGGTAGAGGTTAGTCAGGGTCAACCACAGGTTGAGTATAAGGAAGCGCTTACGGCTTCTGCTGACCATAGAGAAACTTATAAGAAACAAACGGGTGGTCGTGGTAAATTTGCGGATATCGTATTTACTATGGAGCCTGCTGCTGAAGGTGAAACTGGCCTTACTTTTGTTAACGAAATTAAAGGTGGTAATATTCCAAAAGAATATGTTCCTTCTGTAGAAAAAGGTTTCAAGGAAGCAATGAAGAATGGTCCTTTGGCAGGATTTGAAATGGATAGTATGAAGATTGTTCTTAAGGATGGTTCTTTCCACCCTGTAGATTCAGATTCACTATCTTTTGAATTGGCTGCTAAATTGGGTTACAAGGTTGCTGCTAAAAAAGCAAAAGCTGTATTGATGGAGCCTATAATGAAGCTGGAAGTTTTAACTCCAGAGGAAAACATGGGTGATATTGTTGGTGACTTGAACAGAAGAAGAGGTCAGGTAAATAATATGTCTGATCGTTCTGGAAGTAAGGTAATCAAGGCAGATGTGCCGTTATCTGAAATGTTTGGTTATGTAACGTCTTTAAGAACTTTGTCTTCTGGTCGTGCAACATCAACAATGGAATTTTCTCACTATGCAGAAACTCCTGCAAACATAGCAGAGGAAGTAATTAAAGCAGCAAAAGGAGTAACAGCTTAATTTATCAGAAGATGAGTCAAAAGATTAGAATAAAATTAAAATCTTACGATCACAATTTGGTGGACAAGTCTGCTGAGAAAATTGTGAAAACCGTAAAAACGACAGGTGCTGTGGTAACGGGTCCAATACCTTTACCAACAAATAAAAAAATATTTACAGTACTTAGGTCACCACACGTAAATAAGAAGTCCAGAGAGCAATTTGAACTAAGTTCTTACAAAAGATTGCTTGATATTTATAGTTCTTCTTCAAAAACTATTGATGCTTTAATGAAATTAGAGCTTCCAAGTGGTGTAGAAGTCGAAATAAAAGTGTAACTTTGCACGCCCTTTGGAAAAAAAGGGTGTCACATGTCCTGAGCTGCGTGCAAGGGAAAAACGGGAAAAAAGAAAAAACTGGGTCACTAGAAATTTTCTTTTGACCCAATTTTTTTAACGAATAGAATAAGTAAAATAAATAATAATTATGTCTGGGTTAATTGGAAAGAAAATCGGCATGACCAGCATCTTTGACGAGAACGGGAAGAATATTCCGTGTACCGTTATACAGGCTGGACCTTGTGTCGTTACCCAAGTCAGAACCGAAGAGGTAGACGGGTATAGTGCCCTTCAACTCGGTTTCGATGACAAGGCAGAAAAGCGTGCTAGCAAAGCTGAGCAAGGCCATTTTAAGAAGGCCGGCGCATCGCCTAAAAAGAAAGTCGTTGAGTTCCGTGATTTTGAAGGAGAATTTAAATTAGGTGATACTGTTGGTGTTGACTTGTTTACGGAAGGTGAATTTGTTGATGTTGTAGGTACGTCTAAAGGTAAGGGATTCCAAGGTGTTGTTAAAAGACATGGCTTTGGAGGTGTTGGTCAGGCAACTCATGGTCAGCATAACCGATTAAGGGCTCCGGGTTCTATTGGTGCGGCTTCTACGCCTTCAAAGGTTGTGAAAGGTCTTAGAATGGCGGGTCGTATGGGTGGAGATCGTGTAACGGTTCAAAACTTAAGAGTGTTAAAAGTTGTTCCAGAAAAGAACCTTATCGTTGTTAAGGGTGCTATTCCTGGTCATAAGAATGCTTACGTAACCATAGAAAAGTAAGGTGATGAAGGTAGCAGTATTAGATAATAAAGGAAAAGACACAGGAAGAAAGGTTGAGCTTTCTGACGAGGTGTTTGCTATAGAGCCTAACGAGCATGCAATTTATTTGGATGTAAAGCAATATTTGGCTCATCAAAGGCAAGGTACGCATAAAGCCAAGGAAAGAGCAGAAATTGCTGGTAGTACGCGTAAGCTTAAGAAGCAAAAAGGAACTGGTACGGCACGTGCTGGTAGTATTAAGTCTCCTGTGTTTAGAGGTGGAGGTAGAATTTTTGGTCCTAGGCCAAGAAACTACGGCCAAAAATTGAACAAAGGTGTTAAGCGTTTGGCAAGAAGGTCTGCTTTAAGCTTAAAAACAAAAGAAAATGCATTATTCATTGTAGAGGATTTTCAAATGGAGGTTCCTAAAACAAAGGATTATGTTTCTTTCTTAACTTCTTTAGGGATTCAAGATAAAAAATCTCTTGTCGTGTTAAGCGGTGAGAATAAGAATTTATACTTGTCTTCTAGGAATTTAAAAGGTACGGAGGTAGTAACTGCTTCTGAACTTAATACGTATAAGATTTTGAATGCTAAGAATGTGGTTCTTTTAGAGGGTTCTTTAGAAGGAATACAAGAAAACTTAGGTAAATAGAAGCAAAATGAGTGTGTTGATAAAGCCAATCATAACAGAAAAGATGACCGCTGACAGTGAGTTGTTCAATCGTTATGGGTTCTACGTTAATCCGACAGCAAATAAATTGCAAATTAAGGAGGCTGTAGAAACTACTTACGGGGTTTCTGTTGAGAAAGTAAGAACCATGAATTACGGCCCAAGCCGTAGAACAAGGTATACCAAAACTGGTATACAGCATGGTAAGACAAACATGAGAAAGAAAGCAATCGTGGATGTCGCAGAAGGAGATATTATTGATTTCTATAGTAATCTATAAAGCAGGGTAATGTCAGTTAGAAAATTAAAACCCATCACTCCTGGGCAGCGTTTTAGAGTAGTTAATGGATTTGACGCAGTAACTACTGATAAGCCGGAAAAAAGCCTTTTGGCTCCGAAAAAAAGAACGGGAGGTAGAAACAGTCAAGGTAAAATGACAATGCGCCACAGAGGTGGTGGTCATAAAAGAAGGTATCGTATTATCGATTTTAAAAGAGATAGGCAAGGTGAAGCTGCTGAAGTTTTATCTATACAGTACGATCCAAACAGAACAGCATTCATCGCTTTGGTTCAATATGGCGATGGGGAAAAAAGATATATCATTGCGCAAAATGGTTTGCAAGTTGGGCAAAAGGTTATATCTGGTGAAAAGGCAACTCCAGAAATTGGAAATGCAATGTTGTTAAAAGACATTCCGTTAGGTACAATTATTTCTTGTATTGAATTGCGTCCAAGTCAAGGAGCTGTAATGGCAAGAAGTGCTGGTACTTTTGCACAGTTAATGGCAAAAGACGGAAAGTTTGTGACAATTAAACTTCCTTCTGGTGAAACTAGAATGATTTTGGCTAATTGTCTTGCTACTATTGGTGCCGTATCTAACTCTGATCATCAGTTGTTAGTTTCAGGTAAGGCTGGTAGAAGTAGATGGTTGGGTAGAAGACCTAGAACTAGACCAGTAGCAATGAACCCGGTTGATCACCCAATGGGTGGTGGTGAAGGAAGGGCCTCTGGAGGTCATCCAAGATCTAAGAACGGTATTCCTGCTAAAGGTTATAGAACACGTTCTTTAACCAAGGATAGTAACAGATATATTGTAGAACGTAGAAAGAAATAAAAGTAACTAAATGGCACGTTCATTAAAAAAAGGACCTTACGTTCAATTAAGTTTAGAGAAGAAAGTTCAGCAAAATGTTGATAGTGGTAAAAAAACTGTTATCAAAACATGGTCTAGAGCTTCAATGATAACTCCTGATTTTGTTGGCCAAACAATTGCGGTACATAACGGAAGACAATTTGTTCCTGTTTATGTAACTGAAAACATGGTGGGTCACAAATTAGGCGAATTTTCACCAACACGTTCTTTTAGAGGGCATGCTGGAGCTAAAAATAAAGGAAAAAAGTAATAGGCTATGGGAGTTCGTAAAAGAGAAATGGCTGAAAGAATAAAGGCAGAAAAGAAAAATTTAGCTTTTGCTAAGTTGAATAACTGTCCTACTTCGCCAAGAAAAATGAGATTAGTAGCTGATTTGGTACGTGGTAAGAAGGTTGAAATGGCATTGGCTATTTTAAGATTCAACCAGAAAGAGGCTTCTAGAAGATTAGAGAAACTTTTGCTTTCTGCTATTGCTAACTGGGAGGCTAAGAATGAAGACGCTAGCATCGAAGACGCTGATCTTATTGTAAAAGAAATACGTGTAGATGGTGGTACTATGTTAAAGCGTTTGCGTCCTGCACCACAAGGTAGAGCGCATAGAATTAGAAAGCGTTCTAACCACGTTACATTGGTTTTAGGATCTAGTAGTAAAGTAAACACAGAAACAACGGCATAAGAATATGGGACAGAAGACTAATCCGATAGGAAATCGTTTAGGAATTATCAGAGGATGGGAATCTAACTGGTACGGTGGAAACGATTACGGTGATAAGTTGGCAGAGGATGACAAAATTAGAAAGTATATCCATGCCCGTTTAGCTAAAGCTAGTGTTTCTAGGATCATCATTGAGCGTACGCTTAAGTTGATTACGGTAACAATTACTACTGCAAGGCCGGGTATCATTATTGGTAAAGGTGGTCAAGAAGTAGACAGGTTAAAAGAAGAATTGAAAAAGATTACGAACAAAGAGGTTCAAATCAATATTCACGAAATCAAGAGACCTGAATTAGATGCTAATCTAGTTGCGGCCAGTATTGCTAGACAAATAGAAAACAGAATTTCTTACCGTAGAGCTATTAAGATGGCTATTGCTGCGGCAATAAGAATGAATGCTGAAGGAATTAAAGTACAAATATCCGGTAGGTTAAATGGTGCTGAAATGGCACGTTCAGAAACCTATAAAGATGGTAGAATTCCTTTGTCAACTTTTAGAGCAGATGTTGATTATGCTTTAGAAGAAGCTCACACTACTTATGGTAGATTGGGTATTAAAGTTTGGATCATGAAGGGTGAAGTTTACGGTAAGAGAGAATTGTCTCCGCTTGTAGGTTTATCCAAAGGTGGTTCAAAAGGAGGAAAACAAGACGGTGGTAAAAGACGTCGTAGAAAATAACAGAGTAAAGAGCAGGTAAGATGTTACAGCCTAAAAGAACAAAATTTCGTAAAGCCCAGAAGGGAAGAATGAAGGGTATATCCCAAAGAGGTCACCAGCTATCTAATGGTATGTTTGGTATTAAGTCTTTGGACTCTCACTTTATTACTTCCCGTCAGATAGAAGCTGCACGTATTGCTGCAACTAGATATATGAAAAGACAGGGGCAATTGTGGATCAAGATTTTCCCAGACAAGCCTATCACAAAGAAACCTTTGGAAGTACGTATGGGTAAAGGTAAAGGTGCACCAGAGTATTGGGTAGCTGTTGTAAAACCGGGTAGAATCATGTTCGAAGTTGCGGGAGTGCCACATGACATTGCTAAAGAAGCTTTGCGTTTGGCTGCACAAAAGTTACCGGTAAAAACAAAATTCGTAGTTGCCAGAGATTACGCTGGATAAAATTAATCTGATATGAAACAAACAGAGATTAAAGAATTATCGGTAGAAGAGATTCAGCAAAAGTTAGCTGAGTTGAAGAAGGAGTATGCGGATTTAAAAATTTCGCATTCGGTAACTCCATTGGAAAACCCAATGCAGATCAGAAAAACAAGAAGAATTGTCGCAAGGTTGGCAACTGAGTTAACAAAAAGGGAACTACAATAACGGATTCGGCCTTATGGAAGATAAAACTAGAAATTTAAGAAAAGAAAGAATCGGGGTTGTTACCAGTAACAAAATGGAAAAGTCCATTGTTGTTTCTGAGGTAAAACGAGTAAAGCATCCGATGTATGGTAAATTCGTTTTGAAGACCAAGAAATATGTTGCCCATGACGAGAAGAATGATTGTAATGAGGGTGACACAGTAAGAATAATGGAAACAAGACCTTTAAGTAAGACTAAGTGCTGGAGGTTGGTAGAAATCCTAGAAAGAGCTAAGTAACCATGGTACAACAGGAATCAAGATTAAGAGTTGCGGATAATACAGGTGCTAAAGAGGTACTTACTATTCGTGTACTTGGAGGAACAAAAAGAAGGTACGCAAGTATAGGCGATAAAATTGTTGTTACTGTTAAGGAGGCTACTCCTAATGGAACAGTAAAAAAAGGTTCTGTATCAACTGCGGTAGTTGTTAGATCTAAGAAGGAAGTAAGAAGACCAGACGGCTCTTACATTAGATTTGATGATAATGCATGTGTGTTGTTAAATCCTGCTGGTGAAATGAGAGGTACAAGGGTTTTTGGACCTGTAGCCAGGGAGTTGCGTGATAAGCAGTATATGAAAATTGTATCATTGGCCCCTGAGGTACTTTAAAAGAGAACTAAGATGAAGCTAAAGATAAAAACAGGAGATAACGTAGTAGTAGTTGCTGGGGACCATAAAGGTGCTGAAGGCAAGGTGCAGAGCGTGGATTCTGAAAAGAACAAAGCTATAGTAGAGGGTGTTAATTTGGTTAAGAAACATGAAAAACCAAGTGCTCAAAACCCACAAGGAGGTATAGTAGAGAAAGAAGCTCCTATTCATATTTCTAATTTAGCATTGGTAGAGAACGGCTCTGCAGTAAGAGTTGGTTATACCGTTAAAGACGGAAAGAAAGTAAGAGTGTCTAAAAAAACAGGAGAAATTATCTAGTCATGAGTTATATTCCAAGACTAAAAACAGAATACAAGGAGCGTGTTATCAAGGCGTTGACCGATGAGTTTGGTTACGCTAACGTAATGCAGGTTCCTAAATTAGAGAAGATAGTTCTTAGTAGAGGTGTTGGTGCAGCTGTTGCCGATAAGAAATTAATTGATCACGCTGTTGATGAGTTAACTATGATTACGGGTCAAAAAGCAATTGCTACCATTTCTAAGAAAGACGTTGCAACTTTTAAGTTACGTAAAGGGATGCCTATTGGTGCTAAGGTTACGTTAAGAGGAGAGCGTATGTATGAGTTCTTAGATAGGTTAATTACAACTGCCTTGCCAAGGGTTAGAGATTTCCAAGGGGTTAAAGCAACCGGTTTTGATGGTCGCGGAAACTATAACTTGGGAATTACAGAACAGATTATTTTTCCAGAAATCAATATTGATAGGATTAATAGGATTAACGGTATGGATATTACTTTCGTAACAAGTGCCGAGACCGATAAGGAAGCAAAATCTTTGTTAGCAGAACTAGGAATCCCTTTTAAAAAGAATTAAGATGGCAAAAGAATCAATGAAAGCCCGTGAAAGAAAAAGGGCAAAAACAGTAGCCAAATATGCTGAAAAAAGAAAGGCGTTAAAAGAGGCTGGTGATTACGAAGGTTTGCAAAAGTTGCCGAAGAATGCTTCTCCTGTAAGAATGCACAATAGATGTAAACTTACTGGAAGGCCAAGAGGTTATATGAGAACTTTTGGTATTTCTAGGGTTATGTTTAGGGAAATGGCCAACAAAGGGTTAATTCCAGGTGTTAAAAAAGCAAGTTGGTAATTCTAAAAAAGAAGGAAAAATGTTAACAGATCCAATTTCAGATTATTTAACAAGGATTAGAAACGCTAGTAGAGCGGGTCATAGAGTAGTGAACGTTCCTGCTTCCAACTTGAAGAAAGAAATGACTAAAATCCTTTTTGATCAAGGATACATTTTGAGCTACAAGTTTGAGGATGATTCCGTACAAGGAAATATTAAGATAGCTTTGAAATATGACAAGTTCACAAAGGAGCCAGTTATAAAAAAGTTGGAAAGAGCCAGTAAGCCTGGTCTAAGAAAATATTCAGGAGCTGAACAATTACCTCGTGTATTGAATGGTTTAGGTATCGCAATCGTTTCTACCTCTCACGGTGTAATGACTAGCAAACAAGCTAAGCTTGAAAATGTTGGCGGTGAGGTTTTATGTTACGTATACTAAAAAGTAAAAAGAACTAAAGAGATGTCAAGAATAGGTAATAATCCAATTTCAATCCCAGAGGGCGTTACTGTAGACGTAAAAGATAGCGTAGTAACGGTTAAGGGAAAGTTGGGAGAGCTAACCCAGGAATTTAACGGGGTAGACGTAAAGGTAGAAGACGGTACTTTAACCGTTTCTAGACCTTCAGACGCAAAGGATCATAAAGCAAAGCATGGTCTGTATAGAGCTTTAATCAACAATATGATTAAAGGAGTGGCGCAAGGTTGGACAAAAGAATTAGAGCTTGTAGGTGTTGGTTACCGTGCTAGTAACCAAGGGCAAAAATTGGATTTAGCGCTTGGTTTTTCTCATAACATAGTTATGGATATTGCATCAGAGGTAAAGATTGAAACAGTTTCTGAAAAAGGAAAAAATCCTATCGTGAAATTGACATCTCATGATAAGCAATTGGTCGGAGCGGTTGCCGCTAAGATCAGGTCTTTTAGAAAACCTGAACCTTACAAAGGAAAAGGTATCAAGTTTGTAGGAGAACAAATTAGAAGAAAAGCAGGTAAATCAGCTTAATACAAGATATAATGGGATTATCAAAGACTGATAGAAAATTAAGGATAAGAAGAAGGATTAGAAAAGTATCTTTTGGTACTGAATCTCGTCCTAGATTATCTGTATTTCGTAGCAACAAAGAAATCTATGCTCAAGTAATAGATGATAACGCTGGTAAAACATTAGTAGCAGTATCTTCTAGAGATAAAGGTCTTGAGGCTACAGGAACTAAGACAGAAGTTGCTAATGCTGTAGGTAAGGCGGTTGCGGAAAAAGCTTTAAAAGCTGGTATCGAAACTGTAGCTTTTGACAGAGGCGGTAATTTGTATCACGGAAGAGTTAAAGCATTGGCAGAAGGTGCCAGAGAAGGTGGACTTAAATTCTAAATCATATGTACCAGAATTATAAAAACGTAGAACTAGTTAAGCCAGGAGGTTTAGAATTAAAAGATCGTCTTGTTGGCGTACAAAGGGTTACCAAGGTAACTAAAGGTGGACGTGCATTTGGTTTCTCTGCAATTGTTGTTGTAGGTGATGAAAATGGTGTTGTTGGCCATGGTTTAGGTAAGTCAAAGGAAGTTGCTACCGCTATAGCTAAAGCTGTAGAAGATGCAAAGAAAAACTTGGTAAGAATACCTTTAAATAAAAGTACTTTGCCTCACGAACAAAAAGGTAAGTTTGGTGGTGCAAGAGTATTTATTAAGCCTGCATCCCAAGGTACCGGAGTTATTGCTGGTGGTGCCGTTAGAGCGGTATTAGAAGCTGTAGGTATTCATGATGTACTTTCTAAATCTCAAGGATCTTCTAACCCTCACAACGTTGTAAAGGCTACTTTTGATGCATTATTGCAATTAAGAGATGCTGGTACTGTTGCTAAGCAAAGAGGTGTAAGTCTTGAAAAAGTTTTTAAAGGATAAGAAATGGCTAAGATTAAGGTAAAGCAATTAAAAAGCGCTATTAAAAGACCTCAGAATCAAAAGAGGACTTTAGAAGCATTAGGTTTAAGGAAAATCGGCCAGGTAGTAGAACATGAAGCTACTCCGAATATCCTTGGAATGATAAAAAAAGTAGAACATTTGGTTTCCACTGAGGAGGCCTAAATAACCAAGACTAATGGATTTAAGTAGTTTAAAACCAGCAGAAGGAGCTAAGAACCGTGATGGTAAGCGTTTAGGTAGAGGTCAGGCCTCTGGTAAAGGTGGTACCGCTGCACGTGGTCACAAAGGGGCCAAGTCAAGATCCGGTTATTCTAAGAAAATCGGTTTCGAGGGTGGTCAAATGCCATTGCAAAGACGTGTTCCTAAATTCGGTTTCAAAAATATTAACCGTAAAGAGTACCAAGCTATCAATTTGGACAAGCTTCAATTATTGGTAGATGAAAAAGGTATTAAAGATGTAATAAATTTAGATACCTTTGTGGCCCATAATTTGGCGGGTAAAAATGAATTGGTAAAAATCTTAGGTAACGGTGAATTAAAAGCTAAACTTAAAGTTTCTGCCCACAAATTCAGTGCTTCTGCTAAAGCAGCTATAGAAGCAGCAGGTGGTGAAGCTATAAGTTTATAAGATTTAGATATGAAGAAGTTTATTGAGACTATATCAAATATTTGGAAGATAGAAGAGTTAAGAAATCGTATTCTAATAACATTAGGTTTGTTGTTGGTTTATCGATTTGGAGCTCAAGTTGTACTTCCAGGTATTGATACTACTCAATTATCCCAGCTAACTTCCAATACGGAAAGCGGTATCTTGGGAATTTTAAATGCGTTTACAGGGGGGGCTTTTGCCAATGCCTCTGTTTTTGCATTGGGTATAATGCCATACATTTCTGCATCTATTGTGGTACAATTAATGAGTATTGCAATTCCTTATTTGCAAAAGTTAGATAAGGAAGGTGAGAGTGGAAGAAAAACTAAGAATCAAATTACTAGATGGCTTACTATCGCTATTTGTATTGTTCAGGCACCTACCTATTTATATGGTTTGGGGGCATTGGGTGTACCAGATAGTGCATTTGTATTAGGCAAAGGGTTAGATTTTATAGTTCCTTCCGTAATTATTTTGGTTACAGGATGTGTTTTTGCAATGTGGTTGGGAGAACGTATTACGGACAAAGGTATTGGTAACGGTATATCACTTCTTATCATGATTGGTATTATAGCTACTATGCCGCAAGCATTCTTACAAGAATTTGTATCTAGAACTACAAATAACACTGGTGGATTAATGTTCATATTAATTGAAGTTATAGTTTGGTTCTTGGTAATATTGGCAAGTGTGTTGTTGGTGATGGCTGTAAGGCAGATTCCGGTTCAGTATGCTAGAAGAACTGCTTCCGGTGGTTATGAGAAGAATGTGATGGGGTCTCGTCAGTACATACCACTAAAGTTAAATGCATCTGGTGTTATGCCAATTATCTTTGCACAGGCTATTATGTTTGCTCCTAGTTTAATAGGTAGAACGTTTAATAATACCGCTGCGGGGCAATGGATGGAAGTTCAATTTGCAGATATTTTTGGATGGGCTTATAATATCTTATTTGCGGCTTTAATTATCATCTTTACCTATTTCTATACTGCTATTACGGTTCCTACCAATAAAATGGCAGATGATTTAAAAAGGAGTGGTGGTTTTGTGCCAGGTATTCGTCCGGGTAAGGAAACTGCAGACTACTTAGACAAAATAATGTCTTTAATAACTTTTCCAGGTTCTATATTTTTAGCACTTTTGGCGGTTTTACCGGCAATCGTGGTAAAATTGATGGATGTTCAATCTGGATGGGCACTTTTTTATGGTGGTACTTCCCTTTTAATTATGGTGGGTGTTGCTATAGATACTGTTCAGCAGGTAAATTCATATTTGTTGAATAGACATTATGATGGGCTAATGAAAACTGGTAAAAACAGAAAAGTAGCATAAGATGGCAAAGCAACCCGCAATAGAACAAGATGGCACTATTATCGAGGCATTGTCTAATGCAATGTTTAGGGTAGAGTTAGAGAATGGTCATATCGTTACGGCGCATATTTCAGGTAAAATGCGTATGCATTATATAAAACTATTACCAGGAGATAAGGTAAAGTTAGAGATGAGCCCGTATGACTTGACCAAAGCAAGAATTACATACAGATATTAAGAAGAGATATTGATATGAAAGTAAGGGCATCAATAAAGAAAAGGAGTGCAGACTGCAAAATAGTACGTAGAAAAGGTAGACTGTACGTTATCAACAAAAAGAATCCTAGATTTAAACAAAGACAAGGGTAATTATGGCTAGAATAGCAGGTGTAGATATACCAAAACAAAAAAGAGGCGTTATTGCTTTGACCTATATTTACGGTATCGGCAGAAGTCGTGCTAAAGAAATTTTGGAACAAGCTAACGTTAGCGAAGATGTAAAGGTTTCTGATTGGAACGATGATGAAATCGGTAGAATCAGGGAAACAGTATCTAGTTATACTATTGAAGGAGAGCTACGTTCAGAAACTCAAATGAACATTAAGCGTCTTATGGATATCGGTTGTTACCGTGGTATTCGTCATAGAGCTGGTCTTCCTTTAAGAGGGCAAAGAACTAAGAACAATTCTAGGACTAGAAAAGGTAAACGTAAAACGGTTGCTAACAAGAAAAAGGCAACTAAATAATAGCTAAGGCATTATGGCAAAGGCAAATAGTAAAACAGCAAAAAAACGTAAGGTAATTGTTGATTCTACGGGAGAGGCGCACATTGTAGCTTCTTTTAACAACATTATCATTTCTTTGACTAATAAAAAGGGAGATGTAATCTCTTGGTCTTCTGCAGGTAAAATGGGCTTTAGAGGTTCTAAAAAGAACACTCCATACGCTGCTCAAGTAGCTGCTGAAGATTGTTCTAAAGTTGCTCATGAAGCAGGTCTTAGAAAAGTAAAAGTATACGTTAAGGGGCCGGGTAATGGTAGAGAGTCTGCTATTAGAACAATCCACAATGAAGGTATTGAAGTGACAGAAATAATTGATGTTACTCCATTGCCACACAATGGTTGTAGACCTCCAAAAAGAAGAAGAGTTTAATTATTTTATAGTCTGCCCATAAAGGCAGACTTTTACACATCGAGTGTGCAATAATGATTATCGAAGGATAAGCCTTAATTCATAATCGTACATTCAAATAAATTAGAAAATGGCAAGATATACAGGACCAAAAACTAAGATAGCCCGTAAGTTCGGTGAAGCTATCTTCGGCGATGACAAATCGTTTGAAAAGAAAAATTACCCTCCAGGACAACATGGTAATAACCGTAGAAGAGGGAAAAAGTCAGAATATGCTATCCAGTTAATGGAGAAGCAAAAGGCAAAATATACCTACGGTATTTTAGAGCGTCAGTTTAGAAATCTTTTCGCAGAAGCTAAGCGTAAAGACGGAGTAACCGGTGAGGTTCTTTTGCAATTATGCGAGTCTCGTTTAGATAACGTAGTATACAGAATGGGTATAGCGCCGTCTAGAAGAGCAGCAAGACAATTAGTAGGTCACAGACATATAACGGTTAATGGTGCGTTGGTAAATATTCCATCTTACTCTCTAAGAGCTGGTGATGTTGTTGGTGTAAGAGAAAAATCTAAGTCTGTACAAGCTATTACAGATTCTTTAGCGAATAGTAGCGCTGTTTACGAGTGGATAACTTGGAATAGTGAAAAGAAAGAAGGTACATTTGTTGCGGTACCAGAAAGGCTTCAAATTCCTGAAAATATTAAAGAGCAACTAATCGTCGAGTTATACTCAAAATAAAAACAACATTAATCCAATTATGGCATTACTTAATTTTCAGAAGCCCGATAAAGTTATAATGATAGACTCAACAGATTTTGAGGGGAAATTCGAATTTCGCCCCTTAGAACCTGGCTATGGTTTAACTGTTGGGAACGCATTAAGAAGGGTACTACTTTCCTCTTTGGAAGGTTTTGCCATCACATCGGTTAGAATTGACAGTGTAGAGCACGAGTTCTCTGTTATTCCTGGTGTTGTTGAGGATGTTACTGAGGTTATTCTTAATCTAAAGCAAGTACGTTTCAAAAGACAGATTGATGATGTTGAAAGCGAAACCGTTTCTATTTCCGTAAGCGGAAAAGAGCAACTAACTGCTGGTGATTTTCAAAAATTCATATCTGGATATCAAGTATTGAATCCTGATTTGGTTATATGTAATATGGATGCGAAAGTGTCTATTAACATGGAAATCATTATTGAGAAAGGTCGTGGTTACGTTCCTGCGGAAGAAAACAAAAAATCCAATGCACCAATAGGTACAATAGCTATGGATTCTGTTTTTACTCCTATCAAAAATGTTAAATATAGCATTGAGAATTATAGGGTAGAACAAAAGACAGATTACGAGAAGTTAGTTTTCGAAATCAGTTCAGATGGTTCTATCCATCCAAAGGATGCACTTACGGAAGCTGCAAAGGTTTTAATTCACCATTTCATGTTGTTCTCTGATGAACGTATTACATTAGAAGCAGATGAGATTGCGCAAACAGAGACTTATGATGAAGAGTCTTTACATATGCGTCAATTGCTTAAGACTAAATTGGTAGACATGGATTTATCTGTGAGAGCCTTAAATTGTCTTAAAGCTGCAGAAGTGGATACTTTGGGAGACTTGGTAGCGTTTAATAAAAACGATTTGATGAAATTCAGAAACTTTGGTAAAAAGTCTTTAACAGAGTTAGAAGAATTAGTAATCAATAAGGGCTTACAGTTCGGTATGGACTTAAGCAAATATAAATTAGATAAGGATTAATTAATCATATTTTGCTCTCCCTTATAAAATTTAATAGGGATCTGGTAGCAAGATGATAAACTAGAAAGATGAGACACGGTAAAAAGTTTAATCATTTAGGTAGAAAATCTGCCCACAGAAAGGCAATGTTGGCCAATATGGCTTGTTCTCTTATAGAGCACAAAAGAATAAACACTACAGTTGCTAAAGCTAAGGCTTTAAAGCAATTTGTAGAGCCTTTAATTACTAAAGCTAAAACAGAGAATAACCAAACTACGGAGAAAGGGACACACAACCGTAGAATTGTTTTTAGTAGCTTAAGAAGTAAAGAGGCAATAACCGAGCTATTTGGAACTGTTGCTGAAAAAGTTGGTGAAAGACCAGGAGGTTACACTAGAATTATAAAGTTAGGTAACAGACTTGGAGATAATGCTGACATGGCAATGATAGAGTTGGTAGATTTCAATGATGTTTATAATACAGATTCTGGTAAGAAGAAAACTACTAGAAGAAGTAGAAGAGGTGGTAAAAAGGCGGGAGCTGTTGCTCCAGCTCAAGAAACACAAGCTACAGCAGATGACTCTGAAGAATAAAATGTTTATTATTCATTTATAACTTAAAAAGGATACGTTTAGGCGTATCCTTTTTTTTATGTTTTTTTGTAAAATTTTAGGACGGAACATGAAATATCAAAAAAGGAAAAAGGCACTTTTATTATTAGAAGACGGCACCATTTTTTTCGGTAAGGCCGTAGGAGAAAAAGAAGGAACTTCGTTTGGGGAAGTATGTTTTAATACTGGTATGACCGGTTATCAAGAAATATTTACAGACCCATCTTACTATGGGCAACTAATGGTTACTACCAATGCGCACATTGGAAACTATGGTACCCATAAAGACGAAATTGAGTCAGATTCCATAAAAATTGCGGGTCTAATATGTAAGAATTTCAGCTATAATTACTCTAGGCCTAGTGCTGACAAAAGTTTACTGGACTTTTTAAACGATAACAATTTGTTGGCTATCTCAGACGTGGATACTAGGGCGTTAGTTAGTTACATAAGGGATAACGGCGCTATGAATGCTGTCATATCAACTCGCGTAGATGAAATAGATGCATTAAAGGAAGAGCTAAAGGCGGTGCCTTCTATGGAAGGGTTAGAATTGGCTTCAAAAGTATCTACAACAGCGCCTTATTTTGTGGGTAAAGAAGACGCACAATATAAGATTGCCGCTTTAGATATTGGCATTAAAAAGAATATACTTAGAAATTTAGAAAAAAGAGGAGCATTAATAAAAGTATTTCCTTACAATACATCTAAAGAAGAAATGGCTGCTTGGGAGCCAGACGGCTATTTTATTTCTAACGGGCCTGGTGATCCAGAGCCATTGAAAGATGCCGTACAAACAACTAAAGACATATTAAAAACCGACAAACCATTATTTGGAATTTGTTTAGGTCATCAAGTATTGGCTTTGGCTAACGGGGTTTCTACCTATAAAATGCATCATGGTCATAGAGGTATTAATCACCCAATCTTAAACTTAATCACTGGAAAAGGTGAAATTACTAGCCAAAACCATGGTTTTGCCGTAAATAGAGAAGAGACCGAAGCACATGCGGAATTGGAAGTTACCCATACGCATTTAAATGATGGAACCGTTGCTGGGTTAAAAATGAAAAACAAAGATGTATTTTCTGTACAATACCATCCAGAGGCTAGCCCTGGACCACATGATGCAGATTATTTGTTCGACCAGTTTTTTGATGCTATTAAGGCTAGTGCCAACTAAATCGTTTGAGTTTATTTTTAGGTTATTATTACAATAAATACCTAGCAAAATACAGATGTGAAAGCAACACCTTTTGTATCTTCGTTCTGCTAAATTCACTAATAAATATAAGAATATGAGTATTATAGTCAACATTCATGCAAGACAAATTTTAGATTCTCGTGGTAACCCTACCGTAGAAGTAGACGTGGTTACAGAGAACGGATTTTTAGGTAGGGCAGCAGTACCATCTGGGGCATCTACAGGCGAGCATGAAGCAGTTGAATTAAGAGACGGTGGTGATTCCTTTATGGGTAAAGGAGTGGGTAATGCCGTAAATAATGTAAATACGGTTATTGCTGAAGAATTAGTTGGTGTTTCCGTATTTGAACAAAACTTTATAGACCAAACCATGATTGCTTTAGATGGTACACCAAACAAATCTAAATTGGGTGCTAATGCAATTTTAGGTGTTTCTTTGGCGGTTGCAAAAGCAGCGGCAGAGGAGTTAGGTATGCCGTTATACCGTTATGTTGGTGGTGTTTCTGCCAATACTTTGCCAGTACCAATGATGAATATTATAAACGGTGGTTCGCATTCAGATGCACCTATCGCTTTTCAAGAGTTTATGGTTATGCCTGTAAAGGCCAAAGATTTTAGCCATGCTATGCAAATGGGTACGGAGATTTTTCATAACCTAAAAAAAGTATTACATGGTCGTAACTTAAGCACCGCAGTAGGTGATGAAGGTGGTTTTGCCCCGAATTTAGCTGGTGGAACCGAAGATGCATTGGATACTATTGCAAAAGCTGTAGATCAAGCAGGTTATAAATTGGGCGATGATGTAATGATTGCCTTAGATTGTGCCTCTGCTGAATTTTACGTAGATGGTAAATATGACTATACTAAGTTTGAAGGAGATAAGGGTGTGGTAAGAACTTCTGAAGAGCAAGCAACTTACTTAGCAGAATTGTGCGAAAAATATCCTATCATTTCTATTGAAGATGGTATGGATGAAAACGATTGGGACGGTTGGAAAATGCTAACGGAAAAAGTTGGTGATAAAGTACAATTGGTTGGAGACGATTTATTTGTAACAAACGTTGAGCGTCTATCTAGAGGTATAGAAAATGGTATTGCTAATTCAATCTTGATAAAAGTTAACCAAATTGGTACGCTTACTGAGACTATTGCTGCCGTAAATATGGCTAAAAATGCAGGTTACACTTCTGTAATGTCTCACCGTTCTGGAGAAACAGAAGATAATACTATTGCAGATTTAGCTGTTGCTTTAAACACAGGGCAAATTAAAACAGGTTCAGCTTCACGTAGTGATCGTATGGCAAAATATAATCAATTGTTACGTATAGAAGAGCAGTTGGGAGATATTGCTTACTATCCACAAGAAAAAGCCTTCAAGGTTAAATAGTAACAAAAACTTATCTTTTAAAAAGCCTTTCTTAAATAAGAAAGGCTTTTTTTTATTCTATAATATATCTTATCTTTTAACGACTTCATTTAACTAGTTAAACGTATGAACAACTTCTTATTTGCCGCAGCAGAAAATGATGCAATTCCAAAATGTAAAGCTGGAGGTATGGGAGATGTTGTTAGGGACGTTCCAAGACAAATTTCAGAAAAAGGAGATCGCGCCCACGTGGTAACACCCTCTTATGGTAGATTACATCAAAATGGTACGTTTAGGACTAATTTAAATTTTAAACTTAGGGGCATTACATATACGGCGGAAATTTACGAGGTGCCGCCAAAAAAAATATATGAAAACATACATCATTATGTGATACACCATCCAGAAATAGAAGCAGGGGGTATAGCACATATTTATCACGATGATCCCGAAGAACCATTTTTTACGGATGCAATTAAATATTTTATTTTTTGTACAGCGGTAGCAGAAGCCATAAAACAAGGGGTTTTTGGCGAAATTGATGTGGTACATCTACATGATTGGCACTCTAGTTTACTGCTATTTTTGCGTGAGTATGTAAAAGATTATGAGCTATTAAAGCCAATACGGTTTGTGTACAGTATTCATAATTTGGCTATTCAGGGTATACGCCCGTTTCAAGACAATTACGCTAGCTTGCTAAATTGGTTTCCAACTGTAGATTTGGATTATAAGAAATTACAGGATTACCGCTACACGGATTGCGTTAACCTTATGGCGGTTGGTATTCGCTTGGCAGATGCCGTACATACCGTTTCTCCTTCTTATAAAGACGATGTTATGAAGCCCAGCAAACCGCCAGAATTTATAGGTGGTGAAGGATTGGAGTTAGACTTACAACAAGCGGATAAGGAAGGGCGTTTATTTGGAATATTAAATGGATGCAATTATAAAAACATAAATAAAGAACAAAAGGGAAATATTTATAGAAACACCATTAAAGCTTTGTTTCAATGGTTGCAAGAAGAATCTAAAAAATACAAAGCCGACTTTTTAGCGCATACAGGTGAAAAGATAATGGAGTACATAAGTAATGGAAAACCTAGTTTTATAGCTTGTAGTGTTGCACGACTTACAGAACAAAAGTTTTATTTTTTTAAACGTTCGCCAGAAGCGTTTATTCAGATTCTGGAAAAACTAGAAGCCAAAGGAGGTATATTTATGCTGCTAGGTACAGGCGCTCCTGAATATGAAGAGCTATTTAGAAAAATAAGTTACGAGCATAAGAACTTTATTTTTACGAATGGGCAATCAGAAAGTTTGATTGATTCTATGTATCAAGAATGCGATTTGTATTTTATGCCCAGTTTATTCGAGCCGTGTGGTATTAGTCAAATGTTGGCCATGAGAAATGGAAATCCCTGCTTGGTACACCATACGGGCGGCTTAAGAGATACGGTAGACCATTTAGAATCTGGTTTTGCTTTTGATGGGGATTCATACGATGAGAAGATTGCTAACATGCTTAAGGTTTTTGATCAAGTACTTTCTATATATGATACAGATAAGCCAAAATGGAAGAAGATACAACAAACTGCCAAGCGAAAAAGATTTACCTGGAAAAAATCTGTAGATCAATACTATAAAGATCTTTACAAGTTATAGTTAATAACAATCATAAGATTATCGTTAATAATAGTTCAAAATTGAAGGTTTCAATTGTTAAAACCTTGGCTTTTTCGTAAATTAGACCGCTTAGATTTTTACAAATAAAAAATATAAATGTCGAAAACTGCAACAATAGAATTTGAAGGGAAAAAATACGAGTTTCCTGTTATTAAGGGAACCGAGGATGAATTGGCAATTGATATCAAAACTTTGCGTGCCAGCACAGGTATGGTAACCATTGACCCGGGTTTTAAAAATACGGGTTCTTGTGAAAGTGCCATTACTTTTTTAGACGGAGAAAAAGGTATTCTTAGGTATAGAGGTTATTCTATTGAAGACTTGGCAGAAAAAGCAGATTTTTTAGAAGTAGCTTATTTGTTGATATTTGGAGAACTTCCCAACAAAGAGCAGCTGGCTAAATTTGATGCAGATATTAAGGCGGAGTCTAACGTAGACGAAGAAATGAAAAAGATTTTGGATGGATTTCCAAAATCCGCACATCCAATGGGGGTTTTGTCTTCTTTAACAAGTGCTTTGATTGCTTTTAACCCGTCTTCTGTAGATGTAGATTCTGAAGGCGCAATGTATAATGCCATAGTACGTATTATGGCAAAATTTCCTGTTTTGGTTGCATGGACCATGCGTAAGAAAATGGGATTGCCTTTAGATTATGGTGATGATTCTTTGGGTTATGTAGAGAACATTCATAAAATGATGTTCAAAAGACCAAACAAGGAATACAAAAAAGATAGTACGGTAATAGAAGCCTTGGATAAACTTTTGATTTTGCATGCAGATCACGAGCAAAACTGTTCTACTTCTACCGTACGTATAGTAGGATCTTCCCATGCAGGCTTGTTCGCCTCTTTATCTGCTGGTATTTCAGCATTATGGGGTCCACTTCATGGTGGTGCTAACCAAGCGGTATTAGAAATGTTAGAAGCCATTCAGGAAGATGGTGGCGATACTAAAAAATACATGGCTAAGGCCAAAGACAAAGAAGATCCTTTTAGATTAATGGGCTTTGGGCATCGTGTCTATAAGAATTTTGACCCTAGAGCAAGAATTATTAAAAAGGCGGCAGATGAAGTATTGGGTAGTCTTGGTATAGATGATCCTATTTTAGAAGTTGCTAAGGGTCTGGAAAAAGAAGCTTTGGAAGACGATTACTTTGTAAAAAGAAAATTATATCCAAATGTTGACTTTTATTCTGGTATAATATATCGTGCTTTGGGTATTCCAGTAGATATGTTTACCGTAATGTTTGCTCTTGGTAGATTACCAGGTTGGATTGCCCAATGGAGGGAAATGCGCTTGCGTAAAGAACCGATAGGTAGACCAAGACAGGTTTACATTGGTGAAAACCACAGAGATTTTAAAAAGATAGCTGATCGTTAGTATTTGCTAATTCTGCCAAATAAGCCTTGGCAAAGTCAATACAGAACTGGTTAAAATAACATTTGTAAGGATATTTAATCGCATCCTTTTGTTGTAATTCAGCGGTATTGATTTCTATGATATACTTTAATAAATTAAGTTGCCCATCTTTTTCTAGTAGATTAAGTTGGGCAATTACTTTTTCTTTATAATTGTAACAGATTTCTCTAATTTTGTTGAAGTTTTGATTTTGGAAACTTGAAGAATTGGTGTTTTTCAAATAGTCCATCTCATTTAATTGAACAATAAGACTTGGGGAGGTCTTTTGTGGCTTTGTCGTTTTAACTTCAGGGTTGGATGAAAAATTTACATGCTTGGGTGGTAATACCCCAGAAAGGGATAGTGCGAAAAAAACGCTCACAAATACAACTTCAAGAATTATCTTTTTCATCCTGTCGTAATTTCTTACAAATTAATAAAACAAAAATACATATACCATGATTTTTGTTGTTTTGTTTGAGTTGAAATGTATTTATCTGTAGTTAAGTTGTATTTATTAATAGTTAAACTGTATTGTTTTGAATTTAAGGGTAAAAGATGAAATAGGTCGATTACAAGCCGTAATATTAGGAACGGCGAAAAGTAATGGGCCAATACCTACGTTAGAAGAGGCTTATGATCCAAAATCAATGGAGCATATAAAAGCGGGTACCTATCCAATTGAAAATGATATGGTTAATGAAATGGAAGCTTTTGCTGCAGTTCTAAAGAAACATGATGTCAAGGTTTTTAGGCCTACGATTATAGAAGATTGTAATCAAATATTTTCAAGGGACATCGCATTTGTTATTGAAGACAAAATATTTCATTCCAACATATTGCCCGATAGGGAAAATGAATTCGAAGCAATTCAACACGTGTTGGATTTAATAGATCCAGAGAAACTTATTAGGCCACCAGAGGAAGTTCATGTAGAAGGTGGAGATGTTATGCCGTGGCACGATTATATCTTTGTGGGAACATATACGGCAGATGATTATTCTTCTTATATAACCGCTAGGACCAATAAGGCGGCAGTGGAGTTTTTGCAAGGACAATTTCCAAATAAAAAAATTAAGTCTTTTGAGTTAAGAAAGTCCAACACAAATGCGAAAGAAAACGCATTGCATTTAGATTGTTGTTTTCAGCCGTTGGGCAAGGGCAAAGCTATTCTGCACAAAAATGGCTTTTTAGTAGAAGAAGAGTACCAGTGGTTGGTTAATTTTTTTGGTAAGGAAAACATTTTTGAAATTACCGCAGATGAAATGTATCAGATGTTTAGCAACGTGTTTTCCATTTCTCCAGATGTTGTGGTATCAGAAAAAAGTTTTACCAGACTAAATAATTGGTTAAGACAACAAGGTTTTACCGTAGAAGAAATTCCCTATTCCGAAATTGCAAAACAAGAAGGTTTGTTGCGTTGTAGCACCTTGCCTTTAATCCGTGAATAAATATTGATTATGCAGATTACCAATACAATTTTAATGGTGCGTCCGGTTGCGTTTAGAATGAACGAGGAAACCGCTGTGAATAATTATTTTCAAGAAGACCTATCCGTAAAAAACAACGAAATAAACAAGAACGCCCAGCAAGAGTTTGATGGCTTTGTTGAAAAGCTTAAGGCAAAAGGGGTAAACGTAATTGTTATAGAAGATCGGTTGGCCGAAGATACACCAGACTCTATTTTTCCAAATAATTGGATTAGTTTTCATAAGGATGGTACCGTAGGGGTATACCCAATGTTTGCGGAAAACAGAAGAAGGGAAAGACGGGAAGATGTTTTTGATGTACTAGAAGATAAAGGTTTCTTCATAGACAAGATAGTAGACTATACAAGCGCGGAAGAGGAAGGTGTGTTTTTAGAAGGTACAGGTAGTATTATTCTGGATAGAGTACATAAAAAAGCGTATTGCGCCTTGTCTGAAAGGGCGGATGAGGATTTATTTATTGAGTTTTGCGAAGATTTTGATGTCTTTCCGGTAATCTTTACTGCCAATCAAAGTGTAGATGGTAAAAGACTACCCATTTACCATACCAATGTTATGATGGCATTGGCAGAAACCTTTGCTGTAATTTGTTTGGATAGCATTGATGATAAGAAGGAAAGAAAGATAGTAAAGGATCATTTAAAACAGGACGGTAAAGAGGTAATACAAATTACCGAAGAGCAAATGCATAGTTTTGCGGGAAATATGTTACAGGTTCTTGGAGCAAATGATGAAAGAATTCTGGTGATGAGTTCCGCCGCCTATAATAGCCTTACTCAATCTCAAATTAATGCTATTGAAAAATATTGTAGTATTCTACATAGCTCTTTAGAAACAATTGAAACTTGTGGTGGAGGTTCTGCCCGTTGTATGATGGCCGAGGTGTTTTTACCTCTAAAAGAGAAGTTTTCACAACAAAGCATTGATTAATTGGTTTAATATTCGTACTTTTTTGTAAGAAAATACGTTTTATTTGTGAACTAACTAATTTTTACTATCATGAGTATGTGGGAAATTGACGAGATAATCATAAGCGGAATTGAACTCATCAAACATTCTGAATTAGAACCGATTTTTAAAAAACATATTCTATGGAACTTAGAAAATGTTCCAGAATTGTACGGCTTTGATGCAGGCATGTTCAATAGAACAGAACTGGATATTGAATTTAACTATGAAAGGATGAATATCTACAATGTAGGCTACTATGTAATTACAGAAGCCAAAAAACGTGGGTATAACGATTTAGTTTATGATTGGTCTGCCTTTCTACTTAACTTTAGAGAAGGTTACTTTTCAGAAATAGCTGCAACTGAAGAATTAAGAGAGGGTGTGCTTAAGCAAGTGAAACTAATATTTGACAGTTTGGATTTTAGTAATTACCAGCCCATTCACCGCAGTTTAACACTTTATGAAGACGGCAGGGACTGGTATAGTAAGGACCAAAAAGAATTGGTTAAGTGGTTTTGCTCTAAGAGTACAGTCGCAAAAACAAAAAATTTACAACCAAGTCTGTAGGTTTAGTTGTTCTCTTTTGCCTTAAAACTCTTTATGGCTGCATTGGGTTCCATGATGTTATATCCGGCCCAAAACTCAGCATTGTAAGCGGGCATGTATGTTGGTTTTAAGGCTTTATTTTCTTTAAATTTTTCTATAGTAGTTTCTTCAATAAGCTCATTTTTAAAGATTACCAACTCATATTTATCAATATTAGAAATTTGAAAATCAAGATTCATACGCAATTCGTTTTGTTTGCGTCTACCCTTAACATGTTTGTTTTTTTCTATCACGTCTAAGGGCCTGTCTATTCTAACCCATTTACCAAAGGTTAAATCTGCAAATTGTAGCGAATAGCGACCGTTGGCTATTTTGCCAAAACGCATGGTACCCTTATAGGTTACATCTCTATAGTAGATACCCAGTAGTCTAAAATTTCTTAGGTTTTTTACGTTTTCAAAGTCGATTCGCATTACAGCAAAATCATCAATGTTTATATACAGTTTTCCTTTAAAATCGGCTTTTCCCTTGGGTTCAAAGTTTATAACATAAACGCCATTACCGTCTATTTCGGAATAGCCTTTTAGACTAAAATCATAGCGTTTGTATTTATCTATAATATTTAGCTTACTATCTTCTTTGTAATACAGTTCTTCATAAATATCATGTAACATCCAGCGTTGCCCGAGTACCGCGCCGTTTGTAGTGTCCTTCGCTTTTTCTATTTCGCTGGCCAATTCTTTTGCCTCTTCTTCTTCCATATCTGTCAAAATAGAATCTACTTGTATTTTTTGACTAAATAAACCCGATTTTACTTTTAAATAGGAGCTAGGTTTTACATGTTTTTTAAAGATGGTTTCCATATAATCTCCTATGCCTTCAATAGAGTTTAATTGGTCTTTGTTGTACATTTCTGCAACTTTTATCAGTCCAATTTTATTTTGTTCCTTAGAAGAATATGAATCGCCTAACGCTTCTGTGTAATGATAGGTGTTTCTAGGTACTGCCCTTCCTATACTGTCGATTAATTCTTTGTCTAACTCTTCAATACTGGATTTTTCAAAACCAAAATCTAGTTTGTGAATGTTGGCAAATTCAGAGTTCCTTAAAAAATAACGTTGTTTTATGGGCGAGAAGTTGCGGTTGCTGGGAATATTTTCAATCATCTTTTCAATGATTTGATCAACCGATAATTCCTTATCAAACAAAAACACGCCATCTAAGTTTATGGCTTTTGGTGTTAAATAAAGTATGAAATCTAGTGGAGTAACAAATGGGAAGCCTGTTTTTTCATACCCCATGCTAGAAATATATATGCTGTCTAGTCGCTTTGCATTAGCTTCCAAAGTAAAAGAAAAAAGACCTTCGTCATTGGTGATTACACCAGTATGTTCTCCAAAGGCCACAGTGGCATACGGAATAGCTTTTTTGGTTTTACCATCTACTAACCTAGCGGTATAAGTTTGGGCCAAGAGTTGATTTAAAAAACTGAAAAATACAAGAGTGGCTAGGAATAGACTTTTATGGTTCATACTTAGGTTTTGTGTGTATTAATAAGACAACTGAAAAACCAAAATGGTTGCCTCTTAACACGAATAAGTTCCTAAGTTGTTACATTATTGCGCCTTAACCAAGTTATTTATCATTCCTTTAAATATAAAAATATGAAATGGCAATACACTATACCAGTATAACCTACCCTTTAAACCTTTTGGTCTAAAGGTTGCTGTTTGGTGTAAGGTGTTGTTGGCGTCTATTTTAAATTCTAACCATGCTTCGCCTGGTAAACGCATCTCTGCAAAGAGTAAAAGTCTTTTTTTATCGCGGTCTGCCAAAAGCACACGCCAGAAATCCAACGCATCACCAGGAAATATTTTATCTGGATGCGTACGTCCACGGCGCAAACCAGGCCCACCATTCATTTTGTCAAGATATCCTCTTATTTTCCAAAGCCAATTACCATAATACCAACCCGTTTCTCCGCCAATTTTCCAAATATTGTTCAGCGTTTGTTCAACATCGGTAATGGCAAGTGTTTTTTTATCCGTTAGGACACCGTATTTGGGCACCTGAATGTATTTTTCCAGATTTTTCCGTATTTGTCCGCTTGCCAAACTATCCTTCCAGCTGCTGACTACTAAGTTTTGTTCTATTTTTTTGAACGCAAAATCAATAGCTTGCTCATACGTTAATGGCGCTATGCCTAATAATTGCTGCAATTTGTTGTCTCTTGCAACTACCTCCATCTTCATGCTATCTACCAAGTTTACAGCAAGCTTGTAAGAGGTAGAGGTTACAAAGTATAACCAGTAAGAAGATAGTTTTGGTGTCATTACCGGTACGGTATAAATCCAGTTTTTAAAGCCTCTTACCTTGGCGTATTTGTGCAACATTTCTTTATAGGTCAACACGTCTGGTCCGCCAATATCAAAAGATTGGTTGTATGTTTCTGTATGTCCTAGAACTTGGGTTAAAAAGGCAATTACGTCCCTAATGGCAATGGGTTGGGTTTTTGTGAGTACCCATTTTGGGGTTATCATCACCGGGAGTTTTTCGCACAAATCCCTTATAATTTCAAAAGAGGAACTTCCGGAGCCCACTATAATTCCAGCCCGAAGTACCGTTAGATTAAAAGAACCTTTGTACAAAATTTCTTCTACATTTTTACGAGAAGATAGGTGTTTGCTCAACTCTTTTTCATTAACAATACCACTTAGGTAAATTACCTGTTTAACATTGGTGGCTTGCATTAATCTATTAAAGTTCTCTGCGGCTAATGCTTCTTTTTCATCAAAATCAGATATGGAAGAAGTCATGCTATGTATTAAGTAATACGCGGCATCTATATCTTCGGGGATAGGGTTGTTCTCTGGTAGTTTTAAAAAGTCAACCTCAATAACCTCTAATTGTTCTAGAATTTCTTCCTCTACGGATAGTCTGTTTTTATCGCGCACGGCGCAGACTAATTCGTGCCCAGAATCCAATAGATTGGGTATAAGGCGCATGCCAATGTAGCCATTAGCTCCCGTTAGTAGAATTTTCATAAATCTTCTATTGAAGTTGGTGCGGTATCTGCCTTATAATCTAATAGTTTCTTAAAAAATTTCTGCACTGCTTTGGTGTCTGCCAAAACCTTTACAAAATAATGGTCTCGGTAAACCGAATAGATGGCCATATCTCCCTTATAAATAGTGAGTTTATAAAACGGAATTACCAGAGCATACGATTCTAATAATGACCTAAAGCCTAAAATAATACCCTTTGGGCGAATTTCTATGTTGCAAATATTGGCATTGTTGTCTAAGATTAACAGATTACGTATTTCTACACTAGCCTCTTTAATCTCCAATTTTGGAGAGCCAATACCACCCATTTTAATGCGGTCTTTTAACGGAAAAGGCTTGCCAACTTCGGCATCTATTTTTCTGGTAATCTCTTTATTGTTGTAAGATACGTTCAATAGCATAATTACATGATTTTAAAGATTGCCCAGCGCAAATGGCCTATTTGTTTAACGTAAAAATTGTGTACGCCTGCGGGTACAAAAAGTAATTCTTTTAAAAGATAAAATCTAGATTCTTGCAAGCCATATCGTTATAGCTATCTTCTATCCTTAAAAGTGTTTAGTTCTAAAACCAATAAATGAATCTAAAACAAGCTTTGTTAAAAGCAAATGTTCGGAACAATCTTTTCTTTTAAAGATACGGCAGTTATGGCACTATTGCATATAAAACAGGGAAAAAACAGTAAAAAAATGTAGTTTTGCAGGCCACAAAAAGGCATGTTTATGAAGCTTACCACGGTATTAGAAGAAAAAGTAAAAGGAGCGGTACAATCTATTTTTGGTCAGGAATTGCCTGCGGTAGAATTTCAACCTACGCGTAAAGATTTTGAAGGAGATATTACGGTAGTGGTTTTTCCAATGTTGCGGGTGGTTAAAGGCAATCCTGTTGCTATTGGTACCCAGATTGGGGAATACTTGGTAGAAAATGTGAAAGAAGTTGCCAAGTTTAACGTGGTAAAAGGGTTTTTGAACTTGGTGGTGAGTGATGCCTATTACATTAACTTTTTTAAATCCATAGTAGCAGTAGAGCAGTTTGGCTATGCACCAGCAAATTCTAAAGATGCCGTTATGGTAGAATATTCTAGTCCTAATACCAATAAACCACTACACTTAGGGCACATTAGAAATAATTTGTTAGGTTATTCTGTTGCAGAAATTTTAAAAGCTGCTGGTCATAAAGTATATAAAACCCAAATTATTAATGATAGGGGGATACATATTTGCAAAAGTATGCTGGCTTGGCAAAAGTTTGGCGACGGAGAAACGCCAGAGTCTTCAGGTTTAAAAGGAGACCATTTGGTGGGTAAGTATTATGTTGCTTTTGACAAAGCCTATAAAGCAGAAATTACCGAATTAATTAGTACAGGTAAAGCTAAAGATGAAGCAGAGAAGGAAGCACCTATTTTATTAGAAGCTCAAGAAATGCTCCGTAAATGGGAGGCTGGTGATGCACAAGTGGTGGAGCTTTGGAAAATGATGAATGGCTGGGTTTATAAGGGGTTTGATACAACTTATGAGAACCTTGGTGTAGATTTTAACCAGCTGTATTATGAGAGTGACACTTATTTGTTGGGTAGAGATGTGGTAAAAGACGGCCTTGAAAAAGGTGTTTTCTTTAAAAAGGAAGATGGGAGTGTTTGGATAGACCTAACAGAAGATGGTTTAGACGAGAAAATAGTGCTTCGTTCCGATGGTACTGCAGTTTATATGACACAAGATATTGGTACGGCCATACAGCGGGTTACCGATTTTCCAGACATCAATGGCATGGTTTATACCGTGGGTAACGAGCAAGATTATCACTTTAAAGTACTTTTCTTAATACTTAAAAAACTAGGTTACAGTTGGGCAGATAAGTTGTATCACCTAAGCTACGGAATGGTAGATTTACCGTCCGGTAAAATGAAGAGTAGGGAAGGTACCGTAGTAGATGCGGACGACCTTATCCAGAATATGGAAGATACGGCTGCAGAAATTTCTCAAGAACTAGGTAAGCTAGATGGTTATTCAAATACCGAAAAACAAGCACTTTACCGCACCATTGGTTTAGGGGCTTTAAAATATTACATCTTAAAGGTAGACCCTAAAAAGCGAATTCTTTTTAATCCAGAAGAGTCTGTAGATTTTCAAGGAAATACAGGGCCATTTATACAGTACACTTACGCTAGAATACAAAGTATTTTAAGAAAAGCGAATGAGTTGAATTTAGATTTATTAGTAGCTGTAACCAGTGTGCATCCAAAGGAAAAAGAATTGTTAAAGCAATTAGAGTTATTCCCGGATAAGGTGCAAGAAGCTGCAGAAAATCATAGTCCTGCGTTGGTGGCCAATTATGTGTATGATTTGGTCAAGGAGTTCAATTCTTTTTATCAACAGGTATCTATTTTAGGTGAAGAGGATGCTCAAATAAAGGCATTTCGGGTAAATCTTAGTAAAAAGGTGGCAGATGTTATTAAAGATGCCTTTTTACTTTTAGGGATTCACGTTCCCGTGAGGATGTAATGTGGGTAGTCCTTAATCCAACGGAAAAGTACATAGCGCTAATTTTCTTAACGCTCTCTCTTTTAGTGGTGGTGCTAAAAGGTGTGTATCAAATACTAGCTAAGGAGCGTTTTACTTGGCAAAAGCTTTTTAATAAGGTACAACCCATTACCGAGAAGGAGCGGCATTTTATAGCGCAGTTTTTATTGCCCTATAATGAATTTACCCATGCAGAACGGAAACAATTTTTAAAACGTTTTGCTTGGTTTAGGTCTAGAAAATCCTTTGTTTTTTACGGTGCTATTGAGGAGCCAGAAAAGATAAAAGCCTACGTTACCGCATCTGCAATTTTATTGACTATGGGTATGAAGAATTATAAGTATGAAAATTCTATACGAAGAATTATAATTTATCCATCTGCCTATTATTCCAAGATAGCAAAGCGGTATCATTTAGGGGAGTACAATCCGCGGTTTAAGACACTTGTGTTTGCTGCGGATGAATTAGAGCATGGTTTTAGAATTCCCAACGACAATAAAAATCTTGGTTTGCATGAGGCGGCCCATGCGTTGATGTTTGAGTTTGATAGGATGCGCAGTTGGGAAGCGCGTAAGTTTAGATTGGGAATTAGGAAGTTTAAACAACTTTTTGATAATCCTAACTTTAAAAAAGTATTAGAAGGTTCTACTTACTTTAGACCTTATGGTAAAACTAGTTTTATTGAATTTTTTGCAGTTGCCGTAGAAAACTTTGTAGAGAGTCCGGTAGAATTTAAAGCTCATTATCCCGGATTATTTTATTTGATGACGCGGATATTTAATATTCCTAAAATCGAATCCTAAAGCTGGCATTTGGGGTAATGCCTAAAGAAATACGTTCTATGCTTTTTATTTCCTCATCCTCATTAATACGATAGTATTTATTCAAAAGGTTTTTTCTATTGGTTATGTTTAATAAAGAAATACCGGTATCTGCTTTAATTCTTTCAGAAATGCTAAAGCTATAGGTTGCAGAACCATCTAAACGTAGATATTCTGGTAATCTAGTGCTGTTGGGTTCGCTGTAGTTTATTTTACTAGGAAAAACGGTATTGTCAATGGGGTTTTCTGAGTCTGGTTCTGTAAAAGGCTTACCGGTTCTGTAGTTTAAACCAAGCCCCAGTTTAAGTCTACCCAAAGTATAAGTACTAGCAAGGGTAACGTTGTGGCGAACATCTAAATTATTAGGGAAGTTTGGCGGTACAATACTATCAAAAATGTAATTATTCTTGTTGTATGTATAACTTAGCCAACTACTGTAATTTGCCCCTTTTTTATTCAACAATAGTTCTACGCCTTTAATCTTATATAACCCAATTTCTCCATTAAACTGGTCTTGATTTTGAAAACCTTGAGTGCGTGTGCTAATGCCATCTACTTCTTTGTAAAAAGCTTCGGCTCCTATGTGAAATCCATTTTTTTCATAGACCAAACCAGCCGATGCTTGCTTACTCTGGGTAAGTGGTAAGTTTTCTTGATTAGATAATGTCCACCTGCGTTTTTCGATGCCTAAAAAATTTTGTTCCAAATCGATAACCTGATTGGTAGTTTGGCTTTTAAGTTCGGCCATTACTTGTGCTCGCAGGTAATCTATCAATTTAAAATTAAGATTTAGGCGTGGTTCTAAAAGCCAGGTATTAAAATCGGCCCCAAAAGTATCTAGGTTTATTATGTAATTGGCACGTAAGCCGGCCGTAGCAATCAGTTTGTTTTCAAAAGCGGTGTAGGTAAGGCTAGAATAGGGGGCAAAAGTGCGTATCACTTCTATTACATTACTTTGAAACGGTGGCTGGGTTACATCACTTAAATTGGTAATTCCCGTCTCTATGTATTGAAAGCCATTTTTCCACTGCCATGCATCGCCCAACGTATAATTAAAATTAAATTTTGCGGCGCGTTCTTCTACCCGGTTTTTCTGAAATAGCTGTTGGTTGTTATTCAGTATGTTTTGCGCATCTAAGGTGTATAGAGAAAAATAGGCATTCGCTGTTGTGGTTAGTTTTTTGTTCCATTGTCCATGGTATTGAAGGCCCGCACTGACATTGGTTTGGTCTAGAAAGCTTTGGGAGCTGGTGTTGTTATCAGTATTAGTTTCAACAAAGTCTAAATCGTTATCAATAGCTATTATACTTAATCTTAGTTTGTGGTCTTGGTTAATGTTGTACAAAAGCTTTGCAGAAATATCAAAAAAAGCGAAGTTTTCATCGGTTTCTATAAAGTTATCTACGGATTCGTTGTTTTCATTTTTAATTTCGGTATCCTGGAAAACCTTGTCGGTAAAACTACCATATATTGGGGTGTTCAAAAAGTCTGTGGTAGACCTTCTTGCAGAAAATTGAAAGGCAAAATTATTGCTTAGGGGCAGATGCGCATACACATCCCCACTAATTAAGTTGAATCCCGCCCCGCCCGTAACCGTATACCCTATTTCGTCTTGGGTTTGCATGCTAATTACGCTACTAACCCCATCACCGTATTGTGCAGGTGTTCCGTTTTTATAAACCGTTACTTTGTCTGTTAGATAGGGATTAAAGGCAGATATCAACCCAAAAAAATGCCCAGATTGGTACATTTTAATTCCGTTCCATAAGATGAGGTTTTGGTCGTTTGTACCACCGCGCACGTTAATATCAGATACGGTTTCATCTACACTTTCAATTCCTGGTAAAGCTTGTATGGATTGCAGTACATCTGGCTCTATTAATCCGGGTAAAATACCCAATTCTCCCATATTTAAACTAAAACTACCATCAGATTCCTTAACCAAGCCTTGCGTTAAAAATTGGTATACTATAACTTCCTCTAATTGTTCTCGCTGTTCTGCTAACAACACTTTTGGACATTCTTTATCTATAAAATTAGTTACCGGTACCACTTTGGTCTGGAAACCTAAATAGCGTATTTGTAAAGATGCATCTCTAGGTGCGTTAGGAATATTAAAGACACCATTGGTGTCTGTAACCAATGCTATGTCCGTTCCCAGCACAGCAACGGTAGCCCCAGGAATGGTATTAGCGGCAAAATTGTCTAACACTTTACCGCAAATAGGAATCGTATTTGGGTAGTACAAGCTGTAATAGCGCTCGCTTATACTTTTTATGGTTAAGCCGGTTTGTATTTCAATAGTAGATAAGGCCGTCTTTAGGTTTTCTAAAGAAGAAAAAGAAATGGTTTTCCCATCTACGTCTTCGTTGGCATAGGAAATTTTTATTTCAAAAGCTTGCTCTATTTTGGCAATGTAATTCTTTAGACCTATAGTAGTACCATCTTGGGCAAAGAGGTATACAGGTAATAAGAAAACTAGAATCCCTAAAAGAAAGGGTAAACGTCTATGGAGTATCCTCCGCATAGAAAACAACATTTAGAGTGCCTACAGTGTATTTTAACTGCAATGGTGTGCTTATACTCTCCAAAGCTACATCAAAATCAGAATTGCTAAATGTTCCTGTAAAAAGTTGTTCGGTATCTACGTTTTTAGTTTCAACCTTAAAATCATATTGACGCTCAAACTCTGCCAAAACATACTTTAAGGGTACGCTGTTAAAGCTGCTTTCGTTTTGCATCCAATCGGGTTGGGTAGCGGCAGTGCTTTGTTTTGTAATAGTACCGTTAACTACAGCAAAAGAATGGCCTGCTGGCAATTTAAGTATTTGGTCCTTATAACTAACCTGTACCAGGCCTTCAAAACAAGTAACCTCAAAATAATCGCCTCGCTGTTGTACATTAAATTGTGTACCTAAAACGGCAACCTCCCCTAAACTTGTAGCAACGGTGAATTTTTTTCCCTTAGCCACCTTAAAAAAGGCTTCTCCTTCTAAGTCAACATTACGCTCGCTGTCCCATTTCTTCTTATTGTAGGCTATCTTGGAATCCGCGTTCAGAATAATTTCAGAGGCATCTGGCAATGTAAGCTCTGTACGCTCCGCAAACTGTGTGGTAACTTTTGTGTTTAACGTGCCTAAGTAAAAATAAGATCCTACAATAAGTACCGCAGCTACCGCCGCAACGCGCAAAAACTTCTTAAATGGGCTCAAGGTTATCACCTTTGGGGCTTGTTCTTGTATACCCTGGTTGTTAAGCTGTAACCATGCTTGGTCCATATTAAATTCTGGTGGGGAAAGCTTATCTGTGGTCTCTTTTATTTTTTGGTATTGCGCATACTCAGCCGTGGCTTTAAAGGCCTCCAACTCCTCTCCTGTCAACTCATTATTGAGCCATTTTGCTAAGTAATTTTCTTGCATTTTCTTTACTTTATATAGGTATAACAATCGGGTTTGAAAAAACCCTACTTTCATTTTAATAAAATCTACTTAAACCGTATTATCACTAATTTTGGTGTTCTAACTTCTTATCAAATACCATCAATCTTATCTCTTAAACTTTTTAAGGCCAAGTGCATACGCTTTTCAATTGCTTTTACGCTAACACCTTCTAGTTCTGCTATCTCGGCATATTTTTTACCATCAATTCTATTTAACAAAAAAGTGGTGCGTTGGTTTTCGGGTAGGGCATCCAAGGCGTTCTCCAGCTTTTCTTTCAATTGTTGTTCTTCCAATAGAAATTCGGGCGACTCGTTTGTGCTTTCATTTCTGTGCTTATCGGCATGTTTTAAGCGCACTTTTTCTGCCTTGATTACATTTAAATACAGATTATTGGCTACGGTAAACAAATAAGATTTTGCTTTGTCTGGGGTAACCTTGCTACAATTTTCCCATAACTTAACAAAGGCTTCTTGTACGGCGTCATTAGCCTTTTCTTCATTCCCAAACTTATAATAGATATAGTTAAAGACCGTTTTACTGTTGGTCTTAAAAATAGTATTGTATTGTTGTTCCTCACAGACATTGTCCATACAGCAAAATTTATAAGCCTGTCAAATATATTTTAAAAAAGTTAGAATTAGGGGTAGGGTATTTTAGCATTGGGTTGTTTACTTACCAAATACACAATAAAACCAAATCGTTATGAAAAAGATTATGAAAAGCCTTTCGCAACTGTCAGTACTCTTGGTAGTATTGTTTTTAACTTCCTGTCAAGAAGAATTTGAAGAAATAGGAGGTGGCGAAGAGGAACAAACGGCTATTGAGGTTGGTTCTTCAACAGCATTACTTATTGAAAATACAAGTTCCAATGATGGTTCTTATGATAACATTGTTGATGGAAGTAGCTGTATCGCCGTTCAATTTCCGTATACCGTAGAGGTGGCAGGGATACAAATTACCATAGATTCTATTGCAGACCTAAAAGTGATAGAGGAATTATTTGATGAGGTGGATGATGATGAAGATATATTGGAGTTTATTTTCCCAATAACAATCATTTTATCAGATTTTACAGAAGTAGAAATAGAGAACAAAGAGGCGCTACGTGAACTTGCGGCGGATTGTATAGAAGGAGGTGAGGACGATGATATTGAGTGCATAGATTTTATATACCCTATAACGCTTTTTACTTTTGATGTGCAAAACCAACAATCCGGTTCGGTTACGGTAAACAGTGACAGAGAAATGCGTTTGTTCTTTAAAGAAAAAGAAGCAGGGGAGCTAGTGAGTATAGACTACCCTATTACCTTGGAGAAAAATGATGGTACCACGGTAGAAATTACAAGTAATGCCCAGCTTGCGGTTACTTTAAGAGCGGCAAAAGATGAATGCGATGAAGATGATGATGACGATTATAATGATGATGATTTTGAGGATAATGAGTTTATAGGTTACTTAATAGACTGCCCTTGGAAATTAAAAGAATTTAAAAGAAATGCACTGAACCAAACGGAACAATACTTTGCTTCTAGCTTTGATTTTAAAGAAGACAATCTTGTAGTTTTTACCGGTGGTGCAGGCAATACTACAAATGGAGAATGGTCTGTAGATTTTACCGAAAACGGCCCAGTGGTTGTAATGAACTTTACCAACTATACCGACTTTTCCTTGTCTTGGAGGGTATATGAGTTAGAAGATGGTTTAATAAAGTTCTATTCGGACAATGATAATAAAATAGTGTTGGAGCGCAATTGTTCCGGTGAAAATAATTGTGATGTAAACGCCGTAGCTGAGGTATTGGGAACATGCAATTGGGAAATTGCGGATGCTAGCTGGGATACGGATTTTGATGGCATTATAAACTTTTCAAATTTTAATATACATGCATACACAGAAGCTGGTGCTTTTGTAGATGAGGGTAATTGGGAGGTAACCACTACGGGCCAAATTCGATTTAACGCACTATTATCAGCGGAACTAGAAAATATGCTTGGCGCGTGGAATGTAGTAGACTGTGGAGACGGACGCGTAAAATTAATGAATGAAGATGGTGCTTATGTTGTACTAGAAAAAGACTGTGAGCTTACCTTGCCAACACAAGATAATTTTATGGCGTTATTGGTAGAATGCGAATGGATTATTGATGGAATGAAGGCACAAAATCAAGAAATAGAAAATTACTTGGGTAACGCTTTTGATTTTAGCCAAGAAGGTACTATGACATTTGATGTTGGTGCAGAGATGGCTTCCGTTGGCGAATGGGTAATAGGCTATAACAATGCTGGCGAACTCTCCTTAACCTTAAGTGCTTTGGCAGAAGTAGATTTTAATTATGAATGGGCGGTAGACGAGCTAGAAACCAATTACTTAAAATTGAAGGTAGAAGAAATTGGGTATGAATTAGAGTTGGTTCGTGTTTGTGCTGAAGATGCAGATTCTGACATTCTTCAAATTAGAAATATAATGCAGGGTGGTCAGTGGAATGTTACACAATATTTGGAAAACAACACGGATAGGACAGCAGAATTTGAAAGTTTGGATTTTGATTTTGATACCAACAATGAATTAGCTGTAAGTATTAATAATGATCCGCAACGTACAGGAGTTTGGAGAAGTTTTAGGGGCTATAACGGTAATTTAAGGGTATTCTTTAATCTTGGAATAGATGAAACAAGGTATTACTTGCTTACCAAGGCATGGTACCTAACCGAGTTGAGTTCAGAACGATTTAAATTGATTTATGAAGATGAAGGAATGGTAAGAGTAGTAGTTTTTGAAAAGAAAGCATAACCCCACCACTTTTACTAAAAATCTTTATCGTGAAAAGGACAGTTTGCCTCAAAGCTGTCCTTTTCTTTTTTTATTTGGGTTTTTAGGAGGATAATGCATTAGTTTCTACGCATATTGGCATAACCAATCCATTAGTAATTCTTAAATTTGTGCTCTTCAAAAATTAAATCGTAGTAAGCAGATGTTCGATAATTTAAGTGAAAAACTAGATAAAGCCTTACATAATTTAAAAGGGCACGGTAAAATCACAGAAATAAATGTTGCGGAAACCTTAAAAGAGGTAAGACGCGCATTATTGGATGCGGATGTCAATTTTAAAATAGCAAAAGAATTTACCAATAAGGTAAAGGATAAGGCGCTAGGCCAGAACGTACTTTCTACTTTGCAACCAGGCCAATTAATGGTCAAAATTGTAAAAGATGAGCTTACCCAGCTTATGGGTGGCGATGCGGAAGGAGTAGACCTTTCTGGAAATCCATCTGTTATTTTAATGTCTGGTTTGCAGGGTTCAGGTAAAACCACCTTTTCTGGTAAACTGGCCAATTTTTTAAAAAATAAGAAGACCAAGAAACCGTTATTGGTTGCTTGTGATGTTTACCGCCCGGCGGCAATAGACCAGTTACATGTGGTTGGTGAGCAAATAGGGGTAGAGGTATATTCCGATAGGGGTAATACTAATCCTGTGGCAATTGCACAAGCAGGTATTGCCCACGCTAAGACCCTAGGGTGTAACGTGGTTATTATAGATACGGCGGGTCGTTTAGCCGTGGATCAAGAAATGATGGATGAAATTTCTAACATCCATAAAGCAATACAACCTCAAGAGACCTTGTTTGTGGTAGATTCCATGACGGGTCAAGATGCGGTTAATACGGCCAAAGCGTTTAACGATGTATTAAATTTTGACGGGGTTATCCTCACCAAGTTAGATGGTGATACTCGTGGTGGTGCGGCAATATCTATTAAGTCTGTTGTAAACAAGCCTATCAAATTTATTGGTACGGGAGAAAAGATGGAGGCTATAGATGTGTTCTACCCATCTAGAATGGCAGATAGGATTTTGGGTATGGGAGATGTAGTGTCTCTTGTAGAACGTGCGCAAGAGCAGTTTGATGAGGAACAGGCCCGTAAAATCCAGAAAAAAATAGCCAAAAATAAGTTTGGCTTTGACGATTTCTTATCGCAGATACAGCAGATAAAGAAAATGGGTAATATGAAGGACCTTATGGGCATGATACCCGGAATGGGAAAAGCCTTAAAAGGTATAGATATAGATGATGATGCTTTTAAGCATATAGAGGCTATTATCCATTCCATGACGCCAGACGAGCGCGCAAACCCCAATAAATTAAACTCAAGTCGTAAAAAACGTATTGCTGCCGGTAGTGGTCGTTCGGTACAAGATGTAAACCAACTACTAAAGCAATTTGACCAGATGAGTAAAATGATGAAAATGATGCAGGGCGGCGGTGGCAAGCGTATGATGCAGATGATGCAAAATATGCGCTAACTAATAACCTAGAGAACACAAATAATTACCCACAAAACACACCTATGGAAATCCTAGACGGCAAAAAAATATCCAACGATATTAAACAAGAAATTGCAGTAGAAGTAGCTAAAATGAAAGACCGTGGGGAAAAGGTGCCTCATTTGGCGGCTGTTTTGGTAGGTAATGATGGGGCTAGCTTAACTTACGTGGGTAGTAAAGTGCGTTCCTGTAAAAAAATAGGTTTTGAATCTACATTGATTCAATTACCAGAAGATACTTCTGAGGAAAAATTGTTAGAGCAAGTAGCGTCGCTAAATGCTAATCCAGACATAGACGGTTATATTGTTCAGCTGCCACTTCCAAAGCATATAAACGAGCAAAAAGTTTTATTGGCGGTAGACCCTAGTAAAGATGTAGACGGTTTTCATCCAGAAAATTTTGGGCGTATGGCCTTGGATATGGTATCCTTTATACCGGCAACGCCTTTTGGTATTATGGAGTTGCTACGCAGGTATAATGTAGATACATCTGGAAAACATACAGTGGTTATAGGTAGAAGCCATATAGTGGGTAGGCCTATCAGTATTTTAATGAGTCAAAAAGGGAAGGCCGCAGATGCCACCGTAACACTAACACATAGTAGGACTAAAAACTTAAAAGAGTTTACTAAAAATGCAGACATCATTGTTTCTGCTCTTGGCGTACCAGATTTCTTAAAGGCAGATATGGTTAAAGAAGGTGTGGTAGTTATAGATGTGGGTATAACTCGTGTTCCAGATAGTTCTGAAAAGGGATACTACATTACTGGCGATGTAGATTTTAAGGAAGTTGCACCAAAAGCATCTTACATTACCCCTGTTCCAGGAGGTGTTGGGCCAATGACTATCGCCATGTTGCTACAAAACACCTTATTAGCAAGAAAAAGACAACAGTAGACGTTTTTAATGCTCCTCTTCTTTAGTAGTAATTTTACTTTCATGTAAGGTCTTGGAAAGGCCACTACAAATGGCCAATATTGAAAAAATAATGGTTAGTAATAGTAGTATGGTACTCATAAGCAGTAGGTTAATGTGGGTATAACGTCTAGGCTAATTAAAACGTATATTAAAACCACTTCTTTCGTTGAATAACGCTTGGTGTGTACCTAAACAACCATTTTATGGTGTTAGGTGTTAATTAATCATGCCTTCTGCAATATTTTTCTTTTCTTCGAGTTATAAGAAAAAACCTACATAATGCAAGAAGAAATTCTTAAGGAGAAATCCTTGCCTATTCCACATAATGAGACTGGACGCTTAGCACAATTGGATTATTATGAAATCATGGACTCTGAAGATGAAGCCATGTTTGATGAATTAACCCAATTAGCGGCACAAGTATTGGACGTGCCTATTTGTCTTATGAGCTTAGTGGGAGAAAACCGACAATGGTTTAAATCCAAACAGGGCTTGGATGCTACGGAAACTCCTAGGGATATATCATTTTGTCAATATGCTATAATGGGAGACGAGGTAATGGAGGTGCAAGATGCTACCAAAGATGAACGTTTTAAAGAAAATCCCTTGGTAACAGATGGCTTAAAAATTAAGTTTTATGCTGGTGCCCCGTTAAAAGATGATCAAGGTTACGCAATAGGTACTATTTGTGCCATAGACCAGGAGGAAAAAAAGATTACCGAGCACCAGAGACGAACACTGACAACCATAGCTAATACTGCAATGAATATGGTTGCGTTACGCAGAAAAAGGATAGAGGCAGAAAGACTTGCTTTGGCAAAAGATGAATTTTTGTCAAACATGAGTCATGAAATTAGAACCCCATTAAATGCTATAATTGGTTTTAATGACCTTATTAATAAAACCCCACTAAACGCAAAACAAAAAGATTACTTAGATACCATATATACCTCGGCACAAAATTTAAAGGTCATAGTAAATGATATTTTGGATTTTTCCAAATTAGAAAGTGGCAAATTACAGGTAGAAGATAAGGCTATCGATTTAAGAAAGATAGTTGCCCATGTAGGAAAGTTGCAAGGGCCAATTGCAAAAGAAAAAGGTTTAAAGTTCATTACCAGTTTTGATGAAGACGTACCCAAGTATGTTAAAAGTGATGAAACACGTTTAATGCAAATTTTGGTTAACCTGCTAAGTAATGCCATTAAATTTACCCATAAAGGTAGGGTAGAAATGAGGACGTATTTAGAAGCAATAAACGAAGAAGAGGCTTTGGTGTCCATAACTGTATGTGATACTGGTATAGGTATTGCGCCAGAAAAACAAGACTACGTATTTGAGCGTTTTACCCAGTCTACTAGCAGTACAACTAGGCTTTATGGTGGCACGGGATTAGGTTTAAGTATTGTAAAAATGCTTGTGAATCTCTTGGGTGGAGACATTACCTTAAAAAGTGAGTTAGGTGTTGGCTCTGAATTTGAAATTAAATTACCATTTGCTATCGCGGACTCTGACGAGGCCAAAAATTCTATAGAAATACTTGATCAGAACCTAAGTAAAGATTTAACAGGTAAAAAAATCTTAGTTGTAGAAGATAATCCCAATAACCAATTACTGATTAAAAATTATCTAAACATCTGGGGTATGTTTCCAGATATAGCCAATAACGGAAAGAAGGGTGTTAAGATGGCCATAAAAAATAACTACGATGCCATTTTTATGGATTTACAGATGCCAATCATGGACGGTTTTGAGGCCACAAGGCTTATTCGAGAAAGGTTAGGCTCAAAAATTCCTATCATTGGTTGCTCTGCGCACTCTTTAGTAGGGGAAAAGGAAAAATGCCTTGCAATTGGTATGGATGACTATGTAGCAAAGCCATATACTGAAAAAGAGCTAATAGAAACTCTTTTCAAATATATTACTAACGAGGAAGCTTCATCTTCTGAAGTTGATGATTTTAGTGCTGTGTTACATGAAATGGCAACCAACTATAGTAAGGATTTTGTACATGAAGTTGGTGCGGTATTTTTAAAATCTGCTCCGGAAGGAATTCTAGAATTGCAAGAAGCTTTAAGCACTAACAATTTTAAAGAAATAGAACAACGTGTTCATTTCTTTGCCGGAACTTATGGTTCTTTAGGCTTTGAAATTGGTAGGGTAAAATTCAAATCTGTTGAAAATAAAATCGCCAAAGGTAACTATCCAGAAATGAAACAAGACATCTTAAAATTAATAGATTACTTAGATAATACTGTTTTAGCTGTACAGACCTTCTTAGAGAACTAAATTATTTGGCAAATAATTGATTCATATCTTTAAAGGCTTTAAATTCTAAGGCATTGCCTGCGGGATCTAAAAAAAACATTGTTGCTTGTTCTCCTGGTAACCCTTTAAATCTTATGTAAGGTGCTATTACAAATTCTACGCCCTTGTCCGTAAGTTTTTTGGAAAAAGCTTCAAATGTTTCCCATTCCAATACAACTCCGTAATGTGGTACTGGAACAGCTTTACCATCTACAGGGTTGGTATGTAATTCCTCTTTAGATTTTGGTTTATAGTGAATAACCACTTGATGACCAAAAATATTGAAGTCGACCCATTGGTCACTACTTCTACCTTCTTCAAAACCCAACGTATCTTTATAAAACTTACGGCATTCTGCTAAATTATGAACAGGTATTGCAACGTGGAACGGAGTTAATTTATGGGCCATTTGTTCTAGTTTTTACTAAAATTAAGCAATACCATTAAGTGCAAAAACAAAAGCTTCAATTAATTGTTTCGTAGAGCCTTAATAAGTTCTTTTTTGTCCATTTTAGACCGTCCCTCAATACCTGCTTTTTTGGCCTGTTCGTACAGCTCTTCTTTGGTACGATTTTCATAGGTGGTGGCTTTTCCTCCCTTTTTGCCAGCATTGTTGGTATTGGCTATCCGGGCGGCTTTCTCTTTGCTATAACCTTTTTCTTTTAAGGCTTCATATTGTTCTTCATTTTCTATTTGAGGTCTTTCTTCCTTTGCCATTTTTAATTTTCAATTTACTTGAAAATTAACTTCTAGTTTGACTCCAAAAAAGTTATGATTTCCTCATTTACTTCTTCTTGATGCATGGAGTGCCCTAGTCCTGTGGTAAGTACCAATCTGCTATTCTTCCAACTTTCATGTACCTTGATAGATTCGGTATGCAATACTTGTTTGTCTTCTACATCATGAAAAAGTAGACCTGGCACTTTATTATTGGCTACAAATAGAGAACTTTTAAATTCGTTTATGTGATAACCAAAAACACGTTTTAAGCGTTGGTCCATGGCTTTCCAAACTTTGCCATTGAATTTTAAAATGGCTTGGTAGTGGTGCATAAAACTTTCAAAGTCGCAAGGAGAACCAATGGTAACTATTTTTTTAACGTGATCTTTCGGATTTAAAAAATGGTCAAAAAGTATGGTCATTCCTCCCATAGAATGGGCAACCACGTAATCTGGATTAAATTTGTCCAATATATACCTGGTAGAAGCTGCATACAACGGAACATGGAGCATTTTGCCCGTAGAATGGCCGTGTGCGGGGGCGTCAAACGCAATAATATTAAAGTTGTGTTCTCTTAATTTGGCAATTAAATTGCGCCATCTATAGGTGTTGCTTTCCCAACCGTGTAATAGTAATACTGTTTCTTTTGTTCCTTTCCATTTATAGGTCTGTATCTGTTGTTCACCTATATGCTCCACGGAATGCTTTGCAGCATCTAAAAAGGAAGCTTGCTCTGGTTTAACCCTTCCCTTTCTAATGGTGCAAAAAATATCAAAACCTATTTTAGCAGCTGTTCTTGGAGAGAAAAAGGCTATTAAATTCAACCACTTACCGTATAGTTTAGGAACTATTTTTTCTAGTGTTTTCTTCATTAAAATATTTCTAGCCAAAGTGGGCTATTAATTGCTATTCCTAACAGGCATTGTAGTTTAATCCCAGCCCAGCATTAAAAATTTAATTTTTGCATCATCAGGAATTTGTACTGCTTCTACGTTTCCTTTGCTATATCTTAAATTTTCCGGTAACTGCTCTTTATCTATTGTAAAATACAAATTGGTCTCATTAACAAAGATGACAATATTGTTCAAAGCGGTTACTATTTTTTTTATGGTGTACTGCTCTTGAATATCTTTAAACGTACTGTTTAGGCCAATACCGTCTTCTGTCATAAAACGCGGGTCCATAATCTGAACGTTCTCGATTTTTGGTATGCTATCGTCAGTTGGGGTTAGTGTTAGCAGGTGTTTTCCACCTTTTTCAAACACCTTTACTTTGCGGTTGGCACCATCTAGTCTTGTAGAAAAAGTGTCTTTAACTATAGAATCGTCCGCATAAATTAAATCTAGGTCCCTAACCAAACTTATTTGGTCTAGTTTGCCAATTTTTTCATTGCTTATTAAGAAGGTGGTATCTTTTTCCGTACAACCTATTATGGCAAGCAAACCTACCATACCCAGTAATTTCTTCATTGTTTATTGCTTAACGTATTACTTTTTTAAGAACTCCTAAAACACCTCTAATAAATGTTGCGCTGGTCAACACTTTTACCACGGGGTTCATTCTGGTACTTCTACTACTGGTACTTCTTCTTCTAGAGGTACTTTTTTGTTCTTTTTCTTTTTTGGCTTCTTGTTCTGCCTTTTCTATTTTTTCGTTTAAAATTTCATAGGCACTTTCCCTATCAATCTCTTCATTATATTTTTTTATTAGTTGGGATTTATCCAACAAACTTTTTAATTCCTTAGAAGTAAGCACGTCCATTCTACTCATTGGGGCCCGTAACAAAGTAGCCGCTAATGGGGTAGGCCTACCTTTTTCATCTAAGGCAGAAATAAGCGCTTCTCCAATTCCTAAACTTGTTAGTACTTCTTCGGTATCATAAAACTCAGTATCCGGATAGTTTTGGGCAGTAAGTTTAATGGCTTTTCTATCTTTAGCAGTAAAAGCCCTTAAGGCGTGCTGTACTTTTAAGCCCAACTGCGCCAATACATCGTCTGGAATATCTGTTGGGTTTTGGGTAACAAAGAAAAGACCTATGCCTTTAGAGCGTATTAGTTTAACAATGCTTTCTATCTGGTCCAATAGAGCTTTAGAGGCGTTGTCAAATATTAGATGCGCTTCGTCTATAAAAAGTACCAATTCTGGCCTGTCACTATCTCCTTGCTCAGGAAACGTGGCATAAATTTCTGCCAGCAGGCTTAGCATAAAAGTAGAGAATAACTTAGGCTTATCTTGTATATCTGTTAATCTAATAATGTTTATATACCCATTACCATTTTCGTCAATACGTGTTAAATCATCAACTTCAAAAGATTTCTCCCCAAAGAACAATTCAGCACCTTGCTGTTCTAATTCTATGATTTTTCTTAAAATGGTTCCGGTAGAACTAGTAGATATTCTACCATAAGCTTCTTGGAATTCCTTTTTACCCGCGCCAGTGGCATATTGCAAAACCTTTTTTAAGTCTTCTAAATCTAACAATGGCATTTTTTGGTCGTCACAATATTTAAAGACAACCGCCATAATGCCTTCTTGGGTAGTGGTTAAATCCAATATTCTAGACAAGAGCACGGGACCAAATTCAGATACAGTTGCTCTTAAGCGTACACCATCTTGTTCTGAGAGGGACAAAATTTCTACCGGAAAGCCTTTTGCGTTAAAAGGTATGCCAATAGCCTCGTGTCTTTCGTCAATTTTAGCGTGGCCTTCGCTTGGTTGGGCAATTCCACTCAAATCTCCTTTTAAGTCCATTAAAAGTACCGGAACTCCCTGTTCAGAAAGGTTTTCTGCAAGAACCTGTAATGTTTTGGTTTTACCGGTTCCGGTGGCACCGGCAATTAACCCATGTCTATTTAAGGTTTTTAATGGAATTTTTACGAAAGCATCTTTTTGTGTTTCCCCATCTAGCATAGCGCCTCCCATGATAATGGATTCGCCCTTCATGCTATATCCTTTTTCTATTTCTGCTAAAAATGATGCTTTCTTGTCCATTGGAATAACTTTGCGATAAAAATAGGGTAAATTAGGTGAAGTCTAAAAGCAAATTAATTAACATAAGGCCTATGCAACTGAATACTAAAAACTTCGGAATGGTGATTTTAACCGTTATCTTATTTTCATTTTCCGCTCGTTCACAAGATAAAACACCCGTTACGTTTCACCCATCCCACGAAGTAAAAAAACAAAATGCGCCTTTTAGCGATGTAGTACAAGCCGGTAATTTGTATTTTCTAGCTGGGCAAATTGGAATGGACCATACCACCCGTACGTTGGTAAAGGGCGGAATTGTTGCAGAAACCCACCAAGCAATTGCTAATATAGCATCTGTTTTAAAGCAACATGATATGAATTTAGATAACGTGGTTAAATGCACGGTTATCTTAAGTTCAATGGACGATTTTACCACTTTTAATGAGGTGTACACTACTTATTTTACACACAAACCGGCACGGACCACCTTTGCGGCATCTGGTTTGGCCAGAAACGCGGCCATAGAAATTGATGTGATTGCCGTTAAGTAATATTATCTTTGCAAAATGGTTTTACAGGATGTTATGGATTTGGTGGAAAAAGGGCAGATGTTACCCTTAATGGAAGAATTTTACACCATTCAAGGAGAAGGATATTTTAAGGGAACTGCAGCTTACTTTATTAGGGTAGGGGGTTGTGACGTGGGTTGTCATTGGTGTGATGTTAAAGAAAGTTGGAATGCAGAAACGCATCCGCCAACGGCAATAGAAAAAATTATAAACAATGCGGCCAGCTATTCTGATACAATTGTGATTACAGGAGGAGAACCGCTTACTTGGGATATGGGGCCATTGACCCAAGGTCTAATAGCCAAGGGGCTAAAGACGCATATAGAAACTTCTGGGGCCTATACGTTAACAGGCGTATGGGACTGGATTTGCCTTTCTCCCAAGAAAATGAAATTGCCTGTTCCGGAAGTGTATGAAAAAGCAAATGAGTTAAAAGTAATCGTTTACAACAAACACGATTTAATTTTCGCCGAAGAGCAGGCTAAAAAAGTGAATAAAGATTGTATACTATACTTGCAGCCAGAATGGAGTGTGCGAGATAAAGTAGTTCCAATGATCGTAGATTACGTTATGGCCAATCCGCAATGGAAAGTTTCTTTACAGACACACAAATATTTAAACATTCCGTAATGCCGTTTAACGGCCACCGTTATTTTGTAAATCTAAAATACACTCGGCATCCAAACCGGGTACCCTAGCACTTTGTCCTGCTTGGGTATTTAATAAGCTAAGCATGCTTTCGCCAGAAAGTGAACAGGCGCTGCGCATACCATTTTTGTCAAGATTCGTTTCTCCTTTAAAGTTCGTGTTAAATTGAAGTTCCGCACGCATTAAGCATCCTTCTACGGAACAATGATCTGCTGCCTCAGGATCTTCATGCTCATTAACCATGGGCGTATAGGTAATTTCTTCACCATTTTGTGTTCCGCTTAAATCTACCAAACCAAAAAGGTGTCCAAATTCATGGTTTAAGGTTGCGGTTTCTACATCTTCATTGGTAATTAGAACACTTCTACCGGCAAGGCTCCTAATGGTTTCCTCATAAATAACCATAGAGGTGTTGCGGTATACGGCGCCCAGTGTAACCAAACCTTCATCAGAATCATCACCATCAGAAGGTGCATCTGCAAAATATATGTAAACAGCTAAGGTGTTGTCTGTATTATAAGCGGTCCGGTTTTCTATTTCTAAATCTCCAATTTCTTGTAACTCTAAGGTTTCTTCTTCTGGGGAGGGCAACTCTAGGTAGTTAATAGTGATATTTTGCTTAAACGTGTGCTGTCTTAAAAAGGCGGTAAAATTGTCCATTGCCTCAGAGGTAGGGCGGTACCCTGTAACATAAGCAATCTCTATTAGTAAATTTTCAAAATTTGTATTCGTCAACAAATCGTTTGCAGAAGCTCCGGTAGGCAATAAATTTCCACTCTTATCTACATTTTCAACTTCATTTTCAGTTTCGGAGTTGTTGGTTCCGTTATCATCTGTGTTGTCTTTGGAGCAATTGGTCAATAAAATGGCAATACCCAAAAAAGTAATTAGAAAAAAACGTTTCATAGCAAAAGTTTATCTTTAATAAACGTCGAAAAAGGCTGTCTATTATTACTTGTTAAAGCTAAGTTTTGCCAAATAATCATAATGTTCTCCTTCCATAATTTTTTCACAAGCAAGTCCACAATATAAGGCAGCTCTTTCTAAGGTATCAAAATCTACATAGAGCCAAGGGAAAGTATCGCTCTTGTATGTTTTATATTCCATGGTAAAGTTTACTTCTCCATAATAATCCGTATCTCCAGGAACCCAATAGCCTCCGTCCTCATCTGCATCAAACATGTAAATAATATTGCTGCTATCTAACAAAATTTGTCCCTTAGGTTGTAGCAAGGTTTTAAAATGGTTCAGGTAAATAGGTAATTGGTCTAGGGTACCCGCAATTCCAATGCCGTTCATTAAGAGCAATAGCGTATCAAACTTTTCTTCATCATAATCCAAAATATTGGTGCAAATGGCTGATTGTAGTCCTCTTTTTTTGCAAACCTCAATTGCGCCATTGGATTTGTCCAAGGCAGTTACTTCTAATCCTTTATTTTGTAAATACAAACTATGGCTCCCCGCGCCACAACCAATATCTAAAACAGAACCCCTACACAAGCTTAAGGCATGTTGTTCTAATTTGGGCATTTGGGAGAAGTCCCTAAATAAATAGTCTAATGGTAAGGTTCCATTTTCTTCTAAGGTAGAATGGGTGGTTATATATTCCTTACTTTTTTGTGCCAAATGTTCTAATAGGGCAATGCCCATAACGTCTACCATATATTTATTTGTATTTTGCACCTCTAGATTAAGGATTATCGCAATGAAAAATGTCAAAGGTATAGTATTCCTCTTTTTTAGTTTACTAATAGGAACTTCAATTAATGCCCAAGATTCCGGTTTAACCCAAAAAGTAGGGGCTTATTTAGAGGCCAATGGAACCATGAAACAATATTCAGATGCCTATGGCCAATTACTTTTACTTATGGAAAAACAATATCCTAGGTCTGAAGCAAATGCCAATGGTTGGTTGTTTTTAGAACGAAACAAACCAAAGGCCCTATTGGAAATTAAAGATTTATTAGTGCCCGTATATTTGCAAAATTTTACTGAGGCAGAGTTAAATGCTATGAGTGATTTTTATACTTCTGAAGCTGGTAAGCAACTGATTAAAGACAAGAGTGGACTTTCTGAAGAACAGCGGATAACAGTACAAGATTTTTTTTATTCTGAAGTTGGTCAGAAATTAAACACCAAAAAAGCTCAACTAATCCAAGAAATTGAAGCAGTTTCTGAATATTGGAGCAAGGATTTGTACCAGACCGCGGTGTTGTTGTTGAAAGAATAATGGAAGACTTTTTGAAAGATTTGCCGAAAAAGGCAAGTCAAAAACATCAGGAGAACAAAAAGTTTTTGGCCAAATTAAAAAAGAAGCCGCCAAAAAACTTGGATTATTTAATGGCAGACTTGCACGAGAAAGAGTTTAGGCAAACAGATTGTTTAACCTGTGCTAACTGTTGTAAAACCACAGGCCCCCTCTTTACCAATGCGGATATAGAACGAATTGCGAAAAAACTACGCTTAAAACCATCTCAATTTATAGATACCTATTTGCGTTTAGATGAGGATAATGATTTTGTTTTACAGAATGTGCCTTGTGTTTTTCTGGGTGCGGATAATTATTGCTCCATCTATGATGTGCGGCCCAAAGCATGTAGGGAGTACCCCCATACCGACCGTAAAAAATTTCATCAGATAAATAACCTCACCCTTAAAAATGTAGCCATTTGCCCAGCGGCATATAATATTGTTGAGACAATGAAGCAAAACATATCAATTAAATAATATTTTTCATCTTTAGTTGAAAGATTGTTATTTTAGGATCCCCTATTTTGATAATAATTATATTAAGATGGAATCCATTATACAATATTTTGAAACAATACCTCCACTGCATCGCTCCTTAATTTTAGTAGGCGGTATTACCTTCTTTTGGATATTGGAAGGTATTGTGCCTTTGTTTTCGGTAAAATATAAAAAGTGGCAACATGCCTTACCCAATTTTTTCTTTACCCTAACCACTATTCTTATAAATATGCCATTGGCATTTCTACTTTTGTTATGTTCAGATTGGGCGGTAAACAATAGTTTTGGAATCATTAATTGGATGCCAGACCTGCCCTTATGGTTATACGTTGTACTGGGTGTATTATTCTTAGATTTTTTTGGTGCCTATTTGGCACATTTAGTAGAACATAAGGTAAAACCATTATGGATGGTTCATTTGGTGCATCATTCAGACCATAATGTAGATACAACAACGGCCAATAGGCATCACCCTTTAGAAAGTTGTATACGGTATGCGTTTACTTTGTTTGGTGTTTTAATAGTTGGCGCCCCAATAGGAGTAATTATGTTGTACCAAAGTCTTTCCGTAGTTTGTTCACAATTTAACCATGCCAATATTTCATTACCAAGAAAGCTAGACAAAGCCATAAGCTATATAATTATTTCACCAGATATGCATAAAGTACACCATCATTATGTACTGCCCTATACGGATAGTAATTATGGTAATATCTTTTCCATTTGGGACCGGCTTTTGGGTACCTATATGGAGCTAGACCGCGATAAAATTAAATATGGCGTAGATACTTTTCCAGACGAAAAAGAGAACAGTAGTATTAAAGGTTTGCTGCGGCAACCGTTTCAGAAATACAGAAAACCAACCACAATTAACTAAAGACTTAACTCTGGCAAAACATTGAAATTTGTAGCTTTCCATCAATTATAAAATGGAAAGATGAGGTTAAAACTTTTTTATGGTCTAGGATTGTTTTTATGCTTTTGTGACAGCCTTCTTGCACAAACTGCGAATTATAAAGATTTTGTTGCCAAAGAAATAACTTCAAACTTTATAGAGAACACCACGAATTCGCAGGCTAAACCATATGTAATCATGGTTTCGTTGGATGGTTTTAGGCATGACTATGCAGAAAAATACAAAGCTGCTAATCTTTTGGATATGGCCAAAAACGGAGCTAGGGCAAAAAGGCTCTTGCCGTCTTTTCCTTCTAAGACTTTTCCCAACCATTATACCCTAGCCACAGGATTGTACCCATCTAAACATGGTATCGTGGCCAATTCTTTTTTTGATACTAAAATAAAAAAGCGATATAGTATTGGTAATAGAAACGCTGTAGAAGATGGGGGTTGGTACGGTGGCGTTCCCCTTTGGAATTTAGCTCAATTACAAGGAATGGTAGCCGCATCTTATTTCTGGGTTGGTAGCGAGGCCAATATTAACGGGTTACATCCTAAATATTATTATAAATACGACAAAAAAACACCGTATGAGTTTAGGGTGAAACGGGTAATGGAATGGTTGCAATTGCCAGAAAAGGACAGACCACATATGATTACACTTTACTTTTCTTTAGTAGATACGCAGGGGCATAAATTTGGTCCGGATTCTGATGAGGTTTCAAAGGCCGTAGCCTTTGTAGACAAGCAAATTGGTGCTTTAAGAAAGGGTATTCAACAATCTGGATTACCGGTCTACCTTATAGTTACATCAGATCATGGAATGACACCTGTTTCTAAATTTATAAACATACATGATTTTGTTTCTGTTGATAATGAGAATTTCTTGGGTGGCCCGGTAGGGATGATTTATACGGATTCTGAAGAACAGAAAAAATCGCTTTTAAAGGTCTTGACCAAAAAATCTCATTTTACTTCCTATACAAAGGAAGGTGTTCCTGATTATTTGAATTTTAAAAATAATCCTAGAATAGGAGATATAGTATTAATTGCAGAACCGCCTTATACCATAATTAATTCTACAGTAAAAAAGGAAGATTTAGCCAAAGCCGAAGGCACACATGGTTACGACCCCTACAGGTATACGGATATGGGTGGTATTTTTTATGTAGAGGGCCCTAGCATTGCCAAAGGTACTAGTGTAGCTGAGGTAGAAAATATTCACGTATACCCGTTTGTAGCACACCTTCTAGGTTTGGATATATTAACACCTATTGATGGAAACCTTGAAAAATTAAGCCCCTTACTTAATCCTACGGATTAATCATAGATCAAATATTTTTGGCGTATGGTTTTAAAAGCCTTAATACCTGGCTGCCAACTGGCTTCAATTTCTTCTGCAGAAATGCCATTAATAATTTGCTGTTGCAAGGTTGTGTTACCAGCATGTTTGGTAAAAGAATTGGTTATAAAAAACGCCTTTTTGTTCAGGGCGTTGTCATAAGCGGTTTTTATCCATTTTATGGTAACACGGTCCATTTTAGGAATATTGCTCAAGTCCATACCATAACAAAGCTTCCCGTTTTCCTTTGGTTTTTTTGAACCAAAATTAGGAGCGGGTGTATACCTAAAGTTAAACTTTGTACTATCTAAAAACGAGGCGCCAAAACGTTGAAATTGTGCTTCTGTTCCTCTACCGGCATTTACGGTAGTACCTTCAAATAAACCCAAAGAAGGGTAAAGGTTAATGGCCGTGTCATTGGGTAAATTTGGAGAAGGCCTTATAATTAAATTATATGGGGTGTTATGGGTATAGTTCGCTAACCTAACTACGGTCAAGTCAACTTTTTTTAAAGAAGAAAGCCATCCTTCCTCATTAATCATATTGGCATATTCCCCTATAGTCATACCATAAACCAGAGGAATTTGTGTCATGCCCAAAAAACTTGTATGTGCTGCTTCCATAGTAGGGCCATCTACATAATGCGCATTTGGGTTAGGGCGATCTAAAACCAAAACGGGAATGTTGGCATCTGCGCAAGCTTCCATTACCAATTGTAGGGTAGCAATGTAGGTGTAGAATCTAACCCCTACATCTTGTATGTCAAATAAAACTAAGTCAATACCGGCTAATTGTTCCGGAGCGGGCTTTTTATTTTTACCATAAAGTGAAATTAATGGAAGTCCTGTTTTGTCGTCGGTTCCATTTTTAACCGTTTCTCCTGCATCCACGTTACCTCTAAATCCATGTTCTGGAGCAAAAACCTTGGTAATTGTTACGCCCCTGCTAATTAGGGTGTCTACCAAGTGTACATAGGTCTTGTTAGGCTTAAAAACCACAGATGTTTGGTTGGCCACTACAGCTATATTTTTATTTTTCAATAGCGGTAGGTAAGTATCTGTGCGGTTTGCGGCTACCACAATTTCTTTGGCAATAGGTGCTGCAGTGGGTTGCGGTGTGGTCTTCACCTTGTTTTTCTCTTGTCCGCAGGCAATTAATACCATGCTTAAACATAAAACTGTACTTTTGAAACGGAATAAAAAAGGCATTCGTTGAATTTAGAATTGTTTATAGCCAAGCGCCTGATTACAGGTAAGGAACATAAAAGTAGTATTTCTGCACCAATCATTAAAATTGCTATTGCAGCAATTGCCATTGGTGTAATTATGATGCTCATTGCAATTGCTACCGGAGCGGGCTTAAAGGAGAAAATCAGGGAAAAAATAGCAGCTTTTAACGGGCATATTCAAATTGCTAATTATGACAATAACAGGTCAGATGTATCGGTTTCTCCGGTAGATATAAATCAGCCTTTTTATCCAAAGTTTACGGCTATAGATGGTATAGAACACGTACAAGCGGTTGCGGTAAAAGCTGGTATCATTCGTACAGAAAAGACTTTTGAAGGTATCTTGGCCAAAGGAGTAGGTAAAGATTTTAGATGGCAATCTTTTAATGAGTTTTTGGTTGCAGGTAGCTTGCCGGATTTTTCTAAAGATACATCCGAAAAAGCCTTGATTTCTAATATTTTGGCCAAACGGTTGCAACTAAATGTGGGCGATACTTTTTTGGCCATTTTCTTAAAAGATGGTGACCCATCCAGACCTCCAAATAATAGGAGATTTACAGTAAGCGGTATTTATGATAGTGGCTTTGAGGAGTTGGATGCCTCCTACATTTTAATAGATATTAGGCATATACAGCGCATGAACAAATGGAGCGCTAATGAAATAGGAAATTTTGAGGTTTTCTTGTCTGATTTTGATGAAATTGATGCCAAAACAAATGCTATTTATGACAACACACTCTCCACGTTAGATACCCAAAACATAAAAACAAAATATTTTAAAATATTTGAGTGGTTGCCGTTGTTCGATTTTAATATTGCCCTAATAATAGGGATCATGATAGTTGTTGGCGGTATAAACATGATAACCGCTTTATTGGTTTTAATTTTGGAACGCACCCAAATGATAGGTGTTCTTAAAGCATTAGGTTCTCCCAATTGGAGCATTAGAAAAGTATTCTTACTTAATGCGGCATACTTAATTGTTCTTGGTTTGTTCTGGGGTAATTTAATAGGCTTGGGTATCCTTTTTCTTCAGCAAAAATTTCAATTCCTTAAATTTCCTAATCCGGAAGAATATTACGTTACTTATGTTCCGGTAAGCATAGATTTATTAACCGTAGTCCTATTAAATGTTGGGGTAATGGTGTTGTGTCTGTTAATGCTTTTGGTACCTTCTTATGCTATTTCTAAAATAGCTCCGGTAAAAGCTATAAAATTTGAATAATGCTATTAAAATGCAAGCTTTTGGCCATTAAGTCTTACTTTTAAGACTTAACTGACCAGATTATGAGAATTCAAATTATTGCGTGGTGCCTGTTACTTACCGCAATTACCGCGCCCGCACAGAAACTATCCAAAACAGAAAAGAAAATTGTGGCAACGGTTGCTCAAAACAACGCCGATGCCCTACAATTTCTAGAAAAAGTAGTAAATATTAATAGCGGTACCCTAAATTTAAAAGGGGTACAAAAAGTTGGCGAAGTATTCGGTACGGCTTTTACCGATATTGGTTTTGAAACCAATTGGATACCTATGCCCGAAAAAATGAACCGCGCTGGGCATTTATTTGCAGAAACCAAAGGGAATAAGGGTAAAAAACTACTGCTAGTAGGGCATTTAGATACCGTTTTTGAAGAAGATAGCCCATTCCAAACATTTACCATGGTTACTGATTCTACAGCCCATGCCCCAGGAGGTAATGATATGAAGGGAGGAGATGTAATTGTATTATATGCTTTAAAAGCGTTACAGGAAAATGGCCTTTTGGACGATGCGCAAATTATTGTTGCCTTTACTGGAGATGAAGAAAGTACGGGTAGCCCGTTAGAATTAAGTAGAAAAGATTTGATTAATGCGGCTAAACGAAGCGACATTGCACTGGGTTTTGAAACGTCTACAGGATTTAACTATGCAACGGTAGCCAGAAGAGGCTCTTCTGGATGGGAGGTAAACGTAACGGGTAAACGGGCCCATTCTTCTGGTATTTTTAATGAACGCGTTGGTGCTGGTGCTATCTTTGAAATGTCCAGGATTTTACACCAATTTTATACCGATGTAAAAGGGGAGGACTTGTTAACGTTTAACCCTGGAGTACTATTAGGTGGTACTTTTGTGAATTTTGACCCTAAAACAGGAAAAGGAGACGCTTTTGGTAAAACCAATGTAGTATCCCAAACAGCAATGGTTAAAGGAGGGCTTCGGTTTATTTCTGAAGAACAAAAAGAACGCGCACGTTCTAAGATGCGAGAAATTGTACGGCAAAATTTACCACAGACCAGTGCTACTGTAAGTTTTACGGATAGTTATCCTGCTATGCAACCAACTGCTGGAAATCAAGCATTATTGAAAACTTTAAATACGGTTAGCCTTGCATTAGGGCAGGGAGAAGTAATGGCGTATGACCCCGGAAAACGCGGGGCCGCAGATGTATCCTTTATTGCGGAATATGTAGATTGTTTAGATGGTTTGGGCACTATGGGAACAGGAGCACATACGCCAGAAGAAACGGTTAACCTTAATACCTTTGAAGCACTGACCAAAAGAACGGCAGTATTGATTTATAGACTTATTAATCAAGATTAAAATGACAAAGTTAGCATTAGAAGAACAAGCAGTTGGTATAGAAAATGGCGAATTAGTTAGTTATACCGTATCTGGGCACGAATTTATTCATCAAAAAGGTAGTCCTGGTTGGGGTTCTTCAGATACCGAAATGTTTCCAATTATTGGCCCGGTGAACGAAGCCAATTTTATGGTTCAAGTTAATAAAGGACAAGCCATACAAGACCAACATGGGTTATTAAGGCAATTTCCGTATCAATTAGCATCGGCTACGGCTACCAAAGCCGTATTTGTTAAGGAATATAAGGCAATGACACCGATTGAAAATAACAAATATCCAGAAAAGAGTACCCGTAAGTATTTGGTCTGGCCCTATAATTTTAAGTTTACCAAAACAATACAACTAACAGCTGCTGGTTTAGCCATTGACTTTTTAATAGAAGGCGATAAGGATATGCCATATATGTTGGGGTATCATCCTGCATTTAAATTATATACCAGTAATCCTACAATTTTAGCAGGCGATAAGGAAATTACGTTAGAAGAAGTACTGGCTGTAGGTAGTAGGGCTTTAGAAGTTGAAGATTGTAGCCAAATTACGTTGAGGGATAAAAAAGAATTAACCATTGAAACAAAGGGCTTCGGTAATTTTATGTGCTGGACAAAGGTTAATAATATGGTTTGTATAGAGCCAATTACTTTTTATCCATACCGGGTTTCTCAAGATAAATTACACCTGGGTTTTGAGCATTTAAATGAGCCAGTTTCTTTTTCCGTAAAATTAACGGGTAAAGGTTAGCTAAATTTGTGTTGTAGTTCTTGAACCACTCTAGCAGTCTCTCGGTCGCGGTTTTGTTGCTGTAAAAAAATAGGGTCGGCTGCCCGTTCTGCACAGTTGGCAATAGTACAACGCTCACAGGTAACACCTACGTTTAGCTGTTTTATATTGGGGTCTTTTAAAAATTGAGCCTTCTTTTTTAGCGCATCCGTTATTTGTAGACCAATGCTTACGCTGCGATATTGATTTTCTTTAAAAGGATCTTTAGTGGCAGACGCTAATATTAAATAAGACAATTGGTCTTCTAGATAGTGCGAAATTTGAACATCCATGATGTGTTCTTCTTCTTGTCCGGAAATTTCTTTCAACACTCGGATAGAAGCCCAACGGCGGCAATACTTTTCGTTTGTCTGATTGCCGTGTGGCGAATGCTGATGGGTTAAGTGAAGTTCTTTGGTAATATCAAATCTGGGACTATTCTGGCTGTGGGAGAATCTTAAAAAGAAAAGGTTTTCTAATTGATAATCTTGGGGTAAAATGTTGGTTAATCTTTGATACAATGATTCTGGAGAGGCATTATGTTGCTGGCGTATTTGTGCTAAAAAGTTTTTGTCAAAACGGGGTTTGGCCAACATTTGGTCTACCTGCTTTTGTAACGTAATTCTAGGTATTACAAGGGCTCCTGCAAAATAGGAGGCATAAAAATTATTTAAGACTTGGTCAAAATTTTCAAAATTTATCCAGCTAAACGTATACAGTCTTTCGGTGATTTTTAAATAATTATAACCAATTTCCTTGGCATAGATAAACGTACGTTGTGCCTCGTCTATGTGGCTTGCAATTAAAAGGGTTTTCGTTTTGGGTACAAAAACAGACCGCAAAGAATCCAATTCTTGGTGTTTTTTTAAATCACTATTATTTATGGTATAACCATATTCTTCAATTAAAATTTCTTCTAATTCTAAGGAGGTAACGCTTCGGCTCATATCAATTTGGTAGGCCTTGGCAAAATCTAATGCTGCTTTTTCCATTTCTGGGAAAAAGTTGTTATTGGCTTCTTGAAAGGAACGCAAAGAGGCTAAATAGAAGCTCTCTTTACCAAAATTATATTGTTTGGCAATCTCTATGATGGTACTTATAAAGGCATTAACCTTTGTAGGTGCATTGGCCACGATCTCAATTAGGTCCCTTTCCTTAACCCCAAAAAGTTCTAATGGAATTTCTTTTAGAATTTTGGATTGAAACAATTGTGCTACCGGAGCCAAATTCTTATCCAATTTTAAGGATACTAGGCTATCATAGGGTATATCCAATTTTTCTGCAAGTAGCAAGATTTTATCCGTTTTAGGATACTTTTTTCCCTTTTCAATCTCGTTTAAATAAGATTTAGATAACCCTGTAAGCTTGGCCAATCCAAATAAGGATAGGTCTTTTTTAAGTCGAAGCTGCTTCAGTTTCAGACCAAAAATTAGTTTAATATACTCTTCTTCCATTATTCTTGATCAAATGTACAATATTTTGCGAATCTTTTAAAAGTAGCGAATAATATAAAAATAGCGAACGTTCGCTTGTAAATTGAAAAACTTTGATTTATCCTTGTTTCAACAAAAACTAAGAAGTTATGGAACAAGGTATTATGACCACTTCGGAAATTCAGTTTGCGGATAATGTGAACAACTATTATCCAGAAATATTAACGGATAAGGCCTTAGATTTTCTAATTGCTTTACATGCTAGATTTAACAAGTCTAGACTGCAACTGTTGCAAGAACGCGTCAAAACGCAGGCTCAATTTGATGCAGGGGTATTTCCAACCTTTCCAAAGGAAACAGAACAAACAAGAAATATGGAATGGCAGGTGCCCCATATACCTAAAGATCTTTTGGACAGGCGTGTAGAAATTACTGGACCTGTAGATCGCAAAATGGTCATAAACGCTTTAAACTCTGGTGCCAAGACGTTTATGGCCGATTTTGAAGATAGCAATGCCCCAACTTGGTACAATTGTATGTTGGGCCAGCAAAATCTTATAGAAGCCAATAAGGGCACCATAAAATTCTATGATAGCAAAAGGGCAAAACAGTATGAGCTAAATGATAATCCCGCAGTTTTATTGGTGCGCCCAAGAGGATTACACTTAGAGGAATGCCATCTAAAAGTTAAGGGGGTAACTACTTCTGCCAGTTTAATAGATTTTGGGTTATATGTTTTCCATAATACCCAAGTGTTGCTAGAAAAAGGGAGTGCCCCATATTTTTACCTACCCAAATTAGAGCATTATCTAGAGGCAAGATGGTGGGATGAGGTATTTACCTTCTCGGAAAATTATTTAAATGTGTCCAAAGGTACTTTTAAAGCTACGGTTTTAATAGAGACAATCACGGCTAGCTTTCAGTTAGATGAGATTATTTATGAGCTAAAAAACCACATTGTAGGCTTAAACTGTGGGCGTTGGGATTATATCTTTTCTTACATTAAAAAGTTTAGGAATCACCCAGAATTTATACTACCCAACAGAGACCAGGTAACTATGACGGTACCTTTTATGGATGCCTATTCTAAACGGGTAATACAGCGGTGCCACAAAAGAGGCATTTTGGCCATAGGCGGTATGGCCGCACAAATACCCATTAAAGACAATCCATTGGCAAATGAAAAGGCTATGGAAAAGGTTCGCTTGGATAAAGAACGCGAGGTTAAAAATGGGCATGATGGTACTTGGGTGGCACATCCGGCATTGGTTTCCATCGCCTTAAAGGAGTTTGATAAGCACATGCCAACCCAAAACCAGATGCAGGTGTTACGGGCAGAAGACCAGATTCTAGAAGCAGATTTAATAGCCATACCTAAGGGAACCATAACAGAAGAAGGTATACGCAAAAATATTAACGTAGGAATCCTTTATATAGAATCTTGGTTGCGTGGTCAAGGTTGTGTGGCGTTGTACAACTTAATGGAAGATGCCGCAACCGCAGAGATTTCTAGAACCCAAATATGGCAATGGCTTAGGTACGAGGTTCGGTTAGATGATGGTAGACGTTTTAAAAAGGAATTATACCAAAGCATTTTTGAGGAAGAAAAAGAGAAAATTAAACACTTGGTAGGTGAGGCCAATCTTTTTAATACCCAATTTATAAAAGCATTTGATCTGTTTAACGCATTGGTGACCAAAACGCAATTTGAAGAGTTTTTAACGCTAAAAGCTTACACGGAAATCATTTAAAAAAAATCCCAAACGCAATTTGAAGAGTTTTTAACGCTAAAAGCTTACACGGAAATCATTTAAAAAAAATCCCAAGCGTGGGCGAACACAACTTGGGACAATTAAATTTCTAAAAACTAAACTTATGGAAAAAAAAGAAAGAATTCAACAATTAGTAACAGAATGGACGGTAAACCCTAGATGGAAAGGTGTTGAAAGACCTTACACTGCAGAAGAGGTAATTAACTTAAGAGGTTCTTATAATATTGATTATTCGGTTGCACGGTTAGGGGCAGAAAAATTGTGGACCAAATTAAATAACCAAGATTGGGTAGCAGGGTTAGGCGCATTAACCGGTAACCAAGCCATACAAGAGGTAGAGGCAGGTTTAGAGGCTATTTATTTAAGCGGATGGCAAGTTGCGGCAGATGCTAATTTGGCTGGTGAAATGTATCCAGACCAATCGCTTTACCCAGCTAATAGCGTACCTATGGTGGTTAAGCGTATAAATAATGCACTATTGCGTGCAGACCAAATACAAACCGTAAATGGGGTTGAAGATAAAAAAGATTATTTGGTGCCTATTGTAGCAGATGCTGAAGCAGGTTTTGGCGGTAATTTAAATGCCTTTGAGCTAATGAAGGGGATGATAGAAAACGGCGCTTCTGGGGTTCACTTTGAAGACCAGTTGAGTTCCGCCAAAAAATGTGGTCACCTAGGTGGTAAAGTTCTAGTACCTACGCAGGAAGCCGTAAATAAGTTAATTGCTGCAAGGCTGGCAGCAGATGTAATGAACGTACCAACCGTAATTATTGCCCGTACAGATGCCGATGCCGCAAATTTGCTTACCAGTGATATTGATGACAGGGATAAAAAGTTTGTGACAGGCGAGCGTTCCCCAGAGGGATTTTTTTATGTAAAGAATGGTCTGGAGCAGGGGATTGACAGGGGGTTGAGTTATGCGCCTTATGCAGATTTACTTTGGTTAGAAACCTCTACGCCTAATTTGGAAGAGGCAAGAAAATTTGCAATGGCCATACATGCCCAATATCCTGGTAAAATGTTAGCTTATAATTGCTCTCCCTCCTTTAATTGGGCATCTAAATTAAGCGTTGCAGAAATGGAAACCTTTAGAGAGGAATTAGCGGCATTAGGTTATAAATTTCAATTTATTACGCTTGCAGGTTTCCATGCACTTAATACTAGTATGTTTGAGCTTTCCAAAGCATATAAAGAAAGAGGCATGGCAGGTTATTCAGAATTGCAAGAACGAGAATTTGCCTTGCAGGAATATGGGTTTAGGGCTGTAAAGCACCAAGCTTTTGTAGGCACCACTTATTTTGATGCTGTGCAGAATACCGTTACGGCTGGTAGGGCATCTACGGTAGCCATGAAAGGTAGTACGGAAACCGCTCAGTTTATATAGGTTGTTTTTATTTATTGTGAAAAGCCCCAGTATTTGGGGCTTTTTTTTGGTAATTCTTAAAACGTTAAAGAAATCTAAAAAATGTTAAGGATTACTTAGGTTATTTCAGTAACTTGAATTTGTAAAAAAGCGAGAGACACTTTTTATGTTTAAAGAGTTTATTAGAAAACTCGGTATAATGAATTGTATTATGCTGTTGGTTGTTCTATCGATTATTATCGTATCTGAGGTTTTATTTCTAAGTGGAAATAAGTTAGACGCTATTTTTATAGCGTTTTGGGCCCCAACAATATTAGGGTTTATGATATATTTTAAAATGAACGAATAATGGATTTTATACTAGGGTACTCCATTATAGTGGCAATTATATTTGTTGTCTGGCTCATCTTCATTGCAAGAATGTACAGGAAGATGAAAAAGTGAAGGCTACAGAATGCCTTTAAGCCAATTTTTAAAATCCTTTACCCTGTTTCTACTTACCACCAACTCTAAATCTACCGGATGCTCTAATTCTACAACAAGCCTGTTGTTTGGGTAATCTTCCACAGATTTTATTTCGTCAATATTTAAAGTGAGTTTCCTGTTTATTCTAAAGAAAAACTCTGGATTCAATACATCCTCTAATTTTTCTAGTGTAAAATCTATAACATATTCTTTTCCAGATTTGTCTACCAAATGGGTATGCCCATCTTCTGAATAGATACAACAGATGTTGTGCACGTCTACTAGATTAAGTTTGTTTTCCGTACGGATAAGAAATCGCTTTTTATAACTTTTGGGTGCAATGGTATCCATCATTTTACCCATACGGTGCGCATAACTTTCTTCTTCTACTTTTTTAATGGAGTAGTATTTAGAAAGGGCGTCTTCAATATCATTAAGCTTTGCCGGTTTTAGAATATAGTCAATGCTATTGTAATTAAAAGCTTCAATTGCATAGGTGTCAAAAGTGGTGCAGAAAATTATAGGCTTAGAAATTTTTATGGTATTTAAAATTTCAAAACAAGTGCCATCACCTAGATGAATATCCATAAATATGATATCATATTCATTGTCAGAGCCAAAGAATAAAACAGAATCAGATACAGAATCCAATTCGGCAACTATCTCGTGTTCTATCTCGGTTTCCCTAATGAGCTTTTTTAAGTAAGCGGTAGATATGGGCTCATCTTCAACAATTACAATTTTTACCTTCTTTTGCATGTGTTCAAATATACACTTTCAAATTCTTATTAAATATAGTACAAAAGTCCTATCATTCTAGGATTGGACAATTAACGGTATGCTATATTGTAACCAATCTTCTTGTTTTTTGGTCATAACAACGTACATATTTACCGCTGTATACCTGTTGTTGATCAACTCTAATGCATCATTTTTTGTTGTTGTTAATTCTTTGTCAAGATTATTATGCTTTAGCGTAACCTTGTCTTTATCTATGGTAAGTCTTATACATAGTGGTTTGCTTTTGCTTTTATAGGTTGTTTGCAGTACTTGTTCTAAAAGTAAAAATAGTGTTAGTGGAATGATGTTTTGATTGTTTAGGGCGGTTCCCGTTAATTGGATTTCAAAACTTTCTCTAAACCTTTCTCTAAGTAGTCTGCTGTAAATTGTTATATGTTCTATTTCATCTTCTAATGCAATGGTGCTTAGCTTGGAATTTTCCAACAATTTTTGATAGAGGTAAGAAAGGTCCAGCACAAATTGTTTGCTTTTTTCTTGACTTTCATCCATCAGAAATAGCAAAGTATTAAAACTGTTGAACAAAAACCTTGGGTTGGTTTTTTCTTCTAGGCTTTTTAGTTTTAAGAGGGCATGGTCTTTTTCTAACTTAAATGATCTCTGTTTTACTTTTTCTAATTCTAGTAAAGAATGTAGCGCTTCATATATGCCTACATTTAATAAAATTAATAAGGTGCCAGAAAGTAATTCTTTAGAAATAGGTGGTTTATTGTGCACAGGATCTTCAATAGCCAAAATAGGGTCTAAAGCAATATCTAGCAATAAGGTAATTAGTAAATAAATAACCAAAACAACAGGTAATAATGCTATTCTGGTGGTTCTATGGATATATCCGGGATATTTACTTAGAATGTAAAGATAGTAGGCCCGCATTAGAACAAAATGAAAAATAATGTAGCAAAAAACACCGATGTATATGGCAAAAAACCGTTTTAAGGGCCCCTCTAAAAATAAGTCCATATATAGAATACCCATTAAAATATTGGTGTTTATAAAGCAGGCGGCCCAAAATAATGGCCTATCGTTAAAACCTAAAATTGCGTAACGATGCCTTTGGTTCAAGCTTTTTAAAATCCAATTTATCATTATGGGATTAGCGGAAGTTTTAAGGTGAAACTGCTTTGGTTTTCTTGCACTATTACACTTTGGTCTGTAATTATGGCGTAACGATCTTTTATGTTGTTTATACCAATTCCTGAGCTAAACGGTTTAGGCTTTAATTGTTTGTTATTGGTTATTATAATGTAGCCGTCTTTCTCAGTAATGGAAATGGTCAAAGGATGATTTTTAGAAACGATATTATGCTTAACGGCATTCTCTATACAAAGTTGCAAGGCCAGTGGAATTATTTTCATGGTCTTGTTTTTAACATCCACGTTAAAAATTAAATTGCCGCCAAACCGATGCCGTAGTAAATCTATATAGGCATTGGTGTATTCCATTTCTTCGCTTACCGCAATTAAATCTTTCTGTGTGCCTTCTAATATTTTGTGATAAATGAAGGAAAGTTTGTGTACAAACTCTTTACTTTTTTCTGGGCTTTCATCAATTAAATAGAGCAGGGAATTTAGGTTGTTGAATAAAAAATGTGGACTAATTTGATTTTTAAGACCAGATAACTCGAACAACAATTTTTTATTCTGATATTCTTTCTCTTTAATTTTGGCTTCTTTTAGTTCTAATAAGAGGTAAATGGTTTCGTAAATGGCTAAATCTACTAGAATTATAATGGTGCCTGTAACCAATTCGTTGTAAAAATTTGGATGCCCATAATGCTCTAAATAAATTGAAAAATTTGGTCTATATATTTTTACATATGGTATGGCAATCCCTAAAAAGGGAAGAAGCACTAGTGGTATACGTTTCCACCTAGCCCTACTTTTTTCAAAAGCTGGATATTTTTTTACTAAAAAGAGGTATGCTTTTCGGGTACAAATAAAAATTACGGAAATAATTAAATAGAACTCTAACCATTTTTTTAAATACAAAAATTTTGGAATGGTAAAAAAAGCATTGGTAAAATAGATGGTCATAGCCGTATGGCAGTTAATAATAGAAGCTACCAATGCTAGATACCGATCGTTGAAACCTAAAATAGGTTTAGAATCTGGAAAGATGATTTTAATCCATTTTCTTATCATCTTTATGTATTAATGGAATTTTTAGACGGTAAACACTACCGTTGTCTTCTGTGGAAACCGATTTGTTGGCAACCAACTGATATCTCTTATTGATATTGGAAATACCCAAACCACTAACCCCTATATTTTTTTCTGTTTTTTGAAGGTTGTTCTCTATTATAATTTCTTGATTTTCGCTATAAATGGTAACGGTCAAGGGGTGTCTTTGTGAAACATTGTTGTGTTTTACGGCATTTTCTATTCCTATTTGAATAGACATAGGTACCACATAATTATTCATTACATCTTCCCTAATGGTAAAGTTGAAATTGAGGTTTCCGCCATGTCTTATTTTAAGCAATTTGGTGTATGCATCTATATATTCCAATTCTTCTTTTAAGGTTATAAGGTTTTTATGGTGCTGAGAAACCATTCTCTTGTAGAAAAAAGCTAGTTTATGTACAAAGTCTATACTTTTGGTTTTATCATTTTCTATTAAAAAAACCAATGTGTTAAGGCTATTGAACAAAAAATGAGGGTTCATTTGATTCTGTAGATTTATCAATTGTGCAATTGCTTTTTCTTTTTCTAATTGTTCTGCCTTAACTTTTATTTGATTAAGTTCATAGATGTAAATCAGAATAGTGTAAGCAGCTTCGTTTACCAGTAACATGATGCTGCCAGTTATTACCAATGTTCTAGTATTAGGTTGCTCATAGCCCGGTATTTCTGTGGTAACAAAGGGCTCTATTAAAAAGAGGTACGTGCACAAGATTATGGAAAACGGGATTAAAAGAAAAGGTAAGAACAACCAGCGTTTATTTCTGTTTTCCGGTCCAGGATACTTATTGAGGTTATAAAGGTAAAAAGTCCTTAGGGTAACAATAAGCACTACGGTTACAAGTGCATATTCTAACCATTTATAAAAGTATATGGCAAATGGAACCTCATAAAGTGCATTTTGATAAAAAAGCGACATTAATACTTGGGTGTTGAAGAATATACAACCAAGAATAAAATACTTATCATCAAAGCCGACATATGGCTTTGAGTTTGCAAACAATATCGTTTTTGCTTTAGAATTGAACATAACAATCCCTAAGTTACATTATTGTACTTACCTTAAACCGATTATTTCAATTTATTTAAATGTGCATTTATAATTTGTCTAGCCTCTACCGTATTGGGTTGCGGTATTAGAAAAGCTTCTAAATCCATTTCTGAATTTACCGTTGTTTCCCTGCTTACAAAACCATACCCCTTATAGTGGCCTTGGCTCATGTATATAAAAGCATTTTCTTCTACCGTTCTTCCTGGTAAGGAAAGTAATAAGGTTTGTCTTCTTTCTTTTAAGAATTTTATGGCACTTTCTACCCGTAGATTATACGCTTGTGTTTGCTCATTATTGTTACAAATTCCGTTGCAATGCGTATAAGGAATTTCAGCACAGGTTAGGGTGCCGGTTCTTAATTGACAATATTTTGGGCAAAGTTGAAATTGTTTACATATTTCTTCTAACAGTAAACGACTTTCTGTTGGGTTGTTCACAATTGTTATGGCATTCGGTATTTGTTTTAAGGCACCAAATGCTAGATGTTTTATACCGTTTCTGTCTTCATAAGAAAAGATACCATATTGTTTTATAACTTTTTTTTGGGCCCTATTAAACTTTGGAAAGTGTTTTTTTATAGCGGCACTTTCCATTAGTAATGCTAATAATTCAGATCCAGACAACTCAAATTCTATATGTGCAATTTCCTTACATAGGCGAATTTCATGCTCAGACTTATCATAAAAATGGCCCAAGACCCTTTTTTTAAGTTGTTTGGCCTTACCCACATAAATTATTTTTTTAGTGCTGTCCAGAAAATAATAAATTCCAGGTTGGTTGGGTAGGTTGTCCACCGTTTTTCTATCCAATAACGGGGGCAGGGTGGCTTCTTGGCTTCTAGAATTTAAAAAAGATTGGATTACGGTATCGGATTGCTTTTTTGCCAATAACATTTTAAATAGCAATACTGTTGCATGTGCGTCTCCTCTTGCTCTATGTCTGTTTTTAAGCGGTATGTTTAAGCTAGTGCATAATTTTCCAAGACTGTAAGAATTTAAGCCCGGAATTAATTTTCTAGAAAGCCTTACCGTACATAGTTTCTTACGAACAAAGTTGGTATTGGTTTGTTTAAACTCCTCTTTAATAACGCCGTAGTCAAAATTTACGGCATGTGCTACAAAAATAGCATCTTGGGTTATGTTTAAAATGTCTTCCGCAATTTCTGCAAATGTTGGGGCTTGGGAAACCATTTGGTCGTCTATGCCCGTTAAAGCAGTTATATAATGAGGTATAGGTTGTTCTGGGTTAACAAGGCTGGTAAATTCTTCTACTATATCAGAACCATCAAACTTGAATATGGAGATTTCTGTTATTTTATTGCCTTTTAATCCGTTTCCTGTAGTTTCAACGTCAATTATCGTATACAAACCCTTCCTTTCCTTTTATCTATTAAAATTAAAAAGATTTGACGCTAGAGTATGTTAAAAACTAAAGTAGTTTAACGAATAAAAAAAAATGGCGGGCCTCATAGGCAATCCGATAGGAATTCAAAAAAAAAGGTCCTTTCAAGAAGTTACAAAGAGCTTAATTGCAGTTTATGCTTAGTTTAATAATAGTATTTCAATAACATACCATCGGTAATTACCCATAGAACACCATCGTTGTATAAAATACCTTTACAAGAAGTGGCAGCGGTATGCATTAGTTGCCAAGAGCTGCCCCCATCTGTGGTAGTAAAAATTTCGTTGCCGGTAACATACCAACCTTCATCGGTATTTTTAAAAGTAAAATCTTCTATGCGCGTATCTTCTTCTAGTACAATCTCATAACTATCTCCGCTATTTGTGGATTTTATTAAAACATATTTATCTGCTCCGGTATCTAAATCTACAATGTAAGCAGAAGCAAAACCAGTGATGCCATCTATAAATTTTATACGCTCTATGCGTTCTCTTGTTCTGTTTCCGGGTTCTATTTCTACCGCACTATCTTCCCATACTCCATCTTTAAGTCTCAATTGTTTGGCAGGGTAGTAATCTAGGTTCTCCGGAAAAGGAAAGGTATAACCCGCTAACCATACTTGATTTTCAGAATGGGCATAAAAGCTCAAGAATTCATAATTGTTGCTTTCTCTGGAATATATCATGTCAAAAGATTGCGCACCATCTGTAGACTTGTAAATTCTGCCCTCTGCAGACCCAATGATTATGGTTTGTTCGTTTTCATCAGCAAACAAACCTCTTGTCCAAGAATTTACATTACTGGGGAAATCCTCAAAAACAGTTTGTGTACCATCAGCCTTTAGATAAGATAGGTAGTTTGAACCCAGAAGGAATTCGCCCCCTTGCGAACCAACCAAAAAGTCACCATTCTCCTCGGTAAATACATAAGCCTGATTAAAAAATGCAATAGAAACACCACCATTTAAGGTGTTGTGTACTTTCATTATACCAGTTCCGCCACCATCTTCTTTTTTGGCTTCGGTAGAAAAATATATTTCCTCTTTGCCGGTGGCTTGTATGTTTCTTACTGCGTTAATAGCTTCTAAATAAAATGGATAGGTAATCCATTCACCTTTGGTGTTATCTACTACTGCAATAGGTTGGTAGGTGTCTGCATAGGAAACGTTGGTGTTCGGCATTTCAATAGCAACAAATGGGCTGGCACTTGTTCCTGCAGGTATGGTAAAAGTAAGTTCTGTAGCAGTAGCAGAAATAAGTGTAGCCTCAATATCGTCTAGCAAGACTTTAATTTCACTTGCATTGGTGGTAAAATTGGTTCCTACTAGAGTAACTTGGTCATTTACATAGGCATAAGATTGTTCAAAGGCCTGTAAGGTAACTTCTGTTGGCGGTTCTGGTTGGTTTACCGTCTCCGTATCATTGTCTGCATCAGAAGAGCAAGAAGTTAAGACTGCAACAAATAAAAAAATAGAAAAGTAGTTTTTAATCGTCATTAGTTTGTAATTGTTAAATAGAGTTTTTTAACGTTAACATTTTTGTTTTGTTGCGGCTTTAGGTGTGGGTGGTTGTTTTTAACTTTTTCTATTTATTACAGTAGGTAGTTTGGAAGCTTAGGAAACAGAAGGTGTAGTTGAATGCTAGTGCTTAAATTAAGCGCAAGATTTTTTATGTTGATAAAAAGAATGTCTTGGTTCTAATTAAATAGCTAGTTTTATGCTAAAGAGATACCCGTAAGTATGACGGATATTGAGTTGTTATGCGCAATTTCAGGATTCGACCGAATGATAAAAAATGTATAAATCGAATATTAATATTTCTTAAATTGAAAAAGCAATTTGTTAGACCTGTTTTAGATTATGAAAAAAAAATCTTAGAAACTGCAAAACATAAGAATTTTAAACCAACTGTTGAATGCTTACAAAAACTAGCTTTAGGAGGTAAATATGAGATCCTACTTTCATTTAATACTTCAGATAAAAAAGCAGTTCAACAAAATTTTCCAATTGAGATTTTAAATAACAGAGAACAAGGATTACCATTTCAAATTAAAGTTGAAAAACTTCTAAATATTGGAGGTGTATTACATAAAGAAAGTTATGGATTAAACAAAACTCTAACTATCATTCAAGACGGAAAATCGTTTTACACAAACAAAGAATCGGTAAGTAATTTTAAAACAGAATATCCGAAAAAACCTCAATATCTAAATGGAACACTAAATAATCTAAAAACATTTAGCGGAAATCCAAAACCTAGTTATACAAGACTTATTATTAAGACGAATGATACTGAATTAACTTACCCAACAGAAATTTTAGAATTCAAAAAAAATCATTTAAAGTTCGATTATGAGACCTGGTATCTACAAAAGTCATTAATAGGTTTACCATTTCCATCAACAAAAGGAATGTTTGTAGATGTTGAAATAAATGGAAATAAATTTGATTTTTATGCTATTGAACCAATGAATTCAATGATAATAGATTCAATTAATAAAATAGCTTTAAATGATTTTAAGAAATACGCGTATATAATTAGATTATGTTTTGCTTTTTTATCAGGGAAATTTTATAAGGAAGAAGTTGTATATATCTTATCTAATCAAGAAAATTTTGAAACAATAGATGAGTATGAATATGTTTTAGAATCACCTTCTATTATTTCCAAAAATCAAATAATTAACCCAACATTTTTCTTTCGAACCTTTAAGGATAAAAGTAGAAAAGAACAAAAGTATTTAGAGAAATACCACAAAATGTTTGATTCAAAAATATTTTCCTTACTCTGTGAAAAAGTTCTTGAACATCCAGAATTATTACGCACAATAGAACTTATAGTTACTGCTGGGAACTTATCAGATTCCATTCAAAAAGGAGCACTCTATTCGGTAGCTATTGAAACCATTACAGAGTTTTTAAAAGGTTTAAATGAAGAAGTATTTAAACCAATAGAAGATAAAAACATTGCTAAAAATTTCAGAAAAGAACAATTAACTCTTTTAGATAAGTACAAACCTGATATTGACATAAAAGGACTCAAAATACTTACTGCCAAAATTAATAATCTAAATAGCCCAACAAACAAAGACAAACTAACAAAACCTTTTGAATTATATGGAATCACGTTAACTCAAGATGATTTAGATGTTTTAAATCAACGAAACGATTATTTACACGGAGGAATACCTATTGATTCAAATTGGGAAGCTGAATTAGAAGCTAATGCACTCAAACTTCACAACCTTTTAAATCTTTTAATTTTAAATTTTATAGGTTATAAAGGGCATTATATAAAATTATCTGGATGGTATCTTATGCAACTAAATGAAGTACAAGATATATTCAAAAATGTAGACCTTGAAGAAATAAAGTGTATTACTGAAAAAGTAAATTCGGGAAATGCTAAAGATTTGAATATTCCAGACGCAATGAAAAAAATCGAAGAGTATGAAAAATTTTTAAAGTCAGTACAAGGAACGAGTAACATAATTGGAATAATAGAATAAAAAAAAAGCGCATAACAGCGTGTATAAAACATAGCTAATCAGTGCTCAACCGAATGGTTTTGTATATTTAGAAAGTCCGCCAAATAGAATATTACGCAACAGCGAAATGATGTGGTTTGGCTTATAAAAAGAGAAAAATTATAAACAAAATATAAAAATTCGGCTCTGTGTTTATCCGAAAAGTTAGTGTCTTTTAGTACGTTTAGCTTCATAAACAAGTCCGTTCCATGTAATTTTTACCATTATCTTTCCTTCAAATTATCTCTAACAAAATCAAAAAAATGAAAAACTTATTTATAATCTTTTTTGCAACAATCTTGTTTTCATGTTCTTCTGATAATGAAAATGGAATGGACTCGGAGTCAACTGACCAAATTGTCGGAACTTGGACAGAACTGGGGCGTGGAGAAGTATTAGATGATGGGACAGATGAATTCTCGGAATATGACTATTTCTGTGTTACGTTGGGTCGTTTTACCTTTGACAATGATGGAAGTTTTAGATTCGAAACTTTTAGCCCGAGTAGCGGAATGGTAAGCGATGAAAATTGCACTAGCCAAGGGGTTATAACTGGAACATGGGAAAATCAAGGTGATACTTATCTAATTGTAGTTACTACTGACACTTCTAACGAATCCGAGGCAGGAATGGAGGCCAATATTCAGATTGAATTTCCAACTAACGACAGAATGATATGGATATTCCAAGTAGATAGATATGGTATTGATTATGAATATGAAATAAAAACTAGACTAGAATAGTAAAAATCAAAAATATGTTTACTGAGCTTGCTGCCAGTTATGAAGGCAGCTTTAGTAAAATCTTCCAAGATTAAAACAAGAGCTTCAGCTTAACTATTGGAATGTAAAAACGACTATAAACTTTTGTCAACAAAGAACAGCGATAATTACAAATACTTTTCTACATCACCTATAGGCTCATTTCTTAGCTGTATAACTAACTGCAGTCGGAATTTCCACTTAGAAATCCTTGCAATTACCTATCTTTAGTGCTATGGCATAATGTTTACTGCGTGTAATTCCACAACAAAGTAATACAAACCAAGTCCAATGACACGCGCATCCAAAACCAACAAATGACAAAACAACTAAGAGAAGGGCAATATTTTGGGGAATTAAATCATAAACTTAGTTTTAACGGTATTACAATAACCGACACTGAATATACTCACGATTATGTAGACTGGCATACACACGAAAACCCGTATTTTACATTTCTACTTCAAGGTAAACTTATTGAAGAAAACAAAAAGGCAACATACACTTTATCACAAGGAAACCTTCTGTTTCATAACTGGCAAGATTTTCATAGAAATATAAAACCACCCGAATTTACTAGAGGGGCTCACATAGAATTAAATAGCAATTGGGCAAACAATTTAAATTTTGACCTATCTAGCATAGAAGGTAGTATTAATGTTCAAGAACCCTATTCTAAGAATCTTGCTTATAAAATATTACTAGAATCTAAACAATCAGATAATTTTAATCAGGCTAGTATTGAATTGTTATTGGTGCAATTGTTATCAAGCATTAAAAAATATAATGGAAAGACGGACAAGAAAAAGCCTCACTGGTTTAAAAAGCTTGAAGAATTGGTCTATGAAAATTCAGAGGAAAGAGTAACGCTAGAACAAATAAGTAAAGAATTAAACCTGCACCCAGTTTATTTATCAAGGACGTTTCATAAATTTTATGGCCAAACTTTTGGGCAATATTGTCGTGAAATAAGACTAAATAAAGCGCTAAATTCCATACTCTCAAAAAATCACAATTTAACTAACATTGCCTATTTTTCAAATTATTACGACCAAAGCCACATGGTTAGGGACTTTAAAAAACAGTTGAATCTTTCGCCAAAATTGGCTGCCAAAATTTTAAGTTAAGAATTTCCTATTTTCAAAAAGAAAAGGAGCTGTTCTTTGCAGGAAAATAGTATTAAACAATTATGTACAAAATTTTAGTTGCAACCATTTCCATACTGCTGTCCCAAATTTCTGGGGCGCAAGAAAATTCATTTGTTCCTAAATTTCAAAACGATGGGTGGACCATAAATCAATCCTTAGCGAATAATCAAACACTAACGGTAATGGACAGTTTAGTAACCGCCAATGACTTTAAACAAATAACAAGTATTGTCATAGCTCACAAAGGCAAGTTAATTTTTGAAAACTATTACAATGAGAGCAATGATGCCACGCTTCATAACACACGTTCGGCAACGAAAACCATAACAGGAACTTTAATTGGTTGCCTTATTAATGACAAGAAACTTGTGTCTGAGAAGGAGTTTGCATCCAAGTATTCCAAAAGAGAAAATATTTATAATCCAGACGTTAGAAAAGACAGCATAACTATTGAAGATTTGCTTACCATGTCTTCGATTTTGGAATGTGATGATTGGAACGAACAACAACTTTCTAGGGGCTATGAGGAACGAATGTATTTAGTAGAAGATTGGGTTAAATTTTATTGGGATTTACCAATAAAGGGTTACCCAGAATGGGCAACAAAACCCGAAGATTCTAAATATGGTAGAAATTTTAGCTACTGTACCGCAGGCGTTGTTGTGTTGGGTGATGTTATCAACAGTATTTCAGGAGGTTTAGATAAATATGCTAAAAAATCTATTTTCGATAAACTAGGAATCACAAAGTATCATTGGCAAATGACACCAATTGATATTCCAATGACTGGCGGGGGACTAGGACTGCGAAGCAGGGATTTACTGAAAATAGGACAGTTATATTTAAACAAGGGGCAATGGAACGGAAAACAAATTATCTCAAAAGACTGGGTAGAAAAATCAACCACACCAAAAGCAGAATTTCAAGTTGATAGAGCATATGAATATGGTTACTTGTGGTGGTTAGCGGATTTTGATAATGAAAAATCATACTTTATGACAGGAACTGGTGGAAACAAAGTAGTTGTTTTTCCAGATTTGGAATTGGTTGTGGTTTTAACAAGTACTTATTACAATGGTGGAATGAAATCACACAATCAAACAACAAAATTGTTGAATGATTACATTGTACCAGAAATTAAGAATCTTCAAAAATAACCACGGTCAACAAAGAACAGCGATAAATACTAATGCCTTTCCATATCACCTATAGACCCAACTTCTTGGGTGTAGAATTGAAGAATAAGAATTTATTCACGCTTGTTTTATCCTAAGCGGATTGCTTTTGAAACTGTCAACGATTCTGTCAACTCAAAAAATAAACCCCCGTAAACACTAGGCTTACGAGGGTTTAAATGTGGAGCCGGAGACGGCCAAGCGTTAAGAAAAGGTCTGGTAGACCTTTTTAGTGCAGGAGCGGGCTTGCCGCCCAGGCCTTCGAATACCGTAGGTAAAACGCAAAAAGCCACCCATAAGGTGGCTTTTAAAGTGGAGCCGGAGGGATTCGAACCCTCGTCCAAACAAGCAATAACTGAGCTTTCTACATGCTTAGTCTTGGTTCATTTTTCGACTTAAGACCGACCCAAAACCGCCTATCTTAAGCTTAGCTTCTTTAGTTTAGAATTGTTACCGAAGCACAAACAATTCGGTGTTGACTTTTATGGTGCTCCTAAACTGGTCGCCATCAACAAGGGCTACCATGGAACATTCAGCTTTCGCGCCTTGCGCGACTAGGCTTGGACTTACTATAATTCAGTCAATTAAGCAGCTAAAGCGTAGTTAGACTCGCCATTTAAAAAAGTTGAGACATTGTATTTACGAGCATCATTCTCATAGCTCGGCATGCTTACACCGCCATTGGTCTCGCTGTCAAAACCGGTCGGCCCCATAAGTAAGTCAGTAAAAAAACACTGCCCACTTTTTTCAAAGAACAGAAGGGCGTTCCCTGCCTTGGCAGGTCGGGCTTTTGGCAGTCGCTTTCTATTTATCATTTTCATGAATAAAAAGAAGAGCTCCAACAAAGCCGCAATCCCTAACGCACGTTTTCCCTTTCGGTAAAACGGACCGCAAAGGTAAAGGTATTTCATCAAACAACTAAAAAGTTTGTACAACCTTGGCAATCTAGGTAATTTAGGCAAAAATTATACCACAACTGCAATGAAATTCGGAATCATACAAGAACGTAAAAATCCACCAGATAAACGCGTAGTATTGCCGCCAGCATTATGCCAGACCGTCATGGAAACCCATCCAGAAGCGCAACTAGTTGTAGAGCCATCGCCTATTCGGGTTTTTAAGGACCAAGAATATAAAGATGCAGGAGTGCCGGTGCAACATGCCATGGAAAGTTGTGATGTGCTTTTGGGCGTTAAAGAAGTGCCAATAGATGCATTGTTGCCTAATAAAAAATACTTTTTCTTTTCGCACACCATAAAAAAGCAACCTTATAACAGGGATTTACTAAGAGCTGTGTTAGAAAAAAACATAGAATTGTATGATCATGAAGTAATTACCAATACCCAAGGGCAACGCTTAGTGGCTTTTGGTAGGTACGCGGGTATTGTAGGGGCGTACAACGGTATTAGAACTTTTGGTTTAAAACAACAATCGTTTACCTTGCCAAAAGCAGAACACCTTAAAGACCAGGCGGCACTAATAGCAGAACTTAAAAAAATTACATTACCAGCCATTAAAATTGTGCTTACCGGTATGGGTAGGGTAGGTAATGGTGCTAAAGAAATGCTAGATGGTATGGGTATTAAAGAGGTTAGCGTTGCAGATTATTTAGGCAAGGCATACCAAGAGGCGGTGTATTGCCAAATAGACGTATTAGATTACAATAAACCCAAAGACGGCTCAGAAGGGGATAAGCAAGAGTTTTTTAAAGATCCCTCTGGGTATGCCACTAATTTCTTTCGTTTTGCCAAAGTATCAGATATGTTTATTGCGGGGCATTTTTACGGGGATGGTGCTCCTTATTTATACACAAGAGCAGATGCCAAACAACCAGAATTTAAAATAAAAGTGGTTGCAGATATAAGTTGTGATATAGATGGGCCCGTAGCAAGCACCATTAAACCATCTACTATTGCAGACCCAGTTTATGGTTATGATCCCAAAACAGAAACCGAAGTAGATTTTTTACAACAAGATGCTATAGCGGTTATGGCGGTAGATAATTTGCCTGCAGAACTACCAAGAGATGCCAGTGGCGGTTTTGGAGAAGCTTTCGTGGCACACGTAATTCCTGCCTTTTTTAATGGCGATAAAGATGGAATACTGGAAAGGGCTAGAATGACTCAAAATGGAAAACTTACCGCCAAATATGAATACTTGCAAGATTATGTAGACGGTAAAGCGTAACGCTTGGGCTAAAATATAGAGGGCATTTCAATTTTTTAGTTAGTTTTGTTTTAACAATAAATTAACAAATGAAATTTAATTGGATTGCCCCCTCTAATTCTACCGTTAATTTTGACCAACATAAGCTTCGGTTAGAATATCAATTAAGGCCAAAGCTGGTTCAATTTCTTTTAAAAGAATTGGATGAAGAATGTTGTGTGGATTTTTCTTGTTTTGTGTTTGATGTTTATTTGGATACTGGTAAGGTGGTAATTGCTAAAGAAACTCCTGAGCTTTATGCTGCAAAAATCTCCAAGGGTTTTAAGACCAATTTTTTAGCCTAGTACCTTGCCTACTATTTTGTAATGGTAATTATTGAAAGCTACTTTTTTATCCTGTATTGACTAAGGAAAACAGTTTTTCTACTTACCATGTTAAAACTGTACTTGCCCTTAAACTTTATTCTAGCTCACTTAAACGATAAAAGAGATAATTAATAATTTTTTAAGGAGCAGAACTTAAATTCCTTACTAGTTTTGCAGGCTCTAAACTATAAAAATTGCTTAAAGAAATACTTATAGCGGCACTTTGGAGCATTTCTCCATTTGGAGAGGCCAAGGTGGGTATTCCCTACGGTATGTATCAAGGAATTAACCCCTATTTGGTGTTTGTAGTTTGTTTTGCGGCCAATGTGTTGGTTTTTCCATTAATGATGTTTTTTTTAGAGTACGTAAACAGGCACTTGGTAAAATGGCGTTTTTATAAGAAATCTGCTGTTTTTGTTGGGCAAAGAGCTAAAAAGGGCTCTGGAAACAAGATTAAGCAGTACGGTTTTCTAGGTGTTATCCTCTTTGTTATGATACCGCTTCCTGGAACAGGGGTTTATGCCGGCAGTATTGCGGCATATCTGTTTAAGATGGAAAAAACAAAGGCATTTATGGCCAATACCATTGGCATCTTTTTATCGTCCTTAATTATTTGGGTGGCCACCTTTATGTCTTTAAAAGGTTTATAAGTATTCTCTTTTTTTGCTTTTAAGACCACCTTCTAGGTAGGATTTATTTATTTTGCGGAACAACTAATTAAATCACTAATCTTAAATTAAAAATATGGCTTCTGGTTTTTTTGCTGTTTTAGATGATATCTCTGCTTTAATGGATGACGTGGCCTCCATGAGTAAAATAGCAACAAAAAAAACAGCAGGTATTCTTGGAGATGATTTAGCCGTAAATGCAGAAAAGGCAACCGGGTTTTTATCTAGCAGGGAAATACCAGTTTTGTGGGCCATTACTAAAGGTTCCTTTTTAAACAAGCTTATTATTTTACCCATAGCTTTTTTATTGAGTGCTTATTTTCCTGTTGCAATAACCGTAATATTGGTATTGGGTGGAATTTACTTGGCTTATGAAGGTGCAGAAAAGATTTACGAATACTTTTTTCATAAAGGCCAACATGAAGATGCACAGAAGCCTACGGAGGTAGCAGAACAAGATTTACCGCAATTAGAAAAAAAGAAAATTAAAGATGCCATAATCACGGATTTTATTCTCTCTGTAGAGATCGTTATTATTGCTTTAAGCACGGTAGTAAATGAAACGTTGACCATACAGATAGCAACCGTTTCTATTGTTGCATTGCTAGCAACCGTTGGTGTATACGGAATAGTTGCATTGATTGTACGTATGGACGATTATGGTGTTCGTCTCATCAATCTAAATGAAGAAGAAAATAGCTTTTCTGATAAAGTTGGTAAGTTATTGGTAAATGCTTTACCCGTTATAATTAAAGCGTTATCGGTTGTGGGTACATTGGCACTTTTATTGGTTTCTGGGGGTATTTTTAATCATAACATTGCGTTTTTTCATCATTTATTTCCTGCTTTACCAACCATGTTAAAAGAATTCCTATTAGGCTTGTTCATTGGTTTGGTAGTAGTGTTGATCATGCAGGCGGTTAAAAAGATATTTAAAAAATGATTTTAAAATGAATCCAGCAGAGGCCTACATACTTAATCAACCAGAACCGTACCGCAGTATACTACTGCACTTACAAATGACCATCCAGAGTATAGTGCCCGATGTAGAAATAAAATACAAGTGGAATATTCCTTGTTTTTATGTAGGTAAGAGCCCTATATGTTATTTAAATGCTTCGCACAAAAAACAATATGTAGATATTGCGTTTTGGAACTCTGCACATTTGACCAAACATTTAGATAAAATGAATTGTGAAAAGCGTAAAGTGGTAAAATCACTTAGGTATTCTTCCTTAGAAGCCATAGATGATCGTGTTCTTCAAGAAGTACTAGAAGAAGCTTACCAGCTTAGGGGAAACGGATTTTACAAAAAAGAGTAAACCAGTTATTTCTAATCACGATTTACCCTATAGGTTATACGTCTATTCGTAATAACGGTATTAATACGAACACTTAATACAACTGGGTCTGAGATAGCATTGGTACACACAAAAGTTGAGCTACTACCAACAATTCTATATGTATTCCCATGATCTGCATTTGTTGGGTTGGTTATGGTCAAGGTTTGTGTAGTGGTACCACCGTAAATACCACCTTCAACCAAATTTTCCCAAGTGGTACCATTAAAAAGTTGCCATTGATAGCCATCTGCATCTGTAAAATTAGCCGTTATGGTTCCAGAGCATCCTGGGCAAATTGTAGTATTGGCGGGTTGATTGGTAATTGTAGGAGCCGTACCAACCTCTGTATAATCATAAAGGCCGTTGCCATCTGCATCAATAGGTGTAGTATAGCCATCCACACCAGATGTAACCACACCGTCCAAAGAAACCGTTAATGGGATATCTCCTAAGTAACCATCATCGTTGTTATCTGTATATCCAGCTTCATTCACATCTGCACAGCCGTCCCCATCGCTATCTAAGTTTTGAAAATCGGGTAAACCATCTCCATTAGTATCCGCCACAATGTAAGTAGTGGTTTGGTTGTTAGGATTGGTCTGTAATGCATCGGCAATACCATCTGCCCCTACGGCACCAGTTAACATGCCATTGGTATGTGCAAGATTATGGCCAGCTTCTACAACATCAAATATCCCGTCATTATCACTATCTAAATCTAGACGGTCCACAATGCCATCGCCATCCGTATCCAAATCTGTACAGAATTCTCCAAAAGAATCCATATTGTAAGCTAAAAATGCTGTGTCTGCGCTATTGTTCAAGGTAAGGCGCATTAAGGCTACATTGCCTATATTGGAGGCATCCAAACCAAATTCAGATAATTCTAATGTGGCCATTCTAATATTTTTTGTTACGTTAATTTGCCAGGCGCTTCCATTGGTTTGATAGACATCGTAACGTTGAGAACCAATTACGTTAGAAAGTTCTCCACCTCCTAATGAGGTAACCCTAACTTGGTTTCCTACCGGATTACCTGCTGCATCAAAGAAAGCAATGTTATGATCAACAGTAGAACTTATCTGAGCTACTTGCGTAATTAAAATATCGGGTAAACCATCATTAACCGCAGCTATATTAATAGTAGAAATATTAAAGAACCATGAATCAAAAACGTTAGCTATTCCCGTGCCTAAATCTAGGCCTCTTGGCCCGTTGGTAAGTAATGGGTTTAACGGATCCGTAGCCAAGTTTGCAACTACGGTAGAGCCTAGAGCACTACCTAGTGTACCATCATTTAAGGCAGATTCTAATGCCACTTTATTGGTAATATTACTATTAGGTCTAAAGGCACGCCACTCCATTTCCGCAGTGGTTATATTGCCACTGCCATCGCCATTGGTATCTACGGCATCATACCTTCCGTTGCTATCCGTGTCTAGCATATTGGTATTAACAACGCCTGTGCTATACAGATTTCCTCCAGAACCAAAGGCCAATAAATTATGGCTTAAATTAGGTTCAGTTGGATTTATAGCTGAAGAGGAGGAGTACCAATAGCCATTGTAGTCCGTATAAATTTCATCTACCGCAGTACCACCTAAAACTGTTGTAGGTATTCCCAATACCCCAGGGTTTGTGGTAGAACATTGTTGTTCGTCAAAATCTGAAATTCCATCATTATCATCGTCATAGTCGCAAATGTCGTTAATGCCATCTCCATCCGTATCTACACCCGTGGGGTCAGAGCAGGGTTCGTAAACTGTTACCGTTGCCGTGTCTGATTTTCCTTGCGCTGCACATAAATTATAGGTTTCGTCAACAATGGTATACGTAAAGGAAGTAGAACCGGGAAACGGATTTGCTTCATTATACGTATACGTAACCAAGCCATTGTTGGCATCATCTATGGTAACAGAACCCACGGATGGTTGGGTAATACTTTCTATAAAAAAGTTTTCCCCATCCGGTTCTGTATCATTGGTAAAAAGGTTTATTTGTATAGATACACTATTGCCATAAGGTATGGTTACCAAGTCATCTTCCGCCTCTGGCGTATTCAGGTTTTGTATGGTTTCTGCGTTTGTTGTGGTTATATTATAATGATTGGTGCCAGCAATGGTAGCAGGCTGCGCCACCCCTGTAGCAATCAATCTAGTAATTCCCTCTTCTGGGTCGTTAAAATTTGGATAGCGAACTTCAATAATATAGGTTTCGTTTTCCCCTAGGGGCAATCCAAAATGTACGGTTTCTGGTTGTTGGGTACCATGACCATAAACTCCGTTTACTTGTCTAAGCCCACTTACGATATTTCCACTACAATCTCTTATTAATACGTTAGTTCCTAGGGCGATCCTTCCGGCAAAACCTCCTGTGTCTCCATTGGAGGCACGGTCCTCTATAACGTTTACCATTAAGTGGTTATTTCGGTTTGCCGCTGCTAGGTTGTTTATCCATAGTTGGTTGCTAGAACCATTAATGTTCATATATATGTCTAAATCCCCGTCATCATCAACATCAACCATTGTGGTACCTTCACCATCATTGGTATTAAATGTTTCTGGATCTAGACTAAAATTCATAGCGCTACCACTACCAATAACCCCTGGGGCTGGAGTGGGGCTATTTAATTGGTTTATATATAAATAACTTCTGTTTTGCCCAACAAGTAAAATGTCTATATCGCCATCATTATCTATATCACCACCGGCTAAGGCGTCTATTCTGTTAGAAGAGCTACCGTTGTTACTATTATTGGGTTGCGGTAAACCAGGAAAAACACCAGTTCCTAAGGCGGTCCAAGTACCATTGCCCTCGTTTCGGTAAATTTGGGTTAATCCATTTTCTGTCCAAACAGCATCTAAATCGCCATCGTTATCCAAATCCCAAAGTCCATTACCACCTTTGTTGCCATTGGCAGCTTGTGCCAAATCAGACCCATTGGTAAAAATTCCACCTTGATTTAAAAAAAAGTCGTTCTCATCTCTTTTACGCATAAAAATATCTACCCAACCATCATCATTGGCATCTGCGGCCGTTCCAAAATCTCCATCGGTAGCAAATTGGTTTAACCCAAAATTTACCACACCATTTCCGTTGCCAGTAGTTATATGGGTAAATAATAATGCTGCAGTTGGGTTGGTTACTGTGCTATTGGTATGGTCTATATAATTATTACGTAGAATTTCTATACCGTAATTGTGGCTATCAAAAAAGATGTCTAAATCTCCATCGCCCTCAAAATCAAAAAATCCCGCGCCCTCTGCGTTCATTGGGTTAATAGTAATAGTATGTCCATTTCTACCTACGGTTATTGGGTTGGTACCGCCAAGGGCATCTCCAAAGGTGCCGTCTAAATTTTGTAGAAAAATTTGCAATGCAGGTGGTGATGGGTTGCCACCAGAATTACCGCTAGAGGTTATCATAAAATCTGGACGGCCATCATTGTTTAAGTCTCCCCATGCTGCTTGGCGTTCTGCACGGGCATTTAAGATTCCAGGAGCAAGTGTTGCTTGTACGTTGGTAAAAGTGCCATCTCCATTGTTACGCATTAAACGTGCTTTTTGCGAGGTGCTATTTACCAAAACTAAAACATCTTGGTCGCCATCCAAATCAAAATCTGCCCAAGCATGCCCTCCATCTTTACTTTGACCAATATTTAAATTGTAACTGGCAGCACTTTCAGTAAAAGTAGTCTGGGCACTAAGCTGTTGTATATTACAAGTAAAAGCTAGAATAAGGTAAATTAAAGTGGCCGGTTTTTTTAAGTAATATATGTAATGGATTACACAATCGCTAAATTTGGTCATTATAATGGTTTAGGTTGATACTATAAAATTGATAGTATTTAAACCTAGGCTAAAACAAATGTTGTGAAACAGTGAATTACACGAGTGATTTGCAAATAATTGATTGTTAATGACTTGAAAAATAGGATTAGGCGAAAAATTCTTGTAATCCTTTACGTGTTAATTATTTTTGATTTAAATTTTATTTTGAAAAGACCTACCCAGCTGGCAATTAAGCCCAATCCTAAAAAAAGTAAGTCTACAAATAAAATTTCCTTATATCCGTTAGCTACACTTATCCACGGCCAGTTACCAGTACTAAACCAATTTGTAAAAGGAACAACTAAACTTAGTATACCACCAGATACTAAACACCATTTATTGGTAAAGTTGATGTTTTTCTTAAACGTGAAAAACAAACTCAGCAACAACCAACTAATAAAATAGGTTTTAAAAATGAGTGAACGCTCTACGCCATACAATTTTGTAACTATAAAGGTTAGGGCCGTTACCGGTAGCATGCTTAAACAGATAGCCATATAGCTATTGGCAACCCAATGGTTAAATCGGCGTCTTTTCTCTGGTATGTTTTTTTTGTTTCGTGCTACCAGCCAAATTAGGATACCAGAGATAATTACCACACAAGAAATTAAACCTAGGATAAAAGAAATAAAACGTAGTGCCAGACCACCATAGTCTCCCAGATGTAATCTGTATAGAATGGTCTTGGCACCATCTAGATAGGTATTATTGGTTTTAGCAACTTTTTCATGCGTAATAGACTGGTCTGCCACATTATAGATTCTATAACCATACCCACTAAACTTTTTATTGTATGCGGTATTACCACTTAAGGATACGTGCATATTGGCATCACCATAATTAAACATGTGTACTTCCGTCAATTGAAAATCTGGCCAATCTGCCAGCGTTTTTTCTATTAGTGGATTTATTTTTGGTGGATGTTCTAATGGGGTATAGGTATAATCAAAATGTGGATCCGTATACTCTAATTCCTCATATAGTTTATTTTGGTCACCATTATACAAACCATAAACCAGAGGAAGCATTAAAATGCCTTTTAATAAGAAAAAAGCACCGGTTAAAGCATAAATAAACTGAAAAGGAAAACCAATAAGGCCCAAGGCGGTATGTGCATCTGTCCAAATGGTTTTAAGTTTTGCCGAGGGTCTAAACGTGTAGAAGTTGCTTATGATTTTATCCCAATGTATCCAGATACCGGTAAATAAGGCAAACAGAAAAAACAGGGCAACAAAACCAGATAAATAACGGCCATAAGGGTAAGGAATTTGGTCTAGAAAGTGTAAACGGTAAAGGAACTCTCCCAAACCATAATTGTCTAGATACGTACTGGTGGTGCTATCAGTTGTATTTAAATAGAAAAAGCTAGGCTGTTGTAGTTCTTTATTTGCAAGGCTGTCTGCACTGGCGCTAATATTAACGGTAAAAGTTGGTTCATTGTAGTAGTGTGTTAGCTCTATCTCTCTTCCTTGCAAGGGGTGGTTTTTAGAAATCGATTTTACATAAGCGTCAATGTCTAAAGGTAAATGGTCTGTAAACTGCGTATGGCTATTTTGTTCCCAATTGGCAATTTCGTCCCTAAAAAAGGAAAGTGAGCCTGCAAAGAATATAACATAAAGCGCAGCACTTATTACTATGCCGCTAATAGTATGCGTGTGGAAAAGTATATTGTATATGCGTCTTTTCATTATTGGTCTAAACGTTTGGTCCAAAATGCACTAAGCCGTAGCACAAAGCACTAATTAAAAGATATATGCCCAAGATTTTTAAGCCGCTCTTTGCCACAAAAGCAATCATCATTAACACTACCCAAAGTATAAAAGCAGAATAGGTACTGGTGATAATTACTAGCGTACGGTCTAACCAAGTAGCCAGTGCCATATGCAGCGATACGGTTACTAGGAGTCCGCCCAAAATAGCTGCGGTAATTTTGGAAATTCGTGATCCAATATTTGGATTTAGGTATTTAGGATTAGCAGGCATCAGAACACACAATTTTCTAAGAATACAAGGACAAAAAACACTGGGAAAACAACTATTGGACCAAGCAATTTTAATGGGGCCAATAAAATGACAAGACTTGCAACCGTCATCAGAAAAACCAAAAAGACAAAAATACCAGTGGTAAGTCCAAAATTGAACAAGGTGCAGCCCAAGGCCAAGCCAAGAAAGGTGAGTCCTAATCCTATTTTTAAAACGGGATTAGGACCTAACATGGGCTCAAAACCTAATATAGGTACTGGTTGCATTTTCTTAGAGGTGCTATAGCATAAGGAAAACCCAGCTAGGAGTAATAAAATACATAGGGTGGTCATGAGTCTAGTTGTTTATGCAATAGGTGGCACAATGCCAAATAAACTCGTACTTGTCATTTTTATAAATGCCGGGAACCTCCTCGTTTTTGGTGGTCTCAATTATAAACTTGGTGTTCCACGGCATTGTAAATTCTACTTTTCCTGTAGCATCTGTTTCTAAAGTTTTAGACCATAAATCCGCTACGTATATTTTAACCTCATGGTTTACCAATGGTGCATTTTTATACAGCACTTGTAAGGTAACCTTATCATTGGTATTGGCTAGTTGTTTAATGGCAATGCCTTCTGTATTTATCGTTTTGGTATCGCTATCATCCAATCCAACCTGAACCTTTGCAGTACTATGGTAATGCGTTTTAAAAATACCGAAATCGTATTGTGTGTAGTCTATTACATCAATTTCATTATTGTTTAATGCTATGGTGTATACTCCATTGGTGGTTGGGGTAAATTGGGCCAAATAATGATTGTCCTTGGCTTGGGTTTCTAAGACTGTTTTAGTACCGTTTGGATGTACCAACCAAAGGGTAAAGTTAGCAACCGCGGGAAAAGCTTCCCCAGTTACTTTTTCAATAACACCATAGGTATATTCTCCAAAATGGACTTTTATCTCTTGCGTATTGCCAATTTTTCCTTTGGGTGCGGTATCTACCCATAAATAGTGGGCAAAAGAGGTAAAGCAGCTTAGGGCTAAAACTAATGTTGTTATAATTTTTTTCATAAAAAAAGGATTTAAAAGAGGTCCCCAGTTGCCCGGGGACCGGTAAAAAAAACTAACTCAAACTAAACAAGAAGGTTAAAAATTGTAGGTAACGGAAAGTCTCCCGTTAATACCAGGTTCTGACTGCCAGTACAGATATGAACTATAGGCAGATCCAGAGTAGAGGTATTCATCCAATAAATTATTGATGTTTAATTGCACTCTAAAGTTGTTGTTTTGCCACGAAAGCGCCCCGTCTAACCTAAAGTAATCTGGCAATACAGATTCGTTATCTGCTCCCCATTGCCATGTAGAACGGTCTATTTGGTATTGGTATCCTAAAGAAGCGCCAAAGCCCTTAAATTTAGAACTGTTAGCAAACTTATAATTTAACCAGCCATTGGTCATGTGCTTGGCGTGGCCTGCAACGCGATTACCAATATTTTCTGGATTGCTGTCTTCTGTTATTTCAACATTGGTGTTGGCATAATTAAGCACCACATTAAGTTCTGGGGTAACCTCTCCCTGTAAGTCAAACTCTATACCTTTAGATTGTATTTCACCTAACTGAATGGAAAAATTAGGGTTGTCCGGGTCTGCTGTAAGTACGTTTTCTTTGGTAATAACGTAAGCGCCTAAGGACGTGGTTAGTTTTCCGTCAAAAAAACGTTTTTTAATACCACCTTCAAGGTCATTTCCTTTAACAGGGTCAAATTGTTCCCCCGTAGCACTTACACCAGCATTTGGTGTAAAAGCTTGGTCGTACAATCCGTACACACTTAAGCTCGGTAAAATATCTATGCTTATACCAGCTCTAGGCGTAAATATATCTTCGTTTTCCGTAATCCCTATAGTGGCTAAATTGGTGTATCTCCCTGCAAGAGTTAAACGAACTTTATCTTCCATAAAGCCAATTTCATCCTGAAAATAAAACGAACGATTAGTAAAACCGTAGTTGTATACGTTAGGTCTAAATTTTACGTATGCAGAACGGTTAAAAACGGGCAAAACGGTATTGCCATACTCTGGATTGTAAATGTTAAAAGGTTGTGCAACGTCTACTATGCCAAATTGATTAAAATCTGCCCAATATTCACGTTCGGTAAAGTCGAATCCACCCAATATCTTGTGGGTAACACCACCCGTATAAACCGTTCCATTTAAGTAAGCTTGTGCAAATTTGCCAATAGATAGCGCGTCCCAAATGCTGTTGTAACGTATGGCATCTCCAGTGGCATCGTCTAATGACCATAGCCAAGTAGAGGTGCCTTCTTGATCATAACGTAAATAACCAAACTTACCTTCTAACGCCCAATCTTTATTAAACTCGTGTTTTATGTTAGTGAATAAGGTAACTTCTTGAATGTCGGTTGCAGGATAATTGGTATCTACAAATTTAAAATCACGGTCCAAGCTTCCGTAACCATCTGCCACTGGGGCAAATACATAGGCAGCACCTAGTAAGCTTTCTGCTTGTTGCATATTTAATTCTGCTGTTATGGCAGTTTTATCACTAATGTTGTAAGTAAGGGCAGGTGCAACACCATAGCGCGTTGTAGTTTCGTTACCTCTATGGGTGTCATTACTTTGGTACATGGCGTTTAAACGATATAACAGTTTGCCGTTAGTGGTAAGTTTGCCACCAAAGTCAAAACTACCTCGGTAAAAATCATAACTACCAGCCATAACATTTACACTAGCAATAGATTGTTCTGTTGGTTTTTTGGTTACCACATTATAAAAACCACCTGGTTCGCCTGCAGCCATCATAAAGCCAGCCGGACCTTTAACAAATTCTACCTGCTCTACAAAAGCCATATCCTCGGACAATGGACCCCAAGAGTCTTGTACGTTAAATCCATTTCTAAAGGCGGGTAAACGGAAGCCACGCATGTTCACTCGAGCAAAATTACCCCAGTGCTCTAGCAGTGTAACCCCACTTACGTTACGGCTAAGCCCCTCCATGATGTTGGTTACTTGTTGGTCTTTTAGTAATTCGCCCCCAATTATTTGAATGTTTTGCGGAAGCTTTGCTACTTCTGTTTGTAGTCTTAAAGAAGAAGAAGGAGTACGTTGTACATATTTGTTGTGATGCCCTTCTACCACCACCTCTTCTAATTGTTCTTGGTTTTGTGCTAATAGTATGCTCCCCAATTGTAGGTTGGTCGTATTAGGGCTTATTTTCTTTTTGATGGTTTTATAACCAACCGCGGAGAAGAGTAGGGTAGTGGGTTTGTTTTCTGAAATTTTAAGGATAAATATTCCATCTTCTTGCGAGTTAGTTCCATTAGTTGAATTTTCCTCTATTACAGAAACCCAAGCAACGGGTGAACCATCTGTATCAACTATTTTTCCACTCACTGTTATTTGTTGCGCAGTTGCCCAGAATCCTAAGAGACAAAGGCAGCTAAGTATATTATACTTCATGCTATTTGATTGTTATTTGTTATTGGTCTAAATAAAAACAAGACAAATGTACATGAGGGTGCTATTTATTCAAAATTTATTTAGAATAAATAAAAATAATAATTTTAGATATAGGCATTTTTAGATATTAAAAAACTGATTTATAGTGAATTAATGGTTTTTCTTATAGCGGTTAAATCGGTAAGAATTTTTTCAAGAAGACTTAAATCTAGCATGTTTGCGCCATCACTTTTTGCATTTTTTGGGTCAAAATGCGTTTCCATAAAGATGCCATCTACACCTGCGGCAATACCTGCTCTGGCCATTGTGCCAATTAATGCCGGCCTACCACCAGTAACGCCAGAAGCTTGGTTGGGTTGTTGTAAAGAGTGGGTTACGTCTAAGACCACGGGAGCATATTGTTTCATGGTAGGTACGCCCCTAAAATCTACAATCATATCTTGATAACCAAACATGGTACCCCGGTCTGTAATCCAAACTTTTTCGTTATTACTTTCCTTAACCTTATTTACGGCATGTTGCATGCTTTCTGGGCTCATAAACTGTCCCTTTTTCAGGTTCACTACTTTACCCGTTTCCGCGGCAGCAACCACTAAATCTGTTTGTCTTACCAAAAATGCTGGAATTTGCAGCACATCTACATATGCGGCAGCCATGGCAGCATCGGTAACTTCATGAATATCTGTTATGGTGGGTACTTCAAAAGTTTCAGATACTTTTCTTAATATTTTAAGCGCTTTCTCATCGCCAATTCCAGTAAAAGAATCTACTCTGCTACGATTCGCTTTTTTAAAACTTCCCTTAAATACGTAAGGTATCTTAAGCTTATCCGTTACCGTAACAATATGCTCTGCAATACGCATGGCCATGTCTTCGCCCTCTATGGCACAAGGCCCAGATAGTAAAAAGAAGTTATCGCTTTTGGCATGTTTTAATTGCGGTATTAAAGAAAGATTCATAATCTAGAATTTTAACAAAGATACTTTTTTGGCTCGTTATTTGATAAGCTAAATGCTTAAACAATCCATCATGAAAATCATATACACTACACTTATGGCCCTTGGCCTATTTATGCCTGTTATGGCACAGAACAGACAGGTAGAAGAATCGCAAATAACACTTAATCTGCTGTTGCCCGGCGTAATTTATGAGGCAGCTGTAGGAGAAAAATCTACCATGGCAATAGAAGGTACTATTGGTTTTCAATATGTGGAATCTTCGTTTTCAGAAAGCGGTTTTGGCATTTACCCCATAGGTCGTTTGCAGTACCGGAACTACATAAATTTTGATAGACGGTTGTCTAAAGACAAGAATATTGCCGGTAATTCTGGGAATTATATAGCACCCTTGTTGGCCATACAAGGCGGAAAAGCATTTATTGGCGATTTGGATTATTACGAGGACTACTTTGCATTGGCAGGGGCAGTTTACGGATTGCAGCGAACTGGTAAGAAAGGGTTACAGTTTCGATTTGAGGTTGGGCCTGCATATCACTTTTCGGAATACGATGGCGGTTTTGCTATAGCTACCGCCTTAAAACTGGGGTTTGTACTTGGAAAATCAAGACGATAAATGATAAGTTAAAATCCTAAAAATTAGCTAAAGGCGACCGTTATAGGGCATAAGAAAATTAACTTATGCCCTAAACTACCATCATGAAACGTATTATTTTGCTTGTATTTTGCCATTTGGCATTACAAACCTTGCAAGCACAGTACCGCCTAAGTGAAAAAGGTTCTGGGTTACTACATTTAGAAAAACACCAAGTAACCTTCAACCTTTTAGGCCCCGGATTTAGGTATGAGATTGGTTTGCTACGCAACGTAACCGCATCTACTAGTTTTTCACCTGGTTTGGCAACGTATCAAGAAGGATACACTTTTGGTTACGCATGGCATACCCGTATTAGATATTACCATAATATACAAAGGCGTTTGGACGCCAATAAAAATGTAATAGGCAATTCTGCCAATTATTTGGCTCCCGCCCGTTCTATCTTCTGGGGAAAATTACAACTGTCTCAAAACATGGTGCCGGATAAGGACTTTGCCGTGGCATTTTATGGTGGGGTTTATGGTATACAACGCACCAATAAAAAAGGATTTAATTACAATATAGAAGCGGGGTATGGTTATTACCGTGGCGATGGTGTTTTAAATGGTCATGGGCCAATACTAAACTTTACTTTTGGTTGGGTGGCCACTAAGCGCAAAAAGCAGCAGGCAGATTTTGGAATTAGTTATTAACGCCTTAATAGTTTAATGATAAGAATGGGTTCGTTTTAAAAGAAGACGAACAATTAACAAATCAGAATAACTTTTCTATGACAGAAAAACAAAAAATGCTTGCAGGCGAATTTTACGATTCCAGAGACGTAGAATTGTTGAATACGTATCATAAAGCCAGAAGGTTATTACAGCAGTACAATACGTTAGATTCCACTTTATTGCAAGAAAGAGCGCGTATTTTAGAAGAATTATTAGGAGGTGTGGATAAAGGCGTTTGGATAGAAACACCTTTTTTTTGCGATTATGGAGAGAACATTCGTATTGGTGAAAATACGTTTGTAAATACCAATTGTATGTTCTTGGATGACAATAGTATAATTATAGGTAAAAATGGACTAATAGCTCCTTATGTACAGATATATACCGCGAGCCACCCGCTAAAAGCATCGGAACGAATAATTACCACGGAGAATGGTTCTAGTTATTTAACTTCAAGCAAGCCGGTAAAGATTGGTGACAATGTTTGGGTTGGGGGCAATTCGGTCATTTTTCCTGGGGTTACCATTGGCGATAATGTAACCATTGGTGCGGGTAGTGTCGTAAATAAAGATATTCCAGACAACGTGCTGGCATTTGGCAATCCCTGTCAAATACAAAAGAAGTTATAAAGGGTTGTAATTATATTGATTTATCAGTGCTATATCTTGATTTTCTATCAATAGATCGCCCAGTAAAGTTGTTTATTTCTAAATTCAGATTATTTTTTTGTTAGGTAAAATAAGAATGCAAAAAAAACAATGTAATTTTGCGCCCTTATTATCAGAAGATGCAGAAAATCAAGAACATCGCTATTATAGCGCACGTAGACCACGGTAAAACTACCTTGGTAGACAAAATTATGTTTCACTGTCAGTTGTTTCGTGAGAACGAAAACAAAGGAGATTTGATCTTGGACAACAACGATTTGGAACGAGAAAGAGGAATTACAATTGTTTCTAAGAACGTTTCCGTTATCTATAAGGATACCAAAATTAATATCATTGATACTCCTGGTCACGCCGATTTTGGTGGTGAGGTAGAGCGTGTACTAAATATGGCAGATGGTGTTCTTTTGTTGGTAGATGCTTTTGAAGGCCCTATGCCACAAACACGTTTTGTTTTGCAAAAGGCCATTGAATTAGGGTTAAAGCCTTGTGTTGTTGTAAACAAGGTAGATAAAGAAAACTGCGACCCAGAAGGTGTACATGAGAAAGTATTTGACTTAATGTTTGAGTTGGGTGCGGAAGAATGGCAATTAGATTTCCCTACCGTTTATGGTTCTGCAAAGAACAACTGGATGGGAGAGGATTGGAAAAAACCAACCGAAAATATTGAGCCATTGTTGGATATGGTTTTAGACCACGTTCCAGAATTTAAACCAGAACAGGGTACTACACAGATGTTGATCACCTCTTTAGATTTCTCTTCTTTTACAGGGAGAATTGCTATTGGTAGATTACAGCGTGGCACGTTAAAAGAAGGGCAACAAGTATCATTGGTTAAGCGAGATGGTAAAGTTGTAAAGTCTAAAATCAAAGAACTTTACGTTTTTGAAGGTTTAGGTCGTGTAAAAGTAGAGCAAATTCAAACCGGAGATATCTGTGCTATTGTAGGTATGGAAGGTTTTGAAATTGGCGATACCGTTGCAGATATAGAAAACCCAGAAGCGCTAAAGACTATTGCAATAGACGAGCCTACCATGAGCATGTTGTTCACTATTAATGACAGTCCATTCTTTGGTAAAGACGGTAAGTTTGTTACTTCTAGACACATTAAAGAACGTCTAGAAAAAGAATTAGAGAAGAACTTAGCACTAAGAGTGCAAGAAACAGATAGCGCAGATAAATTTTTAGTATTTGGGCGTGGTGTATTACACTTGTCTGTACTGATAGAAACCATGCGTAGAGAAGGGTATGAGCTACAAATTGGTCAGCCACAGGTAATTATCAAAGAGGTAGACGGTGTAAAGTGTGAGCCAATAGAGCAATTGACTATAGATTTACCAGAAGAAGTATCTGGTAAAGCCGTAGAGATGGTATCTATTCGTAAAGGTGAAATGGTGAGTATGGAAGCAAAGGGTTCGCGTATGCTATGCGAATTTATGATTCCTTCTCGTGGTATTATTGGACTAAGAAACCAACTATTAACAGCAACAGCGGGTGAAGCTATAATGGCGCACCGTTTTGTGGAATACCAACCGCTTAAAGGAGACATTGCAGGTAGAATCAACGGTTCTCTTGTTTCTATGGAAACCGGTACTGCAATTCCTTATTCTATTGATAAATTGCAAGATAGAGGTAAATTCTTTGTTGATCCGGGAGAGGATATTTATGAGGGTCAGGTAATTGGTGAAAACTCACGTCAGGATGATATGACGGTAAACGTTACCAAAACCAAAAAACTTTCTAACGTGCGTTCTTCAGGAGCAGACGATAAAGCTAAGATTGTACCAGCAATCAAATTTTCGTTAGAAGAAGCCTTGGAATACATACAGAAAGATGAGTATGTAGAGGTAACGCCCAACCACTTAAGGTTAAGAAAGGTATATCTGAAAGAGGTAGATAGAAAACGTAACAAAATATAATGCAAAAGCCCCGATGAAGATCGGGGCTTTTTTTTAGATAGGTTTTACAGTCTTGCCCGACTATTAGTGCTTAAAATGGACAAAATGAAACACTTAATTAAAGGTATTGGGGTGACCGCCCTATTAATCAGCGTAATAGCTTGTAAAGAGCAAAAAAAAGAAACTGAAGTAAACGTTCTGCCAGATCCAACAGCGGTAGAAAGTAGTGTAGCCATACCGGATACTTGGATTGCAAATAGGGTTAAAAAAGCAAAAGAACGCCTAACCGCGTCAGCGGCTGGCAGCGTAATTTGGAAGTCCATGGAAGCGCATGGCGGATTGGATACTTGGTTTGAAAATGGCCCCTTGGGCATGCGTTTTAATTATCAGCCTTTAGAAAAAGATAAAACGCAGCGCGACAGTTATGAAATTGTGGACCCGTGGTATAATAGGGTAGTGCACACCAGTACTACAGATAAGGAGGCTACATTTGGTTATACTGGAGAAACAGCATGGATAAAAGCAGACTCTACCGCCTTTGCTTACGACACCAAATTTTGGGCATTAACACCACTTTATTTGATGGGGCACCCTTTTGTAGAAGATGGAGAAGGCGTTAATTTGGAATTATTGCCAGACGTCACTTATAAAGATAAGAATACCAAGGTTGTTAAAGTGACATATGATGCGGGTACAGGAGATGCTCCAGACGATTATTATATTTTACATTTTGATGCAGACACATATTTATTAATGGCAACTAGATACATTGTGTCTTATCCAGAATACTTTAAAGATGGTGGGCACAATCCAGAAAAATTCATGGAGGTTGGCGAGTTGGTAAATGTGGACGGTATTCTATTGCCAAGTCTATTAAAAACACACTGGACCGTAGATGGCCTACCTGGAGAATACATTACCAAAATAGAAATTAGCGATATGGAGTTTGTAACCGAATTACCAGAAGACTTTTTTGAAATGCCAGAAGACGCAAAGAAACTTTAGGTATACGTAGCATCATAATTAAAAAAAAAACCAGCAATTGTTGGGGCTTTTTTATGGATAATTTTAATATTGATTATTCGGTAAGATGGCCATGGTGTTGCTCTCTTAAACAAGCAATTGCAGCACCTATAATACCAGCATGGTTCATCAATTCTGCTTGTACAATATCTGCCTCTGTTTCCAAAAGATGACCAAATTGGTCCCATTTTTTAGAAATACCACCACCCACTATTAGCAAATCTGGGTTAACCAACAGTTCTACATAGTGTAGAAATTTATTAAATCTTTTGGCCCATTTTTCCATGCTTAAATCATCACGTTCTTTAGCAAAATTAGAGGCGTACAGTTCTATTTTTTTATATTTTTTATAAGGTATTTGGCCCAACTCAAAATTAGGTAACAACTGCCCGTTAAAAAAAGCACCACTACCCAATCCCGTTCCCACGGTAAGCATTATAACCAAACCGTTTTTTCCTTTGCCCACCCCGTAGTTCATAGAAGCGTAACCAGCTGCATCGGCATCGTTAAGTACGGTAAATTCGTGGCCTGTGGTTTCTGTGAGCAATTCATCTATATTAACACCTACCCAGCTTTTGTGTAAGTTTCCTGGGCTCATGCATACCCCATTTTTAACTATAGTAGGAAATCCACAACCAACAGGACCTTTATAATCAAAATGATCTACAATTTCTTTAATGGCCTTGGCCATGTCTTTTGGCTTTTTAGATTTTGGGGTAGGTACTCTAAAGCGTTCCGTAAGCATTTCTCCAGTTTCTGCATTTACCAAGGCGCCTTTGGTTCCCGTACCGCCAATATCTATTCCAAGAAGTTCCATATAAAATTTTAAATCAATTTTAACAAAGAAACAAAAGTTGAAGTAATAAAAAAAAGAAGTTTTGTTGGCTTACACGGCTTTTTGTATTACTTCAAATACTTTGCCTCCATCGCATTTAATAGTTTTGTGCGGGTATTTTAGTATTAGCGCATAATCATGAGTTGCCATTATAATAGTACGCCCGTTATTGTTTATTTCTTGTAATACTTTCATTACCTCTACACTGGTTTGTGGATCTAAGTTACCAGTAGGTTCATCTGCAAGAATAAGTTCTGGGTCGTTTAACAAGGCTCTAGCTATGGCTATACGCTGCTGCTCGCCACCAGAGAGTTCGTGTGGGTATTTAAAACCTTTGGTTTTCATGCCTACTTTATCTAAAACTTCGGCAATTTTATCATCCATCTTGGAGGTATCCGTCCAACCGGTTGCCTTTAGCACAAATTTTAGGTTATTGTTTATGTTTCGGTCAGATAGTAGTTTAAAATCTTGGAATACAATTCCTAGCTTTCGCCTTAAATAAGGAATATCGTTTTCTTTAAGGGTTTTTAGGTTAAAATCTACCACTGTACCTTCGCCTTTACTAAGGGGTAAATCTCCATAAAGGGTTTTCATAAAACTACTTTTACCGCTACCCGTCTTACCAATGATATAAACAAACTCCCCTTTTTTTACGTGTAGGTCAACATTACTCAATACCAGATTATCTTTTTGAAAAATAGAAACGTCCGTAAGTTTTAAGATGGGTTCTGCCATACTGTTTTAGATTCTAGGGCTAAAGGTAATAAGTTATACCAATATGTATATTTTTAAATCCTAATTTTATGTTAGGATCAACTTTGTTTATACTTTGGTCCGTTTTTTGACGTTATCCATTAACAATCGACCAGAGCGTAGAACACTATGAATCGTAAAACTTTATACCTATCCCTTTTTGGGGTTCTTTGTACTGCACTATTCTTTGCGCAGGAAACCAAGATTTATACCCATCAAAATAAAACCTATCTAGATGCGCTAGAACTCTACAATAATGAGCAATACCAAGCGGCACAGGCTTTGTTTATGAAGGTAAAAGAATCTTCTAATGATTATGAAACCAAGGCCAATAGTACCTACTACGTTGCCAATGCGGCCATTCGTCTAAACCAACGTGGCGCAGATGATTTAATGGAGGAGTTTGTAGAGCGCTACCCAACCTCTACCAAACGTAATTCTGCTTTTATGGATGTTGCGGATTATTATTTTGAAACCGGAAAATATCCCTATGCTTTAAAATGGTACAAGAAAGTAGAGCAGAACAAGATGTCTAGAAAAGACCAAGAGCGCTTTAACTTTAACACGGGCTACAGCTATTATGCGGCCAATAGGCCAAAGGAGGCAGAAAAGTATTTGGCAAAAGTTGCTAATTCTAATAAATATGGTAGCCAAGCTAAATATTATTTGGGTTACATTTCTTATGAGCAAGACGATTATGATAGTGCCAATGAACGATTTGATGAAATTAACGACCCAGAAATTCTTGAAGAGAAATTGTCTTACTACCAGGCCGATTTAAATTTTAAGCTGGGCAATTTTGATAAGGCCATTGCAATGGCTAAAAAACAACTGCCAAAATCTGATAGGAGAGAGGTTTCCGAGCTAAACAAGATTATTGGAGAAAGTTATTTTAATCTAGAGCAGTACCAAGAGGCTATTCCCTATTTAAAAGAATATAAAGGCAAAAGGGGTAAATGGAATAATACCGATTTTTATTTGTTAGGCTATAGCTATTATAAAATTGGTGCTTTTGAGCAAGCAATAGGTCAGTTTAACAAAATTGTGAACGGTACTAATGCCGTGGCGCAAAATGCATATTACCATTTAGCAGAATGTTATTTAAAGCTAGATAAGAAATCAGAGGCCTTAAATGCCTTTAAGAATGCCGCCAGCATGGAGTTTAGTGCGGATATTAAAAAAGACGCCTTTCTTAATTATGCCAGGCTAAGTTATGAAATAGGTAACCCGTACGAGCCGGTACCACAAGTAATTATGGCTTATCTGGAAACGTATCCTAAAGATAATAATGAAGAAGAATTAAAAAATCTATTGGTTGATTCTTACATCACCTCCAAGAATTTTGCAGGTGCCATGAAACTTTTAAAAGATAATCCATCTTTTGCAGATGAAGCTACCTATCAAAAAGTTGCATATTTCCGTGGGGTAGAATTATTTACAGATGGTGATTATAAAGATGCCGTTGATGCTTTTGAAATTGCCGTTAAGAAAAATGGAACCAATGGGATAAAGGGTAAATCTCAATATTGGTTGGCAGAATCTTTATACCGTTTAAACCAGTTTAAAGAGGCCCTTGCTGAATTCAATTCGTTTAAAAGAGATTATAAAAATTTAGAGGGTAGCGAGGTTCAACTAATAAATTACAATTTAGGTTATACCTATTTTAAATTGAAAGATTACGGTAATGCCGTTACGTTTTTTAAGAGTGCTGCCAATAATGCGAAATTAGAAGATGCTATTAAAACAGATGCGTTAATTAGACTGGGCGATACCTATTTTGTAAGTAGCAATTATACCGCGGCCATAAGCGCTTATGATGATGCTTCTAAATTTAATGGGCCAGAACGAGATTATGCTGTTTACCAAAAAGCCATGAGTACCGGTTTTTTAGGAAAAAATACGGCAAAAATAGAGCAGCTAAACGGGTTTAACCGAATGTATGGCAATAGCTCTTTACGGGACGATGCTCTTTTTGAGTTAGCCAACACTTACATTAAAATAAATAAAGAAGCCCAAGGTTTAGCTACTTATGACAAGGTGTTGCAAGAATTTTCTGCCAGTAAGTTTGCACCACAAGCTTTATTAAGGCAAGGTTTGGTGCATTACAATGCCAGCAGAAATGAACAAGCCATAAGCAAGTTTAAACATGTTGTTGCAGAATATCCAAATTCGCAAGAAGCGTTACAGGCGGTAAGTACGGCAAAATTGGTTTATGTGGATATGGGTAGGGTTGATGAGTATGCCGCATGGGCCAAAAACTTAGATTTTGTTGAGGTAACCGATTCTGAGTTGGAAGAAGCTAGCTATGAGGCAGCAGATAGAAAATATGTGGAAGGGAAAACGGAGCAGGCAATTAAATCTTTTGAAAGCTATTTAAGTCAGTTTCCTAATGGTGTACATGCTACCCAAGCACATTTTACATTGGCTCAGCTTTATTTTGGCCAAGGAAACAAGCAAAAGGCATTGCCACATTATAAAGCCGTTGCCCAACAAGGTGGTGGTGAGTTTGTGGAACAGGCACTTACAAGGGTGTGCGAAATTTATGTTGGCAACGCAGATTACAAAAACGCAATTCCGTATTTACAACAATTAGAAAAAGAAGCAGAAATAAGCCAGAATAGAACATTTGCACAAAGCAATTTGATGAAAGGGTATTATGAGCAGAAAGATTATACCAAAACCTTGGCCTATGCCAATAAGGTTTTGGCCGTGCCAAACATAGATAACCGTATAAAAAGCGATGCAAAAATCATGATAGCCAAGTCTGCCATTGAAACGGGAGATGAGGCCTTGGCAGAAGAAACATTTGCAGAGGTAAAATCCATTGCAACGGGTAAGGTAGGGGCAGAAGCTTGGTATTATGATGCCTTCTTTAAAAACCGAAATGGAAATTATGAAGCTTCTAATACATCGGTACAGAAGTTGGTAAAAGATTTTTCTTCTTACAAAGAATGGGCAGGAAAAGGTTTAATTGTTATGGCAAAGAATTTTAATGCCTTAGACGATGCTTTCCAAGCCACTTATATTTTGGAAAACGTATTGGAGAATTTTAAGGAATATCCAGAAATAATTGCACAGGCTAAAGGAGAATTAGCTTTAATTAAGTCGCAAGAAGCAGAGAGAAACGCTTCTGTAGACCCAAATGGAAAATAATAGTACTAGCATTAGAGAACACATGAATACAAATAAGAATATAATTACCCTGCTGGCGCTATTTACCATGGCACTGGTTTTGGGCCAAGAAAAAGAAGATATAGGTACAGAAACAGTAACGGTAGTAAAACCATATGCGCCATCGGTTTCAGATGCTTTTAAAATTAAAACACAACCTGTAATTGAAGATTCTATAGCCTTACGAAAGAAACCAATTAAATACAGCATTTTCTCGGTTCCGGTGGCTTCTACCTTTACACCCGCTAAAGCAAAAGCTTCTACTGTAAAGAAAACTCCGCCACCAAGGTTGTATAATTCATACGCAGCTGTTGGGCTGGGTAATTATAATAATGCATTGGTTAATTTTTATACCAGTAGGGAAATTGGAAGAGATGAGAACCTATTGGATATTGGCCTGGACCATCATTCGTCTAGAGGCGATATAAACAGTACCCCTTTAGAAACTGATTTTTACCATACGGATTTGGATGTGGCCTTTACCAAAAGGGACCGTGATTATGATTATGGTGTTGGGTTGGATTTGGGGCACCAATTATACAATTGGTACGGTTTGCAAAGTGGAGTATACACACAAGAAGAAGTAGATGCCATAGATGAGCAACAGAATTATTTTTCTGCTGGTGCTAATGCCTACATAAATGTAGAGGACAGTTTCTTTAAAAATGCAGATTTAAAATTAAATCGTTTTTGGGATCATTTAGAGTCTGCAGAAAACAGCGCTGCTCTTAGTGCTGCCATAGAATTACCCATTACTACAGAAATGGTGACTATAAAAGCTAAGGTAGACTACGTTGGCGGAGAATTTGCCAATGCTAGTCTAAACAATTTGGATAATAATGAAGGTATAACCTATGGGCAATTAATTGCCGGTATAAACCCTAGTTTTTTGGTGTTAAGAGATGAATTGACTTTAAAATTAGGTGCCAATTTTGTGTATGGTATGGATTTGGAAAGAAGTAATGGTAGTTTTTACATTTACCCTGCTGTTACGGCATCTTACCGTATTATGGAAGATCAGGTAATTGCCTATGGAGGTATTGAAGGTGACCTGCAGCAGAATTCTTATAGAACATTGGTAGCGCAAAACCCTTATGTTTCGCCAACTTTAGAAATACAGCCTACAGACATGCAATATCATGCCCATGTAGGTATTAAGGGCCAATTATTCAGCAACTTTGGTTATAATTTTAAGGCATTTTATAAAGCAGAAAACAGAAAACCGTTGTTTTTATTAAATCCAGAGAACTCCAATAGGGCAGAAGAAGGGTATGCCTACGGTAATTCTTTTCAGGCTTTTTATGATGATGTTAAAACAGTTGGGGCATTTGCTGAAATAAACGTAGACTTAAATAGAAATTTTTCTTTAGGTGCTAATGCAGAATACAATCACTATAATACAGAGACAGATAATCCTGCTTGGAACTTACCACAAATACAGGCTTCGGTATTTTTGGATTATCAGATTAGTGATAACTGGTTTGCAGGTGCAAATCTTTTTTATGTAGGCGAACGCGAAGATTTACAAGCGGTAGCTACAGCGGGCTTGTTCCCAAACGAGTTTCCAGCTACTCAAGTTACCCTAGATAGCTTTTTTGATGCCAATGCGCATTTGGGCTATCGTTTTAATGAGCAATTGTCGGTTTTTGCTAAGTTCTCTAACCTTTCTAATAAGAATTATCAAAGATGGAGTAACTTCTATGTACAAGGTTTTCAGGCTTTAGCAGGTATTTCTTACAAATTTGATTTCTAACCATTGGTCTAAAGTAATAGTCAACTCACCTATAGTACTTACAGGTTAATCTGCTTTATGTGTAGGAAAAATACTATTTAAGATAAGTTTGCGGAGTAATTAATCCCAAATCTAAACCTTAAATACCTACAAAATGTTTAGTACAAGAAAAACAAGAGCTTTAAGTGTCCTATCTGCAATGTTGTTTGTAATACCTTTTGCAAACAGTCAAAATTTGGTGTTGAATGGCGATTTTGAAAAAAATAGTCATGTACCAGACGAATTAGGTGCGGTAGATGGTGTGGTTTCACATGTAAGTACGCCAAACAAGGGTAGTGCAGATTACTTTAATGTAGATGCTAAAGGTAAAAACGCAGCACCGAGAAATTTTAGGGGATTTCAACAACCAAAAAATGGTAACGGTTACATGGGCATTTATATGTATGCTGGTAAATCCTACACGGAGTATGTTCAATTAAAGTTTGAAGAAACTTTAGAGGCTGGCAAGGAATATACATTTGCTTTTCACGTAAGCCTTTCAGAAGATTCTCAGTTCGCAGTAAAGAAAGTAAGCGCTTTGTTTACTCGTAAGAAAATGAATTTTGATGATAGTAATAATATCAGCCTAAGACGCGTTTCAGATAAATACGGTAGTTACAAATTCGAAAATTTAAAAAGTCATGGGAGTCTTAGCAATAAAAAAGGTTGGACAAAAGTATCTTTAACCTTTGTTGCTGATGGATTTGAGAAGTTTGTGACCATTGGTAATTTTGGTAAAACACCTAAAGAATATTTACGCCAATTAGACGGTTCCGGTCTTAAAGGTGGTCAAATAGCTTATTATTATATAGACGATGCCTCATTGTTTGTTAACGAACCATTAGGCATAGAATACAACAAGGCCATGGTTATGGATAAGGTTAAGTTTGCGCCAGATAGCCATAGCTTAACTAAGGAATCAAAAGAGTATTTAAGAAAGTTTTTCTTATCTATTGCAGATCCAAAAAGACACCAGCTAACTTTAAAAGGACATACGGATAATGATGGTTCTTCTTTCTACAACTATCAACTTTCTAAAAAACGAGTGGTTGCCGTTGCCAACTATCTTAAAGATTTAGGCATGCCTAATGAAAATATTAAAACAGAGGCATACGGTGAAAAACAACCATTATACAAAGGATTTGACCCGTTAAGTAAACAGCAAAATAGAAGGGTAGAGTTTGTAATCACAGAATTTGATGCCTTGAATCCATAACGTAGTACATATCTTTTTTCTTTCTGTATTTTTGAAGAAACTAGACTACAGAAATGAAAAAACACTTTTTAACATTAGCAGCGTTGTTAACGCTGCTTTTTGCATGTAAACAAAAACAAGAAGTAGATTTAATTGTAAGCAACGCTACCATTTATACGGTAGATAGTTCGTTCTCAAAAGCGGCCTACATGGCTATTAATAATGGTGAAATTGTTGCGTTGGCCAATTCTAACGAATTACTCAATAACTACACAGGAAAAGAAACTTTTGATGCAGAGGGTAAAACAATAGTTCCAGGTTTAATAGATGCCCACTGTCATTTTTACGGTCTGGGTCTAAATCAGCAAATTGTTGATTTGGTAGGTACCCGTAGCTTTGATGAGGTTATTAAAAGGGTAAAAACCTTTGCGGCCTCAAACCAAGCTACTGTTATAAGGGGTAGAGGTTGGGATCAAAACGATTGGTCTTTAAAAGAATTTCCAACCAATACAGTTTTAAACGAACTTTTTCCAGATAAACCTGTTGTGCTAGAACGTGTAGATGGGCATGCGTATTTGGTAAATAATGCGGCCTTAAAGTTGGCTGGGATTACCATGGAAACACAAGTTTCTGGTGGTAACATTCTTAAAAAGGACAATAAACTAACCGGTGTTTTGGTAGATAATCCAATGGCTTTGGTAGATGCTGTAATGCCTAAACCTAGTAGGGCAACACAAATAAAAGCACTAAAACAGGCAGAAAAAATTTGTTTTGATTACGGTTTAACTACTGTTAACGATGCTGGATTGGATAAAGACGTGATTTATTTAATAGATAGTTTGCAGCAAGCGGGAGACTTGTCTATTCGTATGTATGCAATGGTGTCTAATACTCCAGAAAATTTAGACCATTTTTTAAATAAGGGTATTTTAAAAACAGAGAAGCTAAATGTGCGTTCGGTTAAAGTATATGGAGATGGAGCTTTGGGTTCTAGAGGAGCAGCATTAAAGCAGGAATACACAGATAAACCTGGACATTTTGGGGCCTTGGTTACACCAGCAGATAAAATAGAAGAGTTAGCAAAAAAAATAGCCGCTACGGATTACCAGATGAACACACATGCCATTGGCGATTCTGCAAATATTGTAGTTTTAAAAGCATATAAATCAGCATTAAAGGGTAAAAAAGATAGAAGATGGAAAGTAGAACACGCTCAAATATTGGAAAATCAAGATTTTGATTATTTCAGTTCTGGTATAATTCCTTCGGTACAGCCAACACATGCCACTAGTGATATGTATTGGGCAGAAGACCGGGTGGGTCCAGAACGTATACATGGTGCATATGCCTACCAAACGTTATTGCGTAAAGCAGGATTGGTAGCTTTGGGTACAGATTTTCCTGTAGAACAAGTAAGTCCGTTTTTAACTTTTTACGCAGCAGTTGCAAGACAAGATTTGGAGCACTATCCTGAGGAAGGCTTTATGAAAGAAGAGGCCTTAACCCGAGAAGAAACGTTAAAAGGAATGACTATTTGGGCGGCATATTCCAACTTTGAAGAAAAAGAAAAAGGCAGTTTGGAGCCGGGTAAATTTGCAGACTTTACCGTATTGGATAAAGATTTGCTTACGGTGCCGGTAGATAGTATACCTTATGTAAAGGCAACGGATGTTTTTGTAAACGGTAAAAAAGTAAAATAAAAAAAAGCTCCCTTTTGGGAGCTTTTTTTTATCGATTGGGAATTATGATTTTATAGGAGTAGCTATTCTAGCGGTTCCCCATCCCATTACAAGCTCAGCGCCACCTTCTACATCATTAAATGCTATGGAAAAGGCCTCTAAAGATTCACTGCCTTTAGATACTTTGCCTTGAACACGAACTACATCGGCAGCGTTTTCATAACTGTAGGCTCCCCACTGATTTAAATTTTTATTTAAGATTATGGTCCATTCTGCCTCACCTGGTATGGTAAACAAGCTATAGGTACCTGCTGATACTTTTTTACCTCCAAAAGTTACATCTTTATAAAAAGTGATTTCCGTTGCCTCGTTAGCTCCAGTTCTCCACACTTTTCCAGAAGGTGCCAATGTTTCTAAATCTCTGCCTTTCAATTGTGGTCTGCTGTAAACAACCTTTACAACCTTATTGGCATCTTTATAACTAGTTGGATAACTGGCTATATCTGCAGGGCTTTTATCTAGACCTCCAAATTTTTGTGCACTAAGGGAAGTTGCGCCTAAAAGGGCTGCAAATAGAAAGGATAATTTTAATAGGTTTTTCATGATTCTTTTATTGATTTATTACTGCTTTGTCTCAAAACTACTGGGTTTATTACGTTTTTATTAAAGACTTTATAGATTTTTTAAGATAGTTTACTGTAATATAAAGCGGTTAATTTGATTGAAAAAGATTTCAAATTTTATCAAATATGTATTTAAAAGTTTAAAAATGTAATTCAAAATAGAAAAAGGGTTTTTATTTTGTTACTGTAAATGCAAATTTGTCTTGTAATTAATATTATTTAAGAAGGATTATGTGTGGAATTGTTTGTGCATTTGATTTAAAACAAAGTTCGGAAGATTTACGTCCGCAACTTTTAGAGATGTCCAAAAAAGTAAGACATCGTGGGCCAGACTGGAGTGGAATTTATGCAGATGAAAAGGCTATACTAGCACATGAGAGATTGGCTATTGTAGATCCTGCATCTGGTAAACAACCGTTGTTTAGCGAAGACGAAAAATTAGTTTTAGCCGCTAATGGCGAAATCTATAATCACAGCGAATTGAGAAAACAATTCGATGGGAAATATAATTTTAAAACGCAATCAGATTGTGAAGTTATCTTGGCTTTGTACCAAGAAAAGGGGGTGGATTTTGTAGATGAACTTAATGGAATTTTTGGTTTTGCCATCTATGATTCTGAAAAAGACGAGTATTTCATTGCTAGGGACCATATGGGTATTATTCCGTTGTACATTGGATGGGATAAAAACGGTACTTTTTATGTGGCATCGGAACTAAAAGCTTTAGAAGGTACTTGTACCAAGATAGAATTGTTTCCTCCTGGTCATTACATGCACAGCAGTAATGGTGAATTTGTACGTTGGTACCAAAGAGATTGGATGGAGTATGAAGCTGTAAAAGAGAACGAAACTAGCATTAAGGCATTAAAAGATGCTTTGGAGGCTGCGGTGCACCGTCAGTTGATGTCAGACGTACCTTATGGTGTGTTGCTTTCAGGAGGTTTAGATAGTTCAGTAACTTCTGCAATCGCCAAAAAGTACTCACAAAAAAGAATAGAAAGTGGAGATACCGCAGACGCTTGGTGGCCACAATTGCATTCTTTTAGTGTAGGTTTAGAAGGTAGTCCAGATTTGGCAGCAGCAAAAAAAGTAGCAGACCATATTGGTACCATACATCATGAAATAAAATTTACCATACAAGAAGGTTTAGATGCTATAAAAGATGTAATCTATAACTTAGAAACATACGATATTACCACTATACGGGCCTCTACGCCTATGTATCTTATGGCACGTGTTATCAAATCTATGGGTATTAAAATGGTACTCTCAGGAGAAGGTGCAGATGAGTTATTTGGTGGTTATCTATACTTTCATAAAGCACCGAGTCCAAAAGATTTTCACGAAGAGACCGTGCGCAAATTGGATAAGTTGCATATGTATGACTGTCTAAGGGCCAATAAATCTTTAGCAGCATGGGGTATAGAGGGTCGTGTGCCATTTTTAGATAAGGAATTTATGGATGTAGCCATGCGTATTAATCCAAAAGATAAAATGATCAATGGCGAGCGAATGGAAAAGTGGGTAATTAGAAAAGCGTTTGAAGATTACTTGCCAGAAAGTGTAGCCTGGAGACAAAAAGAACAGTTTTCTGATGGTGTTGGTTATAGCTGGATAGATACCTTAAAAGAATTGGTAGCCAAAGAGATTTCTGATGAGCAAATGGAGAATGCACATTTTAAATTTCCTATACAGACGCCAACCTCAAAAGAAGAATATTATTACAGAAGTATTTTTGAGGGGCATTACCCTTCAGATGCGGCAGCTAAGAGCGTTCCGCAAGAGCCTTCTGTGGCCTGTAGTACCAAAATTGCATTGGAATGGGACGAGGCCTTTAAAAACATGAACGATCCATCCGGTAGGGCTGTAGCCAAAGTGCATACAGATGCCTACGTAAAGTAATACTTGTTTTCATTTGGAGAGGAAGTAGTTTTATTCATTTTAATTAGTCGAGGAAAGGCGCCGAAAGGCGCTTTTCTTGTTTATATAGCTCAACTTTAAAGCAGATTTAAGCGTAAATCTTTTTCACAAGAATTTGTTGATAACTTGAAAAGGCAGATTGTTTCAAAACCCTTGATTTAATTGGGTTTTGGTTATATTTGTAAGATTTGAAAAATGCAACAACTTAGCTTTAAATTATGAGCGAAGAATTAACTAATAATAAACAATATTCAGCGGATAGTATACAGGCTCTAGAAGGAATGGAGCACGTACGCATGCGTCCGTCCATGTATATTGGAGATGTAGGTGTTAGAGGTTTACACCATTTGGTGTATGAGGTGGTAGACAACTCTATTGATGAGGCAATGGGAGGTCACTGTGATAGCATCAAAGTAACTATTAACGAGGATAATTCCATTACCGTAGAAGATAACGGTAGGGGTATACCGGTAGGCTTGCACAAAAAAGAGGGGGTTTCTGCCTTAGAGGTTGTTATGACCAAAATTGGTGCGGGTGGTAAATTTGATAAGGATTCCTATAAAGTATCCGGTGGTTTGCACGGGGTTGGGGTTTCTTGTGTTAACGCGCTGTCCAACCATTTAAAAGCAACCGTATACAGAGAAGGTAAAATTTGGGAACAAGAATATTCTAGAGGTAAAGCCCAATATCCTGTTAAAAGTATAGGAGAAACAGAATTGTCTGGTACTGTTGTAACTTTTATTCCAGATGATAGCATATTTACCCAAACTACAGAGTATAGCTATGAGACGCTTTCTAACAGAATGCGAGAGCTTGCTTATTTAAACAAGGGTATTACCATTGTAATTACGGATAAAAGAAATAAAGATGAAAAGGGGGAGTTTATTAGTGAAACTTTTCATTCTCAAGAGGGTCTAAAAGAATTTATTAAATTTTTAGATGCTACCAGAGAGCCTTTGATCAATACCGTTATCTCCATGGAAGGCGAGAAAAATGGAATTCCGGTAGAAGTAGCCATGATTTATAACACGGGCTTTTCTGAGAATCTTCATTCTTACGTTAATAATATCAATACCCATGAAGGGGGTACGCATCTTTCTGGATTTAGAAGGGGTTTAACTTCTACCTTAAAAAAGTATGCAGACAGTAGTGGACTTTTAGATAAGCTAAAGTTCGAGATTTCTGGTGATGATTTTAGAGAGGGCCTTACCGCAATTGTATCTGTTAAAGTTTCTGAGCCACAATTTGAAGGGCAGACCAAAACCAAATTAGGTAACCGTGAGGTAACTAGTGCGGTTAGCCAAGCAGTATCAGAAATGCTAACGGATTATTTGGAAGAACATCCAGATGATGCCAAGCAAATTGTAGAGAAAGTAAAACTTGCCGCCCAAGCAAGACATGCAGCTGCCAAGGCTAGGGAAATGGTACAGCGTAAAAACCCTATGGGTGGTGGTGGTTTACCCGGTAAACTATCAGATTGTTCCGATCAAGATCCAGAAAATTGCGAGATTTTTCTAGTAGAGGGAGACTCTGCAGGTGGTACGGCCAAAATGGGTAGGGATAGAAATTTCCAAGCCATTTTACCATTAAGGGGTAAAATCCTTAATGTGGAAAAGGCCATGCAGCATAAAGTATTCGAGAACGAAGAAATTAAGAATATCTATACGGCTTTAGGTGTAACTATTGGTACAGAAGAAGATAGTAAAGCCTTGAACTTGGAAAAACTTCGTTATCACAAGGTAGTAATTATGTGTGATGCCGATGTTGATGGTAGCCATATTGAAACCTTGATTTTAACATTCTTCTTCAGGTATATGAGGGAGTTGATAGAAAGTGGACACGTCTATATAGCAACCCCACCGTTATATTTGGTTAAAAAAGGTGCTAAAAAGCGTTACGCTTGGAATGATAAGGAGCGCGATGAAATTATAGAATCTATGGGAGGCCAGGCCGGTATACAACGTTATAAGGGTCTTGGAGAGATGAACGCGGAGCAATTATGGGACACTACAATGAATCCAGAATTTAGAACGCTAAGACAAGTTACTATAGATAACGCTACGGAATCTGATAGGATTTTCTCTATGTTAATGGGAGATGAAGTACCCCCAAGACGTGAATTTATAGAGAAAAACGCAGTCTATGCCAACATTGATGTGTAGGTAGATGACAAATAATACTTGTTTCACAACAAAAAGCCCGGTTTTTTAACCGGGCTTTTTAGTTTTAAAGAAAATTACACCAATGAAGAAATTAGTTTTTATATGGGCAATCGCTTCTTTTTCAATAGTTAGCGCCCAAAATAGTATTGGCGATTTGTTTGCCTCTGGTGTAGCAGATGCAGAACGTTTTGCTACGTCATATTTTGCCCCAGCAACAGAAGCTACCATTTATAGTATGTCTAATGGGTGGTATAACACTGCAGATGCTAAGCCATTAGGAGGTTTTGAGATTTCCATAGTAGGAAATATCACCGGTTTTAAAAACAAAACCGATAAGAAGGCTTTTACTTTAAATACTGGGAATTATGAAAATTTACAATTTGAAGACGGTAGTACTTCTAAATTGGTCTCTACCGCCTTGGGGGATATAGAAGGCATAACGGTTTTTGTAGAAGATGATAATGGTTTGTTTAGAGAGACATTTGAGTTACCCTCTGGTTTAGCAGGAGAAGACTTGAATTTTATACCAACGGGTTACATACAGGCAAGTGTGGGACTTATTAAAGGCCTAGAAGTAAAAGCTCGTTTTTTACCTAAAATAGATACGGAAGACGTAAAACTAGGTTTGTTCGGCGCTGGCTTACAATATGATTTTACCAAATTGTTACCTGCGGATAAAATTTTACCGGTAGCAATTTCTGCGGTAATTGGTTATACCAATTTAAATGGAAAGTATGATTTTACGGATTCTGGACTTATCCAAGGAGATAATCAACGTATTGATGCCAATTTTAAAACTTGGAATTTTAGTGCGGTAGTGTCTACCAGAAAAATACCTGTAATAAATTTTTACGGTGGTTTAGGATACGTAACCGGAACTTCAGAAACCGATTTTTTAGGTACTTATGAAGCTAACGGTCCTTTCTTTACATCTACCGTAACGGATCCTTTTAGTATTAAAAATAATGCTAGTGGTGTAACGGCTAATGTGGGTACAAAAATAAAACTAGGTTTTTTTAGACTTAACGTAGATTATAATATATCAGAGTTCAATACGCTTACCGCGGGTATGCACTTTGGGTTTAGATAGACCATAACTTTTTGAATTAGCACATATAAAAAATCCCCGTCTGTTATAAAACAGACGGGGATTTAATTTTTCTTTAGTTTACATTACTTCTTTATCGCAAAAGTTTCGCCATTTTGGGTAAGTAACTCGGGTAAGTCCATTGTCAAGAAAATAGGATTTTCATCTTCCGGATAATACATTTTGTAAACTCCGTTATCTACTTCCCATTTAAAATCTCTAGATATAATAATGGTGCTACCAGAGAATTGTTCATATCGTCCTAGAAATACATCGTTAAAAGTCCATTCTTCGGTTACTGTAGTTCCGGTTGTTTTATCAGAAACCGAGCTGGTCTCTGTTTTGGTCCACACACCTAATATGGGGTCGTTGTTTTCTGGGATTTCAGAACATCCACTTAACACAATGGCAAAAATGCCCAGAATGTAAAAGAGCCTTTTCATAAGCATAACAATAAGATTTGGGACTATTAGAACGGTGTAAAAGAAATGGATATTGCTTTTATTCGATGAACGGCAGAATTATTTCACTTCATCGATAAAAAGACAAGGAGATACTTATTTGGTATACGTTTACAAAACATCACAAATAGATGGTAAATCTTTAAAACAATGATAAATTTCATAAAGGAATCGCCTTAAAATTCCCTATTTTTGGACAGTTTAGAATCTAAAAATTAAATATATAATGAAAGTAACCGTAGTAGGCGCAGGAGCCGTTGGAGCAAGTTGTGCAGAATACATAGCAATCAAAGATTTTGCTTCTGAAGTTGTGTTGTTAGATATTAAAGAAGGCTATGCAGAAGGTAAAGCCATGGATTTAATGCAAACCGCTTCTTTAAACGGTTTTGATACTAAAATAACTGGTAGCACTAATGATTATTCTAAAACAGCTGGTAGTCATATAGCTGTTATTACATCTGGTATTCCACGTAAACCAGGTATGACAAGAGAAGAATTAATTGGTATTAATGCCGGTATAGTTAAAACGGTATCTCAAAACTTGTTAGAGCATTCACCAGAGGCTATCATCATAGTTGTGAGTAATCCAATGGATACCATGACCTACTTGGTGCATAAAACTACAGGATTGCCAAAGAATAGAATTATTGGTATGGGTGGTGCTTTAGATAGTGCTCGTTTTAAATACCGTTTAGCTGAGGCATTAGAGGCTCCTATCTCCGATGTAGATGGTATGGTTATAGGTGGCCATAGTGATAAAGGTATGGTGCCATTAATTGGGCATGCTACTAGAAATAGTGTAAAAGTTTCTGAATTCTTAAACCAAGATCAGATGGATTATGTAGTACAAGAAACAAAGGTTGGTGGTGCTACCCTTACTGGTTTGTTGGGCACTAGTGCTTGGTATGCGCCGGGTGCTGCGGTTTCTGGTTTAGTACAGGCAATTGCTTGCGACCAGAAAAAAATGTTCCCATGTTCTACCTTCTTAGAAGGTGAGTACGGTTTAAATGATATTTGTATTGGTGTGCCTGTAATTTTGGGTAAGAATGGTATAGAAAAGGTAGTTGAAATAGAATTATCTGATGCGGAAAAAGCTAAAATGCAAGAATCTGCAGAAGGTGTTTCAAAAACTAATGGCCTTTTGGAGTTATAGTCCAATACTTTAAGGCTTTAAAAACCCTTTACTACTTGGTAGTAAAGGGTTTTTTTATAAAGAGATAGCTGTCAGCAGTATATAATGCAGAATTTAGGCGGCTAGCTTCTTTTTCTTTTTATATTTGCCGCATGAATGCAAAATGGTGCGTAAGCACGATATTTTTTATTTTAACCGTAATTGGTTTTAACCTAGAAGGTAGAAAGGCTTCTAATCAACAAATTGTTATACAGTTTACAAATGTTGAATTAGCTAGTGATGCCGCTCAGGAAGAAGCACTTACTTTAATCAAAGAAAAATTAAAAGTCTTAGGCGTTGATTCTTTTGAGATAGTAGAGAATGATGCAAAAGAGATTAGCATTCGTTATTACAGTTCTATAGCGGCAGAACAAGTAAAAGCTTTTTTGTCTTTAGAAGATGGTAGCGGTGTTGCAGGTACTGAAAAGCAACCAATTAAAAAATCAACAAAAGATAACCCGGAAAAGTACCATATAGAGGTATCAGACCTCCATCAACAATTAGACACGGGATTACCTATTAAGGGTACCCTTGTTTCAACTACAAAACAAAAAGAGAATAGTCTTCTAGTGAGCTTGGTTGTACCTAATAATAGGTCAATCTGTCTGGTAGAATATCCCCAAAAAGATTCAAGTTTCAAGATTAATGATGATAACGTTGTTAATCCTACTTCTCATAACATTCCAGAAGTTAGGGCAGGGCCAGGCTTCTCTAGAATTTCCTAAGTTATATTAAACGACCTGTGGCGTTGTTCAGTAGAAAAATTACCGTAGTTGTATAAACTACAAACACATATATAAATCAACATAAATTAAATAATCAAGTAGAATGCAGAATAAAGGACTAATTAGGCTATTCGCGCTTCTTTTTGGTTTAGTGAGTATTTACCAACTCTCTTACACTTTTATAACCAATAAGATAGAAAATGACGCGGAAACTTTTGCCGTAAACCAAATATCAGAGGCAGAAGATAACTATGTGGCTAAAAGAGAGGCCTTAGAGGCTTCATATTTAGACTCTATAGGCTCTAACCCGGTATTGGGTTACACTTCTTATGAAGAAGCAAAAACAAAAGAATTAAACAAAGGTCTTGACCTTAAAGGTGGTATTAACGTAACGCTTCAAATTTCTGTTAAGGATATTTTGAAGGGATTGGCAAACAATACCAAAAACCCAGTTTTTAATAAAGCTTTGGCAGATGCCGATGAAGCTTCCAAGAGTAGCGATGCTACTTACTTGGAATTATTTTTTGATGCTTTTGATGCTACAAAAGGCGATACCAAGTTGGCATCTCCAGAAATTTTTGCCAATAAGGGATTAAGTGATGAAATCAATTTTCAAATGACTGATGATGAGGTTAAGCCAATCATTAGAAGAAAGATTGATGAGTCTATAATTTCTGCTTTTGAAGTATTGCGTAAACGTATAGATGGTTTTGGTGTAACCCAACCTAACATTCAAAGAGAAGGGAATTCTGGTCGTATTTTGGTTGAGCTACCTGGAGCAAGAGATGTAAAAAGAGCACAAGAGCTTTTATCTAGTACGGCACAATTAGAGTTTTGGGAAACGTATTCCCAAAACAATCAGAGTTTAGGATTGTTCTTTGTAAACGCTAATGATAAATTGAAGCAAATTCTAGAGCCTGCAAAAGAAGAGGTTGCAGAAACAACTCCAGAAATGGAATTGGATTCATTGCTTTCAGATGTTGCCCAGGATTCTTTAGATATGACGGCAGAGTCTAATCCGTTAATTAGCAAATTATTGCCTCCAGCGCAAGGCAGCCATGCCATTGCAAGGGTGTTAGTGTCAGACACGGCAGAAATTGGTGGCTATTTAAGAATGCCAGAAATTAAAAGATTATTACCTGCAGATGTTCAGTTTACCAAGTTTGCTTTTGAAAAGCCACCAAAGGATAGTGAGTTGGCAGAATTGTATGCTTTAAAATCTAACAGGGACGGTACGCCTAGAATAAGTGGTGATGTGGTTTCTGATGCACAAGCGGTTTTTGACCAGTTTAATAAGCCTGCAGTTAGCATGACAATGAATACTAGAGGTGCTAGGGAATGGGAAAAATTAACAGGTGATGCTTTTAACAACCAAACAGGGATTGCAATTGTTTTAGATAACAAGGTGTATACGGCTCCGGGTGTTTCAACCGGCCCCATTTCTGGTGGTCGTTCAGAAATAACGGGTACGTTCACCGTAAATGAGACCCAAGATATAGCCAACGTGTTAAGGGCAGGTAAATTACCTGCGTCTGCAGATATCATTCAATCAGAAGTTGTAGGTCCATCTTTAGGGCAAGAAGCTATAGACAGTGGTTTTATGTCTTTCTTAATTGCTATGGCCTTTGTTTTGGTATGGATGATTTTCTACTATGGAAGAGCAGGGTGGTTTGCAGATGTAGCTTTGGTATTTAACATCTTACTAATTTTTGGTGTTTTAACTAGCTTAGGTGCGGTATTAACCTTACCGGGTATTGCTGGTATTGTTTTAACAATAGGTATGTCTGTAGATGCAAACGTGCTTATTTTTGAGCGTATTAAAGAAGAGCTGGCTAAGGGTAAAGGTATGGCCCTAGCGGTTTCAGACGGTTTTAGTAATGCCTTGTCTTCTATTTTAGATGCCAACATTACTACTGGTTTAACCGCAATTATCTTATTTATTTTTGGATCTGGACCTATAAAAGGTTTCGCAACTACCTTATTAATTGGTATTGTTACCTCTTTGTTCACGGCCATTTTTATAACCCGTTTATTGGTAGAATGGTACTTGGGTAAAAAAGGTAGAACCTTGGCATTCTCTACTGGTGTTACCAAGAATTTGTTCACCAATATGAATATTGATTTCTTGGCAAAACGTAAAATTGCTTACATCGTGTCAGGTATTTTAGTTGCAGTGGGCGCATTCTCATTGGTTACTAAAGGTTTGCAACAAGGTGTGGATTTTATTGGAGGGCGTTCTTACCAAGTACGTTTTGAGAAAGAAGTTAACCCTTCTGAAATTGCATCAGAACTTAATGATGTGTTTGGTAGTGGTACTAATGTGAAAACATTTGGAGATGCTAATCAGATTAAGATTACCACACCTTATAAAGTAGATGAGGAAGGAATTGAAATCGATAATGAAATTCAAGATAAATTATTTACGTCGCTACAAAAATATCTGCCAGACGGTATTACGTTTGAAGAATTTACGGTAGGCGCTTCTGAAAAATCTATTGGTATTTTACAGTCTACCAAGGTAGGGCCAACTATAGCGGATGATATTAAACAAAATGCATATTGGGCTATTTTAGGTTCGCTTGCTGTTGTGTTCTTATATATCTTGTTCCGTTTTAGAAAATGGCAATTCTCTTTGGGAGCGGTAGTAGCAGTTTTCCATGATGTAATGATCGTACTGGGTATATTCTCTTTAACTAGTGCTATTATGCCATTTAATATGGAAATAGACCAAGCGTTTATCGCGGCTATTCTAACCGTAATTGGTTATTCCTTGAACGATACCGTGGTGGTGTTTGATAGGATTAGGGAAATTATTGGCATCAAAGGCTGGAGCGGTGGCGACAATGTTAATGAGGCATTGAACAGCACCCTAAGCCGTACGTTAAATACTTCATTAACTACCTTGATCGTGCTTTTGGCCATTTTTGTTTTTGGTGGTGAAAGCTTAAGAGGGTTCATGTTTGCAATGATTGTTGGTGTACTAGTTGGTACGTATTCCTCTGTATTTATTGCAACACCAGTGATGTACGATTCATTAAAGAAAAGAATTTCATCAGGGAAAGAGAATTAATTTCTTGATAGATTTTAATTTCGATTAGAATATAAAAAGCCACTCGAACGAGTGGCTTTTTTTATTCCAAAAATGAATACAAGGTTATTGGTAAATAAAACTACTGGAAAACCAGTATTTTTTAGCCAAGGTTTTTGAGTGTTTAGGAATATGGGTTCTTTTGGAGCAAAGAAATACCTAGACACTATGAAATCATTTTTCAAACCATTAACTTTTTTATTCTTATTAGTTCTTTTTAGTTGTGAGAAATCTGCCGTAGATGATGAAACCATAAAAGAGGAAGATGCCATTGTAGGGCAATGGAATCTTGTTCAGATAGACGATACGGATGTTACGGATTTGGATTGTTATAACGATTCTTATATCGAATCTGACGGGGAAAATATAAGTTTTTACATTCTTGATTTGAATGAGGATGGCAGTTGCACGGAAATTTTGGTGGGTACGGAAACTTTAACCAAAGAAGAAGGCTTTTACTACATTGAAGATGAAGCAATGGATTTTACCATTTCAGGAAACACGCTTACTTGGCGGGTTAACACAACTGTAACGTTACTGTTTAAAAAGTAGGTCTACTATTGATTTTTAAGTTCAAAATAAATTTCATTGCTATATTAGGTCTTTGGACCGCAAACCATGCAGCTTTGAAATTGAAAACTTATTTTCTGGTATTATCACTTTTTATAGTTTCCATTTGTAATGCCCAAGAAACTTATGAGCAGCAATTGGATAGTTTACAACGGTTCTTAAAAGAAAATCCAGATAGTTATTTGACCAAATATGAAATTGCGGAAATTCTTAAAGAAAATGATTCTTCCATAGCATTAAACTACGTAAGGTCGGCACTGGTTGAGGCAAGGAACAATAAGGATAATTATGGAATTGGTAAAGGTTTGTTTTTGCTGGGTAATTTATATGCAGACTATGGTTTTCCTTTTAAAGGAGAACAGTATTATAGAAAAGCAGATACGGTAGTTTCCGCGTTAATTAAATCAGATTCCGCTCCGGAAAACTTAAAACTTTGGGTTAGAAATACCTTTAATATTGGTGTGGTAAGGTCTTACCAAGGCTATAATGAGGATATTTACTATATCAATAAAATAACGCCAACGGCAGAAAAAATTGGGTTCTATGAAATTATAGCAAAGGCAAACACCAATATTGCCATTGGTTTTTTTAACAACGGTCAGTTAAAAAAGTCCTTAAGCTATTTTGTTTTAGGAGGAGAACAACATCTAAAGGCAAAAGATTATAAAAGTTTAACTATTAATAAATTAATATATGCCTCGTGCCTAATTCAATTGGATTCTATAGAAAGTGCAAAAGAAAAATTGGATTTTATTGCACCTGTGGTAGATTCTTTGGCATTAGATGATAAAAAACAGTTGTACCACACCATTCTAGCGGAATACCACGTTAAAAAATCTAATTATGACGCGGCTCTAGAAAACCTGGAACTGGCATTACAATTACTGGAAAGCAATCCCGTACAGCAAAATAAATTGCCTTTGTTTATGGCATTTATAAAGGTATATAGAGCTAATAAGAACTATAGAAAGGGTTTAGAATATGCTCAAATAAGTCTAGACTTGGCAAAATTCTATCAAAATAAAATTATAGAAGCCGAGCTGTATAAGGAAATGGCTTACTTCTATTCAAAGCTCAACAACAAAAATAAAGCATTCGATAATTTAGCCAATTACGTTACTATTTCAGACAGTTTAAATATTCCAGAATTAGAAAGAGAAATTATAAGACTAGAGACGGAATATCAATCAGAAAAAAAAGAACGCGAAATTTTAGAGCTTACCAATCAAAATAATGATGTAGAGCTACAACTAACCAAAAAGAGGGCGCAAAACTATGTGCTCTGGTCTATTTCTCTGGGCTTGTTTTTTTTAACTGGGATAGCTTATTTAGGATATCGTAATATTAAAAAAAGAGAGCAGTTAAAAGTAGCTGAATTAAACCAGCTTAAGTATGAGCAAGATTCAAAAGTTTATAGTGCCATGCTAGAAGGGCAAGAGAACGAACGGAAAAGGCTTGCAATAGATTTACATGATGGTTTGGCCGGCAGATTATCTGCAACGCGAATTCAATTAGAAAAATTAGAGCAAAATGTTAATGCTAAAAATAATACCAAACGATTTAAAGAGGCGGTAAAAAATATTGATGATTCACTTTTTGAATTGAGAAACATTGCAATGAATTTAATGCCCGAAACTTTATTTAGATATGGACTTAAAAATGCTATTGAAGATTATTGTACAAGCATTGGCAATGCGGCAAAAAACACCAAGTTTATCTTGCAATTTTACGATTCCGGGGCGGGTTTACCACAAAAAGTTAGTTTAACCATTTATAGGATTTTCCAAGAATTGATAAATAATGCGGTTAAACACGCCATGGCTACCGAAGTATTGGTGCAATATTTAGTAGAAGATGGTAAAATAAGTATTACCGTAGAAGACAATGGTAAAGGCTTTTTAGAAAAAGAGTGTGCTAAAGATGGCGGTATGGGATTAAATAATTTAAAAACAAGGGTAGCTTTCTTAGGTGGTGAAATAGATTTTGATTCTGCTCCTAATGAAGGTACAACTGTTCATATTGTAATTAATATCTAGTATGGCATTAAGTAATATTAAAATACGTGTAGTTATTGTTGATGACCATCCTTTAGTTATAGAAGGCTTAAAGTCCTTATTAAAAGGGCATAGGGATATTAAAGTGGAAGCGTGTTGTACCACGGGTACCGAAGCTTTAGCGTTCTTTAAACAGAACCAAGCAGATATTGTTTTGTTAGATATTAATTTACCGGATATGAGCGGTACGGAAATTTGTAAGTTAATAGCAAAGGAATACGCAAACACTTTTGTAATTGGGTTAAGTACCTATGGCGAACGCAGTATTGTAAATCAAATGATTTCTAATGGGGCAAAAGGCTACCTTCTTAAGAATGTAACAGAATCAGAATTAGTTGAGGCTATTTCTAAAGTCTACAGGGGGCACTATTATTATGGTATAGAAATTCAAAAAGCAATGGCAAATACCATTTTCCACACTTTGGGTAACACCCCAAGATTAACTAAAAGAGAAAAGCAAATTTTAAAATTGATAGTGTCTGGTAAGACCACCAATAAAATTGCGGACGAACTTTTTATTAGTCCGCTAACAGTAGAGACACATCGTAGAAATTTAATGAAAAAAATGAACGCATCCAATACAGCCTCTCTTGTTAAAATTGCCATTGAAAAGGTTTTAGTGTAGTCTTGATTAAATAGGTTTTAGATAGAATTAAAGGAGGCAAAAGCCTCCTTTTACATTTATCGTATTTTGGTTTTTTAGTAAAAAAACTACTGGTTTTCCAGTATTTTAAGTACGATTTTTCAAAGAAAGATTTTTAATAAAGTTATTAGCAGTATTAAATAACAAAAAGACCATGAAAAATTTATTTAAAGTACTGTTAGTTGTTTGTTTTACTACGCTAGGTGTATCTGCACAGACCGTTAGTGTAGGGCCTAAAGTTGGGCTTAATTTAGCCAATTATTCCGGAGCCGTTACCAACGATAGGAGTTTGGCAGCATTACACGTTGGTGGTATTGTAGAGATTCAAATTATAGATTTGGTAAGCATTCAACCTGAACTTTTATTCTCTGTACAAGGGGCATCCTTTGATAATGTAAAAGACGTTTACAATTATGTAAATCTGCCAATAATGGGTAAAATCTATCCTATTGAAGGCTTATATGGAGAGGTTGGCCCGCAAATTGGGTTTTTACTTTCAGCCAATGAAAAAGCTATTGGTAATGGTGATAAAGCACCATTTACACAACAAGTAAAAACGGTAGATTTTGGGATTGGTTTTGGCGCAGGTTACAAGTTGCCAGATTTAGGTTTATCTTTTGGTTTACGGTACAATGCAGGTTTAAGTAACTTTCCAAAAAACAACTCTCGTATTAAGCATGGAGTATTTCAAATCTATACTAGTTGGGCCTTTGAGTTATAAAAAGGTTGTGTTTCAACAATTAGAATTTTGTTTTAGGACTCAACCCCATAGCTTCCCTCTTTGCTTGGTAGTAGTTCATAGGTAAATTGTGGTTCTAAACCAGCTTCTGGTCTATGGTTCACATATAAGATAGCAGATTTACTTTGTTTGCTGTAGGTATTAACCAAGGCAACAAAGAAATTTGCACTATTATCATCCAAGCCAATGGTAGGCTCATCCAGTATTAAAAGTGGAGGATGTTTTATCATGGCACGGGCTGTCATAATTAAACGTTTGTCCCCATTACTTAAATTTCTAAAATGCTCTTGTGCTCTATGCTCCATACCTAATAAACGTAACCATTTTTTGGCTTGGTTTTTTTGAATTAGTGTAGGTATGGTATATAATCCAACAGAATCGTGAATTCCAGATATGAGCATATGTTCCAAAGAATGATAACCAGTGAATTTATCTACCATATGAGGTGAAAAATAACCAATTTGCTTTTTAATGTCCCAAACACTTTCACCACTACCTTTTTTTGCTCCAAATAAGCGTAAATCTTGACCGTACCCCATAGGGTTATCTCCGGTAATCATGTTTAATAAAGTACTTTTTCCGCTGCCGTTTGGGCCAATTAATTGCCAAAACGTGTTGGGTTTAATTTCCCAGTTTATATTATTCAATACTTTTTTAGTACCATAACTTACGGAGACCTTATTAAATACAATTAACTCTTTTGGTATAGCTGGTTTATTTATAGGTGGTGGTATATGATCTATGGATAGCGGTAGTTTACCTTGGTCTTTTTCAGTAAACTGTACCAACTTACCACCTTTATAGTAATAGTGTTGGTCTATAAAAATAGAGGTATCCTTTAACCTTGTAGAAATCTCTACAACTTTAATTTTTGTACTTATCTGGATTAATTTATCCTTAAGGTAGCGCTGTGTGGTAACATCTAAATTGTCATACGGATTAACCAATATCAGTGTTTCTGGATTTTTACTTAATTGGTATTCCAAGAGCAATTTTTTCCGCTCGCCGCTACTCATGGTTTTTAGAGATTGAGAAGTGTTTCTGTTAATTACTTTTTGCTCTAAACGATCTTCTAAACCTATATAATGGTCTATGGTCTGGGTGCTAAAGAGTAGTGTGTTTTTCGGGTTAAAAAAAATCTCTTTAAAGGCATTATTTAAAAGACGATCAGTCAGTTCATTTGCATTAATGCTATTGTCTATTAAAATGGCTGTATGTTCCATTAAACAATTTTAAAGTTGAACCCTATAAATGGCTACGGGGTTATTTTTATACGAAGTGATTTTATCCAAACCCATTCCATTGTTAATGGCAACCTGTATAGAGGGTTTGTTTTCTACGTGAATTATAGAAATTAGCGATTGGGCCAGTTTTTTCTTTATAGCATAAGCTTTACAAGCTTTTGCGGCTTCTGTAGCATATCCCATTTTTCTGAACTCTGGCAATAATGAATAACCAATTTCCCATTCGCTAACCGCGTCTACGGTTTGCAATAGTAAACCACATAGGCCTATTAGTTCTCCAGATTTTTTATGGACTAAAGCATTCATGCCACCTAGATTTAATGCATAGCGTTCAAAGATGCGATAAAACTGTTCGTTGCAAGCAACGGTGGGGTTTTCTGGTAAACCATCCCAATAAAGTGTGCTATTGGAATCATGGTAGAAAGGAAGCCAAGCTTGAAAATCTGAAGGAGCCACCCTTCTAAAAAGTAATCTGTCTGTGGTTACGTTTTCTAGAAGGTGTATGGGCATTTATTTTTGGTATTTAATTTGGTCTCCCACTTCAAGGTTCCATTTTTCTGAAAGGCCGGCATTGATTTCTAGAACATATTTTATGGGAACTTGAGAAGAAAGGCCTGTTTCATCAAATGGTTTAGCGTTTTCTTGAAAACTTGCTATTTGTAAATTTTCGTCAATAAAGATAATATCAAGCGGAATTGCTGTGTTTTTCATGTAAAACGAATGTACCCTTACATCTGGAAAAATAAAGAGCATTCCTTGTTTCTCTTCCATATTGTCCCGGTACATTAATCCGGTTTGTACTTCATAATCCGTTTCTGCAAACTCAATGTCAAGATTCACCAAGAGGGAGTCTTTTTTATAAATAGACAGCTCGCCTTCTTTTGTAAAACTAATCTGTTCCTCTTCTAAACTATTGCGTTCCTGTTCTTTACAGGCACTTACCATTATGAGTATTAAGGTAATAACTGGTATGATGTGCTTCATGGTTATTGTATTGCGGTTTTTTCTTTGGTTGGTCTAAACATTAAGTACATGCCTATTAATACAAATGGAATGCTTAGCCATTGGCCCGTACTCAAGGTTTCCCCTAAGTTATCCTCAAATCCGCCTTGACTCTTTTTAAAGAATTCCAAGAAAAAACGGATGGGCCCCCACATAGTTGCCAGCCAAAACCCGAACAAGAAACCTTCTTTTTTTGGTAGATTGGTCTTCCAATACATCCAGAAATACATTATCAGAAAGACGATGAGATAGCCTATAGCTTCGTATAATTGTACGGGATGTCTATACGGAATAGCTTCTAAAACCGAGGCGAAATCAGGGTTGGTTTCTATAGCTTTGTATGCTGCACTAGCAGTTTTCTGTTTGGTAAGGCTAATGGCTTGGTAAGCAGGCATATCGTCTGAATCTCTTACGAATTTAACGGCCAACGGAAAGCTCTTTTCCACAACTTTGCCATTTATTTCGGAATTAAAGAAATTTCCTAAACGTACAAAGGCACCACCAATGGCACAGGTTATGGCTACTCTGTCTAACAACCATAAAAGGCTCATGTCTTTGTACTTTCTAGAGAATAGATAAAGGCCAATAATACCACCAATAGCAGCACCATGACTTGCCAAACCTGCAAAACCAGTAAATTCATAACCGTTGATTATTCCAAATAGGCTGCTGTTTGCACTTTCTTTTATGGGTAGTAATATTTCTACCAAATGGTTTTTGTAATAATCCCAATCATAAAAAAACACATGACCTAATCTGGCACCAAGCATAATAGATACCATTGCGTAAACAAATAGCGAATCTAATTTCTCTAAGGTCTTTTTTTCATTGAAGAAGATTTTCTTCATTATGTAAAAACCAAGGATAAATGCAGCTATCCATAAAAGGTTGTAATATTTGATTTGAAGAAAACCTATTTTGAAAAGAGTGTCGTCTGGGTTCCAAGTAATACCTAGAAAATACATTGGCGTTTGTTTTGGGCTAAGATAATTATTTACATTGATGCAAATTAATAACCCTAGTGTTAGTTTTTTTAAATAAAGCTTATTGTTAGGGCACGGGGTCATGTCCTTTACCACCCCATGGATTACAGCTAATTATTCTTTTAAATGCAAGCCAACCCCCTTTAAACAAACCGTGCTTTTGCAACGCCTCCAAGGTGTATTGCGAACAAGTGGGACTATACCTGCATGTTGGAGGTGTTAGCGGTGAAATGAAGTTTTGGTAAATACGTACCAAAAGTACAAAAGGGGCAATCAGGATTTTTTTTAGACTAGTTAATGCTGAATGTTGTGCCATCCTTGCCATCTTTTAACTGAATACCCATTGCTAATAATTCGTCCCTAATTTTATCTGATGTAGCAAAATCTTTATTGGCTCTTGCCTCGTTTCTAATGTTGATCAATAAATTAACAACGCCATCCAATGCGTTAGAAGAACCATCTGCAGCTTGCTGTTCTTCTAATCCCAAAACATCAAACGTAAAACTGGCTATCAAATTGGTCAATTTCTTTTTGTCTGCCTCAGATATAGTTTCTTTACCGTCTTTTATAAGGTTAATGCGTTTGACGGCATCAAACAACTTTGCAATTAAAATGGGAGTGTTAAAGTCATCGTTCATGGCATCGTAACACTCCTGTCTCCAAGCTTCCACATCAAAATTAGTCGTGTTTTGGGTGGTTGGTAGGCTTTCTAAATTTTTAATGGCTTCCATTAATTTTTGATAGCCTTTTTCAGAAGCCAATAAAGCTTCATCACTTAAATCCAGAATACTGGTATAATGCGCTTGCATCATAAAAAACCGAACCACAGATGGAGAAAAAGCTTTGCTTAGAATGTTGTTGTTGCCATTAAAAATCTCTGACGGATATATATTATTATCCGTGGACTTAGACATTTTTTTTCCATTAAGGGTTAACATGTTGGCATGTAACCAATAATTAACAGGAGATGTGTTGTTACATGCTTCTGCCTGGGCAATTTCGCATTCATGATGTGGAAACTTTAAATCCATACCGCCACCATGAATATCAAAGGTTTCTCCAAGGTATTTGGTGCTCATGGCCGTACATTCTAGATGCCAACCAGGAAAACCATCGCCCCATGGAGAGGGCCAGCGCATTATGTGCTGTGGCTCTGCTTTTTTCCATAAAGCAAAATCTTGTGGATTTCGTTTATCGTCTTGCGCGGTTAATTCTCGGGTATTGGCTATCATGTCTTCTAGCTTTCTACCGCTTAGCTTGCCATAGTCGTTAGTAGCGTTGAATTTAACCACATCAAAATATACGGAGCCATTTATCTCGTATGCAAACCCTTTTTCTAAAATAGATTTTATTATTTCTATTTGTTCAATAATATGGCCCGTTGCAGTTGGCTCTATGCTGGGCGGTAATAAATTAAATTTTTGCAAGGTTTCATGAAAATCTACGGTGTAGCGTTGTACTACTTCCATAGGTTCTATTTGCTCTAGTTTGGCTTTTTTTGCAATCTTATCTTCACCTTCGTCCGCATCGTTCTCTAAATGGCCAGCATCTGTAATGTTTCTTACGTACCTTACTTTAAACCCTAAATGTTTTAAGTATCTAAAAATCATATCAAAAGACATGAACGTACGGCAGTTACCTAAATGTACGTTACTATAAACGGTTGGGCCGCAAACATACATGCCCACATAGCCATCTTTTATAGGTTTAAAGATTTCTTTTTTTCCAGTAAGAGAGTTGGTAACTTTTAAGGTTTGCTGGTCGTAAAGTTGCATTAAAATTCAGTGTCTAGGTTTATGTACTCCAAAAATTCTCTTCTAACGGCTTCCTCTTTAAATTTGCCGCCATATTCTGCGGTTACGGTACTACTTTCTATATCTCTAATACCTCTAGAGTTAACGCATAAGTGTTTGGCGTCTATAACACAAGCAACATCTTCTGTGCCCAAAACTTCTTGTAATTCTTTTACTATTTGTATGTTAAGGCGTTCTTGTACTTGAGGTCTTTTGGCATAATAATCCACTATGCGGTTCATTTTAGATAAACCAACAACAGTGCCATTAGAGATGTAAGCTACATGTGCACGGCCAACTATTGGGAGCAAATGATGCTCACAGGTAGAGTAGAGGGTTATGTTCTTTTCTACCAACATTTCGCCATACTTGTATTTGTTGTCAAAAGTGGAGGCGCTTGGCTTTCTTTCTGGATGTAGACCACCAAAAATTTCTTTGACAAACATTTTGGCTACACGCTTTGGCGTGCCTTTTAAACTATCATCTTCAAGGTCCATGCCCAAGGTTAATAAGATGTCTCTTACGTTATCTTGGATTCGGTCCATTTTTTCTTCGTCACTCAATACAAATGCATCTTCCCTCAAAGGGGTGTCAGATGCAGAGCCAACATGGTCGTTGCCTCTTTCCTCATACTGTTCTTCCAATGTCTGATTTAATTTCATTTGCCCTAAATATGGCCCACAAAGATATACATTAATGCCCTATTTAACATCTTGTTATGTAGTGTTGACAACATAAATTATTGTTAAGTAAGTAAGACGGGTAGTTTTGCGATGTTAGAAATTTATGGTACTAGATGCAAATTGCTCCCAACTACATTACTTTATTGTTACTCTTTTTTTTCGTTGCTGGTTATTCCCAGGTATCCTCGGATTGTAGTACGGCCATACCTATTTGTTATGACACGCCAATTAATGGCGGTACCAATGGATTTGGCACGGACGATTTTAACGGACAAACCGCTAGTGGGTGTTTAGAAGCGACTACAACTGGCGCAATAGAATCTAACTCCGCTTGGTACTATTTTAGAATAGGAGCATCCGGTCAATTAGGGTTTAACATACAACATAGACCAGAAGAAGACTGGGATTTTGCCCTTTACAGGGCTACGGATTGCAGTAATTTAGGTGAACCGGTACGGTGCAATTTTTTTGATAACAGGGAAGGTGCCAGTGCAACCGGTGTAGGTGAAGACCCCAATGGGGTCTCGGATTCGGTTCAGTATGAAGACTGGTTAACGGTAACGCCCGGTGAGCAGTATTACTTAATGGTAAATAATTTTAGCAACAATAATGATGGCTTTAGCATACAATTTACTGGTCAAATATTTACTACAAACCCATATGACGCCCTAGATTGCGATATTTTGGATAATATATTGGGTGGACCAAAAGTTGCTTGCCAAGGGGAAGTAGTTGCTTTGGACGCCACAACAGAAAATGCTGTAGATTACAATTGGTTTGTAAATACAAATAGCGGCTATCAGCAAATTACGGGAGAACATGATGCAATTTTAGAGGTTTCTGTTGATGGAACCTATCGTGTTGAGGTACTTACTGGTGCGGAAAATTTAATCAGCGATGTACAAGTAAGCTTTTCTGCCGTACCCGTTGCAATGACCGTTCAAGATGAAACCGTGTGTCAGAATGAAATTGGTTTTTCTCTTACGGATAAAGATGATGAGGTTCTTGGAACACAAAGTGCAGCTGCGTTTTTGGTAAGCTATCACTCAACGCTATCAGATGCCAACCTGGGTATTAATAGGTTAGATTCGCCTTATTTAACCAATCCCGGAGAGGAGATTATATACGTACGTTTAACCAATAGGCTAAATCCTAATTGTTATGATGCTTCTGTGCAATTTGAGCTCAACACTTTAGCATCGCCAGATTTAGGTCCAGATGAAACTGCGCTAATTTGTGCGAACAATGGATCAATTCAAATTGGGGTAGACCAAGCAGATTTGGCAATTAATTATAGCTGGAGTACGGGTGAGACTAGCCCATTAATTACGGTGACTACTCCAGGAACATATATTTTAACTACGGAGAATAGCCTAGGTAATGTAAACTGCATACGCACTAAGGTGTATACGGTAGAAGAATCCATAGTGCCAGAAATTCAAGATATTGTGGTGGACGATTTTAGCTTTAATGCCACGGTAACCGTAAACGTTGTACAACAAGGCGATTTCCAATACCGAATAGATGATGAAGACTTTAAGGAAACAGCAATTTTTGAAAACGTTTTACCGGGTCTACATACCATACATATTAGAGATGCGTTTGGCTGTGGTGTGGTTAGGGAAGAAATTGTGGTAATGGGTTTTATGCCGTTTTTTACGCCAAATGGCGATGGAAATAATGATGTTTGGCAAATATATGGTCTGGAAGAATTGAGTAACCCCGTTGTAACCATATTTGATAGATATGGTAAACTTTTAAAACAATTAGGGCCAAACGAAACATCTTGGGATGGAACCTATAATAATGTGCTTATGCCACCCACTGATTTTTGGTTTGGCTTACAATATGAAAATGAACAAGGGGAGCGTAAAACGGCTAAATACATTCAAAATCATTTTGCCTTAAAGCTTTAAATAAAATAGCTTTTTATCGAAATTCAGTTCTTTTTAGGGGAAATTTATAATAAAAAGGTGCTATTTGCAGTTTTAAACTTGTTGAACAACCAAGCATAGCTCCAATCCATGCGAACACTATTTAGTGCCCTAACGATATTTTTAGTTTTTTCATTAAATACTTATGCCCAAAATTCTGCAGATTGCAGAACTGCTATACCAATTTGTGCGGATGGTCCTATTTTAGGAACTGCAGATGGTGGCGGGGATATAGATGAATTTGATCCAGATGTGGTAAGGCAATCTGGTTGTTTGGAAAAAGGTAGTGTTATTTCTGCTAATATAGAGAACAATACCTCTTGGTTCGTTTTTAGGGCGGGAACGGATGGTCAAATAGGATTTGATATAGAGGCATTGCCTGTAACTCCTGATGCGCCTATTACCTCTGAGTGGGACTTTGCGTTATACGGACCATTTGATCAAGAAGATAATATTAATTATTGCGGAGTTATAGGAGATGCAAGTGCACAACCCATACGCTGTAATTACGAAGTTAATGGTACGGGTTTTACAGGTGTTGGCGTTAATCCTGTAAGTGGTCAGCAGGGAGAACCCCATTTAACGGGAAGCCAGAATACCTATGATGAGTGGTTAGACGTAACAGCTGGTGAGATATATTACTTATTCATAAATAATTACCAAACTAATTTTGACGGCGAAGCAGAATCCTATATGTTAACCTTTACGGGAACTTCAGTAGATGAAGACCAAAATACCGCACTGGATTGTACGTTGCGAGACGAATTTTTAGGTTTTGATATTATTGCTTGCGAGGGAGACCCAGATATTACGCTCTCAGCATTAAATTCGCCTGCCGGAAGTGACATAGCAAGTATTGTTTGGTCTGTGGATTATGATGATGATGGTACTATTGATACCACACTTCCTGGGTCAGGTGATTTCAATGCAGAATTAGTGGTTAGTAGTCCAGATTCTGGACGCTATTTTGCTTCAATTACCGATAGTTTTGGGGGTGATTATTATGATGATATTTTAATAACATTTTATGCTACCCCTACTTTAGATGAGGTTATTGTCTTGGAGGATTTAACCAATGCTAATGATCCAGATAAATACGCCGTTGAGATAGTTGTAGCTGGCGATGGTGATTACGAATACGCTATTAATGAAGGTGAATTTCAAGATGCCCCTGTTTTTTTAGACGTACCTGCGGGGATTAATACCGTTGTGATAAACGATAAAAATGGTTGTGGTACAACAGAGCCTTTGGAATTCTTAGTAGTAGGATACGATAAATTTTTTACACCTAACGGAGATGGTGAAAATGAATTGTGGCAGGTAAAGGGGATAGAAACTTTAGATAGCCCGGTTGTCTTTATTTTTGATCGTTATGGTAAGTTGCTAAAACAATTAAACGCCATAGATGCTGGTTGGGACGGTACTTTTAATGGAAGAAGGTTGCCGGCTTCAGATTATTGGTTTCGCCTAGATTATAATAGGGACGAAGAAGGTGTATTAGTAGCTAAAAATGTTAGAAACCACTTTTCCTTGATTCGATAAAAAAAGCCAAGGAGTACTCCTTGGCCTTAATACTATATTCAAGCAATTTTTTTAAAACTTTAAGGTGTAAGTAAGCGTAACATTTGTGTTTGTAAATGTGCTAGCTGCACTGTTACTAAGTCCAGCATCATATAACCTAAAGTTGGCGTCTTGTTCTGTTCTTACAAAAGCCGCGTCTAGTTTACTGCCGCCAAAATCATACCCTATACCAGCAGAATAACCACTTAGATCGTCCAAAATGGTCTTATCTACATAAGGGCTTTCTTCAATGCGGTATCCTCCTCTTAAACTTAATCTTTCTATTCTATACTCTCCTCCAATTCTATAAGTGTTTACCGCTTGTAGCGCTGCACTTATAGCTTGGTTTGTGTTGGTGAATTCAATATCGTTTTCTGGGCGTAGCCTAGCGTTACTAAAATCTTGGTAGCCGTAGTCAAAACTCAATAAGCCATCTTTTGCAAAAATAATAGCCGCACTACCGTTAATCTTACCGGGTGTTTTAATGGTATAATCGGGATAATAGCTTATCTCGTCAAAATCTAAGAAGCCAATATTTTCATCTGCTAAGGAAGAGTTGATTCGCTGTGAGGCATTGTCTGTTAAATAATACCAAGTGGGTGATTGGTAACTACCACCTATTCTTATGTTTTCGTTTAGCTTGGCAATAGCACCTAGGCTAAAAGAAAAACCATTTCCCTCGGTCTGCAATAAATTGTCAAAAGTTGCAAAGTTTATCTGTGAACCATCGCCGTAACCATCTTCATCTAGAAGGGATAGGCGTTCATAGAATATGGAGTGAAAATTTAAGGATGCTCCCAAATAAAGATTCTCTTGATATTGCCCGGCCATATTTACTGTAAACTTACTGTTATAGCCGTTTGTTGTTTGCCTATATCTCTGGTTTACTTGGTCATAATTAGCTGTAGAGATATAGGAAGTGCCATCCTCATTTTCTGGGGCCGCTGGGTCTATTAGTCCGCCATAGTAACCCAAATAGGCTTGTTGGGCCGCGTAGCCAAAATCTTCTCCCGTTCTTAAATAGCCAATTTCTACATACTCATTTTCTTCTCTAAGAATTGAATTAAAGGGAATGCCATCTGCGTAATTTAAAAAATAATTGTCTATACCAGATGTGGTTGCTCCTCTAAACTCGTAATGATTATCAAAATTATCTACTAAATCATAATTTATGGCAAGGGCTAATTTTTTCCAATTACTGCCTTTTCCTTCAAAAACAAAAACTCCACCTGCTTGGTTCAATTCAGTAGAATTTAAAGAGGCATTATTAAAAGTGTTTCCGTATAAATGCTCATTGTCCCTGTTGTAATTGCTGCCGGTTATACTAAATTGACCATAGTTAAAAACAGCCGAACCAGCTGGGTTTACATTTAAAGAAGATAAATCACCTCCTAAGGCTCCAAACGCCCCGCCCATTGCTTGGTACCTTGCTGTTCCTTGGCTTTCTTCTGTTCCTAGGCGTACTACATCTGCCATAGTTTGTGCATTTAAACCCAGGCAAAACAAACCCAGTACGAGATATATTCCGTGTCTCATAGCTTTAATTTTTCTTTAAGTGTTTTGAAATTTATTGTCTTCTTCCGCCACTGCTTCTTCCAGAGCTAGAACGGCCACTAGAAGACGATCTACTAGAACCGCCAGAGCTTCTGTAGCTACCACTACTCCTAGAACTAGAGCTAGAGCTTCTTACGCTTCTACCAGAACTGCTGCTAGAACGGCTACTGGAGCTTCTGCTGTAAGAGCTGCTACTTCTTCGCGTACTACTGCTATTAACCCTGGACCCAGAGCCAGAACTTCTGCTATAGCTTCTTGGACTAGCGGTTCTAGAACGGCTGTAACTACCAGAAGAATTACCATAGCTTCTAGTTGTAGTACCACTTCTACTGTAGCTACCATTACTTCTTGGTGTTGTACTAGAAGAGCGTGAATATTGGTAATTTCTAGTAGTACCACTGTATCTTGGAGTTACCCTAGTACTTCTACTTGATCTGTAATTTTGATTTCTCTGTATTGCAGAACGGCTTACGCTTCTACCGCTGTTGTTTCTAGTAGTGCTATATCGGGTTGCGGTACTCCTGCCTAAATTGCTTCTACCGCTATTGGTTCTATAGGTGCCATTTCTAGATGTAGTCCTAAGGTTTCGGCTTCGTAGATTGTTATACGCATAAGCATTGTTGTAACCTCTTCTACCGTTTATATAGCCATAATTTCTGTAGTTATAGTTATTATAATATGGCCTACCCCAATAATTACCATAATAACCACCCCAGCCGTAGCCCCAGTTATTCCAGCCCCAGCCGTAGCCGTAACCCCAACCGTAACCACCCCAGCGGTTCCATCTCCAAGGATTGTTCCATCCCCAGCCATAATTCCAGTTGTTCCATCCCCAACCCCATCCGGCGTTCCATAACCATGGGTCGTTCCAGCCCCAGAAACCAAAGTTTGGGGTATTGTCATATATATTTATTTGTACGCTTGACGGGTTGTCTCCCCAACCGGCGTTTCCGTTATAGCTGTTTTCTACATAATATTCTTCTGGTATGTTTACCCCAACACTATCTACAGGCTCTTCTCCATAATAGTCATCTACATCGGTAAATATTTCCGAATCTAGAAATTCGTCGTACTCGTTAGCTTTCTCGCCAAAGTATTGACCGTAGGTGTCCGTTTCTACCTGTTGGTTCCTTACCCCTTGGTAATTTCTTTTTTCAACGGAAACCGTTCTATTGCCATTGCCGTAGATGCCATCATCATCATAATAGGAGGCTTGTTGGTAAGAGCCGCAAGAAGTTATAAATAGGGTAAGTACGCCTAAAGAATAGGTAATTATTTTGGAGTGGGGTAAATTAAGGTACATAACACATCTTTTTATTATTGAACATACTAAAAAATAGTTAGTTTTACCGTTCTATTTTTGTTAAACTAGTCACAAGATTTGTGCCAAACTAAATTGGATGGGAAAAAACTTAACGAGTAGGGCAGAGGATTACTCTAAATGGTATAATGAATTGGTTGTCAAGGCAGACTTGGCAGAGAACTCAGGAGTTCGTGGTTGCATGGTTATTAAGCCATATGGTTATGCTATATGGGAAAAAATGCAAGCCGCTTTGGATAAAATGTTTAAAGAAACGGGTCATGAAAATGCCTATTTCCCATTATTTATTCCAAAATCCTATTTGAGCAAGGAGGCTAGTCATGTTGAAGGTTTTGCCAAAGAATGTGCCGTAGTTACGCATTACCGCTTAAAGAACGCAGAAGATGGCAGCGGCATAGTCGTGGATGAAGATGCTAAACTAGAAGAGGAATTAATTGTAAGGCCAACTTCTGAAACCATAATTTGGGATACGTATAGAAAGTGGATTCAGTCTTACCGAGATTTGCCTTTGAAATTGAATCAATGGGCTAATGTGGTGCGCTGGGAAATGCGTACGCGTTTATTTTTACGTACTGCTGAGTTTTTATGGCAAGAGGGCCATACCGCACATGCAACGGAGCAAGAAGCTATTGATGAGGCAGAACTTATTTTAAAAGTATATGCAGATTTTGTAGAGCAATTTATGGGGGTACCCGTAATAAAAGGTTTAAAGACAGAAAGTGAGCGCTTTGCAGGTGCCGTAGAAACGTATTGTATTGAAGCTTTAATGCAAGATGGCAAGGCGCTACAGGCAGGTACTTCACATTTTTTGGGGCAAAATTTTGCAAAAGCTTTTGATGTGAAATTTGCGACTAAAGAGGGTAAGCAAGAACACGTTTGGGCAACTTCTTGGGGCGTTTCTACACGGTTGATGGGCGCTTTGATTATGACGCATAGCGACGACAATGGATTGGTATTACCACCAAATTTAGCACCAATACAAGTAGTCATTGTACCAATATATAAGGGAGAAGAGCAATTAGATGCCCTAAGGTCTAAAATAAATCCGTTGGTGGCAGAATTACGCTCCAAGGGTATTTCTGTGAAGTTTGATGATCGGGACACACATAAACCTGGTTTCAAATTTAATGAGTACGAGCTTAAAGGAGTACCGGTGAGGTTGGCTTTGGGTAATAGGGACCTAGAAAATGGCACTATTGAAATTGCTAGAAGGGATACCTTAGAAAAAACTTCTGTTCCAATGGACTCAGTTGTTGCTAGGATAGAGGCGCTTTTACCAGAAATTCAAGAAAACATTTATAGCAAGGCCAAAAAACATCAGCAAGAGCATATTACTAAAGTGAATAGCTATGATGAGTTTAAACAGGTATTAGAAGAAAAAGGTGGGTTCTTATCTGCGTTTTGGGATGGAACAAAAGAAACCGAAGAAAAAATAAAGCAAGAGACCAAAGCTACCATAAGGTGTATTCCTATTGATGTTGAGCAAGAAAATGGTACTTGTATGGTTACGGGTAAACCGGCCAATTATAGGGTGCTTTTTGCTAAAGCTTATTAATAATTAAAAAAAAATAAGGTTACTATTGCAATAGTAAAAAATAGTTGTATTTTTGCATCCGCAATTAAGCAAACCTTAATGGCCCGTTCGTCTAGGGGTTAGGACGCCAGGTTTTCATCCTGGTAACAGGGGTTCGATTCCCCTACGGGCTACAAAGTTTTTTAAACGTATTGTTCATATTTTAATGGCCCGTTCGTCTAGGGGTTAGGACGCCAGGTTTTCATCCTGGTAACAGGGGTTCGATTCCCCTACGGGCTACAAAACAAAAATTGTAAAATGGCAAATCATAAGTCAGCATTAAAAAGAATCAGAAGAAACGAAGCTGTACGCTTACGTAACAGATACCAACATAAAACTGTTCGTAATGCTATAAAGAAACTTCGTAATGAAGAAGATAAAAGCGCAGCAGAAGCATTATTGCCTTCTGTAGTGGGTATGATAGATAAGTTGGCCAAAAAGAATGTTATTCATAGTAACAAGGCAGCTAACTTAAAGAGCAAGCTTATGAAAAAAGTGGCTACAATGTAAGTCAAAAACAATTTTGTTAAAAAAAGCCCTGATGAATAATCAGGGCTTTTTTTTGTTGTTATTTAAAGGGTAGAATATATAAATGTTGTAAAATCTTACATTTAAGTGGTGTATTCCCATATTATAAAATTAGAAATATCCTAAACTTCATAATTTTGCGTTTAATAGATAATGCGCATAACAACTAACAAATATTTAATAGCGGCTCTACTCTTAGCCCTAATTTTTCATGGTGCCGGAGTTTTCTTTACCATAGAGAAAACTTACGATGCTTTGATTCATCTTTTCTTTGCCGATCACTATGCAAATAGTTGGTGGGATCCATGGGAGCCAAGATGGTACACAGGATTTTCCGTAATGACTTATCCGCCATTAGTACATCAACTAATTGCACTTTTTTCTTATGTTGGTGGTCTTAAGTTTGGTTTGTTCGTCTGCTGTTTTGTAGCCATTGTGTTATTTACTACCGGGGCCTATAGATATGGTAAGTTAATGACGGGCAATAGGGATATTGCTGGTTTTACCGCATTGATAGCCGTATTCTCCTCTTCCTTTATAGAAACTTTGCATGTGTTTGGTCAATTGCCAAGTTTGTTTGGGGTGTCTATGCTAATGCATGCCATGCCAGAAGTTTATAAATACATAAAAACAGGTAAGGCAAAATTTTATTTGGTCTGTATGTCAATGATGGCTTTTACCATTACAAGTCATCATGTTACTCCTTTATTCGGAATGGTCTTTTTTATTGCTCCCTTAATGGGAACGGTGGTAATGGATGTTGCTTCAGAAAAGGCAGGTAGTTTTAAAGCAGTTAGGTTGGCACATTTTATGGAAGCCTTAAAACCTTGTTTGCCTAGGATAATCATCTTTGGACTATCCGTGGTGTTTTGTTTGGTCATGTTAATATTACCCTATTGGATAACAACACATAACGAACCTATTACACAAGTACCCATACCACATGGTTCTAGGGATAATTTCTTTGAGGTAACTTCTTCTGGTTTGGCCTTTTTTATTATTCCTTGGGGATTTATTATGTTTATATTTCCCTATTTGTATTATCGTTTTTTTTCCAAACGCTTTATTTTCTTTGGGCTTTCTTTTGCTATGCTTTCCTTGTTAGGAACAGGTGGTACTACTCCTTTACCTAGAATGTTGCTAGGTGATACGGCTTTTAACATACTTACCTTAGACCGATTTACCCTATGGGGGTCTATTATGGCTTTACCATTTTATGGCGAGTTTCTCTACCGTTTTGCCCATACAGATTTAAAAGCTCTTATTCAAAAAAGAGTTGGCTCAGTAGCGCACAGGGCTATTGGGGCCGTGGTAGGTTTTTTAATAATTTTCAATGCTGTTTCTATAGTAAACCTGGGTTACTTTAAACCTTTGCAACCACAGAAAATTAATATGCAGCCCATTATCAACTTTTTACAGGCAGATGAACATTACAAATGGCGCTATTTAACCTTAGGTTTTGGTGATCAAATGGCATGGTTGTCTGCAAATACAAATGCTTTGCAAATAGACGGTAATTATCATTCTGCAAGGAGGTTGCCAGAACTTACCACTAGAGCCGTAGAACGATTAGAAAATGCTAAGTTTTTGGGGGTAGAAGGCTTAGGGTCTCTACAGCAGTTTTTAACCGTGCCGGATAAATACAACATAAAATTCATTTTTTCAAACGATAAATTTTATGATCCCATTCTGTATTTCTGCGGATGGGAACGTATTAAGCCTTTAGCAAATGGTATTGCGGTATGGCAACGATTGGGTATAAAACCAATTCCTGATATTAAACCGTATAAAGATTACCCCAGGTACCAGCGTCTAATGTGGGGTATTATTCCTGTTTCAACGGTACTTATCGCACTTTTTGTTAACATTAGGCTCATTGTTATTTCTGCATTTAAATTAAAAAAGATTGAACCCAATGCCTATGAAAAATTTAAGGTAGAGCCAAGTGGATTTAAACCTAAACTTGCGGGTTTAATGGGTGCTTGGTTTTTATTTACCCTTGGCTGTATTTTTTATATTATCTATTTGTTTTTTATACAATCCCAAGAACAGATTTCTCCTGAAAATGTAATATTGGCCTATCATGACGATTTGGACTTTAAACGTTTTAAAAAGGCACACTCGTATTATGATTCGGATTATGGAAAAACATTTGATCAGTTTATGTTAGAAACTTCCGTTAGTGATGGATTGCTTAATTCTTACGGTAAGTTGAACGATGTTTCTTTTGATATTTTTGAACGTACGGAAAATCATGCTAAAGCAAAAGTATACACGGAATTTATTACCCCACTTACTTACGTTAGGGATACCACGGTATATGAGTTAAATAAGAAAAAGGATGGTAAATGGTATATAGTACCAGATGTTTTTGATGTAGATATACCTAACGAACAATTGTTTAGTGTAGCCGAACCTAAATATAAGAATCACGGTAGGCGTAGGGTTACCACACAGCAAACTTTTCATGAAGACATAGTACCACAACCTGTAGTAGAAGTTTTAGAGGCTAAGTTAATAGAGAATAACAACCAATACTATATCATTGGAAGATTACAGAATATTGATAATCTGCCTGCAGACATCGATTTAAAATCGACCATATATTCAAGAAAAGACAAAGAACTAGGGGTGTATAATGCCCAGAATTTTGTTAAACACAAATTATTACCAAAAGAACATACCGCGTTTAAAATACATTTTGAGGCAGTAGCTTGGCAAAAAATCAAGGACAGCATACCAGCTGTTTTTGAGCCAAATACTTTTAGCCCAATGGTTTGGGAAGATATACCCGGTAAGTATGATTTACAGGTGGCCGCAAATGGTAGCAGCCAAGATTTATATAGGGAGATTACCCTAAACGATTTAAAAGTAGAAAATGGTAAAGTAAGTGGTTACTTGTACAATTACGGTATTTCTGATGTAACCATTCCTCAATTACTAATATCCTATTATAATGACAATAATGAATTGGTATGGGTGCAAGAAGATATTGTAATGCAAACGATTAGACCACAACGAAAAAGCCCTTTTGAATTTCAATTAGAAAGTTTTGATTGTTATTTTAACTATCATCAAGAAAAGGATAATTGGTTCGTCAATGGCCTACCCAATGATGATATAAAGCAAAAGTATTTGGAGTATAGGAACGATGCGCTTTTTTACAAAGATTTAATTTCTGTAGAAGGTGATATTTATTCTAAAATCAAAATTGAAATTAATAATTACATCGGTTCGCCAGATTAAATATGCTAGTTAAATTTATTAAAGGCATAGTAAACTTGTTTAGAAGTATACTTCTAAAAGCGCACACCAAATATAGAAAATGGTATCGTAGGGGTTGGCTATTCTGGCCTCTTAAATTCATTTGGGTTAATTGTAAATACATATTAAGAGTACTCAAATTTCCATTTAAGGATTATAAAAAATTAAATCAGACCAATAAGGGCTTAGGGATAATTACTCCTGTTTTATTTGTACTTGTAACCATGTTTTTAGTGGGTAAATTAACACATACAGAAAAAATACCTTATACAAAGCGAGTCTATACGGCTTATGATTGCGACGTTAAAATTGTTCCGGTTTCTAAAATAATGGCCGGAAAAAAAACAACACTAAGTCTAAGTATGCCGTGCTATCCTAACATGCCCATGAATATGATGGTTAAAGGTGGTTATGGCGTATTGGTTTTAAAGGATACTATTGCTAATGGAAAATTGAACTTTGAATTACCCAAAGAAATAGTTCAAAAAACAGGTGTTTATGAATTTTCTCTTATTTATGGTGAAAGGGAGTTAAAGAAATTTACCGCTGAAGTGGTAACGAACGATGGGAATATCAATTTTATTGAATCTTACTTTGGTCCTAGAATTATTTTAGCCGGTGGTAGGGATTTTACAATGTTAACGGTTGCGCCTACAGACAAATTTGATAACCCTATGCCAGATGGCACTAGGATTAAGGTTAATGAGAATTTTAAAGAAACACAGCAAGAGCACCAACTAGAATTAAAAGATTTTACCGCTTTTAGAAGGTTTTATTCTTATAATGAAACGGGTAAAATAACGGTTAGCATGCAGAGTCAGAACGGTATAACCACAAAAGAAAAAACAACGGATATTTATCCTTTTACTCCAGAAGATTTCACCATAAATCATGCCAAGGAGCATTCATTTTCTGATGGAAATGAAGTGGTTACCCTTAGGACCTCTCAATTAAAAGACATCTATGGTAATGTGCTCCAAAATGGCACAATAGTCCATTTTCTAATAAATACGGCCAGTGGAAAAAAATTAGGAGCCTATGCCAAAACCGTAAAAGGAATTGCCACAACTAAAGTTCAACATCCATATGAAGCAGATAGTTGGGAGGTACAAGCCTTTGTGCCGGGCTTAGCAGAAAGTAATAAGATAGAAATAGATTTTAAATCAATTACCACAGATTTTCCTGTAGCTTTTAAAAAGGGTAATAGGGTATTGGTGGTAGGGCCTATAAATAGTTATATGGGGCAATTAGTACCCAATGGTACAGCGGTTACTTTAAGTATTAAAGGCGAAGGTAAAAACGAAACAAAAGTACAATATACCGTTGGGGGTAAAACCGAATTTATTTTGCGGGACTTCTACTACCCAAATGGTATATATGAATTAACTGTAAAAGCATTGGGTATTCAAAAATCCAAGCTAAAAAGATTAGCAGATGAATAGGTGGGTGTATAGAAGTATTATAATTGTGGTTTTCTTGGCCGTAAACTTTTTTATCATAAGAGGTATTGGGAGTATCCTTGCTTTTGTTAAGTCTGGTGCCGATAGGGAACAAATGATGGCCAAGGTTTTAAAGGTAAATGATTATTACAAGCCAGTTTTTACTTGGCAAAACCTAGAAAATCCTGGTAGAGAGTTTTTGGAGAAAAACCAGAAAGAAGTACAGCGAGATTATGCCGATTCTTGGTATGTGAAAAACTTAAATTTTAGTGTCAATTCAAAAAAAGGAATAGCAGATTTTTATACAGATAGTAGTAGGGTTAATATTTATCGGAATATTGACTTAAACAAGAAAAATGATATTACCGTTCACGGCACCACATTAAACCATAATATTGATGTTAATTTTTATTCCGCGGATGGTAAACTGGTATCTTTTGATGATAAAAACGTAAAAGAGGTATATAAGGTTTACCAGAAAGATTCCTTAATTGCTCGCAGTACCACTACTTCTAATTATAAGATTGTTATGCTTTTAGAAGATGGTTTTTGGCGTATACGCCATATGGTAAGGGAGCAAGCAAATGATACTTTAGTAACGCCAAAAGATACGGTTGTTTCAGATTTGGTAAAACGTGACGGAAAAAATCTAGTATACAAGAATAAACCCTTTTATATAAAAGGTATCAATTATTATCCTAAAGATTCCCCCTGGGAAATGTTTGGGCCAAAATTTAAAGACTCGATAATAGAACAAGATTTTAGAAAGGTTTCTGAATTAGGATTTAATACCGTTAGAATCTTTGTGAACTTCACCGATTTTGGAAAGGAAAATGTAAAGCCAGAATATTTGGAGCAGTTAAGAACTACTTTGAATATTGCGGAAAAACAAGACTTAAAGGTAATTGTAACCTTATTTGATTTTTTTGGACAATATGATATTATTAACTGGTCTATTACAGAACAACATTTAAAGGGTATAGTGGCCCCATTTAAAACGCATAAGGCAATTTTGGCATGGGATGTCAAAAACGAAGCGGATTTAGATATGAACGTACACTCCGTGGAGCAAGTACAGCATTGGTTGGAATTTGCATTAGAAAGAATTCGGTTTTATGACCCTAACCATTTAGTAACCATTGGTTGGCTGCATCCGCATCCGTATTTCATAGAAAACGGAACTACAGATTTCTTGACATTTCATTTTTATGAGAAGACCAATCGTTTTCCGGTTGTATACCCAAAACTTTTAAAAGAATCGGATAAGCCAGTAGTTTTGGGAGAGTTTGGTTTGCATACTTGGAAAAAAGCATTTTTGGGTAATTCTGAAAAAAAGCAGACAGAACATTACCAATATATTTTTAAGCATCTTGAAAAAGGGGAAAAACATTTTATAGCTTGGACGTTATATGATTTTCCTGAGTTACCTAAAGCGGTGTTTGGTTCCCTGCCATGGCACACGTTGCCCCAAAAGAATATGGGAATATTAGATAAAAATGGCAAACCTAAAAAAGTACTCGAGGTTTTTCCTTGATTTAGTTAAAAGCCCATCGCTTATGTATTAAAAAACCATAGCAGAACAAACAGTACATGGTTGCTACTATTGCAAAAAGCACATTGCGTAAATGTAATTTATAATACCATGCAGTCCATAAATTACCTATCAACATAAAAATGGGCATGTAAAGATTTATGAGTAGCATACCTAAGCCAAACCAGAACATTAGATTAATTTTTTTTGGGGATTTTACCGTAATTGCTAATTGGCGCAAGTGCAAGAGCACAATTATAATGGTAAATAGGGACCCTAAGGTTTTGGCTATATAAAAATTTTCATGGTAAATATCTTGGAACAAACTGGATATTAAATAAATTGGAATTACTAGGACCAAAAAGACTTTCGCTATTATTTTATGTTTCTTACTTAATAAAACCTTTTTGTAGACCCAGAATACATAAAGATGAAAAACAATGGAATAGATGGTATAAATTACCGTGTTATGGTTGGCGTACTGTTCTTGGTCCACAAAACTGAACTCAGGAAATTCTGCCACTAAAAAGCCTAGTAGTTCGTTAAAAAGGGTGTAGGCTATTTACAAAGGAAAATAGGCTAAGGGGGTATCCGTAAAGCTTCGGTATCGTAGTAAGCTAGAAATAAGTGCCAGTAAGTAGAAAAAGAGTATGTACAACCTAGAAAAGTTAAGATGGCAAAAATAGACAAATGAACTTATCTATAGGCTCTTCTTTTCCCTACAATAAACCCTATGCAAAACAAAATGTACATGCATATGACAATAGCTATGTGTACATCTCTAAATGCCGCAGCATATAGGTCTGTAAAAAACTCTTTAATAATTTTAATGGGAAAATAGATACCATGAAAAACTACTAAACCAATACTAATCCAGGCTAATAAATTGTATTTAAAAACAAATTTATTGCGGATGGTTATGAGATGTTTAAAATATATAAACAAGGCTATTAAAAGCAAAACGGTGCCAGCCAAATAAGCGAATAACATAGAAGTGGTTCTAGCGTCTTGTAAAAATAGGTTTACAATATTAACCAGTATAAATATGGCTATAAAAAGATAAATGAGTTTCTTCTGTTTTGGTTCTTCCAAGCTCCTTTGTAAAACAATTAAAAAGTAGATGTAATAAATAAAATGATAGATATTGTAGATAGAGGAGGAGTGAAAAGTAGCCTTGGTGTCATAAATTAATTGAAAGTCTTCAAAATAAATAACCATACAGCCTAAAAGCTCGGTAAAAAAGGTGTAGGCTAATAGTATTGGAAAGTATTTTAAGGACGTGTCAAAATACTTTCTAAACGTAAATAAAGAAATAAACCAAGTGATGGCATATAATGCCAAAAAGTAGTTTTTGGATAAAAAATCTAGCATCACTTGGTTATTAAAATGTAATTAAAAATCTTCTTTTGGTGGCGGAGAATCACCAAGATCATTAAGTATTAAACTCTGCCCACCTTGATTTGCTGTGGCGGGTTTAAAATTAGGCATTAAAGAAGCTTTAGACTTTTGTTCCATTGCATTGGCGCTAAAGTAATTTCTAATGAGCTTTGCCTTACCGTCTTCGCCTATGTAGATACCGCCATAATCACCTTCTGCTTCTGCGGCAGGTAGTATAAAAAGTGTATTTCTACGGTCTTTTTTACCCCTTACTTTACCATAATTGGCTAAGTAAATACGTAAACTATCTATTTCCGCTTCGCCTTTTATAGCTTCTTGTTTTGCAAAAGCTATGTATTGTTCTAAATCTTCAATACTTATGGTTAAAAACCTAGTAGGTACAAAGGGTTTACCGTCTTCTGTGGGCGCTTCCATTTTAGCAATATTTTCTGCTCTGTTCTGGCTGTAATTTTTATACAGCCCGTCTGCTTTATCTAAAGAGATTATTTGTCTGGGTGCCTTAACCATTTCTGGGGCCTCTTGTACAGGTTCTTCAGGAGACGGTTTTTCAGATTTTGGGTTTTCATTACAGGCACTTAGAAACAGAAATGTGCCAGTAAGTAACCCCAAGGAGCAGAAACGGCCCCAAGCATTTGTTGTGTGTGTTTTCATTGGTTGTTAATTAAATTAAACGCTGTGGGGAACACTATAAATATACTGCAAAAGAAAAGACCACCAAATAAAAAACCCTTCAAGGAAATTCCTTAAAGGGTTTTGTTTATTTTTTTGACAAGAAAATCTACTCGTTCATAGTAAGTAAGAATTCTTCGTTATTTCGGGTTTGCTTAATACGTTGCTCAATAAACTCCATTGCTTCAACTGGGTTCATGTCTGCAAGGTACTTGCGCAAAATCCACATACGTTGTATGGTGTTTTCATCTAGTAACAAGTCGTCTCGTCTTGTAGAAGAGGAAATCAAATCAATAGCAGGGAAGATTCTTCTGTTAGAAATTCTTCTGTCTAATTGCAGCTCCATGTTACCCGTACCTTTGAATTCTTCAAAAATAACCTCGTCCATTTTGGAGCCGGTTTCGGTTAATGCGGTAGCAATTATAGATAAAGACCCACCATTTTCTATATTTCTAGCGGCGCCAAAGAATCGTTTAGGTTTGTGTAATGCGTTAGCGTCTACACCACCACTTAAAACTTTACCAGATGCAGGTTGTACTGTATTATAAGCTCTTGCCAAACGTGTAATAGAGTCCAATAGGATTACAACATCGTGTCCGCATTCTACCAACCTTTTTGCTTTTTCAATAACAATATTTGCTACCCTAACGTGCTCAGTGGCTTCTTTGTCAAAAGTAGAAGCTACAACTTCGCCACGTACGTTACGTTGCATATCTGTAACTTCCTCTGGTCTTTCGTCTATTAGTAAAATAATTTGGTATACCTCTGGATGGTTTGCGGCTATAGCATTTGCAATATCCTTGAGTAACATAGTCTTACCTGTTTTAGGTTGAGACACAATCATACCTCTTTGTCCTTTTCCAATAGGTGAGAAAAGGTCCATTATACGGGTAGAAATAGTACTTTGCTTATCTGCAATGTTAAATTTTTCCTTTGGAAATAAAGGTGTTAGGTGTTCAAAAGAAACACGGTCTCTTACCACTTTTGGGTCAAGACCATTAATTTTGTTCACCTTTATTAGTGGAAAATATTTTTCTCCTTCTTTAGGGGGTCTAATATTACCTAAAACAGTATCTCCTGTTTTTAACCCAAATAATCTTATTTGGGATTGAGATACGTAAATATCGTCAGGAGAAGAAAGGTAATTATAGTCAGAAGAACGTAAAAAACCGTAACCATCTTGCATAATATCAAGAACACCTTCGCTCTCAATAATACTGTCAAATTCAAACTCAGGCTCTTTGTACCTGTTTTTTAAATCCTTATCAAAATTGCTGTTGCGTTTATCTTGATGGTTTCTGTTGTTATTATTGTTTCTTCTATTGTTTTGCCCCTTGTTTTGATTGTTGTTTTGCCTATTGTTATCTTTTTGTTGCTTAGGCTCGTCTTTCTTGTGGTCGTTCTTTTCAGGAGTTTTCCTTACAGGAGTTTTCTTAGTAGTTGTAGCTGGTTTTTCTTCTGCCTGATTGTTGGTTTTTTCTTCGGTTGGTGCCGATTCCTTTTTAGGGGTTCTAGTGCGTTTTTGTCTTTTAGGCTTTTCTTCTACGTCTAAAACAGCACTTTCTTTTACAGCTTTTGGATTGGCAGCTTGCAAATCCAAAATTTGATACACTAAATCTAATTTCTTTAGAGAACGGTACTTGGGAACATTTAATTCTTTTGCAATTTCCTGTAATTCAGGAAGTTTTTTTGCTTTTAGGTCGGAAATCTCGAACATTAAAAAATCAATAAATTAAACTTGAATTTTATTATGAAGTAAATTGAGTTAGTTGATTTTACAGTGGGAAAGTATTCCCGGGGCAAGTGTGCTAACTAATAACACTGCAAGTATACAAAATAAATTTTAAGAACTACTGTTATTTTTAACTAAAAGAGCCTTAATTTTGCAATCCAATTTTAATCTAGAATGATTCAAAGAATACAGACATTGTATTTAGTAATAGTAGTGCTTTTAGCGGCCGTACTGCCCTTTTTTGTAAATCTATGGGTAGAAACAGAGGCAGGGCCCTTATTTGCTAAAGATGATGTACTTATTTCTATCTTATTTTATAGCGTAGCCGTTTTGGCCGCGATAAGCATATTGTTATTCAAAAAGCGACAAAATCAATTTGTGGTGAACCGTTTAAATATGCTTTTAAACCTTTTTTTACTAGGATTTTTCGTTTACCGATCACTAAACTTATCCGGAGAGACGGCGGTTTCTGAGAAGGGTATTGGGATGCTGATTCCTGTATTTTCTATCGTTTTTCTAGTCCTGGCCAACAGGGCGATCAAAAAGGATGAAGATCTTGTAAAATCTGTAGATCGTTTACGTTAGACCTAACATCTTAGTAGTATTAGTGCGTAAAAGCCCTTGTTGTTGCAAGGGCTTTTTTAATTATTAATGTTATCCAAGGTAAATCCGTTTGTAAACCGTACGGCATCTAGGGTCTGAATAAAAGAAGGATCTGTTGTATATGAACCATCTTTATTGGGTAGGTAATAGGCACGGTATGTAGCTATCATTTGCCCATCTATGTTTTTATAACTGTAATCTGTAAGTATTACGGGCTCTGTAATTCCTGCAAAGGGTAGCGAAAATTTAAAGCGGTCTATTAACTTGGTTTCTGGATTAATGTATAATATATAAATGTCATTTTGCGCTTTTCCGGTAATGGTAGCGTCGTAAGTAACTTCAACTATATCATAATTTGTGTTGTTGTGTAATTCTTTGCCAATGTATTTGGCAATCGTACCCGGGTTATTAAGCTTATAGGGCATTGTAAACCAAAAGTAATTGGCGCGTCTAATAAAATCTGATAATTGAATAACGTTCTTATCCTCAATAAATTTACCGTTAAGGCTTACGGTAGTTGTATCCCCATTAAAGAGGTGTACTACGCGCCCTTCGGTTTTAGGAAAAACATTTATTTGGTGTCTCTCATAAGCACCGTAAGAAACTTCATTTTTAAAGATGTAACGCTCTAAGGATTTGTCCGCTCTATTTTCCGCAGTTATTTCATAATTATAGGTAAATTCAACATCTTTCTTTTTCCATAAATCGGCCCACCCGCCATACGCTTGGGCTACTATTTTAAGTAGTTCTTTAGGTTTATTGGTATCGTATGTTGGTTCTTGTTGTTCCAACTTAGTAGTTGTGTTAACACTTTTGTTTTTTGAGGGGTTTTGCTTGCAAGAAAGTTGTAGGATAACTAAAAAAAGCAAGATTACTATAGTGTTTTTTTTGTTCATGATTGATTGATGTTAATGTGTATGGTTTTAAAACTGAAAGGCTAAATAGGCTTATTTTTTTCCGAGTTCTATAACCTCTAAATCTGTTATTTTATCCTTGTCTATTACAAAACGAAGCATAGTCCTAACCTGATGAAAACCATGTTTGCCGCATGCGCCTGGATTCATATGAAGCAAATCCAGTTTTTTGTCAAACATCACCTTAAGAATATGAGAGTGTCCACAAATAAACAATTTTGGCGGATTAGCCTTTATTTTCTCTTTTACCCTAACATTGTACCGGTTGGGATAACCGCCAATATGGGTAATCCAGACGTCTACATCTTCGCAAAAAAATCTATTGTTCTCTGGAAATTCTTTCTGAATTATATGGTTGTCTATATTACCGTGTACCCCTTTTACGGGTTTTATTTTTGCTAAAGCATCCGTTACGGATAAATCCCCAATATCGCCGGCATGCCAAATTTCATCAGCCTTTTCGGCATAGGCCAATATTCTTTCATCTATATAGCCGTGTGTGTCAGAAAGGAGTAAGACTTTTGTCATGCCCTAAAAATATGCTAAAAAAATACTTGTGCCAGAACTTACCAATAGATTAAAGTATCTTTAACGCTTCAATTACCAAGTTTGAGATATTTTATAGAATTTGCTTACAACGGTACGTCTTATCACGGTTGGCAACGGCAACCCAATGCCATTTCCGTACAACAAGTTTTGGAAGAAGCACTTTCTTTATTGTTACGCCAAAATATTTCTGTTGTTGGGGCAGGTAGAACAGATGCCGGTGTACATGCAAAACAGATGTATGCCCATTTAGATGTGGCCAACAAGTTAGATGTAAATGAACTGGTGAAAAGGCTTAATAACTATCTGCCAAAAGATATAGCTATTAAGCGTATTTTTCTTGTAAAAGAAGAGTCCCATGCAAGATTTGATGCTACCTTAAGAGCTTATGAATATATAATTGTACCGTTTAAGGATCCTTTTAGTCAAGAAAGCGCACATCATGTTTTTTTGCCGTTAGATGTTGAGGTTATGAACCAAGAGGCAAAAGCGCTATTAGGACGGCAAGACTTTGAGTGCTTTTCTAAATCCCACACAGATGTACACACTTATTTCTGTGAAATTACCCAAGCAGAGTGGCGTAAAGTTGGTGATAAATTGGTGTTTACCATTGCGGCCGATCGTTTTTTACGTAATATGGTCAGGGCCGTGGTAGGTACCCTTTTAGAAGTAGGGTTGCATAAAAAACCGTGCGGACATATTAAAGAGGTTATTGCGAGCAAGAGCAGAGGTAAGGCTGGTGTTTCCGTACCGGCTAAAGGACTATATTTAACTAGAGTAGAATATTCAGATATAGAAATAGATGAGTAAAGAAAAAGAAAGCGGAACCGCATTTGATTTTAGGCTATTTAAGCGTGTTTTTGCCTATACAAGACCCTATAGATTAATTTTTTGGGTGGTAGCAATTACCGCAATATTTTTATCGGCCTTTGCCATTTGTACACCAGTTCTTGTAAAACGAATTATAAACGAAGCATTGCCCAATAAGGATGCAGCCCAATTAACGTTTTTGGTACTATTAATGGGAGGTGTTTTGTTGGGGCAAGTGGTGAGCCAATTATCTTTTAATTACTATGCCAACCTTTTAGGAGAATCTGTAATAAAGGATTTAAGAATAGGATTGTTTAAAAAAATGATGGCTTTTAAAATGACCTATTTTGATAAATCTAGTATTGGGCTATTGGTAACACGTGCCGTGGCAGATATGCAACGAATAGGCGAGATTTTTAGTCAAGGTTTTTTTGTGATTGTTTCAGATTTGTTAAAAATGATAGCTGCTGCTGGGGTAATGTTGTATATGAACTGGCGCTTGGCTTTAATTGTTTTTGCAATTATGCCCATTATTTTGGTAGCTACCCGCTTGTTTCAAAAAGCCATGAAAGTGGCATTTATAGAAGTTAGGGCGCAGGTGTCTAATCTCAATTCTTTTGTGCAAGAGCGAATTGCAGGAATGAAAATTGTTCAGCTTTTTAACCGAGAGGCAATTGAAAAAGAAAAATTTAGGGCCATTAATGAAAAACATCAGAATGCGTGGTTAAAAACGGTTTGGTACAATTCTATTTTCTTTCCGGTAGCAGAAATCTCTTTTTCTATTGGTATTGGCTTGGTGGTATACTTTGGCGTAATTATGAGAATAGAGAGCGCTCAGCTAGATAACGTTGGTTCTATTTTTGCTTTCTTTTTTCTAATGGATTTACTGTTTAGGCCGTTACGCCAAATAGCGGATAAGTTCAATACCCTACAAATGGGAATGGTTGCTGCCAATAGGGTGTTTAAAATTCTAGATACGGACAGCCATATTGCGGATACGGGAACCCAAGAGGTCTCCAAGGTTAAGGGAAATTTGAACTTTGAGAATGTAACGTTCAGTTATGTACCTGGGGAGGAAGTTTTACATGGTATTAGTTTTGATGTAAAAGCTGGGGAAACCGTTGCAATAGTTGGTGCTACCGGTGCAGGTAAGTCTACTATTATTAACTTATTAAATCGTTTTTACGAAATAGACGCTGGAACAATAAAAATAGACGGAATAGCTATTAATGATTTTACGCTTCAATCCTTACGCTCTCACATTGCAATTGTATTACAAGATGTATTCTTATTTGCGGATACGATTAAAAATAATATCGCATTAAATTCAGATAAGGTAGATATGGAGGCTATTGAAGCGGCGGCCAAAGCTATTGGGGTGCACTCTTTTATTACAGAATTACCAGATGGGTACAATTATAATGTAAAGGAAAGGGGTACTATGCTATCTAGTGGCCAGCGACAACTAATAGCGTTTTTGCGTGCTTATGTTAGCAACCCTAGTATTTTAATTCTAGACGAAGCTACTTCTTCCGTTGATACGTACACGGAACAATTAATACAAGAGGCAACCAATAAAATTACAGAAGGTAGAACTTCTATTATAATTGCCCACCGTTTGGCTACTATTAAAAAAGCAGATAAGATTATTGTTATGGATGCTGGGGAAATTATAGAAATGGGCACCCATCAAGAATTGTTGGCTAAACAAGGCTATTACAGAGATCTCTACGAAGCTCAGTTTATGGCTAAAGAAGCTGTCTAAAACAAATTTTTAAAAGTGTCTGTAAAAGCTATTAAGTAAATTAGAATAGCTATGCTAAACAAGATGTGGATTATAAATCCAACACCTAGGAAGAACAATATCTTTAAGAGTAGTTGTTTCGAGTTGAGGTCAAAAACTTGTTTTAATAAATGGGAATAAAAACCAATATAGCCTATCATAGGACCAAATACCCCAATATAATAGACGGCTTTAGAATTCCAAATAAAGGATATATAAAGTATATTTATAATGATGCTAATTTGTGAATAACCGTATAGGTTTAATACAAAATGTTCGCTGAGATTTAATTGTTTTTTGTCAAAGAAAACCAGTTTGGAAATCAGAGATATAAACGGAATCATAAGCATGTAAAAAATACTTTGATATTCAGCTAAGATTTTCTGCCATTTTAAAAAAGAATCTGTCACAAATATTCCGATAGGTCCTTCTTGTCGTTTTTCATAAACCTCAAATTGATAGCTCAGGGCATCTGGAAAAAACTTATTATGTAAAAAAAAGAACAGTCCGCCAAGGGTAACCGCGATCATAAAATAAGAGATGGGGTTCATGTATTTTTTACGGGTACCGTTTATGTAGCCCAACACCACATCTTTTGGGTTGGTAAAAAGACTTGCAAAAGTTCGGGTAAAGGTGTTGTCTAGATTAAAGAAGCGCTCAGTAAAGTCGAACCATAAATTTTTAATGGTTATTCGGTTTCTGATCACTTTGGCACCACAACCTGGACAATAACTATAATCGGTTCTAAGTTGGTCTAAACAGTTTTTACATTCCATGGAGGTTAGGCAAGGTCTTTTTTTATCATTTCGGTTAGTTCTTCAATACTTTTGTAGGGAACAAAGTCTCCTGTTTTTATGTAGGTTATATTGCCGGTTTCTTCACTTACCACTAAACAAAGTGCATCGGTCTTTTCTGTAATACCAACTGCGGCACGGTGTCTTAAGCCATAGCGTAACGGTATGCTTCTGTCATTGCTTACGGGTAGAATTACGCGTGTGGCCGTAATAAAGTTGTCTTGTACAATTGCGGCACCATCGTGTAAAGGACTGTTTTTGTAGAAAATACTTTCTAAAATGGGTTGGGTAATTTCTATGTTCATTTTATCGCCACTACTTTTTATAAAATCTAGGCTGTTATTGCGTTCAATAACCAGTAGGGCACCTGTTTTACTAATCCCCATATTTTTACAGGCACTTACTATGGCATCTACATCTACATCTGTAGGTAAAGCCTCTTGCTTTAAAAATTTAAAATGTCTTATAAAACTTCTTTTGGAGGCAAAATTAGTAGAGCCTATCAATAACAAAAACTTTCGAATTTCTTGTTGAAAAACAATAATTAGTGCGATCAAGCCAATATTCATAAAGCCACCAACCATGCTGCTTATCATTTTCATTTGCAATAATTCGGTCAATTTCCATAAGGCCCAAACTATGACAATGCCTATGAAAATATTAATTGCTACCGTACCCTTTACTAATTTGTATATGTAATAGAGCAGTATGGCTACCAATACAATATCTATAAAATCGGTAATTCTAAACTCTAGAAAATTAAGGAATTCCAAAAGTGGTGTGTTTTTGTAAATTTAGAAAAATCTAATTAGTACCGTTTAAAAATTATTCGGATACAAGTTTTGCCATAATGTTATGGTTTCTTTAGCCTCTTTAACATCATGTACGCGTAATAGTTTAGCTCCTTGTTGTAGACAGACCATGTGTAAGGCCGTACTTCCATTTAAAGCTTGTTGTGCTGTTGTACCAAGGGTTTTGTAAATCATGGATTTTCTACTTATTCCCGCTAAAATTGGTAGCTCTAATTGTTGCAATAAATGCATTTTGGAGAGCAGTTCAAAATTTTGGTTTTGGGTTTTGGCAAACCCAAAACCAGGGTCTATAATAAGGTCGTTTAACTTTAGTGCCGTTGCTTGTGCTTTTAGCTTAGAAAAGTAGTGTGTAATATCTTTCACCAAATTTTCATAAGACGTTAATTGCTTCATATTTTGTGGAGTACCCCTCATATGCATAACTATATAAGGAACCTGAAGTTGGCCAACCGTTTCCATCATTTTCTGGTCTAATTGGCCTCCAGAGATATCGTTTACTATTGCTGCTCCATTTTCAATGGCTACCTGCGCAATGTTACTTCTAAACGTATCTATGGAAATTAAAATCTCAGGAAAAACTTTTACCAGTTTTTGTAAAATAGGTAGAAGTCGTTTTAATTCTTCTTCTTCAGTTATATGTTTGGCGTCCGGTCTAGAACTGTAAGCGCCAATGTCTATAAAAGTGGCACCGTCAGTAATCATTTTTTCGGTTTGCCTAAGGGCATCATCAAGGTTTTTGTGTTTACCGCCATCGTAAAACGAGTCTGGTGTAAGATTTAAAATACCCATTACTTTTGGGGCGGTAAGGTCTACTAAGTTACCCTTGCAGTTTATAGTCATAAAGTACAGCTGCTTTAAAGCGAATCATTATCTTTGGCTCAGAGCAGTAATAGCTCTTAATTTGGGCTCAAATTACGTAAAATAGCACATACATGCAGAAGACTTCGGAACAATACGATGCCATTGTGGCCAGCTGCAGGGAATTGTTCAAAAACAAAACAAAAGACTACGGTACGGCATGGCGTATCTTAAGATTGCCGTCTCTAACCGATCAGATATTTATTAAAGCACAGCGCATTAGAAGTTTACAAGAACAAGATGTTCGTAAAGTAGACGAAGGCGAAAAATCAGAATTTATAGGCATTATCAATTACGCTATAATGGCTTTGATACAGATACAGAAAGGAATTGCCAGTCAGCCAGATTTAAAAGCAGAAGAGGCATTAGCTTTATATGACGAGCAAGTAAAGGTATGTAAAACCTTAATGGAAGATAAAAATCATGATTACGGCGAGGCTTGGCGAGATATGCGAGTAAGTTCTTTAACCGATTTGATTTTACAAAAATTACTACGGGTTAAACAGATAGAAGATAATCAAGGGAAAACAATTGTTAGCGAAGGTATTGCGGCCAATTACCAAGACATGTTCAATTATGCGGTTTTTGCCATGATTCATTTAAATGAAGCGGAATAGTATGAAGGTTTTAACGGGGATTAGTAGAATTTTTGTTGGGATATTATTTATTATCAGCGGACTTATAAAGTTGAATGATCCCGTAGGGTTTTCATTCAAATTAGAAGAATATTTTAGCCCAGCTGTATTGGACTTATCTTTTCTAGAACCTTACGCTTTGGCCATTTCTATTTTTGTAGTTATTGTAGAAGTGTTGTTGGGCGTAATGCTGCTTATAGGGTTCAAGGCCAAATTTACAGTTTGGAGTTTATTGGCAATGATAATTTTCTTTACCTTCTTAACATTCTATTCGGCATATTTTAATAAAGTAACGGACTGTGGTTGTTTTGGAGATGCCATTAAATTAACGCCTTGGGAATCTTTTACAAAAGATGTTATCCTGCTGGTGCTTATTCTAATTTTATTAATAGGCATTAAATACATTAATCCTATTCTTCCCAAAAACAAAGAATGGTGGGCAATAGGTTTGGCTACCTTGTCTTGTGTGCTTTTTTGTTATCATGTCTTAAACCATTTGCCATCAAAAGATTTTAGGCCCTATAAAATTGGAGCAAACATTGAACAGGGCATGACTATTCCAGAAGACGCCCCACAACCTTTATATGAGTATACATGGACGTTTAATGAAAATGGTACTGAAAAGGAATATGTTACCAATGGTGATTATCCAGATGTGGGCGGCGAATTTATTGGGGTAGAAACCGTAGAGATACAAAAAGGATACGAGCCACCGATTCATGATTTTACCATAGAGCAAAATGGAGCAGATTTTACTTCTGAAATGTTGGCAGAGCCCAAGTTGGTCATGGTTATTTCATATGATTTGGCAAAGGCAGAATTAGAAGCTTTTAAAGCGGTAAAGAAGATTACGGATAGAGCCCTAAAAAAAGGATATAAGGTTATTGGCATGTCTGCCTCTAACAGCCAACAAGCCCAAGTGGTGATAAAGGAATACAAGCTAGATTTTGACTTTTATTTCACGGACCAAACAACCCTAAAAACAATAGTAAGGTCTAACCCAGGTATATTGGTTTTGGAGCAAGGAACCATAACAGAAAAAGTACATTATAACGATATTGAAACACTTAAATTAAAATAGAATCCTATGAGAAGCCAAATAGTAGCAGGCAACTGGAAAATGAATAAAAATTTAGAAGAAACTGAGGCGCTTTTGTCAGAACTAGCTGCCAAACTTCCAGATACCAAGGCAGAAGTTATAGTAGCACCAACTTATGTAAATCTTTCTACCGCTGTTAAAGAGTTAGATGGTTCTATTATACAGGTAGCGGCCCAAAACATGCACTTTGCTGCAAATGGGGCTTATACAGGAGAAATTTCTGCAGATATGTTGCTCAACATAGGGGTAGATACGGTAATCTTAGGACATTCAGAAAGACGTTCCCTTTTTGGAGAAGATGATCAACTACTATTGCAAAAAGTAGAAACCGCATTGGAAAAAAACATGCGTATTATTTTTTGTTTTGGAGAGGAATTAGAGGATAGAAAATCCGATAATCATTTTGCAGTTGTGGAGCGCCAACTAAAAAATGTTTTGTTTGGGTTGCCTGCTGATAAATGGAGCAAAATAGTTTTGGCCTATGAGCCGGTTTGGGCTATTGGTACAGGCGAAACAGCTTCTCCTGAACAAGCACAAGAAATGCATGCTTTTATAAGAAAAACTATTGCAGATGCGGTAAATTCCGCTGTTGCAGAAAATGTTACCATACTTTACGGTGGCAGTGTAAAGCCAGCTAACGCAAAAGATATTTTTTCTAAGCCAGATGTAGATGGAGGTTTAATTGGTGGAGCTTCTTTAAAAAGTGACGATTTTATAGAAATAGTGAAAGCAATATAAATTGGAATATTTAGAAATAGCATTTAAAATTTCACCATTACAACCTGCTTCGGATATTTTGATTGCAGAGTTAGATGCAATGGAGTTCGAAAGTTTTGTGGAGCAAGAAGATGGGCTAATCGCTTATGTGCAGAAAGATATTTTTGACCTTAAGGCATTAGAAGAAATTTATCTATTTCAACAAAAAGAATTTGATATCTCTTGGACCAGTAAAACGGTAAAACAGCAAAATTGGAATGCCGAATGGGAAAAAAGCTTTAAACCCATACTGGTCCAAGATAAATGTATGGTAAGGGCACCTTTTCATGAAAAAAAGACGGTTACTTACGATATTATTATAGAACCCAAAATGAGTTTTGGTACGGGCCATCATGAAACCACTTTTATGATGTTAAGTCATATTTTGGATTATGATTTTACGGGAAAATCCGTTTTGGATATGGGTTGTGGAACGGGTGTTTTGGCCATTTTGGCAGAAATGCGTGGCGCTACGGATTTAGAGGCAATAGATATAGATAATTGGTGCTACCTAAATAGTCTTGAAAATGCGGAACGTAATAATTGCAATAAAATTACGGTAAAAGAGGGCGATGCCAGTTTACTAGGGGATAGAAATTATGATGTTATTTTGGCCAATATCAATAGAAATATTCTTTTAAAAGATATCCCAACATACGTTTCTTGTCTCAAAGAAGGTGGAGTCCTATTTTTAAGTGGCTTCTATTTAGAGGATTTAGAAATGATATCCTCAAAATGTGCAGCAAATGGTTTGCAATTTGAAAAAAAATTAGACAAGAATAATTGGGTTGCGGCAAAATATGTATTTTAGGGTAAGAAGCAAAGGGCTATGGGAGCACAGGAACAATATTCAGAAGAGCTTTTATTAGAAGAGGACGTTGGCAATCAAAATGAGATTGTCTTGTTTAATGATGATGTAAATACCTTTGACCATGTTATTAATACGTTGATTGCAGTTTGTGAACATACACCGGAACAAGCGGAACAATGCTCATTAATTGTACATTACAACGGAAAATGCACGGTTAAGACAGGAGACTATGACGATCTTAAGCCAAGATGTACCAGGTTATTACAAGCAGGATTAAGTGCAGAAATTGTTTAGCATAAATCTTTTGCTAACAATACTTTTACGTTTAACATAGGTAATTTATATGCCTTACGTCTATATTTGTTTTTAGCCTAACCAACTAGACCAAACTGTTTTACCAAGCATGAGCAATTTTTTTAAAGCAGAACTAAAAGATAAATTCTTGCAGTATGCAGCCGATCGTGAAGATTATTTTCAAGCACAATTGCTCTATGATGAATTTTTAAGACCCCATTATAGTCTTGAGTATGTAATACGCCTAATTAGGGAAATTATGGATTATGACCATGATTTACTAGACATAATGAGTGGCAATGGTTCAAAAATTTTTATGCTCTCTGCAACCGCACTAACAGCAGATTTTTTAGAAGAAGGTGGTTTTACCCAATTATTTATTCAGGAAGAAGAAAAATGGGATGTTTTTATTGATCAGCTATCAAATAATAGAAAATTATCTGCGATAGAAAAGCAAAACTTAGCGTTAAAACAAAAAAAGAAATTTAAAAAAGAAAAGGCTTACTTGTTTACTTTATTGGCTGCGGTAGGTATTAGTTTTGTTTTCACGGTCTATAGTATGTTGGGTAACCTTGTGGGTAAAAAGAAATACCTTACCGAAGCAGATGTAAATAAAAAAATAGAACAGGTAAACAGTCAAAATCAACAACTTCTATTAGAAATAAAGGAACTAAAAAACGTTATCAAAACTAGAGATACAATTTAGTTACCGCCGTTCATGGAAACTTTTTATTTGCCAAAAGTTTTTTTAAGTATTATTTAATATTAAGATTAACGCTTAATTCCCTATATTCGAAAATTATTTTTTAACACTTGCATTTTTGCTGCAAAATTTGTTTATGTTAAAAAATAAATTTGTAATAATTATGGAGCCAAAGGCTAAAAAAGTTCAAGATTAATACGCTTTTGGTGTAACATACATAACCTTATTGAAAAATGACTGCAGAATTATTGGAAAAGGCTACGGAGTTTGAGAACAGGACGCTAAGTCATATGTCCACAAGTGACCGTGTAGAAGCTTCAAGGGAAGCAAAACAGTTAATTTTAGATATCAACGAAATATATAAGGAGACCAAAGATTCAGAACTTATGGATTTGATGAAACGGTTGACTGAAAAGAAAAAGAAAATTGAAAAACGTTTAAAAGGAAATCCTTTAGCATAAAATATTAACCCGTGTAAAAGCGGGTTTTTTTATGGGTTTTGTTTTAATCATGTATCTTTAATAACTACCACAAAAACTGTATAAAATGACATCAAAACTGAAAAAGCTAATTTATCTTGGCTTAATCGTAATTGTATTACAATCCTGTACTAATGGTAATTTTGGCGGATTAGCACTTTACACTGTAAGGGACGATATGGGTAAGGCGCCAATTGAAACTTTAAAATCGGTTTCAGAAACTGGCTACGCTTATGTAGAAGCCGCAGGTTATGACAAAGGAATGTATTATGGTATGCAACCAGCTGCATTTAAGGATTCTTTACAGCAATTAGGCCTTAAACCTTTAAGTTCTCATCAAAGTTCCATCACAATTGATAATGCAGATAAACAATTAGCGGATGCCAAAGCAGCAGGTTTTACATATGTAGTAGTTCCTATACCTCCTATGGGCATGTTTACCTTTGATCAAGCTACCATGAAAATGGGTATGAACGGCACTAAAGAACAGCTTTTAAAAATTTTAAACGAATTAGGTAAAAAAGCCGATGCCGCGGGTATTCAATTACTTTATCATAATCATGATTTTGAATTTATGAAAGGCGAAGATGGCAGTATCCTAATAGATTATTTATTAGAGAACACCGATCCAAAATATGTGAATTTTCAGATGGACTTGTATTGGGTAACCAAAGCAGGTGTAGACCCCTTGGCCTATTTTGAAAAATACCCGGGTAGATTTAAATTATGGCATGTAAAGGATATGGACGATGAAGGTAAATTTGCTCCTGTTGGGGAAGGCCATATCGATTTTAAAAGAATTTTGGCAGAAAAAGACAAATCTGGAATGGAAGGCTATTTTGTGGAGCAAGACATGACGTGGGATAAAAAACCACTAGAGGTTATTAAAATTAGCCATGAAGGCTTAAAAGAAATCGGTTTTAAATAAAACGGGTTTATTAAATAATAAAAAAGCCATACTGAGAAATCGGTATGGCTTTTTTGTTAGCGTTAAACTATAACTGCTTAATTTTTATTGTTGCCTTATCTTTATACCACTACCAAAAGCTATGAAAAGATTTTATCTGGTATAGTTTTTAGTGTTGTGTTTTCTTACGCAAGGGCAAGAAAGCGCCCCTATACAGGCAATTTCACCTTTAACGTATGATGGTGAAAATCAGAATTGGGCCATAGCAGAAAGGATAAATAAAACTCTTAAATATGAATATGGGTTAAAAAACACCATCAAAAACACCCAACTGGCACAAAAGATGACCAAAAAAGCTATCTTTATTTACAACAATTTTAGGACACATTGGAGCTTGGGCCTTAAAACACCAAACCATATGCATGTAAACAAAAACAACAAGTACAAAGCGTACCGAAAAAACAAAAAACAACTGGAATTTTTAACCATTTAATCATAGAAAAATGGTCAACCTATTTGAGGACAAGACACGACAAACCGACTAAACACTTAATTATGAACAAGAAAATTATATTTTTAATTAGCGGAATAGTAACTGGAATAGCTTTTCTCAACTCTATTTCTGGATATTTAATTGATAATTCTTATGAAATAGACTGGACATCGACTCTAATGTCTTTGTTTTTTGCTCTTTTATCCTTGACTTATTACTTCAAATTGAAAAAATCTGAAAAGTAATCTTAATGAAAAAGCTTTTTCTTATAGTAGAATAATCCTGTAAAAAAAGACACAAATGGACTTATTAAAAAATAGGCAAAAGGACTTTTCAAGGACTTATTCAATACATTGATGGACTCACCAAAATTGTGCAAAAAAAGAATAGGATTTTTGCATAATTTAAACGTAACAAAAAAACGGAGAAAAAACGTTTGGTAACATTATGTATAGCCAATTGCGGTCGAATTTCCAGACGGAAATTCAACCTTAATTTCCTATATTTATTCCCAACCGTACGGTATGCACTTTTTTGGGCGCAACTTGCCATACATTTACCGTTGTAGTGCATTTCAAGACTCAAATCAGAAATTTAACTCGACATGGCCTAAGTTTAGAATGATAAACTCAAAGAAATATTATGGACAAGAAAAAAGCAGGAAAAATCTCATTAATAGTTTCAATCATTGGATTAGTAATACTTATAATAGGAGTTGGATTTCAACTTTACGGAGTAAATAATGATAATTATTCCACCATTGGCGGACTTTTAAACTCATTTGGACTCATAGTTCTAGCGGTTGGATTTATAATTTATGGGCTTAAAAACAAATAAAAACGCACTACAACAAAGAACTGAGGTAAAAATCAACTTTTTTCCACTTTAAATTTGAGACCTATCTATCTCGGCCAAAATCTTTGATTTTTTATAAGCCAGCTACATCACCATCTATTCTTAGGTATAATTGTTTAACTAGACACGTATATACTTAACATTGTTGGGTAGTTAACATGCATTCCATTGATTTTTTAGACCGTGAACAAATATTATTTAAATGTATTTGCATACTTTAGCGGCTTGCAATGAACCAAGTAAAGCACATAGCATCTTTGTTTTTTATGGCCCTTTTCCTTTTTATAAAGGTATCTGGCTGCCATGCGCTTTTCCATGATACCGATGAGGTAGAGGTACAACATTGTGAACTTTGCGATATTACCAACGCAGTTAATTTTACCCCAGTTTTACTGGCAGAAACTGCACAAAAATTACCTTCGCAATACGTTTCTAAAAATCTTAAAGAAAAAGTCAACCGTCCGGTACCTGTATTATTTCATAAATACACGGACGATTACCGCTTTACGCGGCCTCCGCCATATTTGGCATAATCCAAGACATAAATTTTTTAGTTGATTACCCTATAAGATTGGGCAAAGCTTTATTGCTTTGGTTTAATCCGTTAAGTATATACTTGGATTCTTCATTAAGCTAATCTAGCATTTTGCTAGTAGCTACTGGGTTTTAGGTTACTTAATACCCAAACGCATTAAAATTCATTTCAATCTTAATAATATAGACATGCTTAAAGCAGTAAATGTAACCAAATCGTACAACGGTAAGGTTGCTTTAAAAGACATTTCCTTCTCAGTAGAAAAAGGAGAAATTTTCTGCCTTTTAGGACAAAACGGGGCGGGTAAAACTACCACCATCAATATTTTCCTTGGTTTTATTAAAAAGGATGGCGGCCAAGCCTTTATTGGGGATAAGGAAGTAGGTAAAGACAATACCAATGCGCTTACCGCATATATTCCAGAAACGGTACAGCTGTACGGCAATCTAAGTGGCGTAGAAAACTTGGATTTTTTTAGTCGGTTGGCAGGGTATACCTATACCACCCAAGAACTAGAAGCCTTTTTATCTAAAACCGATTTACAACCAGAAGCACACCACCAACGATTGTCTTCCTATTCCAAAGGAATGCGTCAAAAAGTGGGGATAGCGGTTGCTTTGGCAAAAAATGCAGAAGTAATTTTTATGGACGAACCTACCTCTGGGTTAGACCCAAAAGCTACTGCAGAATTTACTAAAATCTGTAAGGAACTAGCAGCTATGGGTAAGGTCATTTTTATGGCTACTCACGACATCTTTAATGCCGTAGAGCTAGGTACTACTATTGGTATTATGAAAGAAGGTGTGCTAGCCCAGCAACTAAAAGCCAGTGAAATAGATGCAGGCAAACTAAATCAACTTTATTTAGAAACTATTTAAACACTATACTAACACCATCACAAATGAAAAAGTTTTTCTTATTGATTATCTGTTTGTTATTATTTTCCCTAAGTTTCGGGCAAACGGTAACGGGTAAAGTAATAGACATTAATGCAAACCCTATATTTGGAGCAACTGTTTCTTACGCAGGGCCAAGTGCATCTTCCGGAGGAACAGTAACTGGAGAAAATGGAAATTTTACTTTAAAGCTTAATCAATCTGGAAGCTACCAACTAACCATTTCATACATCGGTTACAAATCCATTAAACTAAACAAAGATTTTAATTCGGGGCAATCCTATGATTTGGGAGCACTGCAATTACAAGAAAGTGCACAGCAATTGCAATCTGTAGAGGTCATCGGTAGGGCCAGGCAAGATTACAACAGTGATTATTCCTTCTCTGCCACTAAAGTAGCTATTGCCAATAAAGAACTGCCACAAGCGGTGACCACAGTAACTAAAGAACTTTTGGCCGATAGGCAGGCATTTCAGTTGGTAGACGCCGTAAAAACGGTAAGTAATGTAGCCCCTACGGGATTGTACAACCACTATAATATTAGAGGTATTACCCAGGCCGATGACGGACAAGTGGTAAATGGTATGCGTACCCGTCAATATTACTTTTTACAACCCATCACTTCGCATCTAGAAAGGGTAGAAGTGATTAAAGGCCCATCTTCCGTAACTTTTTCTAGTGCCGACCCCGGGGGTACGGTAAATATGGTTACTAAAAAGCCATTGCTAGAGAAAAGGAACGAAGTTTCTATTACCGCAGGTAGTTTTGGTACGTTAAGGGCTACTGCAGATTTTACCGGTCCCTTGAACGATTCTAAAACGCTCTTGTATCGTTTCAATGCGGCTTTTCAAGAGGCAGATTCGTTCAGGGATGTTGTTAATAACAATGCCTTGCTAATAGCACCTTCTTTCAGTTATATTCCTAATGAATCAACTTCGTTGAACGTAGAAATGATTTACAATAATGCAGAGGGTAACTTGGATAGGGGACAACCCATTTTTGGCGCCATCAATGGTAATTATGACATTAACAGTACACCAATCACCAGAAATGTTGGGGCTTCTAATGACCATTACAAAAATGAGGAGTTGATTTTTATGGCGAATTTCAACAAGAAATTTACCGAGAATTTTGCTTTCAATGCACAATACATGAAGCAAACTTGGGACGAAGATTTGGCAGAGCATCGAGTAGATGGTACTGCTGTAGATATTGATGGTAACGTTATACCAACCTTGGCCAGAATGCGGTATGATAGAAGACAGCAATACTGGGAAACGGACAATTACAGCGCCTTCTTTACCTACGATATTAAAAAGAACAATATCACCAATAAAATTTTGGTGGGGTACGACGGCACCCGTTGGGAACGTAAAATTGGTGCCGGGTTTTTACGTGCCAGAAGGTATTTAACTGTAGCTGGTGGTCAAGCTAATTATGACCCTAGTAATCCGGATAATTACCAACAAATGGAAGTAGACGGTGTTGTAATGCCCGTACCTGCGGTTCCGCACTTTAACCTAGCAGACCCATTTAATGGTGCCAGAAATACCAATGCCTATAATTTGGCGGAGCTTACCATTCCTGCGAACTTAAATACGAGTGATGGAATCTACCTGCAAAATCAATTTAAAGTGGGTAAATTCTCTGCTTTAGTGAATTTAAGATACGAGTGGTTTATAGATATTTTTGATTACGAAGGCGATGAAGAAGAATTCACTACAAGTGCTTTTTTACCGCGTTTAGGGGTAACTTATGAGGTTACAGATGATATAAGTGCCTATGTAACTTATTTAGAAGGTTTTCAGCCACATACCAATACGGTTTCCTTATCGCCAACTGCAGAGGGCTTTTTCTGGGCCGCTTCACCAGCTAGATTTGATCCTTTGGAAAGTAGCTTAAAAGAATTTGGTTTAAAGGGCGAGTTTTTGAACGGAAAAGTTTTTGCCAACCTAGCCATTTTTGAGATTGAACAGAAAAACATCCTTTTAGGAGACACCTATGATTTGGATAACTTAACAACTAGAGGGGAACAACGCAGTAGAGGTTTTGAGATGGACGTGTCCGGTTACATAACACCAAACTTTCAGGTAATTGCATCTTACGGTTATAATGATGCAGAGATTGTAGAAGATGCTATTGAGGAGTTTATTGGGGAACGTATTGGTGGAGCACCAGAACATAATGGAAACATCTGGGCCAGGTATGATTTTACCAACCCTACCTTAAATGGAATTGGACTTGGTTTTGGAACACAATATGTAGACGAAAGATTTACTTGGTACAACCCAACTTATGATACCGATAGATTGTTATTGCCAGACTACACCGTGTTTGATGCGGCCTTGTATTATAGACCAAATAATACAGGTATGCAATTGACCTTAAAAGTGAATAATTTATTTGATGAAACCTATTGGTTAGGAGGTTTAAATCCGTCTAGGTTAGGACCTGGTGCACCAAGAAATGTATTGTTGAATGCGACTTATAAATTTTAAATATGCGTAAACAAGTAATTGTTTTAATAGCGCGGCAATTCTGGAAAGATGCCTTTAGGTCTAAAGTAATGAGTATTGCTTTGGGCCTAATGGCATTACTCTTGGGGTTTTCTGCCTATACAGGGTATGAAAATTACCATGAGCAGAATTTTACCCGTGACGCTATACAGGATAATGTGCAAGAGAGCTGGGAGAGTAATCCTGATAAACACCCACACCGCATGGCCCATTATGGTTCTTTTGCATTGCGATTAAAGCATGTGCTCAGTGTGTTTGATATGGGCATGGAAAACTTTGTGGGGAATGCGGTCTTTTTAGAAGCGCACAAACAAAATACGGTTAATTTTTCCGAAGCCAGTATGTCTACCGGACTCTTACGTTTTGGCGAAGTGAGTTTGGCCATGTTACTAAAAGTTATTGTGCCCTTACTTATTTTTTATCTCGGCTTTGCTACCATTGCCAGAGAACGGGAAAACGGTACCTTAAAATTATTGATAGGCCAGGGAATACAACGCAAAGAAATTGTTTTTGGTAAATGGTTGGGTTTATGGAGCCTTTCTTTGGTATTCTTAGGAGCGGTATTTTTATTGTTGTTATTTTTTGTATTAACAGAAGACCACGATACGCTACATGCAGAAAGTGTAGCCCGCTACATGGTTTTACTTGTTTCTTACGTACTATTCTTTGCAATATTAAGCGCCATTACCATCTTGGTTTCGGCGTTTAGCAAAACAGCGAAAGGCGCTCTGGTAAAATTATTGGGTATTTGGTTGCTATTTGTAATTATAGTACCCAAATCGTTGCAAGCGGTTGGTTATTATTTATACCCTACACCTTCTAAAATTGAAATGGAAACGGCTGTGGAGCACGATTTAAAAAAATTGGGCGATAGTCATGACCCGGACGACCCCCATTTTAAGGCCATGAAAGATTCTGTTTTATTAGCTAATAACGTAACAGATGTAAACGATTTACCATTCAATTATGGCGGTTTTGTCATGGCGCAGGGCGAAAGGTTAAGCTCACAGGTATATCTAAGGCATCAAGAAGATTTGTATGTCGTTTATGGCAAACAAAATAACTTGGAACGTTTGTCTGCTTTTGTAAATCCATACTCGGCAATCAAGAACTTATCCATGGCGTTCTCAGGGACGGATTTTCAATCCTTTTTGCATTTTAAGGATAAAGCAGAAACGTATCGGTACCATCTAGCACAAGAAATGAACCGTTTGCAAATGGAACTTATTCCAAACAAAGGCAAAGAAGGTCCAGACCGTATTTCTAGTGATTATTGGAAAGAATTTCCGCCCTTTGAATACCACTTTTTAAGTATTGGGCAAGTATTTCAGTACGAAATGATTTCCATCATTGCCCTGTTACTGTGGACCGTGCTATCTGTTTTAGGATTAGTACGATTAGCAACCAACTTAAAAGCCATTTAAGATGTATAGTTTATTGTTCAAATCCTTTTTTAGGACCAAGATTTTTATGGTAAGCTTACTGCTCTTATTTACAGTTGGTATTATCAGTATTTTAATTGGTAAGCAATATTTGGTAAAGCAAGAGAAGGCCATAGTTGCTGCCCAACACTTTCAAGAGCAAAGCATTAAAAATAATGTCGAATACCACACGGAAGATTTAGGGTTGGTACTGTATTATTTGCGCTTTACACTGATGAAAAAACCTACCAATATCAGTGCGATTTCTATTGGGCAGAGCGATGTAAATCCTCTGCTACAAGCGGTGACCATAAGAACATTAGAAGCACAAAAATACGATACTGATTTTGAGAATCCGTCTCTATTAATGTCTGGTAATCTAGATTTAGGCTTTGTCATTATTTACCTTTTTCCCTTGGTTTTAATTGCCATGACTTTTAACCTTTATTCAGAAGAACAAGAATTGGGCACTTGGCGTATGCTAGCCGCCCAAACGGCCAGTAAAATGGGATTTTTGCTTAAAAAAATGGCTGTTCGCGTTGGTTTTGTTCTAGTAGTCTTACTAATTCTACTAGCTTTGGCAGCGGTAATATTACAAATTCCGTTGGAAGCTAATTATTGGGCATTAGTATTCCAAAGTCTATTGTATGTTCTGTTTTGGAGTGCCTTGGCCTTATTGGTGGTCAGCTTTCAGAAAAACTCAAGTTTTAATGCCCTTACGTTAATCTCTGTTTGGGTAGTGTTGACCATTTTATTGCCTGCAATGGTCAATAATTACGTGATTAATACCTATCAAGTTCCAGAAGCTTTAGAAGCAATGGTAGAGCAGCGAGATGGTTACCACGAAAAATGGGATTTAGAAAAGGATGCTACTATGGACGACTTTTTTAAAGCTTATCCATCCTATAAAAATTACACGGTACCGGAAGACCGCTTTAGTTGGATTTGGTATTATGGCATGCAATTTATGGGCGATTTGGAGTCTAGTGAGTCCAGCGCAGAAATGCGAGAGAAAATCGCTTTGCGAAATACGGTAAGTGAAAAGGTAGCGCTTTTTGTGCCTACCATGCATACCCAATTAAGTTTTAATAAACTGGCAGGTACAGATATGCTAAGTCACTTAGAATTTCTAGATGCCCTAACGGATTTTCATGCAAGTTTACGGGAAGGTTTCTACAAACCGGTGTTTGACCAAAAATCTGCAGATAGTATTGATTGGAGTAAATACCAAGCTAAGTTTTATTCCCTAAAACAAAATTTTAGCTGGGCATTGGTTTTGTTACCCACTTTGCTAATAACACTGATTATTGGCAGTTTGGCACTCGTCAAACTAAAAAAGTTGTAAAGAAAAGACCGGTTTAAGCCGGTCTTTTTTATTTCCCTGAAATCAGGGTAGGGCGGTAAGCTTTTATACTGCATTTTTGTGGCACTCGTTATTTAAAGATATTTAATAGATAAATCGCTTTACTTATGTCAAAGACCGCTACTACTAACTTATTTACTTTAATATATCCAGATTTTTTTGAGGTTGATGACCAAAGTAAAATAGGGTTTTGGGCAAGTGCCAAAAATGTAACCTACGAGAACCAGTGGCCTAGTCTGCAAGTTGCGGTTTTAAAAAGGCAAGATTTAGAATCAGATACCTATTCAGGAAATAGCTGGCAAGAAAAGTTTGAAGATTCCTGTTTGTCCCTCTATTATAAATCGGAAAAATTAGATGCCGAAGAAACACTATTTAAAGGTTGCCAAACCTATATTGTTAAAGCACATACCGACTCACCCTTTCAAAATACACATTTTAAGATTACTTACTTCTTTGCCTGCGTGTTGTTAGACGATGAATTTTATCTGGAATTTAGGGGCATTCACGAAAAAGACGAGGGTAATACCTTGGCCAGTTGGGTAGAAGAAACCTTTAATTCTCTTGAAATTATTGGTAATGTAGAGAACAGAAAAGTTGCCTGGCAACAACATCTATTGGAGCTTGAAAAAGAGGAATTGGCATTTGACCAAATTTTTGAAACTAAGGAACCCGAGAAGAAAGTCTTTACGCCTAAAATGCCAGAAAATGGATTGGAATACTTAAAAATTGGTGATTTTACCTTCGAATTTATACCAGACGAGTGCAAGGCCAGTATTCCGGATTTTTCTAAAATGCTTGTGGTAGACCTAGCGGCAAAAACCAAAGACCATAAAAAAGCAATTAAAAAACAATTGCTAGACGATTATCCTGGCGATGGAAAGATAACCCTACAATTTCCTGCAAAGGGTATCTATAAAAATGGGGTACCCACGGGTAGTTTGGTGTTTGAAGAAGGCAAGACCAATGCACCGTTATTTCTATATGCCAGATTACAGGGTTTTGATTATCGGCTAGATTTTAACGGAACCGTTGAATTTAAAGAGGGTTGGTTGTTGGTAGCTGGCGAAATGTCTAAAAGCTATCACAATAAGGTATTTCCCATAAATCTAGCTAAAAAAATAACTGCAGAAAACTTGGATTGGGGCAACTATCAATTTACTTCATTAGAAGAGTTGCAAACGGCAACACCGGAAACTGTACGACATATAGCTTTAGAAAACCCTGATTTTGTTTTCTTGCCTAAACAGTTTTTAGCTTATAAAAACCTTGAAAATTTTAGTGTTTCGCAACGGTCACAATACTATGAAAAGCAGAAATTGCCCTTAAAGGAAATCCCAGGGGAGATTGGAACATTTACAGCATTAAAGCGGTTTCATCTTAACGGTGCTTCGGTAAAAGAAGTACCCACAGCTTTAGGCGAATTGAAAAACCTGGAACATTTTAGCATTAACAATTGCTTGCTGACCAAATTACCAAGTGACCTATTTAATTTGCCTAAGCTTACCTATTTATCCGTTGCCAACAACCAAATACAGGCTATACCAACAAACATACAATTACCAAAGCTTACACATATTGGTTTAGAAAACAATTTGCTTAAAACCTTACCGGAAAGTTTGGGCCATCAGCCTAAACTAAAAAGCATTAAACTAGATGGTAATCCATTAGAAATACTGCCGCAAGCTTTTAATGAAATAGAAAATATTGAATTAAATATAGCGGATAAAAAACGTTTGTTAAATTTTGAATATTTAGGAGCAGATGGTAGTGGTTTGGTGCCTTGGGAAGATTCAGCGTATTGGTCTGTCAATGACCCGGATTTACTACCGCAGGTGTATAGCGTTATAGAAAAGTATAAGCTCAATACGTATAAAACACCCCTAGCGCATCTGGTTAAAAAAGCAATTGGGTTTACCCATACCCAAAAGGAAGATTACAACCAAATTGGCAACCATAGGTTTGGTGGCATGCCAGATTTACCAACTCATATTCCGTACCCTAAGTTTGGAGAAAATTGGAGAGAAGGGAAGGAAAACTATAGCTATGAATTTATAGGGCAAGTAAATTGTGAGGCAATTGCCCACCTACAAGACTATTTGCCCAGAACAGGAAGTTTGTTCTTTTTTCTAGAAACCATGCATAACATTTATGGGGGAGATAAGCATCCTGGCAAGGTAATTTACGTGGCAAATAATAAAGAATTAGCCTCAGGAAAAAGATTTGAATTTGAGGAGGATGATTATTTTGAAATGGTAGGAACAGCTTACCAAGGTTTTAAGGTAGAGGTGAATAAAATGAACAGCGCACCTAGCTTGTATGCCAGTTATGTAAATACCCATCTGTTTCAGGGCCCTGCTGAAAGTTTAAAAGATGAAGAAGATTTATTGGACGATTTGTATGATACATTTGAAAATCCATTGAACGATTTAAATAAGTACAATTACGCTATGAATAACCATGGCTTTACCCAGCACGAAGCACCAGAACTACAAGCTTCTTTGGTCCTAAAAGGAAATCCGGAAGACTGGGTAATCTTACTTACCGTAACCTCTTCTGGAGACATGCAGTGGGGAGATGCCGGGGATATTTTTTACGTTATCCATAAAAGTGATTTGGCCAAGCAAGACTTTAGCAAGGTGTTCGTAACGCTGGAGAGTAGTTAATGCTGATTAGTACAATTATTGGGTTAGCATTAGTTAAATAATAATGGAAGTTCCACTAGATTCGCTGTTCTTCATTTCATCAAAATAAAAATCAACCCTACCTAGATTAACGCCATAGGCACCTACCTGGTTTACCAAGACATTTTTATTGTCCAGGTTTTTAACCAGCGTTGGTTTGGGTAAAAAAGTATGGGTGTGCCCACCAATAATCAAATCAATATCTTTTGTAGCCTTTGCCAAGTTTAAATCTGATATTTTTTTAGCATTGTCTTTATAATGATAACCCAAGTGCGACAAACAGATAATTAAATCACATTTCTCGGTCTGCTTCAATTTTTGGGTCATCTCTTGGGTCATTTCTACAGGGTCTAAGTATTTGGTTTCCTTATACATTTTTTTACCCACCAAGCCTTCTAATTCTATACCCAATCCAAAAATTCCAATTTTAATATCGTTCTTGATTAAGGTTTTATAGGGTTTAACATGTGTATCTAAAACAGTTTTGGAGAAGTCATAATTGGCAGATACAAAATCAAATTTAGCATGGGGCAATTGTTTGTATAGGCCATCTATTGAATTATCAAAGTCATGATTTCCTATGGTTGCTACATCATACTTTAACATGCTCATTAATCGGAACTCAAGCTCGCCACCAAAATAATTGAAATAAGGTGTACCCTGAAAAATATCGCCAGCATCCAGTAAAAGGGTATGCGGGTTTTCGTTTCGAACCTTTTCAATTAAGGTGGCTCTTTTGGCGACCCCGCCTTGGTTGGCGAACCTAAAATGGGTAGCCTCAAAGGGTTCTATATGGCTGTGGGTGTCATTGGTATGTAAAATGGTAATATGCCTTTGACTCTTTTTCTTAAAAGCGGGTAGCATTAAACCAGAAGCGGTTAGTGCTGCTGCACCTCCTAATTGTTTTGTAAAGTTTCTTCTTTTCATTTTCTAATAATTACCCGGTTGTCTAAACTAACTTTTAAGGTGTCCGTCTTTTTAAAATAGTCGATTATGGCATTCCTTACTTTATAATCTAGTGGTGTAAGGGTTACAGGATTTTTAAAGAAATCCATATGGTCTCCTCCATTTTGTAAATAGTCAGAGGTAAGCACGTTATAGGTTTTATTTGGGTCTAATGGTTTACCGTGGATCATTAGGGTATAATCCTTACCATCTAGTGTTAGGTTGAGTTCTTTTGATAGGGGATGGGCACGATTATTTTCAATAAAAAAGGATACCAATTCCGCTACCTTTTCCCCCGTTAGCGTTGCCACCACCAATTCATTTTCAAAAGGCATTAATTGAAATGCATGCTGCATGGTTACCGCTCCTTTTGGAATAGGCGCGCGTATACCGCCGTTGTTGAACATGGCAAAGTCTATGGAATTATTGGTCTTTTCTTGGTATAGTGGATTGGCAATATCCAAGCACATATCTGCCATTAAATTACCCAAGGTACTCTGTAGATTGCCATCTTCTCTGGTCAGGTTTATAGGGGTGTAACTTAAAACCTGTTCCATTTTAGTAGTTAATTGCTTTTTATATGGCGCTACAAAATCTGTAATGGTAGTGGTGCTGGCCACAGTGCTGTCTACAACAGTGGTTTTTGCGGTTATTTTGGTAAGCTGTGTTGGTGCTTTTTTACAACTTACTAAAACAAAAAGAATTAATATTATCTGAATTAATTTCATGAGTAGTTCTATTTATTTCATTTTTAGTCCAGTACTTTCTGTTAGAATGTAGTTGAAATGTTCTACATCGTCTTTATTTAACTTTAGTTTACCCGTAATAACCACAATGTCATCGGTTTTGAAGTTGGGTTTGGATTTAAACTGAATTTCCATGGCGGTTTCTGGACCGCTGGCACCACAGAAAAAGCAAGACGCCATTGGATTTTTAGATAAGATAAACAAGTTTCCGCTAGGGTCTATATCTAAAAAATAACCAACAATAGATACTTCTTTGCCCTGTAATTCTTCTATACTTTTACTAAAGTCTGGATATAAAAAATTAGAACCATAATCAGGGTAATATTTTTCGGTATAGGTAATATCTGCTAAGTCTTTCCACGTTAGTTCTACCTGTGCAAAAGAGTATGTAGCGACCAACAATAAAAGCAGGGTTATCAATCTATTTTTCATCACTTAAAATTTTAGAGATATTCATTTTAAATAGTGGCACTATTGCCATTGCAATACCTATCAAAATTACAGCCAATATTAGTATTACGGTGTATAAAAACGATTGCAGCGGCAAGGTGGGCATAATGTCTTGCTGTAAGCTAGATTTTAAAATAGCAAATACGAAATGCAAACCAAGTTGACTTAAAGCAAAACCAATTAATAGGGATAATACCACTACAATAATCCCTTCAAAGGCAATAATGGTACTTATTTTTAGATTACTAGCACCATAGGTACGCATTAAAGCAAGGTCAAACGCGCGGTCTTTCACCATTTTGTACAAACTAATGAAAATGGTAAGGCAAGAAATCACCAAAATGATATAGGCAATCCAAGAAATGGCTTGTATGCCAACGCCTGTAAATTTAAACAGCCGGTCTAACTCAAACTTAGGTAATGCTGCCTGCATATTTGTTTGTTCGTTAATCATCCTAGGTGTGGTAAGCAATCCTACCGGACTTCGGAAAGAAAGCAACAGGGAAGTAACCTCCTTAGCCTCGTGTTGGTGTGCTTCTTCATTTTCATGTGCTACATGTTCTTCATGCTTATGTACATCCCAAATACTTTCTAAGGGAGTGATGATTAATCGGTCTAAAACTTTATAACTTTTCTTATAAATACCTACCACCTTAAATTCGGCATCATGTGCTTCCATAGCTTCATCTGTAAGCCCATGCGCACTTTTAAAGGTGTCACCCAGTTGCAATCCTAATTTTTGTGCCACCTCACTGCCAATCACAGCTTCCATAGAAGTTTTAGGGCTAGTACCAGTTGCTATTTCAGCAGCGTAAAAGGAATCAAAGACTGGGGTGGTCCCTACAATACGGTAGCCTTTATAGTTATCGCCATAAGAAATAGGGGCTGCATTTTTAATTAAGGGATTGCGCGTTAGTTTTATAGCCTCAGAATACAAAATGTTACCGGTTGGATTGTCTGCATGCAAAACAGAAGACAGAACCAATTGTAAAGGACTGCCTTTGGCACCAACTACCAAGTCCACATCACCCAAATTATTTTTAAACTGGTTTTGAACGGAAGCATCTAACTGGATAACCCCTAAGAGCAAAGCGATGCTTACGGAAAGTGAAAAAACGCTGAGAAAAGTATACAGCGGTTTATTTTTTAAATTACTAAGTACTATTTTCCTAGTATTCATAGCGATAGTACATTTTTAAAGTTCGCTTTAATACGCTGGTCGTGTGTAATAACGATGAGGTTGGCCTTGTTTGCTGCAGCCTGCTCTTGCAAAAGTTGCATTACATTAGTACAATTAGTGTCGTCTAAACTAGATGTGGGTTCATCTGCTAATATTATTTTAGGTTGATGCACCACTGCCAAGGCAATACCCAAGCGTTGTAATTGACCAATACTTAATTCGTTTGTTTTCTTATTCTTGCAATCTACAATCCCTAATGCGTCTAATAATGCTAAGAGTGCACTTTTGTTACTTGGTTTTTTAGAAAAGTACAAACGTGCTTTTAAGTTTTCTAATACGGTTAATGTACGTAAGGCATGATTGTTCTGAAAAACCATACCTATGTGCTTTCCCCTAAACGCATCTAGTGCCTTATCGGATAAGGTATTAATGGTTGTGTTGTCTATGGTAACACTGCCGGTAGCCGGACTTAGCAAACCTGCCAAAAGATGTAAAAGCGTTGTTTTGCCTACACCAGATTTTCCTAATATTAAAAGGCTTTCTGCCTGTTCTAAATTTAGATTAGGAAATACCAGCGGGGATAAGCTACTAGGATATTGATATGTGAGGCCATTACTACAAATCATAGAACTGTACTAAAAACAAGCTTAAAGATAGTGCTAACAAGATAGTTGTTAGATGAATTTAGGCTTAATTTAATCGTGTTACGGGGCAATGTTGTCTTCTATCTAAAAACTACTGTATTTGATTACCTATTTTTAGTACAACATGTATCGGTTTTACATTGGCAGTATTTTCTATTGTACAGATGTAGTAGTACCAAACTTATGGCTACAACATAGGTTGCTATTTCTGGTATAGGTAAACCTTCAAACTTTTCATTCAACAATAAAAAGGTTAGGGTAAACCAACTCAACCACAAGGCAGGTTTAATCAGTGGGGCAGCTGTTGTTTTTGTTGCTTGTAAAACGGCTAGAAAAGAAATAACTAGAAAGAACACATCTAGCTGCTTCCACCAGTTAGGAACAACATCGGACTCAAAACCGATAGGTAGTAAAAACAAAAATGGTGTGGCTATACAATGTAGCAAGCATAATGCACTGGCTAGCGCACCCAAAGTATCTGGTTTTTTTAAGGTAATGTTCATTCTTCTTTATTGCAATTGAATTGCAAAAGTACTCAAAGCGATTGTAATTGCAACTGTTTTGCATTAAATTTGTGATATGGGAGTAGTAAGAACCACAAAAACGGTACGGTTGGTAACGCAATTTTTTGATACCTATGAGCATGCAATTGGGGTATTGGATTTAGTAGAGAAGTTTAAGGAAGAAATGAACCGTTCCACCATTTATAGAATTCTAGACCGTTTGGAAGATGAGGGCAAAGTGCATTCTTTTTTAGGTGTAAATGGATTAAAGCACTATGCCAAATGCAAAGATTGCAACCATAAAGAGCATGTAGATGTACATCCACATTTTCAATGTACTAATTGTGGAATGGTAGAATGTATTGCTTACGAGATAAAAATACCGGCATTACCAGACAAGCGAGTGGAGCAGGCACAATTACTCTTAACAGGTGTTTGTGCAAATTGCATGGATTAATTAGCATTTGCCGGTATACCAATACACATTAGGGTTTCTCCTTTTGCCACCGGTGGTGTACCAATTTTGTATAGAATTATTCCTGTTGCCGTGGCATTTATTTTAGTAAGGGTATGCCCAAATTCGTTGGTAATATAGCCCACTTCTTGTCCTTTGGTAACCCTATCTCCCGCAACAAAAGAACTGTAAAATATCCCGTTCTGGGGTACTTTTATGTAAGATTGATTGTTGTAATACCGTAAAGTGCTCAAGGTTGATTCTGGCTCTTTAACAGCTAACATTTCCATTGTCTTTAGAACATTGTAAATACCTTCCTTATTAAGTTTTACAGCCTCTTCTTGAACGGTACCCAATTTACCTGCTTCAAAACTTACACCAACTTTGCCATCTTGTACGGCTTGTTTAAAAGCGTACTTAGCGGGTTCGGTTTCTTTTAAAGTATAGGGGTAAGACACGACATTGGTAAAACCACTTTGTTCAGCTAAATTCTTTGCCATAGCTGTTGCTTCATTATGGTTGCGGTTATTATAATAGCAAACAAAAGGAATTAAATCTTCACTGGCATCACCGCCATGGATATCTAGAAAAATATCGGTAAGGGGAATTATATTGTTGGTTATGTAATATGCAATTTGCTGTGTAACCGTACCCTTTTCTTTACCCGGAAAGGCATTATTTAGGTTAACACCATCCTGTGGATTAAGAAATGGGGACCTTCCGTAAAAGCTCCCCATATTACTTATAGGTAAAACAATTAAGTTACCTGATAATTTTTTCGGATTAATTTCCTTTAAAAATTCTTGAACGGCAATAATTGGAGGATATTCATAACCGTGGACACCAGCTAAAATAGACAAAGTTTTACCTGCCTTTTCTCCCTTGATTAATACCAAGGGTAGGGTAGCGGTATTGCCCTTTAAATCTCTAAATTCTATTAATTGATTTTTACGCGTACCAGGTTTTAAATTATCCCAAACATTGGAAAAACTATACCGTTGCGCATTAGCAGAACAAAAAATTACTAAATAGAAGATGGGTAGCAACCCAATGCTTAATTTTTGACGAAACATAATTTTAAAAGTCATGCTTGCAAAGCTAAAAACAGCTACATATATTTAAAAACAATGTTCCAAAATTTATGAAAGCTGTTCTATTTGTTTCATAACTTCATTGGCTTCATACGTTTTTTCATCGCTTAGTTTTCTATTAGACGTAGAAAGGGTATGCGCCTCTTTCATCAATTTAGCATATTGCTGTTGTAGTTTTGCTTTTTCCGATTTCTTCTTAAATAATCCGAACATAACTTTTCAATTTAGACTAAAGGGGTTCCTTTTAATCGTTTTTCTATTTTTCGTTTTTTAACGGTAATACGTTTCATGGCCTCCATTAGCTTGCTATCTTTCGTTTTCTTGTAAATTTCATTAATAGCTAAAACCAATTGTTTGGCCTCTCTAGAGGCTTCCACACGATCACTGGTAGACATGTGACTCATTGGTCTTTTCTCAAACTCTTCTGCTTTAAGTAATAAATCCATATCCTGTTGTTTAATAATTATATCAAATAAATAAACAAAAATTAGTAAAGCAAATTGTCTTTGTTTAATTAATAATATTTTGTGATTTGAATAAGTTATTACATTTTACAATGTATTTAAGCTTTAAATCACATAAAGTATGGTGTTTTGGAAGAAAATTAATGCTTAATTAACAGAATCAATAACAATTAATGTTTAAGTTTATATCACATTAATTAAACAAAATAAAATAGAAGTACAAATGTGATGAGGTTAAGTAATGCAAATAGTAAAGAGGGAAGGGATAGGAACAAGGAGTCTTTTATAGCGATTCGCATTATAAATCCGGAAAATAGTAATACGGCTAAACACAAAGCACTTAATAAGGCCAAAAATTGGAAATAAAGGCCAATTAAAAGACCAACGGAACCCATTAATTGAAAGATGCCTGTGCTAAGCCTATAGGAAGCTAAGTTTTAACGTTCAAATTCTATCTTGATAAAAGGTGAAAAGAAGCAGGATAGACCAAAAAACAAAAAGCTAAGCGAGTTAAAAAGTAAAAGTGCCTTAAGAAATAATTGCATTAAATAATTACTAACATATTACAAATCAACAAAGTTAAAGTATGGACTATATACTAATTGCAATAAAGGTGTTTATTTTTATTAGCATCGTTAACGTATGGGTGTTTCGTTTTCATAAACCTACCCAATGGCGTGGCAGCAACGCTGATTCTATGAAAGATGAATTTGCCAATTATGGTTTAAGCGAACCTATTATGTATTTGATAGGTGGCTTAAAACTAACCGCAGCAAGTTTATTATTGGCTTCTATTTGGGTTTCTAATTTAACATTTTACGGTGCCCTACCCATGGCGCTGCTTATGGCGGGTGCAATCTTTATGCATTTTAAGGTAAACGACCCAATAAAGAAGTCCTTACCCGCATTCATCTTTTTAGTACTATCAATTTTATTACTAATCTTAAATTAAAGAAATCATGAAAAATTTTACATTACCTATCCGCTTTGGGTTAGCCACTAGTGGATCTTTAATAGCATATTTTTTGGTGTTGGCCTTATTTGATTGGCACACCAATATTTTTTACAGTCTTTTTAATGGAATTATTACAGGCTTTGGTATTTATGAGGCCATTAAATACAGAAAGTTAGAAGAGGGTAAAGCATTTAATTACCGTAAAGGTTTTGAAACAGGAATTATAACCGGCTTTATGGCTACTTTAATTTTCACCTTGTTTTTTACCGTATATACCACCGAGGTAAATCCTGCTTTTCTGGCCCAACTTTCTGCGCAATGGTTCAGTAATTTGGAGTTTAAGGGAATTGTTTATTTTACCGTAGCTATCATGGGCTTTGCTACCTCTTTGGTGCTTACACTATCCTTTATGCAGCTATTTAAGGTGCCCAATACCATTAAAAGAAAGAAGCAATTGCAAGTAGTAACGGAATAGAAGTTCACTTAAAAAGCATTTACACAAAGCAAGCTAAATTTTTAGCTTGCTTTTTTATATAACTCGTGACCTCGGTAGGGTTACCTTGGTTGTTCCTTTGCGTCCTCCCATGAAAATAGAAAGTACAATTGCAGAGCAATCGTATTTTCATTTCTTCCAAACTTTTAAAGTGTAGGTTTATGTTTTCCAAAAATGAAAAAGTCCATCATGAAAATGATGGACTTTTGCTTTAAGTGACCGCGGCAGGATTCAAACCTGCAACCTTCTGAGCCGTAATCAGATGCGCTATTCAGTTGCGCCACGCGGCCTTATTTAAGGGGTGCAAATATATTTCTTTTTACCTTTACTGCAAAAATAGAGCGCAAAAAAATGGATTTTAAATCATTTATTCGTGATGTGGCCGATTTTCCTAAGGAAGGCATTGTCTTTAAAGATATAACCCCACTTTTAAAGAACCCAGATATGCTGAACAAAGCATGTGATACCTTGGCTGGTTTTTTAGATGGCAAGCAGGTGGATAAAGTGATAGGTGTAGATAGCCGTGGATTTATTTTTGCGCCAATGTTGGCCTCTAAATTGGGCGCAGGCTTTGTGCCTGTTCGTAAAAAAGGCAAACTACCTTACACTACGGAAGCTGCAAGTTATGATTTGGAGTACGGTACAGATACCTTGGAAATTCACGTAGATGCTATAGAAAAAGGGGAAAAAGTGTTAATTCATGACGATGTATTGGCTACCGGTGGTACCGCTGCAGCGGTATGTGAATTGGTGCAAAGACTTGGTGGCGAAATTGTACAGTGTAATTTTTTAATTCATTTGGCTTTTTTAAAGGGCGAAGATAAATTAGGAGAAATACCTGTGAGAGCGTTAATGACTTACTAATCTAAAGCACGAGTAGTCACAAAATAACGCCATGCTATAATTGCTAATTGTAGTTTGCTAGCCTTGGACAAATCCAACTGTTTTTTAGCGTAAGAGGGGAGTAGGTGTTTATTGAGCTTGGCTAAAAATTTGTACATCAGGTTATTTAGTTGGTTAGGTTGCAAGATAAAATTTTATTTAGGAGTATAAACTAGTAATATTTTGTAGTTTAGCTGCTTATGCCTAACAGGTATAGAAATTTAAATTCTACACATCATTTAGAAGACATTTTTATGAAATCACAGTTATTAATCATTGTTTTTTTTGCTTGTATTGGTTTTAGTTTTAGTCAAGATAATTGTGAGGAAAAAGTAACTATATTGAACCAAAAGCTCGAAGTAAAATCAAATGAAATTTTTGGTTTAAAGCAAACTGTTGCAAAACAATTAAAAGAAATAAGGTATTACAAAGAAGTGTTGGAATTATTGAATTCTAAAGTTGTATCAGAAAGTAAGGATGTTGAATTTAAAATAAACACTGTTAAAGGTAATCAAGATACTGGAGTTGTTGTTATAGAGGGTTTAGTTACTAATAAAGGTGTTTTGAGGTCAATACAAGGACATAAGATAAATGTTACCGATGCGAAGGGCAACGGTAACATTAGTTACCAAATTACTGTAGGTAATCAAACTAGATTAGACAAATTACTAAAAGATGTGCCTACAAAATTTGTCGCAGAATTGGAAGGTATTGTGGCAGAAACGCCAATGCTTAAAGCAATAATTCTAAACTTTTATTCTCGTTCGGGTTATAAAAAAGATGATTTAGAAGCTATTTTCAAAAATGTAACTATAACTTGGGAATAGCTGCCTACTATTCTATGCAACTATTTACTCTAAAATAGCTTAATAACTATTAAAGCTAAAAAGCGCTTTGAGATGCTTTCATACTTACAATAGTAGCATAGAGACCTACCAAACTCACAAAGGAAATTTGACTGTCTTCTATGGCATTCCCTAGTTCTATTTTGAACGTATAATTCCACTGTTTCCAAGAATAAGTTGGTTTAATGGTAAGTATAATTTGATTATTTGAGTTGTACAGTATATACGTTGGTGCAAAAAAACCCTTAGATTTTAATGTGTAATGACCAATATCTTTAAGGTTTAGTTTAATACTGTTCCAGCTAAATTTTACGCTGCCTACCATGTCATGCTTATTTCTTATCCATGAAGTGTTACTAAATATACTTTTACGTTCCATGTTAAGCACGTTATTCTCCCAAGTTATAGTAGCGCCCATAGAAAAAGAACTTTTAAATGCTAAAACGCCTATCTCTTTTTTATTTAGCGTAAGTGTATGTTTTAGATTGCTATGTGTTGTTTGTAAAACTCTCATATTTTTAAAGTTTTAAGGTAAATAAAAGCCCGGAAAAACCGGGCTTTTTTAATATAGTATGGGTGGTGTTTAGTCCTGTTTTTGCATCATGGTCTTGGCTAAATCTGCACCAATGAGCGACTCCAATAAGTTGCCATTACTGCTCTTACCTTGGTTGCCTTCAATGTAAATTTCAGGTAGGTTTAAGCTTTTTAGTTGCCCGGCAACTCCTACAGCTGTTTTGTATTCCCATTCAGCTTTTTCTTGTGGGGTAAGACCAGCACTAACTAGTTTTGCATTTTGATACGACTCTGCATCGGCAGCAACTTTTTTGCTCTGTGCCTTAAATTTTTCCACCTCAAATTGTTTTTTCTCTTTGATTAGGTTAAACTCGGCAACTTTAGCCTCGGTTTCTGCGGCAATAGTCTTTTGTATTTGTTCTTTTTCTAAACGTGCACGTTCTGCAGCTTTCTCTGCTTCGCCACGTGCTTTTTCTTTTTGAGCTCTATAGAATTCGCGCTCTGCTTGTTGCTTTTCTAATTGGGTTTGGGCAACTTCTTCTTTTTGCAATTGCAGACGCTTATCAAAAGTTTGCTCCCAGTCTATTTCGGTAACAACTGCTTGTACAACTGTAAGACCATAAGCTTTTAAAGAGTTACCTTTTTCCCTAACTGGTAAACCGTCTTTGTATTTAATACGAAAGCGTTTTTGTTTACTTTCTTTATTTACAACGGTACGTACGGTGCTAGAATCGCCAATAATTTCCCTGTTTTGGTTGGTAGTATACTCCTCTAGAACATACATTCCATTTTCTAACTGGTCTTTAAAATAGCGGTCAAAGTCAGACGCTTGTCCAGAAATATAGTCTTGTGCATCCATTAGCTTACAGGTGTTTTTAATACTCTGGTCAATATTGGGTATTATCCTTGAGCGTATTAAATTACGTTCTGTTTTGTTTCTATCGGCTACGGATAAAAATTGTGTTTCGTCTTCTGTATTTATACTAATAACAACAGATGTAGCTATTCTAGCTTTTACGGCATCGCTAAATGCCCAATACTTGGCTTTGTCTACATTGGCGTATTCACTTTGCTCGCCTAAATCGCCTTCTCCGTTGGGTATTACGTATTTAATAGGTAGTTCAAATTGTATGGGTATAAGTCTACCCCACATTTTACTGTTAATTCCTTGCCTAAAGACTGCTTTCTGGCCACCCCAAGGGTATTGTACGGCGTAAGCGGTACCTGGTTCTGCATAGAAAAATGCCCCGGTAACAATGCTAAGCACTAGACCTAACAAAACAATTTGTAGGCTTCTTCTGGTAGTAAACCAGTTAAGAGCGGTTACGTTTTTAAATAAGGTTTTGGTAATTAAAGTTCCTAAACCAAAGACAATAACGAGTATTCCTAAGAATGTAAGCATAGGTTAAAAATTTAAAGCGTTAGTAAATAATTAAAGTGATTTCTGGTTAAGAAATCGGTTGGTTACAATTGTGATGGGTTACATGGCTGCGCTTACTAAAGTAAGTACAAGGGTCACAATTAATTTTACAATGGTTATCATGTTGATTGTTTTTTGATGGTTATAAACTCCTGTTTTGTTGATTGAGTTTTCAATATAAAATGAGTTATATCATGTTTGCAAATAAATTGAAGTTAAAAAATACAATTGAATACAAATATGTAAGTTTAAAAATGTATCTGCTGTCAATATTTATGTGACCTACTTGTTAAAGATTTAAAAATGTAAGTAAAACAGGGTGTAAATGGCCTTAATTGAAGGTTTTCAAGGGGTAGTTAAGGGGTTTTTACAAAATACAAGGGCCTTTCTATTGCAAAAACGGTTTGTTTGGGCTTTTCTATTTGGAAGCAAAAAAAAACCGACCTTAAAAAAGGTCGGCTCAAAAGACAATTTTTTGATTGATGATTGTGACTAATTTTTCTTTTTAGTGAAGATTTCTATAACACCGTTTTTCGCTTTTTCACCATATTTTTCAATAGCTTTTTTCCCTTTAATAACGTTAACGCTTTCAATGTTCTTAGGAGATAGTTTAGCCATTTCTTCCTTATTGGCTTTTTTTCCATCTATATAATATAACGGTTGTTCTTTCTCTTGTTGGGCATTATTTTCTTCTGGTCCTATTAGCGTTACCGTGTTGCCGTTGTTGCTAATGTGTAAGCCCTCTTCTTTGCTGGTTGCTGCATCCATAATGTCTACAGTTTCTCCCGTAGCGGTTTCTTTAATTATGATTACGTCATTTCCGTTATTAATTTCTTGTTTACGTATTGTAATGTTATTGTGTTCTCCAATTTGGTCCAAGCCATTAATCATTGCTTTATCGGAATCTTGAGAAGCTTTTGATTCCGAAACCAAAAATATTTTATTGGTAGGGCTAGAGTTCTGTTCTAAATAGGTAATTTTTTTATAATCCCCATTGGCTTCCTGTACTTTAACTTCATTTATCTCCGTATCGTGGTCTATAGATTCTGTTACCTTTAAAGTTTTGATAAACTTCTCTTCTAGTTTTCCAATTTTACTGAGTGAGTCCCTGGATACTTCCTTACCGTCAACTAAGATTTTTTCTACTCCATTAGCGGTAATTATTTCTATAAGTTTGGAATTTGTATCCGTATTATAAGTAGCGTGGTTTTGTTGGTAACCTACCTCTTTTGTATGGGTATTGTCTTCTTGTAGTATTTCTATGGTTGCCGTTTCATCATTTTTAAAAGAAACAGATATTTTAAAAGGTTTAATGGTACTTCCATTTTTAATTTGCTGGTAAACCCCTTTGTTGCCATTACCGTTGTTATAAGTAATTTTTAGAGCGGTAATTTCACCGTTAGCATTACGCTTTAGTCCTTTGTACTTCAAAGAAACGCCATTCTCGGCTAAAAATTTAGCATCTTTTTGTAATACCTCGTCAGAGCTATACTTATCTATTGTTATGGTTATATTATCAATCTTTGCACTTGATACGGTATCATTGATTGTGGTCTGAGGGTTTTGTTCATAACTATAAATTGTTTTGGTCTCTATATTAAATGCCATTAAAAAAATGGTAATTAATGGCATAATCAGTAATACCTTTAGTTGACTTCGTTTTGTAGATGATTTTTGATGTAGCATTTGTATTCTATTTTTGATTAATGAATTGAAAAATGGATTGGTCAATGCCCCGGCTACATAACCTGTAGATTGTTTTAGCATAAGGTATTGGTAATCTTTTAAGTTTTTTGTTTGGCAAATGGCATAGGCATCTGCAGCATATTCTAGGTTTTGTTGTACAATACGTTTATAAATCCACAAAAGCGGGTTAAACCAGAATACCATACAACAAAGTTGTAAAATCAATAAATCCCATGAGTGGTTTTGTCTGGCGTGCGCTTTTTCATGGGTAATAATACTCTTAAGTTCCGCTTTAGAGTAAGCGTATGGCGAGTAAAAAATGCTTTTAAAAAAGGAAAAAGGAGCTATTGGTTTTCTACTTGTATATAGTTTAAAAATTGTTTCATGGTTTAGTTGGCAAGTCCTCTTTAACTTATGTATTTGAACCAATTGGAGGGTAAATCTCACAGTAAAAAATAGTAAGCCAAAGGCATATAAAATACCCAATAAAATAAACCAATTAAAACTTGAGTTATCTGCTGTTAGAACTTGGGCCGTAGTGGTGTAAAGTTGAGGAGCAGTGTAAGGGAGGGTAACGGCTTCTACTTTTGTAAATTTTACAAATGGAAGTAAAAAGCTTAAAGGCAAACCTAACAACAAAAACCAACGATTGGTTTGGAAAAACGTATCGTGTTTTAGAAAAAACCAGTATGCTCCTATAAGTATTAATAGTATGCCACTAGATTTTAAAATATAAGCCAGAATCATTTCCATTTAGTTGTTTTTTTCAATTAAAGCGATAATTTCTTTTAACTCCTCCACAGAAATCTTTTCTTCCTTGGCAAAATGAGAAACTACGTTCTTGTAAGAATCGTTGAAAAAACCTGCAATTGCTGTGTTCACAAAAGAGTTTCTATAGGTTTCTTTAGCTATAATAGGGTAATATCTGTGTGTTTTACCAAAAGCTTCATGTGCAACAAAGCCTTTTTCTTGGAGATTTCTAACTATGGTAGAAAGTGTGTTGTAGTGTGGTTTTGGACTAGGCATGGCTTCTAAGATTTCTTTTACAAAGGCCTTTTCCAACTTCCACAATACCTTCATTATTTCTTCTTCCTTGTTCGTAAGTTTTTCCATTTTATTAGCTTTTGGGTAAATGTATAACTATAAAATCAGTTTTACAACTATAAAAATAGTTATTTAACTAAATGTATAGTTTTTAGGATTCCAGTGGGGTTAGGTTATCTTTGTTTAAAAATTGGTAAATGCTATACTTTTTATTTGTGGTTTTGGGCTTGGCCTTATTAATTTTTGGAGGAGATTGGCTATTAAAATCGGCCGTAGCTTTATCCTTGCGTTTGGCTATTCCTAAAATTGTAATTGGGATGACGGTAGTTTCTTTTGCTACTTCGGCACCAGAACTTATAGTAAGCATAAAATCTGCCCTAGATGGTTTGCCAGATTTGGCCCTAGGTAATGTAGTAGGCTCCAATATTGCCAATTTAGGGTTGGTATTGGCGGTTACCGTGTTATTGGGTAGTATAGATGTACGTAAAAGCTTTTACACTACTGATTGGCCTGTTATGATGTTGGCTTCGTTGTTGTTTGTTGGTTTCATCTATTTTGATGGCGTATTACAGCAATATGAAGGTATTATAATGGTAGGATTACTTTTTGTGTTCTTGGTTTATTTGTTGCGTTTTCAAAAACCTGCCGTAGTGGATGAGTTGCCAGAAGATGATAAACCCCTGCCTTTATATAAAATAGTACTCTTATTGGGAGTAGGAGGTGTAGCGCTATGGGGTGGCTCAGAGCTTTTAATAAAAGGTGCGGTTGGCTTGGCATCTTCTTTTGGGGTTAGTGATCGTGTAATTGGTATAACCGTAGTTTCTGTTGGTACCAGTATTCCAGAATTGGCCGCATCTATAATTGCTGTATTGAAAAAGGAGAAAGCAATATCTCTGGGTAATTTAATCGGTTCTAACATTTTTAACCTATTGGCCGTTTTGGGTATAACCGCAATCATAACGCCAATACGGGTTCTGGATCAAGGTTTGTTGACCAATGACATATTTTGGATGCTGGGTGTATCTTTTATGATATTACCTTTGGTATTTATACCTAAAGGATTGCGTTTAGGTTGGAGGGACGGTGTTATTTTATTGCTAACCTACGTAACCTTTGTTTATGTTACCGTATCTTAATTAGTTGCTAATAAATTCCATTTAAATGCATAAAAAAAGCCCTTACCAAAAAGTAAGGGCTTTTTTAAATAAATAATCAACAACTAAATCTTAAATATCGGCAGACTTAACAGTCTTAACGATTCTAGCAGCTACTTTGTATGGATCTGCGTTAGAAGCAGGTCTTCTGTCTTCTAGCCATCCTTTCCATCCTTTTTCCACGGTTAAAATTGGAATACGGATAGATGCACCACGGTCAGATACGCCATAGCTAAAATCTTTGATAGAAGCGGTTTCGTGTAAACCAGTTAAACGCTGGTCGTTGTACTCACCATAAACTTCAATATGTTCTTTTGTTACAGGTCTAAACGCTTCACAGATTTTCTCGTATGTTTCTTTAGAACCACAAGTTCTTAAAACGGTGTTAGAGAAGTTGGCGTGCATACCAGAACCATTCCAATCACCTTTAACAGGTTTTGGGTGGTATTCTATGTAGTAACCGTAACTTTCGGTTAATCTTTGTAGTAAATATCTAGCAACCCAGATTTCATCTCCTGCTTTTTTAGCGCCTTTAGCAAATAATTGGAACTCCCACTGTCCGGCAGCTACTTCTTGGTTAATACCTTCAAACTGTAAACCGGCATCAATACATAAATCTGCATGCTCTTCAACTAAATCTCTACCCCAAGTGTTTCTACCACCAACAGAACAGTAGTATAAACCTTGTGGGCCAGGATAACCACCAACAGGGAAACCTAAAGGTAATTGGGTTGCAGTGTCCATAATAAAGTATTCCTGCTCAAATCCAAACCAGAAATCATCATCGGCATCATCAATGGTAGCTCTAGAGTTAGATACGTGTGGTGTTCCATCAGGATTTAAAACCTCTGTCATAACAAGATATCCATTTCTTCTTGCTGGATCAGGATAAATTGCTACAGGCTTTAATAAACAGTCAGAAGATCCACCTTCAGCTTGTTTTGTAGAGGAACCGTCAAAAGACCAAGTAGGACAATCTTCTAGTTTGCCACTAAAGTCTTCTTCAATTCTAGTTTTACTTCTTATGTTAGCGGTTGGTTCATAACCATCTAACCAAAGGTATTCTAATTTTGCCTTGCTCATAATTTTGGTCGTTATGTCTTTAATAATATTAGGTAACAAAAATAAAATTTATAATGAATTATACTGTTTTAGGTAGGGTAAAAAGGAGTTATCTTTGTAAAAATTATGATACCCCCCATTAAGACAGGGGGCTTATTGATAATCATTCAAAAAAATCAATTCTTATTGAGAAATATTTAATGAATGAAATGTTAAATTAGAATTATTAATACGTTATATGAGGTTTAAAGCAGTAACGGAGAGCAATAATAGAACGCCTTTTGTTATTTCCGAAATGGAAAGAAGATCCACTCTTTTTGGCAAGCATGTATTCAATGATGAAAAAATGCTTCAATTTTTAACCAGGGATGCATATGATAAGGTGCAAGCGGCTATTTTCTCTGGGAGCAAAATAGATCGTAAAATAGCCGATCAGGTTGCGGAAGGTATGAAGGCATGGGCCATGTCTATGGGGGCAACGCATTATACACATTGGTTTCAACCTTTAACTGGTTCTACTGCAGAAAAACACGATGCCTTTTTTGATTTGCAAGATAATGGCAGGGCCATGGAAAAGTTTGGCGGTAGCCAATTGGTGCAACAAGAACCAGATGCCAGTAGCTTTCCTAGCGGCGGTATACGTAATACATTTGAAGCTCGTGGTTATACGGCATGGGATCCAACATCTCCAGCATTTATCTATAAGACCACCCTTTGTATTCCTACCATATTTGTAGCCTACACGGGAGAGGCTTTGGACAACAAAGCTCCTTTGTTGCGTGCGTTAAATGCGGTAGACGAAGCAGCTACTGCTGTAGCGCAATATTTTGATAAAAACGTTAGAAAGGTATATGCTACCCTGGGCTGGGAGCAAGAATACTTTTTAATAGATAAGGCATTGGCCAAATCTAGGCCAGATATTTTAATAACAGGTAGGACGTTGGTAGGAAGTTCTGCTGCTAAAGGGCAACAGTTAGACGACCATTATTTTGGGGTTATTCCTAGTAGGGTATTGGCTTTTATGAGTGAGTTGGAGAAAGAAAGTATGCTACTGGGTATACCGGTAAAAACCAGGCATAACGAAGTTGCGCCCAACCAATTTGAGGTGGCACCGGTTTATGAGGAGGCCAACTTATCCGTAGACCATAACCTGTTGTTAATGGATATTATGGAAGAGGTTGCAGACCGCCATAATTTTAAGGTGCTTTTTCATGAAAAACCTTTTGCGGGCATAAATGGATCGGGCAAACATAACAATTGGTCCTTAAGCACCGATACCGGGGTTAATTTGTTGAGTCCTGGTAGTACGCCCATGAAAAACCTACAATTTTTAACCTTCTTTGTTAACACCATAAAGGCCGTAGATAGGTACGAAGAGCTATTGCGTTCTTCAATAGCTTCTGCCAGCAATGATCATCGTTTAGGGTCTAATGAGGCGCCACCTGCAATCATTTCCATTTTCATAGGTCAGCAATTAGCAGATGTTTTGGATGAGTTGGAGGGTGTTTCTAAAGGAAAATTGTCTCCACAAGAAAAAACTGAACTTAAACTAAATGTGGTTGGTAAAATTCCTGAAATTTTACTAGATAATACAGACCGCAATAGAACTTCGCCTTTTGCTTTTACAGGTAATAAGTTTGAAATGCGTGGGGTAGGGGCAAAAATGAACTGCGGTAAGCCTATGACTGTTTTGAACACCATAATGGCCAACCAGCTAAAAGAATTTAAAAAGGAAGTAGATGCGCTGATTGATAAAAAGAGCCTTAAGAAAGACGAAGCCGTTTTTAATGTTCTAAGGGAATATATTAAAACCTCTAAACGGATTCGTTTTGATGGTGACGGATACAGTTTTAATTGGCAAGAAGAAGCAAGGAATAGAAAACTAAGCAATAACAAAAACACCCCGGAGGCACTGCAGGTGCTTACCTCTAAAGAGAGCGAAGAGCTTTTTGCCAACACGGGGGTTATGAGTGCTATCGAATTAAAAGCACACCAAGAAGTAGAATTAGGTAATTACGTGCATCATATTCAAATAGAAGGCAGAATTTTAAGAGAATTGGTGTACAACTATATTGTGCCAGCTGCGGTTCGCTATCAAAACGAACTATTAGAAAATATAGGTGGCCTTAAAGAGGTGTATGGTGCCGCACATAAATCGTTTACCGAGCCCCAATTAAACATTTTGGAAAGCATGGCAGAGCACATGGTGGCAGCTAAAAAACTTACCGATAAAATGATAGAAGCTATGGAGCGTGCCGATAATATGGGAACGGTGGCTAAAAAAGCTCAAAGTTATTGCAACGGCATAAAGCCCTTTTTAACGGAAATTCGTACCCATTTAGATGGACTGGAAAAATTGATTTCGGACGATTTGTGGCCATTGACCAAATACCGTGAATTGTTATTTATAAAATAAAGTTTACCAAGGGTTATGACTATTTTTGAATAAAAAAGTAGCATGGCCCTTTCTTTCTCAGATATTCTGGCGGCGCAAAGCCGTATAACTCCCTTTATTAATAGAACACCGGTGATGTCTTCTACCTTGTTAAATTCTTGGTTAGGGCACGAAATCTATTTTAAGTGTGAGAATTTTCAAAAAGTAGGCGCTTTTAAAGCACGTGGCGCGCTAAATACACTAGCGTGGCTTAAAGAACAAGGTATTCATCCCAAAAAAATAATAGCCAATAGCTCTGGTAATCATGCACAAGCTGTGGCTTATGCAGGTCAGCAATTTAAAATCCCTGTTACTATTTACATGCCAGAGTACTCCAGTGCGGTTAAAATACAAGCAACCAAGAATTATGGTGCAACCGTGGTGTTGAGCAAGGATAGAAATGTAACGGATGCCTTGGTTAAGGAAGCGGCAAAAGAAGAAGGGGTTTATTGGGTGCCGCCTTTTAATAATGAGCAAGTAATTTGTGGGCAAGGAACCGCGGTTTTGGAAGCTTTGGAAGAAGTACAGGGAATCAATGCTGTTTTTACTCCCTGTGGAGGTGGTGGTTTAACCTCTGGTAATTTTATTGCAACAAAGGGGTTTAATAACACTATAAAATCTATGGGTGTAGAGCCTTTAAATGCCAATGATGCAGCGGAATCATTACGAAAAAATAGCATTCAAAAGCTGCCTAACATACCCAATACCCTTGCAGACGGTGCAATGACCATGGCGGTAGGAAACCTAACTTTTGAATATTTAAAGCAGTTAGATGCCTTTTTTGAGGTAGAAGAGGAGGTTATTGTTTACTGGACCCAATGGCTAACCCATTTACTGAAAATTAGATTGGAGCCTACTTGTGCTATGACAATGGGAGGTGTTATACAATGGTTGCAAACACAAGAAAAACCTCAAAAGGTGCTTGTGGTTATTACCGGCGGAAACATGGACCAAAACACAACGTCTAAAATATGGGCAAAGGATTGTTTGTCAGACGTGCCAAAACTATAATTGGATTCTTTATTTTTGCCAAAATTCCAGTTTATGTCATCCAATCCCAGTAAAAGATATGCGCAAAGAGGTGTTTCCGCTTCTAAAGAAGACGTGCATAATGCTATAAAAAATATAGATAAAGGTTTGTTTCCAAAGGCCTTTTGTAAAATAGTACCAGATTATTTAACGGGAAGCAAGGATCATTGTTTGGTTATGCATGCAGATGGCGCCGGTACTAAATCTTCTTTAGCCTACATGTATTGGAAAGAGACCGGAGATGTTAGCGTTTGGAAAGGTATTGCCCAAGATGCGTTGATTATGAACGTAGACGATTTAATTTGTGTTGGAGCAACGGATAACATTATGCTATCTTCCACAATAGGAAGAAACAAAAACCTTGTTCCAGGCGAAGTGATTTCTGCAATTATTAATGGTACGGAAGAGCTAATAGCCGATTTAAAGACACACGGTATCTCCATCCATTCTACCGGTGGAGAAACGGCAGATGTTGGGGATTTGGTACGAACCATTATAGTAGATTCTACGGTAACGGCACGTTTAGAGCGTAAGAAAGTTATTGATAATGCCAATATTAAGGTAGGAGACGTAATTGTAGGTTTTGCTTCTTATGGTACCGCTACGTATGAAAAGGAATATAATGGAGGTATGGGTAGTAATGGGTTAACCTCTGCACGCCATGATGTATTTGAAAAATATTTGGCGGATAAATATCCAGAAAGTTACGATGCTTCGGTGCCGCAGGAATTAGTATACTCGGGTCACAAAAAATTGACGGATTCGGTGGCAGATGCTCCCCTAGATGCTGGCAAATTGGTATTATCACCAACACGTACCTATGCCCCAATCGTAAAAAGGATTTTGGAAAAATATACCTCGGAGCAAATACATGGTATGGTGCACTGTAGTGGAGGTGCCCAAACAAAAATTTTACATTTTATAGACAACTTACATGTGGTTAAGGATAATTTATTTCCTGTTCCGCCACTATTTAAACTAATTCAAGAGCAATCCGGTACAGATTGGAAAGAAATGTATCAGGTCTTCAATTGTGGGCATCGATTAGAGCTCTACGTAGACGAATCTATTGCCAACGATTTAATAGCTATTGCTAATTCTTTTAATGTGGAAGCCCAAATCATAGGCAAGGTTTCTGCATCTGAAACCAAACAACTTACCATTGCAAGTGAATTTGGAACGTTTACCTATTAGCCATACGATTCTTTTGTTTTTGACGTTATTTTTTTAAGTAAAACAATTATGCTATGGAAAGAAAAGAATTTTTAAAAAGTATAGGTGCCGGTGCGGCGTTTGCCGTGTTATTTCCTTGTATCAACGGCTGCTCTAATGATAGTGGAGACCAAGAAGTTTTTGAGGTCTCTGATGGGGTAGATTTTACGGTAGACCTGAATTCTGAAGCAGCAGCACCATTGGCAGAAAATGGTGGTTTTATTTTCTTAAAATCCTACCCGGACTTAAAATATCTAGATATTGTAGTTGCTCGCAACTTGGAAGGTGATATTGTAGCTGCTAGTAAAATATGCAGCCACGAGCAAACAGAAGGTATTTATTTTTCAGATACGGATGGTGGAGTTTTTATTTGTTCTACCCATAGTTCCAAGTTTGCACAAGATGGTACTTCTTTGAACTTGGCCACCACCAGCAATCCACTTAAAATATTTAACACAACAGTAGAAGGTTCTATTGTTAGGGTTTTTGAATAGAAAGGTAATTGAAACGTATAATTTACATAGTATTTTTGTTACCCTTGGGCTTGCTGGCCCAGAATTGGGAAATGGATTTTGAAGTTGCTAATGGCAAGGCAAATTCAGAACAAAAGAACATCCTTTTGGTTTTTTCCGGTTCAGATTGGTGTGCACCATGTATTAAATTGGATAAAAAGATTTGGTCTGCACCACTTTTTAAAAAAGAGGCAGCCAAAAATTGGGTGCTGTACCGCGCAGATTTTCCAAGAAAAAAGAAAAACAAGCTTAAAACTGAAGTTTTAAACCAGAATAAAGTACTGGCAGAAAAATACAATTCAAAAGGTTATTTTCCATTGGTTGTAGTATTAAGGCCAAATGGTACGGTTGTTGGTACAACAGGATTTAATGGTATGGATGTTGAATCTTACATAAAGCATTTAAAGTCCCTCTAATTGAAAAAGTTTTTTTTACTTATATCGATTGCGTTCCTGTTCTTGTCAGTTCAAGGGCAAGAGTCTTTGGTGTCTGTAAAGAAGAGTCTATTGTTAATGGGAACTAAGTTTGAAATTACCGTGGTAGCAGATAACCAAGATTTGGGCTATATCTACATAAATGAAGCTACCGCCGAAATAGAACGTATAGAAGGCATAATATCTTCTTGGAAACCAAATTCTGAAACTAGTATCGTTAATAAAAATGCGGGAATTAAACCTGTTCCCGTAAGTTTGGAACTATTTACTCTGTTAGAAAGAGCAATTAAACTATCAGAATTAACATCTGGTGCGTTTGATATTAGCTATGCTGCATTTGACCGAATTTGGAATTTTAATGGCGAAATGACTACCATGCCAACGGAATTGGAAATTGAAAATACTATTGCTAAAGTTGGCTATCAAAATATTATCCTAGATAAAGAAAAACAGACGGTTTTTTTGGCCAAAAAAGGAATGAAGATTGGCTTTGGTGCCTTGGGTAAAGGTTATGCGGCAGATAAAGCAAAAGAATTGTTGGTAGGTAAAGGAGTAGTAGGAGGTATCATAAATGCATCTGGAGATTTAACCACATGGGGTACCCAAGCCTCTGGAAAAAATTGGGTGGTGGGTATTACAAACCCATTGGCAAAAGATAAAGTGTTTTCTTGGTTGCCGGTTATAGAATCTTCCGTAGCTACCTCTGGTAATTATGAAAAGTATGTTACTTTTAAGGGAGAAAAATATTCTCACATTATTGACCCTAGAACGGGTTATCCTTCTAGAGGAGTTAACAGCGTGAGTATTTTTGCAAAAAAAGCGGAACTGTGCGATGCTTTGGCAACTGCCGTGTTTATTATGGGTAGGGATAGTGGTATTCATTTAATTAATCAAATAGACGGTGTAGAAGTTGTTGTTGTAGATAATGAAAATAAAGTGCACAAAAGCTCTGGTATTGTGTTGGATAGCAACTAATATTTTTATGAAAAAAATACTTCTATTATTGGTACTATTTGGATCTCTAGGTTCTTGTGTTGCCGTAAAGGAATATGAAAAAGTGTACTTAAACGATCCCGATATGCAATTAGGGGCATTTTCTTCAGAACGTTTAGAAACAACGTTTCAAGTATATAGGGAAGGAGCGGTAGGTGCTAATGGTGGTAAAACCGGTGGCGGATGTGGCTGCAACTAAATACGGCTTGAAATTCTGTTTTCAATTTAAATTTTTATGCTCTTAGATATTTGGTTATTAGACTAAGTTTGTATTGTAAATAGTGATTTGAAGTAATCTAAATGTTTAAGCAAAAGTTTCGTTAGAAGAATTTAAAGTGAAATAACCTGCCAGTTAATGAAAAACTATCTTTTCGTATTTCCACTGTTTTTTGGTTTTTGGGTAGGCGCCCAACAAACTAATTCTACGTATAAGAAACGGATTTTAGAACAAGCAGAGCTAGAAACCCTTTTTAGTTATTACAGCCAAGATGGGCAAAATGCTGCTGTAACCGGCGGGGAAGGAACGGAAGAACTAACAGATGTAACTTCTACCCTGGTACTGCGCATGCCCTTAAAAGAGGATGCTATTTTAACCATTGATGCAGGTATTTCTGCCTATTCTTCTGCGTCAACCAGCAATATAGACCCTTTTGATGGTAGGCAAGACGGTAATCCTTTTCAAGCTAGTAGTGGCGCATCTCAAAACGATGTCCTAGCTTATTTTAATCCCTCTATAAGCCATTATTCCAATTCTAGAAATTTTATTTGGAATGCAAATGCGTACGTTTCCAATGAATACGATTATTTCTCCGTAGGTTTTGGCGGTGCAATTACCCAACTATTTAATGAACGAAATACCGAATTTTCCCTTGGCGTTCAGGTGTTTTTAGATAGTTGGAAACCTCAATATCCAATTGAATTAAGACCTGGTTATAGTAACAGTGTATTTGGGTATGACCCCAATTTTATTGCCTTTGAAAATGAAAATAGAAACTCTTATTCGCTAAATTTTGGTTTTTCGCAGATTCTATCCCAACGCTTACAATTTAGTTTGTCTGTAGATGCTGTTTTTCAAGAAGGTTTGTTGAGTACACCTTTTCAACGAGTTTATTTTCAAGATAGGGAGGATTATTTTCAAGAAGATTTCCAGTTGGCAGATGACGTTGAACAGTTGCCAAATAACCGTTTTAAGCTTCCTATAGGTGGTAGATTAAATTATTATGTAAATGATTGGCTCGTGTTGCGTAGTTTTTATCGGTATTATTGGGACGATTGGGGTTTAACCGGTAATACGGCGCAATTAGAGGCGCCAATTAAATTGAACGATAAATTTACAATATATCCTACTTACCGCTATTACCAGCAGAGTGGGGTGCGGTACTTTTACCAAAAGGAAGAGGCTGTGTCTACGTTAGATTTTTATACCTCAGATTTTGACTTGTCCAGCTACAAGGCCAATCAGTATGGTTTGGGGGTGCAGTATAAAGATGTCCTGGCGGCCGGTAAAATTTGGTTCTTCGGTTTAAAATCCATCAATCTTAGATATGCCTACTATAATAGAAATAACGGATTGGATGCTTCTATTGTAACGCTTAGTTCAACATTTATTTTAGACAACAATTAAACTACTTTTTAAAGCTATAAATTGTTGTAAATTCGTAGCCCTAAGGAAGATTGAACTATGCTCGATAAATTGAATATTGTAAAGCAACGCTTTGATGAGGTTGCCGATTTGATTATACAGCCAGATATTATTGCAGACCAAAAGCGATACGTAAAGCTTAATAAGGAATATAAAGACCTAAAAGAGCTGGTAGATAAACGCGAAACCTATATTGAACTTAGCGATAATATTTCTGAAGCTGAAGAGATAATTGCAGATGGCAGTGATGCAGAAATGACAGAGATGGCCAAAATGCAATTGGATGAAGCTAAAAGTAAGTTGCCTCAATTAGAGGAGGAAATAAAATTTTTACTGATACCTAAGGACCCGGAAGACGAGAAAGACGTTGTAATGGAAATACGCGCGGGAACAGGTGGTGATGAAGCGAGTATTTTTGCTGGAGATTTATATAGAATGTACTCCAAATATTGTGAAAGTAAAGGTTGGCGTACCAATATTATAGATTTAAATGAAGGTACTGCCGGTGGTTACAAAGAAATTCATTTTGAGGTTACGGGAGAAGATGTTTACGGAACTTTAAAATTTGAGGCAGGGGTACATCGTGTACAGCGAGTACCACAAACCGAAACTCAGGGTAGGGTGCACACTAGCGCGGCTACCGTAATGGTAATACCAGAGGCAGAAGAATTTGATGTGCAAATAGACCCCAAAGAGGTTAGAATTGATTATTTCTGCTCTTCTGGACCCGGTGGGCAATCTGTAAACACCACTTATTCTGCCGTTCGTTTAACCCACTTACCTACGGGGTTGGTAGCACAATGTCAAGACGAAAAGTCTCAGCACAAGAATAAGGACAAGGCATTTAAGGTGCTGCGTGCCCGTTTATATGATTTGGAGCTGGCAAAGAAACAAGCCGAAGATGCTGCTAAGCGTAACTCACAGGTTAGTAGTGGAGACCGTTCTGCTAAAATTAGGACCTACAATTATCCACAGGGTAGGGTAACGGATCATAGAATTGGCCTAACCTTGTATGATTTGCAAAACATCATCAACGGAGATATACAAAAAATAATAGATGAGTTGATGTTGGTTAACAACACAGAAAAATTAAAAGAAGCCTCTGAAACCATTTAATGGAAACAGCTCAATTAATTTCAGAAATAAAGCGGAAAAAATCTTTCTTGTGTGTTGGTCTAGATACCGATTTGGATAAGATACCGGCACATTTGCTAAAAGAAGAAGATCCAATATTTGAATTTAATAAGGCTATTATAGATGCCACACAGGCCTATTGTGTGGCTTATAAGCCTAATGTAGCTTTTTATGAAGCTTATGGTATTCCCGGTTGGAAAAGTCTACAAAAAACCATGGACTATTTGAATACCAACTACCCAGAACAATTTACCATAGCGGACGCCAAGCGGGGCGATATAGGTAATACCAGTACACGTTATGCAAAAGCTTTTTTTGAGACCTTACATTTTGATAGTATTACCATAGCGCCTTACATGGGTAGGGACAGTGTAGAGCCATTTTTAGCTTTTGAAGATAAACACACTATTTTATTGGCTTTAACATCTAATCCTGGTGCGTTTGATCTGCAAACCAAGAGTATGGGTAACTCTCAACTCTATAAAGAGGTTTTAAAGGTGTCTACCAGTTATAAGAACGCAGAGCGCTTAATGTATGTAGTAGGTGCCACTAAAGCTGAATTTTTAGCAGAAATACGAAAAATAATACCTGATAATTTTTTGTTGGTTCCTGGGGTAGGGGCGCAAGGGGGTAGTCTAGAAGAAGTATGCCGTTTTGGAATGACCAAGGACGTTGGTCTTTTGGTAAATTCTTCTAGGGGAATATTGTATGCATCTAACGAGACGGATTTTGCATCGGTAGCTAAACAGAAGGCAAAAGAATTACAGCTCCAAATGAAAGAACAAATGGAGAAGCTGTAATTCTATAATTCTTCCAATAGTTTTTTAATCCCGTTAGCTTTAGATTCTAAAAATTCTGTAAGCTTACTATCTATACCTGCAAATTGAGCGGCTTTTTCTAAGAAAGACTCATATCTAAGCTGTAAGATGGATAAACTTTGAGGGTCATTACCTATTGCGGTAACAGCTCCTACTTTACAAAATTGATTTTCCATAGTTATAATTTTTTACAATACCAAATATACGATGCATGCATAGTTTTAGATGTTTGCCTTTGGTCAATTTTACCTAATATTAAGGTTATTTGTCTAAAATTTAACAGATTAGCTAGTTACCGGAAATAATTTTATTGATAGCCATAAAAAAAGCCGCTCATTAAAGAGCGGCTTTCTCATTCAAACTATAATAACTAAACTAGGATTAACTACTTTCTAAATAGAAAATACTAATTAAGCTTTTTACTGCATGGTGTAGGTAGCGGTGTATTCGCCATTACCAAAGAAATCATCGTTCAAAATAAGTTCCAGAACACCGGTTTCTTGGTTCCAAGTACCACCTTGGATACAACCAATACCGTAATCTCCACAAAAATCTACATCAGAAGAAGGTTGTACTACGCCACATACTACAGAAATCTTTCCTCCGTTGACCAATGCCGTATTAGAGGTACAATATTGCAACAAACCACCATCTGCAGTTTGCAGTTCCCATGCACCATCTGGAGTTTCTGTAATCTGGATAGGAGGTATGGTACCGCTAGAACCAGATCCACAAACTGAATTGGTAACGGTGTAAGTTCCGTTTAAATCTGCAAAACAGTTTACGGTTAAATTAAAAGATTGGCCTTGGAAATAGTAAGATTCTCCATTGGTTTGGTTAACCTTAACCGTAAATCTAAATTGATCACCAATTTTTAAATCATCTTCTGTTACCGTTAAACCAGCTACAAATTCACTAATATCAGATAGGTTTACCGTAAATGGCAGGGCATCAAACGTATCCACAAGAACTTCGTCTCCACCATTAAAGGTTTTAACCACTTCAAAATTTGAAATTAAAGAGGCATCCTCTATAGAACCTTCTGTAACCTCCATGCTCAATTCATTAGCAAGAATGCTTACGGCACTTTCATCCAAGTTGTCATAATCTTCAGGTTCTCCCTGAACTTTACCAAAACCACTAACGTTTATTGCTACACCGGCAATTTTACGGTTCTGTAACACCTCTGACTCTTCCTCGCCATCGCAACCTGTGAAGACTAGCGCTACACAGAAAATCAATAGGGAATATAAATTATATTTTTTCATTATAGAATAATTAGTTTTTATCAATTACTTAACGTCCCACCAAAGTTTTGTTGTTAGTGCATCTTCACCTTGGTTAGCCACGGCACCTGCTACGTTGTCTGCATTCAATGACTTTTCATCATTAGTATAGCCATAACGTGTAGGGATGCTGTTAACCCCTGGTTGTGGGTCTATAGCTAAAGATAAATTTGCAGGAATATCCGATCTTCTCCACTCAGACCAAGTTTCATAACCTTGTAAAAAGGTACTTGCCCATAATTGCTCCGCAATGGATTGATATCCGTTATACGAAGGAGTAAAAGAACCTGCATCCAAACCATTCTGTTCTAAGGAAGCATCTATACCTGCTTGAAAGTAGGTTGCGGCATCTCCGCTAGCTCCAAATCTTTCTATGGCTTCTGCAATTAATAAATTAACTTGGGCTGCCGTCATTAAAAATAATGGAGCATCTGCAGCCATGTAGGCGTCTCCAATTTCTGATACAACACCGGCACCAAATCCAGATATACCTGGGTTAATATATCCTGCAGGTTTACCAACGTACTCACCACTTGCGTTTTCTTTGGCATACACTGCTAATCTTGGGTCGCTTTGGCCTTTCATAAATTCAACCAAAGCTTCTCCCATACACCACTCTGCTTGACGTCCGTTCTGTACGATACCATAATACGGATTAGCGTTGGGAGCGTTTTCTGTTTGGAATGCGATAAATGCATTGTCTGCATTGCTTGTAATTAAATTGCCAGAATTAATCAATGATTGCATTTCTGATGCGCTAAAAAGCGAAGTATCAGAAATTCTCATTAAAGCTCTAAACTTAACGGATGTGGCAAATTTTAACCACTTATCAAGGTCGCCGCCGTACATTAAATCTTGAGAACTACTTAACGCACCTTCACCCGTGGCAAATTTTGCAATAGCTTCGTCTAACATGGTAAATATTCCTTGATAAACCGCTTCCTGGCTATCATAAGCTGGTGTAAAGTTACCATCGCTTAAACCTGCATTGGCTTCGGACATTGGAATGTCTCCAAAAGAATCTGTCAAATATTGTAAAGCCATTGCCTTTAAGGTAAGCGCTGCTCCTTGTATAGCAGGGTTTTCTGCTTCTCCACCTAACTTATACATCTCATCGGCTTCAGCAATAACGTTTACATACATGGTGTTCCAAAACGTATTGATTGCTCCAAGTCTTGGATAGTAACGATCTGCATCGTTATAAATAGGCTTAGAGATATGCTGTGGCCACGTTGCCGCACATTCACCAGAAACAAAGTAATCATACACCTCGTTTACAAGAGAACGCTCAATATAACCCAATTGCAAGTCAGCAGAAATTTCCGTTGGCTTATCTGGGTCTGTATTTATTTCTTCAAAATTACTATCACATCCTGTTACAAGCATAGTTAGACCTAAAGGCAAACAGATGGATAAAGTTTTATATATATTTTTCATTTAATGTAATGTTTAGAAGTTAACATTTAAGCTTACACCAATTGTTCTAGTTGCGGGAGTTTGAGCATACTCTAATCCCTGTTGGCCAATTTGAGTACCAAAAGCTGTTTCTGGATCAATGTGTGGTGCTTTTCTGTATAACACGGCTAGGTTACGGATGTTAACCCCAAGATTAACAGACTGTACACCTATGTTTTCGAAAAACTGTCTTGGAATATCATAGCTTAAAGAAAGCTCTCTCCACTTTACAAATGTTGCATCGTAAACTGAAGATTCTGCTATGTTTTGATTAAATGCAGAAGAATAATAATCTATTGCAGGAACAACAACGTTGTTAGGTACAAAACCACCTGCACCATCAGACATTACACCGTCTCCAATAATACCAGATTCTCTACCAATTACCGTTTCTTCTAAGATACCGGATAGCATACCCCATGTATTGGTTTGAGAGTAAACTTCTCCACCAATTTTAGCATCAAATAAAGTACGGAACCTAAAACCTTTGAAAGAGGCGTTTATACCAACACCACCTACCCAGTCTGGTTGAGAGTTTCCTAGAATTTTATTGTCTCCAATAACAGGAAGACCATTTTCATAAATAATTTTACCAGACGCCTCGTCACGAGCAAATGCAGGGCCAAAAATGGCTCCAATAGACTCTCCGTTTCTTGCTTGTGTATTTACGTTCCATAAACCACCAGCAGAAAGGTTGATAACCCCAGAGCCTTCTATATCTGATACTTCGTTTACGTTTTTAGCAAAGTTGATGTCTAAACCTAAATTTAAACCATTGTCTTTAGCACTTCTTAAAACGTCTATGCCTAAAAATGCCTCAACACCTTCGTTAGTAATGGTAGCTGCGTTTTTCCATGTACTGGTAAATCCAGAAGATGAAGAAACGTCTAATGGCATAATTACATCTTCGTTCTTTTTGTTATAATACGTTAAATTAAGATTAACCCTGTTTTGAAATAACCTTGTTTCGAGACCCGCTTCAATAGCTGTTTCCGTTTGTGCTTTAATGTCACTGTTCCAAGCTGTATTAGGAACAAAAGCCGTAGGTGTACTACCGTTAAGTGGGTTTCCAGACAATTCGTACACTGGGTTTACACTATAAGCACTTAATGGACCTGCGCTACCCGTTTGTGCCCAAGAAGCTCTCAATTTTAGGAAATTCAACTGCTGAGATTCTATGTTAAGAATATCATGTGCCAATACACTAGTTGAAACCGCAGGATAGAAAATACTATTGTTCTGGATAGGTAATACACTTGCCCAGTCGTTTCTACCAGAAAAGTTCAAGTAAATATTATCATTGTAACTTAAAGAACCTGTACCATATAAACTGTTAATACGTTGCTGGCTACTATCATCTGAAAGTACAGGTGCACCGTCTGAGTTAGCTAAGTTAAATAAGTTATCTATAACTAGGTTTTGGGCTATACCTCCAAAATAAGAATATTTGTTTACCATTATTTGACCACCAACCAAAAGGTTTAGTTTCCATTGGTCTTCTGCACCATATCTATCATCATAAGAAAACATAGCTTGTGAGTTTACCTCGTATCTATTCCTTTCTTCTAATTGGTAGTATCCATTTCTAAAATCTACAGTACCGTACTTAAATTGTTTTTCTCTAGTATCATCAAAATAATCAATGGCAGTACTAACATCAAACCTGAACTTATCATTGAATTGGTGCCCAATATTGGCAGTAGCTATAAAACGGTTACGCTCCCAAGGATTTAAGTTGTTGTCCAGTGCCCAAAACGGGTTGTTGTTATATCTTAAGTTCCAGTTAAGCGGTGTAAGTCTTTCTCTACCGTCATCTACGGTATTTATTAATGGTAAATTTCTCCAATCTTTTAAAAGAGACCAATCTACTTGTCTTGCAGACCATACTAACTGCCCCACCTGATTGGATACCTCTCCGTAACCAACACCATTTCTTTGGTCAGATGTACTTTTGGTGTAACGAGCACTAAAACCAGCGCTCCACTTTTCATTTAAATCGAAGGAAACATTACCCGCAATGTTATATTTTTTTAGGTCTGTATTGTAAACAATACCCGTTGCATCCGTTAAACCAAGAGACAAACGGTAAGAAGTTGATTCTGTACCACCAGAAAGCGCAACAGTATTATCCGTAGATAAACCAGTTTGGTAAAAATTATCTACAACGCTATTTGGGTAAGATACCCATGGAAGTGGTTGTGGGTCGTCTGGGTTTTGAAGGTAAGATCCAAATTGTACAAATTCTAATCCTGCATCTAATCTAGGTCCCCAACTTTCATCAGTACCACCATCACCACCTGCTAATCCTTCATCATAACCAAAACCATCTATAAAATGAAATAAGTCAGGGCTATGTCCTTGACCGTATTCATTTTGATAATCTGGGAATATGTAAGGATTAGAGAAAGAAACGGTACTATTGATGCTAATACCTAAAGCTTTACCTTTTTTTCCGGTTTTAGTGGTAATTACCAATACACCGTTTGTACCACGCATTCCGTAAAGTGCAGTAGCTTCACCACCTTTAAGTACATTAATACTTTCAATGTCTTGTGGGTTAATATCGGCCAGACCGTTTGGAACATCTGTACCAGAGTTGCCACCATTGTATGTGTTGTTATCTACAACGGCACCATCTACAACAATTAATGGTTGTGAGTTACCAAAAATAGTAGATACACCTCTTACGGTAATTCTTGAAGAAGAGCCAATATCTCCTGAAGACTGCGTAATGTTTACACCTGCAATTTTACCAGAAAGTGCGTTTACCACGTTGGTAGTTGGTACATCTGCAATACTTTCGCTTTCTAGTTGTTGAGAAGAATATCCTAAAGACTTTTCTTCTCTAGAAATACCTAAAGCCGTTACCACAACTTCATCCAAGGCTTGTGCATCTTCTTGCATAGCCAAATTTATAGTGGTATTGGCACCAACAGTTCTAGTTGCATCCGTCATACCTATATAGGTATAAACCAATACATCGCCATTGCTGGCAGTTATGGTGTAATTACCATCAAAATCGGTTTGGGTACCATTGGTGGTCCCTTTAACCATAATGTTTACTCCAGGTAATGGTAGGCCATCTTGGTCTGTAACTGTACCTGAAATTGCTTGCTGTGCAAAAGATAGATGCACAGTAAACGCCGTGAGGAGCGTCAAAATAAATTTCAATTTTGTTCTCATCTAGATCATTTTGAGTTTGAGTTAGAAATAATAATGAGATATTGAAATGAATAAAAAAGGACCCGCCTTCATTTATTTGTGATAGCTAATTCAATAATTAAATGAAAATCAAAACCAATAATGTTTTTGAAAAGGCGAAGTCCTTAGTTAAAGTATTTCTAATATCTGTTTGGATCAAAAGAACTAGATTAAACAGTAAAATGGGTATTTTCCGACCTAAGTGAACGGTTTCCGATAAATATTAACCTTTACTCTTCAGGTTAAAAAACTGATAATTAATTAAGTACGCTTAAATTGTGATTTTAGCAAAAAATAAAGGAAAAATTAATAAATCCTTAATACTATAGTGTTTTATGGTATTCTAACGGAGTTTTGTTTAACCTTTTTTTAAAGGCTTTGTAGAAGGATACTTTATTATTGAATCCGACCTGAAAGACAATATCGCTAATTACTATATCTTGATTTATTTTATTTTCTAGCATTGTTTTTGCATAGCTGATTCGGTAGTCGTTTACAAACTCATAGAAATTCTTGTTGAAATTTTCATTGATTACCTGAGATATGCTATACCTGTCCGTATCTAATTTTTCTGCAAGGGATTGAAGGTTTAAATTAGAATCCAAGTAAAGTTTTTCAGCCTCCATAGATGCCATTAGCCTTGACTTTAAATCAATGGCCATATCTTTGGTTAATGGACTATTCTTATACTTTGTTACTTGTAGTTCAGTCTTTTTATCTAAAACATGAGAAGCGTTCATAAAAAGCTGTCCAATTAAAAGAATTAGAAAACAACTTAAAAACAAAGAAGCAATAAGGTTAATAGTTATTGCATAGTTTAGGTTGTATTGTAATTCTGCTTTTAGGCTTAAAAATATCCATATAATGAATAAAGTACCTATAAGTGTAAGTAGTAGCTTAATATCCTTTCTTTCAATTTGTATTCTAAGACGAAAAAAATTGTAAATAAGTAAGCCTAAATAAATCGCTACATATATTGACCGTAGCCACACATTGTTCAATACAGATGTTATTTCTTGGGTTATGTAACTTTCTCTTACTAATAGCACCCAACTATAACCAAACAAGGCAAGAATAAATGGGCTAAAATGTAGTAGGCAAAAATTAGATTTACAATTAATTTGCTTATAAAACCTTGTATTTATGTAGAGAAATAAGAGTGGCGTAAAACATAATATGTTAACTCTAAAAAAAGGAATTCTAGGATTATAAGTAATACCATCCCAAGAAAACATAAATAACTCTAATACAATACTGGCACAACTTAAAAGAACAAGACTTAAAAAGATTGTTGTTTCTTCTTTTGATTTAAAAAATTTTATCAATAACCAACTACCAAAAGCAAATCCATTTAGGGCGCAAACCAAAAAAAAGTAGTTTAAAACATCAGTTGCTAAAGAGTTAGCATCAATTTTAATACTGGGGCTAATGTACGGGTTGGTATTGAGAGTGGTTATTAAACATGTAATGGTTTTTAATTCTATTTCAAAAATGGGAAATAGCAATTGGTAGAAAACTTTTAAAAAAAGTTCCATTTTAATTTATTGATTAGCCGTTGAGTCGCAAATGTAGATTTTTTTAAATATTAAAATTCTATTGTTTTTTTTAAGAATTGTTAAGAATGAGTTAATGTGAACCTATAAATTTAATAATTGTTAAATATTTCGTGTTTTAATTAAGAATTTTGCATTAAGATTCGAATTGAACAAAACATATGTTTTCATCAGAATAGATTAACTTGCCGTTTTATTAGAAATTTGCTCAATTATAATACGTATATAAAATCTAATACTACACCATGGGTAACCTTTGTACATGGTGCTGGCGGAAGTTCTACCATATGGTATAAGCAGATTAAGGACTTTAAGAAACACTTTAATGTTTTGCTTATAGACTTAAGGGGGCATGGTAGGTCTAAATTTCATCTAACGGAAGCATTTAAGGAAAAATACACTTTTGAAGTAATCACGGATGACATTCTAGAGGTGCTAGACCATCTAAAAATACAGAAATCACACTTTGTAGGTATTTCATTAGGTACTATATTAATACGAAATATAGCCGAAAAACAACCGCATAGAATTGATAAGATGGTTATGGGCGGTGCCGTTATGAAACTAAATTTTAGAAGTCAGTTTTTAATGAAAATGGGAGTTTTATTAAAATCTGTTGTGCCTTATATATGGCTGTACCGCTTTTTTGCATTTGTTATTATGCCCAATAAAAACCATAAGGAGTCTAGAAATCTTTTTGTAAAAGAGGCGAAAAAGTTATATCAAAAAGAATTTATTAGATGGTTTAAATTAACCTCTGAAGTAAACCCATTGCTAAAATGGTTTAGAACAGTAGATGTTAATTTGCCAACCTTTTACGTCATGGGAGAAGAAGATTATCTTTTTTTACCTGCTGTAAGAAAAATGGTGACACAGCATAAGCAAACAAAACTAGAAGTTTTTCAAGAAACAGGGCATGTGGTTAATATAGAAAGACCAGAAAAGTTTAATCAGGTTGTTTTGGCTTACCTTACAGCATAAAAACAAAAACCGGTGTATTACACCGGTTTTTAAACTAACTAACTCAAAAAAATGCTAACTCAAATAACTCGAGACAAAATTCAAATTTCTATTACGGTTTAAGGTTAATTAAACTTTAGCAATATGTTATAATTGTTTTGTCTAATAAAGTAACGCATTAATTTGGTTTATATTGTTGATAATCAGGCTAAAATTGAGTAAAAAGTAAGATTTTTTAGGTTTAGGTAAAAATTACGGTCTTGTTGTTGTAGACCATTGTCTTGTGCTTAAGGTGTAGCTTAACCGCTCTTGCCAAAACTATTTTTTCCAAATCCCTTCCTTTGGCTATAAAATCTTTAATTGTATGGGTATGGGATACAGGTACTACATCTTGTTCTATAATAGGGCCAGCATCTAATTCTTCAGTTACATAGTGGCTAGTTGCCCCAATTATTTTAACCCCTCTTTCAAAAGCAGCATGGTAAGGTTTTGCACCTGCAAAGGCAGGCAAAAAAGAGTGATGTATGTTAATAATCCTATTAGGATACTTTGCAATTACCGTTCTACTAACAATTTGCATATATCTAGCCAATACAATAAAATCAACCTTATGTTCTTTTAAAAGTTTTAATTGTTCTGCCTCTGCCTCTTCTCTGTTTTCTTTAGAGAAAGGAACATGATAAAATGGAATACCAAATTGTTCTGCAATAAATCCTAAATCATTATGGTTGCTCAAAATAAAAGGAATATCCGTTTCTAATTCGCCAGAATGGTATCTACTCAACAAATCGTACAGGCAATGATTGTATTTAGAAACAAACAGAGCCATTCTTGGTTTTATCTTTTTAAGATGGCTCTGCCACTTCATATTAAAACGAGGAGCCAGTGTCTCTTTAAATTCAGAATCAAAAAGTTGCTGTGTATATCCGTTTTCAAATTCAGCTTCTAATCGCATGAAAAAAATTGCTGCCTGTTTATCTACGTGTTGGTCTAAGTAAACCACGTTACCACCTTTTTCATGAAGAAAATTGGTTACGGCACTGATGATGCCCTTTTGGTCTGGACAATGTATAAGTACGGTTAAGTTCATTCTTTTTCTGAATAAAATTGCGGTATTCTAAAAACGAACCCACATATTTAAATGATTATTGGATATATTTGAATAAAATTGGCGTTAAATTGAATTTATCGTAAATCAATAGCCAGCCTATTTATTCTTTAATTATGGAGCAAATTACGGCATATTCGCCCAACAATAAAATTAGAATTGTTACAGCTGCCTCTTTATTTGATGGTCATGATGCGGCCATCAATATCATGAGAAGAATTATACAAGCAACTGGGGTAGAAGTGATTCATTTAGGGCATGATCGCAGTGTAGAAGAAGTGGTTAATTGCGCTATACAAGAAGATGCGCATGCTATTGCAATGACGTCTTACCAAGGTGGTCATAATGAGTATTTTAAATATATGTTTGACTTACTGCAGGAAAAAGGAGCCGAACATATTAAAATTTTTGGAGGCGGTGGTGGTGTAATTTTGCCAGAAGAGATTAAAGATTTGATGGATTATGGCATAACGCGTATCTATTCCCCAGATGATGGTAGGCAGCTAGGTTTACAGGGAATGATAAACGATTTGGTTCAAAAATCAGATTTTTCGGTACCCGATTTAACCGTGCAACAAACAACGGAACTAACGCAAAAGTTAAAAGACAAAAATGTTAATGTTATTGCCCGTTTAATATCATTGGCAGAAAATAGACCAGAAGCTTTTGAAACTGTTTTTACCAAAAGCATGATTAAAGATGAGGTACCTGTGCTTGGTATTACCGGAACCGGAGGAGCGGGCAAGTCTAGTTTGGTAGATGAACTTATTAGAAGATTTCTTTTAAACAACACCGGTAAACAAATAGCAATAATTTCTGTTGATCCCTCCAAGAAAAAAACCGGTGGGGCACTATTGGGAGACCGTATTCGAATGAATGCGATTAATAACAATAGAATTTATATGCGTTCTTTGGCTACCAGGCAAGCCAACTTGGCGTTATCTAAACATGTGGATGATGCCATCCAGGTACTAAAGGCGGCGGAGTATGATTTAATTATTTTAGAAACCTCCGGAATTGGCCAGTCAGATACTGAAATTTTGGATCATAGTGATGTATCGCTTTATGTAATGACACCGGAATTTGGGGCGGCAACTCAATTGGAAAAAATTGATATGTTGGATTTTGCTAACGTTGTTGCCATAAACAAATTTGATAAAAGAGGAGCAAAGGATGCCTTAAGAGATGTACGCAAACAATACATGCGTAATCAAAACCTTTGGGATATAGCCCAAGAAGACCTTCCCATTTTTGGTACCATAGCATCGCAGTTTAATGATACTGGAATGAACAGGTTGTATTTAGCTGTTTTAGAACTTCTAAATACAAAGACCAGTGCAGAATTTGAAGTGCCAGACGCATTAATGGTGTCAGATTCTGAAAAACGTTTCATAATCCCACCTGCACGTGGACGGTACCTTTCTGAAATAGCGGAAAATAGTAGGCAGCAAGATGATATGGCTACTTATCAATCTAATATAGCACAACGGCTATATGGTCTGTATACCACTATTAAAGGTTTAATACAACAGTCTGGTAGTACAGAATCATTTATAGGGTTATCTGGTTTGCAAAAGGAAGCGTTACAGCAAGTGGTAATTTCAGAAAATGAAGAATTATTACAACTTTTATTCGCCGAATTTGATAAGGTTTTGATGGATTTGCACCCAAGAAACTGGCAATGGATATGCGATTGGGAAACAACAAAACAGAAATATGCTGGTCCAGAGTTTGTTTTTAAGGTAAGAGATAAGAATATAAAAATGGAAACGCATACCACCTCCTTATCCCATAACCAGATACCAAAAATAGCGTTGCCAAAATACAGGGCCTGGGGAGATTTACTTTTATGGAAATATAAGGAAAACGTTCCAGGGAGTTTCCCGTATACCGCAGGTATATACCCTTTTAAACGAAAGGGTGAAGACCCTACCCGTATGTTTGCTGGCGAGGGTGGGCCAGAGCGTACCAATAGGCGTTTTCATTATGTAAGTCAGGAAATGCCCGCCAAAAGATTGTCTACCGCTTTTGATTCCGTTACCCTATACGGTAATGACCCGGACTATAGACCGGATATCTACGGAAAAATTGGTAACGCTGGGGTTTCTATTTGTTGTTTAGACGATGCTAAAAAGTTGTATTCAGGATTTGATTTGAGTAATCCCTTAACATCGGTAAGTATGACGATAAACGGTCCTGCACCAATGTTGTTAGGTTACTTTTTAAATGCTGCTATAGACCAAAATTGTGAAAAGTACATTAAAGAAAAAGGATTAGAACAGAAGGTAAAAGCCAAAATAGCCGCCATATATAAAGACAAGGGAACCAAAGTCCCAATTTATCAAGGAGATTTGCCCAAAGGTAACGATGGTTTAGGTTTAATGCTTTTGGGGGTAACTGGGGATATGGTTTTGCCAAAAGATGTGTACGATACAATTAAGGCAGCCACCCTTAAGCAAGTTAGGGGTACCGTGCAAGCAGATATTTTAAAGGAGGACCAAGCACAGAATACCTGTATATTTTCTACGGAGTTCGCCATCCGTTTAATGGGAGATGTCCAAGAATATTTTATAGCCAAAGCGGTACGTAATTTTTATTCTGTGTCCATATCTGGTTACCATATTGCAGAAGCAGGTGCCAATCCAATTTCTCAGTTGGCATTTACATTGTCCAATGGCTTTACTTATGTAGAGTATTACTTAAGTAGGGGAATGGATATAGATAAATTTGGCCCTAATCTTTCTTTTTTCTTTTCTAATGGAATTGATCCAGAATATGCGGTAATTGGTAGGGTGGCACGACGTATTTGGGCCAAGGCAATGAAAGAAAAATACGGAGCTGGTCCGCGTGCTCAGATGTTAAAATACCACATACAAACATCGGGCAGGAGTCTACATGCCCAAGAAATTGATTTTAATGACATAAGAACCACGTTACAAGCTTTATATGCTATTTATGATAACTGTAACTCGCTGCATACTAATGCTTATGATGAGGCTATAACAACACCTACGGAAGAATCTGTACGTAGGGCCATGGCTATACAATTAATTATTAATAAAGAATTAGGTTTAGCAAAAAACGAAAACCCATTACAAGGTTCTTTTATTATAGAAGAATTAACAGATTTGGTAGAAGAGGCCGTTCTATTGGAGTTTGATAGAATTACAGAAAGAGGAGGGGTGCTAGGGGCTATGGAAACTATGTACCAAAGAAGCAAAATACAAGATGAGAGTCTGCATTACGAAAACCTGAAACATTCTGGTAAATATCCAATAATAGGGGTAAATACCTTTTTAAGTTCTAAAGGCAGCCCAACAGTGTTACCACAGGAGGTAATTAGGGCCACTAAAGAAGAAAAAGTACAGCAAATAGAAACCTTGAATAATTTAAAGGCTACCTATCAAAAAGAAGCAAAAGAATGGTTGTATCAACTACAGCAAACCGCAATGGATAGTAAAAATACCTTTGAAACCTTAATGGAGGTAACTAAATATTGTTCTTTAGGAGAAATAACCAATGCGCTGTTCAATGTTGGTGGGCAATACAGAAGAAACATGTAAGTAAAACCTAAATTTAAAAAGCTGCGTTTAATGCAGCTTTTTAAAATTTTTATTTTAAAATAGACTTTCGCCAAACCTTGAAAGACTTTCTAAACACTTTAAGTTCGTAACGTAGTAAATTCAAATATTCTCTTTCTTTAACGCCGTCTTTTTCCAGCCCGTTACAATAAGACAATATATTTCTGATGATTATATTTATCTGGCTGGCATTTCTAGCCCTACTGGCAGAGCAAGTTGAGTTAGCTGCGTTTTCAATGGATGCTATAATCAAAGAGGTGTCTGCAATTAAAGAATTCGCAATTACATCTCTTAGGCTTGCGGTTCTAGATAACTTATAGTTGCTATAATCTTTTGCAAAATAATGTGCTACGGCAGCGCTTAAATCTTTAAGTGCTAGCGATTTTTGGTATACCGGTAAATTGCTATACGCTTGTGAGCTCATCTTTATCCTAGTAAATTAGTATGCTAAAGATACAGCTAGATTATCGATGTATATCTTTAAAAATTAAAGTAGAATGTTTAATTTGCTTTGTAAATTAAATTTTTAACATCGTATAAGATTGGAAATTAAATTAGACCCTTTAAGTAAAGAAATTTTAAACTGTTTACAGGAAAACGCCCGAGCTTCTTATGCGGAAATTGGTCGTAAGGTAGGCCTTACCTCACCAGCTGTTGCGGAACGTATTAAAAAACTAGAAGATTTGGGTGTAATAACAGGTTACCAAGCCAAAATTGCCTACGCCAAACTAGGCTATCAGCTAAAAGCAATGGTAACTCTAAGGGCGTTTGTTGGTAAGCTGAAACCTTTTTTAGAACAAGTTAAATCTTATGAAGAGGTAATCAATTGTTATCGTATAACCGGTAATGAAAATATCATAATGGAGGTGGTAATTAAAGACCAAATACATTTAGAAAATTTTATAGACCGTTTAATTGTTTATGGCGAGGCCAGAACGCACATTGTCTTGTCTAAAGTAGCTGGTTCCAATTCATTAATTAATCCTAAAAAATCATAAATAATGGTTTGGCTAGATTTTTGCGGTTTAAAAATTATGATAAAAAACTACATCTTCTGCACATTTTTGTTGGTGCTAACTTTTTCCCTGGCCCAAGAAAATAAGACTACCTTGGTTAAAGGTAGGGTTATAGAATCTTTGGTAATTAATGATTCTTTAAATGAGTCCGTTTCATTGTATTTACCTACTTCTTTTGAAATGAATAAATCTTGGCCGCTTCTGTTGGTTACAGATTTGAAAGATGATGCGGTGGGGACGGTAAAGAGGCTTTCCGTTGCTGCAGAAAAAAACAAATACATTCTAGTGGCTCCCAATTCGTTGAGCGATACAGCATCTATATCCAACAATATTTTAAAAGTTAAGAATGCGTTGGATTTTGTCTTTACTATTTTGCCTATTGACCGTAAACGCTTTTATGCTGGGGGTATAGGCTATGGAGGGCGTTTTGCAAGCTTGGTTCCCGTATTTATTAAAGATGTTGATGGTGTGCTTAGTATCAATGGAACACTGGCTAATATGGATTTATTGAGTGTAGAAAGCAAATTCCATTTTATAGGTTTAACTACAAGGGAAAATTATAGTTATACGCAGATGTTGGTGGACGAGAAGATTCTTAATGCCCGTAAATTTCCCAATAACTTAATTGTTTATGATGGTAGCGAAGGTGCTTTGGAAGTTCAAGAAGTAGTTAGGGCCTTGACTTATTTTGATATGGCTTTGATGAAGAAAGAAGAGGCATACAAAGATTCGTTGCTAATTAACCACCAGTTTCAAGCAGATTTAAATCAAGTCTATCAAAAACAAAAAAAGGGTAACTATTTGCTTGCGCATAGAGATTTACTGGAAATGGAAGAAGTTTACCGAGACTTAGTAAATACAGATGCCGTTAAAAGCTTAAGAAAAGAACTTCGAAAAGACAAGAACTATAGGGTGTTAAAACGCATGCAAGAAGGTATTTTGTTTAATGAAGGTTTAAAAAAAGAAGATTTTGCCTATTATGTAGAAGAAGATTTGCAGACGTATAATTACAATAATTTAGGTTGGTGGAATTACAAATTGAGTGAACTAAAAAAGGATTTGTCCAATGATAATCCGTTAAAAGTACAGTCTGCAAAAAGATTAATTGGATATGTTAATGCGTTGGTAGATGATCAAGTAGATATTATCAAACACGGTTTTGCTGATGATGTAGAGGCGCTGCTTTTGGCTCATATGTTAAAAACCATAACGGCACCAGAAAATTATGATAGCTACTTAAAAGTTATTAGTATCAGTGCTAAAAATGAAGATTTCGGCACCGCTATTTACTATTTAGAAGAATTGCTAAAAAATGGATACAAGGATAAAGACGGATTTTACCAATTAGAAAATACGGCCTTATTACGTATTACTCCAGAATTTAACGCATTGTTAGAACAGTATTTGGGTGATACCATTTATTCCCCGCTAATAAAAGAATAAGCCACATTCTATTTTAAAGAGCAGTTTAAAAGATTGTATTTTTAAGGTATGAATAAAATTGTTTTAGTTTTTTTAGTGCTGTTTATTGCTTGTGGTCAAAAGAAAAAATATCATGATGTTGAGGGTAATTTGGGCGCTGTCCAGGCCGTTGATCCAGCTATCAAATCCATTCTTTCGTTTCAAGAAAACTTGAATAAAGAGTTTAAAGACCCAGATGTCTCTCCTTTACCAGATAGGTACCGTAAAGATTTTAATGGTTTGGATTTTTATGAACCCGATACCAATTACATTGTAACTGCTAATTTGGTGTTTACCCCAGATTCAGAACCTATTTTAATGCCTACAACTACAGATAGGAAAACTTTGGAAAGGTTATATGCTATCGCCCATTTTCAATTAAATGGAAAACAGCATCAACTAGAAATTTATCAAAGTTTAGATTTAATGGAAGAAGAGGGTTATGAAGATTATTTATTTCTTCCTTTTTTAGATGAAACCAATGGGTTAGAAACTTATGGTGGTGGTAGGTATATAGATTTGCGCTTACCAAAAGGAGATTCGATAATTATTGACTTTAATAGGGCCTACAATCCTTATTGTGTGTATAATAAAAAATACTCCTGCCCCTTGGTGCCAAGGCAAAATTATATGAAAACCAAGGTTGCGGCAGGAGTAAAGGATTTTAAAAAACACTAAAAGCCCGGTTATAAAGCCGGACTTTTAGCATAATGTCACTGAACGTGTTCTTGAGTTAGTTGGTTAAGTAGTTCTCAAAGATTTAGTCAAAAGAGTAGATAGCAGCAATAGCAAATGTTGCCAAGCTATTAGTAGCAGCTAAATCATTATCTGTGTAAGGCTCAATATCGTTACCCCAGCTATCTAATCTAATCTCTGGCTTAATAATTAAATTGTCAACGCTGTAGCTTCCTGTTAGAGTTAAAGCTAGTACAGGAGCATCATCACCTTCGTCTTGAGTAAATGCAAAATATTCTCCTCTTAAACCTAATGCAAAGTTTTCAGAAGTAGAGTATTGAGGGTACAAAGCAGCACCGTAAAAGCCAGAACCGTCATTTGTAGCCAAAGCAGCATTAATTCCTAAGAAGAAATCATCAGATAAGTCAAAACCACCTGTATAATCAATTTCAAATCCTAATGCTTCACCACCATCATAGTAAAGGTTAATAAACTGGTCGTAGAAACCTAATTGTGCGCCTAAAGAATAAGCTCCTGTAAGGTTGTTGTTTACATCAGTTACATTCATTACAGCAAGCATTAAGCTCATGTCATCAGACAATCCAAAATCGGCCTTTAAACCAACGTGAGAAAAAGGTCCGTTAGAGAATAAATAAGAAGTACTGTAGTTAAAGTTAGCAGCAGGAGCAATTACTTCATAACCTAAGAAAGTATTAAATCTACCCATGGTTAATGTTGTTCCCTCACTTACATTCCAATATGCATACAATTGATTTAAGTTGTAACCGCCAGTAGCATCGTCACCTCTTGGTCCAAATACTACATCTGCAACCGCACCTACGCTACCTTTTTCGTAAGAAGCAATTAAGTTTGCCATACCTAAAGCAAAACCTGTTTCGTTTGCAAAAGATGTTCCTGGGTCTACTGTACCGTCTGCATCAGAAGTAGTAAGTGCAGTTCTATAATAGGTATCTACGCTTCCACTTAAGCTTAACGGATTAGATTCTTCTTCCTGTGCTGTTGCACTAATTGCAAATAAAGCGGCAGCGGCTAAAACTGTATTTTTTATGTATTTTGTGGAAATAATCGTTTTCATAAAGTTTAATGTTAGGACCACCGTTCAATGTGGTCGGTTAAATTTTAGTTTAATGTTAAATTGAAAATGGTTAGTTCAACGGAGCGTTCTGCCAAACGCTCCGTTTCCCTTAATATTTAATCGTTAGAGTTAGAGATGTGTTCTGGGTAAGATTCCATTCCGTGTTCATGAATATCCAAACCTTCTACCTCTTCTTTTTCAGAAACCCTTAGGCCTAAAGTTTTCTTAAGGATAAACAATAGGATAAACGTGGTTACAACAGCCCATAAGATGTAGGCTAAAGAGCCATATGTTTGTACCCAAAGTAGTTTGGCGCCACCTCCGTAGATTAGACCGCCATCTAAGGCGAAAATACCTACTAGAACAGTTCCTAAGAAACCACAAACACCATGTACGGAAATTGCACCTACAGGATCATCAATCTTAAATTTCTTATCTAAAGTTTCAATGGATAGTACTACTACTATACCACAAATTAGACCTATGATAAGCGAGCCAAAGGCATTAACCGCACCACAACCGGCAGTAATACCTACCAAGCCTGCCAACGCACCGTTTAAGGTCATGGAAAGATCTGCTTTTTTGTAACGCATCCACGTAAAGAACAAAGCTGCAATTGCGCCTGCTGCTGCTGCAATATTGGTGTTGATGATTACACTACCTGCGGCAACTGTATCATCGCCACCCCAAGCTAATTGTGAACCACCGTTAAAACCAAACCATCCTAACCATAGGATAAATACACCTAGGGCACCAAACATCATATTGTGACCTGGAATTACTTGTGGTTTTCCATCTACATATTTTCCAATTCTTGGACCAACCATGATTGCGGCTACCAAAGCTGCACCACCACCAACGGCGTGTACTACGGAAGAACCGGCAAAATCAACGAATCCGGCAACGTTTAACCAAGCATCATCGTCAAATGGCCAGTACCAGCTACCAGAAATAGGGTAGATTATAGTAGTTAAGACAGCAGATAAAATTAGATACGTAGAGAATTTTGTTCTACCAGCTACGGCACCAGATACAATTGTAGCAGCCGTTGCACAGAATACGGTTTGGAAAAATAGGTTGTACCAATCATCTGCGCTAAAAAAGAAGTAGCCTTGATCAGCAGGACTAGATCTAAAAAAACCACCTAATACGGTATCACTTCCATACATAATACCGTAACCTACTGCCCAGAACATAATGGAACCAACGGAAAGGTCCATCAAGTTTTTCATGATTATGTTACCAGAGTTCTTGCTTCTAGTAAAGCCTACCTCTACAAGGGTAAAACCGGCTTGCATAAAGAAGACTAAGATAGCTGCTATGGTTATCCACAAAGCACCCATATCGCCATTAATGGCTTCTATTGCTTTGTCTAAAGTTTCTTGTTCTAATTGAGACATAATTAAATTTTTTGTTGGTTAGTAATTTGGTTAGTTGATTCCTGCGTGTCCAGTTTCTCCTGTTCTGATTCTGTAAGCTTCAGAAACTTCGGAAACGAAGATTTTACCGTCTCCTACATTTCCTGTACTTGCAGTTTTAATTAATGTTTGCACGGTTTTTTCTAAGAAATCATCAGATACTACAATCACCAAGTACCTTCTTTGTATATCCGTGGTACTATAGGTAATACCTCGGTATACGTGACCTTGCTGCTCGTTACCAACTCCTGTTACGTCCCAGTAACTAAAGAAGTTTACCTCAATTCCATGAAGTGCCTTTTTCACCTCATCAAATTTTGATTTGCGAATAATTGCCTCGACTTTTTTCATAATTGATTTTGTTAGTTAACACGTCAAATATATGTTAAAAGAGATGCAACTATATATTTTTAGGGGGAGTTATCTGGTATTTTTATGATATAATAGGTTATACCCCCTTATTGTTTAGGGGTATTAAAATTTAATACCTGTTTAATTTTGAATTCCTTAACAATAAGTTAATTGTATGTCTAGTTTTTGTGTGTAAAATTTAACATGCGGAGGTAAACATGATAAATTATATAACAAATACAGCTAGGAATTGTAAATATGTTAATTAAATGTGTTTGCTAACGTAGATGCCCACACCAACGGCTAGTACGCCAGTAATAATGCTGGATAAGAGATAAAATCCAAAATAGAGTAGCTCTCCTGTTTTCAAAAGATTATATTTTTCAAAAGCAAAAGTAGAGAAAGTGGTAAAGCCACCGCAAAACCCTGTAGCAAGTAAAAGGGTTTGATTTTGGGTCAAGATTCTTTCTTTGGCGCTAAGACCTAATAAGATACCAATTAATAAGCAACCAATGATGTTGGATAGGAAAGTACCTAGAAAAAAATTGGGGTAAAAAGAATTTAGATTTTTAGATACTATAAACCTAAGCGCACTTCCAAAGCCGCCCCCAATAAATACTAGAAGTATCTGTTTCATACCTTATAAAGGTAATAACTTATACAGCCTTCTTGTATTTAGATTCAGAAAAATCATCGGGGGATAGTTTAAGAACAGTTTGCTCTTTGATTTTCTGAAAAGGTTTTTTGATGTTCTCCATGGCTCCGTTAACACTAAATAATAATAAGAAAGCGTTGATGCCAAGTAAAACAAATAAAATGCTAAAAAATGTTACCATCTGGTGTAGGATTAACGGTTACAAAAGTACGTCTTTTCCTATATTTAACGAGAATTTGGCAGTATTTGTTGTGTAATTCTTAAAAAATGTGGTGTAGGAAATATTCTTGTTAATTTTTGAGGAAGTGTTTAACCGCAAACAAAAATATTATGAATATGATAAAGGTCAATAGAATCCATTGTACGCCCTTGTAGTTTTTTTGATGTAATTTTTTGTCTTTACGGTACATGAGAACCATAACTATTACAAAAGAAACAAAAAACAATAACGCAAATATTAACTGGCCCGTACTGAACATATTTAATTCTATATATTCACAAAATTAAGCAAATTAGAAGGTATGCAAGACAAAATTGAAGCGGTAAAATTGTTTCATGAATCTTTTGGTTTAGGTGTTTTAGAAAAACCAAAGGCAGATTTAGGAATAGGTAAAAATAAACTTCGATTCAATTTAATGGACGAAGAGAATAAAGAATATCTAGAAGCGGCAAACAATGATGATTTGGTAGAGGTGGCAGATGCCCTTGGCGATATGCTTTATATTTTGTGTGGTACTATTTTAGAGCACGGTATGCAACATAAAATAGAGGAGGTTTTTGCCGAAATACAAAAAAGCAATATGAGTAAACTAGGGGCGGATGGAAAACCTATTTATAGAGAAGACGGAAAAGTCTTGAAGGGACCAAACTATTTTAGGCCGGATATCAAAAAAATTATGGAACAATAAAAAGGCGCCAATAGGCGCCTTTTATAATTTACTTTACTTCGTGTCTCCAACCAAATTTGTCTTCGGCACGGTTATATTGAATATCTGTTATACGCTTTTTAAGCCTAGCAGAAAACGGTGCTTCCAATTCTGGTAAATCATAATCCTTGCCGTTAAATCCAAAACCAGCTAAAGGGGATATCACTGCGGCTGTACCTGCGCCAAAAATTTCTTTTAAAGTGCCATTGTTGGCTGCAGCTACCAATTCAGAAACTTTAATTTTTCTTACTTCGGTTTTTATGCCTTCGTCTTCCGCAATTTTTAAAATACTTTTTCTGGTTATACCATCTAAAATTCGATCATTGGTAGGCGCGGTCATTAGCGTATCGTTAATTCTTACAAAAATGTTCATGGCACCCGCTTCCTCTATATATTCGTGCGTATTATCATCTGTCCATATAATCTGTTGGTAACCTTTTTCTGCAGCTAATTTAGTAGGATAAAATTGACCTGCATAGTTACCTCCTGCCTTAGCATAACCAACCCCTCCATTAGCAGCTCTGGAATAGGTCTGTTCTATCAAAACTTTGACTTTGCCCGAAAAATAAGCACCAGATGGGGCACAAGCTATTATTAGTTTATAGGCATCTGCCGGAGATGCATGGAAACCAACGCCAGTTGCAAACATGAAAGGCCTAATATATAAGCTACTACCTGCAGTGGTTGGTATCCAATCTTTCTCTAGTTTTAATAAAGCCTCAAGTCCTTCCATAAAATGGCTTTCCGGTATACTTGGCATGGCCAAACGTTCGGCACTTTTATTTAAACGCGCATGGTTGTCCGTAGGTCTAAACAAGAATATTTTTCCAGCTTCATCCTTATAAGCTTTCATGCCTTCAAAAATAGATTGCCCATAATGAAAAATCTTAGAAGCTGGGTCTAGGGAAAGGTTGCCATAAGGAACAATTTTTGGAGTTTCCCATGCTCCGTTCTTGTAATCACAGACAAGCATATGATCTGTATACACGCTTCCAAAGGAGAGATTGTTAAAATCTACATCCTGAATTTTTGTTGTTTTGGACTTCTCAATTGAAATATTGTTTTCCATTACATTCATATCTATAACTTTGCAGTGTTAAAATTAGCTATTTATGGTTAGTTTTAGTCTATAGGAAATATTATTTACGATTCCTTTTTCGTTATATCTATAAAATTGAATAATTATGAGAGTTTTTAACAGTATTAGCACACTTATTGTAATGTTTTTTGTGGTTGCAGGATTTTCGCAAAGAATAGATGGTGAGGCCAGATTCGGTTCATCATTTAAAGTAGAAGAAAATCTTGCACAAAAAAATAATGTCTACGCTACCTTAGGCGCAGGAAATACGACCCAAACCCAGCTTAAGGGTACAATAAAGGAGGTTTGCCAGGCAAAAGGTTGTTGGATGCGAGTAGATTTAAGCAATGGTGAAGAAGTCTTTGTCCGGTTTAAGGACTATGGTTTTTTTGTGCCAACAGATGTTGCGGGTAACCAGGTGGTTATGAAGGGCAAGGCATTTATAGAAGAAATGTCTGTAGAGGACCAAAAGCATTATGCAAAAGATAAAGGCTTAATGACTGCAGAAATAGCAAAAATCACAGCTCCTAAAAAAACACTACGTTTTGAAGCGGATGGTGTTTTAATTACAGAAAAATAGATTGAAAAGAAAAATTATTACTACCGCGGACGGTTCTGCTACCATTCATTTAGAAGATTGGAATGAACAATACCATTCTAAGCACGGTGCAATACAAGAAGCGGAGCATGTTTTTTTGAAACATGGATTGCACCAATTCGAAAAAAAATCTAAAGTAGCTATTTTAGAAATTGGTTTTGGAACTGGCCTAAATGCACTACTAACTTTTAGGGAAGCCATGCGTATGGGTTTTTCAATTGATTATACTGGTGTTGAGGCCTTTCCTGTAGCGAAAGAGGAAATAGCACAACTTAATTATGTGCAGCTGCTAAATCAACCAGAATTGGATGCGGTTTTTAAACAAATGCATTCAATAGACTGGGGAGCCCCAAGAAATATAGTTGCCCAATTCGGCTTAGAAAAGGTAAAAACCAATTTTCAGGAAATTGCGTACCAAGAGAGATTCAATTTGGTCTATTTTGATGCTTTTGGGGCAAGGGTGCAACCCGAATTGTGGACAGAAGAAATATTTCAAAAAATGTTCAATTCACTTAAGGCTAACGGAATTTTGGTAACCTATGCCGCAAAAGGTAGTGTTAGGCGTGCTATGCAAGCTGTTGGTTTTAAGGTAGAACGTTTGCCAGGGCCGCCAGGAAAACGCGAAATGCTTAGAGCTATTAAACCTTAAAATTTAAAAAATTCCGTTAATATTTTCTGCTTAAATTTCCCAATTATAGTTAAAAGTTCAACAGCTATGTTAAATAGGTTTTAACTTCCTGTAAACAGGATAATTAAGCTGTAATTTAGATAAAAAAATTACATGAAGGTTTTAATTACGGGAGCAACAGGATTGGTGGGGGAAGCAATTGTAAGCTTGCTACAAGAGAAAGAAATTCCTGTACATTATCTTACTACCAGCAAACAGAAAATTAGTTCTAAAGAGGGCTATGTCGGATTTTTTTGGAATCCCAAGAAGAACATTATAGACAAAAATGCCTTTGAAGGTGTTACGCACATAATTAATCTGGCTGGCACAACCATTTCTAAAAGGTGGACCCCCAGTAACAAAAAGAAAATCTTAAATAGTAGAATTGACAGCTTAAAAACGTTAAGGCAGGGTCTTGTGGCGTATGGCGCTGAACAAATCAAAGGGTTTGTCTCCGCTTCGGCTATTGGTATTTATCCTAGTTCGTTAACTTCTTTGTATAATGAAACCGAAAGGGAAGTAGATGATAGCTTTCTTGGCGATGTGGTAGTTGCTTGGGAACAAGAGATAGCCAGTTTTGAGCATTTTAATTTTAATGTCGCGGCCATCCGTATTGGTTTGGTTTTATCAGAAAATGGCGGTGCACTTCCGCAAATGGCCAAGCCGGTTAAAAATTATGTGGGCGCTCCAATAGGAACAGGAGAGCAATGGCAGTCTTGGATACACTTAGAAGATTTAGCTAGAATTTTTGTGTTCGCATTAAAAAATAATCTTAATGGTACTTTCAATGGTGTAGCGCCAAATCCGGTTACCAATTCAAAGTTAACCAGGCAACTAGCTAAAACATTGCAAAAACCATTATGGTTGCCCAATGTGCCCAAGTTTACCTTAAAATTGATTTTTGGCGAAATGGCATATCTGTTATTTGCAAGCCAAAGGGTAAGTAGTAAAAAAATTGAAGACGTTGGTTTCAATTTTAATTATACGAATATCTGTAGTGCACTGAGCAAAATTTATAATCCTGAGACAGATAAAATAGAGTCCTTAGGGGCTTATGAGAATACCTATTCTTAATAGAAAGGCATTAAACAAGAGATTTAAATCCGCTTTGGCGGATTTTTTTATGGCTTGCTGTGACATTTTGACATTTTTTAAGATAATGGCAGTACTTTTGCCAACTTAAAATGCATAAATAAATATTAGATACGATGAGCAAAAAAAGTAAGGTTAAAGAAATAGATGAAGAGCTAGATGCAAAAAAATCTGTTGATGAAACTGAGCTTGAGCAAGCTGAAAATATAGATAACGAAACAGAACAAGACGAAGAACTATCTGAAACGGATAAATTAAAAGAAGATTTAGCCAAGGAGAAGGATAAGTTTTTACGTCTTTTTGCTGAGTTCGAAAATTATAAAAAAAGAACCTCCAAAGAACGTATGGAGTTGTTCAAAACAGCAGGGCAAGAGATTATGGTTTCTTTGCTGCCGGTAATGGACGATTTTGACCGTGCCATTAAGGAAATTGCAAAAACAGAAGAAAAAGAACTTCTTAAAGGTGTAGAGTTAATACATGGTAAGTTCAGCGAAACCTTGAAGAACAAGGGTCTAGAAAAGGTAGAGGTAAAGGCAGGAGACGCGTTTGACGCAGAAGTGCACGAAGCGGTAACACAAATACCTGCCCCTGACGAAAGTATGAAGGGCAAGATTATAGATGTAATCGAGAAAGGATTTAAGTTGGGAGACCGCATCATTCGCCACCCAAAAGTGGTTGTAGGAAATTAATAAGCGATTATGAAAGAGGACTTTTACGATATATTAGGTGTTTCCAAAGGGGCAACTGCGGCTGAAATTAAAAAGGCCTACAGAAAGAAGGCAATAGAATTTCACCCAGATAAAAATCCCGGAGATGCCAAAGCAGAAGAAATGTTCAAGAAAGCTGCGGAGGCTTATGAGGTATTAGGAGACGCAGATAAACGTGCCAAATACGACCAATATGGCCATGCTGCTTTTGATGGCGGTGGCTTTGGTGGCGGAGGCATGAATATGGATGACATATTTAGCCAATTCGGCGATATTTTCGGTGGTGCCTTTGGGGGTGGTTTTGGTGGCTTTGGTGGCTTTGGTGGTGGCCAAAGACGTGTAAAAGGTAGTAACCTTAGAATACGGGTTAAGCTTACTCTAGACGAGATTGCAAATGGTGTAGAGAAAAAGATTAAGGTTAAGCGTAAAATGCAGGCCGCCGGGGTAACTTATAAAACCTGTACAACCTGTAATGGAACCGGGCAAGTAACCAAGATAACCAATACCATTTTAGGTAGAATGCAAACTGCTACCGCCTGTAGTACGTGTGGTGGAGCTGGGCAAATGATAGATAAAAAGCCGTCTGATGCGGATGCACAAGGCTTAAAGGTGCAAGAAGAAACAGTATCTATTAAAATACCGCCCGGAGTAGAAGAAGGCATGCAATTAAAGGTTTCTGGTAAGGGTAATGAGGCACCGGGTAATGGTATTCCTGGAGATTTATTGGTTGCCATAGAAACTGTAGAACATGATACCCTTAAGAGAGAAGGAGACAACTTACACTACGATCTTTATATAAGTTTTTCAGAAGCAGTCTTGGGATGTTCTAAAGAGATAGACGCAGTTGGTGGTAAAGTGCGTATTAAACTAGAACCTGGTATACAATCCGGTAAAATCTTAAGGTTAAGAGGCAAAGGAGTGCAGAGTATTAATGGTTATGGTAAAGGTGATTTATTGGTTCATGTTAATGTTTGGACCCCTAAAGAACTAAATCGTGAGCAGAAAGAGTTCTTTGAACGCATGCAGAACGATGATAATTTTGAGCCGAAACCAGAAAAGAGTGATAAATCTTTCTTTGAGAAAGTTAAAGATATGTTCTCCTAAACAAAAACACTTTTTGTTTAAGGAAAAACCGTATATTTGATTTTGATACTGTTAGCGCAGTATCTAATTTTCTTTTTCATAGCAATTTTTTTCCCATCCTTAATTTATTAAGGGTGGGTTTTGTTTTTATAGGAAAAAATAAAATACGGTAACAAATTAATTAGTACCCTTTCAAAATTTTATATTTGATAAAATTCTCTGAATGAATTCAATTCTTGTTGCAGAAAATATCTCCAAAAAATTTGGAGAACACACAGCACTTAGCAACGTATCCATTAATATACCTAAGAACAGCATTTACGGACTTCTAGGTCCTAATGGCGCAGGTAAAACCACATTAATACGTATTATCAATCAAATAACTTACCCAGACCATGGGCATGTATTGTTTGATGGTAAACCCCTTGCGCCAGAGCATATTGCTACCATTGGCTATTTGCCAGAGGAACGCGGACTCTATAAAAGTATGAAAGTTGGTGAACAGGCCTTGTATTTGGCGCAATTAAAGGGTTTGTCTAAGGCAGATGCTAAAAAGCGTTTGGAATATTGGTTTGAGCGTTTGGAAATTGGTAATTGGTGGAACAAAAAAATCCAAGAATTATCTAAGGGAATGGCGCAAAAAATCCAGTTTATCGTTACGGTTTTGCATCAACCAAAATTGTTGATTTTTGATGAGCCTTTTAGCGGATTTGACCCTATAAATGCAAATCGTATAAAAGATGAAATACTCGAGCTAAAAAAGCAAGGTACTTCTATTATTTTTTCTACTCATAGAATGGAATCGGTAGAAGAGCTATGCGAGTACATTGCCCTAATACATAAGTCTGAGAAAATATTGGATGGTAAATTAAAGGACATTAAAAAGGCCCATAAGAATAATGTTTTCCAAATAGGGGTAGCACCCAATAATACGGCCCTAGATTTGGGCAAGGTATTGCAAGAACAATTTATGGTTAAACAGGCCCAATTTAACACAGAAGATAAAAATTGGGAGCTTTCTATACAACTTCCAACTGCAGATACCGCCCAATTGCTTTCTAGTCTTACAACCTATGGTAATGTAAACCATTTTGAAGAAACTATTCCATCGGCTAATGATATTTTTATCCAAACCATAAATGCCAAAAGTAATGAGTAAGCTGGGATTAATTATCAAGCGAGAATATCTGGCAAAGGTTAGAAATAAGTCTTTTGTCATCATGACGTTTTTAAGCCCTATTTTGATGGTAGGGATGATTGTTTTGATTGCCTATCTAACCAAGGTTAACGATAGTGAAAGTAGGGTAATTGCTATTTTGAACCAAAGTGATTATTTTTCTAATGCATTTACGCCAACCGAATCTATTTCTTATGTAACCTTCAAAGATATTACCCTAGAAGAAGCAAAAGATTCCACGCAAAGTTTAGATTATTATGCCTTGTTGCATATTCCTAAAGAAGATAGTTTAGAAGAAACTGCAGAAAACAGCTTTCTATATGCTAAAGATAGCCCAAACAGTAACGTTTTAAACCGTTTAGAGGGTATTTTTGAACAGCGACTAAGACAGGGTAGGTTACAGGATTTGGGTATTTCTAAAGAACAATTTGCTACGGTTGATACAAAGTTTGAAATGCACGCAGGAACCTTTAAGGGAGAGGAAAACCTAAAAGGAATCAATGAGCTTAAAGCAATAATTGGCGGTGGTTTTGGGTATTTAATAATGATGTTCATTATAATTTATGGTGGTTTTGTAATGCGAAGCGTTATTGAGGAAAAAACATCTAGGATTATTGAAGTCATCATTTCTTCTGTTAAGCCCTTTCAGTTAATGTTGGGTAAGATAATAGGAACTTCTTTGGCAGGCATAACCCAATTTACCATATGGATTATTTCTGCAAGTATTCTATTATTTGTAGCACTTTTGTTATTAGATATAGATATGGCTACTTTAACCCAAGGTCAGCAATTAGGACCTGGAGCTATGGCGGGCATGGGCGATTTTGCCGATGCTAAAAACCAAAAAATGCTCTTATATGCAGCTGAGTTCTTTAAGATACCTTGGCTATTAATAGTGGGTTCTTTTTTAATCTACTTTGTATTGGGTTATCTTATTTACAGTTCTATATACGCTGCTATTGGTGCTGCCGTAGATAACGAAACAGATACACAGCAATTTATATTCCCAATTATTTTACCACTGATGTTGGCCATATATGTTGGCTTTTTCTCTGTTTTTAGTAACCCACATGGGCCAATTGCTGTTGGGTTTTCTCTCTTTCCGCTTACTAGCCCAATTGTAATGCTAATGAGAATACCTGGTGGTTTAGGCGAAGGTGGTGTGCCAATTTGGCAATTTGTAACCAGTATTTTATTGCTAATCTTAACCTTTTTGGCAATAGTTTGGTTAGCGGCCAAAATTTATAGGGTTGGTATTTTAATGTATGGTAAAAAACCTACTTACAAAGAACTATTTAAGTGGCTTAAATACAAATAAGATGCAAGGGGCAGAGCCAGTAAAGGAAATATTGGAGAAAGATGTTTGGGGTAGCATAAAAGAGTTTATGAACCTGGGTTTTCATATACCTACAGGAGAAGGTACTATACATCTTACCATTTGGTTATTATTGGTTTTAATTCTTGCCTTTGTAGTTACCAGCTATTTCTTAAAGTTTTTAAGAAAGTTGCTTACCCGTAAAATGGATGGCGAGGATACGCTAAAGTTTATTAGCATATTTAAGTTTATTAAGTACTTTGTTTATCTGGTTGTTATTTTATTAACCATGAGCGCGGCGGGTATTAACGTTACGGTTATTTTAACAGCCTCTGCCGCACTTTTTGTTGGTTTGGGTCTGGCTTTACAAGAGCTTTTTCAAGATATTATAGGTGGTATTTTTATAATTGTAGACAAGTCCTTAAATGTGGGTGATATTATAGAGGTTAATGGTAAGGTGGGTAAAGTATTTGAAATTAAGCTACGTACCACAAGGGCAATAACCAGAGATGATAAAATCATTATAATTCCCAATCACAAATTTATTAGTGATATAATTTATAATTATACACAAAACCACAAACTAACAAGGGAAAAGATAATTGTTGGTGTGGCATATGGTAGCAATGTGCAATTGGTGACGAATTTGTTATTAGAGGCGGTAGACAAACAAAAGAACGTAAGAAAGAACCCAAAACCCTTTGTTACATTTGATGACTTTGGGGATTCCGCTCTTCTATTTTCAGTACACTTTTTTATTAACGATAGTTTTGGAGACCCAAGGATTAAAAGTGATATAAGGTACACCATTGATGCTAAATTTAGGGAAAATAACGTATCTATACCTTTTCCCCAAAGAGATATACACATTATTGGGCATACCAGTACCAAGGAACCTAATACATAGGTAATGGCAAAATCAAAAGGTCAGTTCAACATATTCTTGTTGCTTTTTTTTGTGGGTATTATGTGTAGGGCACAAAGCTCTGATTTAATGCGATTAGAATATTTGCGAATACCGGAAAACAATACTGGCGTATATACCGAACGTTATAAGTTTGCAATAAACTTGCCTTTGAAACTCTCCAAAGAAGACTATTTTGTGGTTGGTAGTGAGTATAATCAATTCAATATAAATTTTTCAAAGGATTTTGGTTTTGATACAGCGCAACTTCAAAAATTACATATTATAGATTTAAACCTTGGGTATATTACAAAATGGAACGATAACTGGCGTTTAATTGGTATACTTACGCCTAGGTTGGCATCTAATCTTACACAAGGAACAACAATAGACGATTATTTTTTTAATGCCACGGCTACCTTCTTAAAAGACAATCCAAAAGCGGACAAACCGTTTAGAATTGTTTTGGGTCTTTCTTATAATAGTACCACCGGTCTACCAATACCACTACCTGTGGTGAGTTACTACAAACGTTTTCATCCCAATTGGTCCTATACATTGGGCATACCTAAATCCAATTTTAAATATCACCCATCTGAGGACCACATATTACAACTGGCACTATTATTGGATGGTTATTTTGTAAATATTCAAAACCCTATTGCTATGCCAGAAGGTGTAGATGCTACTAGAATATCATTATCGGCAGTAGTTGCAACCTTGGGGTATCAATATAAACTAAGTAATATAACGTCCTTTTATGCCTATTTTGGTAAATCTGTTCATCAAGAAGGAAAGTTAAGGGACAACAAAAGGAATGACGTATTTTTATTGAACGGCGAATCCAACTTTTTTATAAGAGCTGGATTTAAAGTTTCCATTTTTTAAAATTAAACACATGTCTAAAATATTAGTAATAGAAGACGAAGCAGCCATTAGAAGGGTCTTGGTTAAAATCTTATCAGAAGAGAGTGATGCCTACCAGGTTTCTGAAGCAGAAGATGGTTTAAAGGGGATTGAAACGCTTAAAAAAGAGGATTTTGACCTTGTTCTATGCGATATTAAGATGCCAAAAATGGATGGCGTAGAGGTGTTGGAAAACGCGAAAAAAATTAAACCCGAGATACCGTTTGTAATGATTTCTGGTCATGGCGATTTGGATACTGCGGTGAATACCATGCGTTTAGGTGCTTTTGATTATATTTCTAAACCACCAGATTTAAATAGATTATTAACTACGGTTAGAAATGCCTTGGATAAAAAGGAATTGGTTGTAGAGAATAAAAAGCTTAAGAAAAAGGTTAGCAAAAATTACGAAATGGTAGGCAGTAGCCCGGCTATTGAAACCATTAAAGAAATGATAGAGAAGGTAGCACCAACAGATGCCCGGGTCTTGATTACTGGTTCTAATGGAACGGGAAAAGAATTGGTAGCCCATTGGTTGCATCAAAAAAGCCCAAGGTCTTCCGCACCTTTTATAGAAGTAAATTGCGCTGCAATACCGTCTGAGTTAATTGAAAGTGAATTGTTTGGGCATGTAAAAGGGGCGTTCACATCTGCTGTAAAAGATAGGGCAGGTAAATTTGAAGCTGCTAATAATGGTACTATATTTTTAGACGAAATTGGCGATATGAGTCTTTCTGCCCAAGCAAAGGTCCTTAGGGCGTTGCAAGAAAATAAGATATCTAGGGTTGGTAGCGATAAGGATATTAAAGTAGATGTTAGGGTTTTTGCGGCTACTAATAAAGATTTAAAGCAAGAAATTGCAGATGGTAAGTTTAGGGAAGATTTATACCACCGTTTGGCTGTTATATTAATTAAAGTTCCTGCTTTAAATGATAGGCGAGAAGACATACCTATGCTTATAAAGCATTTTTCACAAAAAATTGCCAAGGAACAAGGTAGTGCGGCAAAAGTCTTTTCCCAAGACGCTATAAAATTATTACAAGGCTATGATTGGACCGGCAATATTAGAGAACTACGTAATGTTGTAGAAAGACTAATAATTTTAGGTGGAGCAGAAGTTAGTGAAGACGACGTAAAATTATTTGCTAGTAAGTAAAGTAGGGCAACTTACCCTTTGTTTTCACAACCAGCTAGTTCTTTAATGGCATTATTACTAATTTCCAATACCCTTTGGTGGTAATATTTTTTAGCATCAGATAAACCGGGGTCATCCAAGGCAACATTCGTACGGTTTACCGTGGCTTGTATAAATTGTTGGGCTTTTTCACAATCTACAAGTACAATAACGTCTTTTAAAGATTTTTCGAATTTAGATAGGCTTTTTTCAATTACCGAGTCCATTTGCGTTTTGGAGTCAATAGCTATGCCACCTTGTAACTCTATGGCTTCCTTCGTATTCATCACCAAGAACTCATCTCCGTAGGCACTTAAGTGTTCTTTGGTGTACTCTGAAAGATTGGTTTTGGTTAAGTCTAAGTTTTTAGATGCAATTTTAAGAAATAGTCTAGCATCTTCAAGGTCAGCACTTTTGGTAACACTTCTTAGGTTTTTTTCTACCTGGTTTATAGTGCTCATAGCTGTTTCACATCCGCAGTCTCCAAAATTGGTTTTACTATTAAAGGTAGCTTTAAGAGCTCTAAAGGAGTGAAATTTCACCAAATCTAAAGAAGGAGCGTTTAACGCTTCTTGCGTTCGCTCTGCAATGAAAGTGGTATTCTTTTTAGCGAATTCACAAGCATTATAATTAGTAGAAGATACTAATAGGGGTAAGCTTATGATTCCTAGAAAACCAGCTACTTTAAGAAATAGCTTCCTATAGGATTTCATTTTTAATAAGATTTGGTGCTTGCAATATACGTGCTATGGTATAGTAAATAAGATAACATCGGTATAAAACCTTTTTTGTCTTTAAAAAGCAGAAAATTCTAAACCAATTTAGTCAACTATTGCTGCTTTTATTGTTGTTATTGTATCTTGGTGTTTATGGATACAATAGATATTACGTCATACAAGGTTGTTAAACCGGTAGCTTTAAATTCGGTCCCCACCAAGGATAATTTCAATAGCAGTAAAAAAGTATTGGAAAAGCAATTAAAGGTTACTAGTAAAGAACTGGCAGAGTTTCAAGATAAACTTTATGCCCATGGCAAATATGGGGTTTTAGTATGTTTGCAAGGAATGGATACCGCAGGTAAAGACAGTTTAATTCGTGAAGTTTTTAAAGAATTGAACGCCCGCGGCGTTGTAGTGCATAGTTTTAAAGTACCCACCAAATTAGAACTAAGGCATGATTATTTGTGGCGCCACTATATAGCGCTTCCAGAACGGGGCAAGTTCAGTGTTTTTAATAGAACACATTATGAGAATGTACTTGTTACCAAGGTACACCCAGAATATATTTTAGGTGAGAATTTACCAGATATTAACTCGGTAGAAGATGTGGATGAGGCTTTTTGGGAAAAACGTTACAGGCAAATAAATAATTTTGAAAAGCACATTACCGAAAACGGTACGTTGGTTTTTAAATTTTTCTTACACCTTTCCAAAGAAGAACAACGTAAGCGCCTACTAAGAAGGTTAAACTTACCACAAAAAAATTGGAAGTTTTCTCCAGGAGATTTAGAAGAAAGAGAACTATGGGATGCCTATCAAAATTGCTACGAAACAGCAATTAATAAAACATCCAAGGCGCATGCGCCTTGGTATATTGTTCCTGCAGACAATAAAAAATCGGCTAGGTTAATCGTAGCTTCCATTCTATTGCAAACGTTAAAAAAGTACAAAGATGTTAAAGAACCAGAATTAGACCCCAAAATAAAAAGTAACTTGAAAAGCTATAAAGAACAATTAGAAAAAGAAGCTTAATGAGAAAACTAACCTTTTTACTCTTATTTACCTTAATGATTACCGTGGTTAAGGCCCAAACCGAAGATGAAAAACAATTACGAGCAATTTATGACATGGCCCTGACCAAGGGAAAAGCGTACGATTGGTTAAACTACTTATCCAACCAAATAGGCGGTAGATTGTCTGGTTCCGTGCAAGCGCAACATGCCGTTGAGTATACCAAAGCACAAATGGATTCTTTAGGTCTAGACCGGGTATGGCTACAACCGGTCATGGTACCCAAGTGGGTTAGGGGAACGGCAGAGTTTGCCTATTTTGAAACTAGTCCAGGATTAACCACCAATGTACCGGTTTGTGCACTAGGCGGTTCTGTTGCTACTCCAGATGGCGGGTTAAAGGCAGAACTTATAGAAGTACAAGGCTTAGAAGAATTAAAAGAATTAGGCGAGGAAAAAATAAAGGGTAAGATTGTTTTTTATAATCGTCCTATGGACCCAAAACAAATTTCTACTTTCAATGCCTACGGGGGCTGCGTAGACCAACGTTATAGTGGTGCGGCAGAGGCAGGTAAATATGGTGCGGTAGGGGTTATTGTGCGTTCTATGAATTTACGATTGGATGATTACCCACATACCGGTTCTATGAGTTACGGAGATACTCCAGTAGAAAATAGAGTGCCCGCAGCTGCCATTAGTACCAAGGGAGCAGAATTATTGAGTGCTACGTTAAAATTGAATCCGGCTATTAAATTCTACTTTAACCAAACTTGTAAGGTTTACCCAGATGTACAATCGTATAACGTTATTGGTGAAATTAAAGGTTCTGAATACCCAAATGAAATAATGGTAGTTGGTGGCCACTTAGATTCTTGGGATTTAGGAGATGGTAGTCATGATGATGGTGCTGGTGTAGTACAAAGTATGGATGTTTTAAGATTGATAAAAGCTAGTGGTTATAAACCCAAAAGAACCATTAGGGCGGTTTTGTTCATGAACGAAGAAAACGGACTAAGAGGAGGAAATAAGTATGCAGAGGTGGCTAAACAAAAAGGCGAAAATCATGTTTTTGCTTTAGAAAGTGATGCCGGAGGGTTTACGCCTAGAGGTTTTTCTTTTGATACGGACGATGCCAACTTTGAACAGATACAAAGTTGGGAAAAATTATTTAAGCCCTACCTTATTCATCTTTTTGAGAAAGGTGGAAGTGGTGCAGATATAGGCCCATTAAAGGAAGATGCAATTGTTTTGGCTGGCTTGCGCCCAGATAGTCAACGGTATTTTGACCATCACCACGCAGAGAACGATACTTTTGAGCATGTAAATAAAAGAGAGTTAGAGTTAGGTGCCGCAACCATGACGTCATTAATTTATCTAATGGATAAATATGGGCCAATAAAACCCAAAAAGATAAAGGGTTAGCATTCAAGACATCTATAGGTAGCCAACTGTTGCACAAATAGGGTAAACACTTAAAAAGTCTTACTTTTGTGCCTTAATTTAAAATGAAAAAATGCAAGACGGAATTTACGCTAAATTCAATACTTCAAAAGGAGAGATTTTAGTAAAACTTACGCACGATAAAACACCTGGTACGGTAGGGAACTTTGTGGCTTTGGCAGAGGGAAATATGGAGAATGACGCCAAACCACAAGGAACGCCATATTATGATGGATTAAAATTTCATAGGGTAATACCAGATTTTATGATTCAAGGGGGGTGTCCTCAAGGTACTGGAACAGGTAGCCCCGGTTATCAATTTGATGATGAATTTCATGACGATTTAAAACATGGTGCACCTGGTGTGCTTTCTATGGCCAATGCTGGTCCTGGTACAAATGGGTCTCAATTTTTTATAACACACGTTCCTACGCCGTGGCTAGATGGTAAGCATACCGTTTTTGGGCATGTAGAAAGTGGACAAGAAGTTGTTGATGCTATTGCACAGGGCGATGCTATAGAAAGTCTTGAAATTGTAAGGGTTGGTGCTGAAGCGGAGAAGTGGAACGCAATTGAAGCCTTTAGAACGTTTGAAGGGGCTAGAGAAAAACGTATAGCGGAACAAAAGGCTAAAGCAGAGGCTCAAATGGAAAAATTAGCTGCTGGTTTTGAAAAAACAGATTCTGGGTTGCGTTACAAGATAATCCAAAAAGGTAGTGGGGCGCAGGCAGAAAAGGGTAAAACCGTATCTGTACATTATGAGGGTAGCCTAGATAACGGTCAAGTATTTGACTCTTCTTACAAGCGTAATCAACCTATAGATTTCCAATTGGGAGTTGGTCAGGTAATATCTGGTTGGGACGAGGGTATTGCCTTATTAAAAGTAGGAGATAAAGCTCGTTTTGTAATACCGTCTAACTTGGCATACGGTAGCAGGGGAGCAGGTGGTGTAATTCCACCAGATGCTACTTTGATATTTGATGTAGAATTGATGAACGTTAAATAGACGTTCTTATTTGCAATAAATTTAAATCCTCTTGTGTAAGCAAGGGGATTTTTTTATTTAGCCTTATTTACACTAAAAAAGATTAGGCATGCATTTAGAGCTAAAAGCATTAGCAAAATTGAAAAAAATGTAGTCATGGTTAAAGTGTTTACTATTTCTGTTGTTTTCTTACAACAATTAACAAACGGTAATCCCTACCCAGAAATTGTTAAAACTTATTCTTTATTTCTATTTACGCTCACGGCAACAAGTAAAAGGTTGACGATTAGTAAGATAGATAGTACGCTAAAAAATGTGGTCATTGTTAAGTGTTTATCGGTTTAGGTATATTACCTAGATAAACAAAGAAGTAAAGGTTGCGTATAAAATCGAATAAAATGTAAGAATTTTATTATAAACAAAAAAAGCCCTCAATTTTTGAGGACTTTTCATTTTTTTAAGAAAAAATAGCTATACTTGAGTTGCAGCGAATGGGTCTGCCGTAAATCTTAAATAAGGTTTTACTTCTTCTACACCGCCTTCTTTAAATAATTCTTTAGCCTCTTCTGTTGGTATAGAAGGGCTTACCACTACTTTTTCCCCATTTTTCCAGTTGGCGGGGGTTGCTACCTTATGGTAGGCAGTAAGTTGTAAGGAATCTAACACCCTTAAAAGCTCATAAAAGTTTCTACCGGTAGAAGCCGGATAAGTTAGGATCAACTTAATAGATTTATCAGGGGCAATAATAAAAACGGAACGTACCGTAAAGGTGCTATCTTCATTTGGATGAATCATATCATACAAATTAGAAACGGTTCTATCCTCATCACCTATAATTGGAAAATTTATGGTGGTGTTCTGTGTTTCATTAATGTCTTTGATCCAATTATGATGAGATTCAACATCGTCTACGCTTAATGCCATCATCTTGGTATTTCGCTTATCAAACTCATCTTTAAACTTAGCGGCCGTACCTAGCTCAGTGGTACAAACCGGGGTGAAATCTGAAGGGTGAGAGAATAAAATTCCCCATCCATCTCCTAGATAATCATAAAAGTTTAATCTTCCTTGTGTTGTATCTACGGTGAAATCTGGTGCTTTATCACCTAATCTTAACGTTGCCATATTATTTATGTGTTTATTATCCTATAAATTTACTAGATTAAGCTGTCTAATAGAATTAGAAAGGGTTAAATGTCTATTAAAGTTTTACCTTTAAATATGGAGAATAAAGAATTAGAAAAATTACGTTATCCTATTGGGTATTATCAGATTCCGGATACGATTACAGATGCCCAAATTAACCTATGGATAAATGAGTTAGATGAATATCCAAACAAATTGCAAGACTTGGTCAAAAATCTGAATGAAACGCAATTAGATACTGCCTATAGACCAAATGGCTGGACGGTTAGACAGGTAATTCATCATGTATCTGACAGTCACCATAATTCATATTTGCGTTTTAAATGGGCGCTTACGGAAGACAAACCGCTAATCAAGGCATACGATGAACAAGCTTGGGCAGAATTGTTTGATACAAAGTCCGCACCAATAGAACTTTCTTTACAACATTTAGCAGCTGTACATGCCAAATTGGTTTATCTGTTAAGGGGGCTAGATAAATTGTTGTTAGATAGGGAATTTATACATCCAGAAGGTAACGTAGTTACCAATTTAAAAGAAAATGTTGGTCGTTACGTACACCATGGAAACCATCATTATTTTCATATTAAAAATCTAATGGCGCGCAACAATTGGTAATTATTTCCATTTAATATTGCAACCCAAGCTAGGCTTTTGAACTTTATCGAGTGGTTTATTTATAAGTAAGGCATCCATTGCTTCTATAAGGTCTTTACCTGTCAGGGGTTTGCCATTTTGAGGTCTAGAATCGTCTAGCTGCCCTCGATAAAATAATTTTAGGTCGCTATCAAAAAGGTAAAAATCTGGCGTACAGGCTGCATCATAGGCTTTAGCTACTTCTTGAGTTTCATCATATAAATAAGGAAACGGATATTTTTCTTTTAGCGCAACCTGTTTCATAAGGTCGGGTGCATCTTGCGGATAGTTTTCAACGTCATTACTAGATATGGCTATAAAGGCAATTTCTTTTTCTTGATAGGTGTTGGCCAGTTTTACCAACATAGGATTTACATGTATAACAAATGGGCAGTGATTGCAGATAAACATGATTACTGTGCCTTTAGCTCCTTTGTGTTCGGTTAATGCAATTGTTCTGTTAGATATAGTGTCTACCAGACTAAATTTTGGCGCTGTAGTGCCCAAAGGGAGCATATTACTTGGTGTTCTAGCCATTTAAGATAGTTTTAATGATATTCAAATATAATTTGCTTAGCTTCTATGAAGCAAAAAATAAACTATGGAAAAGTCATATACTTCACTATCTATTGCAATTAGCGACTTGCAGCATGAAGGCTTTACAGAAGATTTTAATCTGTGTGATGCCGGAATAGAAAATAAAAATAGAAAAACCATACACCCTGCAGAAACCTTAGATGTGATAAAGTTTTATCGCTTTGAAGGCAAAACCAATCCTGCAGATAATACGGTGCTTTATGTAATTGAAACCAATACTGGAGAAAAGGGTTTGTTGGTAGATGCCTATGGTGCCTATTCTGGCAATATTTCATTAGAAATGGTGCGTAAACTTAAAATTGAATATCCGTAATATCCCTATCAATTTATTTAAAAATACTATCTTCCAAGACTAAGTTAAACTGTATTTTTTTTGGAAGAAATTCTGGATACCGTTAAGGTTAATTTTGATGAGCAAGCACTATGGATACTTAACATTGCCCTAGCCTTTGTTATGTTTGGCGTTGCCTTAGAAATAAAATCGTCAGATTTTAAACGGATTTTTTTAAATCCAAAACTGCTTTTAACGGGTGTGCTAAGCCAGTTTTTGGTATTACCCTTACTAACCTTTTTGTTGGTTTGGATATTACAACCCATACCCAGCGTTGCATTAGGTATGATTATGGTAGCCGCTTGTCCTGGTGGCAATATTTCCAATTTTATAACTCACTTAGCTAAAGGCAATGCAGCCCTGTCTGTTTCACTTACCGCTTTTGCTACGTTATTGGCTATATTTTTTACCCCGTTGAACCTTCAATTTTGGGGTGGCCTTTACAAGCCTACTCAATTAATTTTGCAAAATGTAGCCATTGAACCTTGGCAAATGGTAAAGCTGGTAGCTTTATTATTGGCAGTACCCTTGATTTTAGGGATGTTGTGCAATACCTATTTTCCTATTCTAGCTAAAAAGCTTGGTAAGTTTTTTAAAATAGCCTCATTGTTGTTTTTTATAGTGTTGATTGGTCTTGCTCTAGGCAAGAACAAATCCATATTTATACAATACGTTCCTTATGTTTTTTGGTTGGTATTGTTGCATAATTGCATTGCCCTATTGACCGGTTTTTCATTATCCAAATTAATGGGGCTTAATACGGAAGATACCAAAAGCATTACCATAGAAACCGGAATACAAAATTCTGGTTTGGGATTGCTTTTGATTTTCACTTTTTTTGAAGGCCTAGGAGGCATGGCACTAATTGCCGCCTTTTGGGGTATTTGGCATTTGGTTTCTGGTCTAATTTTAGGTGCGGTTTGGAGTAAAATGGATACGACTAAAAAAAAAGTTTTAAATGGATAAAGTATTGTACTATGCAATTAAGTATTGGATAAAAATTGGCTTACATACCTATTACAAGCAGATAGCGGTAGAGGGGTTGCAACACATCCCTAAAGATAAGCCCCTTCTTTTTTTAAGTAATCACCAAAATGCATTGTTAGATATTTTAATTATAGCTACCCACTGCAGTAGAAAACCTTGGTATTTAACCCGTTCGGATGTTTTTAAAGGAAAAATGCTCAAGGCGTTTTTTCAATTTCTACAGATGTTACCTATTTATAGAATTAGGGATGGTAAAGCAGCTTTAGCTAAAAATGCAGCCATTTTTGACTATTGTGGTCAACTTCTCAATAAAAATGAAGCCATTCTTTTATTTCCAGAAGCAAACCACAATCTGAAACGTAGGGTGAGACCGTTGAGCAAGGGCTTTACCAGACTCATACAAAGTGCATTTGAAGTAAATAAAAAACTGGATATTTACCTACAACCCGTAGGTCAAAATTACAAGAATGCTACCGAGTTTGGGGATAGTTGTAAAATAATCTATGGCGAGCCTATAGCTGTTACGTTAGAAGATGTAAAGGATAAATCTAACATTGAATTAGTAAAGGACAAGGTGAGTACCGCACTTAAAAACCTTACGGTACATGTGCCCGAAGAAGCCAGTTACGAGTTAATTTTAAATCATTTAAATACTGAAAAGGTAGATTACCTTTCGCCCGCTTTGGTAAATAAACGAATACGGCAAGGGTTTATTGGTACGCCTGAACAAGTTGTACGGAACAAAAAAAACAAGGTTATGAAGCTACTGCTGGTAGCTTTAAATTTACCGGTTTACCTATTGTGGAAATTTGTTGTGAAGCCAAAAGCTCCTGAACCAGAATTTATAGACACCTTTAGATTTATGTTTGCTCTTTTGGCATACACTTTAGGGTATCTTATCCTTTTTTGTGCCCTTATTTGGTTTTACCCACCCCTATCTATTCTAATGGCTCTTTTAAGTCATTATTTCCTAAATTTCGTGCTAATCAAATTAATGCCTTAGTCTTGCAAAAGATAGTTCAAAGTGGTGAAAAAATCTTCAGAAACGCTAAAAACGGTGCCATGTTTTAATCCTTCAGGAAAACGTGCCTGATCGGAAATGTCTGTCCAGTTTTCTAGGTCATTAGAACTAACCGCACCATATTTATGATTTATATATTTATCAAAATAGACATACCAGGTGTCTTTGATTTTTATCGCACTTGGCCCTTCTGCCCAGTAATCTCCTGTGATAGGTTTGCTAGCTTTGGAGTATGGCCCAGTTGCATTTTCTGAAAATGCAATTCTCAGGTTCTTTTGTGGTGGTTCCCTGGTTTCGTCTTTTAAGAACATAACATAACCGCTAGGTGTTTTTTGCAGTGTGGCATCTATTACGTTAAAACCTGGTTCATAAAATAATTGCGTTGGACTAAATGTTTTAAAGTCTTTTGTGGTGGTATAATACATTCTGTGATTGTATCCATTATCCATTTTAGACTGGGTTTCCGGAAATTTACCTGGTATTGTAGATGCCCAGTAAAGTATAAATTGTTTTTCTTTTTCATCATAAGTAATTTCTGGTGCCCAGGTATTTCTAGTACCTTTAAATTTCTCCATTACCGGAATAAATTGCTGCTGGCTCCAATTTACTAGGTCCCTACTACTAGCATAACCAATACCCTTGTCGGTCCAACTTACGGTCCATACCATATGAAAAAGTCCTTCCGGACCTTTTATAATGCAGGGGTCTCGCATTAAACTATCTTTACCAACAATTGGTTTTAATAAAGACTGGTCTTTATGCAAACTTTTCCATTCTAAACCATCTTTACTATAGGCCAAATGCAACCCGTCTTCCCCGTTGTCCTTAAAATAAGAAAACAGATAAACCTCTTTTTGGGGTAAGAAATTATTTTGTTGCAACCATTTTTCGCAAGCTTTTGGCCACTGATTATGTGTACCTGTAGTCCCCAAGCCAAAACCGTGACCGCCATCTTGATAAATTAATAATTCTGCTGGTACGTTGGCTTTTCTAAGCGCATTGTAATAGTGTATACTATTCTCTACCGGAACAGCTTTGTCATTGGTTGCATGTACTAACAAAGTTGGTGGCGTATTTTTGGTTACTTGTAGTTCACTCGAAAAATTTTCTACTACGCTTTCTGTCGGATTTTCTCCTAGCAGAGCATTCTTTGAGCCCTTATGGGTAAAGTTGTCTTTAAGGGTAATTACCGGGTAGATTAATATGCTAAAATCTGGCTTAGCACTTACATTATAAGAACTAGTATAGATTTGCTTATCAAATTGAGTGCTTAAGGTTGAGGCGAGATGTCCGCCAGCAGAAAAACCTAAAACACCAATCTTTTGCGCATCAATTTTATAATTTGTGGCATTTGCACGTAAGTAACGGATAGCTTCTTGGGCATCTTGCAGTGGTCCAATGGTTTTGTTGTCCATAGCCACATCTGCAGGCATTCTATACTTTAATACAATGGCAGTTATACCTAAGGTATTTAACCATTTAGCAACCTTAAATCCTTCTTTGTTAATAGCTAAGTGGGTATACCCGCCACCTGGTAAAATAAGTATAGATGTTCCATTTTTTAGGTGCTCTTCGGGTTCAAAAACAGTAATTTCAGGCACGGATACTTTACTTACTCCCTTAATAATACCTTGTGCATCATATTGGGTTTCTTCCTTATAACTCTTTGTTGGTATAGCGTTAGGAGCTCCTTTTGGCCAGAGTTTAAGCGTTTTTTGTGCTTGTACACTAATAGACAGGCAAAAGAAAAGTAATAATAATGGTTTGGTCATTGGTTTTTATTTGAATTATTTAAGTCTATAAACCTCACTACCTGCTAACAAAAAACATCCAAGACCGTAATCTTCAAAATCTGGAATTTTGCTTTTAGATAAGGGCTGACCGTCTTTAGGCTCTTTACCGGTAGATTGTACATACCCTAAGAATCCATTGTCTTGTAAACCATCTTTTATCATGGCGTTCCAGCCTTTTTCAATTACAGGTAAAAAGGTTTCTTTGTCTAAAATATCATTATTTACGCCATAGGCCATGGCATAAACAAAAAGCGCCGTTCCTGTTAATTCCTTTCCGCCATAATTTTTAGGGTCGTGTAAACTTACGTTCCAAAAACCATCTTTACGTTGCAAGGGTACCAAAGCATTGCTCATGGCTTTAAGGTCTTCTATGTATTCTGTCCTATGTGGTGCATTAGTTGGTATTATGGAAAGTGTTTTTGCTAGGGCACCAATTACCCAGCCATTACCACGGCTCCAATAACAATCTTCTCCGTTAGGCTCGGTATAAGGCGGGTCAAAATCTTTATCGCGCCACCAAAGGGCATCTTCTGGATTATAAAGGCCATTATCTCCATGTTGGTTTCTGGTAAACGCATACATTTGATACATTTTTTCAAAGTAATGGGTATCGTTTTCTAAAACACCCATTTTAGCAAATACCGGCATACCCATTTGTATGGCATCAATCCAAGACCAATCATCTAACTGAGGGGTATTTAATAACATGTTTAACGTTGCCTTCGTTTTTCTAAGTTTGTGCGGTTGTGGCTCTAGGTTGTATAAATCTATATAGGTCTGTGCGGCGCAATAATCATCTGCGTTTCTATTAGCGGTTCCGTATCTAAAACCCCATTCATGAAAATTGGCCCAGTCTAAGGCATAGTTATAATATGCTTCTTTTGGCCAAATCTGGTAAAGGGCCATTAATCCTTCATAATAAACCCCTCTGGTCCAAATATTACTAGGCCTTTCTTTGTTGGTTATTATGGTTTTGCCCACATCTGGCCACTTTTTCATAAAATAATCATTGGCTAAAATCATATGATCAAGTACTTCCTTTTTGTCAATTGCTTGACTCGACAATAAAAAGGGAAGTGCAAAAAGTAAACTCGTAAGAAAATATTTTTTCATCGCTATTATTATTTTAATTCGATTAAAGTAACAGGACCTAAAAGTCCAGAAGGTACCGGCTTCCATTTTTCGGTTTCTAAAGGTTTGTAATCCTTGTTAACCATATTTATTTCTTTAAAAATCTGCCATTTTTCGCCGTTAAGTGCCTTTGCCCTAATTCTATTGGCAGGTAAATTGGCAACTTCAATGGTTATGATGTTTGTACCTTGTTTTAGATTGTTTACCGGTAAGTTAAATGGTACGTGCCAAGCAGTTCCTACGTATTCATTATTAACCCAAACCTTTGCACTTTCCCTTACATCCCCTAGGTCTAGCACATAATTTTTAGCTGTTTTTCCGGTCAATTCAAATGTGGTACTATATTTGGCTACTCCGGAAAATTGAGTTGCTGCTTTGCCTAAACCGGTCCATGATTGTAGGGAATCCAGTTTTCTACTAGATGGTAAGGTTGGCCCCCCTTTGGTAAACTCGAGTGACCAATTCTTAAGCTCAATACGTTTTATTTCTTCGGTTTGATATATCCATTGAGGTACATTCTTGTCGTAATTGGTAATTGCAAAAATTGACTGACCGGGATTTAACTGAATACGAAGTTCGTTATTTTTAGATTGTACACTTCCATAAGTGTCTAACTGTGGATCATATAAAACAGTATTTTCCAAATTGTTAGAAAAAGGCACCAGGGTATCCATAGATTTATTGGTATGATTAACCAAATAGTAAATTTTCTGATTGTTATATTTTCTTCGTATAAATTTTAGTCCTGTTTGGGTAAGGGTTTCTGGTTGTATACCCTGTTTTTTTAAAGATGAGACAATACTTTCTTGTGATACCACCGCTAGTTTAGCGGCATTGATATGTTTATCTAAGGCTATTTCTCGCTGCTTATACTCATGAAATCCTGGCACAGATTCTGGTTTGCCCAAAAATATAACCGGAACTCCTTGAGCTTTTAAGTCTAATAACTTTTTTAAAGTCTCTAGGGGCATATGTTTTGTAGCTGGTACAATAATAGCTTTATAGTTTCCTCCAGGTAATTGTGCTAATTTATTAACTGCCCTAACATCTTTTAACCACCTGTCCGATATAAAATCTATACTAAAACCTGCTTTTGCAATTTGGGTGGCAGTTTGGTAAAAAGAGGTGTTTAAAAGCCATTCGTCCAAAGAATGTATTTTAAATTGAAAGAATAATTGATTGTTTAAATTTTTATGCCAAACATCATGTATGGGCCAATACACTAATACATCATTATCAGGGGAGCCTTGTTGCAACAAACGCTGACAATTCTGGATATAGCCAAACAAACCATCTGCGTGTTCCCAAATGGTGTTGTTTCTATTAAAATTTACAGAAGCATAAAACTTATAGCCGGGCCAATCTGCCTCTATGGGAGAATAGGTAGAACCGTGTAAAAAAACATGGTTAATACCATTTAAAAATAAGTCTTCCACTTCTGGTTTACAATGGGCCAAGGCGGTTTTAAAGTGGTCTCTTAACCACGTAAATGTTTCTGAAGAAATGAGTTTTTTATTGGCTATATGTCCTGCTGAAGAAGAGAATTTGAGCATCATGGGGTTTGCATCTCCTTCCCTAATATTTTCTGGCAGCCTTCTAAAATTAGGAATTTCATAAGGCATGGAACCAAAAGTTTCGCATTCAGGAATGTCCGAGGCTGCATATAGATCTAGAAGGTTACCCGGTGATCCATGTGCTTGTAATTTGGTTTTCATCTTATGGTTATTTGCCCATTTTGTCCAAGGCAAATCAAATTCCTCCAATAACAAGTCTCCTAATGTTCTTCTATAATCCGCTTTTACTCTATTAGCTATTTCGTTGTTTGTACTATCTGTTAAATAGAGTAATTGGGCTGCTAAATCATAACCTCTTCTCTTTTTAAATTCTGATAAAAAATTTGGAGTATAATCAGTACCATATACCTCATAACTATCGTTAAAAATTGCACGTGGTTTTAAAGTAATGGTATCAAAAACTGCATTAAAAGGTTTTATGTAATCCAAAAGTGCTTCATTGGCATAATGGTCTAGTGTATACCCGGCAGCACCGGGCGCTGCACGTTTCACAAATTGTCCGGTTTTGGCTTCATAAAAGGCATAAAGGGTATAAGGTTCCTTTTTAGCCTTAAAACGAACTTGATGTTTTTCATTTACTTTTAAATGGATTGTTTTTTTAGATTGTTGTCCATGGGCTATAACCGCAAGTAATTTGGTAGTCTTTTTGTCCGTTAATAATTCCGGACTTAATTCATAAGTATTCTTAGTGTTTTTTGCTATTTCGTATTTTGCGATATGCAATTTGGTGGCGGCATATTCCTTTTCTACCTGTGGTCCTCCATAAGGCCAACCAGTCCCTAGGGTAAAATCTACACCTAATCCCAAACTATCTGCAACATTAATAGTATGTTGTAAGAGTTGTACCCATTTTGGGGATAGGTAATCAATTTCTAGACTGTCTTTTCCTTGAATGCCATAAATGGGAGCTATTTCTACCCCTCCAATTCCTTTTTCTTTAAAGTCGATAAGAGACTGGGTTATGTTGGGTTTATCCACTGCGCTTCCCATCCACCACCATCGGGTCCATGGTTTAGTGGTGTCATATGTAGGGATAGGATTGGTTACCTTTTGTGCCCTGGTAGCGGAACAGAATAGGGTTAGAAAAGAAAGGATGAATATGATTTTGGTATTACCCATAAATACGATTTATCAATTATAAGGAAAGCTAAAAATAGACCTCCATTAAAATTCTACCGTCCTGCAGCATCCTGTTAGAACTAGTACCATATACAACAGGATGCACACCTAATACAGACATCTTAGTTTTAACAAGGCCACAAACTAAAAACTACTTACAAATGGTATTAAAAAAAATTAAACTACTAATATATCTGCAATTAGCACTCGTTTTTGGCAATGTGTTAGCGCAAGAAAATTTAGGTGATTATCAGAATTATCTTAAAACCAATGAATCTGAATATATATTTACAACCACAAGGGGTAAGGTAAGAATTCAAATTCTACAAGATAATTTGGTTAGAATAAGCGCTGCATGGGAGGGCAATTTTAATGAAAGTAACCCTTTAATGGTACCAGATAAAAAATGGCCTAGTATCCGAACGTCCCTTATAGAAAACGATACGTTTATGGAGCTGGTTACCAATGATGTAATTATAAGGATAACCAAAATACCTTTTCAGATTAGTTTCTTAGATACCGATAAAAATAGCCTTATGGGAGAAGGTAATTTGGCCAATGGTGTATTTAAATCTGAGGATAATGTTGGTTTTTCTAAAACTTTAGCGGTAGAAGAACATTTCTTTGGATTAGGAGAACGCATGGACGTGCTAGACCGTAGGGGCACTAAAACCAATTTAAATGTTGGTAGGGGACAAGGATTACCACACATTGTAGGGGCGTACAATATATTAGAAGCCAATTATAGTCCAATTCCGTTTGTAATGAGTACAAAGGGGTATGGATTATTTTTTAATACGGCTTACCCTACGGAATGGGATTTGGGTTATTCAGATACCTCTAAATTTACCGTTACCGCATCTGGTGGTAAGTTAGATTATTATTTTATGGCTGGCCCATCTTTTAAAACTATTTTAAGTGGTTACACCGCCATTACGGGCAGGGCACCATTATTACCAAAATTTGCACATGGTCTGCATGTAGGAACCTATAGTGGAGGTACTTGGGGGCACGAGGCAGAAACATCTGACACCTATGTAATACAATTGGCTAAAAAATTTAGAGCCAACAAGATACCGGTAGATGTGCTGCATTTAGATAGTACTTGGCGCATTTTTGGTGAAAATGGAGGTAAAGGGGCTACTTCTTTTGAATGGAGAGATACGTTTAAAAATCCGCAAGCTATGTTTGATAGCGTTTATGCACTAAATTTTAGCATGGTGGGGGTGCATCTACGGCCAAGATTTGATAATGGAAAAAACATGCGCTTATTGGATAAGGCCAGAGAGTTGAATCATGTGTATCCAGAACCCAATGGTAAAGGGGAGTTTGTTAATTTCTTTGAGCAATCTGCTGTAGATTGGTGGTGGAATAATGGTGTAATGAATGTAGCCAAACAGGGCGCTATGTTTTTAAAAACAGATGAGGGGAGTGCATTTGGGCATAAGGCCAATGAAAGCGATAAAACCGGACCACAGGGTAAAGAAATAGTACCCCTGCACAATTTATTTCCTTTGGCTTACGCTAAAGCCCCTTTTTTAAAATTTCAAGAATTTAATAAAACAAGAGGTTTAAATCTTACTCGAGAGGGTTATGCAGGTATTCAACGTTATCCTTACATTTTTGCAGGAGATTGGCCCAGTGAATGGCAATACTTTGAGCCCGTTATTCTGGCGGGTTTAAATATAGGTTTGTCCGGTGTTGGTTATTGGGGGCATTGTATGGGCGGTTTTGAGCATGTTTCAGATGTAGAGCTTTATATGCGTTGGGTACAATTTGGTATGCTAAGCCCCGTAGCACATTTATTTGGAATGGAGCACCCTAACTACAAAGAACCATGGAATTACGGGGAAGAAGCGCTGGCAAATTTTAAAAAATACGATGAATTGCGTTATAAGTTACTACCCTACATTTACAGTAGTGCTTACCAGCAATACAAGACGGGAATGCCCTTAATGCGAGCTTTGGTATTGGATTATCAAGATGACGAACAAACCTATGGTATAACCGACCAATATATGTTTGGCCCTAATTTAATGGTGTGCCCAGTTACTACTAAAGGCGCACAAACACGAGTAGTTTACTTGCCGGAAGGTAAATGGATAGATTATTGGAGCGGAGAAGAATATGATGGTAAACAGCGAATAAGCGTACTAACCCCTATGGACCATTTACCATTATTTGTAAGGTCTGGAGGTATAATTCCACAGCAAAACTTAGTACAGTACATAGGCAAAGAACCTGTAAAAACTATCTGGTTACATTTTTATGGAAACGATGCAGGTGAATTTAGCTTGTACGACGATGATGGACTGTCCTTGGCCTACCAAACTAAGAACGAATATGCTTTGGCTAATATTAAAATGACCAAATGGCAAGGAGATACAAGGGAAGTTTTTATAGAAAAGCCTATTGGTGATTATAACTTAAATGAGCGAAATTATTGGTTGAAATTCAATTTAGAAGCTGAACCGAAAGAGGTTGTGCTCAACAAAAAATCTTTATCGAATAAAATGAAAAATGATGATAAATCAGCTCATTATTTTTATGAAAACGGGGAACTACAAGTTTTTATTCCAGAAGCAAATTTAAATTCAATTAAATTGAAAATTATCAGGTAAATGGGGCTTTAAATTATTGTATAATCAATAAAATAAAGAATTTACTCAGGATAGTACAGGATAGGTGGCCAATATCAAATCTCTAGTTTCGTCTTGATTGATTAATTGTAATCGATTACACTAAAAACAAACAAATGAAAAAATTATTTAAAGCTAAACTAAGTTCATGGTCGGTTTTTCTGGCTTTACTGCTTTCTCCTTTGTGCTTAATTGCACAATCTGCAGTAACGGGTAAGGTATCAGATGCAAACGGAGAGCCAATCCCCGGGGTTAATATAATCCAAAAGGGGACGGCAAATGGCGTAACCACGGATTTTGATGGTAATTATAGCATTAACTTACAAGCTAATAGTGCTTCAATTCTTGTCTTTTCCTATGTTGGTTTTAAAACTCAACAGGTTAATGCCAACGGAAAAACCGCTGTAAATGTTGTCTTGGAAGAAGACTCACAATTACTAGATGAGATTGTGGTGGTAGGTTATGGTACACAAAAGGTAAAAGACGTAACAGGAGCAATTGCTTCTGTAAAATCTGACGATTTTGTCGATGCTTTACCGGTACAACCAGAACAGTTACTGCAAGGTAAGGTTGCAGGGGTAAATATTGTGCAAAGTAGCGGTATGCCAGGGGCATCTTCTACGGTTCGTATTAGGGGAACAAGTTCTATTTCTGCGGGTAACGATCCACTTTATGTAATAGATGGTGTGCCTTTACAATTTGGTAGTGCCAATAATAATATTTCCGTGGCAACCTCTGGTTCTTCCCCCTTATCAGAAGAAGCTACAAATCCGCTTAGTTTAATAAATCCTGCAGATATAGAAAGTATAGATGTTCTTAAAGATGCATCGGCAACGGCTATATATGGCTCTAGAGGCGCAAATGGTGTTATAGTTATTACTACCAAGAACAAAGGCAAGTTTGGTAATTTTATAACCTATGATGCCTATACAGGGGTTTCAAGTGTACGAGAATATTTACCGGTATTATCTGCAGAAGAATACAGGCAAAGGGCAACAGAGAATGATTTACCTTTCTCAGACCTAGGGGCCAATACCAATTGGCAAAAAGAAATCTTTAGAGCAGCCATAACACACAACCATAACGTTTCTTTTGCAGGAGGCTCAGAGACCACAAACGTAACAGGTTCTTTGGGTTTAAATGATCAAGAAGGAGTCTTGTTAAGTTCTAGACTAAAAAAGTATACCGGAAGATTAAATGCTAACCACTCTGCTTTAAACGATAAATTAAAGCTAGGGGTAAATATGACCTATTCTTATATTGATGAGCAACGTCCTGCTTTAAATTCCAATATAGCAGATGAAGGTGGTAATATTTTAAAAGATGCCATTCGGTGGGCGCCAACACTACCGGTTTATAATGACGATGGTTCTTTTTACCAAATAGGCGCATTGCGTATAAACCCCGTTTCTTGGAGAGATGTAACGGATGAAAGCACCAATACGTTATTCTTAGGGAATATGAATGCTTCATATGAATTAATAGATGGCCTAACCTTAAAAACCAGTTTTGGTTATAGCAATGAAAAGGTAAATAGATATTCATTTATTCCCTCTACACATCCAGCCGGAGAAGGCCAGGGAGGTTTTGGTTCCATTAACAAGTACACCAACAGCAACGTATTATCAGAAACTACCTTAACGTATGATAAAGAGATAAATCCAGATAACCAGATTACATTGTTGGCCGGTTATTCTTATCAACGTTTTGTTACAGAAAACACTTTTACTTCTGCAAATAATTTTGTGTCAGATGCTACCCAATGGAACTTAATACAATCTGGTACTATCCGTGCAAATACCTCATTTAAAGACGCCAATAGGTTGGCATCTTACTACGGAAGGTTAAACTATAAATTAAAAGATAGGTATTTAATGACCTTTACCTTAAGAAGAGATGGTTCTTCTAGGTTTGGAGCCAATAATAAATGGGGTACTTTCCCTTCTGGGGCATTGGCCTGGAATATTATTGATGAGCCTTTTATGCAAAATTCCAAACTAGATAATTTAAAGTTTAGATTGGGATACGGGGTAACAGGTAATCAAGAAATACCCAATAATCTATATTTAGAACAACTGTCAATATCCGGTTCTGCCATTTACGTTTTTGGTGGGCAAGCGGTTCCCAGTGTATTACCTACAAATTTTCAAAACCCAGATTTAAAATGGGAACAAACAAGTCAACTTAACTTTGGTTTAGACTACGGTTTGTTTGATTATAGGGTTTATGGTTCCATAGATTATTACATTAAAAAAACAGACGACTTATTGTTGTCCTTTTCTACCGCAGCCCCATCTGTAGTTACCACCCAATGGGCCAATGTTGGTGAGGTACAGAATAAGGGTATAGAGTTTAGTATCAACGCAGATATTATAGATAACGGTACTGCGTTTTGGAGTACCAATTTAAACCTATCCTCTAACAAAAACGAAGTAATTTCCTTGTCTAATGAGAATTTCCAAAGAGATGAGATAAGAACCTCAAGTGGATCTGGTGTAGTTGGCAACCAAACTTCTACAAAAATAATTAAACCGGGTTTACCCTTGAATACGTTCTACGGTTGGCAGTTTACCGGTTATGATGCAGATGGCATGGAAACCTATTTAGACGAAGATGGAGTAGAGGGAGCCGATGAGGTAGCAATTGGCGATGCCAACCCAGATTTAATTTTTGGTTTTAATAACACGTTTAGGTACAAAAGATTAGATGCCAACGTAAACTTTAGGGGTACAATTGGCAATGATATGTACAATAACACCAGAGCAGAATTTAGTTACACTAGTCAATTTCCAGGAATTAATGTGTTGCGTTCTGCATTTGATACAGGGGCTAGTAGGGAACAAGTTGCTCAATATTCCTCGCAATGGATAGAAGATGCTAGCTTTTTACGATTAGACAATGTTACGGTAGGTTACAATTTTAACACAGATTCTTCCAAGGTGTTTAAAAAAGCGAGGGTTTATGTTTCGGGCAGTAACCTATTTGTAATTACAGGGTATTCTGGTTTTGATCCAGAAGTTAGAACAAGGTCTGTTGGTATAGATTATTTGGTGTACCCAAGACCTAGAACTTTCCAAATAGGAACTAGTTTAACTTTCTAAAAAAAATATGATGAAAAACGATATAAAATTTAAAAAAGCAATTGCAAGATTTCTGGTCTTGTGCGTAATGTTGCCTTTTGCAGGCTGTTCTTTAGAAGAAGAAACGTATTCAATTTATACGCCAGAAACATTCTATGCCAATGAGCAACAAATACTTTCTTCACTTTCTGGTGTTTATAGATTTTTTGCCAGTACCACAGGTATGGGTGTAGAATATAGATGCTTAGAATTGTCTGCGGACCAAGTTGTTGTTCATGAAAAAATCCAAGGATGGTGGGGCGGTGCCAATTTCTCACAATTAATGGAACATGAGTGGGATGCAAGTCATGGTTATATTGGTGGTGCTTGGAACACATATTTTAGAACTGTTGGGCAAACCAATGCCTTAATCAGTTCTTTAGAAAATTCAGGTTTGGATGGCAGCTTGGTAGATGGCCCCATTGCGGAATTAAGGACGTTACGGGCTTATGCCTATTTTTTCTTGATGGATTTATTTGGGAACGTTCCTGTTTTTACAGATCCTAAGGTAGATCCCTTAAATTTACCAACACAGAACACCAGAGATGAAGTTTTTCAGTTTGTAACCACAGAAATGGAGGCAGCCTTGGAGAATTTGCCAACAAAGAGCGAAGCAGGGAATGCTTACTATGGTAGATTTACAAAAGAAGCTGTAAATGCATTACTTTCAATTATTTATTTAAATGCAGAGGTTTATACGGGTAACGCCATGTATGATAAAGCTATTACAAACGCAGATGCGGTTATCAGTTCTGGTGCGTATAGCTTATTACCCAATTACTTTGACAATTTTGTGTACAATAATGATAATAATGCCGAATTTATTTTTGGTGCGGTTTACTCACCAGATATTTCCGGTGGTATTGGCCATCCGTTAGTCCAAAAGGTATTACCCGGTATACAAGGTGGTCTATTTGGTTTACCTTACACACCACAAAATGGTTTTGGTACCAGACCTTCCGTAATGAATAAGTACGAAGACGAAGATGACCGAAAATCTATGTTTATAGGTTATGGACCGCTAACAGATCCAAGAAATGGAGAAGTGGTAATGGTAGAGCGCATTGTTCCAGACAATAATTCCACTTTGTATAATCCTGATACGTCTACCGAAGGACCTGTTCCTTATGAAATAATACCTGCAACCGGTATACGTTTACAACCAATGAATGCTGGTATCAAGTGGGTAAAATGGGGCCTAGATCCTAATACAAATGGTGGTAATGCAGGTAATGATATTGCCTTTGTGCGTTATGCGGATATTCTATTGGTAAAGGCAGAAGCTTTACTAAGAAATGGAGATGCCGGTGGTGCACTTCCTTTGGTAAATCAAGTAAGGGAACGTAGCAACGCAACTTTATTGTCCGCAGTTACCTTGGATGATATTTTGGACGAAAGAGGTAGGGAACTGGCCTTTGAAATGTCTAGAAGAAGAGATTTAATACGTTTTGGAAAATTTGGAGATGCTTGGGAATTTAAAGAAGTTTCCGAAGATTTTAGAACCTTATATCCCATACCTAGGGCAGCTATAGAGGCCAATCCTAACTTACAGCAAAACCCTGGTTATTAAAAATTAAGTTAGTTTTTTCAAGCAGGTGCAGGAGCTTTGGCAACTGCACTTGTTTTTTAATTATGAAGATAAATACTATAAATAGATTAGCAATATTTACCATGTTATGGTGTTTTACCGGGGTAACCGCACAAACTATTAATGGGGTTAATTATGATACGTTAAATCATGTTTCACAAACATTTGATTTGGCAGGAGACGATATTTTTGGGCAAACATTTGCATCGGAAAGTTTTACCTATAAAGACAAAATAACGGGAAAAACGGTAATCGCATTAACTACTTCCAAACATCACAATTCAAAAATGTACCAGACCCATCCGCAATGGACGGCAGATGGCAATTACATCATTTTTACTTCAAATAGAACGGCTACAAAAGAAAATAGGACTAGGCAATACTATGCCATATCTACTAAAACACATAAGATTACCCAAATTACAACGGGTAATACCCATCGTGATTTTCATTTGTCATGGAAATACAATCAAGCATATCGGTTCAGGGAGAATAAGCTAATAAGGATAGATTTGGACCACTTATTAGAAGACAGTTCTTTAAGTTCTGTTAAGCGCCCAGAAGCTTATGAAAAAGTTATAGCTACTATTCCAGATACCTTAAAACCTGCAGGTATGGGGTTAGATGCAGCGGAGAACAAGATTTATTTTGCTTCTAAACTAGCGAACAATTTGTATGGAATATATCAATTGGAATTTAAAACAGGGGTTACCACACAATTATTGAAGGTTCCTTTTTGGGTAGGTCATTTGCAAGGAAACCCATACAAAGCCAACACCTTTATGTATTGCTGGGAAACTAGAGGAGACGCGCCCCAACGTATGTGGCACGTAACGGTACATCCAGATGGTAAGGTTACCAATAAAGCTTTATACCAAGAACGTGTAGATGATTGGGTAACCCATGAGGTTTTTATGGGGCCAAATCAAGTATTGTTTCACCTTATGGGGCATCTAGATAGGTTAAACTCCAATAAAACGGGTATCTTTTCTATTAATACCGTAACGGATAAAACTACTTTTCATGGTCAAACCACTGGTGGTGGCTTTTGGCATTGCAATGCTACCCCGGACGGCAGGTATATTTTAGGAGACACTTTTGATGGTAAGCTGTATAGAATAAACACCAACGATCCAAAGGAACAGGTTCTTCTTACCCAAGGGCATAGAAGAACAAGCGTTAGCCCGTTTTCAAGCGAAGCGCATATGCACCAATCTATTAGCCCAGATGGTAAATGGGTTTTATTTAACTCAAGCAGATTTACAGCTTGCGATATTCTCTTAATGGAAATAGGGCAAAATTAATATGAGACCAAAAAGACTGTAACTTTAGCATATACAGAACCATAAAAGACTAATATGAGAACAATTCGTATACTATTTCTTGCTTCTATTTTAATCATCGGTTTTTCTTGTACTAATAAAGAAACAGATACGGTGTTTACCTTTATAAATTCTTCCTCTTTTAAAATGGAAGATAAACCAGTTGTAATAGCTAAAGACAGTCTAAAATTAGAATTACAAGCGGGTCATTATCCGCTTTTCCTTTTGGGTAAAGATACCTTGGCATATCAAGAGATAGATGTTGATACAGATGGCATAAATGACCACTACTTTATCTTGGCCAATTTTAAGCCAAAAGAAGAAATACAGGTAACCCTAAAGCAAACAAAAGAAAAACCAAAATTTCCGAAACGTACTAGTGTGCGTTTTGGTAAAAGAGATAGCGCTAATGAAGCGGTTTCCGCTAGGACTAGCGATAGTTTTAATGCAAAGGAAGTTCCTAAGTCCTTGGGGTATCAACCTTACCAAACAGATGGTCCTACTTGGGAGAACGATCGGGTAGGCTTTAGGCATTATTTTGATGGACGAAATGCCAAAGATGTATTCGGAAAAAAGACAAAGGACATTTCACCAGAAACGGTTGGTTTAGATAGTCTTGGATCAGTAGTAGATAATTACCATGTAATGGAGCCTTGGGGAAGAGATATTTTGGCTGTAGGTAATTCTGTTGGGTTGGGCGGTTATGGCCTTATGGTCAAAGATTCTTTGTTACGTTTGGGCATTACCGTTACAGATACCCTAAATAATGTTGAGAAAACATCCCTTAAAATTTTAGACGAAGGTCCGGTGTATTCTTCCCTGCAACTAAGTTATCTAAATTGGCAGGCGGCTGGTTGGCCTTATACTGTTTATGAGAAAACTTCTATTTGGCCAGGAATGTATGGCTATAAGAATCAAGTGCTTTTTAATAATCTAAGGGGAGATGAAACATTAGCCATTGGTTTGGTAAATATTAATACAGATAAGAACGTACAGCAATTAAATGTAGGCGATAAGTATACCGTACTGTACACGCACGATAAGCAAACCTATGATAAAGTTTGGTGGTTGGGTATGGCCCTTATTGTGCCAAAGAAAGACTTTTTAGGGATAAAAGAAGCACCAAAAGAAGGTGATTTTTCCAATTCTTTTTTAGCTCAAATGAAGATTGAAAACGGAATGCCCGTTACGTATTATGCTATTGCTGGCTGGGAACTTTCAAATCCTAAATTCACTTCAGAAGATGCTTTTAAAGCCTATTTGGAAGAATTGGCATTAACGTTATCCTTTGAAATACAGGTAAAAATCAACTAACAATAGATTCATGAATAAGACCAAAAAACTATTGCCTTTAATTTGTTTTTGTTGTCTTGCCTTATCGGCCCAGCAAAAAATGAATGATGCTACTGCACCGCTGCATCTAATGCAACCCCAGTACGATTATCCATATGGGGTGCCAGATAAAGCAAAGATTAATTCGGTTTTATCTAAAGTACATACCTATTTAGAGCAAACTACGCCTACAACCATAGTAAATAAGGATAACGGAAAAGAAATTACAGATTTTAGGAAATTAGATAAAGTTGTTAATTTAACTTTTGGTACGGCAGATTTTAGGTTAGTAAGTTATGAGTGGGGGGTAACTTATGCAGGGATGCTTTTAGCTGCACAAGCAACTAAGGATTCTAAATATGCAAACTACACCAATAACCGTATTTCCTTTTTATCCAAGTTGTATCCAGAATTTCAGAAATGGGAGAAAAAACATCCAGAAGGGGAACATCCTATGCACTCTGTTTTGCATCCAAATGCATTAGATGATGCAGGAGCTATTTGTGCGGCAATGCTAAAAGCTAAACGAGAAGGCCTAGAAGCGAATGTAGACCCCATGGTCAACAATTTTATAGATTACATATCTAACAAGCAACTTAGGTTAACAGATGGTACGTTGGCTAGAAATAGGCCTATGAAAAATTCACTTTGGTTAGACGACTTATTTATGAGTGTACCCGCTTTGGCACAAATGGGGGCATATACCAAAAACAACACCTATTTTGATGATGCTACCCAACAGGTTTTACAATTTGCAGACCGCATGTTTGTGCCAGAAAAAGGGCTGTTTATGCACGCTTATATTATGGATATGGAAAGCCACCCTACATTTTTTTGGGGTAGGGCAAACGGATGGGCGGTTATGACCATGGTAGAACTATTGGAGGTTTTGCCTAAAGAACATAAAAACTACAACAAGGTTCTAGAGCTATTAAAAAAGCATATTTCGGGATTGGCAAAATTACAATCGGCAAATGGTCTATGGCACCAGCTATTAGATAAAAATGATTCTTACCTAGAAACCTCTGCATCTGCAATTTTTACTTATGCCATGGCAAGGGCAATTAATAGGGGGTATATAGATGCAAAAGCATATGGGCCAGCTGTTTGTTTAGCTTGGAATGCTGTGGCAGAACAAGTTAATGAAAAGGGGCAAGTTACGGGAACCTGCGTGGGAACAGGAATGGGGTTTGATCCGGCTTTTTATTACTATAGACCGGTAAACGTGTACGCAGCGCATGGCTACGGACCAGTTTTGTTGGCTGGTGCTGAGGTTTTGTTACTCTTAGAAAATACCCATCCTAAAATGAATGACAGTGCCGTTCAATTTTATGATACTCCCATAAAGACTACGGCACCAATATTTAGTGTTGATGAATAATGTGGTTTTTAAGATTCTGGTTTCATTTTTTGTTGGTTTGTGTTTTTGGGGTTGTGATAAAAAGATAAAATCGTCCAACCAATTACCCCAACAACAACCCAATATTTTATTGGTAATTGCCGATGATGCCGGTTGGAACGATGTGGGTTACCATGGTTCTAAAATTAAAACACCGGTTCTAGATAGTTTGGCTAACAATGGGGCTAAGCTAGAAAGATTTTATGTTGCTCCAACATGCTCACCCTCCAGGGCCGCATTATTAACGGGCCTGCCTGCTAGCAGATTGGGAATAGTGGCACCCATTGCCGGAAAGAGCAAAATTGCCCTGCCAGATAGTTTGGTAACCTTACCTAAAGCAATGAAAAAATTGGGTTATAAAACGGCCCTGTTTGGAAAATGGCATTTAGGTCTTACCCCGGAAAATGGACCTCAGGCATATGGGTTTGATACGTCTTATGGGTTTTTACATGGCCAAATAGACCAGTACACCCATGAATATAAAAATGGAGATCCTAGTTGGCATAAAAACGGAAAATTTATAAAGGAAGATGGACATGTAACTGATTTACTAACAGAAGCGGCCATTTCTTATTTTAATAAAGAAACAACAACAAATACACCAAGTTTTGTAACATTGGCTTATAGTGCTCCCCATTTTCCGCTACAGGAAGAGGAACGTTACAAAAAACCATATAGAAATATATTCGCAGATTCTAGTAGGGTAGATTATGCAGCCGCTATGACACATTTGGATATAGCGTTCGGTAGGCTTTTAAATTCCCTGAAGCGTTCTGGAAAGTTAGATAATACGCTAATTATTTTTATGAGTGATAACGGTGCCATGAAAAATTGGTATCCTAAAAATCAATATCAAGGTAAACATGGTCCAAATACTACCTTGGGCGATAATACCCCACTTAAAGATTATAAAACTACCAATTATGAGGGTGCTACACGTGTACCTGCATTTGCTTATTGGAAAAACCATTTTTCTAAACAAACTATAGACGATTTTATTGGAGTCATAGATGTTCTGCCAACTTTGGTGGAAATAGCGGGTGCTTCCGTTAAGCCCAATACTATTGAAGGAACTAGTTTTTTAAACCTACTTTATGGGGAACCGCAGACAAAAAAACAGCAGCTTTACATAAGAGGGCATCTACAAGAAAGTATATTAATACCTCCTTATAAATTAATACGTACTAGATCTAAACAAGATACCCTTTTGGAATTATATAATGTAGAGGTAGACCCAGAGGAAGCATTTAATCTAGCGGCTATAAATACTATTGTTACCAAAAAATTACACGAGCAGTTGATCAGCGAATTTGCCAAGGATGCGGCAACTGTAAATGGTCCAGAAATAATAGATAGATAATTATGAGACAACACGCATTTACCATGAAACTAAAACCAGGCTACGCCCAAGAATACAAAAAAAGGCACGATGAAATTTGGCCAGAACTTGCATCCCTTCTAAACACTTCCGGGATAAGCGACTATACCATTTACCTAGATGAAAATACAGGTACTCTTTTTGCGGTTCAAAAACTAGCCAAAGATTTTGATAGTTCGTTTCTACCCAATCATCCAATTGTAAAAAAATGGTGGGCATATATGGCAGATATTATGGAAACAAATTTGGATAATAGTCCGGTAGAAGGCGATTTAAAGGAAGTTTTTTATTTACAATAAACCATGGTTCTAACAAGATATATAAGCGTAATCCTGTTGGTGTTTACATTAGCCTGCAAGGAAAATAAAGAGACAAAAACAAACACTGGTAGCAAAACTAGTTTGGAGCCAGATTGGACCCATAAAGTAGGGGCTAAAAACGTTACGGTTCCAGAAAGCATATTTTATGCTAATGATTTTGGGGCCCAGAGCAAAGCTGGCTTTACCAATACCAAAGCCATACAAACGGCAATAGATTCTTGTGCTGCTAGTGGTGGAGGTATAGTTAAATTTAGACCAGGCACCTATCTTTCCGGGTCTATATTTTTAAAAGAAAATGTACAGTTGCATTTAGACAAGGGAGTAACCTTACTAGGAAGCCAAAATATTTCGGATTATAAAGAAATAGCTACCCGGGTAGCAGGTATTGAGATGCAATGGCCAGCGGCACTTGTGAATGCCATTGATACGCAAAATGTACTAATTTCCGGTCAGGGTACAATAGATGGTCAGGGTAAGGTTTTTTGGGATATGTATTGGAACATGCGTAAGAACGATTATGAGCCTAAAGGTTTAAGATGGATTGTAGATTATGATGCTAAAAGACCAAGGACCGTTTTAATACAAAACAGTGAAAACGTCATAGTAAAGGATCTTACACTACAACGTGCCGGTTTTTGGACAGTGCAAATACTGTATTCTAAACAAATAACCACGGACGGTTTAACCATTAGAAACAACATTGGAGGGCATGGTCCTAGTACAGACGGAATTGATATTGATTCTAGTAGTTACGTTTTGGTACAAAACTGTGATATTGATTGTAATGACGATAATTTTTGCCTAAAAGCGGGTAGGGATTGGGACGGCTTGCGCGTAAATAAACCAACGGAGTATGTGGTAATAAAGGATTGTAAAACGGGTAAAGGTGCCGGTCTGTTAACTATTGGTAGTGAAACCAGTGGTGGTATTAGACATATTTATGCCAATAATATACAAGGTAAGGGTACGGATGCAGGTTTAAAACTAAAATCGGCTACTACCAGAGGCGGTATAATAGAGGATATTATTTTTGATAATATGAAAATGGATAGCGTGGGTACTTTTTTAAGCATTAGTATGAACTGGAACCCTACCTACAGCTATTCTAAATTACCTAAAGAATATAATATAGACGAAGTACCCGAGCATTGGAAAACCATGTTAAACACAGTTCCAGAGGAAGAAGGGATTCCTCAATTTAAAAACATTGTACTTAATAATGTTTTGGTAAAACATGCCAACAAAGCAATTAGCGTAAGTGGTTTGGAGGTTTCTACCATTAACGAGGTGTATTTAAAAGATGTTCAAATTAATGCTGCAACCGCCGGTAGTATAAACCATAGTCAAAACTGGAAAATAGATAATGTAAGCTTACGTACTTTGGATGCTTCTAAAGTTGAATTGGAAAATTCCGCTAATATCAATTTAAAGGCTATTTATGATTAGTATTACTTCATAAAATAGACTATTTCACAGCCTTTTAATTGTTTTAAACTTTTGGCTGCTATTGAAGCGTTGAATTGTGCCCCTTTAAGGCCCGTATGTGTGTGGTCTTTAGGAAAGAATTCTGCTACCTTACTTTTACCTATAACTTCATAAGCAGTTGCAATACTGTCACTTAAATCTATATACTTTACATTATGGTTTTGGGCTATCTCTCTAGTCCATTTTATGTAAGAATCCGTACGTTGCTCTACATGACCGTTAGGCCATTCGTTTCGCGGAGTTAAACTGAATAGTATTGGTGTGGCCCCTGCAGCTTTGGTGTCTTTTACATACTGCTCTAAATACCAACCAAATGTATGTACTGTTTCTATGGAATCATTAGTAAATGCTACATGGGTTGTATCGTTTCCTATACCAGGTAAAGAGCCACGGTATTTTTCTTTATCAATGTTACCTGCATCGTTGTGGCCAAATTGGATTATAACAAAATCGCGCGGGGTAAGTTTACTTTTAATGGCATTCCAATGTCCTTGGTTCATAAATGTTCTGCTACTGCGCCCGCCAATAGCTTTATTCTGAACATTGACCCGTAAGGTATCTACAAATTGTAAAAATGGAACACCCCAGCCAACGGCATTATCATTATTATTATCTGCCATAGTAGAATCTCCTATTAAGTAAATGGTTCGTTTTGGGGGTAACTGAATGTCTGGATTATTTAGGAGTATATTGTTAAAAAAAGAAACCTTCTGCTGTAGGCTTTTGGCGACTAATTTTGCGGCAACCGCAGCTCCTTTTGCGTTGGTATGTGTGGCATCCCAATCGTAGAAATAAGTATTAATCACTTTTTCCATGCCAAGTTTTTCCATTTCCAAAGCTAGCAGATTGTTCAAGTTTAAGTAAGGAACTTTCTCTTCTTCGGCTACTTGTTTAACCCAACCACCGTAATTGGAGTTATTGCGTATAACCGTATTGTTAACCCATTTGTTTCTAGGTATGGGGGTAATCAAAATAGGTTTACCTCCAGCTATTTTAACATCGTTAACCATTTTTCTTAAGTACCAACCATAAGAATGTACCGTTTCGTGTTTACCAGTAAGTAGGTTGTCTATAGTTTCTGTCTCCTCTCCAACTCCCTTGATAGTTCCTCTAGCCCTTATTGTGTCGTTAATGGGGCCGTCATCATTATGTCCAAACTGTATTAAAACATAATCTCCTTTTTTAATTTTTGGAACAACGGAATCCCAAAGTCCCTTATCTATATACGTTCTAGAGCTAGTGCCGCCTAAAGCATGGTTTTTAACCTTTATTTTGGTGCTATCTAAGTATTGTTCTAAAAAATCGCCCCATCCCCAAAGACCATCCGCACCATCACCACGCCCGTTTTTAACGGTACTATCGCCTACGGTAAATAAGGTGGGTGTTTCTTTTTTAGAAGTACCACAGCCAATTAATATCAATGCGAACAGGCCTGTGATTAGTTGTTTTGATATGTTCATTTTGTTTTGTTGTAATCAATAAAATCGAACCAAAGGCTCATGGTAATTCCTTGATCTCCCTTTTTTATACGAATGTTAGTTGGTTGGCTATTAGGGCCATGGTCCGAAATGGGTTTGAATGACCGCATGGCTGGTATTTCATACATAAAGGAAATATCCCCTTCTGGAAACTCAGGCTGTGGATGGCTTCTTCCTTTAATTGCATATTTGGGATATTCCGGTGTAAATAACCTAAGAAACGTATTTTCATTTTCACTAAAAAACCGAAACGTATTATTTTTGGAATGGAGTGTTCCTGCGTAAAAATTGGCATGATAGCCTTTAAATTCAGGATAAATTAAATTCTCAAAACTCTCTCCGGTAATGGTATTATTATAGGCTTTTTCCCAAAGACCATAATTAACACCTTCCAGCCTGTTTTTCCAAACACGGTAAGGTCCTTTTCCAAACCATTTAAAGCCTAGAACATCAGTCTCTGGATAATCAAAAGACAAACCAAAACTATTGATTTTACCATCAAAAATAGGTCCGTCAAAACCTGTTATGGTTTTGGCTTTTTGTAGTGCTGTCATATTAAGGTTTATCTTACCATCTTGGGTCAATGTCCACCTTATTTTATCTATGGCTCCTGAGTAAAAGATGTCTACTACCGCAGTGCTATCTGTTTTAAAAGACCTTACAGAATCTACAACGGCTTTCATGCCAATTGGTTTAGGTCCGTTAGTTAGTGGGATGCTTTTTTCGCCACTTGTAATTTTAAGAACATAACCAGTAGTTTTATTTAGGATTAGGCTAATAGTGTTGGCCGTCATGGTAATATTTTCACCAATTGTATTTAATTCTATTTTAGATTTATTAGAAGTATTTTTTAGAAATTTGTTGGCGTAAAATTTAGCTTGATGAATGGGCCATGTAAACGTATTTACCGCTTGCCCTTTGTTGTTATACGCCGTTAGTTTTAACCAATCACCTTCAAAGAAATTTGCAGGTAAATTCAAATGGATATTTCTAGTCTCACCCGGAGAAATATCTGGAAATGCATGTGATGCCTCATGAATTACGCTTGCCGAATCTTTGGAATAAAATGAATTTCTAGGAGCTTTTACTACTTGGTAAGTATAGCTAAAGGCATTTAAGTTGGTGAATAAATTAGCGTTGCTAACGGCCAGTTTACCTTTAAACATTTTTGTAACTTGAACAGGTGCAATCTGTACGGGAGAAAAAATAGATTTAATAGCGTAATAACTACCTTCTTTTTCTCTATGGGGCCCTACAATGCCATCTGGGGCCAAAGAACCGGCAGAGTCATACCTACGCGGGCCTTCCCAATCTGTACGTAGAACTGCCTCATCTACAAAAGCCCAAATAAAACCACCAGCAAATAGCGGACTTTTACTATAGTTTTCCCAAAAATCTGCTAGACCTGCTCCGCCACCATTATCATAGGTGCTGTGCATAAATTCCGTAGGAAAAAATACATTTTCACCATTGGTAAATCTATGTAAGCCGGTTTGGTAAGTAGGGTAGTGGTGCGTGTCCCATCCATCATAATCAGACCAAGGGTGTATCACTATCCTATTTTGTAAATCTTTTGTTTTAAAGACCTTGTCCGCACCTGGTCCCCATCCGCCTTCATTTCCATTATCCCAAATAATAACGGCCGGATGATTGGCATCTTTATCGAGTACTTCTTGAGCAAGTTTGGCTCCTAATTTTGTGTCGTACGGGTTTTGCCAGCCAGCCAGTTCGTCCAAGACAAGAATTCCTAAAGAATCACAAACCGAAAGAAAATGTTCCGCTGGCGGGTAGTGAGTGCGTACGGCATTCATGTTCATATCCTTGATCAAGGAGGCATCTAACAAACTAATACGTTTACTAAGGCTACGGCCAGATTCTGGCCATATACTATGCCGGTTAACCCCTTTCATTATTATTTTGGTACCGTTTAGGTAAATACCATCTTTCTTAATAAACGCTAGGGTTCTAAAACCAATACGTTCATTTACGGTATGTAAAATCTCGCCTTTTTCTACTAATGAAACTTTTAAATTGTACAACACAGGATTTTCTGGAGACCATGGTTTAATGTTTTTCCATTGGGTATGGATTGTATCATTTTTACCATTGCCTAACTCAACTTCTTGAGATTGCCTAAAATTTTTAGTGGTAATCTCTTTTACGGACACTCTTAGGGTGGCGTTTTTGGCAACTTTACTTAACTGTGTAGCTAGTTTTAGGCTTCCGTCTTGCTGCGCATCAACTTTTAATTTGGCAATGTGTTTTTTAGGTAATATTTCTAACCAAACCGGTCGGTAAATTCCACCAAATAACCACCAATCTGTATACCGTTCTGCCCTATTAACAGATTCGTTTTTAGAGTGTTTGCTTACCGTAACCTCTAATACGTTTTCTTGACCGTATTTAAGAAACTTAGAAACATCATATTTAAACCTGTAGAAACCACCTTGATGTACGGGGCCAACCTTTTCTCCATTTAAAAATACTTCGGCATCTGTCATAACGCCATCAAACACAAGGTTAATGTGTTTATCCTTATGGTTTGGTTTAAGGTTAAAACGGTATTTGTAAAATCCTTTTTCCTTGCTGGGTTCTTTTAAGTTTAATTCTTTATACCATCTACCGTAGGTATACTCACCAAACCCCTGCAGTTCCCAATTAGAGGGTACGTTAATGGTAGACCATTGGTTACAATTATTTCCGTTACTGCATTTAAATTGCCAAGTAACCGGGTGTTCAAAGTCTTTACCACTTAGGTATATTTTTTCTGTTTCTTGCGCATGCATTACGTGGTAAGCGGTAAAGTTTAAAAGTAATAGGATAAACAGGTTTATTGGTCTATTCTGTTTAGTTACCATAGGGTTTGGTATTTTCAAATCGTGAATTGGTTTTAAATTCAAAAGTTTCATAGTTGTTTGGAAACGCTGCATCATATTTTGGTAAATCTCTTATAAAATACGATGTAGGGATTATATTTAATGCCCTTAAATTATAGGCTACGCATTGGGCAATTTCAAACGCTCCAAAATTGGTAAAATGTGTATCGTCTGCCAGGGCCGCTGTTTGATTTGGGAAACTGTTTTTAGGAAAATGAACATAAGCCTTTTTACTTTCTTCCGGCCCCCAAGCAAGTAACATTTTTGAGGTAAGTTGGGTTAAATCAACTAGAGGTACCTGCATCTCTTTGGCCACAAGTCTTACGGCATTTGGGTATTCGCCATGTGTTGGTTTTAGCTGTTTTTCGTTTTTAAAGAAGCGTCTTTGAATGGGGGTGAACAATACAGGATGCCCACCTTTTTTTTGGATTACTTTTATGTATTCTTTTAAATAGTTGGTGTAAGAGGCGTAGGGCCCAATATTTGGGCCTTTTCGTTTTTCATCGTTATGGGCAAATTGTATAAAAACATAATCTCCCTTTTTTAGATGAGAAAGAATTTTTGTTAGACGATTTCTCGCTTTGAATGAATGTAGCGAAGCACCCGATGCCGCATAATTGGCAATACAGATGTCTTTGGTTAAACTAGGTAAAAATTGCCCCCATGCGGCCCAAGGTTCTAAATCTTGGTCGGTTACGGTTGAATCTCCCGCTAAAAAAATAGTTTTGGAGTCTGTTGGTGTAATGCTAATGGATTTTATGCAGGTAGCTCCTAAAAATTCCAAGGTTAGTTTATGGTCCCAATTTAAAGTTCGTTTTTCCCTCTCTTTTAGATTTACATAAAGCGTATCGTTTATTACCGTATCCATTTTATGAACCAAATATGTTACCTCTTTGTGGTTGCCTTTTTCTATAATTAGATTGTTGCTTAATAAACGGCGAGATTCTGCTTTTATAGTGGTTTGGGTCTGTTTATTGGGGCTAGCCAATACTATTTTAACCAAATAATTACCTGGATTTGCTGTAACCGAAAAGTAGGAAGGTTTAGTTAGACAAACACAATTGTCTAGTTGAGCTATGTGGTTGTCCGTATTTAAATCCCAACCAGCACCACTATCTACGGTGTACGCTTGGCTACCTTCAAAATTATTGGTTGTATTATCTGCTAGGCCAAAAGTATACCTTTGCTCTTGCCCACTTAAGACAGCACCAGAGATAAACAAGAAGAATAATAAAACTTTTTGTACCACCATACTCGTGGTTAAAAGTACTATGCGATAACTTTGTAAGTATCCTGTGGTGTAAGGCTAGACAGAATTCCTTTCTATATAGCTAAAAACGTTCTTTACTTTTTCTCTTTTGTTTCTAAGTACCATGTAGGCAGCAGTTTCGCCCATAGCTGTAAAATCGGTACTTATTACGGTAATACCTAAAAGTTCTTTTAGTGGGGTTTCATTATAAGAAATTATACCAATATCTTTACCTAAGACCAATTGTTTGGCACGTACTTGCCTAACTAGATTTACCAAGTCCATTTCTTCTATGGTAATAAAAACATCCTTGCTTTGTAACTCCATTTCATCATAAATTTCATCTAGGATTTCAAAGTCAAAATTGAATTCTCCACAGAATTTTTGAAATCCGTATAAAATCCGTTTTGGATACGGAAAAACACTTTTGCTAGGGTATACCAAAATAAGTTTATCATATTTACGAAGCCTTTCCAAGGCTTCTTTTAGGGCATTGTAAATATCATTTTCAAAATCTTGATATAAGGCACCATAATTACCGTTTAATTCTAACCTTGCATTATCCAATACTATAAGTTGGTCTTGCGGAATTTTTTTCAATACTTCTAGCACATTTTTGGTTGCACTTACATGCCCTAGGTTCATATTCTTAAAATGTGGCATTATCACATAGTAATCATAGGCTCCTAAATTGCGTTCTATGGCCCTAGTAAATAAGGTTTCGTCGCAGTGGTAAATAAAAAGATTTACATGACCGTTTACCCCTAAACCATTAACAAAAGAATTGTAGATGCGCATCTTGTAAGAGCTGGGTTTATTTATTAAAAAGAAGACATTGATTTTAGAAATCAAATCGGTCTTTGCTACGTAAAACCCCTTGCCTTTAACTGCGGTTATTATTTTTTTTGTTTTTAGCTCAGAATACGCTTTTTCTATGGTGTCTCTAGACAACAAGAGGTTCTCACTAAGTTCATTTATAGATGGAATTTTACTGCCGATGGGTAAATTCCCTTTTGCTATATGGCTTATTAAAGAATCTACTACCTGTTTGTATTTTGGTATTCTAGAATCGTCATTTACAAGAATGTCCGTTGCTTTTATCACAATGGTAAATTTAAGGCTACGTCTAAATTTAGGGACATTTATATAGTAACCCAAGTATATTTTCTTTATTTCTTAAAACCCTTACACTACAGGATGCACTTACTTTTAACTTGGATTATTTTCGATTGCATTTTAGTTTAGTTAATTCTACTAGTAGAGTTAATTTATTCAAAAAAAAAGCCATGGTATTACCATGGCTTTTCCTTCTTTAGTTGGTTACTTGCTACATGCTTGGACCAAAAAATATGGCGTTCATCATTAATTTGTTAGTACCATACCAAAAAGCTCTAAAGTTGGTATTGTCCGTGAACAGGATTACTTTACCACGGCCCAATCTATTTACTTTAAATGGCACGCTACCATTTATTAATGCTTCGTTTTCTTCAGAAATATAGCCGCTTTGTAGTGGATTGGTCGTATACTGGATAGGATTGTCAAAACTATTTTTTTCTGGTTTTAAATAGATGTTGGTATTTCTAAATAAAGATATTTTATCATTTTTATAACCGTATCCAATAGGGTGGGTTAAATCTAAATTGGCTTCAAATATAGCCCCTCCGGTAACTTGGGCTCCATAGAAGTCACGACGCTTATCAAATGGAATGTTTTTGGCTTTTAAGGTAGTATCCTTAAGCATTTCTAAATCTAGAAACCCATTTTTGTTAAACCATTGGGCTACATTTCTGTAACCAATTACGGTACCACCATCTTTTACCCATTCTTTAATTTTTTCTGCTCCGCTTTTGTCCAAGACATTACTGCCATATCCGCTCGGAATAATTAAATCGGTATAACTACTTAAATCAACCCTGTTAAAATAATCAGTATCTATTTTGGTAATTTTCATTTGGTATCGCGTATCAAATAAGTGCCATATTTCGCCGGCGTCATAGGAACGTACGCCGTTACCCACTAAAAGGGCTACTTTCTGTTTTTTAATGGGGTCAAAATCATTACTACCCAAGTCTATACCAACGGTAGAACCTGTACCAACAGCGGTTATGTTTAACATACTCTCTTTTGCTACTGTTTGCAAAAAGGCAAACAATTCTTTACTATCCAAATCTTGCCCTTGTACGGGTATCATGATAGTGCCATAATCATAGTTGTTGCCTTCTACCGTAAAAGGAGATTTTGCAACTTTTGCTCGTAAACCTTTCTGTGTAATTTGGTTAAGTGCTTTTGGTGCATAATAATTATTCCAAGAGAATAGATAAGCATAATTGCTATGGCCACTTACTTTACCTGCTATTGGTTGCAATGCAGTAACCACATTTCCAGCGTTATTTAGTGTGGTAACTTTTTCATAATCTAAATTAAACGCTAGGGGAAAAGTCCAGGCGGATACATCATAAAACAAACTATCTGTAAAAGTGGTTCGTTTTTCGAACATGGCATGTATTAACCTTGGATTTTTTTGATTTAGGGGCACCACATAGGCCGAACCTTTCTTATAGTTTTTTCCGTTGATCTTAGCGTCTTCTTTTAACTCATGAAATTTAATCTGTTGTCTTTCTAAGATTTCTGCTAAATGCCAAGCTTTTGCGGCATCCTTTTCATCACCAAAAACATAGGCGTTATTTTTTTCTTTAGTAGCTTCTTGTGCAAGGTCTTGATAGAATTTTTTCTGATAGTTTAAAATTTTAGCACGCATACCATTTGCTGCCGCAACGGTAGATAAAGCTGTTGTAAACTGATTTCTAATGGTAAAAGGAAAGGTTAATATGCCATTTTCACTTTCTTGAATGTGCCCTCTAGAACTTCCTTGCTCAAACAAGATTCCTATACTCCCATTAACATCTGGGAAGGTAGAACCTTTGCCGTAATAGTAATCGTCGTAATTTTCTTCAGAATAATATAAAGAACCAATTTTATCCAAAGCTTTGGCATGGTAGGTGCCAATTTCTTTGGTAAGTTCTTGGTTTATTTTAGGGGTTAGTGGGTGTACTCTTGTAGGTTCTCCTGGTTGAAAAAAGAAAGTTGAATTAGTTCCCATTTCGTGGTGGTCCGTTAAAATGTTGGGCATCCATTTATGAAAAGATGCTATACGGGCCCTACTTTCCGGTAATTGTACCGGTAACCAATCACGGTTCATATCAAACCAATAATGATTGGTTCTACCACCTGGCCAAACCTCGTGGTATTCCCTTTCGTTCCCATCTGGATTTAGGTTCTGGCTTTTGTGAATGTTGGCCCAATAAGCAAAACGTTGCAAACCATCTGGATTAAAACTTGGGTCCAGTAATATTACGGTATTTTTTAAAATGGCATCTATTTCTTGACCTTGTGCGGCTGCTAAGTAGTAGGCATAGGCTAGCGCGGCGTTAGAACCACTTGGTTCATTACCATGAATGGAAAAACCCTGATACACCACTATGGGCATGTTTTCTACGTTTAAAGCTCCTGTTTGTCCATTGGTTAATGCTAAATGCTCCTTTCTAATATTTTCTAAATTAGAATGATTTTCTGGAGCGGTCACCGTTAATAGTAAAAGAGGTCTGCCCTCAAATGTGGTGCCTCTATCTTCTATGGTAAACCTATTGGTGCTTTTTGCTAGCGTTTGCATGTAAAAACTTAATTTATCATGCGTTACGTGCCACTCACCAACTTCGTGGCCAATTACCTCTTTAGGCGTAGGTATATTGGGGTCATACGTAACGTTTTGTGGTAAGTAGTAATTTAAATTTTCTTGTGCATGGGTGGTTAAGCAAAAAAGTATTGCCGCCAGAATTGAAAGTCTGTGTTTCATTCTCGGATTGGTTTTGAGTTAGTCGAGCCTAAAAATAAAAAAACGACCTGGGTTACAGGTCGTTTTAAAATTTTATTAAGGTTTTTAAGCCTTAAATATCATCAAAGCTTACATCTGTAAAGCTTTCTGCTGTACTGTTTTCTATTGGTTGCTCCTCTTTTTTGAAATCTTTTTGATGTCTTTCAGAGATAACTTCCATTCCTTTTTCATCAATTATGTAGTCCATCATCTCGTTCATAATTTCCCTAAACGACTCAAAATCTTCCTTGTAAAGGTATATTTTGTGTTTTTTGTAGTGAAATGAACCATCATCATTGGTGAATTTTTTGCTTTCTGTGATAGTTAGATAGTAATCCCCCGCTTTGGTACTTCTAACATCAAAGAAATAAGTACGTCTCCCCGCACGCAGTACTTTTGAGTAAATTTCTTCCTGTTCCATTAATCCTTTTTCGTTCATTTTGGTGTAGTGTCTGTTATTGAATTTGCTTACAATATTCTGTCAAAAATGTAAAAAAAATCATAATGTACCAACTTTTATGTTAATCTTTCTCTGTTAATTGATCTTCATAAAGTTGTTTGTAATACCCATTTACACCATTTAGTTCATTGTGGCTACCTTGTTGTTTTATGCTACCATTTTCCATGATAATAATGGTATCTGCATTTTTTGCGGAAGATACCCTGTGGCTTACAATCAAAGTAGTAGTTTGCTGCGCCGCTTTCTTTAAATTCTTTAATATTTTTTCTTCTGTCTCTGTATCTACGGCAGACAAACAATCGTCAAAAAGATAAATTTTAGGCTCTTTAATAAGTGCTCTTGCAATAGAAACCCGTTGTTTTTGGCCACCACTTAAGGTTATGCCACGTTCTCCCAAAATGGTGTCATATTTTTTTGCAAAACCAATAATGTTTTTGTGTACAACAGCTTGTTTGGCTTTAGCTTCTATTTCTTCTTGCGTGGCGTCTTCTTTGCCAAACCTAATATTATTGGCAATTGTATCTGAGAAAAGGAACGCATCTTGTGGTACGGCACCAATACTGTTTCTTAAGCTATCTAGGTTTAATTCTTTAATAGGTGTATCATCTATTAAGATTTCTCCGGAATCTACGTCATAAAGACGGGCAACCAAATCCAGAATGGTAGATTTACCAGAACCGGTTTTTCCTAAAATAGCCATGGTTTTACCAGGCTCTAAAACAAAAGAAACGTTATTTAAGGCCTTTATACCCGTATCTGGATAGGTAAAGCTTACATTTTTAAACTCAATTTTACCAATAATGGGTGTAGTTTTAGTTGTAGTGTTAGTAATAGTTGGCGTTACCTCTAAAAATTCGTTTATTCTTTTTTGGGAAGCTTCTGCACGTTGTACTATAGAAGTTAACCACCCAACTACAGCCACGGGCCAGGTAAGCATATTTACATACAAGATAAATTCTGCAATAATTCCCAAGCTAACTTCTCCTGCCAGATACTGTTTTCCACCAATGTAGATTACAAAAATATTGCTCACTCCAATTAGTAGAATCATTAAAGGGAAAAACCAAGCGTTTACTTTGGCTAAATTCATACTGGTATTTTTTCCTTCCGTAGCCAATTGGGCAACATCTGCGTTTATTTTTGGCTCTAAACCATACGCTTTTATCACGGCAACACCAGAAAAAGATTCTTGGGCAAAAGTAGATAGCGTAGAAAGGTATTCTTGTACTTTGGTACTACGCTTATGTATTATTTTACTTATTTGATAAATTAAAACAGACAAAATTGGTAAGGGTACCAAGGTATAAAATGCTATGGTAGGGGCCTTCATAAACATTAACGGAATAAGACAAACAAAAAGCGTCAAGGTTTGCATGCCGTACATTATTGCCGGGCCACCGTACATTCTAACTTGGGTTACATCTTCACTTATACGGTTCATTAGGTCACCAATGCGGTTTCTCTTATAAAAGTCCAAACTTAGTATTTGGTAATGATCAAATACTTCGTTCTTTAAGTCATACTCAATATATCTAGAAACGTTAATTATGGTCTGCCTCATTAAAAAGGTAAATAGTGCAGATAAAAGGGCGGTTCCTATAATCACCAATATGTATTGCAACAACAAATCATTAGCAGTTGCCTTGTCAATATCGTTAGTGGTCAACTTTTCAATTACGTTAATAGATTTGCTAACGTAAGAGGGCATTACCAAAGAAAAAATTCTAGCAATTATGGTAATTAATACACCCAAAAACAATTTGAGCCAGTATTTTTTAAAGTATTTATTTAGGTGTTTTAATGCTTTCATCAATACCTTTTAAAAGGAAGTTTTGCGCTTGCAAGATGCCAAAGATAGTTTTTACAGGCCAAAACAAATGTTATAAAACTAATAAGATAATGTGGTAACATAGGAAGAGTAAGAATATAACATTACTTTTGCAGCGTGAAAAAGAGTCCTAATCAAGAAAAAGTTCTTTTAAATGCTTACTAGAAGGCACATTAGAGTAAAGGTGATGCAGTGTATTTATGCATTAATACAGTCCAAAGAAGAGTCTTTGGAGAAACAACAAAAGTTTTTAAATGTAAGTATTGCCAACGTGTATAGTCTGTACTTACTAATGTTGAGTTTGCTTTTAGAACTAAGGGAACTTGCGGAACAACATGTTACTGCATCCAACAAAAAATACATTTCAGATAAAAACGATGCCTACCCGGATAAATCCAAATTTGTTAATAATCGTTTATTGGTTCAACTGGCAGAAAATGCCGCTTTAAAAGAAGCCTTAGAAAAAAGGAAGCTTAACAATTGGTACCTAAATGAGGAATATGTAAAAATTATTCTGAAAGATATTACCGAAAGTGAAGTCTATAATAAATACATGAGTGAGCCCTCTTCTAGCTATGCTTCAGACAAAGAATTGATTATAAAACTATACAAAGAGGTTATTGCGCCCAATGACAAGATATATGAATATTTTGAGGACGATAAGCTTACTTGGGTAGATGATATTCCTATTGTGAATACCTTTATTGTAAAGTTGCTAAAAAAGGCAAAAGAAGATGATACCTTCAGCTATTTTCTGCCTAAGTTGTTAAAGGACGAACAAGATATGACCTATGCAAAGGATTTATTGTCTAAAACCTTATTGCATAATGCGGAATGGGAGTCTATAATTGCGGAAAAAACACCAAAGTGGGATACAGACCGTATAGCGGAAATTGATCATATCTTATTAAAAATGGCAATATGTGAGTTTTTGCATTTTGCTTCTATCCCAGAAAAGGTAACCATTAATGAATACTTAGAAATTGCTAAAGAGTACTCTACCCCAAAAAGTAGCATCTTTATTAACGGTATATTGGATAAAGTAGTAAGGGAATTTAAAGAAACCGGTAAAATGCAAAAAATAGGTAGGGGTTTGCTGTAAAAAGGAAATTATTATTTTTGAATATCTAAAATTTAAACCATGAAAAGAGTATTGTATGTTTTTGCCGTAGGGGCAATGTTAATAGGCGCTACTTCTTGTAAAGACAAGGCTAGCACTAAAATTGTAGCAGACAATGTAGAGACGGCCAGTACAAGAGATGAAGCCTCTAAGAAAGTACCTGTAATGCAGTTTGATAAGTCTGAACATGATTTTGGTACCATTGAAAACGGAACACCACAAGAAACAATCTTTAAGTTTACTAATACAGGAGACGCACCACTTATTATTACAGATGCAAAAAGTAGCTGTGGATGTACGGTTCCAGAATACCCAAAAAACACACCTATAGCCCCAGGAGATTCTGGAGAGCTATTGGTAAAATTCAACGGAACAGGTCAAAACCAAGTAACTAAGACAATTACGGTTACGGCCAATACGGCAAAAGGTTCTGAATTGTTGAGAATTAAAGCGTTTGTAACGCCAAAAGACGGAGCTGCTATTTCGGTTCCAATGAAAAACGGATAATTAAATTTAATGGAGCAATTACAACAGTTTTTTCCGCTACTACTAATATTTGTTGTGGCTTATTTTTTTATGATAAGACCACAAATGAAACGTCAAAAAGACGAGAAAAAGTTTGCGGCCGAGTTAAAAAAGGGAGATAAAATAATGACCAAAAGTGGTCTTTATGGTAAAATTGTAGATTTAAACGATAACGATAATTCTTGCATCATAGAAACTATGGCAGGAAGGTTAAAGTTTGATAGAGCAGCAATTTCTATGGAAGCCAGTAAAAAGTTAAACCCTGTAGCTAGCAAGTAGTTCTTTTAGCTCAAAAAAAAAGATAAGCACCTATTTTTTAGGTGCTTTTTTTATGCATTTAATTTTATGTGTAACTTATACACCTGAAAAACAAGACCAAATGCATACTAGAAGAAATTTTTTAAAAAATTCTGCAATGGCTACTGCTGCTACGGGTGTAAGCTTTCTGTTTCCTGTAGAGCTGTTGGCCCATATTAGAAAAAGAATAAGCCCTAATGATCAAATACAAGTTGGTTTAATTGGTTGTAAAGGCATGGGCTTTTCTAACCTTTTATCCTTATTAAAGCTTTCAGAAATACAAGTTGTTGCGCTTTGCGATGTAGATAAAACCGTCCTAGGGCAGCGCACGGCAGATTTAGAAAAGGCAGGACTAAAAAAGCCTAAATGGTATACAGATTATAGGAAACTATTAGAAGATAAAAATGTAGATGTTGTTGTCATTGGAACACCAGACCACTGGCATTGTCTGCAGTTAGTAGATGCACTTGCGGCCGGCAAAGACGTTTATTGTGAAAAACCGATTGCGAATAGTATTGCCGAAAGTAACGCCATGTTGCACGCGGTTAACTCAAATAATAAAATTGTTCAAGTAGGGCAATGGCAAAGAAGCCAACCACACTTTGTAGATGCTATAAACTACGTGCATTCTGGTAAATTGGGTAAGATTAGACTTGCCAAGGCCTGGGCATACCAAGGATGGATGAAACCGGTACTTGTTGTTCCAGATACTAAGGCGCCGGCAGATGTGGACTATAAGATGTGGTTAGGACCAGCAAAAAATAGACCTTTTAACGCCAATCGTTTTCACTTTAACTTTAGATGGTTTTGGGATTATGCAGGCGGGTTAATGACAGATTGGGGCGTACATTTAATAGATTATGCACTGTATGGTATGAAAGCCGGTACTCCAAATTCGGTAATGGCATTGGGCGGCAAGTTTGCGTATCCAGAAGATGCTTCAGAAACCCCAGATACCTTACAAACTGTTTATGAATATGATGATTTTTCTATTCTATGGGAGCATGCCACGGGTATAGATGGTGGTAATTACGGCCGTAACCATGGTATTGCGTTTATTGGTAACAATGGAACTTTAGTCTTAGATAGAGGTGGTTGGGAAGTAATTCCAGAAGATGATAAGCCCGATTGGAGTACTAATTTAGGACCAAAGATTGAAGCTGTACCATTGCAGACCAATCAAGGTAATGGATTGGACTTACATACTAAGAATTTTATTGAAGCGGTAAAATCTAGGGATAAAAGTAAGCTTAACGCTCCAATTGAAGTGGGTTACAATACGGCACTAGTTTGCCATATGGGTAACATAGCCTACAAAACGGGACAAAAAGTTAATTGGTTAGCCACAGATGGTAAATTTACCCAAACCGAAGCAAATACTTTGATTACTCCGGAATACCACAACAATTGGGTCTTGCCAAAATAATACTATCAACGGTATTGGTCGTTAAGTCCAATACCGTTTTCAATCAAAGGTATTATTTTCTCTAGGCGAGCAAGTTTGGTTTTTTCTTGTTTTGCACTGCTAATAAATTCAGAGAATTCTTTCTGTTTGTAAGGCGTAAAAGCATCAAATTTTTTCTGAATATTATTTGTCTTTAGACAGCTTAGTAAAAGTTGTGGTATTTCTAATTTGTTGTTTTTTTTAAAGGCAACCAAAACCTTACCTTGTTTGTGCTTGGCAATTGCCTCATTGAAATATTGTTTAACCAGCGTTTTGTCTATAGAAGAAATATCTGATATTTTCCAATGCCTCATAGCTTTGGTCTTCCCTTTTTGAGCATTTTCTAACAGGTTTTCAGGATCATCCATAAAGGCCCCATTGTAAAACCAGATACCAAAGTGATTTTTAAATCGGCAAATACCAAAGACGTTTTTGTTGTTTATGGTGTAAACTGGCATACCCCATTTGCAACATTCTTCTGCTTCTGTCTCTAGTGCTAATTTTCTAAGAATGGCAATAGCATTAGAAAAATGATGTGGTTCGGCATAATAAGCATCAGCCGTTTTACTTTTATTCATCTTTAGAGAGGTTACGAGCAGTAAGTTCGCAAATTTTTACAATTACTTCTACTGCTTTTTGCATGCTTTCTAAAGGTACATATTCATATTTGCCATGAAAATTGTGTCCGCCAGCAAAAATATTAGGGCAGGGTAGCCCCATAAAACTTAACTGGCTTCCATCTGTACCGCCTCTAATTGGTTTAATTATGGGCGTAATACCAATCTCTTGCATAGCCTCCTCTGCAATGGATACAATATGAAATACAGGTTCTACTTTTTCCCTCATATTTCTATATTGTTCTTCTATCTCAACACTAATAACCTCCTCTGAAAAGTCTGCATTTAACTTTTTGGCTATAGCCATTAGCAAATCTTTTCTGGCATTAAAGTGTTCCAAGTCATGGTCACGAATAATCAATTCAATTTGGGCGTTTTCTATTGTTCCTTCTATATGGTGTACATGAAAAAAACCTTCTCTATCCGTTGTTTTTTCTGGCACTTCGTTTGGTGGCAGTAGGCTTAAATACTTATTTGCAAGAGTAATTGCATTAATCATCTTATTTTTTGCATACCCAGGATGTACGCTTTTTCCCTTAAAGTTTATGGTAGCACCCGCGGCATTAAAGTTTTCATACTCTAGTTCTCCAACTTGGCTACCATCCATGGTATAAGCCCATTCCGCTCCAAATTTGGCCACATCAAATTTATGGGCACCACGACCAATTTCTTCATCTGGCGTAAAACCTATTCTTATTTTTCCGTGTTCTATTTCGGGGTGTTCAATTAAATATTCCATAGCGGTTATAATTTCAGTTACGCCCGCCTTGTCGTCTGCGCCTAATAAAGTTGTACCATCTGTTGTTATCAAGGTTTGCCCTTCATATTGTTTTAAATCTTCAAAATAATCCGGGGATAGAACAATATTCCTAGTGGTGTTTAAAACTATATCCTTACCATCATAGTTTTCTATAATTTTAGGTCTAACATTAAAACCACTAAAATCAGGACTTGTATCAAAATGGGCAATAAAACCAATGGTGGGTACGTCTTTTTCGGTATTACTGGGTAACGTTGCCATGATATAGGCATTTTCATCAATAGTTACCTCTTGCATACCTATCTGGTGTAATTCTGTAACCAATTTCTTGGCTAAATTCCACTGTTTGTCCGTACTAGGCGTAGTGTTAGATTTAGGATTACTTTGTGTATCTATTTTTACATACTCTAAGAATCTGGATAGTAATTTTTCCATTAAGAGGTTTTTCATCAAAAATAAGGTTTATTCGGTCGGATTTCTTCTAGTCAACACTAAAAGTAGTGTATCTTGCCCCACGTTTGAGAACACGTAATTATGAAAGGTCCGTTGGTGGCTTTATCGCTATTTTTTCTTTTTAAACTAAATGCTCAAGATTGTTTATTGGGTATAGGCGGTAAAGACGATATGGTTATTATACAAACATTTAAGCTTACCGAAGAACAACAGGAAAATTTAAAAAACTGGGGTGCGGAATTAAAGTTTAGAAACGAGATGTATACCAATAGGTTAAAAAATGTCTTACGAAACTACCCTACGGAAACCTTGGAAGATTTAAAGGTTCGTGCACAAAAACATAGTGATTTATTAGATAGTATGGAAGCTAATATGCGTTTGTTAGATAAGCGCTTATTGGGTTTGTTCAATGTGGAGCAGTATAATTTATATGTGTCTCTTTGTAATCAAATACAAAGGGTACCTATTTATACCAATGTGTCTCAAAACAAAAATTAAGTTAAAAATAACCTAGCATAATTAGAGTTTCTATTTTTGCAAAAAATTAAGGCCTTAATGTATAAAGTTTTAATACGTCCTATTCTTTTTTTATTTGATGCAGAAAGTGCACACCACATTTCATTTTTCCTGATCAAGATTTTCTCAAAGCTAGGATTGACAAGTTTATATAAAAAACTATTTGTTAAGGAAGATAAGCGGTTAGAAAGGGAGGTCTTTGGTTTAAAATTTAAAAATCCTGTTGGTTTAGCTGCTGGTTTTGATAAAGATGCCAAGTTGTTCAATGAGTTTTCAGATTTTGGTTTTGGTTTTATAGAAATTGGTACCCTTACCCCTAAACCACAACCGGGAAACCCTAAGAAACGCTTGTTTAGACTGGTAGACGATAAAGCTGTGATTAACAGAATGGGTTTTAATAATAAAGGTGTTTTTGATGCTGTAGAACGATTAAAAAAACAACATAAGGTGCTCATTGGTGGCAATATTGGAAAAAATAAAGTAACTGCTAACCAAGATGCTGTAAAGGATTATCTAATCTGTTTTGACGCCTTATTTGATCATGTAGATTATTTTGTGGTAAATGTAAGTTCGCCTAATACTCCTGGTTTAAGAGAATTGCAGGATAAAAAACCGCTTACCGAAATTTTGGCGTCTCTTAAACGTCAAAATGAAAAATTAGCAGTTCAAAAGAACAGTAGTACCAAGCCAATTTTATTGAAAATTGCTCCAGATTTAACCAATGCACAACTTTTTGATATTATAGATATTATCAAGGATTCGCAGATAGATGGTGTTATCGCTACCAATACCACCATTGCAAGAGATAATTTAAAATCTCATTTGACGTTGGTAGAGGAAAAGGGCGGACTAAGTGGAAAGCCTTTGACCAATAGAAGCACTGAGGTTATAGAGTTTCTTCATTACCATAGCAACGGCAGCTTTCCAATTATTGGAGTAGGCGGCATACACTCAGAAGAAGATGCCTTGGCAAAATTGCGGGCAGGAGCTTCATTAGTGCAATTGTACACCGGTTTTATCTATGAAGGGCCTGCTTTAATAAAGCGTATTAATAAAGCTATTTTGGCGCAGGCTAATTAGTAACCCAGTAATCTACTACCAAAACATCTGCTAAATGGTCTTTAAGTAAGGCCCCAAAAGCTTTATGATCAGGATGTGGTAAATAAATAGCACGGTCCGCCTCACTTTTAAAGGTTAAAAAGAAACAATGGGTAAAGCCTTTAGCTAATCCTTCAGGACTATTGTTTGTGCCCCATTCAAAATCTTTTATTACGTGTATTTTATCGGGAAGGGCCTTAAAGGCCTGTTCAATCTCAATTATTTTTTTGGGTGTTGTATCAGGCTTAAATTTAAAAAGTACAACATGTCTAAGCATACTATCTTTTGGTTGGTTCATGGTTTGGGCATTTATGTTGCTTAAGGCACATATAGCAAATAATAAAAAAAGGTTTCTCATGATAAAAAATATTGAGGTTGTTGATAAAGCAACTTTTGTAAATTTAGCTTTTTAAAGTTTTCTATTGAATATTGAAATTTTACTAGCCTTTGCGGCCGCAACAGCCACCCTGGCAATTGCTCCAGGACCAGATAATATTTTTGTCTTGGTTCAAAGTATGACAAATGGTAAAAAGCAAGGTTTGGCGGTGGTAGCAGGTCTTATGTCTGGTTGCTTGGTACATACCACCTTATTGGCATTTGGCATATCTATTATAATAAGGGATAACCCATACTTATTTTGGATTATTAAGTTGTTTGGCGCTGCATATTTACTGTACTTGGCCTATAAAGTATACCGTGCCAAATCAGATATAGTATTAAATCTAAAGGTAAAACAAGCTACAACGGTTTGGCCGTTGTTCAAAAAAGGGTTTTGGATGAATGTGCTTAACCCTAAAGTAACCATATTTTTTCTCGCTTTTTTTCCCGGCTTTTTGTTCAGCGACAATCTTGCGCCATTTATTCAATTTTATATTTTGGGTTTTTTGTTTATACTGGTTTCCTCAATAATTTTTGGGGCCATAGCCATTCTTGCCGGCAGGGTTGGAGCTTATTTAAATTCTCATGAAAAAGCTGGTTTCTATCTTAAATGGATGCAAATAGTGGTATTTGTGGGCTTGGCAATGTATTTAGTAGGTACCGGTAAATAATGGTAATTTTGAAACAATGGAAAAAGAAGTGGTCAAAATTATAGAATGTCCTAGAGATGCCATGCAAGGCATAAAAACTTTTATACCAACGGCACACAAGATTAAATATATACAAGCCTTATTGGGCTGTGGCTTTGACACCTTGGATTTTGGCAGTTTTGTTTCCCCAAAGGCCATTCCGCAAATGCAAGATACTGCTGCCGTTCTAGCTGGTTTAGACCTCTCTAAAACCAAAAGTAAATTGCTTTCTATCGTGGCCAATGTAAGAGGGGCAGAAGATGCTAGTGTACACCCAGAGATTACCTATCTAGGTTACCCATTTTCTATTTCGGAAAACTTTCAAATGCGGAATACCCATAAGACCATTGCACAATCCGTAGATATTTTAAAGGCTATTTTAGATATAGCCGATAAAAGTAATAAAGAAGTGGTTACCTATATTTCTATGGGGTTTGGAAACCCGTATGGAGACCCTTGGAATGTGGATATTGTTGGTGAGTGGACAGAAAAGCTGGCAGATATGGGCGTTAATATTTTATCACTATCAGATACCATTGGTAGTTCTGATCCAGATGTAATTTCCTATTTGTTCTCTAACCTAATTCCAAAATACCCCAATATAGAGTTTGGCGCCCACTTACATACTACACCTGCAAAATGGCACGAAAAGGTTGCTTCGGCTTATGTTGCCGGTTGCCGAAGATTTGATGGTGCCGTGCAAGGATTTGGCGGTTGCCCAATGGCTAAAGATGAATTAACGGGTAATATGCCAACCGAAAAAATGCTTTCCTTTTTTACCGAACAAAAGGCAGAAACCAATGTAAACTGGATGGTTTTTGAGGCAGCTTATAACAAAGCCACCGAATTATTCAGTGCTTACCATTAAGATGAGATTATTTATTTATAATAAATTTTGCAACAGCAGATTTTCCAGATTATGAAAGACAGTCAGATTTTACCTTCCCAAATCTAAATTTTGCCATTTTTGGTGAGCATATTTTTAACCTAACCAATAAGTTTTCTGTTACACCCGGGTTTAGATGGGAGTATATTAATACGAAAAGTAATGGAACGTATAAAAACATTGTAAAAGACTTAGCGGGCAATACCTTACTAAACGAAGAAATTGCTGATAATAGGAATTTTGAGCGTAATTTCTTTTTATTAGGAATGGGCCTCTCCTATAAGCCAAATAACAATTTGGAATTCTACGGTAATTTTTCAGAAAACTATAGATCCATAACCTTTAGTGATATTAGGGTGGTTAACCCAAGCTTTCAGGTAGACCCTAATATTAGTGATGAGTCTGGCTTTACCGCAGATTTTGGTGCACGTGGTAGAATTTCAAATGTTTTAACCTATGATGCTAGTCTATTTGGTTTGTATTATGATGACCGTTTAGGTGAGATATTAGAAGAAGAAACACGTAGCAACTCAGAAGGGGAAGAAGTGCCAACAGGTCGCATTGTTCGTAAACGGGGTAACATTGGTACCGCCTTTATTTATGGTTTAGAGGCTTTTGCGGATGTAAACTTAAAGTCGTTGCTTAATTTTAAATCGGAAAAAATTAAGCTCAACTATTTTGCCAACATGGCATTAACAGCTTCGGAATACATAGATAGTGAAAGAATAGGAGTAGCGGGTAAAGAAGTAGAATTTATTCCAGATGTGAATTTGAAAACAGGGCTAAGCTTCGGTTACGGCAACTTGTTGGGGAATTTGCAATACACGTATTTGGGGCCACAATTTACAGATGCTACTAATGCAGCACAAGATAAAACTGATAATCAAAGAGGAATAGAAGGTGCTATTCCGTCTTATGATATATTAGATTTTTCTTTATCCTATACCTATAAGCGATACAAGCTAGAAGCAGGAATCAATAATGTTTTAGACAACTCTTATTTTACACGTAGGGCAACAGGTTATCCAGGACCCGGGATTATACCTGCTGAACCCAGAACATTTTATACTACCTTGCAAATCAAAATTTAAAATAACCAACCATGTTTAAGAAGTTAGCACTAGCGCTTTTAGTTATACTAATTGCCATGCAATTTTATAGACCAGAAAAAAATACTTCTGAGGGCAATGTAGTTGTGGCATTTGAGGTAGAAACAATGCCTAATGCTGCGGTAAAAACTATTTTAAGGCAAAATTGTTATGATTGTCATAGTAACAATACGATTTATCCATGGTACGCAGAGGTAGCACCAATTTCTTATATGATTGCCGACCATGTGGAGGAAGGCAAAGAACATTTTAATGTGTCTGATTGGTCTCAGTGGAATATCAAGAAGAAAGACCACAAATTAGATGAATTGATAGAAGAAGTGGAAGAGGGGCATATGCCAGAAAACTCATATACTTGGTTGCACGGCAATATGTCAGAAGCAGAAGTAGAATCTCTAATAAGTTGGGCTAAAGAGGCCAGAACAAAATTAAAATAAAGAAAAAGGGAGGTAAAACCTCCCTTTTTGTATTCTAAGCCATTGCCAAAGGTGCCCAACTAGAACAACTCATTTCGGGAGCTGCCTTTGCAGGATGTGCACAATCGGCTGTATTAAATCTTGAGCAAGTACCACAAGTCATATTCATTTTTAAGGCCTGTTGCATGTTAAAACTATCACACGTGTGTCTTTCGGTAACCTTAGTGTGGTGTTGCGTACAGGTATGATCGTTCTGAAAATTGGTGCAATTGGCACAATTGCTTGCTAATCTTATAGGCATAACATTTCTTTTTTAAGTTTCCCTTAAAGTTAATCGCTATTAAAGGCAGAATCAATTTAAATAGTTGTTTCTGAGCAATATGAATTTAGATTGATTAAAAAAAGAAAGCGGCCAAATACCAATGCCGCTTTCTACTAAACCTGTTAAATGAGAACAAAGGTCTAGTTATAATTTAGGATGTAATCAATGTCTGTAGCTTGCAATAGTTTGTTTTTATTAGAAGTTTCGGATAACAATTGCTTTAGCTCTTGTATCTCAGAACGGTTCATAACAATTATAAAATGGTTCTTACCTACCGAAATTGGTATTTTACGGCCGTAGGGTGAATTTTTTAATTGTTGTTCCCAATACAATACATCAATATCATATAAGTATTCAATAAATGTTCGCAATTCCCATTCATACAATTCAAAACAAAGATTATTGAAAACAAATTGAAAAAGTTTGCTTTTATGGCAATAGGTAAACCTGCCATTGGTGGTTGTATTCAAAACTTGTAAAAACGGGCATTCCATAAAACTATTCTATACCCAAATATAATATTATTTATATTAAGTCTAAATAAAATTAATAAAAACCAACTATTCTTTTTTCAAATTATTTTAGTAGGTTTTAATGTGGTATATTTGCACGCAATTAATCCGTAATTGCAATGGAATTTCACCAAAACAAAATTGTTGGCGAAGGTTTAACCTATGATGATGTACTTTTAGTACCCGCCTTCTCAGAAGTACTTCCAAGAGAAGTAGACATCACCTCAAAATTTTCTCGTAATATCTCAATCAATGTACCGGTTGTTTCTGCAGCCATGGATACGGTTACCGAGTCCAAAATGGCTATTGCTATGGCCAGAGAAGGAGGTATTGGTGTGCTACACAAGAACATGACTATTGAGCAGCAAGCGCTTAAAGTAAGAAAGGTTAAAAGGGCTGAAAGCGGTATGATTTTAGATCCGGTTACCTTGCCACAAGATGCTTTGGTAAAAGATGCTAAGGCAGCTATGAAAGAACACAGCATTGGCGGTATTCCTATAGTAGACGAGGCTGGTAAGCTTATAGGTATTGTTACCAATAGGGATTTACGATTTGAAAAGAATAACGAAAGGCCAATTTCTGAAGTAATGACTTCAGAAAATTTGGTAACTGCAGGGGTAGGTACCACCCTAGATCAAGCGGAAGATATTTTACAAGAAAATAAGATTGAAAAGCTACCCGTTGTAGATGAAGATTACAAGTTGGTAGGACTTATCACTTTTAGGGATATTACAAAATTAACACAAAAGCCAATTGCCAATAAAGACCAATATGGTAGGTTGCGCGTGGCAGCAGCTATTGGGGTTACTCCAGATGCAGTAGACCGTGCCGGTGCCTTAGTAAATGCTGGGGTAGACGCTATAATCATAGATACTGCTCATGGGCATACTAAGGGTGTGGTAAATGTGTTAAAAGAGGTAAAGAAAGCATACCCACAAATAGATGTTGTTGTAGGTAATATTGCTACAGCAGAAGCAGCTCGTTATCTGGTAGAAGCTGGTGCAGATGCGGTTAAAGTAGGTATTGGCCCAGGTTCCATATGTACTACCCGAGTAGTTGCAGGGGTTGGTTTTCCACAATTTTCAGCTGTTTTAGAAGTGGCAAGCGCTATTAAAGGCACGGGCGTGCCCGTTATTGCCGATGGCGGTATCCGTTATACTGGGGATATACCTAAAGCAATTGCAGCTGGTGCGGATACGGTTATGTTAGGTTCACTTTTGGCTGGTACCAAGGAATCTCCTGGAGAAACCATTATTTACGAAGGTAGAAAGTTCAAGAGCTACCGTGGTATGGGGTCTGTAGAAGCTATGAAAGAGGGTAGTAAAGACCGCTATTTCCAAGATGTGGAAGACGATATTAAAAAATTGGTTCCGGAAGGTATTGTAGGTCGTGTACCTTACAAAGGCGAGCTCATGGAAAGTATGCACCAGTTTATTGGTGGGTTAAGGGCTGGTATGGGCTATTGTGGTGCTAAAGATATTGCTACCTTACAAGATTCTGGCAAGTTTGTAAAAATTACATTTAGCGGTATTGCAGAGAGTCACCCGCATGATGTTACCATCACAAAAGAAAGCCCTAATTACAGTAGGTAATTAATTAAAACATAGTTGGTTAGTTTTTTTTAGTTAGATTTGATTGGTTGAGCGAATATTTTCTACAATCTCGTTCCTATTTAAATCTAACTAAATACAACCAACATGAATCTACAAATTACAGATTTAAGCAAAACCTATTCCAACGGGGTACAAGCGCTTAAAGGCATTACACTTACCATTCCGCAAGGTATGTTTGGTCTACTTGGGCCAAATGGAGCGGGCAAATCTAGTCTAATGCGCACCTTAGCAACGCTGCAAGAAGCGGATAGTGGGAGCGTAACTTTAGACACATTAGATGTTTTAAAAGATAAAGAATCCGTAAGGAAAATTTTAGGGTATTTGCCACAGGAGTTTGGTGTTTATCCTAAAATTAGTTCTTACAAAATGCTAAATCATATAGCATCTCTAAAAGGAATTACCCACAAGGGGGAGCGTAAAGATTTGGTAGAATCGCTATTGCACAAAACCAATTTATGGAACGTTAGAAATAAAAGTCTAGGCACCTATTCTGGCGGTATGAAACAACGTTTTGGAATAGCCCAAGCTTTGATCGGCAATCCAAAATTGATTATTGTGGATGAACCTACAGCTGGTTTAGATCCAGCAGAACGCGTTCGTTTTCATAACTTACTTAGTGAAATAGGTGAGAATACTATTGTAATATTATCTACACATATAGTAGAAGACGTAGCCAACCTTTGCAGTAACATGGCTATCATATGCCTAGGTGAGGTAGTGTCACAAGGTAACCCCCAAGATTTGACTAGAAGTGTTTCTGGTAAAATTTGGAGAAAAACCATCGATAGAAAGGATTTTGAAGCTCATCAACAAGAATTTAGAGTTATATCTAGTCATTTAAAGGCCGGTAAAACCGTTATTCACGTGTTTAGCGATGACCAACCAGATACATCTTTTGAAAATATAAAGGCCAATCTAGAAGATGTATATTTCTCAGAGATTTCATCTAGAATGGAAGCTTTACCTCATTAATCAATTCTAACTAAAAATATAAGCAGATGTTTAAAGAAATTTTTTGGTTTGAATTGAGTTACCGATTCAAAAGGCCTGCAACTTGGGCTTATTTTGGTATTCTAGTTGCTTTTGGTTTATTTTTTACTATTGGCGATAATGGTCTTGCCTCAGAAAAGGTTTATGTAGATGGTCCCTTTACAATATCACAAACGTTAAATGTTGTGAGTATTTTTGCCATAATGATTGCTAGTGCAATTATGGGGGTGCCGGTTTATAGAGACGTAGAACACAAGACGGACAACTACTTTTTTTCATATCCTATTAGTGAAAATGGTTATTTACTTGGTAGGTATTTAGGGTCTTTAACTACACTATTTCTGGTTAGTTCTGGATTACAATTAGGTTTAATATTAGGCGCTGCAGTAGGTCCTTATTTAGGATTTGTTGAGCCGGATAGGTATTTAGGATTTAATTTTTGGAACTATTTGCAACCTACAATTACACTATATTGGACAAATTTGTTCTTTGCGGGTAGTATTTTCTTTGCATTAGTAAGCTTAACAAAGCGGGTAATGCTTGCATATGCCGGTGGGGCTGTTTTGTTTATCATATACCTTGTAACCTTAACCCTTACTCAAGATATTGAAAACAAAGATTTAACAGCGTTAATGGACCCTTTTGGTTTATCCGCCTTACAAAATATAACTCAATATTGGACACCAGAGGAACAGAACACGCAATTAATACCTTTTAAAGGTGTGCTTTTTTGGAATCGGTTAATATGGGTAGGTTTAGGTTTGCTACTACTAATTTATACTTTGTTCAGGTTCAACTTCACATCTTTCTTAACCACTAGCTATGGCAAAAAAGGTAAAAAAATAGAAGATAGTTCGCTTAAAATTAGGGCTACAGAAAAACTACCTAAGGTGTCTCAGGTTTTTACAATGGGTTTTTACACCAAAACTTTTTTCCAGTTAACTTGGTTGGAGTTTAAGAACATTATAAGTGATAATTTTTTCAAAGCCATATTAATAGCTGCGGTAGCCTTTTTGTTCTTTGACGGTTGGTTTGGTTCTCCAATTTACGGCACACCATCTTTGCCATTAACCAACTATATGTTAGAAGTTAAAGACTATAATTATATCATATTGGTGTTTGTACTTATAGTGTTTATGTCTGGTGAGGTGTTGCATAGGGAACGTAAAGTTAAGTATGACCAAATATTTGGGGCCCTTCCTATACCAAATGCTATAATTTACTGGGCCAAATTCTGTTCTCTAGTATTATTGGCTTTTTTACTTGTAAACATGATTTTGATTAGTGGGGTGCTAAATCAAATTTTTCAAGGCTATTTCAACTTTGAATTTGGCAAATACTTTACCGAATTGTATTTGTTTGAGTTACCCAAATATGTTAGCTACGTATTAATGGCATTTTTTATCCATTCTATCATTACCAAAAAGTTTTTAGCACACGTGGTAGCCATTGGTTTCTGGGTAGTTCTATTTGCTGTTAACAGTTTGGCAGATGTAGATAATAATATGCTTTTATACAGTTATACGCCATACTACATAATTTCGGACATGAATGGTTTTGGCCATTTTACTAAAGGAGCCCTCTACTTTAGGGCATATTGGTTGTTTTTTGGCTTTATTTTATTTGTCATAGGCTATCTATTCTGGAAGCGTGGTTCGGATTCTGGGTTTAAAGCAAGGTTTAAAGCTGCTAAAGGAAGAATAAACTATAAAGTAATAGGCTCAATGTCCGTATTGCTGTTGGGATTTGTTGGCTTGGCTATTTTTATTTATAAAAATATTAAAGAGTACAATACGTATAGAACAGCGGACGAAGGTATAGAGGCAAGGGCAAATTACGAAAAGCAATTGGCTAAATATGATAGGATTGCACAACCCAAGGTGGTAGATGTAAAACTTAAGGCAGATTTGGTTCCAGAAGATAGGACGGCAACAATAAAAAGTGACTATATCATAACCAATAAAACCGATGAGACAATTACGCAACTCCATTTGAATTGGGGAGCGGGTAATTTGTTGAAAAAGGAAGTAAAGGAATTTACTATAAATGGTAAAAAACCTAGATTGTCAAAAGAGTATAAAGATTTTGGTTACAAAATATACGATTTTGATTCGCCTATGAAGCCGGGAGATACCTTACAAATGCGGTTAGAGGTTTTTGCGTATTACAAAGGGTTTCCAAATGAAGGCTTTGGTAATGCGTTAATTGCTAACGGTACTTTTATGAATGATAATTTTTTCCCCTCGTTTGGTTATTCCACTCAAGGAGAACTTTCTAGTGATAAGGATAGAAAAGAACAGGGATTACCGGAAAAGGAATACGCTCTACCCGCTAGGGACGATAAGTGGGGAGTAAGCAACTTGCTATTTAATGATGATGCGGACTATATCTCTTTTGAAGGAACGGTAAGTACTGCGCCAGACCAAATTGCTGTTTTGCCAGGATATTTGCAAAAAGAATGGACAGAAAATGGAAGACGCTATTTTACGTACAAAATGGAAGGAGAAATGGACTTCTTTTATAATATATCATCGGCTGCATATGCTGTTCATAGGGATAAATGGCTTGGTGAAAAGGGAGAAGAAGTTGCCATTGAAATTTTCCATCATCCTACCCATACCTATAATCTAGACCGTTTTGTAAATGGTGTAAAAAAATCCTTTGATTATTTTAATAAGAATTTTGGACCATATCAATACCGGCAAATGCGTATTTTAGAATTTCCTAGATATAACACTTTTGCGCAATCATTTCCTAATACCGTGCCTTTTGCCGAATCTTTTGGTTGGGTAGGAGATTTTAGCAATCCGCAAGATTTGGATTATTTGTTCACGGTTACTTCCCATGAAGTTGCGCATCAATGGTGGGGGCATCAAATAACTCCTTCTGCAACCAGAGGTGCAAATCAGATTTCTGAAACAATGGCAGAATATGCTTCTTTAATGGTGATGAAAAAAGAATATGGTGTAGATGCCATGCAACGTTTTCTTAAAGAAGAATTGGATAGGTATTTGCGCGGAAGAGCTAATGAGAGCAAGTTTGAAAAAACGTTGTTAGATAATGATACACAATCTTATGTCTGGTATAGAAAAGGAGGTTTGGTAATGTATGGATTGCAAGATTTGGTGGGTGAAGATTCTCTTAATTTGCAGCTTAAGAACTACATTCTTAATGCTAAATTTAGACCAAAAGCGCCTTTCACAACTACGGACGAATGGTATAGTTATCTTAAAAAGGCAACACCGGATAGCCTGCAATATTATTTGGAAGATAGTTTTGAAAACATAACGCTGTACTCCAATACGTGCAATTCTGCAACCTATAAAAAGAACGATGATGGTTCTTATGAAGTGAAAATTGAAGTGAATAGTGCTAGAACGCGCTATGATGGTCTAGGAAAAGACCTTGGTACAGTGCAAAAGCCTAGTTTATTAGATATAGGTGTGTTTGAAACCGACACCATTAATGCTAAGGGGCTTACCGTAAAGCGACCTTTGGTGTTAGAAAAAGTTTGGATAAAACCAGGAAAAAATACGTTTACTTATAAAGTGGCCAAGTTACCGAATAAAGCAGGTATAGACCCCTATAATAAAATGATAGACCGGATTCCGGATGACAATTTAATTCCTGTAGAAGAGGAATAAAACAAAAAAGGCGACCAACTGGTCGCCTTTTTTTGTTTTAGGTATTTTATTTGCCCACTCCGGCATATGTTTTCCAATCTTTTTCCTTGTAGATGTTCTCTCCAAAGTATTTAGCTATCTGCATAAACGGTTGTACTTTTTGGTAACCCGGAACAGGAGACAGCATTTTTAAATCTTTATCTAAAAATACAACGGTGGGGTAGCTTAATCTGCCTTGAAGCAAAGCTGCCGCCAGCTCATGATACCCTCTTTTACCAGAAGGAACATACTTAAAGGTTTTACCATCGTATTCAATAGGTTCTTTGCCTTCTGCATTAAATTTTACCATGTAAAAGTTCTCTTGCATATAGGCAGCTACTTCTGGATTTTGAAAAGTGTCTTTATCCATTTTCTTGCACCATCCGCACCAATCTGTATATACATCAATAAATACCTTCTTAGTGTTCCCTTCTTCTTGGGTTAAGCTAACCGCTTCTTCAAAGCTTATCCAGTTAATTTCTTGGGCACTTAAACCCAAGGAGGCTAAAAAGGTAATTGCAAGTAAAAGTTGCTTCATAATCTTGTTTTTATCTATAGTCTGTAGACTATAGTAAAACTAACGAAAATCGTACCAAATTATTTCGCAACGGCAGTTTCTTTCTTGGGCTTAAAAATATCCTTTACATCAACCTGATTTCGCAAAATGTCATCAAAGGTTTCCCTTTCTCTAATCAAATATGCTTTTCCATCGTGCCAAAGTACCTCTGCAGGTCTGTACCTAGAGTTATAATTACTGCTCATAGTAAAGCAATAGGCACCGGCATTTTTAAAGGCTAGTATATCTCCTTCAGATATTTCATTGATTCTTCGGTTACTACCAAAAGTATCCGTCTCACAAATATAACCTACTACACTGTAGTAACGCTCACGTCCTTTAGGATTGGAAATATTTACAATTTCATGACTAGAGCCATAAAGCATGGGCCTAATTAAGTGATTAAAACCAGAATCCACACTGGCAAACACGGTAGAGGTAGTTTGCTTAACCACATTAACTTTTGCTAAAAACTGCCCTGCCTCACTAACTAAAAACTTACCCGGTTCAAAAGCTAAGGTTAAATCTTTGCCATATTCTTTACAGAATTGATTGAAACGTTTGGATAATTTTTTACCCAATTCTTCTACATTGGTCTCTATATCTCCAGCTTTGTACGGTACCTTAAAGCCGCTTCCAAAATCTATAAATTCCAAATCTTTGAAATTTTTTGCGGTCTCAAATAAGATTTCAGATGCGTATAAGAAGACATCAATATCTAAAATATCGCTACCGGTATGCATATGTATACCGTTAATATTCATTTTGGTTAAATCTACAATGCGAAGCAAATGTGGAATTTGATGAATGCTAATTCCAAACTTAGAATCAATATGCCCAACGGAAATATTAGAATTGCCACCAGCCATAACATGCGGATTTATGCGTATACAAACCGGAATATCTGGATGCTTGCTTCCAAATTGTTCTAAAATAGATAGGTTATCAATATTTATTTGAACCCCCAAAGCGGCAGCTTCTTCTATCTCTTCTAATGAAACACCATTTGGAGTATAAATAATAGACTCAGGTTTAAAACCAGCCAATAAGCCTAATTTAACTTCTTGTATGGATACGGTATCCAATCCACTGCCTAAAGAATTCATAAGGCGTAGAACGGATATATTGGATAATGCCTTTACGGCATAATTTAGTCGCAAGTGAGAAACAGATTTAAACGCATTGGTAAGTCTGTTGTATTGAAAAGCTATTTTGTCTGCATCGTACACGTAAACAGGTGCACCATGTTGTTTTACTACATTTAATAAGTCGGAATTAGTCATGCTACAATTTTAGATTCAAAACTAGTTCAATTCTAGTATCAACCAAAAAAATGCAACTCAATTTAAGTAAATTCAACAAAATGTTTTAAATATAACAATCTGCTTGAATGTGAACTTTTTGCTTCTTACCTTTAGTGGATAAACACAGACTATGAAATTACCATTATTTCCATTGCGAAGTATTTTTTATCCGGGAGAGACCGTTCCGTTACACATTTTTGAAGACCGTTACAAGCAACTAATCAACGATTGTAGGGCAGAAGCAATGACTTTTGGTATTCCTGTCTTTTATGATAATAAAATGACATTTGGTACCGAAATACAACTGGTAGAGGTTGTAAACACTTATGATGCTGGTGAAATGGATGTTGTTGGGGTGGGTAGGCAAATTTTTAAGATAGACTCGTTTGCCGATAAGTTCAACGGAAGATTGTATCCGGGAGGATCGGTAACTTTTCTAGATATGGAAAACGATGCCGATTTGCATACTAGACGTGTAGTTTATCGTAAAATCCAAGAATTGTACGATTTAATGGAGATAGAATTTCCAGAAAAGCCACTAGATAAGTTCAATAGCTATGCTTTTGCCCACAAAATGGGATTATCTTTTGAGCAAGAGTTCAATTTGTTGCAAATTGCCAAAGAAAGCGATCGTTTGCATTTTTTAAACCGTCATTTAGATGAGACTATTGCGGTGTTGCATAAGTTAAAACGTACACGGGGCGCTATTGAAATGAATGGTCATTTTAGAAATTTTGACCCTTTAGATTTCGGCGATTTTAAAATATAATTCGTTTTTTTACGCGCAAAACAATAAGTTATTTCAAATAATCCACAGAAATTATAAATTAAAGTAGTGGTTTGTTATTTTTGTGAACTAAAATTTAACAGGATATACCTATGAACCTTCATGAATACCAAGGCAAAGAGATATTAGCAAGTTTTGGAGTAAGGGTACAACGCGGAATTGTTGCACATAATGCAAAAGAAGCCGTAGATGCCGCCAAACAACTAACCCAAGAAACAGGCACAGGATGGCATGTTATCAAAGCCCAGGTCCACGCAGGTGGTCGTGGTAAAGGTGGTGGTGTAAAATTGGCCAAAAACCTTAAAGAAGTAGAGGAGCTAGCAGGTAACATCATTGGAATGAATTTGGTTACTCCGCAGACCTCTGCCGAGGGTAAAAAAGTACACCAAGTTTTAGTTGCAGAAGATGTGTATTATCCTGGTGATAGTGAAACAAGTGAATTCTACGTTTCTGTACTTTTAAACAGAGGTACTGGTAGAAATATGATTATGTACTCCACAGAGGGAGGAATGGATATAGAGGAAGTTGCGGAAAAAACGCCACACCTTATTTTTACCGAAGAAATAGACCCGGCAACAGGTCTTTTACCTTTCCAAGCCAGAAAAATAGCCTTTAACCTAGGTTTGTCTGGTACGGCATTTAAAGAAATGGTGAAATTTGTTTCTGCCTTGTATAAAGCATACGTAGAAAGCGATTCTAGTATGTTTGAAATTAATCCGGTACTTAAAACTTCTGACGATAAAATCATGGCGGTAGATGCCAAGGTTACTATTGATGATAATGCGTTGTACCGCAGAAAGAATTATGCCGAAATGCGTGACCTTAGAGAGGAAAATCCAATTGAGGTTGAAGCTAAGGCAGTAGGTCTAAACTATGTAGATTTAGATGGTAATGTGGGTTGTATGGTAAACGGAGCTGGTTTGGCCATGGCAACTATGGATTTAATAAAAATGGCCGGTGGTGAACCTGCGAACTTTTTGGATGTAGGTGGTACTGCAGATGCCAAAAGAGTAGAAGAAGCTTTCAGGATTATTTTGAAAGACCCTAACGTAAAGGCTATTCTTATTAACATTTTTGGTGGTATTGTACGTTGTGATCGTGTAGCCCAAGGTGTTGTAGACGCGTACAAAAATATGGGAGACGCCATTCAGGTGCCAATCATTGTACGTTTACAAGGAACCAACGCAGAATTGGCTAAGGAAATTATAGATAATTCTGGCCTTGCAGTACACTCTGCAGTACAGTTTCAAGAAGCTGCAGATAAGGTAAAAGAAGTATTGGTGTAAGCCATACCAATTATAAGAATAGAGGGGTAATGTTTTCGTAACATTGCCCCTTTTTTATTTTCGTTACGTTCTAGCTTTTTAATGAGATAGTATTTGCTCTTGCATGGATTTTACTAATTATAATCTGTTAAAAATTACAAACTTCTTGTAATTATACTAAACCGTTTATCTACTACTTAAACTACCTAAAAGATTAGGCAATTGTTATCAATTTTAATCTTGTATTAAATGAGCCAATGCCTCTTTTTTTAAGTTGTAGTCTATGCTAATTTTGACCTGAGAATAGCAATAAGGGATGGAATGCAAAAATTGTGTTAAAAGGTAAAACAACTGTAACATTATCATTTTTGGACCGTCTTTATAGCATATTCATCAATTAATCAATTAATAAAAACGAATTTATCATGAGAAAAGTTAGTTTATTCTTCGCAACAGCAATGTTATTTGCAGTAACCAGTTTATCTGCCAACACTACAGAGCCAATTAGTTTGGCCAAACAATTATCTAACGAAATTCATCAGATGTTAGATTTAAACAATTTCAATATTGAAAATGACCTAACGGCCAATGTAAAGTTTACCATTAATCAAGAAGGTGAAATTGTAGTGTTATCCGTAGATACCAATGATGATAGTTTAGAAAGCTTTGTAAAAAGCAGGCTAAATTACCAAAAAGTGAAGGCAGAAGATGTAAAGGAAGGTAGATATTATACCGTTCCTGTTCGTATTGCGGCGTAAAAAACTGTAATTATTTGAGTTAGCTAGAAAATCCTGATTTATTCAGGATTTTTTTATGTCTAATTATTTGCTAAACACACTATTGAGTGACAAAAAGTCAGTTATTTCGCTTCTAAAACAGACGAAATGTCATTTAAATTTAATTGGTTTGATATTTGACTTGTAGTAAGTGTATTTGAAATTTAAAATGTAAAACCATGAGTTTAGTAAAAAGAAATAATTTGATGTTACCTAATTTAATGAATGAGTTTTTTGCTCCAGATTGGTTTGGGGGTATGGAAACGTACAAAAATGTTCCCGCGGTTAATATTATAGAAAATGATAAGGACTTTGCGTTGGAGCTAGCCTTACCAGGTTTTGTTAAAGATGATTTTAATGTTGAAGTAGATAATGATGTTTTGACCATTTCTTCTGAAGTGGAAAGAGAAACGGAGGCTAAAGAGGACAATTATACCAGAAGGGAATTTAAAAAGACTTCTTTTAAAAGAGCGTTTACGTTGCCAGAAACCGTTAATACGGATTCTATTAATGCAACCTACGAAAATGGTATTTTAAGATTGACTTTACCTAAAAAAGAGGAGTCCTTGCCAAAACCAAAAAGGTTAATTCAAATAGGATAAAAAATTTGTGTTACACCAACTAAAGGTGTTTCATGATGGTTGGTTTGTTTAGTTGGTTAGTTTGGAAAAGCCCTGCGATCGCAGGGCTTTTCTTTTATTCTTTTTCTTGTAATACTTTAATCTCGTCCCTTAATTTTGCTGCTTCCATAAAATTAAGTTCTTTGGCCGCCTTTTCCATGGCTTTTCTCTTTTCTCGTATCAATTTGTCTTTTTGATCAGGCGTTAAATAATCCAAATCTGGTTCCGCGGCTCTCATGGCTTCTTTCTCAAAATGATATGTAGAAACTGAGTTTTTGGCCAGTACATTATCCAAACTTTTGTTCAATGCTTTGGGCGTAATGTTGTTTGTGGTGTTGTAATTTATTTGCTTTTCTCTACGGTAATTGGTTTCGTCAATGGTTTTTTGCATGCTTTCTGTTATCTTATCTGCATACATTATGGCCTTACCGTTTAGGTTTCTAGCAGCCCTACCCACTGTTTGGGTAAGCGAACGGTTGCTTCTTAAGAATCCTTCTTTATCGGCATCCAAAATGGCAACCAACGAAACTTCTGGTAAATCCAAGCCTTCTCGTAATAAGTTAACACCCACCAAAACATCGAACAATCCTTTTCTCAAATCTTGCATTATTTCAACCCGTTCCAGGGTATCCACATCACTATGTATATACCTGCAGCGTACATCTATTCGGGTTAGGTACTTGGTTAATTCTTCCGCCATACGTTTGGTCAAAGTGGTTACCAGGGTACGTTCATCTAACTCTATCCTAGTTTGTATTTCTTCGATTAAATCGTCTATTTGATTTTCACTGGGTCTTACTTCAATAATTGGATCCAACAGTCCTGTGGGGCGTATAATCTGTTCTACATAAACCCCTTCGCTTAATTCTAACTCATAGTCCGCTGGGGTGGCACTAACATAAAGCGTTTGGTTTTGTAAGGCTTGAAATTCCTCGAACTTTAAGGGCCTATTATCTAGGGCGGCAGGTAATCTAAAACCATATTCCACCAAATTCTCTTTTCTGCTGCGGTCACCACCGTACATGGCATGTACCTGAGGTATGGTAACATGGCTTTCATCTATTACCATTAAATAATCATCAGGAAAATAGTCTAATAAGCAGAATGGTCTAGTCCCCGGTTTTCTACCATCTAAATATCTAGAGTAGTTTTCTATACCAGAGCAATAACCCAATTCACGAATCATTTCTAAATCAAAATTGGTACGCTCTTCTAAACGTTTAGCTTCTAATGGTCTACCAATTTCCTTAAAATAATCTATTTGCTTAACCAAATCATCTTGAATTTCCCGTATGGCGTTTTGCAGTACGTCCGGAGAGGTTACAAACATGTTGGCCGGATAGATATTCAAAGATTCGTAGATTTCTAGAACCGTATTGTTATGTGGGTCTAAGGCTTCTATTTCTTCAATTTCATCTCCAAAAAAATGGATTCTAAAAGCATGGTCTGCATAACCGGGAAATACATCTACCACATCCCCTTTTACCCTAAAATTTCCGTTTCTAAAATCGGCCGTTGTCCTGGCATAAAGACTTTGTACTAATTGCTTTAGAAATTTAGTTCTAGAAATTACTTGGTCCCTGTGTATGGTAATTACGTTTTTTTGAAATTCTATTGGGTTACCAATACCGTATAAGCAAGAAACCGAAGCTACTACAAGTACATCCCTACGGCCAGATAGGAGAGAGGAAGTAGTACTTAATCTAAGTTTTTCAATATCCTCATTTATAGATAAATCCTTATCTATGTACGTTCCACTAGTGGGTATATAGGCTTCTGGCTGATAATAGTCATAGTATGATACAAAATATTCAACTGCGTTGTTCGGAAAAAACTGCTTAAATTCTGAGTACAGCTGGGCTGCCAAGGTTTTATTATGTGCCAAAACCAAAGTAGGTTTTTGTACTTCTGCAACTATATTGGCCACAGTAAACGTTTTACCGGAACCCGTAACCCCCAATAGGGTTTGATGCGGGTCTCCAGATTCTATGCCTTTTACCAATTGTTTTATTGCCTGCGGTTGGTCTCCGGTTGGCTTAAATTCGGATACTACATTGAATTTCATATTGTAAAGATACAAAGGGTCTTTGTACTAGTATTCTAACTAAATGTTAGCATTTTAGTTTTTATGATTACAAATCTCTTTTCTTGAGAAGTGCATAAGATCCATAAATAAAAAGTCCACTCCAAACTAGTACAATCAGTACCTCATGAAAATAAACGTGGTAGTCCAATTTAAACGATTCGCCTACTTGGTTAGCAACATTTTGTACGGCACTTAAACGCGTAAAAGGTTCTTTAATTAAGTTGAACATGGCGTTTAAGGGGAAAAAGCCCATAACAAAATCAGTGCCAGTGCCGTCTAATAATTTCCAGCGGATTAAACCTCTTATAATTCCTTCTAAAATTTGCCATAAGAATAGAAAACCCAACGCAAAAGCAGAGCGCTTTACTAATATGCCCAAAAACAAACAAAAACTGAAAAAGCCCACTAGCTTTACAAAAAATGCCAATAAAAACTCCAAATCTGAAAAGATAATAGAAAATTCATTGTAATCTGAATAGGCCAAACCTAGTAACAGGGATACTACAAAAACAAATACTGTGGATATGGCCGCAAAAGTAAGTACGGTCAAAAATTTAGATAGAATAAACTCTTTTTTGGAGAGCCCATCTATTAAATTCTGTTTTATGGTTTTGTTGCTATACTCATTGGCCATCATTGAGACAATAACAATTGCCAAAAACAATTTAAAGAATGCAGTTATAAACGTATTAAAATGCCAGATGTAGGGGAAGTTAAAAATTCCTTGTTCCGCTAGGTGAAATTTAATTGGACCAATGTCAAATTTTATGGCCGCTACTAGCGCAATTGATGTTAACAAAACAAAGTAAGATAAGATTAGCACCTTGCTAGCCCTATTGTTCCATAATTTTATAAATTCTATTTGTAATAAGCGTATCATGATTGGCGGTTTTTGGTTAGGGTTAAAAATTGTTCTTCTAAACTTTCTTTTCGTTTAACCAAATGGGAAAGCAGAATTCCTTGATCCATGACCAGCTTATTTAATTCGCCAGCATCCAATTCTTCTTTTAAATAGGCCGTAAGTAGCCCGTTAAATTCCTCTATTTTGCCAAAACTGGCATGTTTTTCCAAAAATGTTTTCAACTGTATTTGGTCATTGGCGGCCAAAACAAAGTAACCATGACTTGCTAATAGGCCGTCTACAGGGCCGGCATAGAGTTTTACGCCTTTTCTTAAGATAACAACATGGCTACAAACTTTTTCTACCTCATCCAAAAGGTGGGATGCCAATAAAATTGTAGTGCCTTGATTCGCAATTTTTTTGATTATTTCCCTAATTTGATGTATTCCCTCTGGATCCAGGCCGTTGGTGGGTTCATCTAAAATGAGTATTTCTGGGTCGTTAAGTAGGGCAGAGGCAATTGCCAAACGTTGCTTCATACCCAAGGAATAGGTTTTAAACTTACTGTTTTTACGTTCTAAAAGACCTACCAGCGCTAGTTTCTCTTCTATTTTTTCTTCTGAAACTTCTTTGATTTTACAGACTAACCTCAAATTTTGAATTGCTGTCATGTAAGGATAAAAGTTGGGCCGTTCTATTATGGCACCTACTTTTTTTAGTGCTTCATGTGTAGAAGTTTCACCATTAAACCAACTAAAAGATCCGCTGGTCTTATTAACTACATTTAAGATTATGCCTAAGGTGGTAGATTTTCCACTCCCATTTGGACCTAAAATTCCATAAACATTGCCTTTTTCTATGCTGAAAGAAAGGTCGTTTACCGCAACCAAGGGGCCAAATTTTTTGGTGAGGTTGCTAACCGTTAAGATTGTATTCAAAACTCGTTTTATTTTGATTGATTGTACCTACTTGACGAGTCCTGATTAAAATTGTTACAAAACTTTTTAACTTTTGTTTACCCTAACGGTGATTCGTCTATTGGTAATTACGGTTTGTGGAGCTTGAAAGTTTACGGTTATGGTTTCAGATGGATCATCTGTGGTAATATTGGCATCTACTTGGTCTTGGGCATTACTAATGGTATTGGTGTATGTTGCCGTTTTGGTATAAATGTCTGGTAAAGACGCTTTTGTTAATAAAGTCAAGGTTTCCAAATCTCCGCTATTCATAGTACCAATGTTCCAATTAGGATAGTTAAAGCTTCCTTTAGATTGGCTTGCAGACACCAAGCTTATGCCATCTGGCAATAGGTCTGTTAAAACTACATTGGTTATAGGATCCCTACCTAAACTCTCTACGGTAATGGTAAAGGTTACATTGTTACCATTAGTTACCGTGTTTTGATTGGCGGTTTTCCTAATTACTATATCAGGATCACAATAATAAGCTTGTAAGGGTTGGCTATCGTACGTACAGCCACCTTTGGTAACCCTCACATAATAATCACCAGCTCTAGTAGGGGTATAGGTAGATGCGTTGGCTCCAGCTATTAATAAACCATTTTCAAACCATTGGTAATCATCAAAATTTGCATCTACAACTTCAACTTGAGCGGTTGGTAGGCAACCACCACCGGTTACTTGTAAATCTACCTCTGGTACGGTATCAAAACCAGAAAAGTATCCAGCAATACCACGGGCTCCGTTAAATCCAATAAATCCTACTGCTATAGGTCCAGTTGAGTTTACACTTACGTTTCCAGTTAAATTGGGTACATAAAAAGTTTTCCAAAGGCCTGTTCCTGTTACGGTATTTGCAGGGGGTAATGCTACATTACCATTACCATCCGTAACCGTTATGTTGGCATCTGGCGTAGATGTTGAAGCTATTATGGTTACACCACCCGTTACCGTTACGCCCGCAGCGTTTCTTATGTCTGGAATGTTATCCATGGTATCTGGTAGTAGACAGTTTACGGGTGCAACAAAATTTAAGCCTTGCGTGTATGCAGCTGTAGAACCGCCCATACATTGGTAAGCATATGCATCTTTTGAGGTTGTTACATACATATTGGCCCCTACCGTATTAGCAGAATAATTAGAACTAGGAATTTCAAAGAACTCTCCATTGTTTATTGTGGCGATAGGAGTTGTAGCCCCATTAACGTATATAGCAGTATTGTTTTGTGTAGCAATGATTAAGGGAAACTCGGTCCAGCCATTAGAGTTGCCATTACCTCGTATAAAAACATATTCTTTTCCCAATCGGTTTTCTGGTACCGGTTGGTCAATACCAGCATCTCTATTGCTATTATTTGCCTGTCTACCATAGTTCATGGAACCATTGCTAATCACAATATCTTTATCGGAAACTATGGAAGCACCTATCCAACCTTCGCTCTGCGCCAAAGAAAAATTATTTCCTAAGTAGGCTTCAAAAACAAAAGATTCGTTTGCGTTTAATGTAATTTGATAAGAATCATCGGTTAAGGCAGAAACGTTATTTCCAGACCTAAAAACACAATTTGGATCATAACCAAAAATATCAATTGTAGTATTGTCTTCTGTGGCCATGATACCCAAGGTGTTGGATTTTGATGGATGTGTACCTAAGTTAGGAACCCCTCCCCATTTAAATTGCGTTCCCATGGCCGCACGCCCCTTAGAGGTTAAGGATGCCGCTTGGGAGCCAGACCTACCCCTGTAGTTTACATAAAACCGTTCACCACCGGTAGATTCAAAACGAAGACCTGCGTCTGTTATGACTACGCCGGTATGGGCGTTGTCTACCAGGGTTATATTATTATCACCATTTGCCAAATTGTATTCTGCTGGTGCCGTATTTGATATGGTAAAGGAAGTTAATATTGTGGGATTGGTACCCCTATACACGTTAACCGTAAATGGGGTGGTTTCTGGTGTAGATAAATGAATAGCTTGTTGTTGTATGGCTTGGTTGTTCTGTCCTTGCTTTAATGGTGGCAAATAATGCAAATCACTCAATTGAGCGTAGCCATGCGTAATACAAAATATAAATACTGTAAAAAGTATTTTTTGAATTTTCATTTTATGGATTCGTTCTGTTATATCAAAAGAACGAATAGCTACATAAAGAATCAACTTATAGTTGTGAAGTGCTCCTAAAGCGTGGTTAACTGTTAAAAAAGGGCAACCTATTAAGATTGCCCTTATTAACTATTTTATCATTTTAGCGATATAGGGTAAAGTGCCCTACAAATTCCCTGGTGTCCGCTACTCCGTTCAGTCGAATTACATACCAGTAATCACCAGAAGGTAATTCCGTGTTTTGGTAAATACCATCCCAACCATCTTCATTATCTATAAATTTATAGATAGAACGTCCATACCTATCATAGATATTGATGAATATTTCTGGATATATTTCAATATTTCGTGGTTTCCAAACATCATTTCTACCATCGCCGTCCGGTGTAAAGAAATTTGGAATTTCAATATCAATAAATTCCATGAATATTTCTTGGGTAACACTACAACCATTTTCATCTGTTACCGTAACAGAATATGTAGCGGTTTCGGTTATGTAAAAGTCCGTTTCGCTTGTTGGGTCTTGACCGTCAAAACTAAAGGTATAGTTGCCAGATCCACCAATGGCGGTCGCGGTTATCATATTGATATTACCTTCTACGAGTTGCAGCTCTAACGGTTCAAAAACTGATATTTCAAATGGATAGGTATTTAAACAACCATTACTGTGCATTACGGTTATATAATGGTCTCCTGCCGTTAGGTTGGTAAACGTACCGTCCATAACCATTTCATTTGAATCATCCGTATCCAATCCGAAAAGTACTTCAGGTCTAACCGTTTCGTCTTCAAATTCTACGGTTACGGTATGGTAGGCTTGCCCCATATCACAATCGTAACTAACAATTGCCTGCCCTGCTAAGTTGGCACCGCTTTCTACCTCAAATACCTGAGACATTTCGCATCCGTTGGCATCTCTAACAAATACTACGTGCGTACCACTTGGTAAGCTATTGTATTCTATAATACCTTCAGCAAAATCAGCAGCTGAATTAGAATTTAGTGCGGAATAGTAGGGAGCCGTACCACCTTCAATGGTTAATGTTACGATACCATCACTACTCTCAAAGCAGATTTCATCTTGAACGGTAGTACTAAAAGAAAGTTCTTCTGGTTCCGTAATTTCAAATTCGATAACTTCAAAGCATCCGTTATTATCTTGAACTATTATGGTATAGGTGTTAGGCTCCAGTTCATCAAAAACATTTTCATCAAAGAATTGATTTAAATTCGGAGAAATCGCATATTGATAGTCACCGGTTCCGCCAGAAACATCCAAGGTTATGCTACCATCATCTGCACCATTACAAGTAACGTTATTTGCCTGGTAGGCTACCGTTAAAGGTGTTGGTTCTGCTATTGTTACCATTTCACTAGCTTCGCAATCTACACTGGTAACCCTAACGTAATAGGTTCCAGATGGTAGGTCTGTAAACAATCCAGTGGCTTGATTTGCCCTAACTTGATTGGCAAAGGCGGCATCTGTAAATAAAGCATATTCATAGTTACCCAAACCGCCATCTGCACTAGCTTGTATAACGGCCGTGCTGTCTCCAGCACAATTTATATTGGCGGCAGTAGTATCTATTGTTAGTGTTAATGCTTCAATTGCATTAACATTAACCGTATTGGAGACAACCGAAACACAATTAAAACTGTCTCTCACGTAATATTCATAGGTACCTACGGCAACATTTGTGAAAAGGTGAGAATTAGTACCATTAGTCTCGTTCATTGGGCTAAAAGTTACCCCATCTACACTCCAAGAATAAGGCGCCGTACCTCCAGAACCGGTTAATTGTAAAGAGGCTCCATTGTTACACGTCATCATTTGAGCGGTAACCAATTGTCCTTCTACAGAAACAGGTGCAACTATTTCTTCTATTGCGGTTTCAAAAGAACAAGCCATATCATCTTCTACCAAAATACTGTAGAAGCCGGCACCAAGATTAACAAAAGAATTTCCTGCTTGTGAAGGTGTACTATTTAATAAGGTAGTTCCAGTGATATCTGAATATATATTTAATGTATACCTGTAGTTGGCGGTAACGTTTCTTGAGCCAACAGTGGCGGTAACAGATGCGTCTAAATCTCCCTCGCAAACTAGCGTGGTACTAGAAATACTAGCGCTGATAGGGTCAGGTACAACTAGAGTAAATTCATTGTTGTAATTCTGGGTACAACCTAAGGCATCCGTAACGGATATGGAGAAAGTGCCTGCCTCTAAATTTTGGAACAAGAAGCTATTAACACTTGCTTCAGTATAGGTTGTAGCTGTGTTGGTATTGGTTAAACTAATTGTATATGGGGCCAAACCTCCTTGTGGTACAACATTAGCACTGCCTTCATTGCCATTACAACCTACCGCTACAGTGTTAACAGGAGCAAGCGTTAGCGCAGCACTTGGAGTGGTAATACTAAACAAACGTTCTTGGGTACAAGTTGGTAGGCCAACTTGGTTTACACGTACCAAATAATTGCCCGCAGCCACAGGTATTACAGAGGTGGTTCCTGAACCGGTAAAGGTTCCGTTGTCATCCGTTCTTGCGGTTGGCGTACCATCAGCATTAAAAATCTCCCAAGCATAATCACCTGTATAGATAGGATCAGTAAAGCTTAAGGTTATACTGCCGTCATCTCCAAAACAAACCACATCTGAGATTTTATTAACGGCTACATTAAACGTATTTGGAGCTTCAACCGTGTGGTTTACATAGATTTCACATCCGGTTGTAGTATTACGAACGCCAAAGGTATGTGTGCCTACACCAAGATTAGCAAATGTATTGGTTGGTTGATAAGTGACATTTGGTAACTGTCGGAATTCAAAGTTGGTTGGATTCGTTGTGTAATTTGTTACGGTTCCGGTAGCTTCTATGCCGATAGTTTCCCCACCATTAACACAACTTATAGCAGTTATCACATTAATTGCAGGATTCGTATCCAATGCATCAAACGGATCAATATTAACTATATGTGTTACAGGTGAAGCACAACCATTGGTGTCGTAAACGATAACTTCTACATCACCACCAGCGAGGTCCGTAAAACTATATGTAGTGCTATTGCTGTCTTGTAATACATTATTAGTTGCATTATCTATAAATACAAAACGTTCATACAATCCGCTACCACCGGTAATACTAGCCATATCTATAGCGATAATTGCATTATTAGTGTCATTATCTACCGTACATCCAAATTGGTCTACAGTAGGAGCAGCAAAACTTATAACCGAATTTTCTGGTACTGTTACAGCTAAAGGTGTAGAAGCACAACCGTTTGGTCCGGTAGCGATAACTTGATAATTTCCACCGGGTAAGTTTATAAAGGATTGTGTTGGCGCATCCCAAGTTGCCGTTCCAGGCATTGGACTTAACGTATAGCTTAATGGGTTGTTACCATTGTTAACCTGAATTAACGCTATACGGCCGTCATCAGCACCGTTACAACTAACCGCTGTGGCATTGGCCGAAAAGTCAGGTTCTATTGCAGCAGGTACTTCTACTACAAAGGACCTAAAGCATTCTGGATTTGTAGTATCTGCATCGTAAACGTTTACCGTGTAACTATCTGCAGTGGTAAGCTGTACGTTTTGCGGATTTGTAGCAAGGCTTTGGCGTGGAATGGCAATTCCGGAAGCGCTATCTAAAATTTCAAACTCAAAATTTCCAGAACCAGCTGTAGCTTCAATTCTTATTTCTGCTTCATTACCAGGACCACATCCCAGCTGTTGGTCCAATGTTGCCGTAGCTTGCAGGGTAGGGTGTACTGTAATGTTTTCAGTATCTATACAACCTGTTTGGTCTTTTATAACCACATCATAATTACCGGCAGGTATGTTATTGAACACATTAGTAGTTTGGAACGTAACACCATTATCAATGGAGTAGAGTACCATACCATCTGATGTAGCAACATTTATAGTAATAGTAGCATTGGCATTACAATTGTCAATTTCTACATTAGAAATGCTTGGCGCAGGTGTAACTGCCATGGTAACATCGCCTAATGGATAGCTACAACCGTATTGGTCTTCAACACTTATGGTATACAAACCAGCGTCTGAACCAACTGGGATTTCGATTGGGTTGTCATCAGTCGCCATAAGGCTAAAAGATGAAGGTCCGGTAATGGTATAAAAATACTCACCGCCACCACCAGCAATATCTGGGATGGTAATTAGACCTGGATTTTCACAGCTGATGGCTCGTAAAGAGGCTGGTGTTCCGGTAATAATATCTAATTCTTCTAGAATACTATTTTCACTGGCGCTAATACACTGTGGCGTTCCACCGGCATCTACTTGTTGTACAACAATATAGTAATCGTTTGCTGCTAGATTGGAAACTGTAATTGTATTAGCATAAGGTATGTTGCCAGAGCTACTATCAATAACATTATTTGCAACATCATAAAGCGTCCAAGTCATGCTAGGTTCTGTACTACCATCCGAATCAACAATGGTATACGTAATTTCACCCGTAGTCGCACCATTACATGTAGGAGCTACTTCGGCAGTAATTTCCATAGGTAAAAGTACCTCATTATTTACATTTACGTTACTTTCTCTTACACACCCCACAGCATCACGCACATAAAAAACATAGGTTCTACCAGGTGTTAAACCTGGGAATGTGTGTTGTACCCCAGCAGCAAAAGGAGTTGTCCAAGGATTTGTAGGTGTGGAAGGGTCAAAATTAGCGGGGTCCTCAGAATATGTATACTCGTATGGCGCAGTACCATCTTGGCCTCTAACACTTACTTGCAATTCATTACAGTTTATAACAATAGGAAATAAGGTAATATCCAAATCATCTAACGGATATGGAATGGTATACCTAGGTAAATCTGTTTGGCAAATAGTTGTTCCACTACCATCCACCGTTTTAATAGAAGGATAAACTTCATCACCTGATAGATAATCTCTAAATTGATTACTTGTTTGCCAAGTAATACCACCATCATCACTAAACATTAAGGTACCTGCCAGTGTTAATGGATAGTTTTCAAAATTAAATCCATAATCTGTAGAAGGTCCTGTACAGTCTGACGGTGTTACACCAACAATATCTGCTGTAAGCTCGGCAGGTTCATCAATAACCACTCTTTCGGGAGGTGAAACACATCCCGCAGCATCTGTAATAATAACATCGTAATTACCAGCAGGTAGGTTATAGTATGTTCTAGTGGTGCTTGCCACCCCAGATTGGGTCTGACTTTCCACACCGTTATCCACATCTACCAATTCATAGGTAAATGGAGCCATACCGCTAGTAATGTTAACTTCAATGCTTCCTTCGCCACCAAAACAGGCGGCATCTGTAGGTGTACTATTAAAAGCTAAACCTGGTAATGCCTCTACTTCTTCTGTAACCATAGTTTGGCAATAGCCGGGATTACCTAGGTTATCTCTTACATAAATATCATAAAGGCCAACATCAGCTAAAGGTATATTTATGGTGTTACCTAGTGCAAAATCAGAATCGGAAACTGGGTCACCGTTATTTACAAATGCGTATAAATAAGGCATGGTGCCTCCAGCAGCAGTTGCCGTTAAACTACCATCTCCACAACTACTTGCATCTGTTACTGCAACCGAAAGGGTTAGTGCCGGTGCAATAGTAATAGTTTCTACGGTAGATGTACAACCAAATTCGTCCTGAACTTCTACTTGATAGGTGCCATCGCTTAGATTGCCAAAGGTATAGGTTAATGCATTTATTGGGTTCGGCGTTTGCCATGCACCACTGTTGATTCTAAAGGTATAGTTTCCATTTCCATCTCCAGCGGTAGCGGTTACCGTCCCATTATTTTGACCGTCATAACAACTAGTAGCAGATAGATTCAACGTTGGGGTACTTGGTGCTGTTACGGTAATCGTTGTGGTAGAAATAACCTCACATCCTCTATTATCCCTTACACGAACATGGTAATCTCCGGCAGGTACATTTAAGAAAGTAGTAGCAGCGCTAAATGCTCTTACCATAGCGTTTGTAGTTGTTTCCAATTGATATTCGTAAGTAGGAGTACCGCCAACAGCAGAAGCTTCTAATGTAGCACCTGTGTTAAAACAAGTAAATTCCGCAGTTTGTTGTAGGTCTGCCACTACCGCATCTGGTGCGGTAAGTGTAATACTTGTTGGGGCAATAGCCGTACAGGTGTTATCACTTACCTTTCTTACCATTAAACTGTACGTTCCAGCGGCTAATGTTGATGGGGTAGTAAAAACTGAATTTGTCTCAACTGTCCAGTTGGTACCACCGTCCAAAGAATATTCATAACCGGCTGCATCAAAATTTGAAACTTCAAAACGAATACTTCCATCCGATGCCCCGTTACAAGTAGGGTCCGTGCCTCCTAAAATAGCTGTTTCAAATGCTTGCCCGGCTTCTACGTTAACAATAATATCTGTAGTTTGTTCACAAACCTCAGGAATTTGTACCGCTTGTATGTCATCTAAAACAAGGTCGTTACCATCATTACTATTAACATTATTTCTAAAAACAATGTCAAGGCTATTATTGGTACCTGGGTTAAACGTCACGGTACGCTCGTGCCAATCGTTATCGCTAGTGTTTTTAGGAATAGCTGCGGTTGCACTGCTAAAAATTACCGTTCCGGAGGTGTCCAGTATTTCTACCAATACCTCAGGATTATTACCTGCATTTCCGGTTTGCATTAAATTATAAGCCCAAAAACTTAAAGTGATTTCTCGGTTTGGCAATACTTCTATACCTGCTTTAGACCATAATATATTGTTCAAGGATGGGCTACCTGTATCAGAAAAGGTACTAACATCAATAGCAAAGAAGCGACCATTTGCAAGGCCAGTGTGGTCTTGTGGACTCCTAACAAATGGGGCTGGATTAGTCACAAAATTGGTAACTGTATATTCGCCGTTGACCAAAATACCTGCAGGACCTCTATTACAGTTTGTTTGGCTGCCATCTTGGGGTTCAAAACAATATTCTGGACCTGCTTCGGCAATTTGCGTGCTACTACCTGTACCAAAATTTTCTACAAACAACGTGCTTTGGTCTGGAGTAATCGTTGTGGTATATGCCACATTTACAGTGTGTTGTCCGGCAGCAACATTCTCAAAGTAATTTTGGTTGGCCGGTGTGTTTGCAGTACCATCCAAACTATAGGTGTAATTAAAGTCTGTTGTGTTGTCTGTTGAAATGGTTATGATGCCCTCCCCGTTACAATCATAAGTTACAGTGGGTGTTAGGTTAGGGGCATTAACCGGAGCTGGTACCGTAATTTCCATTGGATAGGTACAACCTAGGGCGTCTTGTAATACCAAATTATAATTTCCTGGGCTTAAGCGTTGCTCTGTTAGCGTATTGAAATTTGAACCACCATCAAAACTATATAAATAAGGAGCTTGACCGCCGCTTGGATTTAAAATTTTAACCAAGGCCTCACCAGAAGGGTCACAAGAAGCGTCTTCTATGATACTAGCAGATGCCAATAATCTAAAAGGCTGTGTAATTTCGTGCTCAATGGTAGTAGTACAAGCTGTACCATCTGTACCACCACTTGCATCCATAATTGTTATGGTATAAATGCCAGCGCTTAAATTGTTGAAAAAATTCTCGTTTTGAAAATTAACACCATCTATGCTGTAGCTATAAGGAGCTGTACCACCACTTGCGGTAATAGTTAAGGTAGATGATGCTTCATCCGCACAAGTCATGTCTGTATTAGACGCGGTAGCCGTAATTACGCCTAAATCATCTAAACGTACGCTGTTAGAAAGCTTATAGCAGCCATTATCATCCTTTACTATAAAAACATAATCGCCATCTTCTCCAGAAACATAAGTTGTTGGAGTGCCCGTATAGCCAAATAAGAAATTGGTGTTACTGGTAAAATCAGCTTCTGGGATGCTAGCTTGATCGGAGTAATAAGGAATACCATCTTTGCTCCAAATGGCAAATTCATGACCGGTAGTACCTCCTACAACATCAAGGTCTATTTGTCCTGGCCTACACGAAATATGTTCCTGAACGGTAGCGGTTAAAACTAATTCTGGAATCTCGGTAACCCTAATAAATTGCTCATTTGTACATCCATTGGTAGTTGAGGTAACCACACGGTAATTTCCTGGTGCAACACCCGTAAACGTGTGAGTATTATCCGCAGTAACCAATTCTGAAGTTACAAAACTACCATCTCCGGAATTACTACCATCATCAATAAATAGCTCATAACTATAATCTGGTAATACGTTTAGTGCTTGTATACCAATTGTACCCTGCTCATCACAATCTGCAGGTGTGGTAGTAATGTTAACTTGATAGTCCCTTCTTTGTATACCAATGTCTTCTGTTTCAAAAACACAACTATTTTCTATTGGGGTGTTGGTAGATGGGTTTAATTGGGTTACCTGTACTCTATATGTTCCGTTGGTATCAATATCAAAATTAGGTCCTTGTCCTGCGCTAAATGGTACAGCTATGGCATTGTTGGTAACATCAAACAATTGAAAGCCATATCCGGAGCCTACATTGGTTATTCTTATATTACCGTCTGTATCACAAATAATATCATTGGCAATGTAGTCTATATCTAAAGTGTTTTGAAACACATTAAAATAGAAGCGACTAAAACAACCATTTTGATAAGCAATTACCACACGGTAACTACCACTTTCTGTAATTGTAAAGTTATCTTGAACAGCCAATTGGTCCCATGTACAAGTTCCATTTTTATTAGCACAATCATCTCCAACAGAAGAACAAGAAGATTCATCTAGTTTTTCCCAAGTAATGGAAATTGCATCCGTAATTCCTAATTGGACTGAAGCGGTATCATTGGACCCACACAAGAAAATTTTAGGAAGCAGGTCACCATCCACGGAACAGGTAACTATTTCGCCCTGTAAATCATTATCTGGATTGGTATCTGAGTTTACTTGGTTAAAAAAGTCTACAACCGGATTGGTTTGGGTGGTGCCAAAACGTTCTACGTTAATTCTTTCTATTTGGTCATCGCAACCATTACCAGCAATTTTTTCTACCAAGTAGTTGCCAATATTGGTAACATCCATGGTTCTTGGGTTGCTGTCTGGATCGCCATCGTTTAAGATTGTGTCAGCAGCATCAATTACCCCATTATTGTTGTTGTCTAAAGCCCATGTATAACTAGTGAATCCTTCACCAGCAGTAAGGGTTACATCATCACCACACAGTTGTACGGTTCTTGCAATATCACAATCCAATAAGGCATTTGCTAAATTATTAGAAGCAGTTTCTAATGTGGTAATACAGGCTCCAGCTGGGTTAGAGCCATCTTCGTCTGAAAATGTATTGGTATTTACAATGCCTTGATAGGTTGCAAAAGCTTGGTTTTCTAATTGTGAGGAACAGGCTGCAACAAATTCAGAACAATCACCATCTATCGTAACTTCAATCTTTATTTTATATTCAGGGTCGCCAATTTCTACCAAATTATCAGGAATAGTAAAAGTTACCGTGTTGGTTAAGGCATCATAAGTCTCGGTTACCCCTGGAGCATCCGTATAATCATAATTGTTTATGGTAATATTATTAGGTAGTACGTCTCTAATGGTAAAATTAGTAGCATCATCATCACCGGTGTTTTGGAAACGTATAACATAGTCAAAGGTTTCTCCAAGGCTTAAATCTTGGCCATTGATGTCCGTTCCGCCTAAATCTTCTGAAGTGTTCCCCAATATAATGATAGGAGCAAAAACTTGCTGGTAAGATGCAGCTATAACGGTTCCGTCTGTTGGGTCTACCGCGGGCACACCCGTTCCGTACTCACCACCATCACCACCATCTGCGTTATTGTCTTTGTAGTACTCATTGGCATCACTACAACCATCACCATCGCTATCCAAATCTAAATGGTCTGGAATACCATCTAAATCCGTATCTAGATTGGCACAGAATCCTGTAAAAGATTCCGTATTATATGCTAAAAAGGCCAAATCTGAACTTGAAGAGAGTTGTAGTCTTAAAAAAGCGACATCATTTAACCTACCTGCCGGTATATTAAATTCTGATAGCTCAATTGTTGCCAAACGATAGTCTCTAACCGTATTATCAAAGAAAACACTTCCGTCTGCATGGTAAACATCAAGGTTATACGAACCAACAACGGTACCAAGGGCACCTCCGGTAGATGCTTGAACCTGTACGGCATTACCTATTGGCGCTCCAGTGGCATCATATAAGCTAATAATATGGCCGGCACCTCCTGGTTGTGCAATTTGCGTAAGCATTATATCTGGTATACCATCACCAACCGTAGCCGCAACAATAGGGTCAATATCATAGGTCCAATCATTACCTACATTTGCAATACCAGTACCCAAATCCAAACCATTTAAGCCATTGGTCAATAACGGGTTTAAAGGATCTGTGGTAGGGTCGTTAACAACGGTTAGGCCCAGGGCATTATTTACATCTCCATCATTTAAACTTGCTTCAATGGTTGCTTCTCCATATATATTGCTTGCCGGTGTTAAGGCCATCCAATTAGATTCGGTAATATTTATATCTACCAAACCATCATTATTGGTATCTATACCATCAAAAAGGCTGTTGCCATTGGTGTCATAAACATCATCATCAATTACCCCGGTTGAGAAAGTAGTACCCCCAGAAGTAAATGCTAAAAGTTCATGGGATAGATTTGGTAAGTTTGGATTTAGTGCGCTAGAGGAGCTTCTCCATAAATCGTTAAAGTTCGTGTAAATTTCAGTAACAGGGCTACCTCCTTGAACGGTAGAAGATGGTGTTGTAAATGTTATATCATTAGAAATGGTACACAATTGTTCTACCGTATCTAAGATTCCATCATTGTCATCGTCTAAATCCTCGCTATCTATAACCCCGTCATTGTCGTAATCGTTATGGATTACTATTCGTGCAGACGGAGTATCTGGCGTAATATTGGCGTCTACTTGATCTTGGCTATTGGTTACTGTATTGGTTAGATTTAAGAATGGTAAAATAGCAATTTCATCTGCTCTTACTTCTAAATTTAAAAATGCGTTATCACCACCATCTAATGTTCCAATATTCCAAGTGTTTCCATTAAAACTTCCGGTTATGGTCTGTGCGTTAATTAAGGTTAGACCCGCAGGGATGTTATCTGTGATTTGCAAATTGGTAAGTGGTCCTAAGCCGTTATTGGTAACCTTAATGGTAAAGGTTACCGTTTCTCCTTCTAAAATTTCCGGTTTATCTACGGACTTCTCTAATACCACATCTGGATCACAATAAAGTGCTTGTAGCGGATTACTATCATAGGTACATGGTCCTTTGGTGCCTCTTAAAAAATACTCCCCTGCACCCGGTGGTGCATAACTTGGGCCATTGGCCCCTGGAATTGGTTGTCCGTTTTCGTACCATTGAAAGGCATCAAAGTTACTATTGGTAGCCTCATATATTTCTGAACCTACAAAACAACCCGTACCACCTCTAATGGCAAGTGTAACTTCGGGCAAGGTGTCAAATCCTGAGAAATATCCAGCTACACCTCTTGCGCCATTAAAGCCAAAAAATCCAATAGCCATGGGGCCAGTGGATTGTACGCTTACGTTTCCGTTTAAATTGGCAATGAAAAAAGTTTTCCAATTTGTAGAACCCGCAACAGGTTGGGAGGCAGGCAAGGTAACGGGCCCGTTACCGTCTGTTACTACAATGTTGGCATCTGGTGTATTCACTGCGGCAATAATCGTCATACCGCCAGTTACCAAGCTGCCGGCCATGTTTCGGATATCTGGTATGTTATCCATGCTATCTGGAAGCAAACAGTTAACCGGGGCTACAAAGTTAAGCCCTTGGGTATATGCTTTTCCGTCTCCACCCATACATTGGTAGGCGTAAACATCTTTTGAAGTTTGCACCAACATATTGGCCCCGGCGGAATTTGAAGAATAAAAAGTACTCGGAATCATGAAATACTCACCATTATCTATCGTAGCTATTGGTGTAGTATTTCCGTTTACAAATATTTGTGTATCATCTGCAGTGGCAATAATTTGAGGAAACTCCGTCCAGCCATTAGCGTTACCATTACCACGGATAAAAACGTATTCTTTTCCTAATCTATTTTCTGGTACTGGTTGGTCTATACCTGCATCCCTATTAGCTTGACCAACTTGGCGACCAAAATTTATAGAACCGTTACTAATTACAATATTTTTATCTGCTTCTATAGAGGCACCAATCCAACCGTCTTCATGGGCTTGTGTTGGGCTAGTACCAATGTACGTTTCATAAACAAAAGATTCATTAGCGTTAAGGGTAATAGTGTGGAAATCTGCTGTAATACCCGCTCTATCATTCCCAACCCTGAACTCACATCCGGGGTCAAAACCAAAAAGGGTAACAGTAGTGTTGTCTTCCGTGGCCATTATACCTAAGGTGTTGGATTTAGATGCGTGTGCACCTAAATTGGGTACACCTCCCCATTTAAAACGGGTACCCATTGCTTGTCTACCTTTGGCCGTTAAAGAAGCAGCTTGTGCGCTAGAGTTACCCCTATAATTTACATAAAAACGATTGCCACTGGGCGATTCAAAACGCAAGCCGCTATTGGTTAAAACCGTACCTGTGTTGGCATTGTTAACCAAGGTAATATTGTTATCGCCGTCTGCCAGTGTCCACACAGCAGGAGCTGTATTGGAAATGTTAAAGGTTGCTACAGGCGTAGCGTTGGTACCGCGATAAGCATTTACCGTAAAGGTAGTAGGTTCTGGTGTAGACAAGTAAATAGCTTGATCTCTAATACCCGCATTGTTCTGTCCTTGTTTTAAGGGTGGTAAATAATGAAGGTCACTTAACTGTGCATTGGCGGTCAACCCAAAAGTTAGTGTTAGAAATAAACTGAAAATTAATCTCAGAAATTGCTGTTGGCCCATGTTTGTATTTGGAGATTAGTTATACGTTACCAAAAAAAACACCAAACAATGGACTGTGCAGATTTATGTTGTAAAGTAGAACTATTAGTGGTTAAAACCGAGATTTAATGTTGTTACATACTGAGCGTGATTTTGGTTCGGTTTTGTACCTTTAGACAAAATGTAAGGAATGACCGACGAAAAATTGATGTCTAAAAAGAAGCCAGCTTTTCCTGTAAATGCCAAGCTAGATGCCTATTTGGGTAAATACAGTAGAAAAATTGAAATTCCCATTTTTTATGAAGACTTGCTACGTTTTTCTGGTTCTATAGCGGTAGAAGATAGAGAAGGAAATGATACGCTTTGGGTACGGGTTTATTACTCAGAATTTGAACGAGAAGAGATAGATTTAAGCTTAAAAAAAGTATATTCTATTTTACATTCAGACGGTAGTGAGCGCATTTTGGATTATTTAAATATTGATGCAATTGATTACTGTACTTTTGGTAATTCTAAGCCCTTTAGAATTAAAGTTAGAAATATATTAAACGATAACTACACCCATTTTTATGTAAAAAAGACAGATGCTTCCAGGGTTTATGGTTTAGAATTGGAACATATGTTGTCTCCGTACAACCTTAACTTTTTAGTGTACAAAGATACCCTTATAGAAGAGCATATAGCCGGTATTCCTGGAGATGAGTTTATAAAGGAAAATTTACCCAAATGCACCGAATCTCAAAAAGCGCAATTGGCAAAAGAATTTGTGAAATTCAATGAGCGTTGTATGATTCGCCTACTGGGCGATATGCGCTCTTATAATTATGTTATTGTTCCGGTGCACGATTTTGATCATGTAGTTTATAGGATTAGGGCCATAGATTTTGACCAGCAATGTTTTGAAGGTAAGTTCAAAGTGTATTTACCGCAATTTTTTAAAGAGAATAATGCTATGGTAGATTTGGTAACAAAAAAACTACAAAACTACAGCGTAGAACAGTATAAGATAGAGGAAAGGTCTATTGTTGCCAAGCGTATTTTAAGCTCTGGAAACCGTATAAAAAGATTGGTAAACATAGCCAAAACAGATACTATTTCCATACCGGATAACGTGTCTAGACTGCAATCTGAACTTTATGAATTTACACATGATGTGGAGTTTAAAAAGTGCAAAAAAATGGGGCAGGTATTGGCAACAGCGCTAGAGTTTGTAAAGCGTAATTATCAAGATGTTAGTATGAAACAAATAATGGAAAAGCGGTTTTAAATCCTAGAAATAAAACCGCTTTTTAATAGGATTTAGCTCTTTTGTTCCTTATTAAAGTAGACCAAGTAATAGTACATTTGCCTTTCTTCGTCCCAGCCTTTCTCTACAAATTTCTCTGCAGATTCTGGATTAATAAAATCCATTTTAATCTGTATGTTGGTATCTAGATTAATTACGTTTTTAATTTTTTTACGCGCATCGCTCACCGCTTTATTGGCAATATCAAAATTACTAACGTCCTCAATACTATATTTTGGGCCCTTCTCTACCTTGTAGTGCTTAAACTCCGGGATAAGTTCAGGGTTGTCCATTACCTCGTTTAAGAAGCTGGTTTCCTCAAAATTATCGTTCTTGGCAAAATGGTTTACCGCACGGTTCATGAATAATACCTCTTGCTGTTTATCCTCTGCCGGTAAAACTACATCTTTGGCAAAATTCTGGCAGAATTTTAAGTAGTTCTTAGTGTAAAAATTTTCATCTGTAAGAGGCGAAAGCCCTAAAAAGTTTTCTATCCAATATTTGGCATCGTAGCGATTGCTATCTACGCTTAATACTTTATACCCTTCTTCCTTTTCTTGATTAAAAATAAGACAACCTTTATCTAACTTATTTATGTTTATTCCTTGTCTTATAACAATATCTAAATTTTGTTGGTTTTCTTCAAACTCAAGAAAATCGTGCTTTAGCTCACTTTTAAAGATACCAATGGCGTCCATTTTCTGATTATCCAAAACCACATCTGTAAAGTGTGCAATATAAACTTCTCCATTTTTTATATGTGGATGGTTAGATTGGTCAAACAAATGGGTGGTAATTGTTTTGGACTGTTGGTGCGTTCTACTTGGGTCTTCAAAGATGGCAACAGCGGCCTTATATATTTCGTTAAACTCTACATCTACTTCATTAGTAAAGCGAAAATAATTTTCTTCTTTTTCACGAAAAGGTTTAAAGAAATACTCTTTTAACAAAGCAGAGATTTCATCATTTAATTTATGGGGTCTTTCCGATAAAAAAATTGGTTCGTTTCTACTTTTATTTCCTACGCGGTGTAAAGAAATACTTTCTATTTGAGCCGAATATAAATTGATCATAGGTTATTAGTGCAATAAATAATATGGTTAAACGGGGATTAATTCCAATTTTCGTCAAAATCCAAATCGTCATAACTGCCAAAAGAATCATCAAAATCTACAGACTTTTCAGATTCAAAATTCTTTTCGGGTGGCGAGTCTGGCAATTCCCCAAAACTAAACAGCACGTTAGGATAAGAGCGCCCGTCTTCTTTATCAACAATATCTGCCAATTCTATAAAGAACGTCCACATACTAAAAAAGTCATAGACGTAGATAAGTTTAGGATTATCTTCCGTTAAGACATCATCTAAAGTGGTCTCGTTCATTAATCTAATGTCAGAACCATTTTCGCTCATGTCAAAAAGCGCTATTTCCTCATCTTGGTTCCATTCTTCGTCACAGGTGTAAAAAGATGCCATTTGGTCTCCAAGAAAGCCAAATGCTTGCGTAATAGCATTATGGAAACTCTCTAAGGTAACTTCATGTTCAATCTCTAAGTCTCTAAAGATATCCTCTTCGGCATCTAGGATTATCCTGATTTTATATATCATCCCTTAAAATTTTCAAGGGGGTAAAGTTACAAAGAATTCTTTGCCATCTTAGGTGAATAGACCTTTAAAAACAGATAAAATTGAAGTCCAAAAAGTATAGAGGCCAAGACAAGGTGTACTGGTTGGCTCCCAAAGGGAAAATCCACATAATACATTAAAATCCCACTTAAAACCTCAAATCCAATTAGAACCAAAATCCAAACCGTTGCTGGTAATTTCCAGTTGTTTTTTCTGGTTTGCCAATATATGGCCGCGTTAATTATTAAAACAAGAATAGAAAATGAACGATGTATATAAAAATTAAGGGTAGGAGAGAGCAACCATTGGTCTTTGGCCAATTCTCCCACTAATTTAGCTTGTTCGTCTACAAACTGTCTTACCTGGGTACCCAATGCAACTTGTATAAAAGTTAATACTAATGAGAATAGTACAAGAGATCTAAAAGTTTTGCCAAATGTATAGTTGTCATGATTATCAGAAACCATATACATTACATAAAGAATGGCGCCCACAATTACTAGGGCCATTAACATATGTAGTGTAATCCTAACCGGGGCTAGTAATGAATAAACCACCGTGGCGCCCAACCATGCTTGGAACCCCATGCCCAAAACTATTAACCAAGACAAGATGGTAATCTTTTTATGGTGTTTCCAAAACTTAAAAGAGATAACTGCCATTACCAAGGTAGCCAAACCGGCTAACGCACCCACCAGTCTGTTTATATATTCTATCCAAGTGTGCCAAACATTAAATTTAGCATAATCATGTTTGGTATATGGTGCCCAATTTGCACTATTAAAAATAGTATTGGTCCTAAAATCAGTTTTAGCAACTTGTAGGGTTTCTTGTACAATAATTACTTGCCCTTTTTTAAAATCTCTATTGGGCTGCCATTCCAGAGTTTCAATATCTGTGGGTGGTACGTAATAACCAAAACATTTGGGCCAATCTGGGCATCCCATGCCGCTACCCGTCATACGTACAACGGCACCAGCAACGATAACTAGATAGACGAGTATAAGACTTGTTTTGGCTATAGTATAAAAGCTCCTTTCCATAGTAGTAATTGAGTTACAAAAATACCACACTTTTTACTTTGAAAAGGAGCTTGTTTAAAGGTTTAAACCTTTGATGGATTATTCCATTACAATTAACTCTGATCGTCTGTTTTTATGATTTTCTTCTTTAGAGCAATTGCTCCAAACCATACAATCATTTACCAAATTTTCTTCGCCATAGAAGTTGGTACTCAACCTGCCAGCTGCAATACCATTATCAATAAGGTATTGTCTAGTGGTCTTAGCTCTGTTTTCAGATAATTTAATGTTATAAGATTTACTGGCCAAGGCATCTGTGTAGGAACGTATTTGTAAATCTACCGTAGGATTGTCTTTTAAGAATTTAACCGCCTTATCTAGCTTAGCTATTGCATCTACTGTTAGATTATATTTGTCCAAATCGAATAAAATGTTTTCCAAATTTAAGTACGCCAGAAGATTGTCTCCAGGTTTTGGTAATTGTACCAATGGTTTCAAGGAAATGGTAATTTCTTGCTTTTCTTCATCAGTAACACTATATGTTGTAGTCCCTTGTTCGTATCCTTCTTTTTGCGCTAAAATATCAAGAATCGCTGCACCACATTTAGGGTCAAATATTATATAGCCTTCTTGTTCCGTAACCCCACTAAATTTACGCTCTCCGGATATTTCTACGTTAGCGGCATTTAAATAGTTACCGTTTTCTATATCTATAACCTTAACAACAAGCTCTTTACCACAAGTAAATTCTAAAGGTTTTAATTGCTGTAGGGCATAAATATCATCACTACCCATGCCACCACTACGGTTAGAAGCAAAATAGCCTTTTCCGGATTCATTGTCAATAATCAGGGAAAAGTCATCTTCTATACTATTAACGGGCATTGCTAAATTGATGACATTACTAAAATCTTCGTTTTCCATTTTCACGGCAAAAAGGTCTAAACCTCCTATTCCTGGATGGCCATTAGAAGCAAAATAGAGCACACCGTCTTTTCCAAAATAGGGGTAGGTTTCTGAGCTTTCTGTATTTATTTTAGGGCCTAAGTTTATAGGTTCCCCAAAATTACCGTTCTCTAAGATGGCTACCTTATAAATATCTGAATCCCCGTAGGTGCCTTCTCGGTTAGAAGCAAAATATAACCATTTCCCATCTGGACTTAAGGTAGGGTGGGCGGTAGAAAAATCATCTCCATTAAACGGTAATACTTTTACATTTTTCCATTCACCATCCTTTAAGGTAGCGCTGTATATTTTAAGTCTACTTACACCTTCATCATCCTTGGCAAACCCACCGTTTTTACTGTTATTACGGGTAAAATATAGCGTTTGCCCATCACTACTAACCACAGGTGATGATTCATGAGTCTTTTTATTAATATTTCTGCTTAGTTTTTCGGGACCTTCCTTTTGATTTCCTCCTGTTCTATAAATATCCAAGAACGGTCTTGTATTCCAAGAGTGGGTGTATTTGGTAACCATACCCGTGTCCCTTGCCGAAGCAAAAAGCACTTCTTCACCATAAAACGCTGGAGAAAAATCACTTTCCTTTGAATTAAAACTTACCTTCTCAATTTTGAACGTACCTGCTCTGTTTCCAATTTCTTTTAAATAATCTCTATTGTTTTCAAAATTTTTAGCCCTAAGATCATTTTCTTTTAAACTATAAAACTTTTCCATCCATTGATTGGATTCTTCATATTGTTCAAGAGATTTTAAACTTACCGCATATCTGTAAATATACTCTGGGTCGTTATCAAAAGTTTCTTGCTTTATGAGTTGGCCATACCATTTTGCAGCTTCGTCATAATTAGCAATTAAATAATTAGAATTCCCCAACTTTTTTAGCACTTCCTCGGTAGTATATCCTTTGGCTACTAAATCTTCATAAGAATCTATTGCGTTTACATAGGCAAAAGAGTTGTATTTTTTATCTGCCTTTTTTAAGGATGTTTTTTGCGCATTTGCACAAAAGCCTGTTAGTATTAGGGCTGCGAGGATGTTATAATAGTGTTTAATTTTCATATTATGCTGCTTAAAAGAATCTTGGTGTAATTACTTTCTGAATCTTGTTTCTAAATTCATACCTTAAAAATACTTCAAAAGAACCATCATTGAAACGTTGACTGCCCAAATCTGTAGTTTCTTTATCATATGCCAAGCCTAGCATTAATTGGTCAGATAATTGAAAACCTGCTAAAGCACTTACTGCGGCGTCCCAACGATAAGCGGCACCCGCATAAAATTTATTGTTAAATAGAAAGTTAGCCGAAATATCTGCCTGTAAAGGCGCGCCTTTTACCGCTTTAAATAGAAAAGCAGGTTTAAATTTAGTTCTGGCACCAATATCAAAGACATATCCCGTAATAAAATATAAGTTCATTCTTTCCGTAGCCACATAAGAAGTACTCTCAGCTTCATTATCAAAATGTTCTGTTTGCAGAAAATTAGGTATGGAAAGCCCGGAATAAAAGCGATCGGTATGGTAAAATACACCAGCACCAAAATTAGGGGAGAACTTATTGTCTATTGTTGGCTCGTTACCTGGGTCTGTAGAAGGGTCGTAAACCCTAAGTTTATTAAAATCAATGTTTAGTATATGTCCGCCAGCCTTTAATCCAAAAGACAATTTACCTGAATAAGATACAGGTACCGTATAAGAAGCCGAAGCATCAAAATAGGTGTCTTGGTTGGTACCGTTTCCAATCTCATCATTAACCACAGAGAATCCTAGACCAACCCTTTCAGAAACAGGAGAATGAAGGTTTAATGTTTGTGTACTAGGCGCACCATCTAAACCCACCCATTGAGAACGGTGTAGGGCAGCTATACTAAACACACCTCTATTACCTGCGTAGGCTGGGTTTATAGAAATTGTATTATACATGTATTGTGTATACTGGGCATCTTGTTGGGCCCACAAACCTTGTATTAGTAGACAGGTTATTGCTATTGCTAAATTTATTTTTTTCATGCTATTTATGCTTAAGGGAACTTTTTTATCTGTTAAGGTATAGGTATCCAGTACGACTTCTGGCGCTGCCGTCATTTTCATAATTGATGATGTAATAATATACGCCAGCAGGTAATTCTTCATTGGCTTGGATGGTAACCCTTCCATTAGAAATTCCTTGGAATGAATTACTATCGTTGTCATATCCTTTTGCACTGAACACTTTAACCCCCCATCTATTAAATATTTCAACAGTGTTGTTTGGGAACTGTTCAATGTTGATGATTCTAAAGGTGTTTTGTCCTAAAGTTGGGTTCATCAAATCAGATTCAATTTCAATATCACAAGCAGAACCTGCAGGAGGTGTACCACCAGAACTATTACAACCATCTAGTGGATCAGTTTCATCAATTACTTCCTGACCGTCACTTATACCGTCACCATCAGTGTCCGGATTTTCAGGATCGGTACCAAGATTTGCTTCTTCATCATTGGTCAATCCATCTTCGTCACAATCGCTGGTTCCAAGCGGTGTACCATCAACTGAATCACAATCTTCTAAAGGATTGGTGTTGTCCAATACTTCCTGACCGTCACTTACACCGTCACCATCGCTATCTGGGTTCAATGGGTCGGTATCTAGACTAACTTCTTCACTATCTAACAATCCATCGTTATCGGTATCAGCATTAAATGGGTCTGTTCCTAAACTAGCTTCCTCCGCATTAGTTAGCCCATCTGCATCACAGTCACTCGTAGCAAGTGGCGTACCGTTCACGGACTCACAATCATCTAAAGGATTTGTACCGTCTAATACTTCTTGACCGTCACTAATACCGTCACCATCAGAATCTGGGTTGTTTGGATCTGTGCCTAATGCCGTCTCTTCATTATTGTTTAATCCATCACCATCGGTATCAACAGAAATAGTAACTATCCCGGTATTGCTGTTTCCAGCATTATCCGTAGTAGTAATATCAATTATATCTTCATCACCTAGAGTAGGGAAGGTGCCACTTATAGGTGTAGCACTATCTGTATCAATACTCCAATTACCAGAACCGTCTGTTGTTACGGTGTAGGTAACATCTATGGTACCATCACCATCAGTGTCTAATTCAATAGTCAATTGTTCATTGGCATCACCTTGACCAGTTAAAATAGGAGTAATATCTACAGTACTAAAACTATCTACTTCTGGAGTGTTATTATCCAAAGTAATCGGGTCGTTATCGGTGGCCGGGTTGCCGGCTACGTCCGTAACATCGGCCGTCACGGTAATAGTACCGTTGTCCAAACCTGAGATATCGGCGTCCGTGGCCGTCCAAGTGTTACCAGAAACGGTAGCCGTAGTGGTAACGGTGTTGGTACCATCGGAGAAGGTAACGGTCACGATTTGTCCGTCCTCCACATCTGTAGTGGTACCGGAGATGGTCACGTCACCATCCTCGCTTGCATTTACGATGTTATCGCCTTCGATAGACAAATCAATATCTATAGTAGGGATGGAATTGTCCAAAGTAATTGGGTCGTTATCGGTAGCCGGGTTGCCGGCTGCATCGGTCACGTCCGCAGTCACGGTAATAGTACCGTTGTCCAATCCAGAGATATCTGCATCCGTGGCCGTCCAAGTGTTACCGGAAACGGTAGCCGTAGTGGTAACGGTGTTGGTACCATCGGAGAAGGTAACGGTCACGACCTGCCCGTCCTCTACATCTGTAGTGGTACCGGAGATGGTCACGTCGCCATCCTCACTTGCATTTACGATGTTGTCCCCTTCGATAGGTAAATCAATATCTATAGTAGGGATGGTATTGTCCAAAGTAATCGGGTCGTTATCGGTGGCCGGGTTGCCGGCTACGTCGGTAACATCGGCGGTCACGGTAACGGTACCGTTGTCCAATCCAGAGATATCTGCATCCGTGGCCGTCCAAGTATTACCAGAAACGGTAGCCGTAGTAGTCACGGTGTTGGTACCATCGGAGAAGGTAACGGTCACGGTCTGTCCGTCCTCTACATCTGTAGTGGTACCGGAGATGGTCACGTCGCCATCCTCACTTGCATTTACGATGTTATCGCCTTCTATAGGTAAATCAATATCTATAGTAGGGATGGTATTGTTCAAAGTAATCGGGTCGTTATCGGTTGCCGGGTTGCCGGCTACGTCCGTAACATCGGCAGTCACGGTAATAGTACCGTTGTCCAATGCTGAGATATCGGCATCGGTTGCCGTCCACGTGTTACCAGCAACGGTTGCCGTAGTGGTCACGGTGTTGGTACCATCGGAGAAGGTAACGGTCACGGTCTGCCCATCCTCCACATCCGTAGTGGTACCGGAAATGGTCACGTCACCGTCCTCACTGGCGTTCACGATGTTATCGCCTTCTATAGGTAAATCAATATCTATAGTAGGGATGGTATTGTCCAAAGTAATCGGGTCGTTATCGGTGGCCGGGTTGCCGGCTACGTCCGTAACATCGGCGGTCACGGTTATGGTACCGTTGTCCAATCCAGAGATATCTGCATCCGTGGCCGTCCAAGTATTACCAGAAACGGTAGCCGTAGTGGTAACGGTGTTGGTACCATCGGAGAAGGTAACGGTCACGACCTGCCCGTCCTCTACATCTGTAGTGGTACCGGAGATGGTCACGTCACCATCCTCACTGGCGTTCACGATGTTATCGCCTTCTATAGGTAAATCAATATCTATAGTAGGGATGGTATTATCCAAAGTAACCGGGTCGTTATCGGTGGCCGGGTTGCCGGCTACGTCGGTAACATCGGCGGTCACGGTAACGGTACCGTTGTCCAATCCAGAGATATCTGCATCCGTGGCCGTCCAAGTATTACCAGAAACGGTAGCCGTAGTAGTCACGGTGTTGGTACCA